>JAWLAN010000010.1:0-176299 GCA_041395385.1 Gammaproteobacteria bacterium
GGTGCTGAACTTCGGCCTCCCGGACGTCATGCTGCAGCACGGCTCGCAGGACGACATGCGCAAGGAGGCCGGTTTCACGCGCGAGGAGCTGGTGCGCGCGATCAAATCCCGGCAGCAGGGCCGCGACGCGCGGGCCGTGCAGCTCGCCTGAGCCGCGCCGGCCGGATCTCACCCCGCGGAGCGGCGCCCGCCGCTCCGTTCAGTCACCGCAACAGTTCTCCGACCGCCGCGACCAGGCGCTGCATGTCCGCGCCCGTGATCTCGCCCATGGTCGAGATCCGGAAGATCGACTTCGCGTAGCTGCCCTGCCCGGAGTAGACGACGAAGCCGTGCGCCTTCAGGTGATCGTGCAGGCGCTCGTAGGTGACGTTGGCGGGCAGGTGGTAGCCGTTGAGCACGACCGAGGAGGCGCCTTCCGGCAGCAGCGGACGTACCCCCAGCGCGCCGAGCCCGGATCGCACCTGCTCGGCCAGTGCCTGGTAGCGCGCGCGGCGCGCGCGCCAGCCGCCCTGTTCCTCGAACTCCGCCAGCGCCTCGGTCAGCGCGTAGAAGGTCTGCACCGACTGCGTGAACGGCGTGCCGCCCTTGTCCTGCTCGCGGCAGTAGGTGGCGAGATCCAGGTACAGCGTGCGCTGCGGCGTGTCCTCCTCGTCGAGCGCGTCGCGGCGCGCGATGACGAAGGAGGTGCCGGGCACCCCGTGCAGGCACTTGTTGGCGGTCGCCGCGCAGGCGGCGATGCCCCAGCCCTCGAAATCGAGCTCCTCGGCGCCGAAGCTGCTGACGGCATCCACGAGCAGGGTCACCCGACGCTCGGCGCACAGGCGCGCGAGCGGTTCGATCGCGTTGAGCCGCCCGGTCGTGGTCTCGTGATGCACCAGGGCCAGGTGCGAGACATCCTGGTGCTCGTCTAGCAGCGCGCGCAGGCGCGCGTTGTCGATCACCTCGCCCCACTTCAGTGTCATCGCGACGCTGGCTATGCCGTGGATGGCGGCGATCTTCGAGAGGCGTTCGCCGTAGACGCCGTTCTCGACGACCAGCATCTTGCTGTGGGCGGGGCCGAGGCTGGCGACCATCGCCTCCATCGCTGCGGTGCCGGAGCCGGTCATCAGGATGGCGGCGTAGCGCCTGGGGTCGAGATCGTAGACCCGCAGCAGCCGCTCGCGGATCGATCGCTGCAGCTCGGCGAATTCCGGCTCGCGATGACAGAGATCGGGGCCGCCCATCGCCGCGCGCACGCGCGCGCTCAGCGTGACCGGTCCGGGATTGAGCAGCAGCAGCGGCCTGAGGTCGGGCTTGTTCATGTCGCGGTCGGGTATCCTTGGGTGGCGGGTCGCGTGGTCGCGGCGATGAGGAATACTGTCTACTCGCTCAGAACCGGCTGCCGATGTGCGACATCAGCCGCTCCAGCACCTGCGGCGGCGTCACCTTCGGCCGCGGCAGGTCCTCGATGGTGCCGGTGGCGATCTTCAGATGCGCGAACTTCGGACCGCTGTCGTCGGCCTGCAGCACGCGGTCGAGCACCCCGGCCTCCTCGCCGCTGACGCTCAGTCCGTAACCGCAGGCCTGCGCGATGGGGGCGAATCCCACGCCGGCGCTCACCGTCGCCTGCGCGCCGGTGGAATCGTGCGCCTCGTTGTCGAGCACGATGTGCACGAGATTGCCGGGACCGTAGGCGCCCAGCGTCGCGAAATTGCCCATGCGCATCAGCGCCGCGCCGTCGCCGTCGACCACGACCACCTTCTTGTCCGGCCTGGCCAGGGCCAGTCCGAGGCCCAGGGAGGAAGCACAGCCCATGGAACCGACCATGTAGAGCTGGTTGACGCGATCGTCCACGGCGTAGAGCTCGCGGCCCGTGTACCCGGTCGTGGCGATCACGATGGTGTCGGCGGTCGGGGTGAGGTCGACGAGGTGCCTGAGCGCCTCGTTGCGCGTGAGTCGCGGGGTCCTGCGCTGGGTATCGGCGTGCACGAGCCTGCCGGCGCGCGTCGGCAGGCCCGGCGTCTTCTTCTTCAGGGCATGCTTCTCGACGGTACCCTTCTGCATGATGAGCCCGTACGGCCGCCGCTCGCGTTCCATGTGGTCGCGGGCGCGCTGCAGCACCGGCGCGATGTCCTGGGCGTGCATGGGGAAGGTCTCCCAGGGCACGCGCATGAGGTCGAACATCTCGCTGGTGATCTGCCCCATCAGCTCGTGCTGCGGCTCATCGTGCACGCCGGGCGCGCCGCGATGGGTGCAGATGATGAGCAGCGGGATGCGAAAGACGTAGCTCAGCGAGGTGATCGGGCTGACCGCGTTGCCGAGACCGGAGTTCTGCATCATGGCCACGGCGCGGCGGCCGCCGATGGCGGCGCCGCAGGCGGTGGCCAGGGCGTCGCCCTCGTTGGCCGAGGAGATGTAGCTGAGCTTCTCGTCGTTGATGACGTAGTTGATGAACGGCGTGAGGAAGGAACAGGGCACGCCGGCGTAGGTGCCGTAGCCCAGCGCGCGCGCGGCTTCGACGAATTCTTCGGCCTTGATCATGTTCTTTGACGCGGATTCTGCATGGCAGTGAATTGTTGGGTCGCTATTGTATTACTTAGCCCGACGTTGCGCGCGCCGGCGCCCTTTGCGTGATTGCTATTCCGTGTACGCCGGCCTTCAATGAAGTTGACGCCGTCTGTGCCTGATGGGCACGCTCGATGCGGAGAACTTTGACGGGCTACAGACGGCGGTGCCGGGTATGTTTCCATGACCCTCGGCCGAATGGATGCGGCCGCGGAGCGTACATGGACGTATTCACAGCGTGTCATGGAAGCATACCCGGCATTGCCGTTTCGCGAATCCCGAATGCGCTCCGATCGCAGTTGCCGCGAACAGTCTTCGCACCACACGGGTAGGCTGTTACGCAGGCGAAGCACATGGTGCCCGGCGCCGCATCGGAGACCACGCCTGCATGAACGGCGACGACGCGTCGGCGGACTAGGTGTTGCCCTGCGTGAAGTCGCCGGCCCGATCGAGATCCTCCAGCGAGTTCACGTCCAGCCAGTGACCGTTGATGTAGAGCACGCGCACGGGGCGGCCGCGCTGCACGAGGTGGTTGAGCACGTTCGGCAGGCCAAGGGAATGATAGTCGGGGCGCTGCTTCAGCTCCTCCAGCGCCTCGGCGAGCCACTGGCGGCCGGCACCGCGGACCCGCAGCATTCCGATCCATCGCCCGTGGCAGGGGCCGGGGCCGCTGCCCGCGTCCTTGTCGACGCGCTCGAGCGTCACGTCGCGGTCGATGACGGCGCGATCATCCGGCGCCGAGCACCAGGCATAGTCCGGCGAGCCGCTGACATGGTTGGCGGAGAGCGCGGAGTCGACCACCGTCACGATCTCGCCCTCGTGCTCCAGCGCATCGCGCAGGATATAGCTGCGGAACAGCAGATCGCCGTAGAGGATCACCATGTTGTCGGCGAAATCCCCCCGCGCGCAGGCGAGCGAGGCCAGCTCGCCGGTGCTGGCGTACTCCTCGTTGACGGTCACCTTCACGCCGGGGACGTTGATGGCGTCGGCCCGGTAGCCGGCGACCACGGTGCTGTCGTTGATGCCCTGCTTCTTGAACTCCTCGACGAGCCGGCGCAGCAGCGGCTTGCCGCTGATCGGCAGCATCACCTTCGGGCGCGACTGCGTGAGCCTGTCGAGCTCCTCGCCGCGGCTGGCGGCAAGGACGATGGCCTGCACGCGGCTCTGCGTCCCGCCGGCGTAGCGCAGCTCGGCCTCCTTCAGCTCATCGGCACCCTGCAGGCGGAAGATCTCGTTGACCGAAGCGATGCGGTCCTCGACGTTCAGCAGGCTCTCGGTCTCGCGCACCTCGGTGGCGACCGACTGCATGGCGGCCACGGCGGCGCGGACCATGTGGTTGGCCCAGATGACCAGGCTGACCCCGGCGCGGCGATACATCTCCACCGGCGTGGAGTAGTACTTGGTGGGGACGATCACGACGGGCGCGCGGTTTGCCCACTCCCTGGCGAAGGTGAGGATCTCGTCCGGGCGCGACAGCTTGCTGTGGATGAGGATGGCGTCGGCGCCCGCCTGCCGGTAGGACTCGGCGCGGCGCAGCGCTTCCTTCATGTCCCATCCGGCGATCAGGGCCTCGATGCGCGCCACGATGCAGAAGTCGTCGTCGTGCTGGCTGTCCTTGCCGGCCTTGATCTTGCCGCAGAACTCGTCGACGTCGGCCAGCGGCTGGCGCTCGCCGTCGATGAAGCTGTTGGTCTTGGGAAACAGCTTGTCCTCGATGCACACCCCGGCCACGCCGCGCTGCTCGAGCTTGCGCACCAGCCGCCGCATGTTGTTGAAGTTGCCGTAGCCGGTATCGCCGTCGAGCAGGATGGGGATACGCGTGACGTCGGTCATGAACTCCAGCACGTCCACGACCTGCGTCCAGCTCGCCTCGTTGTTGTCGCGCACGCCGAACTGCGCGGAAAGGGCGAGCCCGCTGGCCCAGATGCCCTTGAAGCCGGCCTCCTCGACGACCCGCGCCGACAGGCCGTTGTGCGCCTCCATGATGAATTCCAGATCCGGCGACAGCAGCATGCGCCGCAGCTGCGCGGCCCGACTCAGGGGCGGATTGATGTTCTCGGGACTGTTCACGTCAGTTGCGGCAGTATCTTGGTGGCGGCTCGCTCGATGTCTTCGGGAAAATCAATCTCGACCCAGGGCGTGCCGGTGACGTCCTCGTAACCGAACTCGGCCGGCCGCTCCAGCAACAGGTCGCGGATCGCCTCCTCGTAGGGCTCTTCGCGGCGGCCGTCGCCGACGTATTCCTCGGTCTTGCGCGCCAGCCGCCGGGCCATGTCCTCCCCGAGGCGGAAAAAGCCCACCGATTCGCCGGCGAAGTCGTATTGTAGCCCCTCGGCGAGCTGCTTGCGGAACTCGACCAGGGCGCCGGCGCGCACGCACAGCTTGACCGGCTCCAAACCGGGCTCGAAATCCCGGTCGAGCAGGAAGCAGTTCGGCATGGCGGTCTGCTGCAGCCGGTCCAGCAATGCCGGGTGACAGAGTACGTCGGCGTCCATCAGCAGCACGTCGCCGCCGGCATCGAGGTAGTGCCGCATCGACCACAGGCTGACGACGCTGCCCTCGCGATAGGCGGGGTTCAGCACGGTGGACACCCGCGTGGCATGACCGCTCGCCTCGATCGCCTCGCGCAGCATGCCGGCCTCGTAGCCGACGCAGACGGCAATGTGCTCGATGCCGCGGCTGGCCAGATTCTCCAGGTGACGCTGCAGGAGCGATTTGCCGCCGAACGCGAGCAGGCTCTTCGGCCCCTGATGGGCGGCGGCGATGCGCCGGCCGTAGCCGGCGGCGAGGATGATGGCTCTCATCGGACGATTATCCGTGGATCGTGATTGGTGATTCGTGACTGGTGATTGGCGATGGGTGATTGGCGAGCATAATGCATCGGGGCGGGTCAGGCCGCCGCTGCCCGATCGCCGCCGCTCACTGCTTGCCGACCACCCGTCCGAACACCTGGCGGAAGCCGAAATAGGCCACCGCATCCTTCATGTCGGAGACGAAGCGGCCGAAGGCGCTCATCCTGGCGCTGGTGAGGTATTCGAGCGTCAACGCGATGCGCTCCTCGTTCTCGCCCGCCGGCGTGACCCGATGCCACAGCTTGTCGCCGTTGAAGATGACGAACGTGCCGGGGGTGAGCGCGATGCCGTGGTGCTCGCTCGGGCGATCCTTGCGGCCGCGGTACAGCTCGAACTCGAGCCTGCAGCTGGAGCGATCGACCAGGCCGAAAAGGACCGTGTAGCGCGCGCCCTTGTAGTACGACGTGTCGTAGTGCCAGCCGATGTGATCGCCGGGCTGCGTGTAGTAGTACAGCGCGTAGGTGTGCGGGTCATTGGCCGGGCAGGGCAGCAGATCCACGCCCGTCAGCGCCTTGAGGAAATCCGTCAGCGCCCTGGAGCGGTACAGCTCGGGAAACTCCGGCGCGAGCCGATCCAGATCGAAACGGCTGACGCTGCCGCCCTTCTTGTGACCGGGCAGGTAGTTGCGGTTCACGCTGCGACGCACCCGCGGCAGCGCCGCGAGCAGCGCGTCGGCGACGGTCTTCGGCAGGAAGTTCTCGATGACCAGCGCCTCGTCCTGTTCCAGGAACCTGCGCCGGAGCGAGGCGACGTCAAGGCTGCGAATGTGCGCGTCGAGCGCGGCGTCGATGTCGGTCATGCCGTTGCGTGCCCTTATGTCAGGTTGCGCCGCCAACTGAATCTCGGCGATCCCAGCGGCGGTACTCGATGATGGTCCACGTCAGGTAGCCCAGGGTGCCCAGGGCGTACGGCACGAAGAAGTACAGCAGGCCGAGCGTCCAGGTGATGGGACCGATGAGGTAGATGAAGTCCTCCAGCTCGAAGCCGCGGAAGTAGGGATGCTTCCATGCCTGCTTGCCCCAGCGCTGGTCGAGCCGCAGCCGCAGCCGCAGGATGAACGGGTTCGACAGGCCCGCGGCCAGGCCCAGCAGCAGGCCGGCGGCGCCGAGCTGCCCGTGCCACTGTCCGATACCGATGCCGCAGAACAACAGCGTGTAATTGAGTCCGCCGACGATGAAGTCGAGCTTGTGGCCGAGGTGGCTGGTCTTGCCGGACTGGCGGGCGAGTTCGCCGTCGGTGTGATCGGTGAACACCGCCAGCATGTAGATGCCGGCGGCGAGATTCACGTGCGCCGGCCCGCCGAACGCGAAGGTGGCAGAGGCAATGACGCCGAAGAGCAGGCTCAGGGCCGTCAGGTGGTTGGGGTGCACCGGCGTGTGGATGAGAGGGCGCACGAGCCAGCGCGCCAGGCGCTGATCGTAGGGCAGTTCGAGCTGTGACATGGCGGATGGCGGTCGCGTCGCGAAGGCTGCACTCCGGGGTGTCCGGACCCGCGCGGCAGCGCGCCGCATGGTCCGCCCGCCCGGTTTCGTTATGGCGTAAGCGGCCGTCTTTATACCCGTGCGGACCAATTCATTCAACAGCGGCGGTCAAGCCCTGGCCTCCGCCGCGGGCGCAGGCGGCGCGGGTCGGTCCAGTCGCGCCGCAACACGCCGGCCGGCGCGTTGACCAGGTCAAAATCCGTGGTGCCTCGCGGCCATCAGGCGAGCCGGTCCGGCCCGCCATCGGCGTGGCGGGGCAGGCGGTCGTCGACCTGCAGCCAGGGGATCTGGCTCATGGTCCAGATGTGGTATTGCGGGGGCAGCGAGGAGGGGTCGTCGAGACTGGCGATGGTGATGTCGACGTGCGCGGGGTTGTGCTGGCTGCGAAAGCTGATGGGGGTCCCGCACCGGGCGCAGAAATGCCGGAGTGCGTGCGCCGAGGAGGCATATGCCCGCGGCTCGCCGGCGGTGATGGTCAGGCAGTCCGCCGCGAAGGTCGCCCACGCGACCATCGGTGCGCCGGTGGCGCGCTGGCAGATCCGGCAGTGGCAATACCCGCAATCCACCGGCTCGCCGCTGACGCTGTAGCGCACTGCGCCGCAAAGGCATCCGCCTTTCAGGATTCGATCGCCCATACGCCGATCATAGCCGCAGTCCCGCGCAGACGCGGAGCGGCCGGAGCCGATGATCCTGAACGCGCCCGTCCGCGGCGGCGGCGGGGGGCGGGAGTTCCCTGTACACTTGCGCGGTGAAATACGCGAAATACATCTTCCTCGGCATCGGTCTGCTGCTGCTCGCGAAGGTCCTGAGCGCGGTGGACTGGACTCAGGTCAGCGCGGATCTGGCAAAGATCGGCTGGGGCGGCTTTGCCATCGTCATCGGTCTGCATGTCATTACGTTCCTGACGGACGTGGCCGGCTGGCAGCAAACATTCACCTCCTTTTCGCCGCGGGAACCGCGCTGGACTCTGCGCCTGTACGCGGTGCGCCTGGCCGGGGAGGCCTTCAACTACATCCTGCCCGCGGCCTCGATCGGCGGCGAACCGTTCAAGGCCGCGCTGCTGAAGACGCATTACCGCGTCCCTTATCGCGAGGCGGCGGCGACACTGCTGCTCGCGCGCACGGTCAATATCATCGCGCTGCTGCTGTTTCTCAGCGTGGGCTTCGTCTTCATGTTCTTCTCCGAGGCGTTTTCACAGAGCATGAAGGTGGTTGCCGCCGTCGGCCTGGGCGGTGTGGCGCTCGGCGCCGTGCAGTTCCTGGCCATACAGTGGTTCAAACTCAGCTCGTGGATCAGCCGCAAGCTCGCGCGCACGCGCTACGGCCGCAGGCTGGAGGGCGCCGTCCACGCGCTAGAGGAGTTCGACGAGCACATGGTGCAGTTCTATCGCAGCAAGCCGCTCGCGTTCCTGACGGCGCTGACGCTGGGGTTCAGCAACTGGATCCTCGGAACGCTGGAGGTCTACCTCGTGCTGGGATTCATGGGCCACCCGATCAGCTTCGCCGATGCGTGGATCATCGAGTCGCTGGCGCAGCTGATGCGCGCCAGCGCGTTCTTCATCCCCGCCGCCGTCGGCGTGCAGGAAGGGACCTTCCTGGTGGCCTGCCGCGCCGTCACCGGCGTGACCTCCACGGGCATAACAATGTCCGTGGTCCGCCGTTGTCGGGAGCTCGTCTGGGTGACGCTGGGGTTGGCGATCTACTGGTCGTATTCACTGCGCCGGCCGGCGGAACCTGCGGCAGCCCCCTGATCGGCAGGCCCCGGTGACGCGTTGCCGGGGGGCGCCAGGCGCGGCCTCAGTGCGGCCGTGAATTGGCCCGCCGGCGCGGCTGCGGGTAAGGTCGCAGCTCCTCGGGATGGTGGCGCAGGTAGGCGAGCAGATGCCGGCGCTTCTCCGGGCCGCGGGTGTCGCCCTCGACGTGCTCGCCGGGCAGAAGATGCGGGGCGACCTCCGTCACCCGCTGATAGATTGCGCGCCAGTGCTTGCGCACGGTGTCGGTGGAAACATGCAACCGCTCGGCGATCTCGCCGTCGGTGGCGTTGCACCACGCATGCAGCAGCACGAGCTGCTGCATCGGTGAGAATCCGAAGCGGGGAGTCACGTGTCTGAAGTAGATCGCCGGCGCGCTGCCCGGCACCGTGTCGGCCTCCGCCGTCACGAACAGGTAGGGGTGGTCCTCGTCCCGCAGCGGGACCCCGGAGCGCGCGATGTGCTCCACGTAATCCGTGATCAGCCTGAATCCCGCGCCCTGCATATAGCCGCGCGCCGTCTCGCCGAGCACTTCGTGCACCACCCGGTTGATGCGGTGGCCGGAGAGCAGAATGATGTGCATTTCGCGGAACATCTCGACGAGCACGTGCGCCGAGGGCTGGGTGTAGTCGTTGGTGGTGGCGCCGGTGTGCAGGATGAGCAGGTTCAGGCCCGCGCCGGCGTTCGCCTGCCGGATGCCCTCGGAATCGAGCAGGGGCGAACGCCCCTGCATATGGCGTTCGTAGACCTGCAGGGCAATGTAGGGGACGGGCCGCGCCAGGAATTCGTCGAGGAACGGATCGGAAACGAAGGCGTTGATGCTCACTGCCTCCAGAGCGCGGTGACCGTGGGCATACTGCGCCTCGATGACCGCGGAGATGATGGCGCCCTGCTCGATGAGCTCCGCCCAGACCCTCGGCAGGGCGTCGCGCACGTCCGGACGATGCGTGAAACTGTTGTGCACCATATCCAGGCATCGCGGCAGATCCGCCGCCGTGGTCAGACGATAGCGCAGCAGCATGGTATTGGTTCTTGCCCCCGACAGGATCGTACGACTCGCCCGTGCCGCTGATGCTATCGCGACTCTCCATCGTGGGGAATGACTCCGGGCCTCGGACCGGCCGCGGATGGGCGGCGGGCGGCCGGTGCGAGGCGCTCGCGCGCCGTCGCTCAGCGCGGCTTCCAGTAATGCAGGAACCAGTCGACGGCGTCGCGCAGCGCCTCCTCCGCGGGCCGCGGGTGGTAGTTGAGGTCGCGCATGGCCTTCTCGCTGGAGAAGAACATCAGCTTCCGCGCCATCTTCACGCCGTCGACGGTGGCCCGCGGTTCCCACAACCCGTAGGTGACCCGCCCCATGAGCTCCGAGAGCCGCGCGATGGGCATCACCGTCGAATGCGACAGGCGTATGCGAGGTGGTCTGCGGCCCGAGATGATGGCAATACGCTCGAGTATCTCCTTCAGCCAGAGATTCTCGCCTCCGAGGATGTAACGCTCGCCGATCTCGCCGCGGCGGTAGGCGGCGATGTGGCCCGCGGCGACGTCCTCGACGTGCACGAGATTCAGTCCCGTATCGACGTAGGCGGGCATGCGTCCGCGCGCCGCGTCGAGGATCAGCCGGCCGGTGGGGGTGGGTTTGATGTCGTAGGGCCCGATCGGGGTCGATGGATTCACGATGACGATCGGCAGCCGGTCCTTGCGCACCAGCCGGCGCACCTCGTCCTCGGCCATGTACTTGGAGCGCTTGTAGTCGCCGATCATGTCCTGGACGCTGACCCGAGTATCCTCGTTGGAGGGCGTGCCGTCCGGATTCAGACCGAGTGTCGCCACGCTGCTGGTGTAGACGATGCGCTCGACGCCGGCCTCGGCGGCGGCCAGCATGATGTTGCGCGTGCCCTCGACATTGCTGCGATAGAGCTCCTGCACGTCGCGGGCCCACAGCCGGTAGTCGGCGGCGACATGGAACAGCGCGAGACAGCCCTTCATCGCCCGCTCCAGCGATGCGCGATCGCGCAGATCGCCCTCGACGACCTCGACCTCCAGCCCTTCCAGGTTGCGGCGATCGCTGTTCGGCCGCGCGAGCACCCGCACGGGGATCTGTTCGGAGAGCAGGTGGCGGACGACGGCCGAGCCGACGAATCCGGTCGCGCCCGTGACGAACGTGGTCATGCCGAGGCGCCTCTGCGGGTGCGCATAAACAGCACGAGGACCACGAGCGCCGCCGCCGGCGCGCCCACGGCGGCCAGCTTCAGAAATCCCATTGCGTATCCTCCATGCGTGACCAGTGGCAACAGATAGAGTACGTCCTCGGGTTCGAATCCCGCGTAGTTGGGCTGGCGCGTGACGGTCTTGCCGAGGCGTGCTTCCATCTCGTTGCGCATCTGGAAGATGCCGGCCACGCTCACCCCCGCGACGGCGCCCAGGACCGTGGCCGTATGACTGCCGGTGACGCCGGCCAGGCCCATGCCCAGACCGAGGAACATGCCGATGGTGATGAGCGCGTCGGAGACGAGATCGTAGTAGTGACCGAGGCGCGAGCCCTTGCCCGTCATGCGCGCCAGCTCGCCGTCGGTGTGATCGAGGAAGGTCGACAGGGCGACCAGCCAGGCCCCGGCGTTGAACGCGCCGCGGGCCAGCAGGTACACGCCGGCAACCCCGGTGAGCAGCCGCACGGTCGTCAGATGGTTGGGCGTGACCGCCGTGGCGCGCAGCGGCGCCACCAGCCGAGCCGCCAGCATGGCATCCCAGGGCTTGTCCATGGCCATATCCGCAGGGCTCCTCAGGCGCGCGAGGATCGGTACAGGAGGCTCATCAGGCTCGGCAGCACGAGCATCGTGCACGCCAGCGTGATGAATATTCCGATCGTGAGTATGACACCCATGCTGGCCGTGCCGGCATGCGGCGAGATGGCCAGGTTGCCGAAGCCGCTGGCGTTGGTCATCGCGCTCAGACCGATGGCGGTGGCGGTGCTGGTGTTGAGCATCAGGCCGTCCTCGGGCGGGGCGGTGCGGAAACGGTGCACCATGTGTATGCCGTTGTCGACGCCCATGCCGAGCAGCAGCGGCAGGGCGATGATGTTGGCGAAATTGAAGGGCATGCCGATCAGCACGGTGGCCGCGCCGGTGTACAGCGCGGCCAGCAGCAGCGGCGTCAGCACCAGTATGACGTCGACGCGGCGCTTCATGGACACCCACAGCAGCACGGTGATGGCGACCAGCGCATAGGTGAACGCCTGGGTGAACGCCTTGATCACCGCGTCGCTCGCCTCGAGATAGACGATCGGCGTCCCGGTCGCATGCGGCAGCTCGCGGCGGACCTCGCTGACGAAGCCGCGCAGCGCGTGCGTCTCCTCCAGGTTCTCCTTCGGCACGACCTCCACCCGATAGCGCCCGTCGCCCCCCACCCAGCGCGCCCGCAGCTCCGCGGGCAGCGAGGCGAGGGTCACCGGCTCGGGATTGAGCGAGGCGGACAACGCGGCCAGTCGTCCCGGCAACGAGCCGAGCAGCGCCTGCTGCGCCTCATCGATGCGCCGGGCGCGCCCGGCCGCATCCGATCGTTCGAGATCCCCCATCAGCGCATCGAGCCGCGCGCCCAGCTCGACGTGGCTCCTGGCGCTTTCCGCGCCGAGCGCCGACCTCAGCGCGTGTAGCGCCTGCAGGGTCGATTCCGCCGTCGGCGCCGGTTGCGCGCCGGTGGCGTCGTCGTCGAGGTCGGTACCGAGGGTGAGCGCGAGATCGCTCACCATCGCCAGCTTGGCCTCCTGTTGCTCCGGCACGTAGTCCTCGACGATGCGCACCGAATCGACGCTGCCGACGTCCGTCAGGCGCGACTTGATGGCCCTGGCCTCGTTCGCGTCCCTGGCCAGCGCGACGATGGTCCAGGGCGACTGGCCGTCGCCGGCCAGCAGCGATTTGTAGGTGACGACCGATTCGGCCTTCGGATCCTGCAGGTTCAGCGGGTTGTAGTCGAAGCGCGCGTGACGCACCAGCATCACCGCGAGCACGGCCAGCACGGCGGCGGCGAGCACGACGAGGCGGTTGTGGTGCAAGGGCGCCGCCAGCAGCTTTCGAAGCGCGGCCGGCGCGCGCAGCCCCGGGATCCGCCGCTGGCTCGGGCGGCGCAGCGACAGCAGCGCCGGCAGGATCGCCAGGGTCACGAACAGGCTGATGAACATGCCGGCGCCCGAGATGATGCCGAGCTCCGCGACGCCGCGGTAGGAGGTCGGTATGAACGCGAAAAAGCCGATGGACGTCGTCAGCGTGCACAACCCGAGCGAACCGCCGACGTGGCGCGCTGCGCGCGCCAGCGCGTCGCGATGATCGGGATCGACGATCGACAGTTCCTTGTACCGCAGGCACAGGTAGATGGCGTAGTCCGCGCCCAGCCCGATGTACATCACCGCGAACGCCACCGAGATGAGATTGAGCTCGCCGATGGCGACGGTGGCGAAAAACGCCGTGAACAGCAGGCCGAGGATGAGAGCGGTCAGCGTGGCGAAGACGAGCCATCCGGAGCGCAGACCGAAGACCATCACCAGTCCGACCATCAGCAGCGAGCCGATGCTCGCGAGCTGCGCGCCGAGGCTGACGCTGTTGAGCTCGTCGTAGGCGAGCGCGGCGCCGCCGGTCAGCCGCACGCTCACGCCGTGCTCGGGGGTGAGCTCCAATGACGCCGCGGTCTCGCGTATCGCGCGCATCGCCGGTCCGCCCGGCAGCATCGATCCGTAATCGAGCTTCGGTCGGGTGACGAGGATCGCGCGCTTGTCCTCCGCCGCCGCCTCCCTGCCTTTGATGAGCTCCTCCCAGGACATCCGCGCGTGCCGCCCTTGCGCGAGCGCCTGCAGTGTGGCCGCAATGCGCCGAATGGCGAAATCGAGATCGATGTCGGGCGCGTCGGGCTCGGTCAGCGCCTCCGTGAGCAGCGCGGCCAGACCGCGGAGGGTGGGATCGGCCTTGAGTCGGGCGAGAAACGGCTGCACGCGGGCCAGATCGTCGGAGAGATCCTGGAGCTCGGTCTCATCGAGGTAGAGCAGGCCGTTGCGCCGGAAGAACTCGCTGCCCTGCGGGTAGTAGATCTCGGTGAACAGGTCCTTGCGCGCCGCCAGCGCCTGCGCGAGCCGGGCTGCCCCGTCGCGCGCCTCGTCCACGGTCGCGCCGTCGACCACGACGACGATGTTGTCGGAGTACTGCGGAAACTCCTGCTGGTATTGGATCTGGGTCTGTCGCCAGGGCAGGTCGGCCGCAAGCATGTCGGCGGTGTCGGTATTGATGCGGACATGCTCGGCGGTATAGAGCGCACAGCCGACCGCGGCGGCCACGGCCAGCACCAGCACCGGGATTGCATGGCGCTGCACCCAGCGGAACCAGGCGTCGATCAGGCGATCGACGCGTTCCGGGAATGGCGTGGTCTCAGACATGCGATTGGGAGTGGTTCAACGCGCCGCTTGCGCGCTGGTCGGGCGCGACCCGGAGCGTTCCTAGACGCGAAAGACGTAATTCTTGCCGGCCTCGCGCTCGCAGTCCTGCGGATAGCTCATGCGTTTGTCGGCGTAGTACCGCGATCTCTGGTCGCCGTCGGACTGCTTGCCGTAGGTCACGTACAGGATGCGTCGCCGCTGATTGGTCAGGTTGGGGCCGGATCCGTGCGGCGCGTAGGAGTCGAAGAACACGACGTCGCCGGGTTCGGTCGGATACGGCTCGAACTTCATGCCCGCCATCGCCTCCTCGGTCAGCGGCTCCCACATGCTGCCGACGACGCCGCGGTTGTGAAAGCCCTTCACCAGTTCCAGGCAGCCGTTCTCCACCGTCGCCTCGTCGATGCACAGCAGCACGGAGATGTGCAGCGACCCGTAGCGGTCCCAGCCCGCCTGCACGTCCTGGTGCGGCTTGAAGCCATCGCCGCCCGGCAGCTTGAAGTTGACCTTGTCCTTGAACAGCACGGCCGGCTCGCCGAACAGTTGGCCGACGCTGCCGCGCATCTTTTCGTCGTCGAACAGACGCTGGAAGCCCTCGTGGTAGGGATAGAAGTTCTCCATCCGGTTGAGGATGCGGCTGCCGTCGAGCTGGCTCTTTTCGAAGTACATCATGTGGCGGCCCGGGGTCTCGGGCCAGGCCTCGATCTCGCTGGTCCAGCGGGCGATGTCCTCCATCTCCCGTTCACTGTACATGCCCCGCGCGACCAGAAACCCGTCGTCGTGAAATGTCCGTATCTGTTCCTGCGTCAATGGACCGTGGGGCATGGTTCGAAGGCTCGTATTGGGGGCGAAAAGAGGGCGCTTTATAGCCGAGTAAGTGCAAGGTGACAAGGCGATCAGGACGGCTCGCCGAGCTCGCGCTGCGCCACGGCGGCGACCCAGCGCAGGGTCGCGAGCGCGCGGCCGAATGCGCGCTGCAGCCTTAGGAGTCCGGCCAGCGCCGAAGGTTCTGACAGGAGCGCCCGGGCCAGTCGCCCGAGCCGGGGGCGTCCGTAGGCATCCGTGATGGCCGGCAGGAAGGCCGGCAGGTCGTGTGTGGCCGGGTCGGCAATCGCCCGCACGACCAGGAAGGGAACCCCGGCCTCCTGGGCCGCCGCGCCCACCGCGGCGCTTTCCATGTCGATGGCGGAGGCGCCGGAACGGTCCCGCGCTTGTTGCCTGGAACGCCGATCGAGGAGCACAGCCCGCCCGCTGAGCAGCGGGCCGGCGTCGACGGGTTCACGTCCGCCCGCGGCCGAGGCAATGCGCCCGCGCCAGCCCGGGTCGGTTGCATATGTGCCGGATTCCGCGATTACCTGTGCCGGAAGCACAAGGGTGCCGGGCCGCAGGGCGGGGTCGATCGCCCCGGCGCAGCCCCAGCTCACGAGCGAACGGGCCCCGGCACGCAGCAGCGCTTGCGCGCCGGCGGCGGCGGGATCGAGTCCCATGCCGCAGACGAGGAGTCGGTGCGGGCCGCAGGGCAGGACGGTATCGACGGGCGGGCCGCGGAGCGGCCGCCGGCCGAGCAGCGTTCGTGCCTCGGCCGGCAGCGCGGTGAGGATCCCCGCCGGGGTCAATGCTCGCGGGCGGCCGGACGTTCGGGCGCGGCCCGGTTCAGGTTGCGGAACCGGCCCAGGGCCCACAGCGGGAAGTACCGCGAGTAACCGTGATACCTCAGGTAGAACACGCGCGGAAAGCCCGGCGCCGTGTAGTGCTCGTCACTCCACAGGCCGTCGGCCAGCTGGGTCTTGATGAGGAACTGCACGCCACGGCGCACGGCCTGCGAGTCCTTCTCGCCGGCCGCGAGCAGCGCCAGCAGCGCCCAGGCCGTCTGGAACGGCGTGCTGGGATGCGGGCGGTAATGGCGCGGCGGGTAGTAGCTGTCGTTGCTCTCGCCCCAGCCGCCGTCGACGTTCTGCATGCTCTCCAGCCATTTCACCGCGCGGCGGATGTACGGCTGCCGCATGTCCTCGCCCGCCACCTCCAGCGCCGTCAGCACCGACCAGGTGCCGTAGATGTAATTGGTGCCCCAGCGGCCGAACCACGAGCCGTCGGCTTCCTGCTCCTTGCGCAGATACTCCATCGCGCGCGCGATCGGCCTCTTGTACTCAGGCTTGCCGACCAGCGCGAGCAGGGCGATGCAGCGGCCCGTCAGGTCCGCGGTCGGCGGATCGAGCAGGGCGCCGTGGTCCGCGAACGGAATGGCGTTGAGGTAGTAGTGCGTGTTGTCCGAATCGAATGAGGCGAAGCCGCCGTTCTTCGACTGCATGCCGCACACCCAGTCGGCGGCGCGCTCGACGTTATGCGCGTAACGCTCGCGATCGACCTCGTACATGATCCAGCCGATCATCGAGGTGTCGTCCAGGTCCGGGTAGAAGGAATTGCCGTACTGGAACGCCCAGCCGCCGCCGCGCAGCCCCGGGTGGTTCTCCTGCCAGTCGCCAGGCTCCGCGTCCAGCTGGTGATGCACCAGCCAGTCGAGCGCGCGGGTCACCGATTCGGACTGCGCGCTGCCGTAGGCCTGGTACAGAGCGTGCGCCGCCAGGCCCGTGTCCCACGTCGGCGACACGCACGGCTGCACGTAGGCGCTGTGGGTGTTGCTGACCACGAGGTTGCGGATCGCGGTGCGGGTCTGGACGCGGTACGGGTGGTCGGCCGGATAGCCCAGCATCGCCAGGGCCTCGTAGGCATTGACCATGGCCGGGAAGATGCCGCCCAGGCCGTCGACGCCGTTGAGCCGGCGCGTGAACCAGCGCTCGGCCAGGCGCAGCGCGTACTGGCGCATGCGCGGCGGGATCAGATGCTCCAGGCCGCGGCCCATCTGGTCCAGCAGCAGGAACAGCTTCGCAAGCAGCGTCGTCGGCCGGAACCAGTCCTGCTCCAGGTGCGGCGGGGTGATGAACAGTTCGCGGATGTCCACCCCGCGCGGGTTCTTGGCCTTGGGCTTCAGCGTGCACAGCACGAACAGCGGCACCATGACGGTGCGGGACCAGTAGGCGACCTTGCTGATGTGGAACGGGAACCAGCGCGGCAGCAGCATCACCTCCACGGGGATGAACGGCACGCCTTTCCAGGGCACCTGCTCGAACAGGGCCAGCGCAATGCGGGTGAAGACGTTGGCGCGGGCGGCGCCGCCGTAGTTCAGGATGGCGTTGCGCGCGCGGATCATGTGCGGCTCGTTCGGGTCGTCGCCGACCAGCTTCAGCGCGTAGTACGCCTTCACGGAGCAGGACAGGTCGAAGTCGCCGCCGTGATACAGCGGCCAGCCGCCGTGCTCGGCCTGCTTGGCGCGCAGGTGGCTGGCGATCTTGCGCTCGAGCACGTCGTCCACCTCGCCCATGAAGTGGTTCATCATGATGTACTCGGCGGGGATGGTGCAGTCGGCCTCGAGCTCGTAGATGTAATGGCCGTCGGGGTGCTGCTCGGACTCCAGGCCGAGGCGGGCGCGATCGATGGACTCCTCGAGCTCGGCGGGGTTGATCGGCCCGCGGGCCTCGCGCGCCTGAACAACTGCCAGTCGTGACGCAATCTTGGAATGCTTGCGCCGAAAACGCGTCTTTAACATTTTTCGTATTTCCCGAAAGGAACCGTCGTCTGCACTTTGCGAGCAGCGGGAATGGCAGGACGTCAACACAGACGCGTCCGACGCGCGCTACCTCGGCGCATGCGACCGAATCGGTATTGAATCCCCCCTACTGCCGGATGATTCGGGGCCCCTCGGGGCACCCAGATGCTTGTGATCCGCTGCCGCAGCCCGGCTCCGAGAGTGTCTCACGAATGTCCGATCTCGGCAAATCCTTGGCGGCAAAGGCAAACAGCCATCTCAGGAGCCGATCGCTGGAGGTCGTGAGGTTGGTGGCGAGGATCGTCAACTTCACGCTGTTGCGCGAGATCTTGACCTCGCGGCCGGAACGGAAGTCGCGATGGCGATTCAACTTCTTCAGGGTCAGGACCGCCATGCCGATCGCCCAGAGGCAGAACCGCCGGATCCCCGCCTCCTGCGGCGGGATCAGCAGGGTGTAGGCGAGCGCGTTCTCCAGGTGCTGCCGCGCCACGCCGATGAGCTCGCCGAGAGCGTCGCGGAACCCGGGTGGGACGTCCTCGGGCCGCAGCTGCGCGAGATCGACGCCGGCCCGGCGGAAGACGTCGCGTGGCAGCCAGCAGGCGCCGCGACGCCGATCCTCCCAGATGTCCTTGAGGATATTGGTCATCTGCAGGCCCTGACCGAAGGAGACCGCGAGCTGCATCAGCCGGTCGCGATGGCGGGCTATCTCCGCGGAGTGGTCGCAGAACAGCTCGGTCAGCATCTCGCCGACCACGCCGGCGACGTAATAGCAATAGCGGTCCATGGCCGGCTGATCGGGCAGGCCCTCGAGGGTCTCGCGCTCCTGGTACCAGGCCATGCCGCCGGCCATGATCCGCACGCAGCGGAGCATGGCCGCCTGCTGGGCGGCGTTGCAGCTGTGCGTGATGCGGATGACCCGGGGCGTGTTCAGGATGAGATCGCGCTCGTCCTGGAGCATCTGCGGGGAGAGCAGCGGGTGCAGTTCGTCGGCAAAGCGCGCGGCGTCGGCGACGCCGGCCACCACGTCGGTGAACATGTCCGAGTAGTGGCGCTGCTGCTGGAAGCTCAGGCCCGGGTCGTCCTCGATGGTGTCGGCGATGCGGCAGAGCAGGTAGGCGTTGCTGACCACGCGTGCCAGCTCGGCCGGCAGTTGCGGGATAGTCAGCGCGAAGGTGCGCGAGACGCCTTGCAGGCGATCGATCTGGTAGCGCTCATCCTCCGCGGTGGGCGGTGAGGAGGCCGGCGACGGCGATGGTTGCATGCCGGCATTGTAACCGACCCGTTCTGGCGCATCAGCCCGGTGATGCGCCAGCGCGCGCGTTGACCGGAAAAAGGCGCCACCGGCGCGTCCCTGCCTCCGGTGGCGTCGTCGCGCGACCCGCGGGCCGACTCGGAATTCGGCTCTGCCATTCAGCCGGCGGCCTGGCTCTGGTCGGCCTCGAACAGGCCGCGCAACTCTTCTGCCGCCTGCTTGGCGCTCTCCGCCAGCGCGGTTTCATCGTGGTAGATAGCGTGCTGGCGCTCGAGCAGGGTCTCGTCGAAGACGCGGAATTTCTCCACCGACTCCGCGGCGCGTTCCGGCGGGAGTCCGAGCCCGGTCAGCACCTCGCGCGCCATGGCGAGACTGGAGAGGATGGTGTCGCGCATGACGTAGCGCACGCCGAGATCCAGGAGCTTGTAGCAGTGAAAGCGGTTGCGGGCGCGGGCGTAGACGGGGACCTCGGGGAAGTGCCGGCGCACGGTCTGCGCGATCTTCAGTGACTTTTCGATGTTGCCGACGGCGAGCACGAACAGCCTGGCCTGCTCCACCTTCGCCGCCCGCAGCAGCTCCAGGCGCGAGGCGTCGCCGTAGTAGATCTTGCTGCCGAACTTGCGCACGAAATCCACCTGCGTCTGACTGACGTCGACGGCGGTGAACGGAATGCCGCGCATGCGCAGTATGCGCGCCACGATCTGGCCGACGCGGCCGAAGCCCGCGATCACCACGGCGTTGCCGGGTTCGTCGATGCGATCGAACTCCGGTTCCGCCCGCGCGCTCAGCCACGGCTTCACCACCCGGTCGTTGAGCACGAACGACAGCGGGGCGAGCATCATCGACAGCACGACCGTCGCCATCAGCACGTCCGCTGTCGCGCGATCGACGATCGAATACTCGCGCGCCAGGTTGAACAGCACGAAGGCGAACTCGCCGCCGGCGGCCAGCGCAATGCCCAGGTTCCGCGCGCTGCCGGCCTTCGCACCCGCGGCCTTGGCCACGACGAACACGACCATGAACTTCACGACGCAGAGCGCGATCGCCGCGCCGACCAGCACGATCGGCCACTGCGCCACCACCGCGAGGTTTACCGTCATGCCGACGGCGATGAAGAAAAGTCCGAGCAGCAGGCCCTTGAAGGGTTCGAGCACGGCCTCGATCTCGTGGCGGAACTCCGAGTCTGCCAGCAGCACGCCGGCCAGGAAGGCGCCCAGCGACATCGACAGCTCCAGGTAGGCCATCAGCAGGGCGGTGCCTATCGCCACCAGCAGCGCCGTGGCCGTGAACAGCTCGCGATTGCCGAACCGCGCCACGAGGCGGAAGGCCCAGCGCAGCAGCTGGCGTCCGGCGATCGCCATTGCCGCCAGCACCGCGATCGCGCGCAGCAGCTCCACCCAGTCGGCCTCGCCGGTCCTGGTCTCCGGGGAATAGGCGAGCAGGGGCAGGGCGGCCAGCGCCGGTATGATGGCGAGATCCTGGAACAGCAGGATCGCGAAGGAGTCGCGGCCATGGCGCGTGGTCAGCTCGTTGCGTTCCGCCAGCGTCTGCAGCACGAAGGCCGTCGAGGACATGGCCAGGCCGAATCCGATCACGCCCGCCGCCAGCCAGTGCTGCCCGAAGCCGAAGGCGGCGACCGCGCCGATGAGCAGCGTGCTGCCCGCCACCTGTGCCGAACCCAGGCCGAATACCGTCCGCCGCAGCACCCACAGCCGCGACGGCTGCAGTTCC
Organism: Gammaproteobacteria bacterium; assembly: GCA_041395385.1. GTDB lineage: Bacteria > Pseudomonadota > Gammaproteobacteria > JAJPIJ01 > JAJPIJ01 > JAJVHZ01. Next base: position 20,625 of record JAWLAN010000010.1, read on the forward strand.
AGGCCGATCACGAACAGCAGGAGTACGACGCCGAGTTCCGAGACGTGCAAAATACTCTCGACCTCGGTGACCAGGTGCAGCCCCCACGGTCCGAGCAGCATGCCGGCGATGAGGTAGCCGAGCACCGTCCCGAGACCCATTCGCTTGAACAGGGGTACGATGAGCACCGCGGCGGCTAGAAACAGCATGAGTTGTTCCAGCATGATGACGATGTTCCCTTCTCGGCCATGATTGGTCGCGTCGCCGGAAACAATAACACTTTCGCGCCCCTCGCCCCCGAGGCCGCGGCGTGCGCGTCGCGCGGGGCGCGGCCGCGCCCCGGCAGGCGCGAGCCGCACCCAGGAACGCTCGATGTTCAATATCGTCTACGGCAATCGTACTGAAGGGCTGGCCGCCGCCCTCGAGGCCATCCTCGAGCGGCCGCTGCCGTCGGTGCTGGCGCCGGAGATCGTGGTCGTGCCGACCCGCGCGATGGGCCGCTGGCTGACCTACCGTCTCGCCGATCGGCAGGGCATCTGCGCGAATGCGCGCTTTCTCTACCCCGGGAACTTCATCTGGGAGATCTTCCGGCTCGTGCTCGGCGAGCGTCTGCCGGCCCTGGCGCCATTCTCCGCGGAGGTCAACGCCTGGCGCATCTACGACGCCCTGGGCGACCTGCCGGAAGGCGAGGCCTACGCGCCGCTGCACGGCTACCTGCGCGACGCCGACGCCCGCCAGCGGCACGCGCTGGCCCGCCGCATTGCCGAGACCTTCGATCAATACGTGATCTTCCGGCCCGACTGGGTCCGCGCCTGGGAGCGGGGCGAGCAGACGCATTGGCAGGCGAGTCTGTGGCGCCGGCTGGTCGCCGGTCGCCGGCCGCTGCACTGGGTGCACGCCCTGGACGACTTCGACGCGGCGGCGACGGCGGGCGTGGAAGCGGCGCTGCCGGCGCGGGTCACGCTGTTCGCGTTGCCGGCACTGTCGCCCTCCTACCTGGAGGTGATCGCGCACCTGTCGCGGCGCACGCAGGTCAACCTGCTGCTGTCGAACCCGTGCCGGCACTACTGGGGGGACATCGTCTCCCCGCGCACCCGCGCCGCCGCGGGCGAGGCGGTGGCCGAGGAGCGCTACCTGCACACCGGGCACCCGCTGCTGGCGTCGATGGGACGCCCGGGACGGGACTTCATCGACCGCGTCCTGGACTACGACCACGTCGAGAGCGAGTGCTACGCGCCCCCGGAGTCCGGCTCGGTGCTCGGCGCGCTGCAGTCCGACATCTTCGAGCTGCGGGATCGCGGCGAGGATTCCCGCGCGCGGCGCGAGGTGGCGGCGGAGGATCATTCGATCCAGGTGCACGCCTGCTTCAGCGCCATGCGTGAGGTCGAGGTCCTGCACGATCGGCTGCTCGACATGTTCGAGCGTTGGCCCGATCTGAGACCCGAGCAGGTCCTGGTGGCGGTCACCGATCTGCCGCGCTACGCGCCCTACGTCAGCGGGGTGTTCGGCGCGGTCGGCGACAACCGGCGCATACCTTATGACATCGTCGCGGAGGCGGCCCCGGCCGGCGACCCGCAGCTCGAGGCGTTCTTCGACTTGCTCGACCTCCCCGCCAGCCGGTTCGAGGCCGATGCGGTGCTGGCCCCGCTCGAGGTGGCACCGGTGCAGCGCCGCTTCGGGCTGGACGACGATGACCTCGCGCGCATCAGGGGATGGATAGCGGCGACCGGGATCTGCTGGGGATGGGACGAGCTGCATCGCGCGGAATTCTCGGTGCCGCCGGTCGCCAGCCACACCTGGCGCGCGGGCCTGGAGCGCATGCTCCTCGGTTATGCGCTGCCCGAGGACGATCGGTTGTTCGGCGGTGTGCTGCCGTACGCGGAGATCGAGGGTTCCGCCGCGCACGTGCTGTCCGCGCTGCTCGACTACCTCGACCTGCTGCAGCACTGGCGCAGGCGACTGCAGGCGGAGCTGACCGTCGGCGATTGGACGCTGGAGCTCAACGCGCTGCTCGCCGAGCTCTTCGATCCGGCGCCCGAGGAGGACGCGATATTGCAGTCGGTGCGCGACACCCTGGCCGCCATCGCGCACGAGGCGGCGCTCGCGCAGTCGGGCAGCCGTATAGGCATCGAGGTGATCGCCGCCGAGCTGAAGCGGCGTCTGGAGGCGCAGAGCGCTCAGCCGTTCTCGCTGCGCGGCGGCGTGTGCGTGGCGGAATGGACGGCGGTGCGGGCGCTGCCCTTCGAGGTCATCTGCGTACTGGGCCTGAACGACGGCGCGTATCCGCGTCCCGATCGGCGCGTGGACTTCGATCGGATGGGCAGCGACTGGCGTCGCGGCGATCGCTCCCGTCGCGACGAGGACCGCTACCTGTTCCTGGAGACGGTGCTGTCGGCGCGCCGGCGCCTCTACCTGAGTTACGTCGGCAACGACATCCGCACCGGCCTGCCGCTGCCGCCGTCGGTACTGGTCAGCGAGCTGCTGGATCTGCTGGAGCGCGACTTCGCGCCGGCATCCTCGGGCACGCTGCGCGGGCAGATCCTCACGCATCATCCGCTGCAGGCGTTCAGCCCGCGCTATTTCGACGGTGACGATCGTCTCTTCAGCTATCGCCGCGAGCTGGCCGTGGCGCCGCCGCCGCCGGCCGCCGCGCGCCGGCCGCTGTTCCCGACGCGGCTGCCCGATCCCGAATGGTCCGTGGTCACTGTCGAGGATCTCGTGCGCTTCTACCGCCAGCCCGTGCGGTTCCTGCTCGAGCGCCGGCTGCACGTGCGCCTGGCCGAATACAGCGACGATCTGCAGGCCAGTGAGCCCTTCGCGCTCGACCGGCGCGCCGAGAGGGAGATCACCGAGCGCCTGACTGCGACTCTGCTCGGCGGTGAGGACATCGAGGCGGCCTATCCGGCGGAGCTCGCGCGCGGCGGCCTGCCGCCGGGACAGGTCGGGCGCATCCGCCTGCGCGAGGCGGCGGCGCGGGCGCACGCGCTCGCCGCGGCGGTGCGCGCGCGCGTCGAAGGCGCACCGGCAGCCGCCACGGTCGCGGTGGACATCGCGCTGGATGGCGCGCGCATCACCGGCACGCTCCACGGCGTGGCGGCGACGGGCCTGTTCGAGTACGCGGCGTCGGAGAAGATCCACGCGAACCAGTTGGTAGCGTTCTGGATCCGCCATCTGCTGCTCGCGGCCGGGGCGCCGGGGCGTGCCGGCGCCAGCACGCTGTGCACGCCGGCGGGCGCGCTCGAGCTCGCCCCCGTCGCGGAGGCGCGGCAGCATCTGCAGCGGCTGATCGATCGATTCCTGGAGGGTCTGTGCGAGCCGTTGCATTTCTTTCCGCGCAGCGCGTGCGCCTACGTGGATGCGCGCCGGAAGGGCAAGGACGGCATCGGCGCGGCGCGCGCCGAGTGGGAGAGCAACGAGCACAAGCACGGAGAGGACGATGACGAGTACTATCGCCTCGCCTTCGGCGGCGACGTGCCGCTCGACGAGGCCTTCGAGCGGCTTGCCGGGGAGATCGTGGAGCCCATCCACGCGCACCGGAGGGAGGAGGAGTGATCCGCGACTCCCTGGACGTGTTCGAACTGCCCGTGTCCGGCACGCAGCTCATCGAGGCGAGCGCCGGCACGGGCAAGACCTACACCATCAGCAATCTGATCGTCCGCCTCGTCGCGGAGACCGACCGGGCGATAGACCGCATACTGGTGCTCACCTTCACGACCGCGGCGACGGCGGAACTGCGCGAGCGCGTGCGCGCGCGGCTTCGTCTGGTGGCCGAAGGCCTGCGCGCGGGCGCGACGCCGCCGCTGGAGGACCCGTTCGTGGTTCGGCTGCTCGAGCGGAATGCCGATCGCGCGGAGCTCGCGCGGCGGCTGCAGACCGCCATCGCCGGCTTCGATCAGGCGGCCATACATACCATCCACGGCTTCTGCCAGCGCCTGCTCGCGGAGCATGCCCTGAGTTCAGGCACGCCGTTCGACGCGGCGTTGCTGACCGAGGAGTCCGAGTTGCGCGCCGAGGTCGCGCGGGATTTCTGGAGGCGCGAGGTGAGCGGCGCGTCGAAACTGTTCGTGGAGTATCTGCTCGCCAACGGCATGTCGACACCGGAGGGACTGCTGTCCCTGGTCGGGGCGCACCTCGGCAAGCCCTATCTGCGCATTCGCGGGGGCGAAGCGGCGGCGAGCTGCGAGGAGCTGGAGCGCGCCTACGAGACGGCCTTCGCCGCCGCCGCGCTGGTCTGGAGGGAGGAGGGCGAGGCGGTCGGCCGGACGCTCCTGGAGAGTCCCGACCTGAAGCGCAACGTCGTCACGCTGAAGGCGGCAGGCCGGTGGATTGCGCAGTTCGAGCACATCTTCTCCGGCGCGGCCGATGCCGTGCGGAATCTGCCCGACGGCGTCACGAAGTGCTCCGCTGCGGCTATCGCCGCGGCCACGAAAAAGGACAAGCGCCCACCCGGGCACCTGTTCTTCGCGCGCTGCGAGACGCTCCAGCGCCGGCATGCGGACCTGGAACCGTGCCATGCGCGGCGGGCCGTGAATCTGCGCCGGCGGCTCATCGATTACTGCGCGCAGGAGCTTTCGCGGCGCAAGCGCAGGCGGGCCGAGCAGTCCTACGACGATCTGCTCAACGACGTTGCCCGCGCGCTGCAGTCGCGCGGCGGCCCGGCGCTGGCCGCGCGCATCCGGGAGCAATACAGTGCCGCGCTGATCGACGAGTTCCAGGACACCGATCCGGTGCAGTACGGGATCTTCTCGCGGGTCTATGGCGGCACCGATCTGCCGCTGTACCTCGTCGGCGACCCGAAGCAGGCCATCTACTCCTTCCGCGGCGCGGACGTGTACGCCTATCTGAAGGCGCGCGAGGAGGCGCGCGCGAGCCGCCACACGCTGGACGTGAACTGGCGATCGACCGCCCCGCTCATCGATGCGGTCAACACGCTGTACCGGAACGCCTCCTCGGCGTTCCTGACCGACGGCATCGAGTTTCACCCGGTGCATCCCGCCGGGCGCGCGCCGCGGCCGCTGCTCGTCGAGGGGCGCGAGGAGACGCCCTTCGTGCTGTGGTTTCTCGCGCGCCCGGCGCAGGAGAAGCCCTGGACCAAGCAGGACGCGGCCCGGGTCTCGGCGGAGGCCACCGCCGCGGAGATCGCGCGACTGCTGCGGCTGGCCGCCGCCGGCCGCGCCGGCTTCCGCGAGGAGACCGGCGGGCTTCTGCCCTTGCGCGGCAGCGATATCGCCGTGCTGGTGCGCAAGCATTCGCAGGGCCGGCAGATCAAGGAGGCCCTGGCCGCGCGCGGCGTCAACAGCGCCGAGCAGGCCGATGACAGCGTCTACGACAGCGAGGAGGCGGAGGAACTGACCCACGTGCTGCGCGCGGTCGAGAACCCGGGCGACGACACCCGCGTGCGCACGGCGCTGGTCACCACCCTGCTCGGCGCCGATGCCGAGAGACTGCATGCACTCTGCGCCGAGGAGCAGGACTGGGAGGCGGTGGCGCTGCGTTTCAATGAATACCACCAGATCTGGCGGGAGGCCGGGTTCTTCGTCATGTGCCGGCGGTTGCTGGAGAGGGAAGGCGTGCCGACGCGGCTGCTGGCCATGGCCGACGGGGCGCGACGCATGACCAACCTGCTGCATCTCATCGAGCTGCTGCAGGCGCAGGCCGCCGGCAGCCGCCTCGGGATCTCGCAGCTCGTCGACTGGCTCCGCGAGCGCCGGCAACGGAAGCTCGATCGCGGCGAGGAATCGCAGCTGCGCCTGGAGAGCGACGAGCAGCTGGTGCAGATCGTCACCGTGCATCGCAGCAAGGGCCTGGAGTTCCCTGTCGTCTTCTGCCCGTACCTCTGGGACGAGCCGCAGGGCGCGCCGCCACCGGCGGCGCCGGTTTTCTTTCACGACCCCGCCGCTGAGCACGCCCCGACTCTGCAGCTCGATGCCGGTGACGAGCAGGCGCGCGCGCAGGCCCGGCTCGAGGCGCGCTCGGAGTCGCTGCGCCTGTGCTACGTGGCGCTGACGCGCGGGCGGCACCGCTGCTACGTGGCCTGGGGCGCGATCAGCGGCGCGGCCGGCTCCGCACCGGCCTGGCTCATGCACCGCGACCGGCGGGCGTTCCCGGGTGACGAGGCCTTCGTCGAGTGGTTCGAGTCCGGCGACGACGGCGAGCTGCGGGCCGACTTGCAGGCCCTGCAGTCGGCCGCGCCGCACGCGATCGTCGTCACCACGCCACCGGCGGCCGACACCGGGGCCGCGATGCCCCGGCGGGGCGCGCCGACGCCGCCCGCGGCTCGCCTCTTTCGCGGTCACATCGCGGCGCCGTGGCGCACGGTCAGCTACACGGCGCTGTTGCGCCAGGGCTCCGGCGATCGCCCCGATCACGATGCCTGGGCCTCCTCGCCGGCGGCCGTGGAGCCGATCGCCGCCGACAGCATTCACGCCTTCCCGCGCGGCGCGCGGGCGGGCAGTTGTCTGCATGCCATCTTCGAGCACATCGACTTTCGCGCCGGCGAGGAGACCGACTGGCGCCAGGTGGTAGCCCGTGAACTGAATCGCCATGGCTACGCACTGCAGTGGGAGTCGGTGCTGCTGCGCATGCTCGCCGACGTGCTCAATACCCCGCTCGACGGCGACCGGCTGCGCCTGGCGCGCGTCGCCGGCGGCCAGCGCGTCAACGAACTGGAGTTCCATTATCCGCTGCATCGGCTCGACGCGAGGGAGCTCGGAGAGCTGTTCGCGGCGCACACCGCCGACGGGGCGCACCGGCGGCAGATCGAACGGCTGCAGTTCGACCCGGTGCGCGGCTACATGAAGGGCTACATCGACATGGTCTTCGAGCTGGACGGGCGCTGGTACATCGTCGACTACAAGTCGAACTGGCTGGGCCCGACCGCCGAGGACTACGCCGCGGAGCGGCTGCCGGCAGTGATGGCCGAGGAGGCCTATGGCCTGCAGTACCTCATCTACACGCTGGCGCTGCACCGATACCTGCGCGCGCGGCTGCCGGGCTACGATTACGAACGGCACTTCGGCGGCGCGTACTACCTGTTCCTGCGTGGCATCTCGCCGCAGCGAGGCCCCGGGTTCGGCGTGTACGCCGATCGACCCGCGCCCGAGCTGCTCGCCGCGCTGGACCGGTACGTGGGGAGGGGTGCCGAATGAACCGGAGCAGGGCGCCCGTGGCCGTCGCGGACGGCAGCCCCGGACTGCAGAGCCATCTGACCGAGCTGCTGATGCGCCTGGCCGACAGCCGCGATCCGGAACTGGCGCGGGTCCTCGCCAGGCTCGCGGCGATGACGGTCGCGGGTCACTCCTGCATCAGCGTTCGCGAGGCCGACGCTGGCGATGGCTCGGCGCGGCTGCTGGAGGAGCACCTGTGCGGCACGGCGATCATCGGCCCGCCGGGCGAGCACAAACCGATCGTGCTGGACGCCGATGGCAGGCTTTACCTGCGACGGTACTGGGACTACGAGCAGCGGCTGGCCGCCGATCTGCGGGCGCGCGCGGCGAGGCGGCACGCGGTGGATGAGACGGTGCTGCGCGCTGCCTTGGGGCGTCTGTTCCCGGGCGAGGAGGAGGACTGGCAGAAGGTGGCGGCAGCCGTCGCCGTCGCGCGCGGCCTCTGCGTCCTCTCGGGCGGACCGGGCACCGGCAAGACCACGACCGTCGTGCGCGTGCTGGCGCTGATCGCGGAACTGCATCGTGCCGCACCGCTGCGCATCGCGCTCGCGGCGCCGACGGGCAAGGCGGCCGCACGCATGCAGGAGGCCATCCGCCAGGCCCGGGCGCATCTGCCCGTCAGCCCCGAGAGCCAGGCGCTGATCCCGGACACCGCCAGCACCCTGCACCGGCTGCTCGGCGGCAGGCCGGATTCCACCCACTTCGCGTTCCACCGCGACCGGCCGTTGCCGCTGGACATGCTGGTCGTGGACGAGGCCTCGATGGTGGATCTCGCGCTCATGGCCAAGCTGGTGGATGCGTTGCCCGCGCACGCGCGCCTGCTGCTGGTCGGGGACAAGGACCAGCTGGCCTCGGTGGAGCCGGGGGCCGTGCTCGGCAGCGTCTGTCCCGAACGCAACGCGTACACGCCCGCGTTCGCGGCGTGGCTGCGGGCGACGACAGGGCAGGAGGTCGAGGTCGATGCGGCCGCGGTCTCGCCGCTGCGCGATGCCGTCGTGCTGCTCGAGCGCAGCTACCGCTTCGCCGCCGGTGGCGGGATCGCGGCCCTGGCTGGCGCGGTTCGCCGTGGTGATGCCGCGCAGGCCCTCGCGGCGCTGCGCTCCGGCGGCGAACTCACCTGGGTGCAGGAGCCGCTGGACCGGCAGCGCTGGCGCGCGGCGGTCGCGCCGCACCTGCGCCGTTACGCGCAGGCGGTGCGCGGCGGTGATGAGCGGGCCGCGTTCGAGGCCTTTGCGGAATTCCGCGTGCTGGCGGCGGTGCGGGAGGGCCCCGTCGGCGTGGAGTGGTTGAACGGTGAGCTCGAGCGAGCGCTCGCCGCCGAGCTCGGCGCGCGGCCCGCGCGCGGCTGGTTCCCGGGCCGGGCGGTCATGGTGCGGCGCAATCACCACGGCCTGCAGCTTTTCAACGGCGATATCGGGCTGGTGCTGGAAAGGCGCGGGGCCGGCGGCCCGCGGGTGGTGTTTCCGACGCCGGACGGCCGTTACCGCACGCTGGCCCCGGCCCGCCTCCCGGAGCACGAGCTCGCCTATGCCCTCACCGTTCACAAGTCGCAGGGTTCGGAGTTCGGCCACGTGCTGGTGCTGCTGCCGGGCGCGGACTCGCCGGTGCTGACGCGCGAGCTGCTCTACACGGCGGTGACCCGGGCCCGCGCCCGGGTGACGCTCTGGGGCAGCGAGGAGGCCGCCCGCGCGGCCGTGACTCGACGCACGGAGCGCGCCACAGGGCTGCGCGCCGCGTGCTGGGGCCCGGTGCCCCCGCAGGTTGGGGCGCCGGCGGCCCGCGCTCCTTGAAATTGTGTGACCGCCCGTGCTGGATACGGCGCGGTGCTTGTGCTACTAATCCGGCCGGTCTGCCTCGCCCGCTCCGGTGGTATGCGCGCGAGGTGCAGCCATCGAACAGCGAGAAGGCGGGGATCGGATGAACGCACAGGACTCCAACGCGACTCTCGGGGTGCGCCAGTTTCTCGGCCCGCTGCTCGCCGTATGCATCATCGCGGTGCTCGAGCTGACGCATTTCGATCAGATTTGCCCGCCGCCGATACCGCTGGTGCTCGCAGTGTTGATCGGCAGCTATTACAGCGGCTCGATCGCCGGCCTGTGCAGCGCCCTGCTCGCGATCGGCTATCTGTATTTCTACTACACCGGCGCGAATTCCGGCTGGGTGTTGAGCGATCACAACCTGCCGCTGTTCGCGTTCGCCAGCATCGCCGCGCTCGCAGCGGCCGTGTTCACCGGCCCGCAGCAGCGCAACGCCGAGCAGGTGAAGCGGCTCGGTACCGAGGTCGCGGTGCTGCAGGGTCAGTTGCATGAGCGTCGCCTGGCCGAGGGCGCGCTACGCCACAGCGAGGAGCGCTATCAAAGGCTGGCGCAGCTGCTGCCGGTGCCGATGGTGGCGGTGGAGCGCGGTCGCATCGGCTTCGTGAACCGTGCCGGCATGCAGATTTTCGGCGCCACCGCGCGCGAGCAGTTGCTCGGCCGCTCCCCGTTCGATCTGCTGCAGGGCGAATATCAGGTTGTGCTGCACGAGTCGATCGGGCAACTGCTCTCTGGCAACGCCGACCAGCCGATCACCGTCGAGCGGAATATCGCCCGCCTCAACGGCGAATTCCTGTTCGTGGAGATCCACGCCGCACCGATCGGACAGTCCGACGGCAATGCCCTGATCCTCACCTTCCGCGACGTCGGCAACCAGTATCGCGAACTGGAGAACCTGCGCCAGACCATCGCCTCCCTGCGCGATGCGATCGACAAGCAGCCCGATGCCGTGTTCATGCTCTCGGTGGACGGCCGCATCCTCGAGGTGAATCGCTCCGGGGTGCTGACGCTGGAGGCCGACTCGGTGGTCTCACTGCAGGGCCGCCCGATGCTGGAGTTCGTGCTGCCGGATCACCGGCAGAATCTCGGCGACCTGTTCAAGCGCGTGCAGCAGGGCGTCTCCGGCACGATCGAGATCGAGGCCGCCGGCCTGGAGGAGACCCGCTATTGGCTGGAATGCTCGGTGACTCCGCTGCGCGACGCGAACCAGCGCATCGTCTCCATCATGGTCGGCGCGCGCGACATCACCCGCCGCAAGCGGGCGGAACGGGCGCTGCGCACCAGCGAGCAACGCTTCCGGGCGCTGGTGGAGATGTCCTCGGACATGACCCTCATCATGGACGGGCAGGGCGCCATCCTTTTCGCCAGTCCCTCGGTGGTGAGCATCCTCGGCTACGAACCCGCCTACCTGCTCGGCAAGAGCACCTTCGACATCGTGCATCACGACGATCGGATCACCGCGCATTCCGCCCTGCGCGACACCATCGCCAACCCCGGTGCAGTGCGGCGCGCGGAGCTGCGCGTGCGGCATCGCGACGGCTCCTGGCGCATGCTCGACGTGGTGGGCCGCGCGCACCTGGATTCCGCGGCGATCCACGGCGTGGTGGTGAACTGCCGCGACATCACCGATCGCAAGGCCGCCGAGGACGCCCTGCGCGACAGCCGCGAGCGCCTCAACGGCATACTGAATTCGCTGGACGACGTGGTGTGGTCATCGACCGTCAAGGATTGCCAGCCGCTGTACGTCAGTCCTTCCGCGGAGGCCGTGTACGGCCGCCCGGTCGGCGACTTCTTCGCGCGGCCCAGCCTGTGGTTCGACGTCGTCCATCCCGACGACAAGCAGCGCGTGCAGAACACGGTGGCGCAGATCCTGAAGACGGGTCATTACGATTACGAGTACCGCATCATCCGGCCCGACGGCAGCATTCGCTGGCTGCGGGACCGGGCGCGCCTGGTGACCGACAGTTTCCGCAACCCGCTGCGGCTCGACGGCATCGCCAGCGACATCACCGATCTGAAGAAGGCCGGCAGCGCGCTCATCGAGTCGCGCGAACGCCTGCGCACCTTCGCCCGACAGCTCGATGCCGCGGTCGAGGAAGAGCGAACCCACATCGCGCGCGAACTGCACGACGAGCTCGGCCAGGCGCTCACCGGCATGAAGATGGACCTGGCGTGGATGCGCCGGCGGCTCGACGACAAGACCGGGCTGCGCGACGTCAGCATCCTGCACAAGAAGATCGCCGCCACCGGCGATCTCATCGACTCCACCATCGCGGTCGTGCGCCGGATAGCCACCCGCCTGCGGCCCACGCTGCTCGACAACCTGGGCCTCATCGCGGCCATGGAGGAGTATGCCGGCCAGTTCGGCGAGCGCACCGGGGTGAAGTGCGAGCTGATGCTGCCCTCCGAACTGGCGCTCGACAAGGCCTATGCCTCGGGCGTGTTCCGCATCTTCCAGGAGGCGATGACCAACATCGCCCGGCACAGCGGCGCCGACAAGGCCGTGGTGAACCTGCGCCACGACAAGCGCAACCTCGTCCTCGAAGTGGCCGACAACGGCCGCGGCATAGAAGACAGCAGCGGCCCCATCACCCAGACGCTCGGCGTGCTCGGCATGCGCGAGCGCGCCCAGCTCATGGGCGGCGTGCTCAACGTGCACGCCCGCAAGCAGGGCGGAACGCTGGTGCGGCTGATTGTACCCATGGCGGCAGCGCAGCCCGCCAAGGAGGACGAGCAGGCATGCGCATAATCATCGCCGACGATCACCCGATCGTTCGTCGCGGCGTTCACGACATACTTACCGAGAGCTTCCCCAAGCTCGACGTGGTCGAGGTCGATACGGCCGGCGCCCTGTTCACGCGGCTTAAGGACGGCTTCGATCTCGTGCTGCTGGATCTCTCGCTGCCGGATCGCAACGGTCTGGACTGCCTGGGACAGATCAAGAAGCAGCACCCCTCGCTGCCGGTGCTCATCCTCAGCATGCATGCGGAGGAGCACTTCGCGGTGCGCGCGTTGAAGTCGGGCGCCTCCGGCTATCTCACCAAGGACAAGGCCGCCGAGGAGCTCGTGCGCGCGGTACGACGCATCATGGGCGGCGGCCGCTACGTGAGCAGCGAGCTTGCCGAGCACCTCGCCGCCGAGCTGACCGGCGAGGCGCCCAAGGCGCCGCATGAAATGCTCTCGGACCGCGAATTCCGCGTCCTGCGGCTCATCGGCGCCGGCAAGTCCGTGAGCGAGATCGCCCAGGAGCTGTATCTCAGCGTGAAGACGGTGAGCACCTACCGCACGCGTCTGCTCAGCAAGATGCAGATGAAGACCAACGCCGATCTGACCCGCTATTGCATCCAGAATCACCTGGTCGAGTAGCCACCCCGCGGACGCGGCGGGACATGAAAACGCCTGACAGCGTGTAGGACATCGACCTACAAAGCTGTCGGCGCCTTCCTACGGCATGTTCAGCCATGCACCGATACCCCGCCGATGTTGCACTGCCTAATCTTCCTCCCATCAGGTCCGAGTCGATTCGCCGGCCGATAGCGGCGAGGCGAACTACGGTTCGGAAGCCGGAGAGCACCGCCAGCGCGGGAGGCTCCCTGCGCGAACACGCCGGGGCCGGCGGCAGCCGGCCGCGGATGGAAAGTCAAACGGCAGAGGTCAAACGAGAAGCGGTAGGGGGAAAGACGCATGACACATGGCCTGAAGGTTTCGACGCGCGGACGCACCATCTTCATCAATCCGAAGGGGCAGTTCGACCTGTCGGCGGGATTCTCCTTCTGGGAGTCCCTGCGCCCCGACGACTGGCGTTGCGACTGGTACGTCTTCGACATGGTCGAGGTCAACGAGATCGGCGAGTCGGGCATGAACTGGCTGCGCATATTCGTCAACTGGGCGCAGCAGACGGACGTCGGAATCTGCATCATCAACCTGCATCCGCGCCTGGTGCAGCGCTGCGAGGAGGCGGGTATCGAGCTGGTGGACGGCGAACCGGTGCTACGCAAGCGCCCGGCCAAGGGCCGCAGCAGCTCGCTGGCGCGCGAGGCGACGCGAGCGGCCTACGCGGTCAATTGAGCGGTCTGCGCGCCGTGCGGATCGAGCCGAGGGAGGGTGTGCCATGTCCACAGGTTACATGCGATGGGGAACATGGGCGGCGGTGTCCACGGCCGACGCCGCGGATGCCTCCCCGCGTTCCACGGCCGAGTCACCCGAGCTCAACGATGAGATCGAGGAGTCCGGGCGTGCCGACGGCGGCGCGCATGCGGACGCCGTCCGCGAGGGGCTCGTCGCACCGAGCGTGAACGCCGCCGAGCTCGCGCGTTGAGCACTGCGGGTCTCCGGGAGCGGGACGGCCACTGGCAGGCGCCATATGGATGTTTTCATCGCCGATGACTCCCGGCTGGTGCGCGAGCGACTGGCCAGCATGCTGGCGGACGTCGACGGTGTGCGGGTGGTCGGGGAGGCCGGCGACATCACCGGCGCCGTCGCCGGCATACTCAGCCTGCAGCCGCAGACGCTGATCCTCGACGTCGAGCTGCCCGGTGGCACGGGCATCGACGTGCTGAAGGCAATCTCCGGCGCGCAGCCGATGCCGCGGGTCATCATGCTGACCAACAATCCCCAGCCGGCCTACCGCGAGAAGTGCCGTCGCGCCGGTGCAGAGTTCTTCTTCGACAAGACCCTGGAATTCGAGAAGGTGGCGCAGGTGCTGCGCGTGCTGCGCGCTACCGCGCCCGCCAGCGCCGAACCCGCGACGGCGGACCTGCCGCAGACCGTCCGCGCGCACCTGGACACGGACTGGGGCCGGCACCCGGCCGCGGCCTCCGGCCCCAATCTCGCCCTCGCGTCGGTGACCGACACGGCGGTCATGCTGGCCCGCCAGATCGCCGACTGCCCGCACGCGAGCCTGCGACTGGAGCCTGCCGGCGTTCCCTGGACGGAACCCGCCGCCGCGCCCCGCGCGGAGGAGTCGCTGCTGTACGCGTCGCTGTGCCGGCAGGCGCTCGCAGAACACGGGCTGCTGGTGATCGACGATGTCGAACGTGATCGGGAAACGCACGCCGGGCTGCTCGCCTGCGGGCAGGGACCGATGCGGTTCTTCGCCGCCGCCCCCGTCGTCCTCTCCGATGGCACCGCGGCGGGAGTGCTGACGGTGCTCGATACCGAGCCCCGCATCCTCACCGCCGGGCAGCGCGCGGCCATGATGGGACTGGCGCGGCAGATCGCCGACGGACTGGAGCTGCAGCGCGCCCGGCAGCAGGCCGAGGCGATGAGCGTGATGGCGGCACGGGCGCCGACGCGCGACGCGCTCACCGGGCTGCAGAATCGCGCGGCCCTCCAGGAGAGCGTGATGCGGGGCATCGCGCATGCCAGTCGCCATGCCGAGAAGCTGGCCTTCCTCTATATCGACATCGACAACTTCCGCCGGGTGAATCAGGCGTGCGGCCGCGAGGCCGGCGACGCCGTGCTGGTGGAGACCGGCAAGCGCCTGCTCGCCTCGGTGCGCGGCGCCGACACCGTGGCGCGGCTGGGCGGCGATGAGTTCGCCGTCCTCGTCCAGGGCCTGCGCGGCGCCGAGGACGCGGCCGTGGTCGCGAAGAAGCTGCATCGCACGCTGAGCATCCCCTACACGACCCGCGGCCACCGCTGGTCGGCGTCCTGCAGTATCGGTGTCAGCGTGTTTCCCAACGACGGCGCCGATGGCGACGCCCTGTTGCGCCATGCCGACACCGCCATGTTCCGCGCCAAGAGCCGCGGCCGCGGCGGCTATCAGATGTTCGCGGCCGGTCCGGCCCGGGCGTGAGCGTCGGTCCGGCCCGGGCCCGCGCTCCAGTTTCCGTCATCTGCGACCGTTCGAGGTGACTGCCGACCGTTGATTCAACTAGCATCCTGCCCTCGACCATGACGGAGGGGAGGCGGGCGTGCGCAGACGCAGACGCGCGGGCGGATGGAAGAGCACCGTGGCGGCGGTGTTGGTCGCCGTGGCGCTGGCATGGTTGCAGCGCGGCGGCTACCTCACTTTCGACACCGCGCCGTCGGCGCGGCCGGAAGCGGCGAGGACAGCGGCGGCCGGCGGACGGGACTTCGATTACTACGTCCTGAGCCTCTCGTGGTCACCCCAGCACTGTGCGACCGACGGCCGCGACGACGCTCAGCAGTGCGGCGGCAGCCGCCGCTACGCGTTCGTCGTGCATGGACTCTGGCCGCAGTACGAGCGCGGTGCTCCCGAGGACTGTGGCGGTGACAGGCGTGTCAGCGACGCCACTGTCGCGGCCATGCGTGAGCTCATGCCCAGCGACGGGCTGATACGCTATCAATGGAGCAAGCACGGCCTGTGCAGCGGCCTGGATGAAGGCGCCTACTTCGGCCAGGTGCGCGCGGCCCGCACGGCGATCACCATCCCGGATACGTTCCGGCCCGAGCGCGTGAAAGTACGCACCAGCGCGGCCGCCGTCCGCGACGATTTTCTCGATGCCAACGGCGACCTGCGCGGGGACATGATCGCACTGCGTTGCGACGGGCAGTATCTGGCCGAGGTCCGCGTCTGTCTGGATCGCTCGCTGAAGGGGCGGCGCTGCGGCGGCGACGTCCGCTCGAACTGCCGCGCCGATCCGCTGATCGTTCGCCCGGTGCGCTGACCGGCGGCATGCGGCCCGCGCGCGCCAGCGTTCGCTGCGGGCACAGGCGCGGCCGGGGCTCGGCGATCCCCGCGGTGCCTCAGAGCGCGGCGAACCACTCGCTCATGCGGCGGCGGCCGGCCTCCTCCGGCAGCGGCCCGCGCGCCGCGCCCATGTTCTCCAGCAGATGATCGACGCGCGAGGTCGCCGGGATGGCGCAGGTCACCGCGGGATGCGAGACGATGAACTTCAGGAAGAACTGCGCCCAGTTCCGGCAGCCGAGCTCGGCCGCCCAGGGCGGCAGCGGCCGGCCCCGCACCCGATCGAACAGCGCCCCGCGCTGGAACGGGCGATTCACGATCACGGCCATCCCGCGCTCCCGCGCGAGCGGCAGGAGACGTTGCTCGGCCTCGCGATCGACGACGTTGTAGGTGAACTGGACGAAGTCGAACGGCTCGCGTCGCATCGCCCGCTCCATCTCCTCATGGCGGCGGCCGTGGGAGGTGGTGATGCCGATGTAGCGCACGCGGCCCTCGGCCCTCCATGCCTTCAGCGTCTCCACGTGCGTCTCCCAGTCGAGCAGGTTGTGGATCTGCATGAGATCGAAGCGATGCATGCCCCACAGGCCCGCGGACTCCTGCATCTGCCGGACCCCCACCTCCTGCCCGACGATCCAGACCTTGGTCGCCGCGAACAGCGCCTCGCGCCCGCGCACCCGCGGCAGCAGGGCGCCGATGACCTCCTGCGCGCTGCCGTACATGGGCGAGGAATCGATGAGGCGGCCCCCCTGGTCGAAGAACGCCTGCAATACCTCGCGACGCTGCGCGCGCTTTGCCCGATCGTCGCCGACGTTGAACGTGATCCAGCTGCCTAACCCGACAACCGGCAACCGCTCCCCGCTGGCGGGGATCGGGCGATCGATCCGCTCCGGTGCCTGCGCGCCGACCCATCGCGGCGCGAGTCCGGAACCCACGGCCGCGGCGGCCAGCGCGAGGAAGCGTCGACGATGCACGGAGGTCATCCAGGTTCGGACAGCGGCCACGGCATTTCTATCCCCCGCCCCGGCCGCGCGCAGGTTCATCGGCACTGCCGGTCGAGTCTTTTGCGGCGATGTGACATCCAACTCTGCGAAGGCCTCGGATTGCTGCGCTGCGTTCCTGTAACCTCGCAGCCGTGGCTTCCATCGAAGCGGCGTAACGATCAGGAGGACACATCATGTCATGCGACGTGCGCGGTGCGAGCCTGAAGGTCTCACCCGATCACTTTCCCGACCCGGTGGAGGATCTCCAGGCGGGCAGCCAGGCATCGCCGGCGCGGGCGGTGCTGGCCGCGGGCTGCTTCTGGTGCGTGGAGGCGGTGTTTCGCGAGCTGGATGGTGTGCTGGACGTGGTTTCCGGGTATGCCGGCGGCGATGCCGCAACGGCCGACTATCGCTCGGTATGCAGCGGCACGACCGAGCATGCCGAGGTCGTGGAGATCAGCTACGACCCGCGGCGCATCAGCTACGGACGGCTGCTGAAGGTGTTTTTTTCCGTCGCTCACGATCCGACTCAGTTGAACCGGCAGGGCAATGATCGCGGCCGCCAGTACCGCTCGGCGATCTTCCACGCCGACGAGGGCGAGCGGGCGGTGGCGCAGGCATACATTCGACAGCTCGAGGGGGCCGGCGTGTTCCACGCGCCGATCGTCACGCGAGTGGAGCCGCTCACCTCGTTCTATCGGGCTGAGGATTACCACCAGGACTACGCGCGGCTGAACCCCGGGCAGCCCTATATCGCGGCGGTGGCGCTGCCGAAGGTCGAGAAGCTGCGCAAGTATCACCCGGAGATGATCAGGGGCTGACCGCGCGCATCACCGCGTCCGCCGTGCCGGGTGCAATTGCCAGATCGGGAGACTGATATGCGACAACCTGACAGTGCCATGGCAGTGTCCGCCTCCGGTTACAGCGTGGCCCCCTTGAGCGAGGAGGAGCGTGATCGCCTGGCCAGCCGCCTCGACGAGGAGGAGCGCCGCATTCTGCTGCATCATGGCACGGAGCACCCGTTCTGCGGCGGTCTGCTGGACAACAAGGAGGCCGGGGTCTACGTGTGCCGGCTCTGCGGTCTGCCCCTGTTCCATTCGCGGGCGAAATTCGATTCCGGCACCGGCTGGCCGAGCTTCTTCGAACCGTTCGACAAGGATCACATCGTCTACCTGCGCGACGACAGCCTGGGCATGGTCCGCACCGAGATCCGCTGCAAGCGCTGCGATGGCCATCTCGGGCATGTCTTTCCCGACGGGCCGCCGCCGTCGGGGCTGCGCTACTGCCTGAATTCCGCGGCGATGGAGTTCAGCTGCGAGGACGGTTCCGGCGCCGCCTGAGCGAGGTTCGGGCCTGAAGGCCCTCCCACGGCGACGCCAAGATCACCGACGACGCGAACCCCGGGATCGTCGGTGGCGACGCTCGGCTATCGGCGCACGCTGAACCCGGTCGGCACCGTCAACAGCGTGGCCCCGGCGGTCTTCGGCGGCGTGGGCCACTGCCCGACCCTCTTCGACAACCTCGTCCAGATCGCGCGCGCCTGGGCCGAAGGCGCGACCCGGCGTTTCCAGTACGTGCGTAGCCCTCGCCCCCTGCCGGGAGCGAGGGCTCATACATCGGCGCTGCCGCTTTCGTTGCCGGCCATACGGCGTATAATCGCCGCCCCTGTCCGTCCCGCCGTCGAGTCTCCATGTCCCGTCGCAAGGCCTCTTCCGCCGCAGGATCCACCAGCAGTGCCGGCGTCCGCGCCGCGGTCAGCGCCGCGCCACCGCGCGTCGGCTTCGTGAGCCTCGGCTGCCCGAAGGCCCTGGTCGATTCCGAGCGCATACTCACGCAGCTCAAGGTCGAGGGCTACGACATCGTCCCGACCTACGACGCCGCCGACGTCGTGGTGGTCAACACCTGCGGCTTCATCGAATCCGCGGTGGAGGAATCGCTGGAGGCGATCGGCGAGGCGATGGCGGAGAACGGCAAGGTGATCGTCACCGGCTGCCTGGGCGCACGCGAGCAACTCATCCGCGAGAAGCACCCGCGCGTGCTGGCGGTGACCGGGCCGCAGAGGTACGAGGAGGTGCTCGGCGCGGTGCACCGTCACCTGCCGCCGCAGCACGATCCGTATCTCGATCTGGTGCCGCCGCAGGGCGTGAAGCTCACGCCGCGGCACTACGCCTACCTGAAGGTCTCCGAGGGGTGCAATCATCGCTGCACCTTCTGCATCATTCCGTCGATGCGCGGCGATCTCGTGAGCCGCCCCGTCGATGACGTCCTGCGCGAGGCCGAACGGCTGGTCGCAGCGGGAGTGAAGGAACTGCTGGTCATTTCCCAGGACACCAGCGCCTACGGCGTGGACCTGCGCTATACCGAACGGTCGTGGCGCAATCGGCCTTACGCCACCTCGCTGACCGGATTGTGCAGTGCGCTCGGCGAGCTTGGCGCGTGGGTACGCCTGCACTACGTGTATCCTTACCCACACGTCGACGAGATCATTGCGCTGATGGCCGAGGGAAAGATCCTGTCCTATCTGGACATCCCACTGCAGCACGGCAGCCCTTCCGTGCTCAGGCGCATGAAGCGCCCCGCGGCGGCCGAGGGTACGCTGGCGCGCATCGAAAGCTGGCGCCGGATCTGTCCCGACCTCACCATTCGCAGCACCTTCATCGTGGGGTTCCCCGGCGAGACCGAGCGGGAGTTCGAAGAGCTCCTCGAGTACATCGTGGCGGCGCGACTGGATCGGGTCGGCTGCTTCACCTACTCGCCGGTGGAAGGAGCGGCCGCCAACGACCTCGAGGGCGCGGTGCCGGAGGAGGTGAAGGAGGAGCGCCGCGGCCGGTTCATGGAGGTCCAGGCCGCCGTCAGCCGCGCGCGACTGGCGGAGAAGGTCGGGCGCAGGTTGCAGGTGCTGGTCGACGAGGTCGGACCCGACGGCTCCGGCATCGCCCGCAGCAGCGCCGATGCGCCGGAGATCGACGGGGTGGTTATCATCGAGCCGAACGCGGCGCTGCGCGCCGGCCAGTTCGCGACGGTGCGCGTGACGGGCAGCAGCGATCACGATCTGAAGGGAACTCTGGCGGATCAGGGGAAATCCTGAGGAACGGCGGACACCGTGCCGCGGCGCGCGGTGGGCCGGACGTTTCAGGTCAGGCCCTGCACGAACTCGTTGTAGGCGGATTCATCGAGCAGGCTCGCGAGCTCCTCGACGTTCGAAAGCCGCAGTTTGAAGAACCAGCCTTCGCCGGTCGGGTCGGTATTCACCTTTTGCGGCTCCTCGAGCAGCCCGGCGTTGACATCGACGACCTCGCCGCTGGCCGGGGCCTTTACTTCGCCGGCCGACTTCACCGATTCGACCACCGCCGCGTCGGCGTGCTGCTCGAACACTGCGCCTATCATCGGCAGATCGACGTAGACGACGTCGCCGAGTTGCTGCTGTGCGTAGTCGGTGATGCCGACCGTGGCGATCCCGTCGGCGTCCAGGCGTATCCACTGATGGTCCCGCGAAAATTTTGCAGCGCTCATGGTAATGGTCTCCACACGCAGGTTGATCCTCGCGACCAGGAGGCGGGGACTCCACGGCGGCCGCAAGGCAGGCACGGCCAGCGCGATCACGGTCTCGCTGGGATCGCTTTGGATACGTTGTTCCCTATAATAGCCGCATGATCACCCGTACCGCATCGTTCATGGTCGTCGTCGCGACCTTCCTCCTGGGTACGGTGTTGGCCGATGCTGCGTCGGCGAACTTCGACGCGGGCAAGCGCGCCGCCGACGGCGGCGACTACGTGGCGGCCTACAACGCCTGGCAACCGCTCGCGGAGGACGGTGACGCGCGCGCCCAGTATGCGCTCGCGGTGCTGCTGGAGCAGGGCAAGGGTGTCGAACCCGATTATGCGCAGGCGATGTACTGGTACCTGAAGGCCGCGGAACAGGGTCACCGGGCCGCGCAGTTCAATCTCGGCAACATGTTCCGCGCCGGACGCGGCGCGCCGGCCGACGACGCCGAGGCGGCGCGGTGGTATCGGCAGGCCGCGGAGGCGGGATACGCGCCGGCCCAGCTCAACCTGGGCTACATGTACGCGACGGGTAAGGGCGTGGAGAGTGACGCCGCGGCGGCGGTGGGCTGGTATCGCAAGGCTGCCGAGCAGGGCGAGACGCGGGCGGCCTACAACCTCGGCTCCATGTATGCCAACGGCCAGGGCGTGGAGGCGGATGCCGAGATCGCGCAGAGCTACTACCAGCAGGCAGCGGATGCCGGCGTCGTCGACGCACAGTACGCGCTGGGGCGCATGTACCGGGATGGCGCCGGCATCGATGTGAACGACGGCGAGGCCGTGCGCTGGTTGCGCAAGGCCGCCGAGCAGGGACACCCTCGCGCCGAGTTCTATCTCGGCACCATGTACGGGCTGGGGCGTGGCGTGGAGCAGAACCATGAGCAGGCCGTGTTCTGGTTCGCGCGCGCCGCCCGCAAGGACGTGGTCGAGGCCCAGGAGATGATGTGCACGGCGTATGCGCTCGGCCGCGGCGTGAAGGCCGACGTGGTCAAGGCATACGCCTGGTGCGAGGTTGCCGCCGCCAACAATTCCAAGGACGCCAGGGAGGTCCGTGCGAATCTCGTCCCGTCGATGAAAAAAGAGCAGATCGAGCAGGCCGAGGAAGTGGCGAGGATACTGCGCAAGGATTACATCAGGACGCAGGCGCAATAGCGGTCCCGGCCGTTGCCCGAAAGGCGCGCCTGACGGGCGCGCCTCCGGCCGGCGCGGCGCTCCGGTCAGGTGTAGGCCGGAGGTCCGCGCGATGACAACCAACAATCGAACCGGCCGCCCATGACCCCGCTGGAAAAATACCGTCAGGATCTGCAACGCGAAGGCTTCATCGCCGACCGCGCGCAGAAGCGCGCGGTCAGGCTCACCGAGCACCTCTTTCAGCAGCTGCTGCAGACCCCTACAGGCGCCGGCCCCGCGCCGCGCGCGGGGTGGTTCGACAGACTCCTGCGCCGAGCCGACCCGGCAGGAGCCGTCCGGGCGCCGCGCGGACTGTACTTCTGGGGCGGGGTCGGCCGCGGCAAGACTTACGTGGTCGACGCGTTCTACGAGTGCCTCCCGTTCCAGGAGAAGGCGCGGACCCACTTCCACGGATTCATGCGGCGGATACACCAGGAATTGCGGACGCTGACCAACATGCAGAATCCGCTCGATGTGGTCGCCGATCGCATCGCGCGCAACACCCGTGTGCTGTGCTTCGATGAGTTCCACGTCTCCGACATCACCGACGCGATGCTCTTGGGCAATCTGCTGCGTGCGCTGTTCTCGCGCGGCATCACGCTGGTCGCGACGTCCAACGAGCAACCCGACCGTCTCTACTGGGGCGGGTTGCAGCGCGAGCGCTTCCTGCCCGCGATCGAGCTGCTGAAGGCGTACACTGAGGTGTATCACTTCGACGGTGAGACGGACTACAGGCTGCGCGCGCTGGAGCGCGCGGAGATCTACCATACGCCGCTGGACGACGCGGCCAACTCCAGCCTGTTGCGCACCTTCGAATCGATCGCGCCCGACACGGCCATGCAGGGCGGCGTCGTGGAGATCGAGGGCCGCGAGATCGCCACCGTCCGCCGCGCCGACGGCGTGGTCTGGTTCGAGTTCGAGACGATCTGCGCCGGTCCACGGGCGGTGGCGGACTATATCGAGATCGCGCGCCAATATCAGACCGTGCTGATCGCGAACGTGCCGGTGATGATGGCGCAGCTCGACGACGCCGCCAGACGCTTCGTCCACTTGGTCGACGAGTTCTACGATCGCAACGTCAAGCTCATCGTCTCCGCCGCCGCGTTGCCGAGCGATCTCTATCGCGGCGAGCGCCTGTCCGCGATGTACGCTCGCACGGCCAGTCGCCTGCACGAGATGCAGTCACGCGACTATCTCGCCCGCCCGCACATCTCCGACTGACCCCCTGGGCCTGCGCGGCGGCCGACCTCGCCGGGCAGGGCCCGCCCCGAATGCGCCGCGGCCGGGGCAATCGGAGACGACGCCATGCGCCCAAAGACCGGACAGTCGGTACCCGGCCGGCATGACCGTCGGCGGCGTTCCCCGGTGCGTTGCCCCGCTCGGCCCACGGGCGCCGCGGCGGGCGGTTCAGGTCCCCTTCAGCCGGGGTGTGGTGAGATGGATACTACGTAATTGCCTAAATTGACTGCGGTCACAAAAAAACGAGTTTTCAATCAGAAGGTTGGATTCGGCATTTGACTATCATTATAGAAAAGCTATCTTATTTATTAAGTAACAAGTCGTAGCGAAATTTCACGGACGTAATTACGCGACGGCAAGGGGTGAGACTGTGATGAATGTGCAACAGTGGTTGGACGACACCCGGATATCCGAGACCGATATCGTGAAGGTGCTGAGCAATCGCTTCGGAGACGGGGTGGTGTATCTGTCGAAGAACATGCCGCGCAAGGTCTACAACCTGGCCGTGAAGCGCGGGTTCATCAGCGCCGACGGCTACATCACGCGCAAGGGCAGGACGCTGCTGGCGCAGTTCCACGGCGGTTGAGTGATTTTCCCGCGCGATGACGCGTCGGGCGGAGCGGTGAGCGGTTTGAAATACGGGGAAATTTTGTGGGCACGGTTTGACAGGACCTCCTCGTAGCCTGTCGCAAGATTGGGGCTGCCATCGGCAGCCCCTTCTTTTTTGGGCCCGGCGATCAGCGCGCGTCGCGCAGCGGTCGCCCCCCTTGCCGCGCCGGCGGCGCCTCCTAGACTGGAAAATGTGGTGACACTCCGGCGCGCGCCGTTCCATTCTGCGGCGCAATAACCATCAGAATCCAGTGTGACGGGGGTGGATATGGCGACGTACACGACGGCGGACATCCGCAACATTGCCCTCGTGGGGGTTGCGGGGGGCGGCAAGACCACCCTGACGGAAGCCCTCGCATTCCGAACCGGCGGCATCAAAACCATGGGGTCGGTCGAAAAGGGCACCACCCTTTCCGACTTCGACCCCCAGGAAAAAGCCCTGCAGCACTCCCTCCACAGCAGCATCATCAGTCTCGACCACCTCGGCAAGCACATTAACCTCATCGATACGCCCGGCTACCCGGACTTCATCGGCCGTGCACTGGCGGTCCTGCCCGCCGTGGAAACCGTCGCCGTGGTCATCAATCCGCAGGTAGGAGTGGATATGATCGCGCGCAAGATGATGGCGTGGGCGGCGGAACGCGAGCTCGACCGCCTGATCATCGTCAACCGCATGGATTCCGAGCACGTGGACCTCGCCGAGTGCCTCGCGCAGATCCGCGACGCCTTCGGCGCGGAGTGTCTGCCGTTGAACCTGCCCGCCAAGGGCGGGGAGGCCGTGGTGGACTGCTATTTCCGTCCCGACGGGCAGGCCACGGCATTCTCCTCGGTGAAGGCGGCGCATACCGCGCTGGTCGACCAGGTGGTGGAGGTGGACGAGGACCTGATGGCGACGTATCTCGAGCAGGGCGAGGAGCTGGCGCCGGAGCAGTTGCACGACCCTTTCGAGAAGGCGCTGCGCGAAGGCCACCTGATCCCGGTCTGCTTTACGTCGGCCCGCACCGGCGCCGGCATGGAGGAACTGCTGGAGGTGTTCGCGCAGCTGATGCCCAACCCCATGGAGGGCAACCCTCCCACCTTCCTGAAGGGCGAAGGCAGCTCGGCCAAGGAGCTGCACCTGAGCCCGGAAGCCAACGCGCACGCGCTGGCGCATGTCTTCAAGGTGAGCATCGATCCGTTCGTCGGTCGCGTCGGCGTGTTTCGCGTTCACCAGGGCAAGGTCGCCCGCGACAGCCAGCTGTTCATCAACGACGGGCGCAAGCCGTTCAAGGTCGCGCACCTGCTGCAGTTGCAGGGAAGGGAGACGCGCGAGATCGGCATGGGAGTGCCCGGCGACATCTGCGCCGTGGCGAAGGTCGACGATCTGCATTTCGACGCCGTGCTGCACGATTCCCATGACGAGGACCACATACACCTGCGGCCGTTGCGGTTCCCCGAACCGATGCAGGGAATCGCCGTGCACGCCAAGAGTCGCGGCGACGAACAGAAGATCTCCGACGCCCTGCACAAGCTCGCGGCCGAGGACCCGAGTATGCGGCTGGAGCACGACGCGCAGATCAATCAGACCGTGATAAGAGGGCTCGGCGACCTGCACACGCGCGTGCTGCTGGAGGATCTGAGGACCCGGTTTCACGTCGAGGTCGAGACCAGTCAGCCGCGCATCGCCTATCGCGAGACGATCACCGCCGCGGCCGAGGGCCATCATCGCCACAAGAAGCAGACCGGCGGCGCGGGCCAGTTCGGGGAGGTGTACCTGCGCGTGGAGCCTATGCCCCGCGGCGCGGGATTCGAGTTCGTCGATGAGGTGGTGGGCGGCGCGATACCGAGGCAGTTCATCCCGGCGGTCGAGAAGGGGGTGAGGCAGGCGCTGCACGACGGGGTCATCGCCGGCTTTGCCATGCAGGACGTGCGTGTCGTCGTCACCGACGGGAAGCACCACCCGGTCGATTCCAAGGAGGTCGCCTTCACGACGGCCGGCCGCAAGGCGTTCGTCGACGCGGTCACGAAGGCGGGGCCGGTGATCCTCGAGCCGATCGTCGACGTGCACATAACGGCCCCCAGTCAATGCATGGGCGACATCGCCGGGGACCTGTCCGGCCGGCGTGGGCGTGTGAACAGCACGGATACCGCCGGCACCGGCATGACGACCATCGTCGGCCAGGCGCCGCTGGCGGAATTGAACGGATACCAGTCGCGATTGAAATCGGTGACCGGGGGCACGGGCGCCTACACCGTGAACCTGAGCCATTACGATCCGGTCCCCGGGCGCGTGCAGCAGCAGCTGATCGCCGAGTACCGGCCGAAAGGCGAGAGCGAGGACTAGTCCGCAATACCGACGGCGCCGGCGCCGAAATTCCGCTCTAGCATATGGTTAGAGCGGACTGGTCCTTTATTTCCCCGGGCCAGCTTTGTTATGTTGACCGCCCCCTGATCCCGAGGCGGATGCGGCCTGCCCATGTACCGGTACGACCATTTCGACCAGATCATCGTCAACGAACGGGTCCAGCAGTTCCGCGACCAGACGAGGCGGTTCCTCGCCGGCGAGCTGAGCGACGACGAGTTTCGCCCGCTGCGTCTGCGCAATGGCCTGTATATCCAGCGCTATGCCCCCATGCTGCGGGTGGCCGTTCCGTACGGCCTGCTCCGATCCGAGCAGGTCCGCATGTTCGCCCACATCGCCCGTCGCTACGACCGCAACTACGGCCACTTTTCGACCCGCCAGAACATTCAATACAACTGGCCCAAGCTGGAGGAGGTCCCGGACATCCTGGAGCACCTGGCCAGCGTACAGATGCACGCCATCCAGACCAGCGGCAATTGCGTGCGCAACATCACCGCCGACCACCTGGCGGGAGTCGCCGCAGACGAGGTTGAGGACCCGCGCCCGTATTGCGAGATCATGCGTCAGTGGTCGACGTTCCACCCGGAATTCAACTGGCTGCCGCGGAAGTTCAAGATAGGGGTCAGCGGCGCCGCCACCGACCGCGCCGCGGTTCAATGGCACGACATCGGCCTGTACCTGGTGCGAAACAGCCAGGGCGAAGTGGGGTTCAAGGTGCTGGTCGGCGGCGGCATGGGACGGATGCCGATGGTCGCGGTGGTGGTACGGGAGTTTCTCGAGAAGAAACATCTGTTGTCCTACATCGAGGCCATACTGCGCATCTACAACCTGGAGGGACGTCGCGACAACATCCATCGAGCGCGCATCAAGGTCCTGGTGAAATCCCTCGGAGCGGAGAAATTCCGCGAGAAGGTGGAGGCGGAGTGGCTGCGCACCCGCGACGGCCTGATACTCCGAGACCAGGAGATCGAGTGGATGAAGAGCTACTTCCAGCCGCCCGCGTACGATCGTTCGGCCGCGGACGACAAGACGCTGGAACGCCATATCGCCGCCGATCCCGCATTCGCGACCTGGATCAAACGCAACACGCGCCCGCACAAGGTGGAGGGCTACCGCGTGGCGTTCGTCTCGCTGAAGGCGCCGGGGGTTGCGCCCGGCGACATCACGGCCGAACAGTTGGACGCGGTGGCCGACATGGCGGACAAGTACAATTTCGGCGAGGTCCGCAGCACGCACGATCAGAATCTGCTGTTCTCCGACGTGCACCAGGCGCATTTGTACGCGTTGTGGAACGAACTGAAGCGCCACGACCTCGCAACGCCCAACATCGGCACGCTCACCGACATGATCTGCTGTCCCGGCCTGGACTTCTGCTCGCTGGCAAATGCCAGCTCGATCTCCATTGCCAAGCAGATCAACGAGCGCTTTGCCGACCTGGATTATCTTTACGACCTGGGCGAGATTCAGTTGAAGATGTCCGGCTGCATGAACGCGTGCGGGCACCACCATGCCGGCCACATCGGCATCCTCGGCGTGGACAAGGATGGCGTGGAGTTCTATCAGATCCAGCTCGGCGGATCCGCCGGCAATGACGCGGCCGAGGGCGACCGCATCGGCCCGGCGCTCGCCAAGGGAGAGGTCGCCGCCGCGATCGCCAAGATACTGGAGGTCTTCGTCGAGCAACGCGAAGGCGAGGAGTTGTTCCTCGACTGCGTGCGCCGCATCGGGATCGAGCCGTTCAAGGCGCGCGTCTATGCGGGGGTGGAGAGCAAGAAGGTGCGGGCATATGCGCATAATTGACAAGGCGCTGCAGGTGACCGAAGACGATTGGCAACTCCTCGACGACGACGGCGACCTGCCCGATGACGGCGGCGTCATCGTCTCTGTCGCTCGCTGGCAGAAGGAGCGCGAGGCGCTGAGCGCGCGCGAGGGGCGCCTGGGACTGAAGATTGCCGGCGATACGCCGCTGGAGACGATCGCACCGGACCTCGGTCGATTCGCGCTTCTCGCCCTGGAGTTTCCGAAGTTCGTCGATGGCCGCTGCTTCTCGCAGGCCCGCCTCCTGCGCGGACGGTACGGCTACCGCGGCGAACTGAGAGCGGTGGGCGACGTCGTGCGGGACACTATCGACTTCATGCGCCGCTGCGGCATCGACAGCTACGCCCTGCGTCCCGACAAGAACGCCGAGGACGCGCTGGAGGCCTTCAGGGAGTTCTCCGTGCGTTACCAGGGCGCCGCCGACGGGGCGGTGCCCATCTATCGCCAGCGCCGCTGATACGCACCGCTGCGCGGACGCGCACCCGGCGCCCGGCCGCCGCGTGAGCCGTCGGCATCTTCCGGCGCAACGCAATGACCGGCCCACCTCCCGTGATGTCGAGCTACGTTCCCGACTACGCTCGACATCAAGGCGCGCCGGCCCCGCGACCGGAACGGCGCATTGGGCGTAATCGGCATTCCCGGTCTCTACTATTTAGACAGTCAGCATGGTGATGGAAGGGGTGTTCATCTCCACATCGCTGTGGAAGCCGCGTACCAGCAGGATGTACTCGCCGCGTCCCGCGAGCTCGCGCTCGCGCGCGATGCGGCGGGCGACCTGATTGGGGTTGGCGGAGCCGACATCGGCGTCCACGACGGGCAGCATTCCCCACATCAGACTCATGCGGTTCGCCACCCGCGGGTATGGCGTTACCCCGACGATGGATGCGGTCGGGCGCCTCGCCGTGACCGTGACTGCCGATCGGCCCGACTGGGAAATGACGATGATCGCCCTGGCCTCCAGGTCGTGGGCCAGTTGCGAAGCCGCCTCGGCGACCGCGTCTCCGAACCGCTTCGGATCGGGGTGCGGATGGCGGCTCCCGTTCGATCCCCACTGCCGGCGACGCAGGTGGTAGGCCTCGGTCTGTCGCACGATGCGCACCATCATCTCCACCGTCTCCACCGGGAACCGCCCGGCCGCCGTTTCTCCCGAGAGCATGACCGCGTCGGCACCCGCGGCGACGGCATGGGACACGTCGCTGACCTCCGCCCGCGTCGGACGCGGGCTGTCGATCATCGATTCGAGCATCTGGGTGGCCACGATTACCGGACGTGCAAGGGCACGCGCCCGGCCGATGAGCTCGGTCTGCGCGAGCGGAACCTGCTCGAGGTTGAGCTCCACGCCGAGATCGCCGCGTGCGACCATGATCGCGTCGGCGGCCTCGATGATCGCGCTCGCGTTCCGCAGCGCCTCGGGCCGCTCTATCTTGGCGATGATGCCCGCTTCGCCACCCTCCCCGGCGATCAGGCTGCGCAGCGCGTGCACGTCTTCGGGGACGCGGACGAAGGAAAGCGCGATGAAGTCGACGCCCAGCGCCAGGGCGAATGCGGCATCCACCCGGTCCTTTTCGGTCAGAGACGGAGCCGAGACGTTGACGCCGGGCAGATTGATGCCCTTGTGGTCCCGCAACGTTCCACCGTGTATGACCTTGCACCGGATCTCGGTGCCGTCGATCCGCTCGACACGCAGTTCCAGCGCACCGTCATCGAGCATGATGCGATCGCCCGGGGCGACATCGTGCGCCAGCGACTCGTATTGGGACGGCACGAGGCCCGCCGCTCCGACCACCTCGCGCGTGGTGACAGTCACGGAGGCGCCGGCATCGAGATCAATCCGGCCGTCGGCGAACCGGCCGGTGCGGATCTTCGGTCCGCAAAGGTCGGCGAATACCGCGATGTGCTGCCCGAGTTCAGCGGCAACCGCGCGCACGCTCTCGTAGCGCCTGCGGTGCGCGGCGTGGTCCCCGTGCGACATGTTCAGCCGTATGACGTTGGCGCCGGCGCGCAACAGCCGGGCAATCGTCTCGCGGTCCGAGGACGAGGGTCCGAGCGTGGCGACAATCTTGGTACGGCGGTGCTTCAGCAGGTCGATGTTCGTAGTGATGGTCACGCCGTCGGTCCCCGGGGTTGCGCAGGATTCCGGGAATTCTAACCGGCGGCGGGGGTCGCGCGGGACGCCCGAGGGGCGTCGCGGCTATTTCCGCAACGCCGCGCGGCGGCGCCGGGGCCTGCCCTTCCTGGACACCAGGCGGGCAACCTCGTCGTAGTGACGGACGAAATGCGCCTTCAGGCCCTTGCGCAGGTGCGCCGGCAGCTCGTCGAAATCGCGGCGGTTGGCCGCCGGCAACAGCACCTCCTTGAGCCCCGCGCGCCGCGCCGCGACAATCTTCTCGCGTATGCCGCCGACGGCCAGCACCTGGCCCGTGAGGGTCAGCTCGCCGGTCATGGCGAGCGGACGCGGGAGGGGCTCGCCGCGCGCGAGCGACACCAGCGCCGTGGCCATCGTGATGCCAGCGCTGGGGCCGTCCTTGGGAGTGGCCCCCTCGGGAACGTGCAGGTGCACGAGCGCGTCGTCGAAGAACTGCTCGTGGCCCGGGTACAGCCCGGGGGTCGACGCGACGTAGCTGTAGGCGATTTCGGCGGATTCCTTCATCACGCTGCCCAGCATGCCGGTCAGCTTGAATCCGCGTGTCTTGGTATGCACCCGCGTGGCCTCCACGTTCAGCGTGGCGCCGCCCATGGCGGTCCAGGCGAGGCCGGTGACGACCCCGACCCCCTGGGCAGAGGCCTCCGGCCGAAAGGGCGGTTGCCCGAGCAAGGCCGCGACGTCGCCGGTGGCGATTCTGATCCCCTTTTCCGGACGATCCAGCAGCCGAACGGCGCACTTGCGCACGATGCGCGCGAGCTGCTTCTCGAGATTCCTCACGCCGGCCTCGCGCGCATAGCCCTCGATGACGGCCCGCAGGGCATCGTCGTCGATCGACAGTTGCCTGCCCCTGACGCCGGCGCGCTCGAGCAGGCGCGGCCAGAGGTACTTCCGCGCGATCCGGAGTTTCTCCTCCGCGATGTACCCGGCCAGGCGTATCACCTCCATGCGGTCGAGCAGCGCGGCCGGAATGGTGTCGAGCTGATTCGCCGTGCAGATGAACAGGACCTTCGAGAGGTCGAAGCGCACGTCCAGGTAGTGGTCGAGGAAGTCGCGATTCTGCTCCGGATCGAGAACCTCCAGCAGCGCCGAGGCCGGGTCGCCCTGATAGGAGGCGCCGATCTTGTCAATCTCGTCGAGCATGATCACCGGATTGCCGGTCCCCGCCTCGCGCAGCGCCTGGATGAACTTGCCCGGCATGGCCCCGATGTAGGTGCGCCGGTGGCCCTTGATCTCGGCCTCGTCGCGCATGCCGCCGACACTGAAACGGTAGAACCGGCGCCCGAGCGCCTCGGCGATGGATCGGCCGATCGAGCTCTTGCCCACCCCCGGAGGGCCGACAAGCAGGATGATGGAGCCGGCGATCTCGCCCTTCAGCGCGCCGACCGCGAGGAACTCGATGATGCGTTCCTTCACGTCCTTCAGTCCAGCGTGATCGCGATCCAGGATGCGCCGCGCGCGCTTCAGATCGAGAAGGTCCTCGGAAGTCTTGCCCCACGGCAGCGCGGTCAACGCGTCGAGATAGTTGCGCGTGACCGCGTACTCCGGCGATCCGAGCTCCAGGAACGACAGCTTCTGCATCTCCTCCTCGATGCGGGCGCGGGCATGCTCCGGCAGCGACAGCGCGCCGATGCGCTCGCGGAAGCGCTCGAGCTCTACCGTCTTGTCGTCCTTCGAGATGCCGAGCTCCTTCTGGATTTCCTTCATCTGCTCGCGCAGGAAAAACCTGCGCTGCTGCTCGGAGATGTTCTCCTCCACCTTCTGGCGGATCTTCGCCTGCATGCCGGCCACTTCCAGCTCCTTCTGCAGCAGTCCGAGCACCCGCTCCATCCGCGGAAGCAGCGGGAAGGTCTCGAGCACCTGCTGCAGCTCCTGCGGCGCGGCGCTCGTCAGGATGGCCGCGAAATCAGTCAGCGGCGAGGCGTCCTCGACGTTGAATCTCTCGAGAAACGCCTTCAGCTGCTCCTTGTACAGCGGGTTCAGCGGCAACAGCTCGCGGATCATGTTGATGATCGCGAGCGCATAGGCCTTGATCTCGTCGGAGCTTTCGGCCGGCTGTTCGGGGTAATCCACCTGGACCAGAAACGGCGGTCTGGTGGTCAGCCAGCTGCGGATGCGGAAGCGTTTGATGCCCTCGGCGATGAAATGGATCTTGCCGTCGCCGGCACCGGAGTGATGCATGCGCACGACCGTTCCGACCGCGGCGAAATCTTCGGCCTCCGGCACGGCACCGGGCGCGGTGCCGGAATAGACCAGCCCGATCATGTGTTGCGCAGTGGCGCCGGCGCGCTCGAGCGTCGCGCGCCAGTTCGCCTCGTTGCTGACGATGGGTACGGTCTGCGCGGGAAAGAAAGGGCGCGCCGTCAGCGGCAGGAGGTAGAGTCGATCCGGTACGAGGTCGCCGAGCGTCGCCGGCATTCCTTGCCCAGCATCGACGATGATCCCGGAAGTGCCGTCGTTCTGTTCGGTCATGATCGCCTGGCAGATGATACGTGGCCGCGCGTCATATGAAGCGCGGGAAGGACGATTGAGCGGACATGGGGTCCGCCGCGCCGGATTTCAAGGCCAGGTCCGCCGCATGGCCCCGCGGAGAGCGTCGTTCAGGCAGACATGGCGGTACCGGCGCCGCCGATATCGATCCAGGCACCGTATATCTCGGCCGAGCCGCCGCCGGCGGCGATCTTCCTGAACGTGTCGCGAACGCGGCGGACGCTGCCGTCCTTGCACACGAGGCGATACTCCGCCTGCAGCATCGCAATCCCGTCGGCCGACGCTCGTTCGAACTGCTCGCGTATCCGGTCCCGATCGTCCGGATGCACGAGCTCGGCCCACAACGTCGGCGTGGCGAGGCAATCCTGCATGCCGCGGCCGGTCATCGCCTCGGCGTTGGGTCCGAGGAAGG
This sequence comes from Gammaproteobacteria bacterium, assembly GCA_041395385.1. Classification (GTDB taxonomy): domain Bacteria; phylum Pseudomonadota; class Gammaproteobacteria; order JAJPIJ01; family JAJPIJ01; genus JAJVHZ01. Next base: position 52,980 of record JAWLAN010000010.1, read on the forward strand.
TCAGTCGCACGCTGTCCCTGCCCGCAATGGCGCTGTAGGCGACCACCGGGCTCATCTGCATCCAGCGGCCGAGCAGCCTCTGGGTCGACTCCAGCTCCTGGACCTTCTCGTAGAGGCGTTGATTGACGCGCTCGAGCGCCGTGGACAGGTTGCGCTCGGTGACCGTGACGCGATAACGGTCCAGTGCGTCGTCGATGTAGCGCATCAGCAGGGTCGGGTCCCAAGGCTTGCGCACGAAACGAAAGATGCTGGCTTCGTGCAAGGCCGATACCGCCACGGAAACGTCCGCGAAGGCCGTCAGCATGATGGAGACGGTCTCCGGCGCGCGGCTGTGCACCTCGCGCAGCAGCGTGACCCCGTCCATGCCCGGCATGGCGTAGTCCACGAGTATCACCGCGAAAGGCCCTTGCGTGGAAAGCAGGTCCAGGGCTGCCGGGCCGCTGTTGGCGAAGCTCACCTGATACTTGCCGCGGAGTTGCTGTTCGAGCAGCTGGGTGATTTCAGCCTGATCGTCGACGCAAAGTATCTTGTTGCTGACTTCAAACATTGGTCATGTAAATGGCGGCATCGGCTGTTGAACGCAGGTAGTGCGCCAGTCGTTGCGCGCGCGGGGTTTCGCCGTCCCGATGTGGGCCCGCTGCGCCTGGCGCCGTTAGGGACATACACGCTGATAATCGGCTACCATAACTGCTTGGTCAAGCCGCCTGTTCATTTCCGACGATGCCGCCCGCCCCGAAGAAAACGCGAGTCCGCACTGCGATATTGTGCGCGGTCCTGTCCTTAATTGGCGTCCGGAACGGCCCCGCGGCCGAGGATCCCCGCGGTGAGCCCTCGAGCGCGGCAGCCGCGACCTACCGAGTGTGGGTCGAGGAGATGAAGCAGGCGGACCGCGGTCCGTTCTCGCGTATCCGCTGGTTCTGCAAGGACGGCACCATCCGTGACGCGAAGTCCCCCTGCACGAACAACGGCGGAGGCGCCCAGCACGGCGAATGGACCGACCGGGTCAAGGAGATGCGCCGCAACGGCTACCGCGTCGCGAACATCTACGAGGACCTCGACATCGCCGCGACCCTGCAGCAGCCGGACTTCCAGGACATCTACAGCCAGATGCTCTTCGAGCAGTTTCTGATCGCCCACGACGACGGCTGGATACTTCGCAAGGCACGCTACTATCGGGGCGCGCTGCAGGCCGAGGGCGACATCGAGGGCGCCAGGAACCTGCTCATCGCAATGATGCGGGACCCGCTCTGGGTCGAGCAGCGATTTCTTGCCCTGCGGCTTGGCGCGCGCCTGCTGCCCCACGGCGTCACCGAGAAATCGATCGTCGAGGTGCGCGATCTCTCCGCGGCGCTGGCCGGGCGCGACCCCGGCTTCATCAACATCCGAAACAAGATTCACGGCCGGCCGGAGGCGGGCGACGCCGTGCTCGTGCGCGAGTACGCCAGGGGCGTGACGAGCGGGGAACTGGCCGCCGACATGGAGAGGCTCGCCTCGCGCATCGACAGCCTGTTTTCGACGTCGAACCTGCTGGGACCCGCGCTCGATGCCCTGCTCAAGCGCGTGCAGACCTCCCGGGACATGCAGGCTGCCATCAGGCAGTCCATGGACGAGCTGGAGAGGGCCGCTACGCCGGCCGATCGATTCGCCGCCACGGCGCGCGCGCTGGCCCAGTTGCGCGACCTGTGGCCGCGTTTCGAGCGCCCCGAGTCGCGTCACGCGCTGCTCAACGCCAGCCTGCTGCTGGAGGACGAGCATTTCGCGCAGGCGGCGGCGCTCGACCGGCTGCTCGATACCGCCACGCGGCGGCAGCAGCTCGACTGGCTGTCCCTGAGCGCCGAGGCGGCCTACGGGGCCGGCCTCATCTCACCGCGTGAACGCGCGGTCGTGCAGGAGCGCCTTGCCGCGTTGCCGGCATCCTCGAGCAGCCTCGCCGAATACAAGGGGCTGCTGGATTACGTCGCCCTGGTGCCCGGTTGGGCCACGCAACAGCTGCGTTTTCATTTTCAGGCTTCCCAGGAGAAGTTCGCCGGGATCGAACCGCTGGTGGAGCTTTTTCCGCAAAGCGTGCTGCGCGGCAGCCCGCTATTCTTCTACGCGCACGTCGTCGACTCGCTGCTGCGCGATGCCAACAAGCTCGCCGGGGTGAAACGCGAGCTCTTCGGCAGCGACGTCGGTGGCGGCCTGCGCGCGCTCAACGCCGGCCTGGCGCGCGGCACGCTGCATATCGTGGAGGGCGGCGGCGCGGGGGTCACATTCGCCGCCGACGGCATCTATCTCCTGCCGGAGACGGTGGCGGACCTGCCACCGGTTGCCGGCATACTCACGCGCGGGGAGGGCAATCCACTCTCGCACATCCAGATCCTGGCCCGCAATCTCGGCATTCCCAACGTGGCGGTCGAGGAGTCGCTGGTGAACCAGCTGCGGGCTCGTGACGGACAGCGCGTGATCCTTGCCGCGAGCCGCGGCGGCGGTGTGCAGATAACCGGGGACAGCGGCGAGGCCGCGGCGCTGTTCGCGCAGGAGAGCCGGGCGCCCGACGTGGTCATCAGCGTGGACCTCGAGAAGCTCGATCTCGCCAAGCGGGACTTCGTGCCGCTCGAGCGGCTGCGCGCCAGCGATTCCGGTCGGCTCGTCGGGCCGAAGGCCGCGAAGCTGGGCGAGCTCAAGCTTCATTACCCCGAGGCGGTGGCCGACGGCATCGCCATCCCCTTCGGCGCCTTTCGCAAGGTCCTGGACCAGCCGATGCCCGGCGCGGGCAGGAGCGTGTTCGAGTGGATGACGGCCGAATACGACCGCCTGGCCGCGATCACCGATACCGCGGAAAAGGCGCGGCAGACCGAGGAATTCCGGCAGCGGCTGGAGCAGTGGGTGCTGAACGTCGATCCGGGCGCCGAGTTCCGCAGGGGCCTGCGGCAGGCCATGGAGCAGACCTTCGGCAAGGACGGCACCTACGGGGTCTTCGTCCGCAGCGATACGAACGTCGAGGATCTCGCCGGGTTCACCGGTGCCGGTCTGAACCTGACACTGCCCAACGTCGTGGGCTTCGGGGAGGTGATGAATGCGCTCACCAGGGTATGGGCCTCGCCCTTCAGCGCGCGTTCCTTCGCCTGGAGGCAGACGCGGATGGACAAGCCGGAGCACACGTATCCGGCGGTCCTGCTGCTCAAGAGCGTGCCCAACGAAAAGTCCGGCGTCATGGTGACACAGGACATCGATACCGGCGCAGCCGACGTTTTATCGGTGGCCGTGAACGAGGGCGTGGGCGGCGCCGTCGATGGTCAGGCGGCGGAGTCGCTGCGCATCGACACCGCGACCGGCGAGGTCACCCTGCTCGCGCAGGCCACGGCCCCGGTGCGCCGCATCCTGCCTGCGAGCGGCGGCATCGAGAAGGTTCCGGTGAGCGGCGAGGACGCGGTACTGAAGCCGCACGAGATATCCCAGCTCATTCGGCTCGCGCGCGAGCTGCCCACGCGCTTCCCGCCGGTCGTCGACGCCGAGGGCAAACCGGCGCCGGCGGACATCGAGTTCGGCTTCCTGGCCGGCAGGCTGCAGCTGTTCCAGATCCGGCCGTTCCTCGAGAGTGCCAGGGCACGCTCGAGCGAGTATCTGCGCAATCTCGATGCGAGTATGTCCGACGCGGCCAGGACTGTGGTGCCGCTCGACCAGCCGCCGGGGCGGTGAGGGGCGAAGAGCGGCGGACGCGACGACGGACCAGGGCGGAACGGGAGGCACGGAGAAAATGAAGAAATGGGTGGTGCTGGGAGCATTCGTCGTCTCCACCACGGTGAGTTCCTACCCGATGGACGGCTACGACTACACGGGCATCAAGCGGCTGGAGCAGGCCCGCCTCACGCAGGAGGGCACGCTCGCGGGCAAACCGCAACCGAGCGGCGGCACACTGCCTCTGGAGCAGGTGGACATCCGGCTGCGCGATCGGCCGGATTTCGAGATCCCTGCCCCCGATCCGGAGTTCACCAGGCGGCTGGAGGACATCGTCGGCCGCGGCGACTACAGCGTCGCGCTGCTCGACATCACCGACCCGAACAACCCGAAATACGCCGAGCACAACGCCGACGTCACCCGCAACCCCGGCAGCGTCGGCAAACTGATGGTGGCGCTGGCCGTCTTCCAGCTGCTCGCGGATCTCTACCCGAACGACATCGAGAAGCGGCGCTCCGTCCTGAAGCACACGCTGGTCACGGCCGACGAGTTCGTGCTCAGCGACCACCATACGGTGCGATTCTTCAACGTCGACACCCAGCAGCTCAGCAGGCGTCAGCTGCGCCCCGGGGATCAGGGGACTCTCTGGGAGTACATGGACTGGATGGTCTCAGCCAGCTCGAACTCGGCGGCCAGCGCGGTGATGAAGGAGCTGACGCTGATGGCGCACTTCCGCGAGCGCTACCCGGTCGGCCGCGAGGAGGCGGAGGCTTACATCGAAGGCACGCCGAAGCAGGAACTGAGCGAGACGTTCACCAGCGCGTTGCAGGAGCCGGTGACGCGTAACGGCCTGGATATCGCCAAGCTGCGGCAGGGCAGTTTCTTCACCCGCACCGGCGACATCAAGATTCCGGGGCCGAACAGCTACGCCACGCCGCGCGAACTGATGCGTTACCTGGTCAGGATGGAGAAGGGCCAGTTGGTCGACGAATGGTCCAGCAGGGAGATCAAGCGCCTGATGTACTCGACGGAACGGCGCATACGCTACGCCGCGGCTCCCGCGCTGTTTCCCGCCGCGGTGTATTTCAAGTCAGGATCGCTGTTCCGCTGCCATTCGCGTCCCTGTCCCTCGTATCGTGGCGACAAGGAAAACCTGATGAACTCCGTGGCCATAGTCGAGACCCCGGCGGAGACGCGCACGCGCCACTACATCGTGACGCTGATGACGAACGTGCTGGGCGTGAACTCCGCATCCGCGCACGCCGCGCTCGCCGCGCGCATCGACAAGCTCATCGAGTCCATGCACTCGGCACCCTGAGCGCGCGCTGACGGAATGTCTGCGGTCCGCCGGCCGCGCGGGGTGTGAAAGTCGCTCGGGGGAATCCCGTGCGCCCGGAGCGGGCCCAGGGCACGCCCGCAACCAGGCCGCTTTCAGCGGCAGAGCACGACTGCCGTCGGGCCGCTGCGCGTGTCGCGGGCGCAGGCCATCAGCAGTCGCATTTCGGATCGTTTCAGTTTCAGGCCGGGTGCGGTGTTCAGTGCGGCGAAGGTCTTCTCGGCGGTCGGTGGCGCCACGCGGGTAACCGGCGAGAGCGCCTCGGCGGCATCGGTGGCGCTCCGGCGGGTTCCGCCCAGGGTGGTGTCCGCGGCCGCCAGGCGGGTCGGGATCAGCATGGCGTCGACCGGCTTGACCAGCTCTGACAGCCATTGTCCGCCGTTTCGATCCTCGGCCAGGCCGACGATGATGTAGCGCCGGCCGTCCCGCTCGACGATGGCGCTGTCCGCGTGCCACTGCTCCCAGGTGCCCGACTTGCGGAAGATGCGGCTGCCGGTCTCCTCCAGACCCTTGACGAACTTGTGGTGGATGCCGGGGTTGCCGAGGATCTCCTTCATCTGCCGGGCGAGTTCCGGCTTGATGAGCTGTCCGGTCTCCAGCATGTAGTAGAGCCGCGCGACCTGCAGCGCCGTGGCGCCGTGGGAGAGGTTGTGCAGCGGATCGCGGTGATAGGCCGGCGAGTCGCCATACTCCTTGCCTACCCACAAGCCGCCGTTGTAGGCCGGGTCGTAGAGGCGGAAGCGATCCGACATCAATATGCTTTCGAGATTCTGCTTGCCGACGCGCCGCAGCATCGCCGTGGCCGCCTCGTTGGAGGATACGCGTATCATCTGCGTCAGCGTCTCGCGCGTCTCGGCGTCGAGCTTCATGCGGCCGCGCTCGACCTCGACGAAGGCGCCCAGCAGTATGGCGATCTTCGGCAGGCTGGCCGCGTACAGCATGTGATCGCCGTTGACGGCGGCGACGCGCGGATGTTTCAGGTCGCTGATGTCGACGACCGACACGGCCAGACGCTTGGCGCGCACCGCCTCCATGAGGCCCAGCCGCTCCAGGCTCCGTTCCAGGCCTTTCTGCAGCGCGCGGTCGCGGCTGTCGCGCAGATCGGGATAGTCAGCCGTTGTCGGCCCCTTGGGGGCCGCGTGCGCGCCGATCGCGAATACCAGACTTGCGAGCAGCAGTGCGCGGAGAACTCCGGTCATTCAGTACCTCCCATCGCCGTGCGACAATCCCCGCGTAGTTTGTGTTCGGGCGTCGCATCGTGAGTCGAAGAATAAAGCCGCGTTGCGCGACCTCCGCGAATCCGCACATACTATGCCAAGCTTCGCAGATGATGGGTGTTCGGGATTCGAAAGCGTTGTGGAAATCCGCTTTAAAACATGGACATAACGCCTGTCGGCGAAAGTTGCCGCCCCGAATGTGACGGGAGTTTAACCCGAGCCAGCGCCCGTCCGCAAACCTTGCCGCCAGCGTCTTGACATGACCTCCAGCCCATCGCCCGCCCGTCCCGCCCTTGGTGAGACCCACCGCGCGGCGATGCTGTTCGTCAATTTCGTTCTCATCATCCTCGGCTACTACCAGATCAAACCGGCGGCGCGTTCCCTGTTCATCGCCTACTGGTCGGCCGACATGCTTCCGTACGTCTGGATCACGACTGCGGCGGTGCTGGGACTCATCATCGGCGCCTATCATCGCATCGTCGAGCGGCACGATCGCCTGCGGGTGGTGCTGGGCACGCTCATCACCTTTGCGCTGGCGCTGGTCACCTTTCGGCTGCTGTTTCCGATTGGTGGCGCCGCGGTCGCGGTCGTCTTCTATGTCTTCGTGGACATCTTCAGCGTCGTGCTGGTCGAGCAGTTCTGGAGCCTGGCCAATTCGGTCAATACGACGGCCTCCGGGCGCAGGTGGTACGGCTTCGTCGCCATGGCCGGGCCGGTGGGCGGGATGCTGGGCGGCAAGCTCGCCGCGGACCTGGTCGCCAAGACGCCGCTCAGGACCGAGGATCTGCTGCTGGTGTCGGCGGCCATGCTCGGGCTCCTGTTCCTGTTGAACCTGCTGCTGTCGAGACAGGGCGTGTACACGGAGCAGCCCGCGGCGCAGCGGCGAGTCGATGTTTCGGGATGGCGCGATCTGCTCGGCAACCGCTACCTCCGGCTCATCGCGGTGCTGCTGCTGCTCAGTCAGATCGTGGAGTCGTTGATCGACTTCCAGTTCAGCAAGGCCATCGAAGCCGCGTACCCGGACACGGACGAGCGGACCGCGTTTCAGGGTAATTTCTACTTTCTCCTGAACGGGGTGGCCATAGGCGTGAACCTGATCGCGACGCCGCTCGTGCATCAGTACCTGGGTGTGATGAGCGGCCTGCTCGTGCAGCCGCTGCTGGTGACGCTGGGCTCCATCGCCTACATGGTGGGACCGACGCTGCGCATGGCCGCGACGCTGAAGATCGCCGATCGCGGCATGTCCTATTCGATCAACCGCGCCTCGAAGGAGATCCTATACATACCGATCGATCCGGTTCGCACGTACCAGGCGAAGGCGTGGATCGACATGTTCGGCTACCGCCTGTTCAAGGTCATCGGTTCGGTGATGATCCTGGCGTTGACGCAGTGGTTCGGACTCGGCATCACCGTGGTGCACCTCGGATACTTCGTCATCGCGGCGTGCGCGGCCTGGCTGTTCGTAATCATCGCCCTGACCCCGGAGTACCGGGCGGTCCTCGTCAAGGCCGAGTAGCCGCCGCCGGATCAGCCGGTAGCAGGTATGGAGCAGCGCGATCACCAGGCAGTGCGATACTCGCTGCTCACCGCGATGGTGATGATCGCGCAGCAGGTGGCCGGCAAGGCGACGCGCGACGCGTTGTTCCTCTCGCAGTTCGACGTGCGCGAGTTGCCCAAGCTCATGGTAGTCTCCGCGGCCCTGGCGGTGATCGGCGTGCTCCTGATGTCGCGGCTGCTCGCCCTGTACGGTCCGAGCCGGCTCGTGCCGCGCGGGTTCGCGGTGAGCGCGGTCCTGTTCCTCGTCGAGTGGTGGCTGCTCGGCCGGGCGCCGCACGCGGCGGTGGTCATGCTCTATCTGCACATGGGCATCGTCGGCGTCCTGCTGATCAGCGGTTTCTGGTCGGTCGTCAACGAGCGTTTCGACCCGCACACCGCCAAGCGCACGATCATACGCATCGGCGCCGCGGCCACCCTCGGCGGCATACTCGGCGGACTCATCGCCGAACGCGTCGCCACATATGCCGATCCGCGCGTGATGCTGCTGGTGCTGGCGGCGATGCACGCCGTCTGCGTGTACGGCGTACGCGGTGTCGGTTCCATCGGACGCGTCGCGAGCGCCGGCGCCGCGGTGGCGCCCATGCGCTGGGGCGTGACGCTGGTCGCGCGCAATCGATATCTGCTGCAGATGGCCGGCCTGATCCTGGTGTCTTCGGTCATAGCGGGTCTGCTCGACTACGCGCTGAAAGCGGAGACCTCGCTGCGTTACACCGACAAGCCGGATCTGCTGGGGTTCTTCGCGACCTTCTACGCGGCCGTCGGCGTGTTGACGTTCCTGGTGCAGGTGAGCCTGGGCCCTCTGCTGCTCAACCGTTTCGGCCTGGGCGGGTCGATATTCCTGCTTCCCGGCTCCGTGATCCTGGGCGGTGCCGTGGCGGCAAGCGTCAACGAGTTCTGGGGGTTCGTCTGCCTGAGGGCGATCGAATCGGTATTCGCCAATTCGCTGTTCCGGAGCGGCTTCGAGGTGCTTTACATGCCGCTGGCGCCCGACGAGAAGCGCCCGACGAAGACCATCATCGACGTCGGCGGGAATCGACTCGGTGACATGCTCGGCGGCGGTCTGTTGCTGGTCGTGCTGTTCCTGCTGCCGCAGATCCCGGCGCGCTGGGTGGTGGTGCTGGCGGCGGTCGTCGCGCTCGGCTCGCTGTGGCTCATGACCAGGCTTTATCGCGGCTACGTGTCGCGTCTCGCCGCCAATCTGCGCGCCGGCGCGTTCCCGCTCGATACCGCGTCGGTGCCTGACGCCACCACGCGCCGGATATTCGCCGAGACGACGGCCGCATCGGAGCGGGAGCTGCTGCTGGCGCGGATCCGCGCCCTCGAGGGCGCCTCGACGCTGAACGCGGCGGGCGATGCGGGCGATGCGCGAGCCGGGATCATCGCCGATCTGCGATCGATGCAGAGCGAGCGCGTGCGGCATGCCCTGCACAGCGCCGGTCTCGAGGTGACGATGGTCCCCCACCTCATCCCGCTGCTCGCGCAGCAGGAAGTCGCCGAGGAGGTGCGCACGGAGCTGCGCTGGCAGGCGCCGCGCATCATCGGTCAGCTTACCGACGCCATGCTCGATCCCGACATGCCGTTGCTGGCGCGCAACCGCATTCCCAGCGTACTCGAGGTCGTCCATAACGTTCGCGCCCGCGACGCCCTCGTGATGGGCCTGACGGACGCGGAGTTCTCGGTTCGCTACAGCAGCGCGCGGGCGCTCGCGCGGCTCACGGCGCGCAGCGGGGAGCTGCGCCTGAGCGAGGAGAGCGTGTATGAACTTGCCGAGCGCGAGCTGCTGCTGGAGGACGGCGTGTGGCGCGCGCAGACCCACGTCACCGACGGCAGCGGGCGAACGCCCGACAATGGCGAAGGCGAGGAGACGCTCATCCCGTCGCTGCAGCATGTTTTCACGCTGCTGTCGCTCGCGCTCGATCGCGACGCGCTGCTGATCGCGATGCATGGTGCGACCAGCGACGACCCGGCCCAGCGCGGGACCGCGCTCGAGTACCTCGAAAACGTCCTGCCCGCGGAGCTGCGCGCGAAACTCTGGGATCGGCTCGGCGTGACCGAGCCGGTTCCGCATTCGCAACGCAGCCCGACGGAACTGTTGAGCGACTTGCTGCGGCTGCGCCGCGATCGGATTGCATGATCGGGCAATGCGCCTTCGGCCGCCGTTGCGCTCTGGCGCACGGCGGCCGTTTCATGGCAGCATCCGCACGATGAATCCGACTACGATACAAGTGGTCGGCGCCGTGCTATTCGCGCTCGCGCTGGTTCACACCTTCTCCACGAAGTTCTTCGAGCATCTCGCGCACACGCACCCGAGGCACGCGGGGCTCTGGCATCTGCTGGGCGAGGTCGAGGTCGTATTCGGGCTGTGGGCGATGGTGCTGATCGTCTTCATGATGATCTCCGGCGGCAAGGAGGTCGCCGTCGAGTACGTTCAAACCCGCAACTTCACCGAGCCGCTTTTCGTGTTCGTGATCATGGTCATCGCCGGGACCAGACCGGTGCTGCAGCTGGCGCGCGACTGTGTGCTGGTGGTCTCGAGGCTGATGCCGATGCCGAGGGCCACGGCGTTCTACTTCACGGCGCTGTCGCTGCTGCCTTTGCTAGGCTCGTTCATCACCGAGCCGGCGGCGATGACGCTCGCCGCCCTGATGTTGAGCGACAAGCTTTTCTCGCGCAAGATCTCCACACGCCTGAAGTACGCGACCGTCGGCGTCTTGTTCGTCAACGTTTCGATAGGCGGCACGTTGACGTCCTATGCCGCGCCGCCGGTGCTGATGGTGGCCGCCACGTGGAACTGGGACACGGCCTTCATGTTCATGCACTTCGGGTGGCGGGCGGCGCTCGCCACCGTGGTGAACGCGCTGCTGTGCACACTGCTGTTCCGAAAGGAGCTGAAGTCGCTGCAGATAACCGGGGGCAACCAGCGAGCCGGTGTGCCGATCTCCATCATCCTCATGCATCTGGCTTTCCTGGGCGGCGTGGTGTATTTCGCGCACTACACGCATATGTTCATCGGTCTGTTCCTGTTCTTTCTCGGAGTGGCCACGGCGTACTCGGAGTACCAGGATCGGCTCATCCTGCGGGAGGGACTGATGGTCGCGTTTTTCCTGGCCGGCCTGGTCGTGCTGGGCGGTCAGCAGCGCTGGTGGTTGCAGCCCGCGCTCATGAGCATGGACGCCAACACCGTCTACTTCGGCGCGACCGCGCTGACGGCGATCACCGACAACGCAGCGCTGACCTATCTCGGTTCGCTCGTCGAGGGATTGAGCGAGGAATTCAAGTACGCGCTGGTCGCCGGCGCGGTCACCGGCGGTGGCCTCACCGTGATCGCGAATGCTCCGAACCCGGCGGGGATGTCGATACTAAAGGGCCATTTCGACGAGGAGACCATACATCCGCTCGGCCTGCTCCTGGCCGCGCTGGGTCCGACGCTGGTCGCGATCGCCGCCTTCAGGTTGATTTGAAAGCCATGTCGCAGTGCATCACGAGTGCGCCGAGGCGAGGATCCGGGGCGGCGACGATTTTGCCGACCTTTCGGTATATAGTGTTCGCACCTTGAGCGGGCGCAAGCGCATCGCAGGAGGCATGCGGTAAATGACAGACGACCATTCAGACCGAAAAGGGGGATGCTAATGGAGAGCCAAATCGTCAATCTGATCATCAACCTCATCAGTGGAGGCATCGGCGGCAACATCGCCGGGGCCCTGTTCAAGAAACTGAGTCTCGGACTCGTGGGCAATACCCTCGCGGGCGTCGTCGGCGGTGGTCTCGGCGGTCAAATCCTGGCCCAGCTGGGTATGGGCGGGGGCGGGATGGCCGGCAGCATCGCCGGCTCGGGCGTGGGCGGGCTTATCCTGATGGTGATCGTCGGCCTCATCAAGCAGGCCCTGTCGAAATCGCAGACGGCCTGAGGCATGTAGCGCCGGGCAGATCCGATTCCCGGCTGAAGGTGGAAAGACACCGGCGGCCTTGAGCCGCCGGTGTCGTTTTCGACGGCGGATCCGCGCGCAGGGTCTGACCGAGGGCGGGTGGCCCCGCGGCCGCCGAGGCGCCGCTCGCCGCTAGAACGGAATATCGTCGTCGAAGTCCTCGACCGCGGCGGCCGCCTTGCTGCCGCTGGCTCGAGCGCCGGCTGCCCGCGGTGCGGGCGCCTCGGCGGAGGTCGCACGGCTGCTGTCCGTGCTGCCGCCGGCCGAGCCGCCGCCTCGTCCGCCCAGCATCTGCATCTCGTTGGCGACGATCTCCGTCGTATATCGATCCTGACCCTCCTTGTCCTGCCATTTCCGGGTCTGCAACCGCCCCTCCACGTACACCTGCGAGCCCTTCTTGAGGTATTCCCCGGCGATCTCGGCAAGCTTTCCGAAGAACACGACCCGGTGCCATTCGGTGCGTTCCTGGTTCTCGCCGGTGGTCTTGTCCTTCCAGTTCTCGGAAGTGGCGATCGTCACGTTGGTCACGGCGCTGCCGCCGGCCGTGTACTTCACCTCGGGATCGCCACCGAGATTACCGATCAGAATTACCTTGTTGATGCCTCTGGCCATCTTGATCTCCTCTGACTTCCTGATTGTGTTTGATTGAACTCCCTTTCCCGCACGCCCTCCGGGCGACGGCATGCCCGAGGGATTCTACCCTGTCGCGGCGGCATCGGGGCGCAGTGCAGCAGGGTCAAAGATTTGCGGATCGACCTTAAGGTAAGCGATCCCGTCCTCGGCCACGATCACGGCCTCGGCCACCCCGGGCAGGGCACCGTAACGCGCAGCCAGGTCCGCGGCCTCCACCCGCGAGATCGGGCCGACGCTGTGCATGCGGCTGACCAGGTGCCTGGGTTTGGCCATCCCGAGTGCCAGCACGCCCCAGATTGCGGCGATGGCCGCGGCGAAGAGGAACACCGCCTGCATGCCGTAGCGGCCGTGCAGCCACCCGCCGGCTGCGCCTCCGATGAAGATGCCGAGGAACTGCGCCGTCGAGTACACGCCCATGGCGGTTCCCCGCCGGTCCGCGGGCGCGAGACGCGATATCAGAGTCGGCAGGCTCGCCTCGAGAAAATTGAAGGCGGTGAAGAAGATCCACATGGACACGCCCAGGGCCGGCAGGTGGGCATGTCCGTAGCGCAAGCCCAGCTCGGCGGCGAACAGGGCGAACACCGAGGCGCAGAACACGCCCTTGGCGCGTGAGCCGCTGCCCGAGGACAGCCTGAGCAGCGGTGCCAGCGCGACCACCGACAGCGCGAGGACCGGCAGGTAGACGTGCCAGTGCCTGCCCAGCTCCAGACCGGCCGCGTCGCGCAACGCCAGGGGCATCACGACGAAGGTCGCCGTCATGATCGCGTGCAGCGCGAGCACGCCGAAGTCCAGGCGCAGCAGGTTTCGATCGAGCAGGATGTCGAGAAACTGCGCCGGGATGATCTCGCAGTCACGATGAAAGCTCGATCGCACCGGGGTCGGCACCCACAGCATCAGGACGGCGATCGAGGCCAGCCCCAGCACTGCGGCCAGCCAGAATACCGACGGCGCGCCGAAATGGGCGCTGACGGCGGGACCGGCCACGAAAGCGATCGGAAACGCCAGCCCGATGGTGATGCCGATCATCGCCATCACCTTGGTGCGATGTTCCTCGCGCGTCAGATCGGCCGCGAGCGCCAGGGTCGCCGATCCCACGGCCCCGGCTCCCTGCAGGGCCCGTCCCAGGGTCACCCAGTAGATGTCGCGCCCGAGCGCGGCCAGGACGCTGCCGAGCACGAAGACGAGCAGGCCGGCGCCGATGACCTTCTTGCGCCCGATGCGGTCGGAGATCATGCCGAAGGGGATCTGGAACAAGGCCTGGGTGAGCCCGTAGATGCCTATGGCGAGCCCGACCAGGCCGGCGGTCGCCCCGCGCAGGTGCTCGGCATAGAGCACGAAGACCGGCGTGATCATGAACAGTCCGGACATGCGCAGGAAGAATATGGTTGCCAGCGACACCCCGGCCCGCAATTCGGTTGCGGACAGGCGCTCGACAGGAATTTCGCTCATGACAGGGTTTTGCGTCGGGGCTGGAGCAGCCCGTATAGTACCAGTTTGCCCTTCGGCCGTTGCGTTGCAGCAAGCGAGAGATTATGGATTTTATCCGCATACGTGGCGCGAGGACGCACAACCTGAAGAATGTCGATCTGGACCTGCCGCGCGATCGCCTGATCGTCATCACCGGCCTTTCCGGATCGGGCAAGTCCTCGCTCGCCTTCGACACCATCTACGCGGAGGGACAGAGGCGCTACGTCGAATCACTGTCGGCCTATGCCCGGCAGTTCCTCTCGGTGATGGAAAAGCCGGATGTCGACCACATCGAGGGGCTTTCCCCGGCCATATCGATTGAACAGAAATCCACGTCCCACAATCCGCGCTCGACGGTGGGAACGATCACGGAGATCTACGACTACCTGCGATTGCTGTACGCACGCGTCGGCGAGCCGCGTTGCCCCGTGCACGGCGTCACGCTCGCGGCGCAGACGGTCAGCCAGATGGTCGATTCCGTGCTGGCCGAGCCGGAGGGTACCCGCGTGATGCTCCTGGCGCCGGTCGTGAGCGGCCGCAAGGGCGAGCATGCGCAGGTCTTCGATCAGCTGCGCCGGCAGGGATTCGTGCGCGCGCGCGTCAACGGCGAGGTCGTCGAACTGGAAGGCGCCCCGCCGCTCGACCTGAAGCGCAAGCACGACATCGAGGTGGTGATCGATCGCTTCAAGGTCCGCGCCGACATCAGGCAGCGGTTGGCCGAGAGTTTCGAGACGGCGCTGGTGATGTCCGAGGGCGTGGCGCGAATCGCGTTCATGGACGAGCCGCAGAGAGCGGAGTCGCTGTTTTCGGCGAGGTTCGCCTGCCCGCATTGCGGCTATGCGCTCTCGGAGCTCGAACCGCGCATGTTCTCGTTCAACAACCCGCACGGCGCCTGCCCGGGCTGCGACGGGCTGGGCATGGAGCAGTACTTCGACCCCGCCAAGATCGTGCAGCACCCCGAGTTGAGCCTGCCGGCCGGCGCCATACGCGGCTGGGACCGCCGCAACGCGTACTACTTCCAGCTCATCCAGTCCCTGGCGCGGCATTACGACTTCGACATAGACACTCCCTTCCGCGATCTCGCCCCCGAGGTCCAGCAGGTCATCCTGCACGGCAGCGGCAAGGAAGCCATCGAGTTCGTGTACTTTCACTCCGATGGCAACCGCAAGAAGAAACATCCCTTCGAGGGCGTGCTGCCCAATATAAAACGGCGCTACAAGGAGACCGAATCCAATCTCCTGCGCGAGGAACTGGCGAAGTTCATGTCGACGCGAGCATGTCCGGCCTGCGGCGGCACGCGCCTGGGCGAGGCCGGACGCAACGTCTTTCTCGGCGCATACACGCTGCCGCAGGTGACCGCCTGGCCGGTTAGCGAGGCGCACGCCTTCTTCTCCTCGGTGCAGATCGCGGGGCAGCGCGGCGAGATCGCCGAAAAGATACTCAAGGAAGTGCGCGAGCGACTGCAGTTCCTCATCAACGTCGGTCTGGACTACCTGACGCTGGAGCGCAGCGCGGAGACGCTATCCGGCGGCGAGGCGCAGCGCATCAGGCTGGCGAGCCAGATCGGCGCCGGCCTGGTGGGAGTGATGTACGTGCTCGACGAGCCGTCGATAGGACTGCACCAGCGCGACAACAAGCGCCTGCTCGCCACGCTGTTGCGGTTGCGTGATCTGGGAAACACGGTGATCGTCGTGGAGCACGACCAGGACGCGATCCTGGCGGCCGACCACGTCGTGGACATCGGGCCGGGCGCGGGCGTGCACGGCGGTCGCGTGCTGGTGCACGGCAAACCGTCCGACGTGGCGGCCAGCCCGGAGTCGATCACCGGACAGTATCTTTCCGGCCGCCGCGCGATCCCGCTGCCCGAGGCGCGAAGCGCGTTCGAGCCCGGCAAGCTGCTGCGCATACGCGGCGCGCGCGGCAACAACCTCAAGGACGTCGACGCCGAGTTTCCCGTGGGCCTGATGACCTGCGTTACGGGCGTATCCGGCTCCGGCAAGTCCACGCTGGTCAACGATACGCTGTATCGACATGCCGCCCGGGTGCTCAATGACGCCGGTGAGGAGGCGGCCCCTTTCGCCGCCGTGGAGGGCCTGGAGCAGTTCGACAAGGTCGTGGACATCGACCAGAGTCCGATCGGGCGCACGCCGAGGTCGAACCCGGCGACCTACACCGGGCTGTTCACGCCGCTGCGCGAGCTGTTCGCGGCCACGCAGGAGGCGCGCGCGCGCGGCTACGGCCCCGGCCGTTTCAGTTTCAACGTCAAGGGCGGACGCTGCGAGGCGTGCCAGGGCGACGGCGTCATCAAGGTGGAGATGCATTTCCTGCCCGACGTCTACGTGCGTTGCGAGGTGTGCAAGGGCCGGCGTTACAATCGCGAGACGCTGGAGGTCCTTTACAAGGGGCGCAGCATCAATGATGTCCTGGAGATGACGGTGGAGGAAGCGCGCGAGTTCTTCGATGCGGTGCCGGCGGTGGCCGGCAAGCTGCAAACGCTGATCGACGTGGGCCTCGCGTATATCCGCCTGGGCCAGAACGCCACGACCCTCTCCGGCGGGGAGGCGCAACGCGTGAAGCTGGCGCGCGAGCTGTCCAAGCGCGATACCGGGCATACGCTCTACATCCTGGACGAGCCCACCACGGGGCTGCACTTCTATGACGTCGAGAAGCTGCTCGAGGTCCTGCATCGACTGCGGGATCACGGCAATACGATCATCGTGATCGAGCACAATCTCGAGGTCATCAAGACGGCGGACTGGGTCGTCGATCTTGGGCCCGAGGGTGGCCATCGCGGCGGCGAGGTGATCGCCTGCGGCACCCCGGAGGAGATTTCCGCCGACCCGCACTCGTACACGGGTCGGTACCTCGCGCCGTTGCTGCGGCCGCGCGTGGCCGGCTCGCCGGCCGCCTGAGGGCCGATCCGATGCCGGCCGGGAGTAGGAGCAAGCCATGAACTCAATGCCCAGGATCGCGAGCTGCGCCTGCGCGCTGGCCGCGTGCGCGGCGGTGATGGCGCAGGAATTCCCCGTCAACTGGCAGGGTCTGCCCGAGCCCTATGCCACGCCGTCGGCGCGCAATCCGCCGCAGGTCGTCCCGCGTCCCGCCGGCGCGGAGCTCACCCTGCCCGCCGGCTTCGCGATCGAGGAGTGGGCGAGCGGTCTGCACGGCGGCCCGCGCGAGATGCTGCTCGGACCGGCCGGCGAGGTCATCGTCACGCAGATGGGCGGCGGCACCGTCACCGTCATACGAGAGGGCGAGCGCAACGATGTGCTGCAGGGGCTGAACGGGCCGTACGGGCTCGCGATCCACGGTGACGAGCTGTATGTGGCCGACATCGACGCGGTCAGGCGATACCGCTACGATTCCGCGGCCATGAGTGTGGGCGAAGCGGAGGAGATCATCGATCTGCGAGCCGTCGGCGGCGGCCACGTCACCCGCTCGATACTCCTGGATCCGGCGCGCGAGCACCTGTACGTCAGCATCGGGTCGGCCTCCAATGTCGACGCCGGCGAACCGCCGATGCGCGCGGCGATCAACCGCTACGACGTCAACGGCGGCAGCCACACCATCTTCGCCTCCGGGATCCGCAACGCGGTCGGGATGGACTGGAATCCGGTGACCGGCGATCTCTGGGTGAGCTCGCACGAGCGCGACGGGCTGGGAGACGACCTCGTGCCCGACTATTTCACGCGCGTGCGGGAGGGCGGGTTCTACGGATGGCCGTACGCGTACATCGGTCCCCACGAGGACCCGCGCCGCGAGGGCGAGGCTCCGGCGCTGGTTGCGAGCACGTTGTATCCCAATGTCCTGCTGGGCGGGCACGTCGGTGCGATGGACGTCCTGTTCTACACCGGGGCCGGGTTCCCGGAGCGCTATCGCAACGGCGCGTTCGTCGCCCTGCACGGCTCGTGGAACCGCGCCAAGCGGGCCGGTTACAAGGTCGTGTTCGTGCCGTTCGAGGACGGCCGTCCGGTGGCGGGGCCGGAGGATTTCGTGACCGGCTGGATGCTGGGGGAGGATCGCAGGGAGGTCTGGGGCAGGCCGGTCGGTCTGCTGCAGATGCCGGACGGTTCGTTGCTCGTCTCCGACGACGGCGCGGGCACGATCTGGCGCGTGACTTACGGCGGCCCGCGCTGAGTTGCGCCGCATGACCGCGCCCGCGCCGCCCGAAGACGTACGCCTGGCCTCGAGCGACGCCGACATAATCGGCTGCTTTCCCGTCATGCGGCAACTCAGGCCGCACCTCGAGGAAGCGCAGTTTCTCGGCCGCGTGCGCAGGCAGATGGCCGCTGGCTACCGCCTGGCGTGGCTGGAGGAGGGCGGCAAGGTCGTGGCGGTCGCCGGCTACCGCTTCAACGAGACGCTGTTCCGCGGCCGCTACCTGTACGTGGACGATCTGGTCACGGACGCGGCGCGGCGCTCGCGCGGTCACGGGCGCCGCCTGTTCGCCTGGCTCGTCGACCTTGCCCGGCGCGAGGGCTGCAGCCATCTCGAGCTGGACTCCGGGGTGCAGCGCGCGGACGCGCATCGCTTCTATCTTCGCGAGGGGATGCACATCCGCTCGCATCATTTCTCCCTGCCGTTAAAATAGCGCGGCTCGAACGCACGCAACGAAAGACGACGATGACGGCATTGATCTGCGGGTCCTTCGCATACGACACCATCATGGTGTTCCAGGATCGCTTCAAGCACCACATCCTGCCCGACAAGATCCACATCCTGAACGTCTCGTTCCTCGTTCCCGAGATGCGGCGCGAGTTCGGCGGCTGCGCCGGCAACATCGCCTACAACCTGAAGCTGCTCGGCGCGGAACCGCTGCCCATGGGCACGGTGGGGAGCGACTTCGGTCCCTACGCGCAGTGGATGGACCAATGCGGGATCTCGCGCGCTCACATCAAGGAGATCCCCGGCGCCTACACCGGGCAGGCCTTCATCACCACCGATCTGGACGACAACCAGATTACTGCCTTCCACCCCGGGGCGATGAATCACGCGCACGAGAACAGGGTGAGCGATGCCAGGGGCGTGAAGATAGGCATCCTCGCCCCCGATGGCAGGCAGGGCATGATCGAACACGCCGTGCAGTTCGCCGAGGCCGGCATCCCGTTCATTTTCGATCCCGGGCAGGGAATGCCGATGTTCGATCGTGCGCTGCTGCGACAGTTCACCGAGCAGGCCCAATGGTTGACGGTGAACGATTACGAATGGCAGTTGATGCAGGAGAAGACGGGCTGGGCGGCGCGCGAGGTGCTGGAGCGCGTGGAGGCGCTGATCATCACCCGCGGCGCGAGCGGGTCCGTCATCATGACAGGCGGCGGCGAGATCGCCATTCCGGTGGCCATCCCGCGCGCGGTCCGGGACCCCACCGGATGCGGGGATGCATACCGCGCGGGCCTGCTGTACGGACTGCTCAACGAGATGGACTGGCAGGTGACCGGGCGCATCGCCGCGCTCATGGGGGCGATAAAGATCGAATCCGCCGGCACCCAGAACCATCGGTTCTCGCTCGAGGAATTCAAGGCCAGGTATCGGGAAAGCTTCGGCGGCGGTTTCTGACGGCGTCCACCGCTGCCACGCCCGGCGCCAGCCTGTGACGGCGTTGGCGGGTTTCCTTTCGCGCCCCCTGCGAATATTCCTAATCCATATTAATTACAGTGAATTATCATTTATAATTCACGTAGATTATTCGGATCGGTGCCGGCGACATGGGAGCGAGGAGGGACGGCAGGTGCGGGCCGCCGACGGCCCCGGGTGCGCGCATCCGGGCGGGCTGGTGCCGCCGGGCGATGCCCGAACTTCCGGCACTTCACCGACTCTCACCGCTTTTGCATGCGGCGCCACGGCAATGGCCGCACCGGCCTTGCGCCGCGCCGCGCAGATAGGCCGCCGCATGCCCGGACTCATCTTCGACTCGCTCCTGGACTTCACGCTGTACTACCCCCTGTTCATGGCCTACCTCTGGATGATCGGGGGCGTGTATTACTATTTTCACTGGGAGAGGCGCGAGCCCGACTACGACTCGCCGCCCGAGCTTCCCGCCTATCCCAAGGTCGCCATCGTCGTTCCCTGTCACAACGAGGCGGCGAACATACGCGAGACCGTCGATTCGCTCCTGCGGCAGAGCTACCCGGACTTCGAGATCATCCTCGTCAACGACGGCAGCACCGACAATACCCAGGCGATCCTCGATGAACTGGCGCGGACGCACGAGGCCGTGCGTGTGCTGCATTTCGCGGAGAACCAGGGCAAGGCAATGGCGTTGCGCATGGGATCGATGATCACGCCGTGCGAGTTCGTGGTGACGATCGACGGCGATGCCATCCTCGATCCGGGCGCGGTGACCTGGATCATGTATCACCTGGTCTCGGGCCCGCGCGTCGCGGCCGTGACCGGCAATCCCCGCATACGCACCCGCTCGACGCTGATCGGCAAGATCCAGGTGGGCGAGTTCTCCTCGATCATCGGTTTGCTGAAGCGCTGCCAGCGCATCTATGGTCGCGTGTTCACGATCTCGGGCGTGATCAGCGGCTTTCGCAAGACCGCCCTGCATCGTATCGGGTACTGGGACACGGACATGGTCACCGAGGACATAGACGTGAGCTGGAAGCTGCAGCTCGATCACTGGGACATCCGCTACGAACCGAACTGCCTTTGCTGGATCCTGATGCCCGAGACGCTGAAAGGGCTCTGGAGGCAGCGCCTGCGCTGGGCCGAGGGCGGCGTGGAAGTCCTGCTGAAGTACTTCAAGCCGCTGCTGCACTGGCGCAAGCGGCGGATGTGGCTCGTGTATCTGGAATTGCTGGCCAGCATGTTCTGGGCCTATGTGATGGCCTGCGTGATCGCCGTCTGGGGCGCGAGCCAGTTCCTCGCCCTGCCGGAAGGTGTCCGGGTGCCGGAGATGATCCCGGGTTGGGCCGGTGTGCTGCTGGGGTTCACCTGCCTGCTGCAGTTCCTCGTCAGCCTCATGATAGACAGCCGCTACGAGAAGGAGATCGGACGTTACTACTACTGGATGGTGTGGTATCCGCTCGTGTATTGGGTCATCAGCGCCGCCACCACGGTCGTCGCCGTGCCGCGCGTGCTCCTCCGCGGCCGCGGCAGGCGCGCCGTGTGGACCAGTCCTGACCGCGGCATCAGGGCGGAACCGGCCGGGGGCGCATAATGAGCGAACTGGTCATCCACCGGCCGGACCTGCAGACGCTGCGCCAGCGATATGGTTACGGCATGGCGACACTGGTCCTCTGGCTGGCCTACATCTACCTCTGGGTGCCGCTGGCCACGCTCGGCGCATGGGGTCTGGAGGTCGGTTTCATCCATCGGCAGCTGACCACGCTGCGAAACGTCGAGGGCCTGTATCGCCTGCTCGCAGTCTATGCCGTCGTGGTGCTTGCCATAGGCACGGCGCTCATCGCCTGGGCGCGCCTGAATCTGAAGAGGTTCAGGGGCATGGATCGACGCAAGGCGCCCCTGCCCGTTACCACCCGCGAGGTCGCCAGCGCGTTTCACATCTCCCCCTCGGTACTCTCGTTCTGGTACCTGTCCAAGTCCATCACGATGCAGCATTCCGCGAACGGACAGGTTCTCGCCCCGCCGGACACGGATCGCGCGATCCTCGAGGTGGCGCGCCTGTTCCGGACGGTGGCGCCATCCAACGATGCGCCAACGCCGGCCGAGGATCGCGGGGGACGGATCGCGCCCCAGAGCGGCTGAATCAGCCCGCCAACGCCGCGGCGAGTTCGGGCAACGTGTGCACGGGCAGCCGGCATGCCGCTCCCGTGCAGAGGTAGGCGACCGCGCCTCCCTGCGCGGCACGGGTTGCCAGCAGGCCATCGAGGCGCGCGTCGGCGGGAATCGCGCAGACCATCCGGGTGGGGCGGAACTCCCGCTGTGCGGTCTGGCGCCAGAGCGCGAGGGTGTCGGGGTCATCCGCCCGTATGATCACGATCTCCGGCGGCTGCAGCCGCTCCTCCAGCGCGCTCAGCATGGTGAGGTGGGCGTAAGGCTGATCGTTCATGGCCGCGCCCGCCGCCCGCAGCGTCCGTTCCGAAGCCGCCAGGTAGCGGGGCTCGCCGAGCAGGTGTCCGAGCCGCGCGAGGCCACGGGCCGCGCTACCGTTGCCGGCCGGGAGCGCGTCGTCGGCGAAGTTCTTCACGCGCTGGATGAGACGCTCGTGAGAGTGGGAGGTGAAATAGAAACCGCCGGCGACGCTGTCCTCGAACTGTTCCAGCAGCGTGTCGGCCAGTCGCCTGGCGAACGCCAGATCCAGATCGCGCCAGGAGGATTCGAGCAGATCGAGGCAGGCCTCGATCAGAAACGCGTAATCGTCCAGGTAGGCGTCGTGCCTGGCGCGGCCGGCGCGGAAACTCGCCCGCAGCCGTTCGCCGTCCCACATTCGCTCGCGGATGAAGTCCAGCGCCCGGCGGGCGCTATCGACCATCTCCGGACGCTGCATGACGCGGCCGGCGACCGTCATGCCCCTGATCATCAGGGCGTTCCACGACGTGAGTATCTTGTCGTCCAGCGCCGGGCGTACCCGCCGCTCGCGCACCGCCAGCAGCTTGCCGCGCGCCCGGTCGAGGGTCTCCCGAGCCTCCTCCGGTGCCATCCCGTGGGTGGCGGCGGCCTGCGCCAGCGGCACGGCGATGCGCAGATGCCATCGTCCCTCGAAATTCGGCGGGCCGTCGACGCCGAAGTGCGTGGCGAACACGGCAAACTCACGATCGCTCAGGTGCCGCCGCACCTCCTCGGCCGTCCAGACATAGAACCTGCCTTCCTCTCCCTCGGAATCGGCATCGAGCGCCGAGTAATAGCCGCCCTGCGCCGACTGCATGTCGCGCGTCACCCACTGCGCGGTCTCGATTGCCGTGCGCCGGAAGTCCTCCTCCCCGCTGATCTGCCAGGCCTGTGCGTACAGTCCGAGCAGCGGGCCGTTGTCGTAGAGCATCTTTTCGAAATGCGGGATCATCCACTCGGCATCGACCGAGTACCGCGCGAAGCCGCCGGCGAGGTGATCGTAGATTCCGCCCATGGCCATGCGGCGCAGCGTGTGCGTGACCATGTGTAAAGCGTCCTCGTCGGCGGCGCCGGCACGGCCAGTGGCGGCATAATGGCGCAGCAACCGTTCCAGGATCGGGGGATGTGGAAACTTTGGCGCGCGGCCGAACCCGCCGCGCTCCGCATCGAAAGACTGCTTGATCTCGGCGAGCGCCGTCAGCAGGGCGGCGGAATCGGCGGCCGTCGCCGGCTCCGTGCTCGTGGCGCCGGCGAGACGCTCGAGCGCGTCGCGCACGCTCACGTTCTGACGGCGGATGTCGGGGAGGCGTTCGCGATAGACCTGCGCGACGTTTCGAAGCAGGTCCTTGAAGGCCGGCATCCCCCAACGGGGCTCGCGCGGAAAATAGGTGCCGCCGGCGAACGGCATCTGATCGTCGTGGGTGAGGAACATCGTCAACGGCCAGCCGCCGTTGCGCTGATTCAAGAGGTACTGCGCGCTCTGGTAGATCTTGTCGAGGTCGGGGCGTTCCTCGCGATCCACCTTGATGTTCACGAACAGCTCGTTCATGAGCACCGCCGTCTCGGGATCCTCGAAGGATTCGTGCGCCATGACGTGGCACCAGTGGCAGGCCGAATAGCCGATGGACAGCAGTATCGGCTTGGCCGTGTGGCGCGCGAGCTCCAGCGCCTCGGCACCCCATGGATACCACTGCACCGGGTTGCCCGCGTGTTGCAGGAGGTAGGGACTGGTTTCCGAGGCGAGCGCGTTGCGCCCCGGGTCGCCGGTCGTGCTGCCGCTCATCGCGGTGCGCGGAGTATCGCCCGACGCGGCCTCGGCGGCATCGGAGCTATCCGGCGCCCTCGATGACGGTCGTATCGCCCTCCGCCACGGTGAGGCCGGTCCCGAGCATCTCGGCAAAGCTCTGTTGCGCGGCGTGGATCTCCTCGATCTGCTGCTTCAGGCTGGAGGCCATGGCGAGCAGGCGCTCGTAGGACTTGCGCAACGTCTGCTCCTTGCGCGTGACCATGAGCTGGTAGCGGGTCTCGATCTCCACGGTGCGCCGCCGCAGCTCCTCCTGCATGGCCTGTTCGAACAGGCGCTGCTGCGCGGCCAGCTCGTGGTCCACGCGCTGCTTGAGGGCCGCGACCTGGGCGTCGATTTCGTGGTGGATGCGCTCGGCGACCTGGGCGAGCGTGCCATGTGCCGGCGACGATGCCGCAGCGGCATGCGCGGGTTCGACATTGACGCTGGATGTGGGGCTCATTTCCGGGGCGGCCTCCGTTGCGGCGCTGGGTGGGATCTGCTCGGACGCGGCACTCGGACCGGCCTGCGCCGTCGGCGTCGTTGCCTCGGCGGTCGGCGGCGGCGTTTCGGCCGCGGGGGTCACGGCCGCCACCTCTGTCAGATAGCGACCGTCCAGACCCGCATCGAGCAGGATGAACACGCCGGCGCGGCTGGTGGCGGTGCTGTCGGAGGTGACGATATACGGCACCTGGCGCCGCAGCCGATCCAGGCGGATGCGCAGCTCGTTCAGGGGAATGTGCAGCGCATGGTCGCCCTTGATGTCGGCGGCGAGGTGCGCGGGGCGCACGTCGAGCCACCGCGCGCGCTGCGATCGGACCAGCTCTCCGGCCTGTCGCAGCGGGATGGCCTGGATCACCGGCTCGGCGATCAGGCGCAGGAAATCCTCGCGTGTGATCCGCACCAGCGAGCCGCTGGTCAGCGCGCGCACGCTCACATCCAGCGGCCGTTCCGTCAGCAGCGCCTCGGCGCCGAAGCAGTCGCCGGGGCGCAGCTCCGCCACGGCAATCGTGGCGGTTCCGTCCGGCGCCGTGCGGAACATCGCCAGGTCGCCGTCCTGGACGACGTAGAGATGATTGGGCTGACTGCCCTCGGCGACCACGACCTCGCCCGCGGCCACGTGGACGGTGGTCCCGCGCTCGAACAGCAGCATGAGATTGTTCGGCGGCAGGCGCGCGAAGATGGGCGCCCGTGCGATCCGGGACATCCAGTTGCCCGGATCGTCGTGCGTCGCCTCGGCGGCCCCGGAGCCGGGCTCGGACTGCAGCTCGGCGAGCGAGGTGAGCTTCTCCAGCAGGGAACGCTTGACCTGCAACACGGTGGCGGAGCCGACCGCGCGCGCCGAGTAGCGCCTCGGTTGCGACGGGTCCAGCGCGCGCCGCGCCTCCGGCGAGGAGCTGTGCACTTCCTGCACGCTTGCGTCGTTTCCGATCAGCAGCACCATGCCGTCGATCAGGTAGAGCTGCGCGTCATCGGTGTCGCCGGCGCTGAACAGCACCTGCCCATCGGCACAACGCTGCACGCGAGCCTGGCTCAGAAGCTGCACCTGGTAAGGAGGGGGCAGGCGCTCTATGTCAGGGAGCCTGCGGAAATCTATTCCCCCACCGGTGCCCCGGCTCGTCTCCATTGTTATTCTCCTCCGCGCGTAGAGTGTCGCTCGACCTGGCGGGGCGCCGCGCGCCAGGGAGCGAGGCGCGCTCGTTGCCGAGACTCACAAGGATGCGCCCGAAATACGGTTGGATGAGATAATAACTAATGTGATCGAGTAGGCAAAAGCCAGTGTCAAAAACATGGCGCGTCATGGCCCCTAAATCCCCGGCACGGGCGCTGGCCAATTCCCCGACGGCGATGCGAGGGAGTGAGGTTTCTCCCATGCATTCAAGCTATTGTCAGGTCGGCACGACAACTCGGTCGCCCGGGTACGGTTCGTTCCGGGCTGCGAGCCGTGTGACTTGGCGGGCAAGCTTGTGGTTCAGAGGGCGATTCTCCTCGCCGCCGGCCCCCGGAGTGTCGGACGCACGTGTCCGCAATGAGACGAATGCGAACTCATGACTGAGGCTCTCAGGCAGCAGACGCATGTGGGGATCATCGGCGCCGGCCACGGCGGGCAGGCGCTGCTCACGGCGTTCGCCGAGATGCCCGACGTGAAGATCGTCGGGATCTGCGACATCAATCCCGACGCGCCGGGATTGCGGCAGGCCGCCGCGATGGGTGTGCCGGTCTTCGCCAACGCCGAGCATCTGCTGCGGGCCGGCCGGCTGGACTGGGTGATCAACGTCTCCAACGCCTCCATCGAACAGCGCTTCCTGCTGAGCCAGGAGCTCGGAGCCGCGCGCATCATCGACGGTGACGTCGCCAACATGGTCTGGCACATCCTCACGGCCTTTCTCGGCGAGACCGCGCACGGTCCGCTGAAAGAGTTGAACGGCACGCAGCGTGAGGCGCTGTTCGCGCTGGCGTGGCGGGTGATCCGCGATCTGGCCGGCATCGGCCAGCTGTCATACGAGAATTTTGCCAGCATGGCGTTCCGCGATCCGCTGACCGGCCTGTACACGCGGCGGTTCCTGATGAACTCGCTCGAGCAGGGGATCGCCACCGCGAGAAGGCACGGCAAGGCGCTTTCGCTGCTGTTCATCGATCTGGACTATTTCAAGTCCGTCAACGACAGGTTCGGCCACGATGCCGGCGACAAGGTCTTGCGTCTGGTGGGTGGCGCGATCGCCACGGATTGCCGCCAGGGCGATATCCCGGCGCGTTATGGCGGCGAGGAGTTCGGCCTCGTGCTGCCGAACACCGACGCGGTGCTGGCCCGGCAGATCGCGGAGCGTTTGTGCCTGAAGGTGGCCTCGGATGTCGAACGGCCGGACGGCCGGCCACAGACCGTCAGCATCGGTGTCGCCACCGTCCTGACATCGCTCGCCACCGGTCCGGCCGCCGATGGTCCGCCGTCGCGCATCGACCTGCGAGCCCAGTTGCTGAAGCACGCCGACCGCGCGCTCTACGAGGCCAAGGGTCGCGGAAGGAACTGCGTGCAGGTGGTGGAGACGACCTTGTCCCCGCAGGGCCTGGTGGCCCTCTGCGCCGCGCCCGCGAACTGACCGCGTGCCCGGCGCTGCGACCTGACCGGCCTGTTACAATGCCGGGCAGGCCATGCTTCCCTTCCCGAACATCGATCCCGTCGCTATTCACATCGGCCCGCTGGCGGTGCGCTGGTACGGGCTCTCCTATCTCGCCGGCATCGCGCTGGGCTGGTGGCTCATGCGGCGTCGCGCCCGCGCGCCGGGGTCGGGATGGACGGCCGAGGAGGTCGGGGACTTCATCTTCTATCTCGCGCTGGGCGCGGTGCTGGGCGGTCGCATCGGCTACATCCTGTTCTACAATTTCGACGTCTACCTGCGCGACCCGCTGGCGATATTGCGGGTCTGGCAGGGGGGCATGTCCTTCCATGGCGGTCTCATGGGTCTTTTCGTCGCAAGCTGGTGGTGGGCTCGCAGGACCGGACGCGGATTCCTGCAGGTGTGCGACTTCGTCGTGCCAGCCGGTCCCCTTGGACTGTTTTTCGGGCGGGTGGCGAACTTCGTCAACGGTGAGCTCTGGGGAGCGCCCACGCAGTTGCCGTGGGGCGTGGTCTTTCCCAACGGCGGGCCGATGCCGCGCCATCCCTCGCAGCTGTACGAGGCGTTTCTCGAGGGCATCGTACTGTTCGCGGTACTCTGGTGGTATTCCAGCCGTCGCCGTCCGGCCGGTTCGGTGACCGGGCTGTTCCTCATCGGGTACGGAGTCGCGCGCTCCCTGGTGGAGTTCGTCCGTGAGCCCGATGCGCAGATCGGCTACCTCGCAGGCGACTGGCTCACGATGGGGCAGGTCCTCTCGCTGCCGATGATTGCGCTGGGGATATGGTTGATGCTGGGCGCGTATCGAAGTGAAACGCCCGGAGCGAGCCGGTGAGGGAATACCTGGACCTCCTGCGCCACGTGCGTACGCATGGCGTTCGAAAGCAGGACCGCACCGGTACCGGCACGCTCAGCGTCTTCGGCTACCAGATGCGCATCGATCTCGCGCGCGGGTTCCCGCTGCTCACGACCAAGAAACTGCATCTGAAGTCGATCATCCACGAACTGCTCTGGTTCCTGAGCGGCGACACCAACGTGCGCTACCTGCGGGAGCATGGCGTCACGATCTGGGACGAATGGGCCGACGCCAGCGGCGAGCTCGGTCCGGTCTACGGCAAGCAATGGCGGTGCTGGGAGACCGCCGACGGGCGGGTCATCGACCAGATCTCCGAAGTGATCGAGCGGATCAGGGACGATCCGGATTCCAGGCGGCTCATCGTCAGCGCGTGGAACCCCGGGGAGATCGACCGCATGGCGCTGGCGCCGTGTCATGCGTTCTTCCAGTTCTACGTGGCCGAGGGGCGGCTGTCCTGCCAGCTCTACCAGCGCAGCGCCGACATATTCCTGGGGGTGCCGTTCAACATCGCTTCCTATGCGCTGCTGCTGATGATGGTCGCGCGCGCGACCGGCCTGCGGCCCGGTGAGTTCATTCACACCTTCGGCGACGCGCACATCTACCTCAACCATCTCGAGCAAGTCGACCAGCAGCTCAGCCGCGCGCCGCGCGCGCTGCCGACCATGCGCCTGCGCGGACCGGCGAAGTCCGTCTTCGAGTATCGCTACGAGGATTTCGAGCTGTGCGACTACGATCCGCATCCTTCCATCGCCGCGCCGATAGCGGTGTGAATCGGGCATGAGGCATCCGGAAATCGCGATCGTGGTGGCGATGGATCGCAATCACGTCATCGGCCGCGAGGGCGGGCTGCCCTGGCATCTGCCCGGCGACCTGCGGCATTTCAAGCGCCTTACCATGGGCCGCCCGATCATCATGGGACGGCGGACTCACGCCTCGATCGGCCGCCCGCTGCCCGGCCGCGACAACATCGTCGTCACCCGCAATCCGGCCTACCTCGCCCCGGGCTGCCAGATCGCGCATTCCCTGGACGAGGCTCTGAGCCTGGCAGCCGACGCGCCTATGGTGTGCGTGATCGGCGGAGCGGCGCTTTATCGCGAGGCCCTGCCGCTGGCCAGCCGCATCTACCTGACGGAAGTCCACGCCGACGCTTATGGCGACGTGCGGTTCCCGCAATTCGATCGGGCGCGCTGGTGCGAGGTGGCGCGCGAATATCACCCGGCCGACGCACGCAATCCTCACGCGTACAGCTTCGTCGAGCTGGTGCGAACGGTCTGATTGCCGGGACGGAGGGCGGCGCACTTGCTCGACTTCCAGGCGATCACGCGCAGCCACCGGGTGCCCGTCTTCTCCCTGCTTGCAGGGGCCACGATGTGGGGACTTACGTGGTGGCCGATGCGCGTGCTCCGCGACCTCGGGCTGAGCGGCGCATGGCTGACCATTCTGAGCAGCGCGGCCGCCGCGTTGCTGCTCCTGCCTTGGGCCTTGCGGCAGCGCCAGCGCTGGCGGCCGCACCATGTGGCGCTGCTGGTGATATTGCTCTGCGGCGGCTACGCCAATCTCGCGTACAACGCGGCGATGATCGGCGGCAATCCGCTGCGGGTCATGATGCTGTTTTATCTTGCGCCGATCTGGGCGCTGCTCGGCGCGCAGGTCTTTCTCGGTGAGCGTATCGATGCCGCGCGTGTCGCCGCCGTGGCCATCGCCGTGGCCGGCGCCTTGTTGATCCTGGGCGGACCGGAATTGCTGACCAACCCGCCGGCAGTGGTCGATCTGCTGGCCATCAGCGCGGGGCTGACCTACGCGATGAACAATCTTGCCTATCGCAGCGCGGAGTCGGTCCCGGTGGTGAGCAAGAATCTCGTCATGCTCGTCGGGGCCGTAATGCTCGCCGTGCCGTGCCTGTGGCTGTTCCCCGAGCCCGCCGAGCCCTCGGGCGGAGCCTGGTGGGCGTGCATCGCCTTCGGAGTGCTGTGGCTGGTCCCCGCAGTCGGGTTGACCCAGTTCGGTGTCGCCCATATGGCGGCGGGCCGTGCCGCCGTGCTCTTGACGCTCGAGCTGCCGGTCGCGGCGGCCACAGGTGCCCTGTTCGGCGGCGTGGATCTGACGGCAATGGAGTGGGCCGGCGGACTGCTGATCCTGCTCGCCGCGATCATCGACTCCCGGGCCCATGGGAGCGCGGCCGCGGAGATGCACTGAGGCCGCGGGCCTCGATGCACGTGCCTGGTGCACAGCGATCGCCGGCCTCCCCAAGCTGATGCACGCGGAGCAAGGACCGCATCCCCTTTATCATTGAAATCAAACGGTTCGATCGTGGTACGGGAACTGCAAACCTCAGTGCCGGCGCCGGTAGCGTTGTACGGGTTCTGTTGGAGCGCAGAGGCCCAGGACTCGCTGCCAGCGCCGCCCTTGCTCCTCGACTCCCTCTTCCTGCTGCGGCCGTGGCACGTCGGCCACGATGATTGCCATCCGGCAAGGCTGATACACTAGCCCTCGATGACAAATCGGTAACCTCGCTGCCATGTCTCAGCCGGAATTGCCCATCCTGCCGACCCCGGACGCCTCGGCGTCGTTGCTCGCTCGCGGGGAAGCGGCGGCAGCTCTGGCCCTGCGTCTGGTCGGGATCGGCACCTGGGAGGTCCTGCCCGACGGCAGCGGCGACATCGATGCCTGGCCGATGCGCTGGTCGATGGAGGCCTGCCGCCTGCTCGGGCTCGAACCGACCGAGGAGCCGCAGTCGCGTGGCGCACTGCGCCGCTCGATCGTCGCCGAAGACATGATGGCTCGCGACGCCGTCGCCGACCCCGCGTGGCGCCAACGGCGTCCCTACACGGCGGAGTATCGCGTGTTGCGGCCGGACGGGGCCCTGCGCAATATCGTCGAGCAGGCCCACGTCTTCTGCGATCCTGTCGATGGCACGGAACGCATCTTCGGTATCCTGCAGGACATCACCGATCGTCGCCAGGCCGATCAGGCGCTGCGCGGGTACAACCAGCTGCTGCGCGGCATCACGCGCGCGCAGTCGCGTCTCATCGCGGGCCGCTCCCGGCAGGAGACCTTCGGCGAGCTGCTCACGTGCCTGCTCAATTACACCGGCAGCGAGTTCGGGTTCATCGGCGAGCGTCTCGGCGTATTCGAACGGGCCGAGCAGCTGCAGCTTTGCGCGACCGCCGGTACGGGCTGGGATACTCCGGTCAGGGACTATTACGCCGGTCGCGAGCAGAGCCGGATCACGCTCGGCGACTGGGCCGGCGTGCTCGGGCTCAAGGACGGGCCATTCATCTGCAACACGCCCGATCCTGCCGACGGAACGAGCGATCTGCTCCCGGGCCATCCTCCGGTGAACAATTACATGCTGATCCCGTTCGCGCACGACTATGGCGCCCGCGGTGTCATCGGGTTGGCCAACGCGCCGTCCGGATACAGCGCGCGGCTGCCGGGCAGACTCGATGCGGTACTGAACACCTGCGCCTCGCTGGTCTGGGCTTATGGCGCCAATGAGCGGCGGCAGCGGGCGGAGGCCGAGCTGGTGTCGTTGAACGCGGAGCTCGAGCAGCGCATTCGGCGGCGTACGGCCGAGCTGGAGGCGGCGAACGGCGAGCTGGAGAGCTTCAGCTACTCGGTCTCCCATGACTTGCGCGCCCCCCTGCGTGGTATCGATGGGTGGAGCCTCGCGCTCATCGAGGATTACGGGCCCGGCCTGCCCGAGCAGGCGCAAGGCTACCTGCGGCAGGTGAGGGAGGAGGTGCAGCACATGGGGCGCCTCATCGAGGACCTGCTGGAGATGTCTCGGGTCGCGCGCGTGGACCTCGCCGCCCAGCCCGTCGATCTCGCCGCCCTGGCGGCGCAGATCGTCGAGGGATTGTGCCGGCAGTATCCGGACAGGGACGTGGAGTTCACCTCCGCGGCCGACCTGAAGGTGAACGGCGACCCGGGACTCCTGCGGGTGGTACTGCAGAATCTCCTGGACAACGCCTGGAAGTTCACCGCCGGGCGATCGCCGGCGCGCGTGCAGCTCGGTGCCCGCGCGACACTCAACGAGACCGTCTATTTCGTCACGGACAACGGCGCCGGTTTCGACATGAACTACGCGGGCAAGCTGTTCAGCCCGTTCCGGCGCCTGCACCGCCAGAGCGAGTTCCCCGGCACCGGCGTCGGGCTGGCGACGGTGCAGAGGATCGTCCGCCGTCACGGTGGCAGGATCTGGGCCGAATCGGCGCCCGGCAAGGCGACGACATTCTTTTTCACACTCGCGAGCGGCACGTGAACACGGAGCGAACGATCCTGCTGGTCGAGGACAATCCCAGCGACGTGGAGCTGACGCGGCGGGCGCTGGCCCGCAAGCAGATCAGCAATTCCATGGTCGTCGCCAACGACGGCGAGGAGGCGCTCGCGATGCTGACGGCGCATGAATCGCACCGGCGCATCCACCCCGCGGTCATCCTGCTCGATCTGAATCTCCCGAAGGTGAGCGGCCTGGAGGTCCTGCGCCGGCTGCGTGCCGACGCGAAGACCAGGCTGATCCCCGTGGTGGTGTTGACGACCTCCAACGAGGAGCGCGATATCACCAGCAGCTACGCCCTGGGGGCAAACAGCTATATCCGCAAGTCCATAGACTTCGTGGCGTTCGCGGATACCATTGCGCAGCTCGGCCGCTACTGGCTGACGATCAACGAACCGCCGCCCGCGCAGGCGGCCAACGGCGTTGTGAATTGATCCGCGGTGCCGGCCGGTGCCGCTGGCACGGTGCCCCGCCATCCCCTACCATTGGGATTGCTCGGGTGCCCCCTCATCCTCTTCCGACGTCTTTACGTCGGCTACGACGATCCTAGGCTGGCACCCGAGCTTCTCTGGTTGCGCCTGCGATCGCGTGCGCGGCCGACCTCAGTCTCCGTTCTCGGCCCGGGTATTGCTGGCGACGCTGAACTGCCGGCCGTCATCCAGACGCATCGCCGTCAACTGCCCGCCCCACACGCAGCCGGTGTCAAGGCCGACCACGTTGTGGTCCTCGGTCCGCGCCGGCCCCAGGTGCAACGTCGCCCAATGACCGAACAATATGCGCGTGCTCTGGCTGGCGCGGCCGGGCACCGCGTACCACGGCAGCAGCTTGTCAGCCTGCGTACCGGGCGGGCCCTTGGGCTTCAGGTCCACGCGCCCGCGACGCGTGCAAAATCGCATCCGCGTGAGGCAGTTGGTGATGAATCGCAACCGTTCGCAACCGGCGAGATCGCTCGACCACCGGTCCGGTTCGTTGCCGTACATTTCTCGCAGAAATTCCTCGCAGCGCCCGCCGCGCAGTGCCTGTTCCACCTCCGCCGCCATGGCGAGTGCGTCATGCACGCTCCATTGCGGCGGCAGGCCGGCGTGCACGAGCAGGGTGTCGCGGGAAGCATCGTAGTGCAGCAGCGGGCGGCGCCGCAGCCATTGCAGGAGCGGCTCGCGATCCGCGGCGTTCAGGACCGGGGCAAAGGTATCGTGGCGGTGCGGCCTGCGGCCGCCCCATGCGCAGGCCAGCAGGTGCAGATCGTGATTGCCCAGGACGGTGATGACGCGGTCACCCAGTGAATGCACGAATCGCAGCACTGCGAGTGAATCGGGGCCGCGGTTGACGAGGTCGCCCGCGAACCAGAGCGTATCGATGGCGGGATCGAAGCGCACCGCCGCGAGCAGCCGCTGCAACTCCTCGAAGCAGCCCTGCACATCCCCGATGGCATAGGTCGCCACGCTTGGGCTCGAGGTGTCGCGTTGAGGCCTAGTGGAAGACCTGGGAGGCGGCCAGCCGGAACGGAGCGATCGGAGCGTCGAACGCCACGCCGTCGTCGCCGATCATCTGGTAGCTGCCGTGCATGGTGCCGACGGGTGTCTCGATGGCCGCCGCGCTCGTGTATCGGAAGGCCTCCCCCGGCGCGAGATGCGGGTGTTGCCCCACCACGCCCGGCCCGCGCACCTCTTCGATTCGGCCGTTGGCATCCGTGATGACCCAATGCCGCGACTGCAGGCGCGCGCGTACGGTTCCGGTATTGCGCATGGTGATGGTGTAGGCGAATACGTACCGACCGTCCTCCGGCGAGGACTGTTCCTCGACGTAGGTGGTTTCCACCGTGACCGACAACGCATGCGCAACGCTCATGGGCCGGTGCCAGCGTCTATTGTCCGGGCGGCGAAAGGTTGATGAAGGGCATGGCGCTGCCCGTGACCTGAGGCATGTAGCCGTTCCACTTCTCTATCGCCTTGAGCTGTGCCTCGATGCGCCGCAGTTCCACCAGCTCCGGCGTGACGTTCTCCTTCTGCAGTCTGAGCGACTCCGCCTCGGCGCGCGCCTGCGTGAGCTTCTGCTCCGCCTCGACCTTGATGCGCTCGAGATCGCGCTGCGCCTTCAGCGCCAGCTGCTCGGCGGCCTGCTTGCCCTCGATGGCGGCCGTGAACTGCTCCGAGAAGCTGAAGTTGACGATGGCGAAGTCGTCGACGATCACGTTGTACTGCGTCAGGCGCGTGCGCAGGATGTCGCGGATCTCCTCGCGCACCCTCTCGCGCTGCGTGATGAGTTCCACCGCCGTGTAACGGGCGGTCACTGCCTTGACCACCTCCTGCACGGTCGGGTCGATCACGCGCTGCGTGTACTCGTCCTTCAGGTTCTGATAGACCCAGTTCGCCTTGGCCGGGTCAATGTGGTAATTCAGGGCGACGGTGCTGTGCGTGTCCTGCAGGTCCTTCGAGGAGGCATCGGTCTCGGTCTGCTCCTTCTGGATTCGCACGTCCATCCTGACCACGGACTCCACGAACGGGATGCGCAGGTGCAGACCCTCGCCCAGCACGCGATCGGACACCGCTCCCAGCCGCACCACCACGCCGCGCTGACCCGGTCCCACGATGATGTAGGAGTTCAGCAGTACGAAGGCCAGTATGACGATGGGAAGCAGTTTCAAGGCGCGCATCGCGGCACCTCCCCTCTCGGACCCGCCCGTCGGCGGCTGGCGGAATATCTCTCGGATTGCCCGCGGATTCATCGCCGCAAATTAGCATAGCAACCGTTCTGCTCAAAGGGGCGGGGCCCGGCCGGCAAGACGGTCATTGACGCTGCGGACAGCGAAAAACTAATATCGGCGGACGGTCGGTTCCGGCGAGGTCCAAAATGAAAATAAGCACCATCCTGAAGACCAAGGGCGACAAGGTCCACACGGTTCCCGCGCACACGCCGCTGAAGGGCGTGCTGCGCGACATGCTGGTGCTGCGCGTGGGATCGCTGGTCGTCCTCGACGCCAACGGCGAGATTGCCGGCATCATGACGGAGCGCGATCTGCTGCGCAATCTGGCGAAGCTGGGCGCGCAGTGGGAAGACGTCGCCGTCGGCGACGTGATGAGCCGCGATGTGATCCTGGGCAGGCTCAACGACACGCTGGATCAGGTCATGGCGCTGATGACCGAACGCCGCATCCGTCACCTGCCGGTGATCGACGGCGGACGTCTGGTGGGCATGCTGTCCATGGGAGACATCATCAAGGCGTCGCTGACCGAGTCGACGTTCCAGAACAGACTGCTGAAGTCCTACATCAAGAACTGGCCCGAGGGCGACTGAACGTAGCCACTGGCGTTGGTGGGGTCCGCACGGGCCGGGCGCGGTTTCCGGTGAAATCCGCCCGTCAGAGGCCGGCCTCGGTCACCGGGTTGTCATCCTGGTCGACCATCACCAGGTCGTTGTCACGAGCGAAGCCGATCAGGAAGTCGAAGATCATCGGATCCTCGTCCTGCAGACGCCGATTCACGACCACGCACTTCAGATCGCCCTTGACCTTGATCTTCACGAGCGGATTGAACGTCACCTGGCGGTTCGGGCCGTAGTTCGCGACGGCATAGTAGAGTCGCTCGGACCAGTCGCTTGGCCGGAATTTTCTGCCGTCGGCCGTGATGCCGCGAATGATGATTTCCTTGATGGCCATCGTTGAACGGATATACCCCGCGTGGAACAGGTTGGAGGCCGCCGCGCGCGACTGCAGTTCGCTCACACCGCCTGCACCGGGCCGGGCGCAAGTATACCGTCTGTGTTTGTGCCTTGCAGCAAGTCATGCCGGCGCGCCCCCGCCGCAGATCGGCGCCGTCGTGGTCTCAGGCGGATTGCGTGTCGACGTGCCGATACGAGATCGCCTCGGCAAGGTGGGAGGCGAGGATACGATCCTCCTCGGCCAGATCGGCGACGGTGCGGGCCACCTTCAGCACCCGGTGGACCGAACGCGCCGACAAACCGAGGCGGTCCACGGCGGTGTTGAGCAGGGCCCGCTCGCTCTGCCCGAGCGCGCACAGGCGCTCCACTTCCTTGTTGGTCATGCAAGCATTGGTCTTGCCGATTCTTTCGATCTGTCGCATCCGCGCGGCTTCCACGCGCGCACGCGCGGTGGCGCTGCCTTCACCGGACGGTGGTCGGGCGAACAGCTGGGCGTGATCGATGCCCGGCACCTCGATCTGGATGTCGATGCGATCGAGCAGGGGGCCGGAGATGCGCGAGCGGTAGCGCGCGACCTCACCGGGCGTGCAACGGCATCGCCCGCGCGCGTCGCCCAGATAGCCGCAGGGGCAGGGATTCATCGCTGCGATGAGTTGCACACGCGCGGGAAAACTGGCCTGGCGCGCGGCGCGTGAAATCGTGATGCGGCCGCTCTCCAGCGGCTCCCGGAGTACCTCGAGCACGTGCCGTTCGAACTCCGGCAACTCGTCCAGAAACAGCACGCCGTGGTGCGCCAGGGAGATCTCCCCGGGCCGCGGGTCGCTGCCGCCTCCGACCAGCGCCACCGCCGAGGCGGTGTGATGTGGTTGACGAAAGGGCCGCTGCCGCCATCTGCGCGTGTCGAAGCCGCAATGGCTGACGGAGGCCACGGCCGCCGACTCGACGGCCTCGGCGTCGGACATCGGCGGCAACAGCCCCGGCAGGCGCATGGCCAGCATCGTTTTTCCCGTTCCCGGCGGGCCAATCATGAGCATGTTATGGGCGCCGGCGGCGGCCACCTCGAGGGCCCGCTTGGCATGCGCCTGCCCGCGTATGTCGCAGAGATCCAAGGCGTCACCGTCAGCGGCGGCTTCATCGGGCCGTGCACGGAACGGCGTCAGCGGCTGCTCGCCGTTCAGATGCGCGCAGACATCGAGCAGGTGATTGGCCGGAAGCACCTCCAGACCGCGCACCAGGGCGGCTTCCGCGGCGTTGGGCATGGGAACGATCAGTGCGCGCCGTGTCCTCGCGGCGGCGATGCTGATGGGAAGCACGCCCGGGACCGGGCGCAGTTCGCCGGTGAGCGCGAGCTCGCCGATGAACTCGCACTCCGCCAGCCGTTCGCCGCGGATCTGGCCCGACGCCGCCAGTATTCCCAGCGCAATCGGCAGATCGAAACGGCCGCTGTGCTTGGGCAGGTCGGCGGGGGCGAGATTGATGGTGAGGCGCTGATACGGAAACTCGAAGCGGCTGTTCATCAGCGCGCTGCGAACCCGGTCCTTGCTCTCCCTTACTGCGGTTTCGGGCAGGCCCACGATGGACAGGCTGGGCAGGCCGTTGGACAAATGCACTTCGACGCTGACCGGCGGCGCGTCGATACCCTGCTGTGTCCTGCTCTGTACGGTTGCGATACTCATCCCTGAGCGCCGTCTCGCGGTTCTAGCCGCCCGGCGGGGCGGGCGGTCGGCTGAGCGCCTGTTCGAGGGCGGCGACCTGCTTCTCCAGTTCCTCGAGCCGGGCGCGCGTGCGAGCGAGCACCGCGGTCTGCACGTCGAATTCCTCGCGCGTGACCAGATCCATGCTCGCCAGGGCGTTGGTCAGCATGGCCCGCAGGTTCTTGCGCAGTTCGGTGGCGGCAGGACCGCTCATCCGGGGCATCAGTCCCGCGATACGCTCGATCAGGTTGTCCAGTCGGAGACTTTCGGTCACGGCTACTCGGCCTTGAGTGATTCTGGCTGCAACTCTCCGGCATGCCCCGGTTGCCGTCAATACCGCCGAGGGCGCGCACCAACACGGTGCCTCATCAACATGTCAGCACTGTGCTGGTGCGTCGAGTGGGAGCCGGGCTCGCCGAAAAGACATTAACACATTGATGCAATGGACTTTCTTCCCTTGGCATGACACATGCTGATAGCGATGTGTGCACCCTTTGAAGCCTCTCCGGGCGACACATAAAGAGGCGGGGCGGCATGCAGGAGTAGGGTGGCTTTACGCGTCGATCAGCTCGCGGGCGGCGGCAGCGCGGCAGCAGGGAAGGCAACGACCGCTCGCGTTCATCGGCGTCAAAACAAGAGAGGAGCCAGGCAATGAAATTAGTCACAGCAATCATCAAGCCCTTCAAGCTCGATGACGTCCGCGAGGCGTTATCGGGCGTAGGGGTTCAGGGCATCACGGTTACCGAAGTGAAGGGGTTCGGCCGTCAGAAGGGACACACCGAGCTCTACCGCGGAGCCGAGTACGTCGTGGATTTCCTGCCGAAGGTGAAGCTCGAGGTGGCCATACAGGACAGCCAGCTCGACGGTGTCATCGAGGCCATCATCAACGCCACCAAGACCGGCAAGATTGGCGACGGGAAGATATTCGTCTTCGACGTCGAGCAGGTCATCCGCATACGCACGGGCGAGACGGGCGCCGCAGCGCTCTGATAACCGTCTTGAATCATCGAACCCTGGAGAATCTCATGAAATCCTTCATTCGTTACGTGTTATTCGTACTCGCCTTGGGCGTGGGCGGCACCGCCCTCGCGCAAGACGTCGCCGCCCCGGAACCTGCCGCGGAGGTGGCAGCCGCGCCGGCAGAAGCGGCTCCCGCGCCGGCGATGGACAAGGGCGACACCGCGTGGATGATCACCGCCACCGTGCTCGTGATCATGATGACCGTTCCCGGTCTGGCGCTGTTCTACGGCGGCATGGTGCGCGCCAAGAACATGCTGTCGGTCCTGATGCAAATCTTCGCCACCTTCTCGCTGCTGGTCGTGCTCTGGGTGGTGTACGGCTACAGCGTCGCCTTCACCGAGGGCAACGCATTCTTCGGCGGCCTCGGCAAGATGTTCCTGAATGGCATCGACACAAGCTCCGCGGCCGCGACCTGGAGCAAGGGCGTCTACATTCCCGAATACATCTACGTCGCCTTCCAGGCAACCTTCGCGGGCATCACGCCGTGTCTCATCATCGGCGCCTTCGCCGAGCGCATGAAGTTCTCCGCGGTGTTGCTGTTCATGGTGTTGTGGTTCACCTTCTCGTACCTGCCGATGGCTCACATGGTGTGGTACTGGGCCGGTCCGGACGCCTACACCGATGCCGCGGCCGCCGAGGCGGCGACCGCCACGGCGGGCTGGCTGTTCCAGAAGGGCGCGATGGACTTCGCCGGCGGCACGGTGGTGCACATCAATGCCGGCATTGCCGGCCTGGTGGCCGCGATCATCCTTGGCCGCCGCATCGGCTACGGGCGCGAGGCGTTCATGCCGCACAGCATGACGATGACCATGATCGGCGCCTCGCTGCTGTGGTGCGGCTGGTTCGGGTTCAACGTCGGCTCCAATCTGGAGTCCACCGGTCTGGCGGCGCTGGCCTTCATCAACACCTTCGTGGCGACGGCGATGGCAGCCATCTCCTGGATGTTCGTGGAATGGATATTCCGCGGCAAACCCAGCATGTTGGGCGTCGCGTCGGGCGCCATCGCCGGCCTGGTGGCAATCACCCCGGCATGCGGATTCGTCGGTCCGGTCGGCGCGATCGTTCTGGGCCTGGTGGTCTCGCCCGTCTGCTACGTTTTCGTCGCCAAGGTCAAGGCCATGCTCCGCTACGATGACTCCCTGGACGTGTTCGGCGTGCACGCCGTCGGCGGCATCGTCGGCGCGCTGGGCACCGGCATCTTCGGGGCCCCGTCCCTGGGCGGCCAGAGCTGGTACGACTACGTGGCGAACGCCGCCGGCGAGTTCAGCATCTCCGGCCAGTTCATGACCCAGCTCACCGCCGTTGTCGTGGCGATCATCTGGTCCGCCGTGGTGGCGGCCGTTGCGCTGCTCATCGTCAAGATGGTGGTCGGACTGCGTGTGCCCGAGGATGTCGAGCGCGAGGGCCTCGACGTCGCCGAGCACGGCGAGCCGGCCTATCACATGTGAATCCTCCTGAAGTCTCCAGCCACCTTGCGGGCGCCCCAGGGCGCCCGCTTTTTTGTGGCGCAATCCCGGGCACGGCCCGGGCGCGACGCTGGACTCAGGCCGGTTGTTCGCCGTACATGATGATCGACAGCAGCATGATCGGCGTCTTGATGAGCTTCTCGGGGCCGTGCGGAACCTCACCCC
This sequence comes from Gammaproteobacteria bacterium, assembly GCA_041395385.1. Classification (GTDB taxonomy): domain Bacteria; phylum Pseudomonadota; class Gammaproteobacteria; order JAJPIJ01; family JAJPIJ01; genus JAJVHZ01. Next base: position 92,822 of record JAWLAN010000010.1, read on the forward strand.
TGAAACTGAGGGAATCGCCGGGATTGAGCAGGTACAGCTCGGAGCCGTGGCGGTATTGGATCTTGCCCTTCAGCACGTAGATGAACTCCGTGCCGGGGTGTTCGAAGGCGGGATAGACCTCGCTCGCGTCGTCCATGGTCACGAGGAACGGTTCGAAGAGCTTTTGCGGGCCCTGATCGTAGGCGAGCAGATGATAGGTATGGCCGCGCTTGGTGCCGCGGCGCACGACCTCCATGCCGGTCCCACTCCTGACGTGCTGTGCGTTGCCCGCCGGCACGTTGTAGTACCGGAACAGGTGCGAGAGGGAAACGCCCAGCGCGCCGGCAATCTTGTTGAGGGTCTCGAGGCTGCAGGAGACCTGACCATTCTCGATCTTGGACAGCATGCCGCGGCTGATGCTGGCCTGCTGCGCGACCTCGGCAATGGTCAGATGATCGAGGCGCCGCAGTTCGTGTATCGCGCGGCCGAGAAACGCGTCCAGCGACCGCTCATCCACCTTTGCGACGCCCTTTTCCTTCGGTTTGGCCGCACGCTTTTCCCTGCGCATCGCCGCCAGGTCTCCGTCGAGTCGCCGGTTCGTCAGCCGCTGTGCCCGGGGATCCAGCGCGTGCCGGCCAGCGGGATGCGCCCCATGGCGGCAGCCTCCACGGTCAGCGCGACCAGATCCTCGCGCTCGAGGTGGTGCACGTCCGACTTGCCGCAGGCCCGCGCGATCGTGGTGAGCTCCATGTTCATGGTCTTCAGGTAGTTCTTCACGTGCTTGGCGCCGGCCTCGGGGGTGAGACGCTGCTCCAGCATGTCATCCTGCGTCGTGATCCCGACCGGGCAGAGGCCGGTGTGGCAGTGGTGGCAGAATCCGGGGGCGGTGCCCAGGGCCTCGTACTCGGCGATTGCCGAATGATGCTCGCCGCGCTGCAGATAGGTTTCGTTGTTGCACCCGAGCGCGAAGAGGATGCCCTGGCCGATGGAGACAGCATCCGCGCCCATCGCCAGCGCCTTGGCTGCATCGGCGCCGGTGCGTATGCCGCCGGAGACGATGAGCTGGACCTTGCCCTTCATGTTCATGTCCTCCAGCGCATCGACCGCCTGGCGGACCGCGGCCAGCGTGGGGATGCCTATGTGCTCGATGAACACGGTCTGGGTGGCGGCGGTGCCGCCCTGCATGCCGTCCACGACGACGACGTCGGCGCCCGCGTGCACGCAGAGCTTCACGTCGTGGAAGGTGCGCGTGGCGCCGACCTTGACGTAGATGGGGACCTCCCAGTCCGTGATCTCGCGCAGTTCCTTGATCTTGATCGTGAGATCGTCCGGCCCGGTCCAGTCCGGATGGCGGCAGGCGGATCGCTGATCCACGCCCTCGGGCAGCGTGCGCATGCCGGCGACGCGCTTGTTGACCTTCTGACCGAGCAGCATGCCGCCGCCGCCCGGTTTGGCGCCCTGGCCGACGACGACCTCGATCGCGTTGGCCTTGCGCAGGTCGTCGGGATTGAAGCCGTAGCGTGATGGCAGGCACTGGTACACGAGCGTCTTCGACGACTGCCGTTCCTCCGGCGTCATGCCGCCGTCGCCCGTGGTGGTGGACGTCCCGCATTCCGTCGCGGCACGGCCAAGGGCCTCCTTCACGTTGGCGGACAGCGAACCGAAGCTCATTCCCGCGATGGTGATCGGGATATCGAGCTCGATCGGCTTTTTCGCGTAGCGGGTGCCGAGCACGGTCTTGGTCGTGCACTTCTCGCGGTAACCCTCCAGCGGGTAGCGGGTTATCGATCCGGCGAGAAAGACCAGGTCGTCGAAATGGGGCACCTTGCGCTTGGTGCCCAATCCGCGAATCTCGTAAAGGCCGGTCGCAGCAGCACGCTGTATGTAATCGATGACCGTCCGATCGAAGGTGTGGCTCTCTTCCTTTTGTATGCGTCGATGGCTCACGTTGTGTGTCCTCTGCGAGTTCAGTATTCCTGGTCCGCGTCGGCGTTCCAGTTGTAGAGCGACTTGGCCGAGGCGATACGCTTGAACTCCTTCGGCTTGTAATTCAGGCCGGCCTTGTCCAGAAGCTCGGCGAGCTTCTTCTCATCGGCCTTGGTCATGGGTTCCTCGCGCGCGTCGGCACCGAATGACCTCACCTTGCCGCGCACGTAGATGACGGCCTCGTACAGGGAGTCACCCAGATGGTCGCCGGCGTCGCCGCAGACCACCAGGGTGCCGGCCTGCGCCATGAACGCGGAGAAGTTGCCGACGTTGCCGCCGACGACGATGTCTATGCCCTTCATGGATATCCCACAGCGCAGCGAGGCGTCGCCGTCGATGACGAGCGTGCCGCCATGCCCCGAGGCGCCGGCGGAAACCGACGCGAAGCCTTTCACGTGCACGAGGCCCGACATCATGTTCTCCGCCACGCCCGGGCCGGCATTGCCGTGCACGGTCACCTCCGCCTGCTTGTTCATGCCCGCGCAGTAGTAGCCGGTATGGCCGTGTACGTCGATCTTCACCGGCGCGTCGACGCCGGCGGCGATGCTGTGGGCGCCGTCCGGGTTGACGATCTCGACGTGCTTGATCTTCTTTTTCCTGACCTCGTGGTGCAGAAACTGGTTCAGCTCCCGCAGCGAGGTCTTCGCGAGGTCTATGCGTTCCATACGTAAATCTGCTCCGGCTGGGGCTCGAAGATTCGAGCCTTGTTGACGTTAGGCAGGTGCGCCAGGGCGTGGAACTCCGAGGCGATGGCGACATAGTCGTCCGTCTCGGCGACGACGGCCGGCTTGCAGGCAAAGGAGTCGCGAACGAGCGCGAGCTTGTCCTTGGTGCCCATCAGCAGGGTGTAGAACCCGTCGAGCTCTGCAAAACCGTGCTGCAGCGCCTTTTCAAGACTGTCGCCCTCGCGCATGCGCCACTCGAGGAAGCGGCAGACCGCCTCGGTGTCGTTGTCGGTGTCGAAGTGGATCCCGCGCGGCTCCAGCATGCGGCGAATGCTATTGGGATTCGACACCGTGCCGTTGTGCACCAGGCAGAAGTCCCTGCCGGCCGTGAACGGATGGGCGCGATCCGGCGTCACCGCCGACTCGGTCGCCATGCGAGTATGCGCGACCACGTGCGAGCCCTCGAGGTCCTGGAAGTCGTACTTCTCGGCGATCTCCGTGGGCGTGCCTATGTCCTTGTAGACCTCCATGACCTTGCCGACCGACAGTACGTGCACGCCGGGAAACTGCTCGTGCAACCAGGTGCGCACCTCCGCGGGCTCCAGATGCGTCGCCAGCAGCGCATGATTGTCCTGCACGCTGAGCTTGATCTTGGAGCCCAGGTGCTTCTTGAAGCCGGATTCGAGCCTCTTCCAGTCGAAATCAGGGTCATCCGCATACAGGCTGTATTTCAGGCTGTCGCCCTTGGCGCGGTCGGTGAAGGCGGCGAGACCCGCGGAATCCGGTCCGCGTTCCGTCATGCCGATGAGGATGGGCACCATCCAATCGCCCAACTGACTGCGCAAGTCCGGCCTCTTTACCAGTAATCCGATAATTCCGCACATTAGAAGAACTCCAGGTAGCGATCGATTTCCCACTGTGAGACGTGGCGCTGGTACTCGACCCACTCCATTCGCTTGAGCCGGATGAACTCCTGCGCGACGTCGTTGCCGAGCGCGCTGCACAGCACGCTGTCCTCTTCGAGCTCATCGAGCGCATCGTTGAGGTTCTGCGGCAGCACCTTGATCTTGCGCTTCTTCAGTTCCTGTGGCGTGAACTCGTAGATGTTCTCGTTGACGGGGTCGCCCGGATCGAGCTTGCGCTCCACGCCATCCAACCCCGCCGCGATGATCAACGCGGTCGCGAGGTAGGGGTTGGACGAACCGTCGGCAAGGCGCAGCTCGATGCGACCGTAGGGAATGCGCGCCATGCAGGTCCGATTGTTGTCGCCGTAGGAGATATAGGCCGGCGCCCAGGTTGATCCGGAAAGCGCCCGTCCCACCACCAACCGCTTGTACGAGTTGATCGTGGGCGCCAGCACGGCGGTGAGGCCGCGCGCGTGCTGCAGAAGACCCCCGAGGAAATAATAGGCCGTCTGCGAAAGCCCCAGCCCGCGCTTGTCCTTGGGATCGTGGAAGATATTCTTCGTCTTCTTGTCACCGATCGAGATGTGGAAGTGCGTACCGGTGCCGGTGCGATTGGCAAACGGCTTCGGCATGAATGTGCAAACCATGCCGAGCTGGTGTGCGATCTCGCTGGCCGCCATCTTGAAATAGATGTACTGATCCGCGCTCGTCAGGCACTCGCTGTAGGTGTAGTTGATCTCGAACTGGGCATTGCCGTCCTCATGATCGATCTGATAGGGATCCATGCCCACTGCGGTAAGGGAATCGAAAAGCCGTTCGAGGAAAACCGCGCTGCGCGAGAGGCCCTTGTAGTCGTAGCACGGCTTTTCGAGCGAATCGCTGTTGTCAAACGGACAGACGCTACCGTCTTCGTTGCGGCGCAGAAGCATGAACTCCGGTTCGACGCCGGTGTACATGGTCCAGCCGCGGTCCCGAAGCCGATCGATCTGCTTCATCAGGATGTGGCGGGAATCGTAGGCGTAGGGCTTGCCGTGCACGTGCCCGACGCAGACCAGGCGTGCATACCCCGGCATCCACGGGATGAGCGAGAGCGTGGAGAGGTCGCCCTTGGCCATGTAGTCCGGGCCATGCGGACCCATGCCCATTCCCCAGATCGCGAAACCGGCGAAACCGGCGCCATCGGTCAGGACGTCGTCGAGATGCGAGGCCGGCACAGCCTTGGTCTTCGCAGATCCATGCATGTCGACGAACTGCGCAAGGATGAACTTTACCTTGTTGTCCTTTAGAAACTTCTTCGCCTCACTCGGTGTCATCGCTCCTCTCCCGTCCAGTATTCAATATTGATCTCGTGTCGCGCCCGGCGTCGGCGCCGGCGGGCGCCCTTCACGCTGTGGCGGCGCCGCCCATGCAGGGCGCGCGCCGACACTGTCGTCGAATCTACCCCCAGGCAATCGCCCCCCAGCCGGGAGCGGCCTATCAAAATATATTGTGTGCCAAGTATCGGCGTTTATCAATGGGAACAAAAAGTGAATACCAAGAAACCGCGGTACGGCGCTGCGCGGGTTTTTGTCGCGCCGCACAAGTTTCCTGTGGAGAATAAAAGTTAACTGAGACTTGACAATCGCAGTTGCACAATATGATGCTTTGACCGCTACGCAGGGACGATCCTGACCTGCAGAGAGGTTGGGATCGGACCGGCCCGGGCGGAGGTTTCTCCGCCGATCACACAAGACCTAGGCGGGCACACACGCATGCCCGTGGTGGAGGAATCGACATGTCTGATTCAATGAAGCAACGCATCGAAAAAATGTACGCGGGCGATCGCCTGTGGGCGATCGGCTTCATCGTCGCGCTATGGCTCGCCGTCGGCGTCGTCTACTTCGGGGTGCGTCACCTGGTCGAAGATCCGGGCGTCTCCCTCGCGCTCATTATCTCCGCGGTACTCATCGTCGGGTACAACACCGCGTCACTGATCGCGATGATCACCCACTACGGGCACGATAAGGAATGGATCTACGGCATCGACATACGGCACCTCGACGAGCAGCAGCGGAAGTGAATTGATCCGCGCCGCTGCCTGGGCGTGGCATGAGGCGATGAGAGACTGAACGCAACTAGAGAAATCGGTACTGGCGGAGGTAAACATCCATGGCAAGACAAGTATATCAACCACCCAGGCAGGGCGTGCCTGGGATGATCGTCGATTCCCTGTTGATGCTGGTGCTGGTGTTTTTCGCCCTCATGGTGCCGGCCTGGATCGCGGAATGGCGCGCGAGCCACGAGCCGGCCGCCGAGGAGACGGCGGCAGCCGAAGAGGTGGCGACCGAGGTTACCTGGGAGCAACTCGGACAGAATCCGACCATGCAGTCGGCATGGGAGAAGCTCGGCAAGGATCCCGCCGCGGCCAAGGAGATCATAGACAACAAGTTCGATTACACCATCGACGTCATCAAGCTGCTGTTCGTGGCTGCGCTGATCGCCTTCTATTTCTGGTTCATGCTTTCGGTCTCCGCAAGGGAGTTCCGCGACGTGATCGCCGAGCGGTTTGGCGACAAGAACCAGGGCTGATGCGCCCGGACATTCGACAGAAAACCATCTGGGAGAACGGCAATGGACATCTGGAATATCGCGGAATATGCAGCCTGGGGGATCTCCGGGGTGCTCGTGCTGTGGATGATCGCCGACATGATACGGGTCGGCGCGGAATACGACGAGGCGCTGCTGCTGAGCTCGCGCGAGGGCGCCGACGAGTTGCTTGAACAAGTCACCGCGACGGGAGAGAGGAAATGACTACCACCACTGCTGGCGCGGGCCCCAAGGCCGGCGAACGCATCAATCTGCTCAAGGTGCTGGGCCCCGCGCACATCTGGGGGCTGGGCGTGGGCATCGTGCTCGTCGGCGAGTACATGGGCTGGAACTTCTCGGTCGGCAAGGGCGGCGCACTCGCCGCGCTCATCGCCTGCTGGGTGATCGGCCTGCTGTACACCTGTGTGGCGATGATCGATTCGGAGGTGACTTCGACCGTCGCGGCCGCCGGCGGCCAATATGCCCAGGCCAAGCACATCATCGGGCCTTTGATGGCCTTCAACGTCGCGCTCTACCTGGTGATGGCCTACACGATGCTGGAGGCGGCCAACGCCTTCGTCGCCGGCGATCTGATGAAGACGGTCGCGGGGCAGCTCGGGCACGAGAACCTCGATTCACGCCCGTTCACGCTGCTGGTCATCGCGTTCCTGGCGTGGCTGAACTACCGCGGCGTGTTCATGACGCTGACCTTCAACTTCATCATCACCGCCATCGCGTTCCTGGCGATTATCGTGCTCTTCATTACCGTCTCGCCGTGGCTGCCGGGTGTCGCGGTGACGCACAAGGAGTTTCTAACCGGCCTGCCCTACGGCTGGATCGGCGTCATCGCCGCGCTGCAGTTCGGCATGTGGTATTACCTCGGCATCGAGGGCACCTGCCAGGCGGCCGAGGAGTGCCGATCCGCCGGCCGCTCAATCCCGCTCGGGACGATCACCGGCATAGTCACCCTCATCATCGCGGCGTCGCTGACCTGGTACGTCGGCACGGGACTCATACCCTGGGAGTACCTCGGCCAGGCGTATACGCCGCTGTACGACGCCGCGACCATCTTCGGCAACAAGCCGTTGCAGGCGTTCCTGTTCGTCGGCACGCTGTTCTCGACGCTGGCCTCGGCCAACGGCTGCATCAACGACGCCTCGCGGGCATGGTTCTCGATGGGCCGCGATCGCTACATGCCGCAGTGGTTCGGCGCCGTGCATCCGCGCTACCGCACGCCGTTCCGCTCGATCGTGTTCCTCATCCCGATCGCCGTGGTCGCGGCGTACAAGCTGCCGCTCGACGGCGTGATCACCTTCTCGATCCTTGCCGGCCTGCTCGGCTACACGTTCATGTCGTTCAACGTGTGGCGGTTCCGCAAGCTCTGGCCGCTGGGCACGATCAAGCGCGGGTACGTTCATCCATTCCATCCGCTGCCTGCCATCGTGCTCTTCATACTGTGCATCGCCGTCTACTTCGCGACCTTCCTCGGCTACGCGGACTACCTGATATCGATCCTGGTGTTCTTCATCATTGCCTCGTTCTGGTTCGCCTGGCATCGGTACAAGTTCGTGCGTCGCGGCGACCAGTTCACGATGCCATGGCCGCGGCCACAGGGTCTCTGACGAAACGAACTCGGGGGAACAGATTATGATCACCAAATCGAAGCGGGTGCTCTGCGCCACGGACGGCTCGCATTCGGCCGACAAGGCCGTCGATTACGCGATCGACGCGGCGAGGACATACGGTTGCGGCGTGGTTTTCGCGACCGTGAACACCGTCTCGGAGGCCGAGATGGCCTCCGAGCCCAGGGCCTGGGACTCGGAGATCGCGACCGCCGCCGACCGGCAGGTACATCAACCGCTGGAGGCCGCCTCGGCGAAGGCGAAGCAGGCGGGCCTGAGTGATGTGCAGTACGTCGTCCTTCACGGTCGCGACATCGCCGGGAACATCGTCAAGTACGCCGCCGACCACGGCTGCGACCACATCGTCGTCGGCTCGCGGGGACGCACTGGCCTCACGCGGGTGCTGCTCGGCTCCATCGCCGAGCAGGTCGTCCGGGAGGCCGTTTGTCCGGTGACCGTCGTGCGCTGACGGCGGCGCGCACCGGCGCATCGGGTCGAACGGCATATCACGCGCGGGAGAAGGCATGACCATGGAGCTGCAATCGCTGCTGTTGTCGATCGCCGCGCTGCTCATCGGGGTGCTGTACTGGAACGCGCAGCGCCGTCATCGACAGCGGATCGGCCGTGAGCGCGGCAAGCTGTGGGACGAATGCCTTTCGCTCCTGGGCGGTGCGCGGTTGTATCAGGACGAGATCGATTTCCCGCGTCTGGAGGGCGACTATGGCGGCTGCCGCGTCACCCTGGAGGCGATCGCCGACCACATCGCCTTCCGCAAGCTGCCGCAACTGTGGCTGCGCGCGACCGTGCGGGCCGACATTCCATACCGGGGCGTTCTCGACCTGCTGGCGCGGCCCGAGAACGTCGAGTTCTATTCGCCGATCTGGTCATTGCCGGTGACCGTCGATACGCCGGCGGGGTGGCCCGCACATGCCCTGCTGCGTACCGACAGCGCCGGCGAGATGCCGCCGCTATCCGTGGTCGGAAGGCACCTGGGCATATTCGATGACTCCCGCGCCAAGGAATTGCTGATCACACCGCGCGGCGTGCGCCTGGTGTATCAGCTCGCGCAGGGACAGCGGGCTCACTACGCCGTGTTCCGCAGCGTCAGTTTCGAGCTCAGCCGCGCGCAGTCGCACGAGGTCCGCAGGATACTTGATGCCGCCCTGGCGATCAGCGACGATCTGGGCGCCTCACGGCGCCCAGCCTCGTCGACGGCACCTGACCCACGCGAGACCCATGCGACTCAATGGCCGATACTAAGTCCCCTCGGCACCCCCTGCTGATCACGCTGGTGGCGCTGCTGCTGCCGGGCGCCGGTCAGGTTCTGAACGGACAGCCGCAGCGGGGCCTGGTATTCGTGTTCTTCATGATACTCGGCGGGTGGGTGACATATCACCTGACGAACCCTCAGGAGGTCTCCATGATCGGCCGCCATGCCGGCGGCCTGTTCGTATACGCCATCTCCGTCCTGGACGCCTACAAGTGGGCCCGCGTGCGCTGGGAGGAGGCGCGATACCGCGCCCGGAACGAGCCCAAGACCTGAACGCGTGGCCTGAACCGCCCGGTTCGTGCACAATAGCGCCCCGGGGGGCTATGCCGGCCCCGCTGTCGTCCGGTGAAATAAGAAACGCGTGCATGCGCGGGTGGCGGAGGATTGGAGATGAAACTGGTCACGGCGATAATCAAGCCCTTCAAGCTCGATGACGTGCGCGAGGCCCTCTCGGAGCTGGGCGTGCAGGGCATGACTGCGACGGAGGTGAAGGGTTTCGGCCGCCAGCGCGGCCACACGGAACTCTACCGTGGCGCCGAGTACGTCGTGGACTTTCTCCCCAAGGTCAAACTCGAGATCGCAGTCGCCGACGATCGCCTGGAGGACGTGCTGGAGGTCATCCGCAGCGCGGCCAACACCGGATCGATAGGAGACGGGAAGATCTTCGTCGTGGACCTCGAGCAGGTCATCCGCATCCGTACCGGCGAGACCGGCAACGAGGCGTTGTAGGTCCGGCTTCGGCCGAAAAAAACAACAGGCAGTACAGTCTTTGGGGGGCATATGGACAAGCTCGTCCGCGGCGCGGCCTTGATCGCGGTGCTGCCGGCATCGGTTTTTCCGATTGCCGCCATGGCGCAGGCGGGCACGGTCGACACCGGCAATACGGCCTGGCTGCTGGTCGCCACCGGCCTGGTCCTGTTCATGACGCTGCCCGGCCTGGCGCTGTTCTACGGCGGCCTGGTGCGCAGCAAGAACGTGCTGTCGGTGTTGATGCAGTGTTACGCAATCACTTGCGTGGCGAGCCTCATCTGGGTGGCCTTCGCATACGGGTGGGCGTTCGGCGACGGCGCCGGGCACAACGCTTACCTCGGCAGCGGCAAGATATTCCTGACGGGTGTCACGCCGGCATCAACCGCGCCCGCCGCACCGTCGGTTCCCGAGTCGGTATTCCTGATGTTCCAGATGACCTTCGCGATCATCACTCCGGCGCTGGTGGTCGGCGGATACGCGGAGCGGATGCGGTTCCCGGCCATGCTGCTGTTCAGCGCATTGTGGCTCATCGCGGTGTACGTGCCGGTGTGCCACTGGGTTTGGGGTGGCGGCTGGCTGCAGCAGATGGGCATTCTCGATTTCGCCGGCGGCACCGTGGTGCACATCAACGCCGGCGTCGCGGCCATCGTGGCGGCGCTGGTGCTCGGCCCTCGGCGCGGTTTCCCGACGACCGCCATGCCGCCTCACAACATGACGCTGACCGTGATCGGCGCGGGGATGCTCTGGGTGGGCTGGTTCGGCTTCAATGGCGGCAGTGCGCTCGCGGCCAACGGCAGCGCCGGAATGGCGGTGCTCGTCACCCATGTCTCGGCGGCGGCGGGCGCCCTTTCATGGATGGCGGTGGAGACCTATCGCTATGGCAAGCCCTCGGTGCTGGGCATCGTCACGGGCATGGTCGCGGGGCTGGGCACCATCACGCCGGCCTCGGGATTCGTCGGGCCGCAGGGCGCCATACTCATCGGACTGGTCGCCGGCGTCGTCTGTTACTTCGCGACCCAGTTCGTCAAACGGGTCGCCAAGATCGACGACTCCCTCGACGTCTTTCCCGTGCACGGCGTGGGCGGGATCATCGGCACCATCGCCGTCGGCATATTCGCGGATGCGCGTCTCGGCGGGGTGGGTCTCGCCGACGGCGTTACCGTGGGCCAACAGGTGTTGACGCAGCTCACCGGCGCGGCGGCGACGGTGGCATGGTGCGCCGTGGTGACCTGGTTGCTGCTCAAGCTTGTCGGTATGCTCACTCCCCTGCGCGTGGGCGCGGAGGCGAGACCGAGGGCTGGATCTTGCCGACCATGGGGAGCGCGGCTACATAATCTGACCGGCCTTTTCCGCGCCGCCCGGGCATGGGCGGCGGCTGTGGTCCGGTCCCGGCGCATCGCCGCGGCTCGCCGATCCTCGGCCCGGCAGCCGATATCCCGCATACCAGCGCGTGCTCGCGGCCTCGTGCGAGAGGAGTTCAGCGGGATTTCCGGGAATTTCGGGGGCGGTGGGATTGCGCGGGCCGTGATGTGGTCGGCGCGCGCTGCTATTCAAGCCGCGGCCCGACAAGATAAAATGCCTGCAAGTTTTCGTGCCTGCGCCCTCAGTCTGCCCGCGCCCACTGCTCACACGAACATCGACTGCAGAGATAACAAGTAAATGGCCGATCAGAGGCAGCTCGTCGACAAGGCGGTCCTGCGGATGCTCATCCCCGTCAGCGCGCTGAACCAGGAGAGTTTTCACGAACTGGCGGGCAAGACTTACGTCGAGGAGGTCCCGGCCGGCAAGACGATCTTTCGCCAGGGCGAGGTCGACCGCAAGAATGCCTACATCATCGAGGGCGAGGTTCAGGTCACCTCCGACCAGGGCAAGCCGATGAGCGTGGTGGGCGGCACGCCCAACGCCCGCCATCCCCTGGCCAATCATCAGCCGCGACAACACACGGCGACCGCCCGCACGGCCTGCAGGATCGTGCGCATTGACAGCGATCTCCTGGACGTGTTCTTGACCTGGGACCAGCTCTCGGGGATCGAGGTGACGGAGATCCAGCCCAAGAAGCAGGACGAGGCCGACACGCACGTGGACTGGATGACCCGCATCCTGCAGTCGCGCGCCTTCCTGCAGATACCGCCGGCCAACATCCAGGCCATGTTCATGCAGATGCAGGAGGTACCGGTCGCCGCGGGCGACGTGGTCATCAAACAGGGTGACGAGGGAGATTATTACTACATCATCAAGAGCGGCAAGGCGAAGGTTACCCGCCCCTCCAAGGCCGGGTCGGAGCTCGTGCTCGCGCAGCTCGACGAAGGCGACGCCTTCGGCGAGGAGGCGCTGCTGTCGGAATCCAAGCGCAACGCCACGGTCACGATGGTGAGCGACGGGAATCTGATGCGCCTGTCCAAGTCGGATTTCAATTCGCTGCTCAAGGAACCCATGCTGTCGTGGGTCTCGCGCAAGCAGGCCGAGGAACAGATCGCCAAGGGCGCCAAATGGCTGGACGTCAGGCTGGAGAGCGAGTACGCGAACGACGGGATCGAAGGCAGTATCAACATCCCGTTGTTCATGCTGCGGCTGAAGGCCGAATCCCTCGACCCGAAGGGCGCATATATCGTGTGCTGCGATACCGGCCGGCGCAGCTCGGCCGCGGCCTTCCTGCTCAGCGAGCGCGGTTTCAAGGTCTCCGTGCTGAAAGACGGCCTGCGCGGCGCCGGCGCGGCGTGATTCGATTGCGGCAGCGATGGCCGCGCGCGAGGAGGCCGTGAGCGTTGAGTTCGCGCTCGTCGCCGGATCCGACAACTATTGCGTGTTCGGCAACCCGGTCGCGCACAGCAAGTCGCCGCGCATCCACGCCGAATTCGCGCGCCAGACCCATCAGAACATCCATTACTCCGCCGTCCTCGTCCCGGAGCGCGAGTTCCCGCAGGCCGTCCGCAGATTCCGGGAGCTTGGCGGCCGCGGCGCGAACGTCACCCTGCCGTTCAAACAGGAGGCCTGGCGCCTGTGCGCCGAGCGGCAGCCGCGCGCGCAGATCTCCGGCGCCGTCAACACGCTCTGGTTCGGCGAGGGCGGCGCAATCGTCGGTGACAACACGGACGGCGCCGGCCTGGTGCGCGACATCACCGTAAATCGCGGCCTGGGGCTGCGCAGCGCCGACCTGCTCGTGCTGGGCGCCGGCGGGGCAGCCCGGGGGATCATTCCGGCGCTCATCGAGGCCGCGCCGCAGCGACTCGTGATCGCCAACCGCACGCCCGAGAGGGCCATGGCGCTCGCCGCGGAGTTCGGTGCACTCTTCCCGGTGAGCGGCTGCGGCTTCCAGGCGCTGGATGGGCAGCGCTTCGATGCCATCATCAACGCCACCTCCGCAAGCCTGCGCGGCGAGGTTCCGCCGTTGCCGGATGGGGTGATCAAAGCCGCGGGCTGGTGTTATGACCTGATGTACGCGCGTGAGCCTACGGCCTTCCTGCGCTGGGCGGCCGCCCGCGGTGTGGCACGGTGCGCGGACGGCCTGGGAATGCTCGTCGAACAAGCGGCCGAATCGTTCCGGATCTGGCGCGGGATCCGGCCGGATACCGGGCCGGTCATCGACTTATTGCGCTCCGGCACAGTGTAACGGCGAGGGTCCAGGGGTCCGGAATATTCGCCGCGAAGTCAAGTGGAAAATGGCGCCGCCGCCCGTGTTATGCACAGTACGGGACCATAGCCCGGAATCGATGCCGTGAGGCGCTATTGGCCCCGCTGAAATCCAGAGAAGTTGGTGTAACTAATTGAAAATAAAAATGTAATAAAATGGTCAAAATTTAGCCAAGGTAACGAAGGCGACACAATTCCGAAGGCTGCAGACTATTTTTGAACGGTAACGCACAGAGTTATCCACACGCAGTGTGAGTAACTTTTGCGGGGCAGTATGTTCAATCGGTTAGGACAGGATAATGAGGCAGATGCCAAGTTTGTCACATAACTCGCCAGCGTGCGGCCGCAATCGCGTTTGACAGGCGCACGAAATCCGCCACCGACAGCGTCTCGGCGCGGGCGCCCGGGTCGATGCCCGCCCCGCGGATCGCCTCGGCGTTGCAGAAATCCCGCAGGGCGTTGCGCAATGTCTTGCGCCGGGTCGAAAAAGCCCGCGCCACGAGCGTCGCGAATGCCTCTCCGTCCTGGGCCCGCTCGCCGGCCGCACGCTGCCGGGGCGTCAGCCGGATGACCGTGGACTCCACCTTGGGCGGCGGCGTAAAGGCGCCGGGCCCGATGCTGAACAGCCGATCGACGAGGCAGTGATACTGAACCATCACCGACAGGCGTCCATATTGTTTGCTTCCGGGCGGAGAGGCGATCCGGTCGGCGACCTCCTTCTGGAGCATGAACACCATGGTTCGGATCAGGGGGGCCTGTTGCAGCAGGTGAAATATGAGTGGGGTGGAGATGTTGTAGGGAAGGTTGCCCACTACGTCGTAGCCCGAGGGCGCAGGGCCCAGCTCCTCGAGCCGGAAGTCGAGCACGTCCCGACAGTGGATCCGTAGCCGCGGCGGTGTCGCGTCCAGCCGGGCGGGAAGCGCGGCCGCCAGGTCTCTGTCGATCTCCACGACGTCCATTTCACCGGCCGCCTTCAGCAGCGGAGCGGTGAGGGCGCCGCGGCCCGGGCCTATCTCCACGAGTCGCCGGCCGGGCCGCGGGTCTATCGCCGCCACGATGCGGGCGATGATCGCCGGGTCGTGCAGGAAGTGCTGGCCGTAGCGCTTGCGTGGCGGCGGCAGGGGGGCGGCCATCGCGTCAGCGCTGGCGGCCAGGATGCAAGGTCGAACCGGCCGCCATCGCCCCCGCCATATCCACGGCCGCGGCCAGGCTTCCGGCCTCCGCGCGCCCGGTTCCGGCCAGCTCCAGCGCCGTGCCATGGTCTACGGAGGTACGGATGATCGGCAGTCCGAGGGTGACATTCACCGCCTCGCCGAAGCCGAGCGCCTTCAGGACCGGCAACCCCTGGTCGTGAAACATGGCGAGATAGGCGTCCGTTGCGGCCCGGCTCTCCGGATTGAAAGCGGTGTCCGCCGACACCGGCCCACGCAGCCGCATACCTCGCGCGCGCAGCGCCTCCACGACCGGCCCGATGACGTCGATCTCCTCGCGCCCCAGGTGGCCGCCTTCGCCCGCATGCGGATTGAGTCCGCACACCGTTATGCGCGGCCGTTCGCAGTGAAAGCGGCTGCGGAGCTCGCGCTCGAGGATGGTGATGACCTCCTCCAGCAGGGGGCCGGTGATCGCGGCAGCGACCTTGGCGAGCGGCAGGTGGGTGGTGGCGAGCGCCACCTTGAGACCCGGCGCCACGAGCATCATCACCGGCAGGCGGACGCCGCATCGCTGTGCGAGGTATTCCGTGTGGCCCGTGAAGGCCACGCCGGCCTCGTTGATGACCCCCTTGTGCAGGGGAGCGGTCACCATGGCCGCGAACCTGCCCTGGAGGCAACCGTCGCACCCCGCATCGAGCATGGCGAGCACGTGCCGCGCATTGGCCACCGCCACGGTTCCAGGGACCACCGGCGCCGGGGCCTTGACCTCGAGCACCGTGAGCTCGCATGCGCGGGTGGATGCGGCGGCGGCCTCGGAGAACGGCTGCATGTGCAGCGGCCGCCCCAGGGCATGGGCGCGTTCCGCGAGGACCTGGGGATCGGCGACGGCAACCAGTTGGAGATCGCGATCGGCCTGCGCGAGCTCCACGAGAAGGTCCGGACCTATGCCGGCTGGCTCCCCCGCAGTGACGGCTATGCGCAAAGAGGCGGCGCCACTCATGGGGGATGGAAGCGAGGGCTACGGCGCGCCAGGGTCGCCAACCACGTAGGGCGACTCTTCCTCGCCATCGGCACCGGCAGCCTCCGCGGCGGGCTCCTCCTGTGCGTCGGGAGACGCCGGCGGGACCTCCGCCGCGGATTCCTCCGTCGTCTCGGGCAACGCCGCAGCGGCGTCCGATTGCTCGGGTTCCTCCACACGCGTGACGGCGACGCCGGGCATCCGGTATTCGACGTAGGCCTCGTCACGCAGGCGGCGCATCCAGGCCTGCAATTCCTCTTCGGTCTTGCGCTGCCTGATGGCCTCGCGCGCCTTGGCGCGCTGCGCCTCCGCACTGTCGTCGTGCTCGCGCCGTTCCAGAACCTGGACGATGTGCCAGCCGAACTGGGTCTGGAACGGCTCGCTGATCTGGTTGGGTTCCAGGGCGATCATGGCGCTCTCGAAGTCCGGATCCATCTCGCCGGGATTGACCCAGCCCAGATCGCCCCCGTTGGCCGCGCTGCCGCGATCCTCGGAGTGTGACCGGGCCAGCGTCGCGAAGTCATCGCCGCCGTCCAGGCGCACCTTCAACTGCTCGAGCTTGCCTCTGGCGTCATCCTGCGACACCGCCTCGCCGGTCTTGATGAGGATATGGCGCGCGTGCGTCTGCGTGACCAGGTGGTTGTCCTTGGTGCGCACGTCGGTGAGCTTGATGATGTGGAAGCCGCTCGGGCCGCGCATGACCTCGCTCACCTCTCCCGCCTTCATGGTCCGCATGGCATCGGCCATGACCGAGGGCACCTCGCCGGCCTTGCGCCAGCCCACGTCGCCGCCTTCCAGCGCCTGCTGACTGTCGGAGTGTTCGGCCGCCAGCTCGGCGAAGTCGGCGCCGCCGCGGATCCTTTCCAGCACCTCGTCGGCCTCGCGCTGCGCCGTGGCTATCTCATCCGGCGTGGCGCCCTCGGGCGTGGCGATGAGTATGTGTGAGATGCGGTACTCGGTGTCGCCGGCCGTGCCCTGATTGCGCGGATTCTGAAGATAGGAGTCGATCTCGCGATCACTGACGGTGACCCGATTGTCCACTTCGCGCTGCTTCAGACGCGCGAGCGTGATCTCGTTGCGTATGTCCTCGCGGTATTGTGCGTAATCGTATCCTTCCTTGGCGAGCACCTCGCGGAACTGTTCCAGCGACAGCTTGTTCTGGGCCGCGACGCTGGTCACCGCCTTGTTCAGGGTATCGTCGTCGACGGTCACCCCGGCGCGCTTGGCGTACTGCAGCTGTATCTTGGCCATGACCAGCCGTTCGAGTACCTGCCGGTTGACGATGTCCTCCGGTGGCATCTGCCCGCCGCGCTGGCCCATCTGCTGGAGGATCCGCTCCTTGAATCGATCGAATTCGCTCTGCATCACGACGTCGTCGTCGACAATGGCGACGATGCGGTCAATCGGCTCGGCGGCCACGCGAACCCCGCTGGCGAGGCCGAGAGTCATGGCGAGCATGGCGATGCCGGCCCGCATGGCGTGGGATGTGACGAGTGGTTGGTTTCGATACCGCATTGTTCAGGATTCCTCTGGGTTGGTCGCGGCGTCGCTGATCCCGGCGAGACCGCCTGATCGTCGGCCCGCACCCGCGCAGCGCGAGTCCACTTCAAAACTCGTTAGTGTAGCCGGGGATGTTTTTCTTCAGATAGGACGAGGTGCCACGTCCGAGCCCGCCCAGGCCCTTCAGCTCCACCTGCAGGAAGACCGCATTGTCATACTCGCCTTCGGAGGTGCTGATGTAACGCCTGCCCACCAGCCGCACGCCCCAGCAGCACGCCTCGTACTCGAGACCTCCGAACACCTCCAAAGTTTCACCATCGGGCACGGAGTAGTTCCAGCGTCCCAGAACCGCCAAGTTCGGGTTCAGCGGCCAGCGGAACGAGAGGTCGGTCTGCTCGACGTTGGCCGGGCGCCGGAAGCGGTAGTCGAAGTTGAACAGCTTGTTCTGGCCGGGCCGGTAGCGCAGGCGAAGGGCGCTGCGCTGCGTGAGATCCTCGTTCGGATCCCATTGCACGGCGCCGCCCACGGACCACGCGGGCGTCACCTGTGCCCAGGCCTCTGCGACCAGCTCGGAGACGGGATCGGTGAAGGCGGTCTCGTCCGGAAGCACGACGTCGCGATCCTCGAAGTAGTAGATCTGGCCGACGCTGGCGCGGAGGCGTTCGCGGCCGTTGTCGGAGTTCAAGAGCCGCGAGGTCAGCGCCAGGGTCAGGGAGTTCTGATCGCCGAGCCGATCGATGCTGCTGTACCGGTTGTCGCGGAAGAGTTGCCCGAAGGAAAAATCGTAATCGCTCGAATCGAAGACGGGGATGTCATCCTGCCCGACGTCCGGACGATAGAGGTAATAGACGCGCGGCTCGATCGTGTGGATGAAGGAGTCTGACCACAGCGTTAGGCTTCGTTCCAGGAACAGCCCGCTGTCGATCGAAAAGTTCGGCACCGTGCGGGTCAGCGAGTCATTGCCGAACTCGTTGCCGTCCAGCGCGTACCAGGTCTGATCCAGCGCAATGCGCGGCGTGAAGAAGCTGCCGGCCGTCTCGAAGGGGAAGGAGACGAACGGCCGCAGATTGAACCGCCCGCCGGTGACGCTGTCGGTGCGGTCGAAATAGGTCGTCTCGCCATGGATTTGAAAGTTGACGTGCGGCAGGGGTCGCGCAAACGACGTGTAATAGTAAATCTGCGGCAGATAGTCGTAGGGCCGGCTCGAGCCGGGCAGGGTCCGGTCCACGCTCTGATAGCTGTTGACGCGGGCGCGAACCTGCCACCAGTCCCGACCGTAGGTGACGAGCGCATAGCGATTGAGGAAGCGCGTGCTGGTGACGCTCAGGCTGTTGCCGAAGTCCTCCAGGTACTGCTTGTCGGAGACGTTGTTGAAATCGACGACCAGCCGGCCGCGATCGGCGTCAAAGCTCTGGTTGTGCCGGAACTGCACCAGCCATCGATCCTGGTCATCGAGCACGTTGTCGCTCGGAAGGATATTGCCGGCGATCAGACCTTCGAACTCGG
Source organism: Gammaproteobacteria bacterium (assembly GCA_041395385.1). Taxonomy (GTDB): domain Bacteria; phylum Pseudomonadota; class Gammaproteobacteria; order JAJPIJ01; family JAJPIJ01; genus JAJVHZ01. Next base: position 111,369 of record JAWLAN010000010.1, read on the forward strand.
GCAGCAGGTATCGGCCTTCGGCACCGAGCATGAGGCCGCGATCGCCGAGATAACGCGGGAACAGGGTGGCGTCGTAATTGGGGGCGATGTTCCAGTAGAAGGGCGTCGTGATGTCGGCCCCGGAATCGCGCGAGCTTCCGAGGGTTGGCGGCAGCAGGCCGGTCTTGCGCTTGTCGGACAGGGGGAAGCTGATATAGGGCGTGTACAGCACCGGAACGCCCTTGACCCGAAGCACGACGTTGCGTGCGCTGCCCCATTCCTTGTCGTGATCCAGGAACAGCCTGCCGGCGGAAAGCTTCCAGCTCGGCTGGCCGTCGGCGTCCGGGCAGGTCGTGTACGAGACCTCTTTCAGTTTCGATACGTCGCGTTGCATGTCGTGCTCGATCAGTGCGGCCTCGCCGCGCCCGCGCGTATCGGTCAGGCGATAGTACCCGCGCTCGAGCTTTGCCTGATCCTCGGCCATGTCGAGGTTCGCGTGCTCCCCATGCCAGAACATGGAGCCGCTCCACAGACGTGTATTGCCCAACGCATCAACGACGTCGTTGGGCTCATCGTAGGTGAGCCGATCGGAGCGCAGGGCGCTGTCGTCGCGCACCAGCTCGACGTTGCCGGCAAACGTGGAAACGCCGTGCTCGATCAGCGTCGCGTCGTCGCCCTCCAGCGCGGCGAAGCCCGGATCGAGCCCCTCTGCCGACGGCTTGGCCTCCATCCCGGTCTCCACCGGGCACAGGCCCCAGTTGATCTGGCGTGGCTCGTCGGCTGCAATACCGGCGGCCGGCAACACGCCGGTTGCCGCGATGGCAACCCATATTATCGTTTTTATTGACATTTTTTGCGTAGGCGACGCTGAGATGTCGCCTAAAATCGCACAGAACGCGTCGCGGTTCAAATCCCCCTGGGCGGGCGATTTTCCCTGCCGGAAACACCCGCCAGCAAGCGATCCAGGAGCGCGGTCGGCAGCAGACGCTTCAATACCCAGAAGGCGTGGGCTGGCACGGTGAGGCGGTAGCGCGCTCGTGGCCGTGGCGACTCCAGGGCGTGCAGCAGCGGCTTCATGATGGACGCGGCGGGCAGTGTGAAAGGTGCCGCCGGTCCGGCCTTGGCCAGTCGCGCGATCATCGCCCGATACGCCGCCGCATGAATGCTGCCGGCGACGGTGTTGTGGCGCAGGAAGGCCTGCAGGGCGTTCTGCCTGAAACGGCTCTCAATCGGGCCCGGCTCGATGAGGCAGACATGGACGCCCGTGCCTGCGAGCTCCAGCCGCAGGGTGTCGGTCAGGCCCTCGAGGGCGAACTTCGAGGCGTTGTAGGCGCCGCGGTAACGCAAAGCCACGTAGCCGAGCAGAGAACTGTTGTGAACGATGCGGCCGTGGCCGCGACGGCGCATCACCGGCAGTACGCGACAGGTCAGCTCATGCAATCCGAACAGATTGGTCTCGAACTGTTCGCGCAGCGCGTCGCGGCTCAGATCCTCCAACGCGCCCGGCTGACCATAACCGGCATTGTTGAACAGTGCGTAGAGCTCGCCGCCGGTGCGCGCGAGCACCTCCCCGACGGCCGCGTCGATCGATGCGCTCGAGGTCAGATCGAGCTGCAGCGCCTCGAAGCCCTCGCCGGCCAGCGCCTGCACATCCTCGAGACGACGGGCCGTGGCGAAGACGCGGTAGCCGCGATCCCGCAGCCCTTGCGCGGCGGCATAACCGATGCCCGAGGAGCAACCGGTGAGGAGGATCGCTGAGGCCGAGAGGGTTCCCATGGCGCGGGTGCGGGCTGTGCCGGGCGTGTGTCGCCTGCTGCCGCGGCGCGCCTAGGCCGAGCCCATGATGACCTTCACCTCGGCGATCTGGGCGGCCGCCTCTTCCAGGATTTGCGCGCTCAGCCGGGGGTTGGCCGCGTCTCCCGCCAGCTTCTTGAAGGCGGGCAGCTTCGGTAACGCCGGGACCTGCGGCGGCTTGCTGGCCTTGCCGATGTAACTGTGCACCTTGGCGACGACCACCAGGTCCGCGAGGTCCGGCTGCGGCGCGGGGTCCCGCCACCAGTCGTTGGCGTCGCGCACGACCGCCTCGAAGTAGTCCGGCAGTTTCCATTCGCGCACGATGCTGATGCCGGCACGGACGCGTAGCGCCGCCAGCAGCTGCTCGAGCAGCTGGCCATCGTCGTTCAGCAGGGCGGGGTGCTTGGCGACGTAGCCGAAGATCGGCAGCACGCCGATATCGTGCAGCAGTCCGGCCAACAGTGCCTCCTCGGGATTGAAGGTCCTGGTCAGGCGCGCCAGCACGTAGCTGATCGCGGCGACCTCGTTGGCCTTCTCCCAGCTCGCGCGCAGATGTCGCTTCAGTTCCGGCGCATCGGACTCGAACAGGCCGCGCACCGCGAATGCCGTGATGAGCTGCCTCGCTGTCTTGGTGCCGATGCGGGTGATGGCCTGCTCGCAGGTCTGCGCAGGGGAGGTGCTGCGATACATGGCGCTGTTGGCGGCCTTCAGCAGCTTGGCGGTGAGTGCCGGATCGCGCGTGACGACCTTGGCGATGTCCTTGAGGTCGGCATCGTCCTGGTCAATGAGCTGCTGCGCGCGCAGTGCCACTTCCGGAAGGCTGGGCAGGTGGAGGCCCTCGCCCATCATCGAAAGCTCGTGTATCTGCAACTGCTCGGAGAGGCCGGAATTGTCGAATGGAAGTTCGTAGACGCCGTACTCGGCCTGCGACAGCAGCTTCTGCACGTCGAGCAGACCGGAGATGTCAAGGCGGACGAATGCGATGGGCGTCACCGCCTTGGCGGAATGAAGACGCGGCCGCAGCGGCGACAAGGGCCGTATCGCGTGCGGGGTGTGTATGACTATCGTCGACTTGCGGCCGTCGCGGCCGGTGAGCTCGACCGTGCCTTCCATCAGGCAGTACATCCACGGGTCCTTCTCGCCAACGGAGAACAGGGTCTGCTGTGGCGCCGCTCGCTCGATGGTTCCCTTGGTGGCCATGACCAGCATGTCGGAGGTCTCCATGTGCCTGAATGGATCGAACCACCGCAGGGCCTCGACCACGGCCTCCAGGAATTAATCTGCATAATTACCGCGTCATCTCTGTCCGTTGGTCCCGAATTCTAGCATTCCCGGTCAGTTATTTTGCGGCGGCCGAGTGTCGCGGCGCGCCTTTGCGGCCACGAGCCCCGATGCCGGAACGCGGCGATTGCAGCGCGGCGAAGCATCTGGCGTAATTGCCGACACCGACAACAAGAAAGCTCCGAGGCGATACCGTCATGAAACTTCCGTAACCTTTCCCTGCATCGCGGCCAGACTCCGCACCGGCGTCGTGGCCGACGGCCGCATGATCGACGCGGCCGCCGCGGGCATGCCGCAGGACATGCTTTCCTGCTGCAGCTCGGCGCGGACGGCATGCGGCCTGCGCGAGCTGGCCGACGACAGCGCGGCGCCGTCGCTGGCAATGAGCGAAGTCCGGCTCGAGGCGCCCATCCATCGCTCCCCCTCCCAAGTATCTCGCCATTGCGCTGAACTATGCCGAGCACATCAGCGAGACGCAGATGGCGAAGCCGGAGTTCCCAAAGTTCTTCAATAAGCAGTCGACCTGCATCGCCGGTCCTCACGATCCCATACACATGCCGCGGGTCTCCAACAAGCTCGATTACGAGGGGGAACTCGGCGTGGTCATCGGCCGTCGCTGCCGGCACGTGCCCCGCGATCGCGCACGCGAAGTCGTCGCCGGCTACCTGGTCTGCAACGACGTCACCGTACGCGACTGGCAGGCGAGATCGGAGACCTTCACGCTCGGCAAGTCCTTCGACACGCACGGTCCGATCGGCCCTTGGATCGTCACTCCCGATGAAGTCGGCGACCCGCACGATCTGGAGTTCAGGACCCTCGTCGACGGCGAACAGCGCCAGCACTCCAACACGCGTTTCATGCTCTTCACGATCTGGGAACAGATCGAGGTGCTGTCGACCGCCTTCACGCTGGATAGTCGGCGACATCATCGCCACCGGAACCTGCGCCGGGGTGGGCGTGAAGATGACACCGCGTAGCGGCTATCTCAGTCGGCCAGACCTGCCGGGTGGAGATCGAGAACTGTCGGCGCACCGAGAATCCGGTGATCGATGAGCCCGCAGATACGGCGCTGATCTGACGGCGCTGCCGGCCGTCACCTCGTCCCGTAGCGCATGCGGATGCCGTGGGTCACCGAGAGCAGGATCTCCGTCGGCGACAGTTCCTTCGGAAAATAGCAGCCCGAGATGTTGGCGGCTGCAAGGCTCACGCCTTCCAGCTTCGAGTTCCGGAAGTCCAGTCCCCGCAGGTCGGCGCTGCGGAAGCACGCATCCGTGAAGTCGAGACCGTCGACGTTCATGCTGCGCAGGTCCAGCCCGTGCAGGTCCACACCGCGCATGTCCGGATTCGTGCCTTTGCTGCGGCGCGCATTGAATTCCTGGACATTCTCGTCGCGCAGGAGCTGATACATGGGGTCCTGGGAGATCTTGGGTCGGGCCGACATAACGGTGTCCTCGCTGGGCAATTGCATTGCGCTGGTCTTCGCTCAGCTTATCGGCCGCCTGTAGCTCCGGGCTTTAATCGCCGGCGTGGCGGCCTCGCAGCCGCCGGCAGCCGCTGGTAGATGCCACCGAATCCGCCGTTGCTCATGATGATGTGATCGCCGCGCGAGCCATCGCAACCAGGGCGGTGATGATCTCCTGACGCTGGCGCAGACCTGACGCTTCCCGCCCAGCGCGCGGGTCGCTCGGCGAGGTCCCAGCCGGGAGACTCCGGGCTGCAGCAGCGCCGCGTCAGCGGCGGCGAGCGCATGCGCCAGCACCTGCCTGTGCACCCCGAGCTTCATGGTGTTGGAGCGCGGTTCGAGGACCGCGATGATGCGTGCGCCGGTTCCGACGCGCGCGCAAAGCGCCGCCAGCGTGACCCCACGGCAGTGGGATGGTGGGCGAAATCGTCGTAGACGGTGACGCCGTCGATCTCGGCGATCATCTCCATCCGGCGCTTGACGCTCTTGAAGCCGCGCAGGGCGTCGATCGACGCGGCGGGTTCCACGCCCGCGTGCCGCGCCGCGGCGATTGCCGCCAGCGCGTTCGCGCGTTGTGATGACCGACCGTCTCCCACTGCACCGTTCCCAGGTCGCGTCCTTCGAACAGCACCTGGAAACGCGAGTAGTCCGGCGCCAGCGCTCTGGCCTGCCAGTCCCCGCCCCCGCCCAGTCGCGCGCGGGGTCCAGCAGCCGCGCACCAGTCGTCTGCTGCGGCGTCGCGAGCCGGGCTTATGATGAGCCCCTCGCCCGGGATGGTTCGGACGAGGTGGTGGAACTGCATCTGTATCGCCGCCAGGTCGGGAAAGATATCGGCGTGGTCGTATTCCAGATTGTTCAGGATGGCGGTGCGCGGCCGGTAGTGCAGGAATTTGGAGCGCTTGTCGAAGAACGCCGTGTCGTATTCGTCGGCCTCCACGACGAAGAACGGCGCCTCACCCAGCCGGGCGGAGGTGCCGAAATTCTCGGCGACCCCGCCGATCAGGAAAGCCGGGACGGAGGCCGGCGTGCTCCAGCAGCCAGGCGAGCATGCTGGCTCGTGGGGTGGTTCTGCCGTGCGTGCCGGCGACCGCCATGACCCACCGATCCTGCAACAGATTCTCCGCGAGCCATTGCGGGCCGGAGGTGTACCGCATGCCGCGATTGAGCACGTGCTCGACGGCGGGATTGCCGCGCGAGATGGCGTTGCCGACCACGATCACGTCCGGGACGGTGCGGAGGTGTTCCGGGTCGTAACCCTCCATGAGGGTGATGCCGTTGGCGGCGAGCAGGGCAGCCATCGGCGGATAGACGTTCGCGTCCGGATCCGCTCACCCGGTGTCCGAGCTCGCGCGCGAGCAGGGCGATGCCACCCATGAACGTTCCGCAGATTCCGAGGATGTGTATGCGCATGATCGCGTCGCGAGGCGGGGTCCTCAACCCTGCGGCGAGGGCAGGAGCAGCGATCCGAGGAACTGGTTGAAGGCGAATATGACCAGGGCGGCTGCCAAGCCGCCGAGGCGGTCCGACCCGCGAGGGCGTGGCGATAGACGTGCGCGTTGATCGATATGTTCCAGAATATCAGCAGCGTGAGCAGCAGGCTGGGTGCGATCGCATCCGGGTTGGTCTCTCCCGCCAGGTTGCCCCAGTAGATGAGCGGAAGAGCGAACAGGCTGATGACCAGACCGCTGCCGGCGATGGCACAGAACGTCTGGCGGATCCGCCGGGGATGACGGAACAGCGCGAGCAGCGCCGCCGTCGTAACCCACACGGACACGGAATCGACCACGCCGGCGCGCAGCGCCGTCACCAACGGATAGTTGACGTACACGATCAGCGTGCCGACCGCGGCGGTGAGCAGCAATAGTATCGCCGTCAGCGCGTCGGTCGACGGCACGTCCTGGGGGCCGCGGCGAAACAGGCAAATGTTCCAGAACAGTCTCGTGAGTTCGCGATTAGGCGTGCTCAAGGCGGCAGGGGAACTCCACGGTCTTATCGGCTCAGGATGCGCTGCCGAGTGGCCGGCGCTCGGCCGCTCAGCCCGCGCCGACCGCGCGCTGCGGCTCCGCCTCAGTCGTCTGCGGACGTCGCGGGAACTTGCGCGACGTAGTCATCGACGATCTGCTGGAACTCCTCGGCGATGCGCTCCCCCCGCAGGGTCATGGCCTTCTGTCCGTCGATGAAAACCGGCGCGGCCGGAGCCTCGCCGGTGCCGGGCAGGGAAATGCCGATGCTGGCGTGCTTGCTTTCGCCGGGGCCGTTCACCACGCAACCCATCACGGCGAGCGTCATGTCCTCCACCCCGACAGCGTTCGCGCCAGATGGGCATCTGGCTGCGCAATGTAGCCTGATGTTGTTGGCCAGTTCCTGGAAATACCGTGCTGGTAGTGCGGCCGCAGCCGGGGCAGGCGGTGACCAGCGGAACGAAGGAGCGCAGCCCCATGGTCTGCAGTATCTCCTGGGCGACGATCACCTGCGCGCGCGATCGCCAGTTTGGCTCCGGCGTGAGCGAGATGCGTATGGTGTCGCCTTTGATCCCCGCTTGTAGCACGGCAAGCGCCGCCGTGGAGGCGACGATGCCCTTTTCGAACCCATGCCCGCCTCGGTCAGGCCCAGGCAAGCGTAATCGTAGCGCTGCGCAGGATCTCGATATACGGCGATCGTCTCTGCACGCCGCTGACCTTGCACGAAAGGATGATCTTCTCGCGCGGCAGACCGATCTCTTCGGCCTTGGCGGCGCTCGTCAGCGCGGAGACGACCAGGGCTCTCAAGTCGCGTGATGTCGGCCGCATCCTTCGGTTCGGGCAGCTTGGCGTTGTCGTCCATCATCTGTACGACGAGCTCCTGGTCGAGGCTGCCCCAATTCACGCCGATGCGCACCGGTTTGTCGTACTTGATCGCCTGCTCGATCATGGTGGCGAACTGTCGGTCCTTTTTCTTGCCGAAACCGACATTGCCCGGATTGATGCGATACTTGGCGAGCGCCTCGGCGCAGGCCGGGTACTTGGTGAGAAGCAGATGGCCGTTGTAGTGGAAGTCGCCGATGATGGGCACACGACAGCCGACGGACTCCAGCAGGTCGCGAATCCGCGGCACGGCGTCCGCCGCCTCTTCGGTGTTCACGGTGATGCGCACCAGCTCCGAACCCGCCGCTGCGAGCTGCTGGATCTGCCTGGCGGTGCCGACCGCGTCGGCCGTATCCGTGTTGGTCATCGATTGCACGACGACCGGGGCATTGCCGCCGACCAGGACGGAGCCGACCTTGACGCCGACACTATGACGGCGCGGTGACTGATATATGGATGCGGACATGAACGAGATCCTGGAAATACCGCGATTGCCTGCAGCGGGCACGATCGTCGTGCGCTGCAAGGCCGCCAGTTTAGCAGATGCCGGCCCGCGTCGCAGGCGGACGGGGCGGGCAGGCCCGGCCGTGCCGCCAACCACGTCCCGGCGGTAGGGCAATGCCATGCGTCTGAGAGGTTGCGCCGGCAGGCTTCGGGTATGCGCCGGGATGCTGGCGGCGGTCCTGGCCACGGCCGGCGGCGTCGCGGCCGCCAACGAGGATGCGGTGGCGGAGGACTACCCGGTGCCCCGGCACGGGGAGCTGCGGCTGCAGGTGCCCGCGCAGTGGCAGGTCAAGTACGCCTACACCGAGGACGGGCGCGTCCCCCCCACCTTTCGCGTATACCCGCTGGAGGGCTCGGAGTTCGACATGTCGATGACCGTGTACTGGCATGACGGCATGGACCAGGACATCACCAGCGCGGAATCCCTGCGCACTCGCGTGGAGCAGGCCGGGGCGGAGGCCTTGAAGTCCTCGACCGACCAGAGGCTCGCGGTCGCGCCGCTGGAAGGCGCCGCAGGCCCGGGATTCCTCTATGACCTGCACGACGCCACGGCAGCGCCGGAGGATTACCATTACTTGACGCAGGGCGCGCTGGCAGTCGGGCAGCTCGTCGTGGTCTTCACCATCCTCACTGACGAGCGCCCCTCGCCGCATCGCGACGCCTGCCTGGCATTCCTCCGGGCGATCCGGCACATCCACGCACCGCACGGTGTGGCCGCCCCGGGCCGGCCGGCGCCGGACCTCGCCCTGTGACCATGCGGATCGGCGTCGACCTCGGCGGCAGCAAGATCGAGCTCATCGCGCTGGAAGACGACGGGCGGGTCCTGACGCGGACCCGTGTGGACACCCCGCGCGAGGGCTACCGCGCCGTGCTCGAGGCCGTCGTCGCCCTGGTGCACGCGGCCGAGTCCGAATTGCAGCGACGCGGAACGATAGGCATCGGAACGCCGGGCGTGATCTCCCCGGCCACGGGCCTCGTCAAGAACTCCAACTCGGTCTGCCTGAACGGCCAGCCGTTCGATCGCGACATCGCCGCGGCGCTGCGGCGCGAGGTGCGCGTCGCCAACGACGCCAACTGCTTCGCCCTCTCGGAGGCGACCGACGGGGCCGGGGCGGGCGCCGAGGTGGTCTTCGGTGTCATCGTCGGCACCGGCGTCGGCGGCGGCGTGGTGGTGCGCGGCGGACTGCTGACCGGTCCGAACGCCATTGCCGGGGAATGGGGCCACAATTCCCTGCCCTGGCCGAACGCGCAGGAACTCCCCGGGCCGCAGTGCTATTGCGGAAAGCGCGGCTGCATCGAGACGTTCTGCTCCGGACCCGGCCTCGTGCGCGATCATGCCGCCAACGCGCAGCCCACGCTCACGGCGCGCGAGGTGGTCGCCGCCGCCGAGCAGGGCAGTACGCTCGCGGAGCAGGCACTGCGGCGCTACGAGGAACGGCTCGCGAAGAGCCTCGCGAGCGTCGTCAATGTCATCGATCCGAACGTGATCGTACTGGGCGGCGGTCTGTCCAACGTGCGGCGCCTGTATCACACCCTGCCGCGCCTGATCGCGAAGTACGCCTTCTCCGATCGCATCTGCACGCCTGTGGTCCCGGCGCGTTACGGCGATGCCAGCGGCGTGCGCGGCGCGGCGTGGCTTTGGCCCGCCTCGCCGGGCTGACTGCGTGCCGACAGCGGTGTCCCCCCGCGCGCATCTTCGTACGCCGGTCACTGCGGGGCGATTTCGCCGGAGATAAGGCAGGTAGTGTGAGTCCGGTCACAACCACCCCCGCAGGGATAACTTAGGCTTGAAATCAGGCGCCGGTGATACGCCGGCTGCAAGTTGTGTGCGCGGGGCCGCTCGAGTTTTCCCTCCCCCCTACAAGCTTGGAGCGGCCCCTCTTTTATCCCCCCGGAAGTCAGGTGTCGCGGCAGCTGCCCGGTTGCAGCGGCCCGTGTGTCGGCGCGGCACCGCCCCGTGCGAAAATCCCGCCATGGTTCGAAGCGCGTTCATCCGCTTTCTGCTATTGGGCGTGATCACCCTGCCTGGTGTCGGCTGCGACCAAGTGACCAAGGCGCTGGCGCGGGAGCATCTCGCCGCCCGAGCCCCGATCTCCGTATTCCATGACGTCGTCCGGCTGCAGTACGCCGAGAACAGGGGCGCGTTCCTGAGCGCCGGCGCGCACCTGGAGGAGACCACCCGCCAGCGGCTGCTGATCGGTGGACCGGCGGCGCTGCTCACGCTCGTGGCCACGTATCTTCTGTTCGCGCCAAGGCTGTCGATGCCGGCGATCGCGGGACTGGGACTCGTCATCGCGGGTGGCGTCGGCAACCTCGTGGATCGCGTGGTCAACGCGGGCATCGTCATCGACTTCCTGAACGTGGGTATCGGCCCGTGGCGTACCGGCATCTTCAACCTCGCCGATCTCTTCCTGACGACAGGCGTGCTCGTCGTACTGCTTGCGGACCGGCGCCGGTCCCGGGCACCGGGCTGAACGCCGGCGCCGCCGGCCCGGGATGAACCGCGCCGCGTCGACGACGCCGGTTCGTCACGCGAACCATGCGAGCTTCTCGTGCAGCCGCACGACCTCGCCGACGATGAGCAGGCTGGGGGGTTGCACCTGCCCGGCCTTCACGACATCTGGCATGGTGCCGAGCGTTCCGACGAGCACCCGCTGTTGCGGCATCGTGCCGCGCTCGACCAGGGCGGCCGGCATGTCCCGGGGCATGCCGTGGGCGATGAGGCCCTCGCACAGCGGCTCGACAGCGTGCACCCCCATGTAGACGGCAATCGTCTGGCGCGGCTGCACCAGCGCCTGCCAGTTCAGATCCATGCCGCCGTCCTTGAGGTGTCCGGTGACGAACACGCAGGAGTGCGCGAAGTCGCGGTGGGTGAGCGGTATGCCGGCATAGCTCGCGCAACCGGCGGCGGCGGTGATGCCGGGCACGACCTGGAACGGGATGCCCTCGGCGGAGAGTGTTTCGATCTCCTCGCCGCCCCGGCCGAAGATGAAGGGGTCTCCGCCCTTCAGGCGCAGCACCCGGTGGCCTTCCCGGGCCAGACGCGCGAGCAGCGCGTTTATCTCTTCCTGCGGCACGGTATGCTGGCTGCGCTCCTTGCCGACATAGATCCGCTCGGCGTCCTTGCGGGTGAGCGCCAGCACCGGCTCCGCGACCAGCCGGTCGTACACGACGACGTCGGCCTGCTGCATCAGGCGCAGGGCGCGGAAGGTGAGCAGATCCGGATCCCCCGGGCCACCGCCGACGAGGTAGACCTCGCCGGTGACCGGCGGGTGCTCATCGGCATTCTCCAATGCCGCCTCCAGTGCCCGTTCCGCGGCGTGGTCCTGGCCGGCGAACAGCATCTCGGCCACCGGGCCGTGCAGCACCTGCTCCCAGAATCGGCGGCGCTGCGTGCTCTCCGGGAACCGCGCGCGGGCGGCGGCCCGAAAGCGCGCCATCAACTGCGCCAGGCGTCCGTAGGAGGCCGGGATCAAGGTCTCCAGCCGCGTGCGCAGCAGCCGGGCCAGCACCGGCGAGGCCCCACCGGTCGAGACCGCCACCTGCACCGGATCGCGGTCGATGATCGAGGGCATGATGAAACTGCACAGGGCCGGGTTGTCGACCACGTTCACGGGAAGCCGCCGCGCCTGCGCGAGCCTGGAGACGAGCGCGTTGACGGCGGCGTCGCTGGTGGCCGCATAGACCAGATGGCAGGGCTCGAGGTCGCCCGGCTCGAAGCCGCGACTGAGCAGGCGCAGCCGACCCTCGCCGGCCCAGGCGGCCACGCGCTCGCAGACCCGCGGTGCGACCACCGTGACGCGGGCGCCATAACGCAGCAGCAGTTCTATCTTGCGCGCGGCCACTGATCCGCCGCCGACCACCAGGCAGTCGCGGTCGCTGATTTGCAGGAAGATCGGGAGCTGATTCATTCGGCGGCAATCGACGGGCGAGACAGGACTTATACTACCACCCATGCGGAAGAAGCTCGGCTGAGGCGTGCAATGGCGGACATGCTGGAATCTGTCGACGTGGAACTGGATACCAGTGGACTGAACTGCCCACTGCCCATCCTCAAGACCAAGAAGGCGCTGAACACCATGCTCAGCGGGCAGCTGATCCGCGTCGTGGCCACGGACCCCGCCTCGAGTATCGATTTTGCCGCGTACTGCGCGCAGACCGGCCACCAGCTCGTGGAGGAGTGCTGCGAGAACGGCAGGTTCATCTTCGTACTGCGCAAGAAGTGAGTGCCGGCAGAGCGCACGGCCGCCGGTGGCGCGCGGGCGCGGTCGGGCGCCCCCTCCCGCCTCGCGCGGCAAGCATCTCACCTGCCCGTGGAGGCGTTGCGCCCGGCGGGCCGCGTCAGCCGCGCGGGGACGAGCAGACCGGGTCTCAGGTCTTCGGGAGCGTGACGCCGGTCTGGCCCTGGTATTTCCCGCCGCGATCCCGGTATGAGGTCTCGCAGGGTTCATCGGACTCGATGAAGATCACCTGCGCGCAGCCCTCACCCGCGTAGATCTTCGCCGGCAGGGGAGTCGTGTTGGAGAACTCCAGCGTCACGTGGCCCTCCCACTCCGGCTCCAGCGGCGTGACGTTGACGATGATGCCGCAGCGGGCATAGGTCGACTTGCCCAGGCATATCGTCAGCACGTTGCGCGGGATGCGGAAATACTCCACGGTGCGCGCCAGCGCGAAGGAGTTGGGAGGAATGATGCAGACCTCGCCATGGAAGTCGACGAAGGATTTCTCGTCGAACGCCTTCGGGTCGACGATGGTGGAGTTGATGTTGGTGAAGATCTTGAATTCCGGCGAGCAGCGGATGTCGTAGCCGTAGCTCGAGGTCCCGTAGGAGACGATGCGATGGCCGTTCACCTGCCGCACCTGGTTCGGCTCGAACGGCTCGATCATGCCCTGCGCCGCCATGCGGCGTATCCACTTGTCCGACTTGATGGTCATGGTGATGGCGTGCCGAACCAGGCGGGCGATTGCCCTTCGTCGGGTCGGCGATGCGCTCCGTCAGGTGTTTTGTATGACGATCTTGGGAAACTTGGCCGAATAGTCGCGTGCGCGCAGCGCGATCTTCGCCGCAACCCGTCGGGCGATGTCGCGGAACTCCAGCGCCACCTTCGACTGCGGCTCGAGCGCGACCGTGGGCCGGCCGTTGTCGACGCCCTCGCGGATGCGGATGTCCAGAGGCAGCGTGCCCAGCAGGTCGACGTTGTACTGCCGCGCCATGCTGGCGCCGCCGCCCTCGCCGAAGATATGCTCCTCGTGACCGCACTTCGAGCAGACGTGCGTGCTCATGTTCTCGACGATGCCGAGCACCGGCACCTGCACCTTCTCGAACATCTTTAGCGCCTTGCGGGCGTCGAGCAGGGCGATATCCTGAGGCGTGGTGACGATGACGGCGCCGGTCACGGGAATCTTCTGGCAGAGCGTGAGCTGGATGTCGCCCGTGCCGGGAGGGAGATCGATCACCAGGTAGTCCACGTCCCGCCAGCGCGTGTCGCGCAGCATCTGCTCCAGGGCCCCGGTGGCCATCGGGCCCCGCCAGATCATCGGCGTCTCCTCGTCCACGAGGTGGCCGATGGAGATGCACTGCACGCCGTAGCTCACCTTCGGTTCCATGCTCTTGCCGTCGGTCGACTCCGGCCTGCCGTGGGCGCCCAGCATGCGCGGCTGGCTCGGGCCGTAGATATCCGCGTCCAGCAGTCCGGCCTGCGCTCCTTCGGCCTGCAGCGCCAGCGCGAGGTTGACGGCGACCGTCGACTTGCCGACGCCGCCCTTGCCGGAGGCCACGGCGATGACGTTCTTGACGTTCGGCAGCGCCTGGACCCCCTTCTGGACGGCGTGAGCGGTGATGAGCGAGCGTATGTGGATGGCGGGATCCGCGACGCCGGCCTGCTCCTCGAGCACGCGCGCCAGCGCCTCGGTCAGGGTGGCGGCGTAGGCGCGGCTCGGAAACCCCAGTTCGAGGTCGATGCTCACCTTTGCGCCGTCCACCCCGATCGCGCGCACAGCCTTGGCCGAGACGAGATCGGTGCCGAGATAGGGGTCGACATACCGGGCCAGTGCGGCCTCGACGGTTTCCTTGTTCGGGGAAGACATGGTGTATCGTTCGGGTTGCGAGTAGCGGGGAGGTCTCCGCGCGCCCGGAATGATACACCGAATCGGCGCGGCTTGCGGCGCGCCGCGGCGGCGGCGCGGGCGCCGTGACAGGGCCGGTTCCATGGGTTACTTTACGCGGCATTTCGCCATCAGGCTCGCCACATGACAGAGTCCAAGCGCCGCATCCTGGTCACCAGCGCCCTGCCGTATGCCAACGGCAGCATCCACCTGGGGCACCTCGTGGAGTACATCCAGACGGACATCTGGGTGCGCTTCCAGAAGATGCGCGGCCACGAGGTGCATTACGTCTGCGCCGACGACAACCACGGCACGCCGATCATGCTGCGCGCCGACAGCGAGGGGATCACGCCCGAGCAGTTGATTGGACGGGTCTATGAGGAGCACAAGCGCGACTTCGCGGACTTCCTGGTGGAGTTCGACAACTATCACCAGACGCATTCCCCGGAGACGCGGGCCTACGCCGAGGACATCTACCGCAAGCTGCGAGACCGCGAGCCGAGCCTGATCGCGACCCGCAGCGTCGAGCAGTTCTACGATCCGGTCAAGGCGATGTTCCTGCCGGATCGCTACATCAAGGGCGAGTGCCCGAAATGCGGCGCCAAGGATCAGTATGGAGATTCCTGTGAAGTCTGCGGTGCGACCTACGCGCCCACGGATCTGAAGAATCCGTACTCCTCCGTGTCCGGTGCGGCTCCGGTGCGCCGCGAGTCCGAGCATTATTTTTTCAAGCTCGGCGATTGCGAGGCGTTCCTCAAGGAGTGGACGCGCTCCGGCGCGTTGCAGGAGGAGGCGGCCAACAAGATGCAGGAATGGTTCGCCGCCGGCCTGAACGACTGGGACATCTCGCGTGACGCGCCCTATTTCGGTTTCGAGATCCCCGACACCGGCGGCAGCAAGTATTTCTACGTCTGGCTCGACGCCCCGATCGGATACTTCGGCAGCTTTCGCAACTACTTCGAGCGCACCGGCCGGGCGGGCGAGGTGGGGGATTTTGTCGACAAGGAGCGGGCGGCGCGGGCAGGCACGGAGATGGTCCATTTCATCGGCAAGGACATCCTTTATTTCCATGCCCTGTTCTGGCCGGCAATGCTCGAGCACTCGGGCTATCGCACCCCGACCCGGGTCAACTCGCACGGCTTTCTGACGGTGAACGGCGAGAAGATGTCGAAGTCCCGCGGCACCTTCATCACCGCGCGCAGCTACCTCGATCACGTCGGTAATCCGGAGTACCTGCGATACTACTACGCCGCCAAGCTCAACGGCACGATGGAGGACGTCGATCTCAACCTCGGGGATTTCGTCGCGCGCGTCAACAGCGATCTGATCGGCAAATACATCAACATCGCCTCGCGCTGCGCGGGCTTCATCACCAAGCGTTTCGAAGGCCGGCTCGCAGGCGTGGTTCCGAGCCCGATGTTGGACGCGCTGCAGTCGGCGGCAGACTCGATCGCACGGCATTACGAGGCGCGCGATTATGGCCGGGCACTGCGCGAGATCATGCTGCATACCGACAACGCCAATCAGTTCATCGACCGGGTCAAACCGTGGGAGCTCGCAAGGAAGCCGGAGATGGAGGGCGAGTTGTTGCGCGTCTGCAGCGAGGGCCTGAACATCTTCCGGTTACTGACCATCTACCTGAAGCCGGTATTGCCGAGACTGGCGGCGTCGGTCGAATCCTTCCTGGGCGTACCTGCGCTGCTATGGTCGGACGCCATCGCCTGGCTGCCGGCCGGTCACCGCATCCGGGAGTACGAGCACCTGATGACGCGCATGGATCCGAAGGCCGTGGCGGCGATGGTGGAGGCGAACAAGGAGACACTCGCGCCGGCGAGGGACAGCCACTCCCAGCAGCGGCATGCGGAGCATCAGACGCGCGCCGAGGCGAAGGCCGCGAACGAGGCAAACCACATCTCCATCGAGGACTTCGGCAAGGTCGACCTGCGCGTGGCCAGGATCGTAAACGCCGAGCACGTCGAAGGCGCCGAGAAGCTGCTGAAGATCACGGTGGATCTCGACGAGGGCCGCACGCGCACGATCTTCGCCGGCATCAAGTCCGCCTACGACCCGGCGGCGCTCGTCGGACGGCTGACCGTGATCGTCGCCAATCTCGCGCCGCGCAAGATGAAGTTCGGGCTCTCCGAGGGCATGGTGCTGGCGGCCTCCGGCGACAAACCCGGCATCTTCATACTGAGTCCCGACAGCGGCGCTGAGCCCGGGATGAAGGTCAAGTAGGAGCCCGCGGACGCTCGTCGCGCCGCCGCACCGTGAGCCGCCTGCTCGTCGTCATGCGCCACGCCAAGTCCGACTGGGCCTCGGGCGCCGTCGCGGATTTCGATCGGCCCCTGAATCGCCGCGGCGAGCGCGATGCGCCGCGCATGGCGCGCTGGCTGCGCGCGAACCGATTCGTTCCACAGGAGATCGTCAGCTCCCCGGCGGTCCGCGCCCGGGAAACGACGCTATCGGTGATCCGGGTGCTGGGGTTGGACGAAGCGGCGGTTCGGTGGGATCCCCGCGTCTACGACGCCGATCTCGATGACCTGTTGGCGGTGCTTGCCGACCACCCGGCTGCGGTTGCGGTGCAGATGCTCGTGGGGCACAACCCCGGCCTGGAACGGCTCGCCGGCTACCTTGCCCGCGCCGAGACTCTGCCGCGGGAGGAGAAGCTCATGCCCACGGCCGGCGTGATGGTCCTGGAGATACCGACCGGCAGGAGCGGCCTCGCGCGCGAGGTCGGTGCCTGTGTGGCGCACATGCGCCCGCGATGGCTGAAGGACGACGAATGATGCTCCGCGCGGATTCGCCCGCGGCCGGGGGCGCGGCTAGAGGAACAGGACGGCGGGGAAGACCGCGATCGCCAGGACGTACAACAGCCACTCGATGTTGTAGTCCTCCAGTGTGCCGTTGAAATGCAGGATCAGCACGACGATGGCGAACAGGTAGAAAAGAATAAAGCCGATATGCTCCATCATGCTGCTGTTCTCCGGCGGGGCGTTGTCGTGACCGCGCTCAATGCCTGTTTGTGATTCGATTGCCTTCCGCGGCAGTTCGCGCTCCGGCGCAGAGGATGGGCGCCCGACCGCGGAGAGGCCCCCGGCGCGTGCAGAATGCCGCCAGGTTCCCCCTGATTCGATAGCAAATGGTAAGCCAGATCGGCACGCCAGAGTAGCGTGCCGGCTGCGCCGACTTCCCGCAATCGGGTCGCCATGTGACGGGACCCGCAGGCACCGTCCCCGGCGGGCTGATTCGGCCCGTGGTCGGCGGGCGGGCGGCGGTTGCGGGATGTCAGTGCGGGCGCTTGCCGAAGACGACCTTGTCCAGTATCCCGAGCAGAAGCGCCGAGAGCACGAACGCCATGTGCATGATCGTGTACCACATGAGCTTGTCGTTGGGGATCTGCTGCGCGTTCATGAACGCGCGCAGCAGGTGGATGGAGGAGATGGCGACGATGGACGCCGCGACCTTGATCTTCAGCGTTCCGGAATCGAGCTTGCCCAGCCAGTCCAGGCCGGCCTTGCCCTGCTCGATGTCGATCTGCGAGACGAAATTCTCGTAGCTCGACAGCATCACCATCACCAGCAGGCTCGCGACCAGGGCCAGGTCGACGAGGCCGAGAACGGTGAGCACCATGTCCGCCTCCTTGACCTCGAAGATGTGCGGCAGCAGGTGGAAGATCTCCTGGAAGAACTTGATCGCGATGGCTAGGATGGCCAGGCTCAGGCCGAGATAGATCGGCGCGAGCAGCCACCGGCTGGCAAACAGGACCTTCTCCAGGTTTCGTTCCAGGACGGACGGGGTGCGACTCGGGTTAGTCGGGTTCTCGCTCACGGGTTCAATCGTCTCCGGCCACCATCTCCCAGGCGGACTTCTTGTCCATCAGGTAGTCCAGCCACAGGTCCGCGATCTTTTCCTGCACGGTGTTCTGGCGCAGGCGCGCGTTCAGGTTGGGGAAATCGACCGCGTCCAGATCCTGATCCTGGTTGTTGCAGGAATACACGAAGAACTCCTCGCCGGTGTTCGGGTCGACGTGCTTGCACAGGCATTGCGCGCACACGCCCTTCATCATGCATTGCATCGGCGAGTTGATCGAGCCGATCGCGTGGTGCTTCTGCTTGAGGTAAGGCTTGAGCACGCCGTGGCGCGCCTCCTTGACCGCCGCCATCATGCGATCCGACCCGATGACAATCATGTGATCGACGTCGTCCAGGTGTATGGGTGTGTCACCGAGCTCCCCTTTTGCGTAGGCGATGATGGTTTCGAGTATGTTGCCGACGTGGGTCTTGTCCTGCGGACGCCCCGGCGGGATCGCCATCGCGTTGGTGCTCTTGTCGACCGCCCAGACCACCACGTCGGCGGCCGCCTCGATGTCCTCCCGTTTGAACAGGTCCTGGCTGTTCTTGTAGCCGGCGAAATAGATCACGTTGTTGCCCGCCGCGCGCAGCGCGCGGCCGATGGAGAAGAGCACGGCGTTGCCCAGCCCGCCACCCACGAGCATCGCGGTACGGCCGGAGGGGATGTCCGTCGGCGTGCCGGTGACGCCCATCACCACGATCGGATCCCCGGGCTTGAGGTGCGCGCAGATGCGCGTCGAGGCGCCCATCTCCAGCGCGATGAGCGAGATGAGTCCGCGCTCCTTGTCCACCCAGGCGCCGGTGAGGGCGAGACCCTCGGAGGCCAGCACCGTGCCCTCGATGCGATCGGCATAGCTCTCGAAATTCTGCACGCGGTAGAACTGGCCCGGCGCGAACTTGCGCGCGGCGCGCTTGGCGCGCACGACCACGTCGATGATGGTCGGCGTCAGGCGCTTTACCTCCACAACCGTGGCCAGCAGCTCGTCGTCGAGCTTCGCCTGCAACTCGGCGAGCGCGGCGTCGCGCTCGCGCTGGCGGTTCGGATCGAGCGCGTGCAGTTCGGACTCGAAGAGCTTCACCACATAGGGGTAGCCGTCCTTGGCGCTGGCCATCGCCTTGACGACGTTTCCGGCGTAGACCGGATGATTGTCGCCATAGAAGCTGATGTGGCGGCCGTCGCGCTGGTAGGACGTCAGCGGTGCGGGCTTGCCCAGCTTCGGCATGGCGGTGTCGTGCATGGGTGCGAGGGTGACCCGGCCGTTCTCTATTGCCGGCTCGCAGCGCTGGTAGAACTTCCCGTCCATCTCGAAGGTGTCGGGGTACTCGGTCTGGTAGATGGTGTTCGGCGAGGTGCCGGCGGCGATGAACAGGCTGCGCAGCGGCACTTCCGGCGCCTCGCCCGAGTCCACCCACCTGCCCTCGAGGTGCGAGTACTTCTTGAACCGCACCGCGCGCAGGTGCCCGTACTCATCGCTCAGCGCCTCGCGGGGGTCCATGCCCTCGGCGAAGGCGATGCCCTCCTCGAAGCCCTTGTGCACCTCCTCGTGGTTCTGGCGATAGGCCGGCGAGTCCTTCATGCCCTTGCGGTAAAACAGCGTGACCCCGCCCCAGCCGTCGAGCAGCGGCTGGAAGTCCGGCATTTCACCGGCCTTCGCGGCGCGTTCGCGTTCGCTGCGTATCGCCCGGCCGTGCGTCAGGAACTCATCCAGTATTGCCCGTTCCTCCTCGTCGAAGCGCCTCAGCACCTTCTCCGCCCCGAGCTCCGCGCTCAAGGCCTCGTAGCGGTGCAGGATCTTCTCGACCTGCACGGGGTAATAGGCCATCAGCTCGGTGGCGGTGTCGATGGCGGTCAGACCGCCGCCGATGACGCCGGCGGGCAATCGCACCTGCAGATTCGCGAGCGAGGACTCCTTCGCCGCGCCGGTCAGCTGCAGCGCCATCAGGAAATCCGAGGCCTTGCGGATACCGCGGATGAGGTTGTTCTTAAGCCCGATGATGGTGGGCTTGCCCGCGCCGCTTGCGATCGCGATGTGGTGGAAGCCGAGATCCCAGGCCTCGTTGATGGTCACCGTGCCGCCGAAGCGCACGCCGCCGTACACGCGGAAGGAGTGGCGGCGGGCGAGCGTGAGATAGATGACCTTCAGGAAGTTCTTGTCCCAGCGTACCGTGATGCCGTATTCGGCGACGCCGCCGAAGCCGAGCATGATGCGCTTGTCGAGGTCCTCGTAGAGCTCGTGGAAGTCCCGTATCGGCTGTGGCGGATGACTCCCATCCCCGGTCAGCTCCTTCGGCAGCGGCTCGATCTTCAGTCCGTCGATGCCGACCACGCCGAAGCCCTCGTTCAAGAGGTAGTGCGACAGCGTGTAGCCCGCCGGCCCCATGCCCGCCACCAGCACGTTCTTGCCGTTGTACGGCAGGGCGTGCGGGCGCTTGACGTTCAGCGGGTTCCAGCGCGTCAGCAGGCTGTAGATCTCGAAACCCCAGGGCATGAACAGAACGTCGGTCAGCGTGTTGGTCTCGATCTGGGGGATGTTGACGGGCTCGGTCTTCTGGTAGATGCAGCCCTTCATGCAATCGTTGCAGATGCGATGGCCGGTCCCCGGGCACATCGGGTTGTCGATGACGATCAGCGCCAGCGCGCCGATGTTGTCGCCGCGGCGCTTGACCAGGTGCATCTCGGAGATCTTTTCCTCCAGCGGGCAGCCGGTCACCGTGACGCCGAGCGCATTCACCTTGTAGGTATTGTCCTTCTTCTGCCGCATCCCCTTCGAACAGGAGTCGGTGTCGCGGTCGTGGCAGTAGATGCAGTGGTCGACCTCATACAGGGCCTCGCGCCGCTCCGCGCGCGTGTCGGTGAGCGCGAAGCCGTCGCGCCGACGGCGGTGATGGTGCGGTCCCTTCAGGGTCGCGTAGCTGCCGCGATTCTCGGTCTCGACGGGAACGAGCGCGTTGAAGTCGGTCTTGGCCGGCGACTTGAAGGTCATCCAGTGGCCGACGCGCGCACGCAACGCCGGCAGATGCATGGCGAGGTAGCAGTACTGCTGCAGCGGTGCGAGCAGGGCGTTCGCGAAGGCCGCCGGATCCGAGAGCGCGAGCGCCTCGGAAAAGAGCGCGCGGGCCGCCTCGTGCGCAGCGATCGCCGTGCGCAGCCGAGCGCTCTCCTCTTCTGCATGGGGGTGCTCGCCGGGCTTGCCCTTGGCGATGAGCTCGTGGTGATTGACCAGCCGCCACAGCGGGGCGCCGACTCCGGCCAGCGAGCGCTCCTCGTCGCCGTCCTGCACCGCCGCCGGGAAGGCGGCCTGCTTGAGCGCGGCGATCTGCCGTTCGATTCGATTCAGATCGAGGGTCGCGGGGTCCACGCCCTTGAACTTGCCGTCGACCTTCGTCGCCACCTCGGCGCGGAACAGGAAGATCGTGTCCATCTCCTCCTTGATCGCGACGATCTGGCGGTCACGCTCGCCGCCGACGTCGAACAGCTTCGCCACGAAGCGGCCGACATGCGGGGCCATGCGCACCAGGAGATCGCTGATGGCTTCCGGCGACATGCCGGCGCCCTGGCAGGCCCGATAGGCCTCGAAATCGTGAAAAAGCCTGGCGTCGTCGGCCTTGACCTCGGCATCGAAGACACGCAGCAGGTCAGCGAGCCGTGCCGGCTGGTAGAGATCAGGGTAGGTGAAACCGGGCAGGCCGAGCGTCAGGCTCGGCACGGGAGCGGCACTTCGTTCTGTCATGGACGGGGACCTGGCTGACGATGTCGCAAACGGGCTGATGTCGCAACGCAAAACGGCTAGGCATGGTAAAGCCTGGCGCCGCCTGACGCAAACCGCGGCGGCCTGAATTTCCGGGACTTTCGCGCATTACGCGACGCCCTTCGGGACGCGCCGAGGCGGCTGCGGGGGGCGGCCCCTTGAAAGCCGCGGCAATGGCCCCAATCTGGCTGTACAACGCGCCGCCGGCGCCAATCGAAATTAACCGGAGACAAGACGATGAGCCATCTTCGCTACCAGCCCTGGGACGCGTTTTCCCAGGTTCGAGACGAGGTGAACCGCCTGCTGAAGGCGCAGTTGGACGAACAGGAAGGCGACAATCCCCGGGTCGTGACCAGCCACTGGGTGCCGGCTGTCGACATCAGGGAGGAGCAGACCGGTTTCGTGATCTATGCCGACCTGCCGGGGGTGAAGGTCGACGACATCGAGATCACCATGGAAAAGGGCGTACTCACGGTGCGCGGCGAGCGCAATCCCGAAAACGAAAGTGACGGGGCCGGCTTCCGGCGCATTGAGAGGTCCCGCGGCACGTTTTATCGCCGCTTCAGCCTTCCGGATTCCGCCGATGCCGATCGCATCCAGGCGAAAAGCCGTGACGGCGTGCTCGAGATCTTCATACCGAAGCAGGAGAAGAGCCGGCCGCGCAAGGTTGCCGTGCAGCCCTGATTATTTCCCCCGACTTCGCGCCGGACGGCCGTGCCCGCGTGCCCGGCCGCGCCGTCGCGCGCTCGGCATGGTGGCGCGGAAGGCGGCATTGAACTTTTTCAGTCGGCGCACGTTCTCAACGCCTAACCGAATCTGACCGGTTCGTGTGGCCAGAAGAGAATCCGGAAAGTACGGGAGAGATCGAAGATGGGGTTTGAAGGACGAGAGGGGTGGTGGGCGGCGGCGGGGCGCGCCGTGCGCGCGCGCGCGCGTATGGCCGCGTTTGCCGCGGCCGCCGTCGCGGCTGCGGCATTGCTCGGGGCAGCGGGAGAGAGCCGGGCGGTGCTGCCGGCGGCGGTGGATGGCCAGCCGATGCCGTCGCTCGCGCCGATGATCGAGCGCGCGACGCCGGCCGTGGTGAACATCGCCACCGAGGGCCACGTACAGATGCGGCTGAACCCGCTTTTCAACGACCCGTTCTTCCGTCGGTTCTTCAACATCCCCGACCAGCTGCCGGAGCGCAAGACGCAGGCGCTGGGCTCCGGGGTCATCATCGACTCCTCGCGCGGCCTCGTGGTGACCAACAATCACGTCATCGCCAACGCCGACCAGATCAGGGTGAAGCTTCGCGACGGGCGCGTGCTCGAGGCCGAGCTCGTCGGCAGCGATCCGGACACCGACGTGGCGGTCATCAGGATCCCGCCCAAGGACCTGACGGCGCTGCCGCTCGCGGACTCCGATGCCCTGCGCGTCGGTGACTTCGTGGTCGCGATCGGCAACCCCTTCGGTCTCGGGCAGACCGTCACCTCCGGCATCGTCAGCGCGCTGGCGCGCAGCGGTCTCGGCATCGGCGAATACGAGGACTACATCCAGACCGACGCCTCCATCAACCCCGGCAATTCCGGAGGTGCCCTGGTCAACCTGCGCGGCGAGCTCGTCGGGATCAACACCGCGATCTTCTCGCAGAGCGGCGGCAACATCGGCATCGGCTTCGCCATCCCCGTGAACAACGTTCGCCAGGTGGTCGACCAGCTGGTGAAGTACGGCCAGGTCAAGCGCGGCTTCCTCGGGGTGGAGTTGCAGGATCTCAATCCGGAGCTCGCGCAGGCCTTCGGCATCACGCAGACGGAGGGCGCCGTCATCGCCTCCGTCGCGCAGGGTTCGCCGGCCGCGAAGGCCGGGCTGCGCCAGGGCGACGTCGTGGTGGCGGTGAACGGCCGCGCGGTTCGCAGCGCCTTCGACGTGCGTAACCAGATCGGTTTGACGCGCGCCGGAGAGAAGGTGGAAATGGATGTCGTCCGCGAGGGCAGCCGCAAGAAGATCACCACCCAGGTCTCCGAGCGCGAGAGCGAGCAGGCCAGCGCCGGTGGCGCCACCGGAGTCCGCAACCCCGCGCTTGCCGGTGCGACGTTCAGCGACATCCCGGACGGCATCCCCGAGTACCAGGGCGACAGCGGCGTGTTCGTGGCCGACGTGGAGCGCGGCAGCCGCGCCTGGCGCAGTGGTCTGCGTCCAGGCGATCTCATCACTTCGGTGCAGCGGCAGCGCGTGGAGAGCCTGGACCAGTTTCTCGAGCTGGTGCAGGGAGAGAGCGGCCAGCTGCTGGTCGGTGTGCGGCGCGGGAACGGCGCGGCCTTCATGGTTCTGAAGTAGCCGTTGCCGGCGCGATCAGGATCCCCACCCGGGCCCATTGCGGGCTCGATCGCGCCGTGTGGGCCTGGCCCTGCACGGCGCTTTTTTTTCGCCTCAGTCCAGCAGCGCTGGCAGCTCGCGAGTGAGCTTCTGCCGTTCCGCGGTGGCGCCGCCCAGCAGCGCATATCCCTCGACGCGATCGTCCTCGGTACGGTACAAGGCGCGCATGCCGCCTTCGAGACGTTCGATACCCCAGTTCCCGGCGATCCCCGGCCGCGGGGGTGCGACCACCACCGGGTAGCGGCTGGTCTTCACGAGTACCGGCATGGGCGGATATGCGACGTCGGTCGGCCTGCCCGCCAGCGTGGGCGCCAGCGCCCGGGCGGCCTGCATGATGGGGGCGACGTAGGGCAGCACCAGCCCATCGACCTCGGCGCAATCGCCCAGGGCGTAGACCCGATCGCTGGAGGTGCGCAGCTGCCGGCTGACGAGTATGCCACGATTGACTGCCAGCCCCGCCGCACGCGCGAGCCCGGTCCTGGGCCGCAGGCCGATCGCGCTCAATACCGCGTCGGTGGCGAGCGCTTCACCGTCGGAGAGCGTGACCCGCAGTCGCGATCCTTCCCGATCGACACGCGCGACGGTGCGACCGAAGCGCCAGTCGACGCCGAACCCGGCATACGCCTCGGCGAGCGCCTGGCCCGCCTCGGCAGGCAGCAGGCGGCTGAGCGGGAAGGGCGCGGGGTCGATGACCGCGCTGGCGATGCCGCCGCTCAGCAGATCGTTCGCGAATTCACAGCCGATGAGGCCGGCGCCGATGATCGTCACGTGGCGGGCCGTGGCGATGGCCGCGCGAAAATTCGCGTAATCGGCGAGATCGTTGACCGTCATGACGCGTTCAGCGGCGTCACCCTCGACCGGCACGTGTATCGGATCGGCGCCGACAGCCAGCACCAGGTTCGAATAGGCGTGCGCGACTCCGCCGGCGCGCACGGTGCCGGCGGCGGCATCCAGTTCCTCCACCGTTACCCGGGTGCGGATCTCGGCGTTGAGCTGGCTCGCCATGGCGGCCGCGTCGCCGAGCGCGATCGCCTCGGGCGGCTTGTTGCTCGTGTAAGCGCTCGACAGCATGGGCTTGGAATAATAGCGCCCGTCGTCGCGCGTGAAGATGAGCAGCGGCGTAGTCGTGTCGAGCTTGCGCCATTCACGCGCGAGGCTGTAGCCGGCAAGCCCGGTGCCGACGATGACGAGGGGCTCCATGGTCGCGACCGGCGCTGCCCCCATATGTCAGTCGGCCACTTCGACCATCTCGAAATCCGACTTGGGCGCCCCGCAGTCGGGGCAGACCCAGCCCTCGGGAACGTCCTCCCAGCGGGTGCCCGGCGCGATCCCGGCTTCGGGGAGCCCCAGCGCCTCGTCATAGATGAAGCCGCAGATCAGGCAGTACCAGCGACGCATGTGTGAATTCCTCGGGAGGTTATTCAGCGGCGTACAATAGGAAAATGTGCGGGTCGGTGCAAACGCCGATGCGTGTCCCGCGAACCAAACCACCGCTGGCGGCGTCGAAGTATCTGTCGAGCTGATAAGGAACGGCCATGTCGAGAAACCTAGCCCTCATACTGATTGCATGGCTGCTGCACGGATGTGCCAGTAACGTGCCCGTGGAGATCCGCCAGCCCGCGGCCGGATCGCCGAATCTGCTGTCCGTGTACACGAACCCCGGTGCACACATCGGCCAGACGGTGCGCTGGGGAGGGGTGATTGCCAATGTCGAGAACCGCGAGAACCAGACGTGGCTGGAGATCGTCGCGCGTCGCCTCGATGCGTACGGTGAGCCCGTGGCCACCGACAGGACCGAAGGGCGGTTTCGCGCCCGGGTCGAGGGTTTCCTTGACCCACAGGTCTTCGCGAAGGAGCGGGCAGTGACGGTTTACGGCAAGGTGGAGGGGACGGAAAACGGCACGGTCGGCGAGCAACCCTACAGCTTTCCGGTGGTTCGGGCCGAGAAGACGTACCTGTGGCCGCGGCGCGCGGACTGGCGCGATGACCCCTGGTGCCGCGACTACGCGTGGCGTTATTCGCTCTTCTACCGTTATCGTTACCCGGGTTTCTACCACCGCTACTGGTGGGGGTACCCGTATGGCTATTACGGGCCGTACTGGGGCCCGTCCTGGGGCCCCGCCTACTGCCGGTAGGGTCGCGGCGCGGTCGGTGGCCCCGGTCGACGGTGTCGCACGCCGGCGACGCGGGGCAGGCTAGCGTGCGCTGGCCGAGGCCGCGCAGGGCGAGCGGAACCGGGTCGTGCGCCCGCTCTTGCTGCCGCTCTGGATGATCTCCTTCAGCAGGCCGAGGGTCACATAACTGACGTCGGGTTGAACCCCCGCGAGGCGGCGGAACGGATGGTCGGGTTCTCCGAGGTGATTGACGACCAGGGCGGCCCCCGGAAAACGGTGATTGCGCGTGAAGTAGTGGGTCGTCACCACGGTCTTGATGCCGGCGGCCGTGGCCGCGGTCAGGCCGTTGACCGTGTCCTCGAAGGCGATGCATTGGTCCGGCGCCAGCCGCATCTCCTGCAGGACGTAGTTGTAGACCGCCGGCGAGGGTTTTTTGGCCTCGATGATGTTGCAGCTGGCCACGACCTCGAACATCTCCCGCCAGTCGGCGCCTAAGTTGATGTCCAGCAACGTCTTTACGTTCGAATACGCCGAGCTCGTGGCGATCGCTAGCCGCATCTTCTGTGCATGCGCCTCGCGCAGCAGCCGGCGCACGCCGATTCGCAGGGAGATCTGTCCGGCGATGAGCATGCGGGCGTAGTGGCCGGTCTTGACCCGGTGCACGTCGCTGGCGAATTCCGCGAGCGTGCCGCGATCGTGGTACAGACCCTGCTCGGCGGCGTAGTGCGCGATGCGTTCACGCCCGCCGGAGATGGAGAGCAGCGCCTCGTATAGCGCGGGCGTCCATTCCCAGTCGAGGCCGAAATCGTAGAACGCCGCGTTGAAGGCAAGCCGGTGTATTTCCTCGGTGTCGGCCAGCGTGCCGTCCATGTCGAAGATCAAAGCCCGCAGCTGATGCATTCACACCTTCCCCGATGATGGCTCTGGTGGGAGCCCCTGCAAGCAATTATCGTTCCCCACAACCGAACCTAACCTGAACCGCCGCGTGGACCGTCCCCGGGTGGGTCGAGAAGTTCATCGGCCTCGGACGGTTCGAATTCGACTCGCTCGATCTGGGCGAACCGCTCGCTGATCTTTCTGGCGGAGGTGTTCACCTTCTGTACGTCGTCGTGGGCCTGGGCGATGTGCCGGGAGAGCGCGTCCATGCGCTCCTTGAAGCGATCGAAGTCCTTGGCGAGGAAGCCGAGGTGCTCCTGGATGATGTTGACCTGCTCGCGGGTGGCGGCGTCCTTCAGGACCGCGCGCGCGGTGTTCAGCACCGCCCACAGGGTCGTCGGCGAGACCATCCACACCCGCATGGCGTGGGCCTCCTCGACGAGGTCGGGGTGATGGGCCTGGATCTCCGCGAAGACCGCCTCGGCGGGAATGAACATCACCGCTCCGTCGGCGGTGGTGCCGGGAATGATGTACTTCTCGGCGATGTCGTGTACGTGCTTGCGGATGTCCTGCTTGAAGATGCGCTCGTGCTGCCGGCGTTCCGATTCCGGCTGGGTCGCGTCCACCAGCAGCCGGTAGGTGTCGAGCGGGAATTTCGCATCGATGGGCACCATGCCGGTCGGGCTGGGCAGAAACAGCACGCAGTCCACGACGCGTCCGTTGGGCAGGGTGTACTGCAGCGCGAAATTCGCCTCCGGCATCACGTTGCGCACCAGGGCGGCCAGCTGCACCTCGCCGAAGGCGCCGCGCGAGCGCTTGTCGGAAAGCACCTCCTGCAGGCTGACGACGTTGCTCGAGAGCTCGGTGATGCGCTTCTGCGCCTCGTCGATGACCGCCAGGCGCTTGAGCACGTCGGCGAAGGTGGCGGTGGTCTTCTCGAATCCTTCCGAGAGGCGCTTTTCGACCTGTCCGCTGATCTCCACCAGTCGCTTGTCGGTCGTCTGGGTCAACGCCTCCAGGCGTTTGCCCAGGTCCTCGGCATAGCGCAGCAGGGCCGAGGCCACCTGCTGCTGCACCGCGGTCATGCCGGTGCTGAGGCCGTCCTGCATGCTGCGGCTGGTCTCCAGCTGTCGCTGCTCGAACCGCGTCCGGTGCTCGGCGAGGTGATTGCGCAACTCCTCGCGCAGGTCCATCAGCGAGCGGGTGGAATGATTGCGGCCGTCGGCGAGGGCCTCGGCCACGGCGTGCCGCAGGCGCTCCAGGCGCTCGACGACGTCGCCGCGCAGCTCCCCGCCGGCGCGGATCTGCCCGGTGACGACCTCCTCCAGCCGCTGCTCCACTCCGTCCATGCGGCGCAACTGGTCCTCGATCCGGGTGTCCAATCGGATGAGCAGCTCGCGATCCCGGGCCGACAGCCGCGGTCTCAGGAGCAGCCACGACAGGGCGAGTAGTACCAGGCCCAGAACGATTAGAATGTAGTCCTGAGCACCCAGCGCGGCGAAGTAGCGGTTGACTTCCTGCATGCATGCGCAGGCTAACGGCTAACCGCCGGTTTGTCATGCGCCGCCCGGGCAATCGGGCCGTTTGCGGAGTTGAAGCGATGAATGCCGCCGTGACAAAGCAATTTCGTGATCTGGTCGCCGCCGGCGACGATGGGCTGGACCTGGCGCGCGCCGCGCTGCAGGTCGCCCGCATCCAGTACCCGTCGATGGACGTGGACGATTATCTCCTCAAGCTCGATCAGATGGCGGCGCTCGTCGGCGGGCGGCTTCAAAAGGACGCCTCGCAGGAGGACGTCCTGCGGGCCATCAATCGCCACCTGTTCGCGGAACTGAAGTTTGCCGGCAACAGCGAGGAGTACTACGACCCGCGCAACAGCTACCTCAACGACGTGCTCGAGCGGCGGCTGGGGATCCCGATCACGCTCTCGATCATCTACCTGGAGATCGGCTGGAGACTCGGCCTGCCGCTACAAGGCGTGTCGTTCCCGGGGCATTTTCTGGTGAAGCTCTCGGTGGAGGAGGGCGAGATCGTGCTCGATCCATATGCCGGGGGCGTCTCGCTGGGCAGGGAGGAGCTGGAGATGCGACTGATGGGAATGACGCCGCCGAACCACACGCACGGCCGCGTGATGGACGTGGCGCAGTTCCTCGAGTCGGCCCCGCGCAGCGAGATCCTGCACCGCATGCTCAGGAATCTGAAGGCGATCTATCTCAACGCCAGGGACGACGAGAAGGCGCTCGCAATCATCGAACACATGCTCTGCGTGCGGCCCGGGGACGTGGAGACCGTGCGTGATCGCGGTTTCGTCTTCAGGCGTCTGGGCTGCTTCCGCCTGGCGGTGGAGGACTTCAATCGCTATCTCGCCGCGCGGCCGGATGCGGATGACGTCGACGACGTCCGAGGCCAGCTGATGGACTCGCAGCGCTCGGCGGCCCGGCTGCACTGATGACCGGTCTCGGGCGCAGCGGATGATCGCGAGGACCGGACCGATGCGTGGGCGGGGCCCGTGAAGAGGGATCCATCGCCTCGCAAGGGCCGCGGCGCGTCGATCAGTCCCGACCCCCGCTACCTCCAGACCACGCGCGAGGACATCGACGACGGCTGGGACGCCGATGCCGAACCGCCGCCGCCGCTGCGTACTGTCGTGAAGGAGGAGCGGGCGCGAAGCATCATCGCCCACAACGACTCCCCGGACATCCCCTTCCGCGCCTCCATCAATCCCTACCGCGGCTGCGAGCACGGCTGCATCTACTGCTATGCACGCCCCACCCATGCCTATCTCGATCTCTCTCCCGGCATCGACTTCGAGAGCCGGCTTTACGCCAAGACCAACGCCCACGAGCTGTTGCGCGCCGAGCTCGGCCGCCCCGGCTACACGCCGCAGCTGATCGCACTCGGCGCGAACACCGACCCGTATCAGCCCATAGAGCGCCAGCGGATAGTCACCCGCCGGATCATCGAGGTCCTTGCCGAGTGCAACCATCCCCTTGGCATCGTCACCAAGTCGGCGCTGGTGGAGCGCGACATCGATCTGCTCGCGCCGATGGCGGCGCGCAACCTGGCGTACGTGTTTCTCTCGATCACCACCCTGGACCACGAACTGGCCCGCCGCATGGAGCCCCGCGCGACCGCGCCCCGGCGGCGCGTGGAAACCGTGCGGCGGCTGAGCGCGGCCGGCATTCCCGTGGGCGTGATGTTTGCCCCCGTCATCCCGGTGCTCAACGACAGCCACATGGAGCGCGTGCTGGAGGCCGCGGCGGCGGCCGGGGCGCGGTACGCGGGCTACGTGATGATCCGCCTGCCGCTGGAGATCAAGGATCTCTTCCGCGACTGGCTCGAGAAGCATTACCCGCTGAAGGCGGCGCACGTCATGAGCGTCATCCGCGACCTGCGCGAGGGCAGGGATTATCGCGCCGATTTCCGCACCCGGCAGACCGGCACCGGGCACTACGCGGGCCTGGTGCAGCGGCGCTTCCGCCTGGCCTGCGAGCGGCTCGGTTTGAACCGCGAGGACCCGCGGCCCACTGCCGCGCTGTTCACGCCGCCGCCGGCCCATCGCGATCAACTCCCGTTGTTCTAGCCCGATCGCCGCGACGGCCCCCGTGGCGACCGGCGCCGGTCGGACGCGCAGGCCGCGCCGCGGTCTGGCCGGGTTGAGAGATCAGGGGCCAGTCGATAAACTGCGCGTCCCACGGAGAGGTGGCAGAGCGGTTGAATGCACCGCACTCGAAATGCGGCATACGGGTGACCGTATCGGGAGTTCGAATCTCCCCCTCTCCGCCATTCACCTCGACGGCCGCACCGTAAACCACCGACATCGGCATCGCGAAAGCCAACGTCGCGGTCGCGGCGCTCGGCGCGACGGCAGCCGCCATCGCAGGCAGCACGCTAATTCCGGCGCAACGCCATGGCTGCGCGCGTCAGCCGCGCTCATTGCTCACCACCGTGCTTACAGCCAGAGGAAGCCGGGGCTGCGGTGCGCCGCGATGAGCCCGCGTGAGTGGGACAGACTTTGAACAGCCCATGCTCGGCTTGACTGGTTGCCGGTCTAGGTGTTCGGTCTAAATAACGGAGCAGAAATAGGTACCAGTTGAAGGAACTCGGGTAGCGCTTGGAGATCGGATCGGTTGTCGAGACTGATCGAAATCCAAGGAGGCTACCCGATGGCGTTCAGTGTACTGGAGATGAGCCGGCCGGTCAGGCGGCGGCTGCAGCGCGTCGTGAAGAAGTCGCGAAACGTGGACCATGTTCGCCGTGCCCAGGGATTGCTGAGGTTGCACGCCGTGGGAGGCAATGTCAGCGCGGCTGCCCAGATGTGTGGGGCCTCGCGCCGAGCGCTGCGCCAATGGCGAGCGCTGTACGAGGCAGGCGGCGAGCGCGCCATTGCGCCCAAGCCGCGTGGTCGGGAGGACTGGAAGGCCACGACGGCGTTGCTGCAGCAGCTCTCGGCGTTGGTGCGCACCGACCCGACAGGGTTGGGCGATCTGCGCAGCCGCTGGAGCTCGGAGCTGCTGGCGCTGGAGCTGAAACGTCGTGGTGCCGTCGAAGTACACGCCACGACCATCCGTCGCTGGTTGGCGGGATTGGGTATCGTGTGGCGCCGGGCACGCCCGACGCTGCACATCGCCGACGCGCGTAAGCAGCAGAAAATGCGGGCCATTCGCTCGGCGCTGCGACGGGCCAGTGCGCTGGAAGAGGTCTTCTACGTGGACGAGGCGGACATTGACCTGAATCCGCGCATCGGTGCGAGCTGGACGCCCCGAGGGCAGCAACCGACGGTGCCGACGCCGGGGAAGAATCGCAAATGCTATGTCGCCGGGGCGCTGAACGCGCGTACAGGCAGGGTGATATGGGTGGAGCACACGCACAAGAACACCGAGCTGTTTCTGCGACTGCTGCAGGCGTTGCTGCGCAGTTATCGTCGCGCCCGACGGCTGCAGCTGATCGTCGACAACTACGTCATCCACCGCTCGCGGATGCTGGCCAGCTGGTTGGCGCGGCATCGGCGCGTACGGCTGCTGTTTCAGCCGGCCTACCATCCCTGGGTCAACCGCATCGAGCGGCTGTGGAAGCAGCTGCACGACACGGTCACGCGCAATCATCGCCACAGGGACCTGAGCAAACTGATGACGGCCGTCCGACGATTCATGCGGGTCTGTCAACCTTTCCCGGGCAATGCGCCAGCGTTGGCGACAGCATCGTGACTGGTACCGATTTCCGATCACATATTTAGCCTCCTTACCGTCGTGCTCCGAGGTCTTCGCGGTGCTCGAAGCCGTTGAAGCGCCACGGCTGTAGCGATCCGCAACCTGACTTCAAGGCCTCCGGCTGAATTGCCGATAACATCTCCGGCGCACCCCAGTGCCAGAACCATGCCCCGCCTTCAGGAGGAATCAAGATGGCCAGTCCCGCAGCAGCCGTTGCGGAATCGATTGCCTCGCAGTTGAAGATTCCGCCGCAGCCCGAGATATTGAGGGTCGCGAAGCAGGAGGCCGAGAAGGAATCTCCCGACCTGCTCGCGATCGCCAAGGCGGTACGCAAGGACCTGTCGCTGTCCGCAAGCGTGCTGACGATCGTCAACTCGCCGCAGCTGGCCCTGCCCACCAAGATCGTGTCGATCGCGCAGGCGGTGAGCTACCTGGGTCTGGAGCCGACGGTCAGTCTGATCGCCACGGTAGAGCTGCGGCGGGTGTTCAAGCAGGTCGCCGGGTTGTCGATGGAGCGCTTCTGGGACACGGCCACGGACGAGGCGCGGCACGCCGCGTCAATCTCGCGGATGCTCGGCATAGGAAAGCCGGAGGAGATGTACACGGCCGGCCTGTTTCACGACTGCGGCATCCCTCTGCTCGCGCAGAAGTTCGCGGACTACAAGTCAGTGCTGCAGGAAGCGAACAAGGCCGAGCGCTTCACGCCGGTGGAAGAGCGGGTATATCAGACCAATCATGCCGTCGTGGGCTACTATCTGGCGCGTGCCTGGAACCTGCCGCCGCTCATCTGCGACGCCGTGCTGCATCACGACGACATCGAGGAGATACTCGGCTCCGGGACCGACAGGCGCGGCGCGCTCGCTTCGACCATAGCAATATTGAAGTTTGCCACGCACGTGAACGACCTCTACCGCCAGCGTCCGGAGCCCTCCTGGCAGAAGGTGAAGGATCTGGTCCTGGATTGCCTCGGGATCACCGAAGTCCAGTGTGAGGAGATGACGTCTGAGCTGACCGCGATGCAGGCCTCCTTCAACTGATCGGCCGGGTCGTTTCGAAGTTCGCATTGATTGACGTGTAACGGGCGCCGCGGCGCTGCCGCGGCGGCGCCCGCCGCGACCTTCACCGTCCTCAGAGGCCGTGGCGATCGTCACGGCGGCCTGCCGGGCGGCCAATTGCGCCGCCGATTCAATCCTGCGTGCCCGAGCGGCGGCAGGCTCCTTGCCGCGGTCCGGCGACGCGCGGCCAGGCCGACCCGACCTCCATTGGCCCGCACCGAAATACTCGGCCAGCATCAGGCGGTATCAATCGGGGCGTCGCTGCGTGTGTCAACGCTCCGTCTCCGGGCGTCTTGCACGATCCGGATCGGAGCCCCGTTCCCGGGCATGAGATGAAGCAGTCGACGTCGTTGCGGCCCACGATGGTGCAGGCGATGACGCGGCCACGCATCGCCGCAGGGGGCTCATCGCATCATTGCGCGACATTCGCAGACAGCTCTCTATGGTCATGCACGGCGCCGAGACCTTCATCGCGACGCTAAGCGCGCTCAAGAGACTGGGCGTCACGATCGCGGTCGATGATTTCGGCACCGGTTATTCGAGCCTCAACTACCTGCGAAGATTCCCCGTGGGCCGCCTGAAGATCGATCGTTCATCTGCGAGATGGCCGTGGAGCGGCACAGCGCCGCGATCGTGAAGGCGATCATCACGCCTGCTCACGCCTTGGAGCCGCGTGTCGTGGCCGAAGGCGTGGAGACGGAGCAGCAGCTTCAAATGCTGCGTGACTGCCGTTGTGACGGTATTCAGGGTTATCTCTGTCGCAGGCCGCTGCCGTACGGGGATCTCGCCGCCTTCCCGGCAGAGGGCCTGCCGATGCAGATAGCCGGCGCCGCGACGGGGCTAAGGCAGATAATAGACGGGGTTCGGGAGCTTGAAGGTTCGTTCGCAGTGGCCGCCGCTGAGATCGCTCCATTGATCGCCCATGCAGAGGATGATCTTGAGGCCGCGGGCCTCCAGTCGGGCCCTTTCGGCCGCCTTGAACCGCGCGGCGCTCGGGAGCTTCTCCTCGCTGTCGGGGTAAAGGATCACACCGTCGAAGCTGAACCCGGTCTCGCGCAGATTGCGCACGGTCGACGCCTGCATCCGCTCGCTGCGTCCGGAGAGGAAATACACCTTCAGCCCCAGCCGGTTGGCGGTGCGGACCAGTTCCCGCGTGGGCTCGATGGCCGGTGAGATTCCCATCTCCTGGTAGGCGAAGATGCCGCATGGCCCATCGTGCAGATCGCACGGCCCGTACAGGATGCGAGAGTAGTTGTTGAGCTTGTAGGCCGGCCAGTTCGACAGCGCCGTCTCGTCGATATCGAGGACCACGGCGAGGTTCGATGATTGGCCCGCTGCCCGCGTCGCGATGAACTCCATGGCCTCCTCAACGACCGCTTCGACGTCGCGAAGGTACAGTCCACTGTCGATGTATTCGGCGACCGCCCGCTCCGCCTCGTAAAGCGGTGTCGGCCGATGCGCGCAGCCGGCCGCGACGAGCAGCGCCGTCACGGCGATCGCCTGCATGACGCAGCGCCGGATCCGGTCGAAGGTCCTCATCGGCCCCACACCGGGCTCAGCGGTCATAGATGGCGTAAAGCTTGCGCACCGGCTCGACCGTCTCCCACGTCCCGCGGAACCCGGCCGGAATGACGAAGGCATCGCCGGCGACGAAGGTCTCGGCATGTCCATCGTCACCGGTGAGCACGACCTTGCCGGAGAGGATCACGCAGAACTCCTCCTCCGTGTAGAGACTACCTCCCATCTGCCTGGGGTGATCTGCGGGCGCCCGCGAAGAAGATCGTCGGCGTCCGAATAGTAGCGCCGTAGAGCGCCGGAACGGGCGAGCTGCTGCGACACGCGTGGCAAGAGATCTTCCGCCGGGGGCGCAGCGTTAGTCAGCCGAACGATACTGCAGTCATGGTCATGGACGCCTTGTATCGGTTCAGAGGGCCTCGGCGAGGCGTTGGAAGCCGGACGCCGGCGGCCAGGGCGGCGGCCCTCGGGGGAAAGTGCATGCCGGAGTCATCGAACCTTCACGGGAATTTCGCCTATCCGTAACAGCACGGGCCTATAAAGCCGCGCGGGACTATCGTAGGACAGACGGTCAGCACAAAGGCAACGCACATTAGTACGGAGGGCCTGCCGAGACCCACCCGCAGGGGCCATATCGACGCGGTCCTGAGCCGGATGCTCGACAGATCTCCGGACTCGCCACGATCACCGCCTGTACCGGCAGCTGCCGCCGCCGAGGCGACCAGACTTCCTGCAGCAGCGATCCGCTTCGATCGGCAACAGGAGCGCGATCCGCCACGCTTCGCCCACATACCCAGGCGGGTTCCGCAGTTCTCGTTGCCAATCATCCGTTTGGCGCCATCGAAGGCGTGCGGATCAAGCGGCTAAATGCTGCGCACGCTGCGCGAGGACGTAAAGGCATCGCTGCTAAGGCCGGCTGTCGGCACTTCGAGGAGATCGCGCACCTGTTCATCGCGGTTGATGCTTTCGGCGGGAAGACGGCGGTGCGTCGGAACCTCAGGCCGTTGCGGGAAGCGATGCGGTGGGTTCAGGACGGCGGTCTGCTGATCGTGTTCCCGGCCGGCGAGGTCTCGAACCTGCAGCTGCCCCGTCTGGCGGTCACCGACCCGCCGTGGAATCCGGCCGTCGCGGCAATCGTCAGAAGGTCTGGCGCGAACGTGGTGCCCGTTTACGTGCACGGCAGCAACGGCGCTCTGTTTCATCTTTGCGGACTGCTGCATGCCCGCCTGCGCACCGCCATGCTGGCGCGCGAGCTCCTCAACAAGTCCCATCGCCGCGTACGTCTGACCATCGGTGCCCCGCTGGCCAACGATCACCTGCGGCGCTAGCGCGAGGACGCGGAGATGATCGCGTTCCTGCGGCTGCGGACCTATCTCCTCGGTCTTCACGACCGAGATCGCGCGAGGCGCGGCGGGAAGGGCGAAGCGGCGCCACACGCCCGCGAACAGGTCGTGGACGCGGTGCCGCGCAGGCTGTTGCAGGCGGAGTTCGAATCCCTACCCGCGGACCAGACCTTGGTGAGCGCCGAACAGTGGCGCGTGGTCTACGCGCGGGCGCGGCAGATACCGTGGACGCTGCAGGAAATCGGCCGTCTGCGCGAATTGAGCTTTCGCGCCGCAGGCGAGGGTACGGGGCGGGCGGTCGATGTCGATCTGTTCGACGATTACTACCTGCACCTGTACCTGTGGAAAGCCGCGACCCAGGAGATCGCCGGCGCCTACCGAATCGGGCTGGTCGACGAGATTGTCGGCCGCTACGGTCTACGCGGCCTGTATACGCACTCACTGTTCAAGTATGGCCGTCGACTCCTGGACGAAATTTCGCCGGCGCTGGAGCTCGGGCGTTCCTTCGTGCGGCCCGAGTACCAGCGCAGTCACGTCGCGCTCATGCTTCTGTGGCGCGGCGTAGGCGAGTTCGTCGTGCGCAATCCGCGATGGCGGTGACGCTGCTGGCCCCGTCAGCATCAGCAACGATTATCAGCCGCTGTCGCGTGCGCTTCTGGTCGATTACCTGAGGCGATCCCATCTTCAGCCGCGCGGTGCCCGCGAGGTTCGCCCGCGCAAGCCGTTCCGGACCCCGGCACGGTTGCGGCGGCAAGCCGGCGATCTTGGCGCCTTCGGCGGGCTGGATGCGGTGGATGCGCTCATCGCCGAGATCGAACCCGACGGCAAGGGCATCGCCGGTGCTGCGCGGTGCATTACCTGCGGATGGGCGGCTGCTGGCTTCAACGTCGACGATCAGTTCGCGACGCGCTGGACGGGCTGGTAATGGTCGATCTGCGCAGGACGGAACCGCGATTGCTGGCCCGATACATGGGCAAGGCGGGGGTCGGAGAGTTTCTGGACTTCCAGCGTCGGGAAACGCGACAACCGGCCGCCTGAGCGGCCGCCGCGCGAACCGGCCCGTGTGGATGCTGCTCATCGGCAGCTGGCGCCGCGGCCAACGCGAATGTCATCGCCACTGACGACCGAGAGCGGCGCCGTGGCCGATCCGCACACCAACTCCGAAAGCCTTGCCGATCCCCGCGTCCTCGATCTGCTGCGATCGCATATCGCGGGGGAGGTTCTGACCGACACGGATGCGCGCAGCCCGTATGCGCGCGACGCCTCCCCTTACCGACAGATGCCGATGGCGGTGGTGCGTCCGCGCAATCGCGACGACGTCGTCGCGCTGGTGACGATCGCCGGCGAGCATCGCCTTCCGTTGATCGCACGCGCCGCGGGCACCAGTCTGGCCGGCCAATGCGTCGGCAACGGCATCGTCGTCGACATGGGCGCCCATCATCAGCGCATCGTCGAGTTCGATCCGGGTCCCGGCGGATCAGTCGAGCCGATCAGCGACGTCCTTAAATCGCCAGCTGGCGGCCCATCGACCGTAGTTCGCGCCCGACCCGTCGACGACGGATCGCTGCCAGGTGGGCGGCATGATCGGCAAATAACGCCTGGGCCTGCATGCGGAGAGCTGCGACCACGCGCGAACACGTGCAGGCGTCAGGAACTGGTCCAGCCACGGCATTGCTGCCCATATGGACCGGCTGGCAGCCACGATCAACACCGGCTTACAGCTTTCCGTAGTCACGCAGACGACGTGAGGCAGGTTACGGCGGTGACGGCAATGGCGGCAACGCGGCCGCATGATGCCATCATCGGGCTTCAACGCTGCGCGAGCAAACCGCCAGTTGGGCGTAAGGTCGCTGCGCTGATACCCAGCAGAGTGATGCCTTAAGAATCACAGAGGGCCCTTCAACCTGGCCGGACTGATCTGCGGATCCGAAGGCATGCCTGCCATCGTCAAACAGCGGCCACCCTCGGGCTGGTGGATACGGGAGGCGGTGCGCCTTTGCTGCCCATAGGCGCGCGGCGCTGCGCGCCGTGCCCGCGATAATGGACACCAGGCCGGCCGCGCTCGAGCTCCTCGACCGCGCCATCTTGCGCGTTGCGGATACGCACATCGAACACAGCGGCGGCCGCTGCTGGCTGCAAGGTGATCCGGGCGCCGTGCTGCTCGTGGAGTACGCGGGAGCCTCGCCCGATGCGGTGCAGGCGCGGGTCAGACAGCTGCAGCGGATGCATGCGCCGCGCGCCGCAACCGTGGCCGCCGGCGGCGACGTCGAGCGCGTGTGGGCGTTGCGGCGGGCGGCGCTGAAGATGCTGATGCAGGCCGAGGGCGGCCTGCGCGCATTCACCGGCATCGAGGATGCGGCCGTGTCGGTCGAGGATCTGGCGGATTATTACGTGGAGGTGCAGGCGCTGCTTGCCGCCGAGGGCCTGGCACACTATGTCTACGGGCCGGTGGGCATGGGCTCGTTGCATATCCGCCCCGAGCCGCGTAACGGGCGCGCGTACGGCCCGGAGGAGTTCGAGCGGCTGCTCGATGCGGTTGCCGCCATCACCGTTCGTCGCGGCGGCTCGTTCTCCTGCAAGCATGGCGACGGACGCATGCGGGGCAAGTACCTCGAGGCGGTGCTGGGGTCGGAATCGGTGGCGGCGATGCGCCAGGTGAAGTCTGCATTCGACCCCGCCGCGACCCTCAACCCCGGAAAGATCCTCGACTGTCCGCCGCTGACTGGCGATCTCTTCCTGCAAGCTCCGCGCTGATGGCGGCCACGACGCGCGGGTGCCATTCCGGGCTCGCGCACAGTATCCCGCCGTTGCGCTCCAGGCGCCGGCCGGCGCCAAAATCGAACGGGCGGCCGTGCATGTCGCTGACCCGGGCGCCGGCCTCCACGGCGATGATCTCACCGGGGGCATGATCCCAGATGTACTCCCGATCGTCCGGGCGCACCGGCATGCGCAGGTAGCAGTCGGCCTGGCCACGGGCGACGACGGCGTATTTGGCCTGGCTGTCCAGGTGGTAGCGCCGCGCCCCGCCCAGCGCCTCGACGACGCGCCCGACGGCGAGCTGATCGGAATGGCCCGAGGCGGCGGACTCGCAAAGCCGCAACATTCCGTCCGGGGGCGGCTCATAGCGGACGGGCTGCGGCACGCTCGCGGGATCGTCCACGGCGATGCTCCAGCATCCGCCGCCGCGGCGCGCGTGTACGATGAGGCCGTGGGGGTCGGGGTCGTCGAAGGGCCGCGCGAGATCGGCTGAGAGGTTCGGGCAGCCGAGAATCCCGAACTCGACCCTGCCGTCGACGATCCAGGCGAGCGAGATGGCGTACTGCCCGTTGCGCATGAAACCCTTGGTGCCGTCGATGGGATCGAGCGTCCAGAACGCCCGGCCCGGCTCCTGACCTCCGATGTCGATCGCGGCGAGGGCGTCATCGACCGTGACGTCCGGCCACACCGGTCGAAGGCGCTCGAACATGACCCGGCGCAAGCCGGCCTGGTCATCGGCGCGTAGCATGGAGGCGCTTTCCTCCCCGACGACGACGACGGTCGGGTCGACGCTCGCCAGGCGGCGCGCTATGAGCGCCTGGGCGGCGAAATCGGCCACGGTGACGGGGCTGCGATCGTCCTTGCGCAGGACGTCGCCCGTGCAGAGGTCGCGCTGCACCGCGCGCGTGACGGCGCACGCCTCGCGGACGGCGGCAATGGCGGATTCGAAGGCGCTGGCGGTCATGGGCCTGCAGTCTCGCGGTCGGGGCGCGCATTATATGCATGCCGGCGGCACAGGCACGCATGTTGCAGTGCAATATAACGCATGCTAGGCTTTGATCTATAAATAGCTGCCGGGCCGACGGCGACGCGCCGCGGGCCGCCCCACACCAATCCGGATGAACGACGCCATGAGCGAGAATCCCTCCCAAGCATCATCCTCCCCGCCTTGGAATGAACAGTGGCTGCAGGCACAGCGCGCCTATTGGGATGCGTGGCGCGCCGTCATGCCCGGCGCGGGCGGCGCCGGCGCAACGACGGCGGCCAACCCCTGGGCGCAGGCCCTGGAGAACTGGTGGAAATCCCTCGGCGGCGGCATGAAGGGCGACAGTGCCGAGGTATTCGCGCGCATGATGGAGCAGGGCAAGGCCTTCTTCGATCTGGGCCAGCAGATGAACGAGCTGCTGCGCGCCGTGACTGACAGCACCGCGGCCGGCGCCCAATGGCAGGAGGTGCTGAAGCAGCGCTTCGATGCCATGAAGGCGTCGATGTCCATGCACCAGAGCAGCGAGTGGGCCGAGAGCGTCCAGCGCATGGGTGCCTTCTTCGAACTGCCGCTCGACATGTGGCGGCGCATGTGTTCCGGGGCCTCGATGCTTCCCGGGGATTGCCTGGAGGCGTTTCACTCGCAGGTGATCGAGGGCATACACGAGAAGTTCCACGGCGACATGGACCGTTTCCTCTCGGTCCCCGGCGTCGGATACACGCGCGAGAGCCAGGAGCAGGTGCAGCAGTTCGCGAAGCTGACGCTCGATTACCAGAAGGCGATGCAGGAGTACCTCAACGCGCACGCCAAGCTCGGCGCCGACGCGCTCGATCGGCTCTACCGCAAGATCATCGCGGTCACGGAGAAAGGCGAGCAGATCACGAGTCTGCGCCAGCTCTATGATCTGTGGGTGGACGCCAGCGAAGAGGTGTACGGCAGCTTCGCGATGTCGCCGTCGTTCCAGGAGGTCTACGCCAAGATGGTCAACGCGCTGATGCGGGTGAAGATGCACGCGCGCTCGATGGTCGACGAGGTACTCGGCGCGTTCAACATGCCTACGCGGCGCGAGATGAATACCATCCTGAAGCGGCAGCAGGAACTGCGCCGGGAGCTGCGCGCACTCCACAAGGGTCGGGGCGACGGGACGCCGCCGCCGCGCGGAAGGCGCAACGGCTCGGACACCGACGCCGAGGAGATCAACATCCTTCGCGGCGAGCTCGCCGCGCTGCGCGAGCAGGTGGGCGCGCTGCAGACGGCGCTGGCCAAGGGCGGCGCAGCGGCGGCGGAGCCGGCCGGCAACACGGCACCGGTGGTGGCCATCCGCAAGCCGCGCCGCTCCCCTGCGCTGCGGGCGGTGAAGACGGAAGCGCCCAAGAAGGCCGCGCGCGCGCAGCGCGCCAAGTCGGCCGTCGCCAAGCCGCCGTCGAGCTGGGATATCGGCAGCATCGTCAAGGACGCCACCGTCACGCCGATAGACTCCACCCGCAGCGGCAACAAGCGATAACCCGTTTACGGTACCACCGTTGAGGAGCAGCGATACATGATGCCTTTCCAGATCAAGCCCGATGAGGCGCTCAAGGAGGTTCAGCAGGTCGGTGAGAAGCTGGCCAAGGGCTTCAAGACCCTGAGCGAGCTCGGCGATATCGAGGTCGGCTGCACGCCCAAGGAGGCGATCTATCACGAGGACAAGGCGACGCTGTATCACTTCATGCCCTTCGCGGAGATCAAGAACAGGACGCCGCTGCTGGTGATCTACGCGCTGGTGAACCGGCCGTACATGGCGGATCTGCAGATGGACCGTTCGATGATCCGCGGCCTCATGCAGGGCGGCGAGGACGTGTATCTCATCGACTGGGGCTACCCGGACGGCGGCGATCGCTTCCTGACGCTGGATGACTACATCAACGGTTACATCGACAACTGCGTCGACGTGCTGCGCAAGCGACACGGCGTGGACGCCATCAACATCCTTGGAATCTGCCAGGGCGGCGCCTTCAGCCTCTGCTACGCCTCGCTGCATCCCGAGAAGGTCAAGAACCTGGTCACGACCGTCACGCCGGTGGATTTCCACACCGAGAAAGACATGTTGAGCCACTGGGTGCGCAACGTCGATATCGACCTCGTGATCGACACCATGGGCAACGTGCCGGGGGAAATGCTCAACTTCACCTTTCTCTCGCTGATGCCGTTTCGGCTCTCCGGGCAGAAGTACCTGGACATGATCAACACCCTGGACGATCCGACTGCGGCGAAGAACTTCATGCGCATGGAGAAGTGGATCTTCGACAGTCCGGATCAGGCCGGCGAGGCCTATCGGCAGTTCATCAAGGACTTCTACCAGGGCAACAAGCTCATCAAGGGCGAGGTGATGCTGGGCGAGAAGCAGGTAAAGCTCTCGAACGTGACCATGCCGGTGCTGAACATCTTCGCGAGCGCCGACCACCTAGTGCCCCCGGCATCTTCGCGCGCGCTCGAGCGCTTCGTAGGCACCAAGGATTACACGGCGCTGGAGTTCCCGGGAGGTCATATCGGGATATACGTCAGCGGCAAGGCTCAGAAGATGATCCCACCGGCTGTCTGCGAGTGGCTGGGCAAGCGCAGCTGATCGACCGGCCATCCCCGGCGCCGCGGGGCGCCGACGCCTGATCCCCCCTCGTCGGTGGGCCGCGGTCGAGGCCCACCTGCTTACCGCGCCGCCGCCAGCCGTTCCCGCCGCCCCATCGCGGCGCGGTGCTCAGTCGACGGCGCGTGCGCGGCGCAGTTCGTACGCCCGCATGTGGGTGCAGGCGACCGCGAGCAGCGGCGCCGGTGTGCCCGCTGCGCCCGCCCGCCGCACCATGTCGCCGATCACGTGTTCGGCCTCGGTCGCTCCGCCGCGTTCGACGTCTCGAAGCATGGAGGCGGTGAGGGTGGATTCCGGGTCGGTAAGCAGTCGCCGGTATTCGGCCAGACTGCCGGCACCGGGAGCATGACGGTTGGCGGCGGCGATCCGTACGCATTCCGAGAGCAGCCCCGATATCAGCTGCTCGCCGCCCTCGGATCTCACGATATCGCCGATGCTGGCCCGCATCAGGCACGTCGCCGACGCGAGCGTTGCCAGGAAGACGAACTTCTCCCACATCTCCTGTTCGATGTCATCGGAGACGGAGAACTCCACGCTGGTGCCCGCCAGAGTGGCGGCCAGCGTCGCGAGCACCTCTGATCCATTGGTGCCGCGGCTGCCGATGGTGAACCGGTTCATGGCGTTGAGATGCTCGATGGTGCCGTCGGGCAGGAGCGTGATCGCCATGTGCGCCAGACCGCCGTGGACGGCCTCGCGACCGAAGCACGCATCGAGCGCGTCCAGATGCGCCACCCCATTGAGCAGCGGGATGACGGCCGTGCGGGGACCGATCGCCGGCGCAATCGCGTTGATGGCCGCATGCAGGTCGTAGGACTTGCAGGCGAGCATGACGGCGTCGTAGCCACCAGCCAGCTCGCCGCTGACGACCACCCTCGGCTTGATGCGGGTGTCGCCGAGCGGACTGGCTATTCGCAGACCGTCATCGCGCAATTGCCTGGCCCGGGCCGGACGCGCCAGGAAGGTGACGTCGCCGCCGGCTTCATGAAGGCGGGCGCCGAAGTATCCGCCGACACCTCCGGCGCCCAGGATGAGCACACGCATGGAAGATCGCGGGGCGGGCGTATCGCCTGTCGCGCCGTTCAGCCCTCCTTGACCAGCAGGACGTTGACGGCCTTGACGACCACGCGAACCGTATCGCCCTTCTTCAGTTTCAGGTCCTTGAGCGAATCGATGGTCATGACCGAGCTCACGAGTCCGTCGGCATTGAGCGTGACATCCACCTGCGACATCAGCTTGCCCTTCTTGATGGACTTGACCTTGCCGGTGAGCTGATTGCGTGCGCCGTAACGCATGGGAACCCCCTGATGTGATTTCCGGTTGACGATGAGTTGTGTGCGGGGCGTGGTCGGCTCGTTGCGCTCGCGGCTCGCGTCCCTAGCTAGAGGATAGACCATCGCCGTGGCGGCGCTTCAGGGCCTCGAGCTCGGCGCGCAGTTCCCGCACCTC
Source organism: Gammaproteobacteria bacterium (assembly GCA_041395385.1). GTDB lineage: Bacteria > Pseudomonadota > Gammaproteobacteria > JAJPIJ01 > JAJPIJ01 > JAJVHZ01. The sequence goes on from JAWLAN010000010.1 coordinate 155,216, forward strand.
GTCCTCGAGGCGGGCGAGGCGATCCGCCTGCGGGGCGAAACGCGGCGTCGCCGGCGGCGGCGGCTCCAGAGCCTCGCCGTCGGCCACGGCAGCGGGCTCCTCGCCGAAAAGATGGGCGTAGCGCGAGTCCCGGCGCCCGGGTTCGCGCGGCAGCCGCACCACGAATGGGCCATCCTCGCGCAGGGCGAGCCGCCGCAGTGCATCTTCGACCTCCGCCAGGTCGGCGAAGTCGGCCATTCGGGCGGCGTGCGCGCGGAGCTCTCCGGGCGTCTGCGGGCCGCGCAGGATGAGCTCGCAGAGTATGCCAAGCTCCTGGGCGCTGAGCTTCAGCGAGCCATGCTCGGTGTTGCAGAAGCGGTGCTGGTACTTTGGAACCCGGCTGCCGAACCCTGATTTCTCCATCACCAGGTGCCGCCGCGCCAGATCCTCAAGCGCGCGCTGCACCTCGGCCTCGTCCAGATGCATCACGGGATCGCGGTTGCTCTTCTGATTGCAGGCATTGGTCAGCGCGTTGAGCGAAAGCGGATACTGTTCCGGGGTCGTGATCTGCTTCTCGACGAGGCAACCGATGACGCGGGCCTCGATGGGACTGAGTCTGTTTGCCATCGGCACAGGATAACACCGCGGTCAGTCGGCTCGAATTCCTGCGCACCGCGTTTCCGGCGGGGCGGACGGGATCCCTCCGGGGGCGCATCCACCAGCCGATGTCTCGCTGCGCGAAGATGCGGCTCCCGGCAGCCGCGGACGGTCCCGGTCGCGGCCCGTCATTCGCCCTTCTCGGCCTTCGTGCCGCTGCTCGAGAATGCGCCCCAGAAGTTCTTCTGCATGGCGTCGAACATCTTCATCTGCTGGGCGAATGCCGGATTGAGCATCATCAGCGTGGTCGGATCCATCGCCTCCATGCCCTGTTTCAGCCTGGCCTGCACCTGCGCGAGCCATTCCTGTTGAAGCGGACCGAGGTCGGGCAGGCCGAAAAACGTGCGCATCTCTTCGGGGGTGGTGTCGATGGTGACTATGATCTTCATGGATGACTCCGTGGGTCGGGGCGGCGCTCGTTGGCTGCGTCGCGGGCTCCACAGTATGGCACGCACGAAAGCGGTATCGGCCCGTGGGCGATCGCGCGCACCCGCATGGCGTCCACGGCGGTCCCGGAGATTGCCGCCACACCCCCAACAAGTGGCTTGGGCATCGTCAGGGAATGCGCGCAAATTCAGCGAGATAGGCGACGCGCGCCCGCTGCATTCGCAAGCCGCCGGCGGGCCGCGTGCGCGGGCTGCGCGGGGCCGGCCGCGTGCGCTCCTCGCCGCTTGTTGGATGCGGGCCCATTCGGTAAAGTGCAGGGCCCTTTAGACCATAACCAGATCGATCTCGAGAGTTCGGAGGCTCTTTCACATGGCAATCCAACACGACGGTTCATCGCGGACCAAGAACAAGAAGCTGCTCAAGTGGGTAGATGACATGGCGGCGCTCTGCAAGCCGGCCAATATCTACTGGTGCAATGGCTCGCAGGAGGAGTACGACCGCCTCTGCAACGAGCTGGTCAAGGCCGGCACGTTTATCAAGCTCAACCCCGCCAAGCGCCCGAACAGCTATCTCGCCCGTTCTTCACCCAGCGACGTGGCCCGCGTGGAGGATCGCACCTTCATCTGCAGCAAGAACAAGGACGACGCCGGTCCGACGAACAACTGGATGGATCCCGCCGAGATGCGCGGCATCCTGGCCAAGTTGTTCGACGGCTGCATGAAGGGCCGCACCATGTACGTGGTGCCCTTCAGCATGGGGCCCATCGGCTCGCCGATCTCGCACATCGGTGTGGAGCTTTCCGACTCGCCGTACGTGGCGGTGAACCAGCGCATCATGACCCGCATGGGCCAGGACGCGCTCGATGCCCTGGGCGCCGACGGTGACTTCGTGCCGTGCATGCACACCGTCGGCGCGCCGCTCGAGCCGGGCCAGAACGATGTCGCGTGGCCCTGCAACGAGATCAAGTACATCACGCACTTCCCCGAGACTCATGAGATCTGGTCGTTCGGCTCCGGCTACGGCGGCAACGCGCTGCTCGGCAAGAAGTGCTTTGCGCTGCGCATCGCCTCGGTGATGGGGCGCGAGCAGGGCTGGCTCGCCGAGCACATGCTTATCCTCGGCGTGGAGTCGCCGCACGGCGAGAAGACCTACGTCGCGGCGGCATTCCCCAGCGCCTGCGGCAAGACCAACTTCGCCATGCTGATCCCGCCGGTCGAGGGCTTCAAGGGCTGGAAGGTGACCACCATCGGCGACGATATCGCCTGGATCAAGCCCCATGCCGACGGCAAGTTCTATGCGATCAATCCCGAGGCGGGGTACTTTGGCGTCGCGCCCGGCACCTCGATGCACTCCAACCCGAACGCGATCCTGACGCTGAAGGAGAACTGCATCTTCACCAACTGCGCGCTCACCGACGACGGCGACGTGTGGTGGGAAGGCATGACCGATCAGCCGCCGGCGCACGCGATCGACTGGAAAGGCAAGGACTGGACGCCTGCCTCCGAAACGCCCGCCGCGCATCCGAACGCCCGTTTCACGGCGCCGGCGGGGCAGTGCCCCTCCATCGACCCGAACTGGGAGAATCCGGCGGGCGTGCCGATCAGCGCGTTTGTCTTCGGCGGCCGCGTCAGCAAGAACTTCCCGCTGGTCTTCCAGAGCTACTCCTGGGAGCACGGCGTGTACCTGGCAGCCACCATGGGTTCCGAGGCGACGGCCGCGGCGGTCGGCCAGGCGGCGATGCGTCGCGACCCGATGGCGATGCTGCCGTTCTGCGGCTACAACATGGCGGACTACTGGTCGCACTGGCTGAAGATCGGCCGCAGCAAGGTCGCCGCGCCGCCTCTCATCTTCCGCGTCAACTGGTTCCGCAAGGACGAGAACGGCAAGTTCATCTGGCCGGGCTACGGCGAGAACATGCGCGCCCTGAAGTGGATCGTTGATCGCTGCAGAGGCCGGGCCGCCGCCGTGGAGAGCCCTATAGGCTGGCTGCCGCCCGCCTCGGCGCTGAACTGGGAAGGCCTGAATTTCCCGATGGAGAAGTACTACGCGATCATGAACATCGATCGGGAGAAGGCGAAGGTCGAGGCCGAGGAGCAGAAGGAGTTCTTCGACAAGTTCGGCGATCGCATGCCGCGTGAGCTGCTGCTCGAGCGTGAGCTGCTTCTGTCACGGCTGAATCGCTCGCCCGAGACCTGGGAGCTCAACAAGGCTGCATAGGCTGCGGGTTTTTGCGAGGATGTGCGAGCCCCGGCGGGAAACCGCCGGGGCTTTTTTCTTGCGCGGCCGCCCCGGCGGCAGGGCATCGGGCACCGGGGCGGCCGATGGGCCGGGAGCGGATCGGTATCGACTTCAATCCTCAGGCGACGCGACGATACGCAACGGCCACCGCATCCAGGGCGCGCTCGAGTCCTTGCAGACATTCGACCTGGCTGGGGTCCAGCGCTGCCGGCGCCACAGCGCCGGCCGTCGGGAACTGCACGTCCGGCGTTCCGCCGGCATCCTCCTTGAAGACGACGAGGTAATCGGCGCCGAGGCCACGCTCGGCCTCCTGAATCATGCGGATCTGCTCGCCGCTCAACTGCGCAATCTTCCACCGCTTGCCCATGGCAATCTCCTCTCACGCTTCAGCCGTACGCCCGGTTCGCACCGGGTGCTGGTGTCAGGATAGGCAAGGCGTACGTGGATTTCCATCGCGGCGTCCGGATTCGGGGGCAGCGGCCGCGTCCCTCGCGAAGGCCACGGTCCGTGAGTTCCCGGCCGTGTTGCTGCACACTGAAAAGCACAAGCCCCGCGCGAGGCGGGGCTTGCTGGAAGCGGACCACCGGCGTGACCGCGGTCTACATCATGAACAGGCCGCCGTTGATGGAGAGATCCGATCCGGTGATATAACCACTTTCGTCCGACGCCAGAAATGCCACGGCATGCGCTATCTCGGAAGGTTCCGCGAACCGTCCAACCGGGATCTTGGCGATGATGCCGTTGCGAACGTCTTCCGGCACCGCCATGGCCATCTTGGTGTTCACATAGCCGGGCGATACCGTGTTGACGGTGATGCCCTGATCGGCCAGCTCACGCGCCAGCGAACGGGTGAAACCGATCATGCCCGCCTTGGCGGCCGAATAGTTGGTCTGGCCGAACTGGCCTTTCTGGCCGTTCACCGAGGAGATGTTGATTATCCGGCCGAAATGCCGCGACGACATGCCGTCGATGAACTGCTTGGTGACGTTGAAGACGCTGTCGAGGTTGGTGTCCAGCACCGCGTGCCAGTGCGCCTCGTCCATCTTGCGCAGGGTGTTGTCCTTGGTGATGCCCGCGCAGTTGACGAGGATGTCGGCGCCGCCGAATTTCTTTTCGATCTCCCCGGCCATGCGCTCGCACGAGGCGAAGTCGGTGACGTTGCACTCGGCGATGTCGATTTCGAGGCCTTCGGCCCTGCGGTCCTTCTGCCATTGCTTCGCGAAGTCGGCCTCCGGAGCGATGTAGGTCGACACGACCTTGCAGCCGTTCCTGGCGAGCTTGCGACAGATCTCGGTTCCAATCCCGCCGCAGCCGCCGGTGACGACGGCGACGCGCTGCTTGGTCTTCTTCACCGCCGCGGGAGCCGATGCGGATCGCATCGCCAGGGCCGGATTGAACATGCGGGTGCCGCTGATGAGGTTGGCCGTCAGGTCGTTGATGTGCTTGACCGTCGCGTCGTCGATCACCTCCGCGGCGAACTCCGCCATCTGCATCATCGACTTTATCGCCGCCTCCATTGACTTCGTCCATTGCTCCATGATCTGCAGCTGGAGGGGGTAGACCATGGGGAACATCTCCACCTTACTTCTCGGACTGCTCGGCATCATCAGGCTCCTGTTGCGTTTCGTCGGCAGGCGAGCCCGGCTTCTTGCCCATTCCTGTCGCCTTGAAGAACTCGTTCTGCATGCGCCGCCACAGCTCCATGTTGCGCTCTGTCATCTCCTGCATGGCCGCCAGGGGGTTGCCGGTGACTGCGCGCGTCATCTGCTGCTGGAAGGCCTGCTGCTGTTCGGCGAGCATGGCGAGGCTCTGCTGGATGAAGTTGGAAGCGGCCCCCTGCATGGACTTGCCGTAGAAGCCGATCAACTGCTGCAGCATGTCGGTGGAAAACACCGGCGAGCCTGCCTCCTCCTGCTCGATGATGATTTGCAGAAGGATGTTGCGGGTGATGTCCTCACCGGTCTGCTTGTCCGTCACGAGAAAGGGTACGCCCTCGAGGACGAGCTTTTTCACGTCGTCCAGAGTGATGTACTTGCTTTCCGTCGTGTCGTAGAGACGGCGGTTCGGATACTTCTTGATAACGCGCTTCTCGATGGTCATGGATTGCGACCCCTGATATTTCAACCGCTACATCATATGCTGTCCACCGTTGGCGGCAATATCCGCCCCGGTGATGAAGCCCGCCTCGGGCGCCGCGAGGAAATCGACGACGAAGGCCACGTCCTCGACGGTACCGAGGCGGCCGACCGGGATCTGGGCGATGATCTGCTTGCGGATGTCCTCGGGGACGGCCATGACCATTTCGGTGGCGATGTAGCCGGGCGACAGCGTGTTCACCGTCACTCCCTTGCGCGCCACTTCCTGTGCAAGAGCCATGGTGAAGCCGTGCATGCCGGCCTTGGCGGCCGAGTAGTTGCATTGGCCGATCTGCCCCTTCTGGCCGTTGATCGACGAGATGTTGATGATACGGCCGAAACCGCGATCGGTCATCCCCTGCACGACCTGCCGGCTCATGTTGAAGACGCTGTCGAGATTGGTGTTGAGCACCGTGTTCCACTGCTCCCAGGTCATCTTGCGCAGCGTCGTGTCCATCGTGATGCCGGCATTGTTGACGAGGATGTCGACCGGCCCGAGTTCCTTCTCGACGGCGGCGACGAAGTCCTTGCAGACGTTGAAATCCGTCACGTCGCACTTGTAGGCGAAGAAGGAGCGATCCTTGTTCTCCTCCTGCCAGTGCTTGAGCTTCTCCTCGTTGCGGTAATTGGTCGCCACCTTGGCTCCGGAGTCGGCTAGCTGTCTGCAGATGGCGGTGCCTATGGCCCCCGTCCCCCCGGTCACGATGGCCACTTTGCCTTTCAAACTGGTTTTCATCTCGGAATCCTCGGAGTCTTGTCGTTGTTATCGTTCCACGGCCAACGCTACACCCTGGCCGCCGCCGATGCACAGCGTGGCGAGGCCCTTGTGCGCATTGCGTCGCTTCATCTCGTGCAGGAGTGTGACGAGCACACGGCAGCCAGAGGCGCCGATGGGGTGGCCCAGCGCGATGGCGCCGCCGTTGACGTTGACCTTGCTGGTATCCCAGCCGAGGTCGTGGTCGACGGACATGGCCTGCGCGGCGAACGCCTCGTTGGCCTCGACGAGGTCGAGATCCTCGACCTTCCACTTGGCCTTCTCGAGGCAGCGGCGGGTGGCGGGGATCGGTCCGGTGCCCATGATCTTCGGGTCGACGCCGGCGGTCGCGTAGGCGGCGATCCGGGCGATCGGGGTGAGACCGAGCTCCTTCGCCTTGCGCTCGCTCATCACGATGCACATCGCTGCACCGTCATTGATGCCCGAGGCGTTGCCGGCGGTGACGGAGCCTTCCTTGTCGAAGGCGGGCTTCAACTTGGCCAGCGATTCGGCCGTGGTTCCGGCGCGCGGGTATTCGTCCTTGTTGAAGACGAGCGGGTCGCCCTTGCGCTGAGGAATCTCGATGGGAATGATCTCCTCGTCGAACTTGCCGGCCTTCTGGGCGGCCTCGGTCTTCTGCTGCGAGGCGGCGGCGAAGCGGTCCTGGGCCTCACGGGTGAAGTTGTACTTCTTCACGATGTTCTCGGCGGTGACGCCCATGTGGTAGTTGTTGAAGACGTCGGTCAGGCCCTCGTTGATCATGTGATCCTTCATCGCCCAGTCGCCCATCTTGGTGCCGAGGCGGGACTTCGGAAGGATGTGGGGAGACATCGACATGTTCTCCTGGCCGCCGGCGATGACGATCTCGGCGTCACCGGCGCGGATCGCCTGCGCGGCGAGGGCAACGGCCTTAAGTCCGGAACCGCAGACCTTGTTGATGGTCATCGCGGGAATGTTCTGCGGCAGACCGGCGTAGATGGCGGCCTGGCGGGCGGGGTTCATGCCGACGCCGGCGGTCAGGACATGGCCGATGATGACCTCGTCAACCTGCTCGGGCTTGATGCCCGTCTTCGCGAGCAGGCCGGCGATGACCTTGGCACCGAGCTGGGCGGCCGGGATCTCCGAAAGGGCGCCACCGAAACTGCCGATTGCGGTGCGACCCGCTGCAACGATAACTGCGTTTTCCATTACCTTTTCCTCCACTGGGGGCGTTTTGAAGGAAAGCCGGCCCGTACGTATGTCTCGCGCGTCGGGAGACTTGCCATTTCAGGTTTTTTGCAGTGCACAAAAATGCACGCGCATCCTAACAAACCTAGGTCGGGCCGCCAAGCGATTCCGGTGCGGGTGGCGGCCTGGCTCAGTACCGTGAGCAGCGTAACCAGCATATCGCTTAGGCGACCCAAGACACATTATCCCCAACGGGATAGACGGCGGCTTGACCATCATCAGTCCGGCGCCCCGGGGTCCGCCCTGGGCGACTCGGGCGGCAAAGAGACGACGGCGTCCGCGGCGATCGGACCGGGGCCGCCGCTTTCAGTAGTGGATGGCGCGCCCGGATACCGCCAGCGCCGCCTCGTGCATGGCCTCGGCCAGCGTCGGGTGGGCGTGAACGGTGAGGGCGAGGTCCTCGCTGCTGGCGTCGAACGCCATGGCCAGCGTGGCCTCGGCGATGAGCTCGGAGGCGTTGGCGCCCAGTATGTGAACGCCGAGCAGCCGGTCCGTGGCGGCATCGGCGATCATCTTGACCATGCCGCTGGTCTCGCCCATGCCCTTGGCGCGGCCGTTGGCCATGAACGGGAACTGCCCGACGCGGATGTCGCGGCCCTCGCTGCGCAGCTCCGCCTCGCTCTTCCCCACCCAGGCGATCTCGGGCCAGGTGTAAATCACCCAGGGCACGTGATTGAAGTCGACGTGGGGCTTCTGCCCGGCGATGCGTTCGGCCACGGCAACGCCTTCCTCGCTGGCCTTGTGGGCCAGCATCGGCCCGCGCACGACGTCGCCGATGGCGTAAATGTGCGGCTGCGCCGTGCGGCACTCGCCGTCGACGACGATGAAGCCGCGCGCATCGAGCTGAACGCCCGCCGCCTCGACGTTCAGGCCCTGCGTGTTCGGACTGCGGCCGACCGCGACGATGAGTCGGTCGAATTCCAGTTCCTGGTTCGAGCCCTGCTGCTCGAAGCTGACGCCGACCCCCTCGGCGCCCTGCCGGGTGCCCGTCACCCGCGCGCCGAGCCGGATGTCGAGCCCCTGCTTGGTGAGCTGCTTGAACGCCTCCTCCGCGATCGTCCTGTCGACGGGCGCGAGAAAGGTGTCCAGGGCCTCCAGTACCGTCACCTGCGCGCCGAGGCGGCGCCACACGCTTCCGAGTTCCAGCCCGATGACGCCCGCACCGATTACCCCGAGACGTGCCGGGACCGCGTCGAAGGAAAGCGCGCCAGTGGAGTCGACGACCCGCCGGTTATCCACCGGCGCGGGCGGGATCCGGGTGGGCACGGAGCCGGTGGCGATGATGAACTTGCCGGCGCTGGCCCGCTGCGAGGCGCCGCCGGTGGAGACGATCTCGACCTCCGTGGCACTGACGAACCGGGCATGGCCCGCCACGACATCGACCTTGTTCTTCTTCAGCAGCGAGGCCACGCCCAGCGTCAGCGTCTGCACGACCTTGTCCTTGCGTTTCATCATCGTGGCCACGTCGATGCTCGCGCCGGCCACCTTGATGCCATGCTCCGCGACGTGCTTGCTGAGGTGCTCGTAGTAGTGCGAGGAGTCCAGCGCCTTGGAGGAATGCATCCGACGTTCAGACAGGTTCCGCCCAGCGTAGGTTTGCCGCTGGCGGTGACCATGCTGTCGACGCAGGCGGTCTTCAGGCCCAGTTGGGCGCAGCGGATGGCGGCGACGTAACCACCCGGCCCCGCGCCGATGACGAGGACATCGTATTGGCTCTTAGAGGGTTGTTCTTATATCTGCAGCAGGATGCGCGCCGGGTCTTCCAGCAGTTCCTTGACGTGGACGAGGAATTGTACCGCCTCGCGGCCGTCGACGATTCGATGGTCGTAGGACAGCGCGACGGCCATCATCGGCCGGATCACGACCTGACCGTGCCCGGCGACCGGCCGCTCCCTGTGTCTTGTGCATGCCCAGTATGGCGCTTTGCGGCGGGTTGATGATGGGCGTGGAACGAGCAGAACCGAACACCCCGCCATTGGTGATGGTGAAGGTGCCGCCGCTCAGCTCCTCGATGCTGAGCGCGTTGGCGCGGGCCTTCTCGGAGAGATCGCGGATCTGCTTCTCCACGTCGGCGAGACTCAGCTGCTCGACGTCGCGAACGATGGGCACGACCAGGCCACGCGGAGCGCTGACCGCCACGCCGATGTCGAAGTAGTTGTGATACAGGATGTCGTCGCCGTCGACCGAGGCGTTGACGACGGGAAACTTCTTCAATGCCTCCACCGCCGCCTTGACGAAGAATCCCATGAAGCCGAGCTTGACGCCGTGCGTCTTCTCGAACGCCTCGCGGTGACGCTCCCGCAGGCTCAGCACCGGCTGCATGTTGATTTCGTTGAAGGTGGTGAGGATGGCGTTGTCGCGCTGGGCGGCGAGCAGGCGCTCCGCGGCGCGCCGGCGCAGGCGGCTCATCGGCACGCGCTGCTCGCTGCGCGCCGGTGCGGACTGCGGCTCGCCGATCATCGGCGGCAGTACCTGCGAGCTCTCCTCGTTGGTGAGCGTGAGCGGGGAGGCTGCAGGGGCGCGCTTGAGGTATTCAACCACGTCGGCCTTCGTAACCCGTCCTTCGCGACCCGCGGGCAGCTGCGCGGCGTCGACCGCGTGCTCCGCCGCGAGCTTGCGTACCGCCGGGCTGAGCTTGGGCTCGGCGGCTTCGCGCCGCGGCCGCGGGGCGGGCGCGCCGGCGGCCGGCGCGGACGCCATCGCGGCGGCGTCGGTGTCGATGACCGCGAGGATCTCGTTGCTGGTCGCGGATTCGCCGGCCTTCTTGCGGACCTCCTTCAGCACGCCGTCCTCCGGCGCCGCGACCTCCAGCGTCACCTTGTCGGTTTCCAGATCGATGAGCCGATCGCCGCGGCGCACGCGCTCGCCAGGCTGCTTCTGCCATTCCATGAGCGTGGCGTCGGCCACGGATTCGGCCAGGACCGGTACTTTCACTTCTACGAGCACGGCAGTTCTCCTTGCGCCTCAGGCGGTCTTCTTCTGGGGTTGCTGGGCGCCGCGGCGGGTCAGCCGCAACGCCTCCGACACGAGCTGCTGTTGCTGCTCCACGTGCTTGGCATATGAGCCCACCGCGGGCGATGCCGAGTAGGGGCGCGCGACGATCACCAGCTGCTGCGGTTCGTGCAGGCAGCTGAACAGATGCAGGCCTTCCAGCAGGTAGGCGATTGCCCCCTGGTTACGGGGCTCCTCCTGCACCCACACGACCTCCTTGGCGTTGGGATAGCCTTCGATCGCCTGTTTCAGCTCCTCGCGCGGGAACGGATAGAGCTGCTCGACCCGCACGATGGCGATATCGTCGATCTGCTGGGCGCGGCGCGCCTCCAGCAGGTCGAAATAGACCTTGCCGCTGCAGACGAGTATGCGGCTGACCCGGCCCGCTTCGAGCTGATCGACCTCGTCGATGACGAGCTGAAAGCCGCGATCCGTGATGTCCGCGAGCGTCGACACGGAGAGCGGGTGCCGCAGCAGGCTCTTCGGACTCATGACCACCAGCGGCCGCCGGTACGGTCGCAGGACCTGCCGGCGGAGCATGTGGAACATCTGCGCCGGGCTGCTGGGGAAACATACCTGCATGTTCTCCTCCGCGCACAGTTGCAGATAGCGCTCCAGCCGCGCGGAGGAATGCTCGGGGCCCTGCCCGTCGTAGCCGTGCGGGAGCAGCATCACGAGGCCGCACAATCGCCCCCATTTCGACTCGCAGGCAGCGACGAACTGGTCGATGACGACCTGCGCGCCGTTGGCGAAATCGCCGAACTGCGCCTCCCAGATCACCAGCGCGTTGGGCTCGGAGGTCGCGTAGCCGTACTCGAAGGCGAGCACCGCCTCCTCCGAGAGCGTGGAATTGATGACCAGGAACGGCGCCTGGTTCGCGCTCACGTGACGCAGCGGCAGGTAGGTCTCGCCGTCATCCTGGTTGTGAATGACGGCGTGCCGGTGAAAGAACGTCCCGCGGGCGCTGTCCTGCCCCGAAAGCCGCACGGGATGACCGAGATCGACCAGGCTGGCGTAGGCCAGCGTTTCGCCGAACCCCCAGTCGAACGGGATGCTGCCGGCGGCCATCTCGCGGCGCGCCTCGGTGAGTTTCGCCACCGCCTTGTGCAGCTTGAAATGCGGCGGGTGGTCGGTGAAGCGCGCGGCGAGCGCGCGAATGCGTTCCGGCGGCAGTGTCGTGTCGGCGGGCGTGCGCCAGTTGCCGCCCTTGTAGGGTTCGAAGCTGGTCCGGTTACGGTACTCGATGTCGCAGGCCAGGGTGCGGGAGACCGGGATGTCGTTCTCGAGATTCTGCACATACTCCCGCGACATGAGCGCCGCGTCGGTGTCGTTGATGATCCCGTCGCGCAGAAGCCTCTCCGCGTACAGGGCCTTGATCCCGGGGTGCGCGCGCACGCGCTGGTACATGATGGGCTGCGTCGCGTAGGGTTCGTCCGCCTCGCTGTGGCCGTGCTTGCGATGGCAGACCAGATCGATGACGACGTCCTTGTTGAACTCCATGCGGAAGTCGAACGCGAGCTTGGCGACGAATACGACGGCATCCGGGTCATCGGCGTTCACATGGAATATCGGGGCCTGCACCATCTTGGCCACGTCCGTGCAGTACAGGGTGGAGCGCGAGTCCAGGGGATCGGAGGTCGTGAAGCCGATCTGGTTGTTGACGATGATGTGCAGGGTGCCGCCGGTGGTGTAGCCGCGCGTCTGCGAGAGATTGAACGTTTCCATCACCACGCCCTGGCCCGCGAACGCGGCGTCGCCATGGATGAGCACGGGCACCACCTGGTCGCGGGCGACATCGTTGCGGCGATCCTGGCGCGCGCGCACCGATCCCTCCACCACCGGGTCGATGATCTCCAGGTGCGAGGGATTGAAGGCGAGCGTGACGTGCACCGGACCGTTGTCGGTGACGATGTCCGAGGAGTAGCCCATGTGGTACTTCACGTCGCCGGAGCCGCTGCCGTTCTTCTTGCCCTCGAACTCCTGGAACAGTTCCGATGGCATCTTGCCGACGATGTTGACCAGCACGTTCAGGCGGCCGCGATGGGCCATGCCCACGACCACCTCCCTGACCTGCGACTGGCCGGCTACCTGGATGACCTCGTCGAGCAAAGGAATGAGGGTTTCCCCGCCTTCCAGCGAAAAGCGCTTCTGCCCGACGTACTTGGTGTGCAGGTACTCCTCCAGGGCGGTCGCCGCGATCAGCCGTTCGAGCACCTGGCGACGCTTCGCGGGGCTCACCAGGTCGCGCACCGAGGCGGGCTCCAGGCGCTGCTGTATCCAGCGCTTCTGGGCGGTTTCATTGATGTGCATGTATTCCGCGCCGATCGATCCGCAGTAGGTCTGCTTCAGCTGCGCGATGATGTCGCGCAGCCGGGCCGCATCCGAACCGAACAGCGACCCGGTGTTGAACACGGTGTCCATGTCCGATTCCGACAGTCCATGGAAGGCGAGGTCGAGCTCGGGAACTTCCGGTCGGTCGTATTGGCGCAGCGGGTCGAGATCGGCCGCGCGGTGGCCGCGGAACCGGTAGGCGTTGATGAGCTGAAGCACCGCGACCTGCTTGCGGAATCGGTCGTCGGTCACGCTGGCTGGCGCCGCCGTGCGGGGCGGTCGGGTTGCCCGATGCAGCAGGGCCGCCTGGATGCGGCTGTGAAGCTGGTCCGGCTGGCCGGGCCGGATCTCCCGTTGCCACGCGTCGAATTGCCGTCGCCAGGCCTCGGGCACGGCTTCCGGGGACTCCAGGTAAACCTCGTACAGGCCCTCGATATAGGCCGTATTGGCGCTATAGAGAAAGCCGGGGCGTTCGTTTCCCATTTCTAACCCCTTACCTCCGGGACCGCATGTCGTTTCAATGACGGCGCCGGTTCCAGCGTGGAACTGCAGTGTTGCGAACGATATTTGATACTGGCTCGCTGTTTCGTCCGTAACCCGATAAGTATGTTGCGCGCCAAGTGCGGTTCGTTACAAGTGCTGCGATGCACCAGAAGCAAGCATCGTACCGGAAAACCCGCCGGATACAGCCGGTTGTCGCGGATCGCGACGGCGGGCGTAGTGAGTGCGTGGGCCGCCCGGGCAGAGCATTGCGGCCACCGGGAACATGCGCTGTGGGCGTCATGCATTTTCTGTTCCGGTAACGCCGGTGCAGGCTTGCTGCGACGCGCAACCCCAAGCTATCCTACGCGGCCGGGCACACGCGCCGCGGTCATGCTCGTCGATAGCGCCGCAGAATCCGTAGCAAACAACTACAGCTTGGGGGCTAAATGACCACACCAACCGTCACGATAACGGACAACACCACGGGCAAGACCTCGGAGTGTCCCGTGCTGGTGCCGACCTACGGGCCGCGCGTAATTGACACCAAGAACCTCTACAAAGACCTGGGCATGTTCACCCATGACCCGGGTTTCATGACCACCTCGGCCTGCCGCAGTGCCATCACCTTCCTCGACGGAGACGAAGGCAAGCTGTTTCACCGCGGCTATCCCATCGAGCAGCTGGCCGAGCACAGCAGCTACCTCGAGGTCAGCTACCTACTGCTGTACGGTGAGCTGCCCACCAAGACGCAGTTCGAGGAGTTCGAGTACCAGGTGAAATTCCGCAGCAACGTCCACGAGCGCGTGAATCACATGTACTCGGGCTACCTGTGGGACGCGCACCCGATGTCGATCATGGTCGGCGTGATGGGCGCGTTGTCCTCGTATTACCACGAGGCCCTCGATCTGAACGATCCGGTGGACCGCGACCTCACCGCCAAGCGTGTCATCGCCAAGATGCCGACGCTGGCGGCCCAGTGCTACAAATACGCGATCGGTCATCCGTTCGTTTATCCGAACAACTCTTTGGGATATGTCGAGAATTTCCTCAACATGATGTTCTCGCATCCCATGAACACCTATACCCCGGACCCGGTGGCGGTGAAGGCGCTGGAGGTCATGCTAATCCTGCACGCCGATCACGAGCAGAACGCCTCGACCTCGACCGTGCGGCTTGCGGGCAGCGCCGGCGCCAACCCCTTTGCCTGCATCGCCGCCGGCATGGTCACCCTGTGGGGCCCCGCCCACGGCGGCGCCAACGAGGCGGTGCTGCACATGCTCAACGAGATCAAGTCGCCCGACAACATCCCCAAGTTCATCGCCCGCGCCAAGGACAAGAACGACACTTTCCGGTTGATGGGGTTCGGCCACCGCGTCTACAAGAACTTCGATCCGCGCTCGCGCGTCATCCGCAAGGTCTGCCACGAACTGCTCGAGCACATGCCGGCCAACCTCGACGCCAGGGTGTTCGACACCGCGATGAAGCTGGAGGAGATCGCGCTGAAGGACGAATACTTCATCGAGCGCAAGTTGTATCCGAACGTGGATTTCTACTCCGGGATCATCCTCAAGGCGCTGGGCATCCCGGAGTCCATGTTCACCGTGATGTTCGCGCTGGGCCGCGCCGTGGGCTGGATCGCGCAATGGCTGGAGATGATGCAGGATCCGGACTTCAGGATCGGCAGGCCGCGCCAGCTGTACGTGGGTTCCAAGCAGCGCGACTACGTGCCGATCGAGCAGCGGGGATAATCCGCCGATGCCGCGGTATTGATGCAATTCCGAGGGGAGCGCGAGGCGCTCCCTTCTTTTTTCTGGTTGCCCGGAAGGCGGGCATCCGCGCAGAATCGCCCATGGCGCCACGGTGCCTGTTCGCCGAGAGAAGCAAGTTCACCCTGATGGAGGAGCGTTGATGAAAGCCCCCGTTCGAGTTGCCGTTACCGGTGCTGCCGGCCAGATCGGCTATTCGCTGTTGTTCCGGATCGCCGCCGGCGAGATGCTTGGCCGGGATCAGCCGGTCGTGCTGCAGTTGCTGGAGATCACGCCGGCCATGAAGGCGTTGGAGGGAGTCGTCATGGAGATCGACGATTGCGCCTTCCCGCTGGTGCATTCCATCGAGGCGAGCGACGATCCGAACGTCGTGTTCGGGAACGCCGACTATGCGCTGCTGGTCGGCGCCAGGCCGCGCGGCCCGGGGATGGAGCGCAGCGATCTGCTCGCGGCCAATGGCGGCATCTTCAAGGTGCAGGGCAAGGCACTGAACGATCACGCCAGCCGCAACGTCAAGGTCATCGTGGTCGGCAATCCAGCCAACACCAACGCGTGGACGGCGATGAAGTGCGCGCCGGACCTCGATTCGCGCAACTTCAGCGCCATGACGCGCCTGGATCACAATCGCGCGGTGGCCCAGATTGCGCAAAAGCTGGGTGTGCCGGTCACGGCGATCAAGAAGATGATCATCTGGGGCAATCACTCCACCACCCAGTATCCGGACGTCCACTACGCCCTGGTCAACGGCGCGGCGGTCAAGGCGAAGGTCGACCACGCATGGTACGACGGCTCCTATATCCCCAAGGTCGCCAAGCGCGGCGCCGAGATCATCGCGGCCCGCGGCGCCTCGAGCGCGGCGTCCGCCGCCAACGCCGCCCTCGAGCACATGCGCGACTGGGCGCTCGGCACGCCGGCGGACGACTGGACCAGCATGGCGGTGCCGAGTGACGGCAGCTACGGCATACCCGAGGGGTTGGTGTATTCCTTCCCGGTGACCTGCAAGAACGGCGAGTGGAGCATCGTCCAGGGCCTGTCCATCGACGAGTACAGCCGTGCCAAGATGATCGCGACGCAGAAGGAGCTCGAGGAAGAGCGCGACGCTGTACTGAAGATCCTCGGCTAGGGTTCTGCTGCCCACGGCGCGCCGGGCCGCGATGGCCCGGCACGCCCGCCTTCGATGCCTGTCATTCGGTGAAGGAGATCACCTGCCAGCCCCGCTCGGCGGCCTCCGCTGCCAGTACCGGGTCGGGATGCACCGCCACCGGATTCTCGACGCGTCGCAACAGCGGCAGATCGTTGTGCGAGTCGCTGTAGAACCAGCTGCCGGCCAGCGTGCCGCCATGCTGCTCCATCCATTGCTCCAGGCGGGTGACCTTGCCGGCGCCGTAGGAGGGGACGCCGGCGGCCCTGCCGGTATAGCGGCCCTCGCGGATCTCCGGCTCCGTCGCGATCAGGTGATCGACCCCATACAGCTCGGCCAGCGGCTCGGTGATGAAACGGCTGGATGCCGTGACGATGATCGTCGTGTGACCACGGCGGCGATGATCGGCGACGACCGCCAGCGCCTTGGGCAGCAGCATCGGCTCGACCTTCTCGCGGACGAATTCCGCCCGCAGTGCCAGCAGCGTCTCCATCGGGTGCTGAGAGAGAAAATGCAGCTGAAAATCGAGAAACTCGTTCATGTCCAGGCGCCCGGATTTGTACAGATCGAAGAATCGAAGCGCCTCGCGCCGATACTCCTGCGGCTGGACCCAGCCGCGTTCGCCCAGGAACTCGCCCCAGAGGACCTCGCTGTCGCCGTCGATGAGGGTGTGGTCGAGGTCGAACAGGGCCAGGGTCATGCGGCACCAGTTATGGCCGTAAGTGACGGGGTCCGTTGCTGAAGGGACCGGAAGTGTGGAAAAATTTCCGCGTCATGACGTCCAACGCCTTCTTCAAAGATGCCTCCGATGTGATCGACGCCGATGGCTTTCGTCACAACGTCGGCATCATCCTGACCAACCCTCAGGGGCGCGTGTTCTGGGCGCGCCGCGCCGGCATGGAGGCGTGGCAGTTCCCGCAGGGCGGCATCCGCGCGAACGAGACGCCGGAGCAGGCGCTGTACCGGGAACTCGAGGAGGAGGTCGGCCTGACGTCCGAGGACGTGCAGGTCATGGGTTGCACTCGCGACTGGCTCTTCTATCGCCTTCCCGCGCACCTGGTTCGCCGCCACAGCAAGCCGCTCTGCATCGGCCAGAAACAGCGCTGGTTCGTGCTCAGGCTGACCGGGGATGAAAGCCGGGTACGGCTCGACGGCGGCGACAAACCCGAGTTCGACGCTTGGCGCTGGGTCTACTACTGGCGGCCGCTGCGGGAGGTGGTGGCCTTCAAGCGCGCCGTCTACCGGCGGGCGCTGCGCGAACTGGCTCCTCACGCCCTTTCCTGAGAACACTTCCCTAAGGCTGCGCGGGTTCGGCCGCGGCCGACTCCGCCGCCCGGCGCGCCATCAGCTCCGGCAGCAATCGTCGCACCGAGGTGTTCTTCGTATGACGGATGAAGCCCATGCGGAAATCCTCCGCCAGACCCTTCGCCGCCAGCGCGGCATCGAGCTCCGTCATCACGATCTCGCATTCCTGCATCGCCGCGTCGGCGACCAGGCGCACGCCTTCCATCCTCGACATCAGCGCGTCGGCCTTCTCGTGCAGACACCCGTTGTAGGCGTTTGTGCTCTCCATCATCAGGGCCCGATCCGCATCGCTGATGTCATAACTCGTCGTGGATTCCTCGTTGGCGAGTACGGTCATCGGGCTGCCCAGCAGCGACAGGAAAAAGAGAAGCCTGGAGGTCATGGATGTTTCCTATTCTGAGTCGGCCATGCGGCAGCACAATCGCGCGGGCATCCTAGCACGCACCCGGTGCGCAGACCGATCCCCGCGCTAGCCATCCCATCCGTCATGAGCTCAGGGCCCGCCTCAGGACCTCGTGCAGGTCCCTGGCGGTTCCGAATGAGCCGCGGGCCGCGCTTTCAGCTCGACAGACGCACGCCGGCCATCCACACGCAGGCCACGCCGAAGACGAGGAACAGCGCTATTCCCGTCCAGACCTGGCTGCGGTAGCGACTGACCAGCCGCGCCTGACTCAGCGCCGATATGATATAGGGTCGGTCCGGCTGCGGCGGACGATGAATCATGTTCAACGGCGGGTTCGAGGCCTCCGAGACCAGCCGCGCCCGAACCTCGTCACCGGCGGCAGCGCGGGCCGCTTCCCACTCCCCGACATCGATGTTGCCGTCGCCATTGGTGTCGAATCGGTGGACCAGCGTGGCCTGGTCGAGCTTCCACGCTCGCAGCAACTCTCTGACCGCGGCATCGGTGCCGATGCGCATGGACTCGGTGCGGAACGTCCCGAGCACGTAGTGCTCCTCGCCGGCGTGCAGGCGCGATTCGGTATAGCGATAGCGGCCGCTCCGGTACCAGCGCCGTTTCGGCGGCGGCCCTGCCTGCGGCCGGCGGGCGTCGCCGTACCACTGGTCCTTGTGCACGGCAATGATGTCGGCGCCTTCCGGGTCGACGAGGCAATCGCCGGTGTCGTCATGGAGCTGGAAATGATCCGTGCTCGTGCCCCGTTCGACAGTCGCCCACTTGGTCTTGCCGTTGCCGTCGCGGCGCCGTTCGGCAACCGCGAAGCTGAACCAGACACAGGGCTTGCCGGAGAGAGGCGCGAGGATCGGCTCTCCCGGCAGCGGACGTGCCGTCCCGTGCAACTCGACGTAACCCTGCGCCGCCGATCGCAGCAGCGATCGCGGCATGTTCTCCATCAGCCGATAGCGGTGCAGGCCCCGCTTGTACTGCAGGAATCCAAATCCCGAGAACAGGGCGCAGAATCCGATGAGCCACCAGATCTCCGGATCGGCGCGAGCCACGCTCTGTGTGAAACCCGCTAGCATGCCTGCGGCAACGGGGCGGCGGAGCTGGAGCCACTACGACCGCGCGAGCGCCTCAGCCGAAAAGCGCCTTGACGTCGACGTCTTTCTTCTCTTCCGCGGCGAATTGCAGCAGTTCGCGGGGCCGGGCGCGCGCCATTCCGGCGAGCAGCGCGTCGGGGAACTGCTCGATGCGCACGTTGTTGATGTTGACGCTCTCGTTGTAGAACTCGCGCCGGTCGGCGATGCCGTTCTCCAGCTCGGAGATGCGCGCCTGCAGGTGCTTGAAGGTGTCGTTGGCCTTCAGATCTGGGTAGGCCTCCGCCAGCGCGAAGAGGTGGCCCAGCCCGGCGCGCAGTGCCGTCTCGGCCTGTCCGAGGGCCTTGATGTCGCCCGCGCCCTGGGCCGCGGCAACCGACTGACGGGCCTTGATCACCTTCTCGAGCGTGTCCTGCTCGTAGGTCATGTACTGCTTGCACGTCGCCACCAGCTTGGGCAGCTCATCGTGCCGCTGCTTGAGCAGCACGTCGATGTTCGACCAGGCCTTGTCGACGTTGTGCTTCACCGCCACCAGGCCGTTATAGATCGAAACGCCGTAGATGGCGACGATGACCAGTATGGCCAGAACCACGAAAGTGCCCACGCCCATGCTGCCTCCTCCAGTCTGTCCGCTGCCGCGCGACGCCGAGTCTACCAGACCGGTGACGGCCGGCGGTCAGGGCACTTATCGACCGGCGCGGCGGCAACTGTACGCGCGGCCGGAGCGGACGACGCCTGCGCACGTCTACGCCGTCGTGGCGCCAAGGCGCCAGCCGCCGCCATGCGCGGGCCGGCCGACGCCGTGTACCGGTCAATGCACGCCTGGGCGACGGCGACTTCCGCCGGCAGCGGGTTTCGCCCGCCCGTCATCCGTGAGGCGAGCCTCACCGGTCGCGCCCAGGATCCCCTAGTTGAGCTTCTGCTGCTGGATGCACACCTTCGTGCCGGGCATCTCCAGGCCGTAGTCGCACTTCTGCTGGGCGGCACAGCCAGCGATCAGCAGAGACATCAACATCGACATGAATGTTTTCATCTTCAGGTCTCCGATCGGGAAGTGGGGCCGACGCGCGCCGGCCGTGTATGGACCCGTGGACCCTAGCGGAGGAGAGGTAAATGAAACTTTAACGAGTTCGAACCGGGCCGCCGTCGCAGCCGCGGGGAATTCACCTCTGAACGGAAATCCGGGCGCGGGCGCACGAAACCCGCATGTCACGGGCGGGCGTCGGGAACCGGCCTCCATTCCGTTGCATGCGCCGGCAGCGTCTCCTCAACCGCGTATGCGATCAGGCCGCGTCGTTTCTGAGCGGGTTCTCCAGCCTGTTTCCGGCGGCCCGATGCCGGAGGATCTCCAGCACACGTTCGGCGATGGGGCTGCCGGCCTCTACCGGCGGCAGGCCGCCCGCGTAGATGTTTGATATGACCGTGTACTCGCAGCGGATCTGCGGATTGCCGCTGAATCGCGCTGCCTCCGCCTGCACCGGGCCGTCCGCGAGCCTCACCCGTCCCTATGGCGCGAGTATGGGCTGGCCGAGCCTCAGGTGCCGGCCGGCGAGGCCGTCGAGCAGTACGGGCAGCAGCTCGGGGATGTCGTGATGTATGGCCTCGGCGCTCAGACCGTCGGAGATGACGACCTGCATGTCGCAGTGCTCGGGCGCGAGCCGGCGCGCTGCTTCCTCGGCGACTCGCGTACCGCGCTCGGGGTCGTCGAGGTGGGCGCGTTTGTCGGGCGCAGCCGTCGGCAGGGTGCGCAAGGCGATGGCGCCGATCTCGGCCTCGTCATTGCTCGCCTCCGCGAACGGCGTGGACACCGGCCCGCCGCGATAGAGGACCTCCGGACTCTCGAGCTCCATCCGGCCCGTTACCGAACTGCTCCTCACCCGCGCCGCGGCGAGGAGTCCGCTGCTGATGGTCGAGCCGACGTCGAGCCCGGGCAGAAAAATCCGGTTCTCCGCCCCGCCGCTCATCCGATTTTCGGATCCGCGGTGGTTCGAGGAGGTCGGGAAGAGAACAAGACCCCGCCATGACAGGGGCTTCCGGGATCTGCATGCCGGCATGCTGACGCAATCCCGACCGCCAGGGGAAACCTCCATGCGGCACCGCGCGCGCCGCTGCCAGCAGCGGGATCAACGGGCCCGCGTCGTCTCCGCGCCACGGCCGGGAGGCTGCGCCGGTTCGGCCGTGACGCCGAAACGCGAC
>JAWLAN010000011.1:0-158816 GCA_041395385.1 Gammaproteobacteria bacterium
CATCCACTGTTATTCGGTCTACGAGGGCTACTTCTGGGAGGCCGTGGTCGCGCGCATCCGCGAATGCTTCGAGGAGTCGATCGAAGGCTGCCTGCCGGAGTGGGGCCAGGGCCAGTTCGAGATCAATCTCTACCGCAGCGACGCGCTTTCCATGGCCGATACGGCGGTGATATTCAAGACCGCGGTGAAGCAGATCGCCGCGGAGGCCGGGCTGTCGGCGACGTTTATGGCCAAATGGCACGAGAACTACACCGGCAGCTCCGGGCACATTCATCAGAGCCTGGCGGACGCCGCCAGCAAGGCCTCGCTCTTCCACGACGCGGCGCGCCCGCATGCGATGAGCGAGCTCTTCGAGCACTACACGGCCGGGCAGTTCGAGGTGTTTCGTCCCGCCGCGCTGTTCTTCGCGCCGTTCGTGAATTCCTACAAGCGGTTCCTGCCCGACAGTTTCGCCGGTTCAATGCAGACTTGGGGGGTGGACAACCGAACGGTGACCTATCGCGTCATCAACAGTTCGGCGTCGAAATGCAGACTGGAGAACCGGCTCGGCGGCTCCGATCTCAATCCCTACGTGTCCTTTGCGGCGTGCATCGGCTCGGGTCTGCGCGGCATCGAGCGCAGGCTGAAACTGCCGGAGGCGGGCACCGGCAACTGCTATTACACCCCCGGGGCGGCGACGGCACCGCGTTCGCTCGAGGAGGCCGCGCACGAGGCCGCCGCCTCGCCGGTCGCCAAGGAGATCCTTTCGCCGGCCATGGTCGACAACCTGGTTCGCATCGCGCTGTTCGAGGCGGACGTCTTCAAGGGTCGGGTGACCGACCTCGAGCGCCGCCGCTACTTCGAGATGGCCTGACAGCCGAATCGCAGCACCCCGGGCGGGGCGCGCCGCCGTATCCTCCGGCGCATCGCGGCGCGCCGCATATCCGCGCAGCCGCTCGCCCGCCGCGCCCGTTCGACGTTCCCGTTGTTGCACCGCGTTGCTCCAGGTACGCAATTGGTGCCGCGCGCCCCGCGGTCGGGACTGCACGTCATGTTGATCACGGTCATCGGCCTGGCATACCCATGTGCCATCGTTACGACGTGAGCGGGCTGCGGCATCGTGACTACGGTTCCCGGCGTGGACCGTTCCTCGTCGGTCCATCCACCCAGCCGCGGCGGTGTCATGTCGTTCGGATGGGGAGGGGCACAGCCATGAAGATCACCCTCAGCGTCATCGTGGCCGGCGGCATGCCCGGCTCGCACATCATGCCGCTGACGCCCGTGCCGCTGAACACCGGCACGAGTTGCTTCGACGGTCCGCCGATCGTCAGCTGCGCCGCGCTCGCCGAGCGCGGCGGCAAGCTCACCGAGCCGCCGGACTGCTTCGCGCATCCGTTCTGGAATTCGGTGCGCGATCGGATCGCCGGCAAGGCCGTGGACATGCGCCACCAGGGATTCTTCGGCGCGGCGATGCTGCCCATGTCCGAGCTGGAATACACCGGGATCACCGAGAGGATGGCCGCGCTCGATCAACGTTTCACGCAGCGGACGTGATGGGGACCGGGAGCTCGATGGCGACGATGCGGAGCACGGATCGTGACGAGCTCGCGCGACGTTGACACCGACACGGAGGCGGCCGCGCTCGCCTATCTCGAGCGCGGCTGGGCGGCGATGCCGATGGAGGCGCGCGGCAAGCGACCGGTGGTGGCATGGCAGGAGCTGCAGAGCCGGCTGCCGACGGTCGCCGAGGTCAAGGCGTGGTTCGCGCGGCCGCGCGCGGCGAACGTCGGCATCGTCACCGGCTCGGTCTCCAACCTCGTGGTGGTCGACGTCGATCCGCGCCACGGCGGCGCGGCGAGTCTGGCCGCGCTGGAGCGCGAGCACGGACCGCTGCCGATCACCGTCGAGGCCATCACCGGCGGCGGCGGGCGCCACCTGTATTTCGCGCATCCCGGCGCCATGGTGCACAACAAGGTCGGCGTGCTGCCGGGCATCGACGTGCGCGGCGATGGCGGTTGCGTGGTCGCGCCGCCGTCCATACACCCCAGCGGCAACCGCTATCGCTGGGCGAAGCGGCGATCTCCCGACGAGGTCGAGGTCGCCCCGCTGCCGCGCTGGCTGCTGGCGCTCATCGCCCCGGCGGCCGGGCGAGCGGGGCATCCGCTGGCGCACTGGCGCACGCTGGTGCGCGAAGGCGTGGTGGAGGGGGAGCGCAACAGCGCCATCGCCTCGCTCGCCGGGCATCTGTTGTGGCACGGGGTGGACGCCCAGGTCGCGGTGGAGTTGCTGCTGGCGTGGAACGGCGCGCGTTGCCGGCCGCCGCTCGAGGAGGAGGAGGTGGCGAGGACCGTGGAGAGCATCGCGAGACTGCACGCGCAGCAGCACGGGCCGGATGCGCCGGCATGACCCGGCGGCGGCGCATCGCGGTGGTCGGTTTCGGGCAGCTCGGTCGCCGCTGCGTGGAATCACTGCAGGGCGCAACCGATTTCGAGCTGGCGGGCGTCGTGCGCCGGCGGGAGTCGCCCGCGAGACTGCCGCCGCCCTGGCAGGAGATCGCCGTGGCACGCCACGTGAGCGAGCTCGCGGGCGTGGATGCGGCGCTGGTGTGCGTGCCGACGCCGCTCGTTCTCGGGGTGGCCGAGGAGATCCTCCAGCGCCGCATACCGATCGTCGAGTGCGCGCGCCTGGAGGGCCACGCGCTCGGCGCGCATCACCGCGCCCTCGATGCCTATGCCCGTAATCACCGGGTCGGCGCGGTCGTGGGCGCCGGCTGGGATCCGGGTGCGATGCCGCTGCTGCAGCGCCTGTTCACCCTGCTCATCCCCGAGGGCCAGACGGCCGTGAGCCATCGCCCCGGCGTGAACCTGCATCACACCGCCGTCGCCGAGGCGATCGCGGGGGTGAAGGGCGCGCTCGCCACCGAGTACCGCGGCGCCGACGGCACGCCGATGCACTACCTCTACGTCGAGGCGGATCCGCACGCCGACATCGAAACACTACGCGAGCGCATCGCGGCGGAGCCGGAATTCCTGGGCGACGCGCTCACGCTGCTGCCGGTCGACAGCATCGCCGCGCTGGAGGAGGCCGGGCACGGCACCGTGCTCGAGCGCCGCGGCGCGGCCCGCGCCGGGCCGCATCCGAGTCTGCTGCTCGAGGCGCGCTACGAGGTCCACGCTTTCGCCGCCCGCGTCATGGTGAACGCCCTGCATCAGCTCGGCGCGAAACAGGCCGGCGCATCGCCGTATGCGTTCTCGCTCTGAGCCAAGACCACACGCGCCGGGGCGATCGTGAGCTCGCCGGCGCGCGCCATCGACATCGACGGCGCCTATGGAGAGGGCGGCGGCCAGCTCGTGCGCACCGCGGTAGCGCTCGCGGCAATCACCGGCCGGGAGGTGCGCATCGCGAACATCCGCGCGAAGCGCGACAAGCCGGGGCTGGCGCCGCAGCACGTCGCGGCCGTGCGGGCGGTGGCGTGGTTCTGCGACGCGGCCATCGAGAACCTGGAGGCAGGCGCCGGCGCGATCGCGTTCCGGCCGGGTCGGTTGCACGGCGGCGAGGTGACGGTGGAGATCGGTACCGCCGGCAGCATCACGCTCGTGATGCAAGCGCTGCTGCCGGTGATGATCGCCGCCGGCGCGCCAGCGTCCGCCGTCATCCACGGCGGCACCGACGTGCGCGGCGCCCCGGCGCTCGATTATTTCCGCGAGGTGCTGCTGCGGCACGTGGCACGCATGGGGGTGGCGGTGGATCTGCAGGTCGCCCGCCGTGGTTACTACCCGCGCGGCGGCGGCGAGGTGAGGGTGACGCTAACGGGCCCGCACCGGGCCGTCCTGCGGCCGTTGCGCCTGGCCTCGGCAGGGGCCCTGCGCCGGCTCGACGGCGCGGCCCACGTCGCCAACCTGCCCGTGCACATCGCCGAGCGCATGCGCGCGTCGATGCTCGGGGCGCTCGGCGAGCAGCTCGCCGCGCGCGCGCACGTTGAGACGCCCGTGCTCGCGCATGGCAAGGCGATCGGACAGGGCGGGGCAGTGGTCGGTTGGGCGCAGTGCGAGCACTCGGTGCTGGGCGCGTGCCGGATCGCGGAACGCGGCGTGCGCGCCGAGGCGCTCGGCGAGGCGGTGGGCAGCGAGCTGCGCGCGGACATCGGCAGCGGCGCGGCCGTCGACATCCACGCCGCCGATCAGATCCTCATCTATCTCGCCATGGCCGGCGGCGAATCCTCGGTGAGCACGCGCGCGATCACGCTGCACGCGCAGACGGCGATGTGGCTCATCGAGCAGTTCCTGCCGGTGCGTTACGCGAGCGGGCAGCGCGACGGGCTCTGCCACATCGACGCCGCGCCCGCATGAGCAGACGTTGGGGGCCGACATGCAACCGATCCAGGCGCTGCTGCACCGTATCCAATGGGACCGGGAGTTCGGTTTCGCCAGGTTCGTGGTGGGCTACTACGACCGCGTCGCGAAGACGATCGTGCAGGTCCCCTTCGAACGCATGAGCTTCGAGCCGAGGGAGCCGTTCTCCTTCGAGGTCGTGGACGAGGAGGGCGTCGCGCACACCATCCCCCTGCACCGCGTGCGCGAGGTCTACCGCAACGGCGAGCTCATCTGGCACCGGCAGCCGTGAACGCCGCGAGATCCCAGGTGTGTGTCCGTTCGTCATGACGCAGCACATAGGTGTCGCCGTCGTCGGCGCGGCAGCGATAGTAGCGGTGATCCGGGCCGTACCAGCGGTCGACCAGCTCCAGCACCTCGAGCCGGCGCTCGCCCAGCCAGAAGGCGCGGGGCTCCTCCTCCCCGCGGTATCCGGCGTAGCACTCCACGCGTATGCCCATTTCCGGCGTCGCCCGGTTCATGCGGCCGGCCTGCCGCTCCTACATACTGTAGCAAGCGGCCGCGCCGGGCGGCGATTCCGCGGGCAATCTCGCCCGCATGGCCGGCGGACCGCCGCCGCGCCCGCACGGGAGTGAGGTTCGCGCCGGCCATGCGCCCCATCGTCAATCCTCAGCTGGTCAACGGCCCCTACGGCGACCCGGGGCTGTACGTCGATTTCCTGTTCGAGCGCCGCGCGCTGCTCTTCGATCTCGGCGAGCTGGGCGCCCTCGGACCGCGCAAGCTGCTCAGGCTGACGCACGTGTTCGTCACCCACACGCACATGGACCACTTCATCGGCTTCGACACGCTGCTGCGGGTCTGCCTGGGTCGCGACGCGTGCATCGAGATGACCGGGCCGCCCGGCTTCGCCGACCGGGTCGAGCACCGACTGGCCGGCTATACCTGGAACCTCGTGGAGAACTACGCCGGCAGCGTCGAGATCCGCGTCACCGAGCTGCACCCCGACGGCCGCGCCCTGCGCGCGCGCTTCGCCTGTCAGCGCCGTTTCCGCCGCGAGCCGCTGCAGGAATCGCGCATCGAGGATGGCATCGTGGTGGAGGAGGCGGCCTTCCGGGTGCGGGCCGCGTTCCTCGACCACGGCGTGCCGTGCCTGGGCTACGCGCTCGAGGAGAAGGAGCACGTCAACGTCTGGAAGAACCGGCTGGCCGAGCGCGGCCTGCCGGTGGGGGCATGGCTGAGAGACCTGAAGCTCGCGGTGCTGCGCAGTGAGCCGGATTCGACACCGATCCGCGCTTGGTGGCGCGAGTCGGGCGAGATCCGCGAGCGCGTGCTGCCGCTCGGTGAGCTGAAGGCCGGGGTGCTGCGCATCGTCCCGGGGCAGAAGATCTGCTACGTCACCGACGTCGCCGGCACGCCGGGCAACGCCGAGCGCATCGTGGATCTGGCGCGCGGCGCCAACATCCTCTACATCGAGGCGGTCTTTCTCGAGGCCGATGCGGAGATCGCCGCCCGCAAACTGCACCTGACCGCGCGAGGGGCCGGGGAGATCGCCCGCGCCGCCGGCGTCAAGACGGTGATCCCGTTTCACTTCTCGCCACGCTACCTCGGCCGCGAACCGGAGCTGCGCGCCGAGCTGGAGGCGGCGTTTCGCGGCTGATCGGCCCGCGACGCGTCAGCGTCGGCCCGTGCCTCGACTCGCGGGGTCACCCTCTTGCGCCGCCGGCTGCATGGCCCGGATCCGGGGATCGTTCGGACAGAACTTGTAGTCCTCGGCCGCGGTGCCGGGGGAGTCGAGCACGGTGTCGCACTGCGCGCTGCCCGGACAGCTCTCGCAGCGGGCGATCTGATCACGGATCTCCGCCGGGTCCACCGTCCGCAGGTACTCGCGGACGTCGATGCGGCGGCGCTGCAGCATCCGGAACAGCCGCACGCCCTGCAGCTGATCGCGCATACGGTTGAAGACCTCGGCATGGCCGGTGAACGCGATGCGCACGGTCACGACGACGACGACGATGATGATCGCCGCAACCAGCATATAGCCAAGCACAATGGTGTTCATGCGGCAGGTCGTCGCGGGCCTGTGGACGTGCGTTTCAGTCGGCTCACCGTGTACAGGGGGTTGGACAAAGTCGCATCTCACGACGGCGGAGGGAGCCGCGCATTTCACCAGGTTGAAAACCCCTCGCATGATTTTTCCGCGCTGCGGCGCACCAGAATTTGATCTCGATCAATTTGATCTGGATCAGATTTTCGCTCGATGGGATTGTTAATTTCTCTGTCCAGAAAAGCGAAACCGTCATCCCGACTGCAACGCAATGATCGGCGTCAAGAACGCCGGGCGGCCGCCTGAAGACGGCAGCGGCACCGCGGACGGGACTCGAGTCCGCGACATCCAGTGCGGTGATCAACAGCGGCCACATGCGGCGGATGTGGCGGGGATGGGTGTTGCCCCGGACGGTGAGCGCGCGGCGCCACGTACCCACGAGAGGTGCGGGTGGGCGCGAGCGATTTGCTGACAAGAAAAAGGGGGAGAGTATGTGCAGCCTGGATCCGTGCAGGCAGGGGGCGGCGCGCGCGGGAGTCGGCACGATGCTGCTGGCGGGGTACACCGCTGCGCGCGCCGAGCTTGGGTACAACCTGCCTGAGCCGGCATCGCTCGGTGCCCGCGACATCTACGACATCCATCATCTGACGACTACCGTCGTGGCGGCGCTGCTCGCCATCGTCGTCGGCGTGGTCGGCTATTCGCTGTACACGCACCGCAAGAGCCGCGGCTTCGTGGCCGATCAGACCCTCCACCAGGGACGCTTCGGACGCTGGTCGTGGGTGCTGATCCCGGTGGTCGTGCTGGGCGTGGACATGACCATCGCCGGCAAGGCCGAACAGGTGTTGGAGAGCCTGTGGGAGGTGCCCAAGGACAAGGAGATGATGGAGGTGAAGGTTACCGGCCACCAGTGGTGGTGGGAGTACGAATATCTCGACCAGGACATCCGCGTCGAGAGCCGCTACACCCCGGAGGAGCAATCCAAGGAGCTCTACCTGCGCGAGGTGGACAATCGCCTGGTGCTCCCGACCCACACCCGCATTCGTTTCCTCCACACCTCCGCGGACGTCAACCACGCCTTCTGGGTGCCGGAGATCGGCTTCAAGAAGGACGCCATCGCCGGCTACATCACGGAGACGTGGACGGTGCTGGACAGGGAAGGCGTGTACCGGGGGCAGTGCGCCGAGCTCTGCGGAACCTGGCACGCGCGCATGCCGGTCGTCGTGGAGGCCGTCAGCGCCGAGCGCTTCGGCGCCTGGGTGGAGGAGCAGAAGCTGAAGATGGCGGCCGCCACCGCCGAGGCCTCCTCCGACAGGGTGCGGAGCATGGAGGAGCTCATGGAGATGGGACGCAACCTGTACAACAAGAACTGCGCGGCCTGCCATCAGCTCGACGGCAAGGGCCTGCCGCCCGCATTCCCGCCGCTCATCGTCGGCAGCGCCTTCTCCGGCGGCGAGAACATGACCAAGCCGCTCGAGGAACGTGGCTTCCTGAAGGACGGCAAGATCGCCCTGGGACCGGTCGAGAGTCATGTCGACATCGTCGTCAACGGCATCCCGGGCACCTCGATGCAGCCCTGGCAGCAGTTGAACGATCTCGAGATCGCCGCGATCGTCACCTACGAGCGCAACGCCTTCGGAAACGACAGCGGCGAGGTGATCCAGCCCTCGGACGTGGGCAAGGCCCGCGGCGCCGGCGCCGCGGCCTCGATGCAATGACAATGAACAACGGCTTCGGAGGACAAGGCACATGAGCAGCACGACCTCGACCCATGGACATGAATCCGAGCATCACCACGGACCGCCGCACGGCTGGCGGCGCTGGCTGCTCAGCACCAACCACAAGGACATCGGCACGATGTACCTCGTGTTCGCCTTCATCATGCTGTTGCTCGGCGGCGCGATGGCGATGCTCATCCGGGCGGAGCTGTTCATGCCGGGCATCCAGCTGCTGCAGCCGGACTTCTACAACAACCTGGTGACCAATCACGCTTTGATCATGGTGTTCGGGGCGGTGATGCCGGCGGCGGCCGGCATGGCGAACTGGATGCTGCCGATGATGATCGGCGCGCCGGACATGGCGCTGCCGCGCATGAACAACATGAGTTTCTGGTTCCTGGTCGCCGGCGGCGTGATGCTGGTGCTGTCGATGGTGGTGCCGTTCCTGCCCGGCGGCGGCACGCCGGTGAACACCGGCTGGACGCTGTATCCGCCGCTGTCGATCCAGGTCGGCATGTCGATGGATTTCCTCATCTTCACGGTGCACCTGCTCGGCATCTCCTCCATCCTCGCCTCGATCAACATCATCGTCACGATCATGAACTGCCGCGCCCCGGGCATGACGCTGATGAAGATGCCGATCTTCGTGTGGTCCTGGCTGGTAACGGCTTTCCTGCTCATCCTCATCATGCCGGCGCTTGCGGGCGCCGTGACGATGCTGCTGTTCGACCGCCACTTCGGCACCAGCTTCTTCAATGCCGCCGGCGGCGGCGACCCGGTGCTCTTCCAGCACCTGTTCTGGTTCTTCGGCCATCCCGAGGTGTACGTCCTGCTGCTGCCGTCGATGGGCATCGTCGCGCAGATCATCCCGACCTTCGCGCGCAAGCCGCTGTTCGGGTACGGCTCGACGGTGGGCGCGATGGTGACGGTCGGCACCATCGGCATGCTGGTGTGGGCGCATCACCAGTACACCATCGGCATGTCGCTCGCCGCGGTGACCTACTTCATGATCGGCACCATCCTCATCTCCATCCCGGTAGGACTGCTGGTGTTCAACTTCATCGCCACCATGTGGCGCGGGGCGATGACCTTCGAGACACCGATGCTGTTCGCCGTGTCGATCATCCTGCTGTTCACCTTCGGCGGACTGACGGGCGTGATGCTCGCCGTCATCCCCGGCGACATCCAGTATCACGACAGCTACTTCGTGGTGGCGCACTTTCACTACGCGCTCATCCCGGGCGCGCTGCTCGGCCTTTACGCGGGCACGTTCTTCTGGCTGCCGAAGTGGACCGGGCACATGTACGACGAGCGGCTCGGGAAGCTCTTCTTCTGGATGGTCATGGTGGGCTTCAACCTGACCTTCTTCCCGCAGCACTTCCTCGGTCTGGCGGGCATGCCGCGCCGGATCGTGGACTACAACGTCATGTTCACCGAGTTCAACATGCTCTCGACCGTCGGCGCCTTCATCTTCGGCGCCGCGCACGTCGTGCTGCTCTACGTCATCGTGAAGTGCGTGCGCGGGGGGGCGGCCGCCACCGACAAGGTCTGGGAGGGCGCCGAGGGGCTGGAGTGGACGCTGCCCTCGCCGCCGCCGTTCCACAGCTTCACCACGCCGCCGGACGTGCGGTGAACGGGCGGGGGAGGGCGATGGACTACGGAAACGCAAAGGCCAGGCGCTACGCCACCCTCGGCCTGGGCATCGTGGTCGTGCTGATGTTCGGCTTCGGCTTCGCGATTGCGCCGCTTTATGCCCTGTTCTGCCAGGTCACGGGGATCAAGGCCGCGGCGACACCTACGGCGGCGACCGCGATCGCCACGGTCGATGCCGCGGCGCAGGCGCCGGCGGATCGCCGGGTGACGGTGAAGTTCGACACCAACGTGACCGACGGCCTGCCGTGGGAATTCAGACCGCTGGTGCGCAGGGTCGAGGTACGGCCGGGCGAGGCGCTTAAGGTCAGCTTCTCCGTGCGCAATCTCGCCGGCCAGACCGTCGTCGCGCGCGCCGTCGCCAACGTCGTGCCGTGGCAGGCCACGGCCTATTTCAGCAAGACCGAGTGCTTCTGCTTCCAGGAGCAGACCCTGGCGCCGGGCGAGACCCGCGAGATGGCGGTTCGATTCCTCGTCTCGCGCGATCTGCCGGCCGGGATCAACTCGCTGACCCTGTCCTACACCTTCATGACCCGTACGCCGGTCTCATCGCCGGCGGCCCGCGGCGGGCCGGCGTCGGGCGAACGCCCGCAAACGGCCCCCGCATTTGCGCTCGCCGGCAGCAAGATCTGATACGGAGATACCCATGTCGCAGACGCCCGTACGGTATTACGTCCCCGACCCGAGCCCCTGGCCGATCATCGCCGTGGTATCGGTGTTCAGCATCCTCCTGGGCTCGGCGCTGTCCATCAACGGCCTGTTCCCGGGGATGATGTTCGTCATATTCGGCTTTGCGCTGTTCGCCTACCTGCTGTTCGGCTGGTTCGGCGACATCGTGCGCGAGAACATGGCCGGGCTTTACAGCGAGCAGGTCGACTCCTCGTTCCGGCAGGGGATGATCTGGTTCATCGCCTCGGAAGTGTTCTTCTTCCTGACGTTCTTCGGGGCGCTGTGGTACCTGAGAAACGTCGCGGCCGACTGGCTGACCGGCAAGGGCTATCTTGCCGGTACGCACGAGCTGCTCTACAACCAGTTCTTCTCCGAGTGGCCGCGCACGGGGCCGGGCGTGAAGGAGGAATTCACCCCGATGGGCGCATGGGGCGTGCCGGCCCTGAACACCGTCATCCTGCTGAGCAGCGGCGCCACGCTGACCTGGGCGCACTGGGGTCTGAAGGCGGAGAACCGCAGCCTTCTCGTCCGCGGGCTGGTCGCGACGATCGGGCTCGGACTGCTGTTCGTCGTGCTGCAGGCCTGGGAGTACCAGGAGGCCTATCAGCACCTGAACCTGACGCTGAAGTCGGGCGTCTACGGCTCGACCTTCTACCTGCTGACCGGGTTTCACGGCCTGCATGTGACGCTCGGGGCGATCATGCTGGCGGCCATACTCGGGCGCAGTCTGAAGGGCCACTTCACCCCCCGGAACCATTTCGCCTTCGAGGCGGTGGCCTGGTACTGGCACTTCGTGGACGTGGTGTGGCTCGGCCTGTTCATCTTCGTGTACATGATGTAGGGAGCTGCCGGCGCCGCCGCGAGCGCGCGGAGGATCAATCACAAGGACACAGCGGGGAGGACGACCATGGGATTCACCTTCAAACTGCCGGCGCTGGTACTGCTGGCGCTGATACTGGGCGTGCTGATCGAGGCGCTGTACTTCCTGTCCAAGGATCACGGCGACAAGGACAAGACGCGCGTGGCGCGGGCACTCTCACTGCGCGCCAGCCTGGCGCTGATCCTGTTCCTGCTGCTCATCGCGGGTGCGTTTCTTGGTTTCATCCGTCCGCACGGCATGTGAGGCGGGCGACGGCGCGCAACGCGCCGGGACGCCATCGGAGTCCCGGTTCCGGCGGCGCGGCAGGCGGGCAGCGTGGGTGCTCGCCGTTGCCGCGCTTGCCGTCATCGCCACCTGTGCGCGGCTCGGCATCTGGCAGCTGCAGCGGGCGGCCGAGAAGGAGGAGCGCAAGGCGATCCTCGAGGATCGCGCCCGGCTGCCGGCCGTGGTGCTGCGCGCGGACACGGCCGTCGACGCGCAGTGGCGTTATCGCAAGGTCCTCGTGCACGGCCGTTTCGATGGCGAGCGGCAGGTCCTCCTCGACAACCAGGTTCGCGAGGGCCGCGCCGGCCTGAAGGTGTACACGCCGCTGCGGATCGACGGGGGTTCGAGGCGGGTGCTCGTCGATCGCGGCTGGCTCCCGCTCGGCGCCGACCGCGCGCGACTGCCGGCGCACGACGCGCCCGCTGGCGAGGTGACCGTGCACGGCGTGCTCGACCTCCCGGATCGCCCGGGGCTGCGGCTGGAATGGGCGGAGGATGATGGGCGAGGAGAGGGGCTTTGGCCCTACCTCGATCTCGACCGCCTTGCACGGGGTGCGCAATATCCGCTGCTGCCGCTGGTCATCCGCATGGATCCGGCCGATCCGCACGGCTATGCGCGCGCCTTGCCGGCGGTGGAGACCAGGCGCGCGATGCACATCGGCTACGCGCTGCAGTGGTTCGCGTTCGCCCTCATCGCCGGCGTCCTCTGGTGGCGCCTGGCGCGCGCCACGGGATCGCCCGCAGGGGTCTCGCCGTGAGCGGCGCGAAGGTTGCCGTGCCGTGTGCGACGCCGCGCAGACTGGCGCCGCTCCTCGTCCTGACCGTGCTGTGCGGGCTGCCCGTGGTCGCCTCGTGGGTGCTGTATCTGAATCCGCAGTTGCTGCCGGCGCGCGGCGGCCAGCACGGGATCCTCATCGAGCCGCCGCTGGCGGTGAACGGGCGCGGACTGCGCACGCCGGGCGGCGAACCCCTCGCCCCCGAAGCGTTGCGCGGCAGGTGGACCCTGATCTGGCTGACCACCGAACCCTGCGATCGACAATGCGCGACGGTATTGCGGCGCATGCATGCCATACGCCTGGCGTTGCGCGAGTACGCCGCGGGCTTCCAGTCGATCGCGATCGGCCTTGAGGCCGAAGGGCAGCGGCTGCAGGCGCGGGCACCGGCCGACGTCCGCGTGCTCATCGGCTCGCCGGAGGTACTGCGGCAGTTCGGAAGGCGAGTCGCGGCGTCGGCCCAGGGCCTCCCGCCCGGGGCCTTTTATGTCGTGGATCCCCGCGGCAGCGCCATGATGCGCTACGCGCTCACCGAGGATCCGGAGGGTATCCTGGAAGACCTCATGCGGCTGCTGAAATACTCGCGGATCGGCCAGTGAGGCCATGGAGGCAGGCCGCCTTCGCGCACTCACTGGCCTGCTCCTGCATTTCCGTAATCCGGCGTTGACCGGCGGCGTGTGTACGATTTCCCGGTCCGACCCTCCCCACGCCGTAGCGATCAGGGACGGCCTCTACGGCGCGCAATTCGAGCAGGGGCCCGGCGGTTGAGCGGTCGATCCTGTGCTGTGCGGACTGTGTTCATTGGGTCCGGTTTTCTTCCAGGACCTTCGTCAGCAGTTCGCGGCAACTGCGGTGATGGTCGCCCCAGCTGCCCCCGGATCCCCAGAACGACTCGCGCCAGATGCACATCCCGACGTTGTTGAAATCGCCGTGCTGCGTGGGCTCACCCGGCTGCGATCCGAACACCTTGGTTGATCCCCGGAGCCGGCGTGCATCCGGCGAGCACCGTCAACAGCGGCAGAGCTCCGAGCCGACGGCGGCCCGCGATCGTAGCTGCCGTCACCATTCGGGTCTCGCGGGGGAATGTCGGAATTTCATGAACGGGTTTGACCCACGATGCTGGCGTGAACGGACGCTGGCCCTCGGCGGCAAGGATACACAGTATGCCGCGATTCGGTCGCCGCTTGTTCGCGGTTCGCGAGGGCCGTTCGTTGACCCCGGAAGTAGTTGCAGACTTTTCCGCGGGCTAGACTGATTTTGAGGGCAAGAGGTCGGAGGAGGGGGTATGTACGGGGCGGAGACCGGGAAATATCGTTTCATCGTCAAGGAGGGGCGCGCTGAGGAGGGCGGCGGCAACCACCCTCCGGTGACCCTGGCGCTGGAGCCGGCCGGGGAGCAGATCGGCGTACTGCGCGAGGGACACCTGTCGCTGCGCCTGGCGCCGGGGTTCACCGTCGAACAGGCCAGGGAGCTCGCGCGGCGTCTGAACGACGTGGTCACCAGCGTCGCCTTCATCAAATACTAGCGGTTTCGACCGCTGCGCTCGGGTGCATCCGGCTACGGAGGCGCACGTGATGTCATTTCCGCGGCTGACAGCTCTTGCATTGGGACTCCTGGCCGTCGTCGTCATCGAGTCGGGCACGCGGGCCCCGCCGCAGTTTGCCGCCATGGAGCATGCCGTCCTGCCCGGTCCGCGCGCGGTGCACGCGCGCGCGAACGACCTCGGCGGCGATGCGGGGGCGACAACGCTCAAACCAGCGCGAGCGCCGGCGGTGCCCGTGGAACGCCTCACCGTCGTCGATACCGACTCACGCGAACTTCGATCTTCTGCGGCGAATGCGCCCACGCGAGAGGAGGCGCACGTCGACGGCGGTCAGGCGCGGCGGACCTACCAGCGCGAGGCGGACCGGGAGCGCATGGAACGGAAGATCCGCCGCTGCAAGTACCTCTCTGAGATCTCCCGCGTCGCGCGCCGCGACGTCCTCGTCGAGATCATGTACGAACGCAACCGCCTCGGCTGCGCGGCGCTGGGGTATTGATTCTCATCAAGGAAACCGCGGGCATCGATTTGTCATGCTTCAACTGCCTGTGCTGCCTGTATGGGCGGCCGGGCGTGGTTTCCACGACGTAGAGAGATCGCTTGGCGGCCCAATAGAAGGCACGGGGGCACCCATGATCTTCGTGACGCGAAGTCCGAGTCAGTCGGTCTACATGTCCCTCGTCCCGGATGTGGATCCCGCCACTCCGATTGGGGCGTTGTTCAAGGACGGTCCTATCCGCGTGCGCGTAGTGACGTCGGACGGATCGCAGGTACGGCTGGGTGTGGATCTTCCTCCATTGCTGGAAATGCGTCGCGAGGCGCTGGCCGAAAGCGGCCTGCCTTCCGATCTGCCCTGAAATACGACTGGAAAGGAGTCTGTGATGCTCATACTGACGCGCCGTATCGGTGAGAGAGTCATGATTGGCGACGAGATCGAGGTCGTGGTCCTCGCCGTCAAAGGCAACCAGGTCCGGCTCGGATTCAAGGCGCCGAAGGATCTGCCCGTGCACCGGCAGGAGATCTACGAGAGAGTGCAGCGGGAAAAGACAGAGCAGGCGGCCTAGGGCGTCTTACGCTCCGCGCTCGCTCTCATACGGGGTGCCGCGCCCATGCCGGGTGCAGGGCCCGTTTTGTATTTAACATAATATACATTATGCGAAACAACGGATCGGTAGCCCTCGGGCAAGACCCGGCGCGTTTCTCAGCCGCGGCGTTTCTCAGCCGGCGCGGTCCTGTTCCCGGAGGCGGCGATACATGCCCTCGGCGGTATAGATCGCGAGACCCAGCCAGATGAGACCGAAGCCGACTGCGCGCGTGTAACCGAAGGGTTCCCCGTAGAGCAACACGCCGATCAGCAGCTGCAGCGACGGCGCGAAGTACTGCAGTATGCCCAGCGTGGAAAAGGAAATGCCGCGCGCGCCGGCGGCGAACAGCAGCAGCGGTAGCGCCGTGACCGGGCCGGAGGCCACGAGCAGCCAAGCGGTGAGGGTTGAAGCCGGCATGAACCGGCCATGGCCGTCCTCGGTGACGTAGACCAGGAAGGCGATGGCGAGCGGTGACAGCACGGCGGTCTCCAGCGTCAGTCCCTCCAGCGGCCCGAGGCGCGCGGTCTTGCGCAGCAGGCCATAGCTGCCGAAGGAGGCCGCCAGCGCCAGGCCGAGCCACGGCACCTCGCCGAACTGGAAGGTCAGCCACCCTACCCCGGCGGCCGCCAGCCCGACGGCTATCCACTGGCGGTCGTGCAGCCGTTCGTGCAGGAATACCGCCCCGATGAGCACGTTGACCAGCGGATTGATGAAGTACCCGAGGCTCACGTCGACGATGCGACCGACGCTCACGCCCCAGACGAACAGGATCCAGTTGGCCGACAGCGCGAGTGCGCTGGCGAGAAATCCGAGCACGACACGCGGCTGCGCGAGTGCCCGGACGACCCAGCCCCAGTGGCGCCGGAGGATCAGCACCGACAGCAGAAACGCCAGCGACCAGACCACGCGGTGAGCGACCACCTCGATGGCGGGCACGGACTGCAGCAGCTTGAAGTAGACGGGGAACAGCCCCCAGAGGATATAGGACAGGGCGGCGTACAGGAGGCAGCGGCTGCGCGGTGTCACGGGCGGACCAAACGATCTGAGGAGCGTCTTTCAGGTGAATGTTTTTAAAGCACAAATTAGCCGGAAAGCAGAATCTGGTTGAACTGCGCGCCACGCCCCTTCATCGGTCTGGCACGATGCCGGCCCGGCGCGGCGGGTCGTGGGATCTCGCTCGCGGCGCCCTCGCCGCCGGGCAACGCGCGCAGCGAGTATACCGGCCGCCGGGCGGCTCGCCGGTACGCGCGTAGCGTTCGAGGGTGGCGCCGGGACGCGCGCCGCGACGAACTGGTCTCACCACGGGCGGCCGATTCCGATCGGCGACCGTCTTGCCCGTGGCCGATCGCGTCCCGACAGCATCGAACGACCTGCCGCCGGCGCACGCGCGGCGCGCTTGAGATGGATCAGCGACGTGCCGGGCTGCACGCGTAGGATTTTATAATTGCGAGCAGTGGCGCGGGGATCTGCGCCGCGCGCCCACAGACGAGGACGCTGCCATGACCGATCCGGTCGTTTTCGCCCTGAATGCCTCGCGCGATTTCGGATTGCACGTGGCCAGAACGATCGGGCTGCCGCTGGCCGCTCACGAGGAGCGTGAGTTCGACGACGGCGAGCACAAGGCGCGCCCGCTCGTGAACGTGCGCAACCGCGACGTCTACGTCATCCAGTCCCTCTACGGCGACCAGCGGCAGAGCGTCAACGACAAGCTCTGCCGCCTGCTGTTCTTCCTCGGCGCCCTGCGCGATGCCGCCGCGGTGCGCGTGACCGCCGTGCTGCCGTACCTGTGCTACGCGCGGAAGGACATCCGCACGCAGACCCGCGATCCGATCGCGACCCGCTATGTCGCCATGTTGCTGGAGGCCGTGGGCGTGCAACGCGTGGTGACCCTCGACGTGCACAATATCGGCGCCTACCAGAATGCGTTCCGCTGCGGCACCGAGCACCTGCACACGGCGGGCCTGTTCGCCAGCCACATCGCGCCGATGGTCGCACGCGGCGGCCCGGTGTGCGTGGTCTCGCCGGACGCGGGCGGCGTGAAGCGCGCCGAGCGGCTGCGGCAGAGGCTGATGCGCGCGTTGGATCGCGAGGTGCCGCTGGCGGTCATGGAGAAGGCGCGCGGCAAGGGCGTGCTCACGCCCGGACGCCTGATCGGCGAGGTCGGCGATGGCCTCGCGGTCGTCGTGGACGACATGATCGGAACCGGCAGCACGCTTGCCTACGCGGCGCGCGCCTGCCGCGCCCAGGGCGCCCGCCGCGTGGTGGCCGCCGCGGCGCACGGACTGTTCGTGGGCGATGCCGCGGCGGTGATCGGGGGTGAGGAGCTCGATCAGGTCCTCGTGACCGACACCGTTCCGCCATTTCGCCTGCCGCCGGATCTCGTCGCCGCCAAGCTGGGCACCGTGTCGGTCGTCACGCTGTTCGCCGAGGCCATACGCCGCATGCACGACGGCGGCTCGCTGGTGGAGTTGCTCGAGGACTGAGCGGCCCGATGCGCGTGCCGCAAGCGGGTGCCGCCTCAATCCTGGCAGGCCCGCCGGTGGCGTTCGGCGAGCCGCAGGTATTCGCGCGCCTCCTCCAGCCAGCGCGGCCAGAGCGGGCGGGGTCGATCGAGGACGTGCAGTGCTGCCAGGCGCGCGCGCACGCAGGCGCGCACGGCCATGTAGTAATCGCACAGGGCCGCGGGCACCCGGTCGGCGCCCAGCTGGCCGTAGCTCTCCAGGATGAGGGCGGCGAGATCGGGGGCATCGAGACGTTCGCATTCCATCGCCAGGAACGAGATCTCCTCCCAGGGATCGACGATGCGAAAGTCGCGATTGAACTCCAGCCGGTCGTAGATGACGGGCGGGGTCTCCAGGCAGATGTGCTCGGGGCGGAGGTCCCCGTGGCCCTCGACGATCCGCCCTGCCCTGGCCGCCAGGTGCTCCGGCGCCTGCCGCTGCCAGGCGAGCAGGCCGTCGTGCACCGCCGCGATCCTGTCCTTGGGCAGATCCAGGATCGGATCGAGCAGCAGGCGCCGGTTCAGCTTCAGTCCTTCCTCGCAGCGGTGCAGGTAGGCGCTCGGGCCCATCGCCGCGGTCGGCGCCTCGCGATAGAACCGCGCCAGCCTCTCCATCACGCCGCGCACGGGCGCCTGCAGCGGGGTGCGCGCCTTGACCAGCCGATCGAGCATGCGTTGCCGATCGAGCCGTCGCATCTTCACCAGCCAGTCGACGACCTCGCCGCTGCCGTGGAGCTCGAGCTCGCCGCGCGCGTTCTGTGTCAGAGGAACCACGCCGAGGTACACGCCGGGGGCGAGCGGGCGGTTCAGACGCACCTCCTCGCGACAGTAATGCTCGCGGGCCGCGATCGTGCTGAAATCGAGATAGTCGTGCCGGACCGGCTTCTTCAGCTTGTAGGCGTGGCCGTCGGTCAGGAACACCCACGACATGTGGGTCTCGATGGAGACGATCTCGGCGGCATCCGGATAGGATTCCGCCTTGCACAGCCAGGCGACCTTGCGCGCGAGCCCCTGGTCGTCGACCGCGATGGCCACCGTCACGGGACGCGCGACTCCCCGGTGAGGTAGCGCGCGAACCAGGCAGCGGCGAGATCCGCGGCCTGCTCCAGTGTGCCGGGCTCTTCGAACAGGTGGGTCGCTCCCGGCACGACCTCGAGGACCTTGGTCGTCTCGAGCAGCGCAAAGGCCTGGCGATTCAGCGCCAGCACCTCCTCGTCGTAACCGCCGACGATCAGCATCGTGGGCGCCCGCACCCGCGGCAGAAAGGTGGCGGCGAGATCCGGCCGCCCGCCGCGCGAGACGATCGCCTTGATGTCGTGTTCGCCCGTGGCGGCCGCCACGAGCGCGGCGGCCGCGCCGGTGCTGGCGCCGAAGTAGCCCACGTCGAGATCGCGGCCATGCGGCTCCTGCGCGAGCCACCGGGTCGCGCCGAGCAAACGCTCGGCGAGCAGGTCGATGTTGAAACGGTTCAGGTAATCCCGATCCTCGGCCTCGGTCAGGAGGTCGAACAACAGCGTCGCCAGCCCGGCGCGATGCAGGGTGTCGGCCACGTAACGGTTGCGCGGCGACAGGCGGCTGCTGCCGCTGCCGTGCGCGAACACGACGATGCCGCGGGCTGCCTCGGGGATGACGAGGTCGCCGGCGTGGTGGGCGCCATCGAGCGGGATCCGCAGTGGCAGCGTACGCACCTTCGTCATGTCAGCGCTCCCCTGCCCCGCGCATCTCGGCGAGCAGCGCGGCGACCTCCTCGTCGGTCGTCTGGCTGAAGTCCTGGTAGTAGGCGCCGACCGCCCCCATGAACATCGCGGGCACGTCGCAGGCGATGAATTCATCGACGATCTGGCCGAGCGATTCGGCCGTGTCACGCGGCGCGACCGGCACGGCGAGCACCAGCTTGCCGGGCTTGCGCTTGCGCGTCTGCATGATCGCGGCCCGGACGGTCAGGCCGGTGGCGATGCCGTCGTCGACGACGATGGCGATGCGTCCGGCGACCGGAATCGCCGGACGGTCGCCGATGTAGCGCTCGTGCCGCCGCTGCGCCTCCTCGCGCTGCGCCGCGACGGCACGATCGAACCAGCTTCGGTCGACCACGGCCACCTCATCGGGGTTCACCGCCAGCTCGCCGGTCTCGGTGACCGCCGCGATGGCGTACTCCAGGTTCCCGGGGTGGCCGACCTTGCGCGCGGTGACGAGATCGAGCGGCATCTCCAGGGCACGGGCCACCTCGGCGGCCACTGGCACCCCGCCGCGCGGCAGCGCGAGGACCACGCCGTCCTGGCCGCGATACTTCAGCAGCAGCGTGGCGAGCTTGCGGCCCGCATCGACCCGATTGACGAAGTACATGCCCGCCCTCCCCGGCTGATCGCGAACAGAATACGACCAAGTTTAGGCGGGAGACCACACCCGGGGTTGATGGTCATCAACCGCGCAACGTCGCCCCGCCGCCGCCACTGACGCGCGTCAAGGCGGCCCGCCGGACCGGCGGAGGAAAATGCCCCCGGATCGCCGCCGCCCCGGCGCGCGGTAGAGTATGCGCATCGGCAAAGGACACTGCCACTCCAGCGAGGCGACCTCGAATGCCCCTCGTCAATGCCAGCGTTGCCGTCATCTTCGAGGAGATCGCCGATCTGCTCGACATACAGGGTGCGAATCCGTTTCGCATACGCGCCTACCGGAACGCCGCGCAGACTATCGGCACGCTCGGCACGGATCTGCGCACGCTGCTCGAGCGCGGCACCGAGCTGACGGATCTGCCGGGCATCGGCGATGACCTTGCCGCCAAGGTGCGGGAGATCCTCGACACCGGCAAGTGCCGCATGCTCGAGAAGCTGCACAAGCAGGTGCCGCCGGCGGTGACCGAGCTGCTGCGCATCCCGGGCCTCGGCCCGAAGCGCGTGCGCACCCTCTGGCAGGAGCTCGACCTGAATACCGTCGAGCAGTTGCTGCGGGCGGCGAAGGACGGGCGGATCCGCGGGTTGCACGGCTTCGGACCGAAGACCGAGGCGAAGATCCTCGCCAGCGCGCAGACCTATCTGAGCGCAAGCAAGCGCCACAAGCTGAGCGTCGCCGCCCGGTACGGCGAGCAGATCGTCGCCTACCTGCGCTCGGTGGCCGGTGTCGTGCAGGTGGAGATCGCCGGCAGCTTCCGCCGGATGCGGGAGACCGTCGGCGATCTGGACGTGCTGGTGACGGCGCGTCCCGACAGCCCGGTGATGGACCGGTTCGTGAAGTACGAGGACGTGCAAGAGGTCGTCGCCAGCGGAGCGGCGCGCGGCACGGTCATTCTCAGGAGCGGCATGCAGGTCGACCTGCGCGTGGTTCCCGAGGAGAGCTTCGGCGCGGCACTGATGTACTTCACCGGCTCCAAGGCCCACAACATCGCCCTCAGGCGCATCGCCCAGGACAAGGACCTCAAGCTCAACGAGTACGGCCTGTTCCGCGACAGGGAGACCGTGGCAGGCAGGTCCGAGGAATCGGTGTACAAGGCCCTCGGCCTGCCCTGGATCCCGCCGGAGCTGCGCGAAGACCACGGCGAGATCGAGGCCGCCCGCGCGGGCACGCTTCCGGAGCTGGTGACGCTCGCCGATCTGAAGGGCGATCTGCACATGCACTCCAGCGCGAGCGACGGGCATGCGAGCATCGAGGCGATGGCGCGGGCGGCGCGCGAGCATGGTCTGGAATACTGCGCCGTCACCGATCACTCCCGGCGCCTGACCGTCGCCCATGGGCTGGATTCGGTGCGGTTGCGCAAGCAGGCGGCCGAGATCGGCCGTCTCAACGAGCGACTGGAGGGCATCACGATCCTGAGCGGCATCGAGGTCGAGATCCTGGAGGACGGCACGCTGGATCTGCCCGATTCCGTGCTCGCCACGCTCGACGTCGTGATCGCGGCCGTGCACAGTAAGTTCGAACTCTCGCGCAAGCGGCAGACGGAACGCGTGCTCAAGGCGCTCGGCAATCCGCACGTGCGCATTCTCGCGCACCCGACCGGACGGATCATCGGCGAGCGGGAACCCTATGACGTCGACATGCAGCGCATCATCCGCAAGGCCAAGGCGGAGCGCGTGGCGCTGGAGGTCAACGCCCATCCGCAGCGGCTCGACCTGCTGGACGTCCACTGCCGGATGGCGAAGGAGGAAGGCGTGCTGGTGGCGATCAACTCCGACGCGCACGGCACCCTGGATTTCGAGGGGCTGCGGTTCGGCGTCGGCCAGGCGCGCCGCGGGTGGCTGGAGAAAAAGGACGTGCTGAACACCCGCCGTCTGGCCGAGCTCGAGGCCTGGCTGCGCAGGAGCTAGGGCCGGCGGCGGGCCTCAGGCCGTGTAGTCGGTGGAGAAACGCGCCACGACCGGCTTGACCAGCCGTTCGAAATCGTCGTAAGCCATCTGCACCAGCTCGGTGTGCGATCCGGCGTTGAAGGCGATGCTCCTGTTCAGCGTCAGCGCCTCCTCGACGTACACGTCCACGTCGTAGAGATTGCCGAATGGCGGCATCGCGCCCGGTTCGCAATCGGGGAAGATGTCCTTGAATTCGTACTCGTGCGCCAGCTCGGCGTGCTCGGCCTTGCACACGGCCCGCAGGAGATCGAGGTCGACCATGTCCGAGGCCGCGATCACCGCCATCACCATGCGACCGTCGACCTTCACCATCGTCACCTTCGCGAATGCCTCCCCGTGCACGTGCGCGGCCTCTGCGGTCTCCGCCGCGGTGTACGCACGCGAGTGACTCACCGTCACATAGCGCACGTTGTTCGAATCGAGATACTCCTTCAGCTTTATCGGGACCATCGCACTGCCCTCCCAGCCCAAGAATGGTGCGCTGAATGCATGGTGGGGAAATTCTGCCGATCCCCCGCTCCCGATGCACTGATCCGGATCACGGCCCCGCGCACGTCGGCACCACGCTCCGCCGGAAGGCGTGGTCCGTTAATCAACCGAGCCATGACCCACGTCAAGCACGGCACCGGGTGAGACAATAGCCTATTAATACGTAATAGTATTCGAGTGCCGCGGTGGCAACAGGCGGCGAGATGCCTCGTTACCCGCCGGGCCCGTGACGCAAGGCCGAAATCTACCCGAACGAGAGGACGTCGTGTATGGAACTGATGCATTGGGATGAAAAATACTGCGTGGGTCTGCGGGAGATCGATGACGAGCACAGGAGCCTGATCAAGAGCATCAACGAGCTCCACACCGCGATCGAGGCGCGGATGGACCGCGAGGAGATCAAGGGTTTCTTTGCGAAGGTGGAACGCGAGATTGGCGCGCATTTCGACCATGAGGAACGGCTCATGCGCGAGTATGACTACCAGGCATACGAGGAGCACCGGGCCGACCATCAGCGCCTGTTGGAGGACATCGAGGACATTGCCAAGGACTTTGCCGACGGCGTCTTCGACTACGATCCGGACAAGGCGCTTGGGCGCCGGCTTGCGGACTGGTTCATGGACCACGTCCGAAAGCACGACGCCCCCATGTGCAAGTTTCTATCCCAAGGGACGGCGGCATAAACGCGGCGCACTCGCGTGCCTGTGGCAGCGAGCAGCGCGAACGTCACGACGCCGGTGCACGCTGCTGACGCAGGGGGCGGATACAGACTTCGCCCAGCGTCTCGGCCGCGAGCAGCTTTTCCGCCCGAACCTGCAGCAGATCGCGCTGCCGGCCCAGGATCGCGGTGGCCTTCCAGAAGGCCGTGCCGGTGCAGGGGTGTCCGAACACCCGTGCCGCGGTTAACGGATGTTCCAGATATAAACGGTCAATTCGGTGTATCAATGGCGGGTCACGTTCGCTGACCGCACGAGCAGCCTAGCCAGGGGCAGCCCACCATTGTCAAAAAAAAAACCGCAGTGATTCTCCAATCACTGCGGCACTCATCCTTTGACTGCGAATCGTCTCCCTGATGCATTTTCATGGATTGCCTATGCGGCGACGGCCTCCACCTGCACCAGGTTGTCGAAGACTCTCGGTGCGTTGCCCATTTCCACGAAATCCGCGGAGCTGGTGATATTCACCGTGCCGTTGTTGAACTGCCGCCAGTAGCCGAGCGTGGCGACGACCACGCCCGGGTTCACGTCGTCCGTGACTCGGGCGACGCCCTGGAAACCGCCACGGTCGTTGAACACACGCACGGTATGGCCGTCTTTGATGCGGCGCGCTCCGGCGTCGGCCGGATTGATCAGCACGAACTGGGCACCCTGCTCTTTCTGTTTGCCTTCCATGTTGGCGTAGCAGGAATTCAGGAACGCGTGGCTCTTCGGCGTGATGATGTTCAAGGGGTATCTTTTCGCCAGTTCCGGGTTGGTTTCCGGACGTTCCTTGGGCGGGAGGTAGTCCGGCAGGGGATCGATATCCTCGCCCGGTTGCATGCCCTCGTACATCTGCCGGAACGGCGGGGCGACGAAGTTCTTGGCACC
The DNA here is from genome assembly GCA_041395385.1 of Gammaproteobacteria bacterium. GTDB lineage: Bacteria > Pseudomonadota > Gammaproteobacteria > JAJPIJ01 > JAJPIJ01 > JAJVHZ01. Next base: position 23,845 of record JAWLAN010000011.1, read on the forward strand.
GTCAACGCGGAAATGGCACTTGCCCGTTGGTGTCGGGAAGTTGCCTTCCCGGTGCGGGCAGCGGTCGTCCCTGGTCCCGACGTTGAGGCGTGCATAGCCATGCTCGCGCAGGTAGTCGAGATCGATGCCCTCGCAGGCAGGGGCGTCCCAGTCGATGAAGTGCTCCAGGCATTCCGTGTCGGACCACTTCAGCCGTTCGTCCTCGTAGCCCATGCGCTCGGCCAGGCGGCGGAAGATCTCGTTGTTGGGGAGACACTCGCCGGGGGCATCGGCGCATTTGGTGTTGTAGGTCAGGTACAGATGGCCCCAGGAGAGAATGATGTCCTCCATTTCCGCGCCCATGGCCGCGGGCAGCAGGATGTCGGCGTAGGACGCCGTGTCGGAGATGAAATGCTCGGCGGAAACCTGGAACAGTTCCTCGCGCATCAGTCCTTCCACCACCTTGTCGGCTTCCGGGGATTGCGTCACCGGGTTGGAGTTCCAGCACATCAGCGATCGGATCGGGGTCGAGAGCGGCAACTCGCCGGTCAGGGCGCGGCCAAGTTGCAGGATGTTCACCACCTGGGTGCCCTCCGGGATCCAATCCGGGCGGCAGATGACGTCAAACTTGTAGGGATGCTCCCACACCGGGAATTGGGTGATGCCGCCGCCGACATGCCGCCAGGCGCCGGTCAGCGCCGGGATGCACGTGACCGCGCGGATGGTCTGGGCGCCGCCGTAATGGCGTTCCAGGCCGACACCGATTCGGATGGCGGCCGGTTGTTCGGTGGCAAGTTCCCTCGCCAGCTTGCGGATGTCCGCCGCCGAAACTCCGGTAATTTCCTCGGCCCATTCCGGCGTGCGATCCCTGGCGCGTTCGGCGAGATCCTCGAAACCGACCGTGTATTTGTCGACGTAGTCCCTGTCCACCAGCCCCTGCTCGATGATGCTGTTGATGACCGCCATGGCCAGTGCGCCGTCGGTGGCCGGTTTGGGGGTGATGTGCCAGTCGGCCTGTTTCGCGGTGCGTGATTTGTAGGCGTCTATGACGACAACCTTCGCGCCCCGCTTTCTCGCATCCATCACGATGTGCCAGTGGTGCAGGTTGGTGCTGACACTGTTGCAGGCCCAGATGACGATGTACTTGGAGTGAATGTAGCTTTCCGGATCGAGGCCGGCGGTGGGCCCGATGGTCAGCAGCCAGGCGGTGCAGGAGCCTTCACCGCAATAGGTGCGCTCACATACTGTCGCCCCCATGCGATTGAAAAAGGCATCGCCGCCGTTGAGGCCGTGCACCAGGCCCTGGTGACCGAGGTAACTCGCCGGCAGGATGGCCTGCGGGCCGTCTTCGGCGATGATCCGTTTCCACTTGCTGGCGATTTCGTCCAGCGCCTCGTCCCAGCTGATGCGCTCGAACTGCTTCGACCCTTTAGGGCCGCTCCGGCGCATGGGATAGAGCAGGCGATCGGGATGGTAGTGGCGTTTTTCGTAGTCTTTCAACTTGACGCACAGACCGCCGCGCGTCATGGGGTGTTCCTTGTTGCCGCGAACACCGGTCAGTCGACCGTTCTCCACTTCAAAGACCATGGAGCAGGTGTCGGGACAATCGTGCGGACAACCGCCGTGGTAGGTATTCTTGACTGCTGTGGACATCGAAGCGCCTCCTCGTAACGTGTCGTTGTACGTCGTCCCGAAACCTGGGTACGGGAAGAATAAGCCCGCCTTTTGACCAAGTCGAGCGGTCGTTCGCAGCCGATGCTCTCCGCAGTGCGGCAGTGCAATAACGAGGAATCCGGCCTGGACTCCGCTCGCATCGCCGTCATCGAGCCACTGCTTTCTCGAAATACGGCGCCTCCTGCCCGTCCGGCCGGCAGGAACCGTGCCGCGTTGCCGTGCGCCGCATCTCGAGCTGCCAGGTCGCCTGCCGGTGCAACAGGCGATTCGGCCCGCCGCTGTGCCGGCCGGCGGCGCTCGTCCCTCGGGCAAGGCAGCGCGCCCCCTTGCGCAGGTGTGTGCCAACGACAGGGTAGACGATGCCGGGCAACCGGCCCATGCGCGCGGGGCGGCTGGCGAACAGGGAGCGCAACGGCCGCATGCCTCAGGCGGCCGGTGCAAGCTGTTGACGCAGCGGACGCAGGTCCTCCTCGCCCAGCGTCTCGGCCGCGAGCAGCCGCTCCGCCCAGGTCTGCAGCAGATCGCGGTGCTGGCGTAGTATCGCGGTGGCCTGCTCGAAGGCCGCCCCCACGATCTCCCGCACCGCACAGTCGATCTCGCGCGCCGTCTCCTCGCTGAAATCGCGCCCCGGCGCGGCACTCCCCGGCATGTCCAGGAATCGCGACCTCTCGCCCTCGTAGGTCACGTGCCCGAGAGCGGCGACCATCCCGTAGCGCATCACCATGGAGCGCGCGATGTCGGTGACCTTCGCCAGATCATCGGCGGCGCCGGTCGAGAGGTGTCCGAAGACCAGCGTCTCCGCCGCCCTGCCGCCGAGCAGGACGGCCATCTTGTTCTGCAGTTCCTGCTGCGTCATCAGGTAGCGATCTTCCGTGGGCCGCTGGATCGTGTAGCCCAGCGCGCCTATCCCGCGCGGGATGATGGAGATCTTGTGGACCGGGTCGGCGCCCCGCAGCGTCATGGCAACCATCGCGTGCCCCATCTCGTGGTAGGCGATGGTGCGGCGCTCCTGCTCGTTCAGGACGCGGTTCTTCTTTTCCAGGCCGGCGACGATGCGCTCGATGGCGCGCGTGAAATCCTCCATGCTGACCGCGCTCGCCTTGCGCCGCGTGGCGAGCAACGCCGCCTCGTTGATGAGATTGGCGATGTCGGCGCCGGAGAATCCGGGCGTCAGCGCCGCCAGCTGCTCCTTGTTCACGTCGGGCGCGATCTGGATCTTGCGGATGTGCACGTTGACGATGTCCAGCCGCCCTTTCCTGTCAGGGCGATCGACCAGCACCTGCCGATCGAAGCGGCCGGCGCGTAACAACGCCGGGTCCAGGATCTCGGGGCGATTGGTCGCCGCCAGAAGCAGCAGGCCGCTGCTCGGGTCGAAACCGTCCATCTCGGCGAGCAGCTGGTTGAGCGTCTGCTCCTTCTCGTCGTGGCCGCCGCCGGGGCCGAAGGCGCCGCGCGCCCGCCCGAGCGCGTCGAGCTCGTCGATGAAGATGATCGCCGGCGCCTTCTGGCGCGCCTGTTCGAACAGGTCGCGCACGCGCGCGGCGCCGACGCCGACGAACATCTCGACGAACTCCGAGCCGCTGATGGAGAAGAACGGCACCCCGGCCTCGCCGGCCACGGCGCGCGCGAGCAGCGTCTTGCCGGTGCCGGGCGGACCGACCAGGAGCACGCCCTTGGGAATGCGGGCGCCGAGGCGGCCGTACTCGCGCGGATTTTTCAGGAAGTTGACCACCTCCTGCAGCTCTTCCTTCGCCTCGTCGACGCCGGCCACGTCGTCGAAGCTCACCTTGACGTTGGTCTCTACGTAGACGCGGGCCTTGCTCTTGCCGACGGCCAGAAAGCCTCCGCCCAGCCCCTCTCTCCCCGCCAGCCGGCGGATCACGAACGACCACAGCGCGAAGAAGACCACCACCGGCACGATCCACGACAACAGGTCGCGGACGAAGGTGTTCTCGACCGCCTGCGTGTAGCGCACCCGATGCTCGTCGAGCAGCTTTGCGAGCTCGGGCTCGACGCGGCTGGTGACGAATTGCGTGCGGCCATTCGGCAGCGGGGCCTTGAGCTCGCCGCGGATCGTCTCGGTGCCGATGATCACCTCCTTGACCCCATCCTCCTTCAGGTATTTCTGGAAATCACTGTAGGGGATGAGCTCGACCTGGCGCGCCGCAATCCAGTAGTTCTGCAGCCAGATCACGGTCAGCACGGCGACGATCCAGTACCAGATGCTTATGTGTGTCTGTCTCTCCATCGTCTCCCGTCTCCTGCCTCTCGTTCGCCCTGGGGCCGCGCCCGCCACGTGGCGCGCCCGGCCCAGCGGGTCGTTCTCCGCGGGTCACTGGCGCCACGATATCGGCGGCCAGCGACGCTCACCATGACCGCGCGCAAGCGCCGATCCCGCGCTCCCCCGGGCGCACGGCCGCGGCCCGGCTGGCGTTCCAGCCCGGGCGTCGGGCGGCATGCGCCCCCCGACCATGCTCCCGGCGTATCAATGACCTGCGAAATACCGCCTAACATATTGAATATAGGCTTTAACTGGATTGACTTGGAAGTGAATTCTCATACTCCCGCCCCGGCTCGAGTTCTTGCCGAAAGTCCAATCCAAGATTATTATTCATGAAAGTTTATATGTAGACTTACGCGATGACGACTCGCTCCGACCCGCAGACCACCGAACCCGCCCTCGTCCCGTCGGCCGAGATGAGCGCCGCCGGGCTGCGGGCCTTCGCGCGCATCGCCAAACTCTGGCAGCTGAGCGTCGAGGAGCAGCGCACCCTCCTCGGCCAGCCGCCGCGATCCTCCTTCTTCGCCTGGCGCAGGCATCCGGAGAAGGCGGTCCTGCCCCGCGATACGCTCGAGCGACTGTCGAACATCCTGGGCATTTACAAGTCGCTGCAGATCCTTTTCCCGGACCCCGCGGTTGCCGATGCGTGGATACGCAAGCCCAACAGCGCGCCGCCCTTCGGCGGTCAGGCGGCGCTGACGCGCATGCTGGCGGGCAATGTCAGCGACCTGTATCTCGTGCGGCGCTACCTCGACGGCGTGCGTGGCGGCGGCGGGCCGTGAGCATCCGGGTGCGCCGCGTGCGCTGGAACCCGGCGAACCGGATCGTCCCGACACGTTACCCGACGGTCTTTCTCTATGATCGCGTCGCCGGCCCGGAGGAGTTCGACGCGTTGTACGCGCTGGAGGCGCTGACCAACGACCGGCTGCGTGACCAGGCGGGCGAGATCGAGCTCGTGCCGCGCGAGCAACGGGTCTTCGGACCCGGCAGCGGACCGATCATGGCGGCGTTCACGCACGTCAACCCGGGCGGCAGCCGCTTCTCCGACGGCAGCTACGGCGTCTGCTATGCCGCCAACCGGCGGGCGACGGCGATCGCGGAGACCCGCTACCACCATGCGCGTTTCCTGCTCGCCACGGGGGAGCCGCCGATGCACCTGCCGATGCGCCTGTACCACGTACGCATCGACGCGCCGCTGCACGATCTCCTGCCGCCGGGCGCGGTCGACGGGGCGGTCTACGCGCCGGACTCCTACACGGCCTCACGCGCGCTCGGCATGCAGCTGCGCGCGCAGGGCTCCCGCGGTGTGGTCTATCGCAGCGTGCGCGAGGAGGGCGGGCAGTGCGTCGGACTGTTCTCGCCGCGCGGCGCAAGCGAGTGTCTGCACGCCGCCTACCTCATCTATGACTGGAATGGAGCGGAGTTCTCCGGGGTCTACGAGCAGGTGGCGTAGCGTCGCCTCAGTTGCGCAGCGCCGCGCCCGTCGTCAGCGTGTGGTGGATGCGCGCCTGGGTCCGCGGATGCCGCAGCAGCTCGAGGAATCCCTGGCGTTCGATGTCGAGTAGCGTATCCTCCGCGACCGCCGTGCCGGAGTCGATCTCTCCGCCGGTCAGGGCCAGCGCGACGCGCAGCCCGACGTACGCGTCGTGTTCGCTCATGCGCCCGGCGGCGAGGGCCTGCCGCATGTCCTCGTTCAATCGACGCATGCCGTCGCGGCCGCTCACCGGGATCGCCGCCCGACCGGGCGGCCGGTAACCCGCATCGGCGAGCGCCCGCACCTGCTCCACCGCCACGTGCAGCAGCTCCTCCGGGTTCATGATGATTACGTCGGACTCGCGCAGGTAGCCGAAGATGCGGGCCTCCTCGGCGCTGCCCGACCGTCTGGCGGTCATGATCAGTCCGAATGCGCGCGCCAGCTCTTCCAGCGGATCCCGCCCGCCCCCGATCGATGCCGCGCGCCGGGCCATCTCCTTGCAGCCGCCGGCCGCCGGCAGCACGCCGACGCCGGTCTCCACGAGTCCTATCCGGCTCTCCATGCAGGCGACGGTGCGCGCGCAATGCATCATGACCTCACAGGCTCCGCCCAGGACGAGATCGCGCACCGCCGCCACGGTCGGCACGAGCGCACACCGCAGGCGCCGCGTTGCGGCCTGGAAGTGGCGCAGGATCGCCTCGACACCCGGCAGTCCCTGCGTTCGCATGACGGCATTGAACTCCTTGAGATCGGCACCGGCGCTGAACGGCGGCGCGAACTGCCAGATCACCAGGCCGGCGAACTCGCGTTCGGCGAGGTCCACGGCGCGGTGCATGCTCTCGAGTACCTCGGCGTTGATGACGTTCAGGCGGGTGTTGAAGCTGAGCACCGCCACGTCGCCGTGCGCACGCCACAGGCGCGCCGAGGCGTTCTCGAAGATGCCCGCGCACGGCCGTGCGGGTTCGCCGAACAGCCGATCCGAATACGGCTGGCGCGCGTAGACCTCGAGGGTCGAACGCGGAAGATATGCGCGCGCGGCCGGCGACCACGATCCCTTCGCGTTGTGCGCCTCCTGGATCTCGTGCACCCAGCCCGGAAGCGGGACCCGGGCCAGTGCCTCGCCGGCCGCGATGTCCTCGTCAATGAGTCGCACCAGGCGCTGCCAGCCCGCCGACTGCCAGGTCTCGAAGGGACCCTGGCGCCAGCCAAAACCCCAGCGCATGGCCAGATCGACGTCGCGCGCGCTGTCGGCGATCCCGGCGAGGTGCGCCGCGGCGTAATGCAGGCCGTCGCGCAGGAGGGACCAGAGATAGCGCGCCTGCGGATGCGCGCAGGCGCGCAATGCGGCAAGACGCTCCCACGGGTCGGCCATGCGAAGTATCGTCTCGACCTCGTCTGCCGGCTGCGCGTCGCCGCGGACGTATTCGCCGCTGGTGTGATCGTAGACCTCGATGGCATCGCCGGTCTTCCGGTAGATGCCCCTGCCCGCCTTCTGACCGAGCGCCCCGTTGCGGATCAGATCGCGCATCCACGGAGGGACGGCGAAGTACCCGACCCACGGATCCCCGGCGAGCAGCGTCGACGGTCCCTCCAGCACGTGCGCGTACGTATCCAGGCCGACGATGTCGACGGTGCGGAAGGTGGCGCTCTTCGGCCGACCCAGGCGCGCGCCGCTCAGGGCATCGGCCAGATCGGGCCGCAATCCGTAGCGGTCGGCGTGGTGGATCGACATGGCCAGCGCGGCGATGCCGATGCGGTTGCCGATGAAGTTCGGCGTGTTCCTGGCCCGGATCACGCCCTTGCCGAGGTGCGTGACCAGAAAGGCCTCGATGGCATCCAGCAGCGCGTGGTCCGTGCTGCCGCACGGTGTCAGTTCCACCAGCCGCATGTAACGTGGCGGGTTGAAAAAATGGATGCCACAGAATCGCGGGCGCAGCTCGCGGGGAAGCGCGTCCGCCATCGCCTCGATGCTCAGTCCCGAGGTGTTGGTGGCTAGCACGGTCCGCGGGCCGACGTCAGGGGCGATGTGCCGCAGCAGTCCTGTCTTCAGATCCAGGCGTTCCGCGACCGCCTCGACGAGCAGATCGCAGTCCCGCAGCAGCCCCGCGTCCGTGTCGTAGCCGCATGGCCTGATGCGGGCGGTGAACTCGCCGCTCGCCAGCGGCGGCGGATCGATCGCGGACAGCCTCGCGATGGCCCGCCGCGCGAGGCCGCGCGGATCCGCGGCCTCGGCGAGATCGAACAGCAGCGTCTGAATGCCCGCGTTGGCCAGATGCGCGGCGATCTGCGCCCCCATGACGCCGGCGCCGAGCACCGCGGCGACGCGGACCTGCAGACCCGCCGGACCGGCACGGTAGGCCGCGGCCGGCGCGGATGCCGCCTCGCCACCACGGCTGCCGGTGTTCACGGGCGCGTCAGTCACCCGGCTGCGATCACCGTCCGCGGATCCCGCGGACGTTTCACTGTCCCGTCTTGATCTTCGTCCACAGGCGCGTGCGTGCGCGCAGCATCTCGTCGCTGACGACGTTCGAGCCATAGAGGTTCCTGCGCGTCTCCTCCGTCGGGAAGATCCTGGCATCGTTGAGGATCTCCGGATTCACGAGCTCCCATGACGCCCTGTTCGAGTTGGCGTAATAGGTGAAGTTGGTGCAGCCGGCCATCACCTCCGGCCGCATCATGAAGTTCAGGAACAGCATGGCGTTCTGCGGATGCGGCGCGTCCTTGGGGATCAGCATGCCGTCGAACCAGATGTTGGCGCCTTCCTTCGGCACGGTGTAGTCGAGCGTCACCTTGGAACCGGCCTCGATGGCGCGGTTGTTGGCCACCGCGAAGTCCCCGGACCATGACATGGCTATGCAGACGTCGCCATTGGGCAGCCCGTCGAGGTAGGAAGCAGAATCGAACCGGCGCACGTAGGGGCGCACCGCCATGAGCAGTTCCTCCACCTTCTTGAGGTCGTCGACGTTCTTGGTGTTCGGATCGAGCCCGAGGTAATTCAGCGCGAGCTGGATGACGTCCTCGGGCGAATCCAGGAAGGACACGCCGCAATCGGCGAACTTGGAGATGATCTCCGGCTTGAACAGCATGTCGAGGCTGTCCACGGGCGCGTCCGGCATGCGCGTCTTGATCATCTCGACGTTGTAGCTGAAGCCGTTCGTCCCCCACATGTAGGGCGCCGCGTACTCGTTGCCGGGATCGTACGCTTCAAGCTCCTTGAGCAGATCCGGGTCCAGATTGCCCCAGTTCGTGAGCTTGCTCTTGTCGAGCTTCTGGAACACGCCGGCCTGGATCTGCCTGGCGAAGAAGGTGGCCGAGGGGAAGGTCACGTCGTAGCCGGTGTTGCCGGTCAGCAGCTTCGCGTCGAGGGTCTCGTTGCTGTCATAGGTGTCGTAGTTGACCTTGATACCCGTTTCCTTCTCGAAATCGGCAATCGTCGTCTCGCCAATGTAGTCCGTCCAGTTGTAGAGATTCAGAACCTTCTCCTCGGCCGCGAGCGCGGCGGTGGAGAATCCGCAAAGTGCAATCATCACCCCAAGCATCTTGTTCATGGCATGCCTCCTCGGGTACGAATCGTGTGTCGTGGCTCGGTCCTGTCAGTCAAACTCCCTTCAATCCGCGTTTCAGCAAACCCCGGGCGATGATCAGTCGCTGGATCTCGCTCGTTCCCTCCCAAATCCGGTCGACGCGCAGCTCGCGATAGTAGCGTTCCGCCACGTTCTCGCGCATGTAGCCGCGTCCGCCGAAGATCTGCACTGCGCGGTCGGCGACGCGGTTGGCCATCTCCGAGGCGAACAACTTCGCCATCGCAACGCGCCCGTGCAGCACCTTCAAATCCTCGCCGCGATCGTGGGCGGCGGCCGTCTCATAGGTGAGCAGCCGTGCCGCGAGCAGTTCGGTGGTGCTGTCGGCGAGCATGAACTGGATGGACTGCTGATCGGCGAGCCTGCCCTCCCCTATGCGGCGATCGCGGGCGAACGCCGTCGCCTCCTCGATGAGGCGCGCCGCGGCGCCGCAGCAGCGGGCGGCGATCATCAACCGTTCGCGTCGAAACCACGCATGCGTATAGCGCATGCCGTCGCCCGGGCGACCGATGCGATTGGACGACGGCACCTGCACGGCGTTGAACCGGTAGACCGGGTGATGCGCCGCATAGGTGTGGCTGAACGGCGGGGTGCGCACCAGTTCCACGCCCGGGGCATCGATGTCGATGAAGAACAGGGCCTGCTCGCCGTCCTCCACGCCGCCGGCGATGCGCGCCTGCAGGATGAAATAGTCCGCGAGGTTGGCGCTGGTGACGTACCACTTCTCCCCGCTGATGCGATAGCCCTCGAGGGTGGGTTCGGCAGTGGTGTCGATGACGACCTCCGAGCCCGACTCGGCTTCGGTGATCGCGTAGCATTCGTGCCTGGTGCCGTCGGCCAGCGGCATCACGTATTCGCGGATCTGCTCCTCGGAGCAGACCTCGAACATCCAGCGGTGCGGTTCCGAGAAGCACCATCCGAGCGCGTTGGTGACCCCGCCGAGCTGTTCCCAGACGGCGACCTGCGCCAGCACCGGGAGTTCCAGCCCCCCGCGCGAGATCGGCACGTCCATGCGGCTCAGGCCGAGTTCCAGCGCGCGCCGCCGATGCGCCTGCTTGCGCTCCGTCGGGATCTCGCCGTCATGCAGTTCGGCATGCACTTCCCATGGCCGCAGTTCCTCGTCGGCGAAGGTGCGTATCCTCTCCTGCCAGGTGCGCGCTTGTTCGGTCAGCGGGACACGCATGATCGGGGCCTCAGGCGATGACGCCGTCGTCGGTGAAGTGTTCTGGAAACACGTTCGCGAGATACGCGAAGCTGATCCGGCGCGCGCGGCCGGCGCTCATCGATCGATGCGAGATGAGGATGTCCATCCACAGGCCGTCGGTCAGGGCCGCCAGGCTGCTGGCGATGACGTCCGCGTCGGCGTTCCTGTAGCGCCCGTCGATGATCACCTGCTTGCAGAGCTCGTGCAGCACGTCGTCGTACTCCTGGTCACGCTGTTTGCAGAGTCGCAGATAAGTGGGCCGCGAGCGTGCTTCTCCCCAGAAGGCGAACCATACCGCGAGTTTCCTGCGATCGCACAGCGCGGGCTTGAAGTCCAGTTCGACCAGCTGCGCGAGCTTCTCCGCCGCGCTCGGTCCGGCCCGCTCGAGCGCCGTCTCCCAGGCGCTCTTGTACTCGTCGGCAAGGAAACGCAGGGTTTCGACGAGCAGCCTCTCCTTGCTCTCGAAGTGCAGGTTGACGATCCCCTGGCTCAACCCGGCCGCGCGTGCGACGTCGCTGATGTTCGTGCCGGCAAATCCGCGCTTGGCCACCGCATCGATGGTAGCCCTGATCAGCTGCAGCCGACGCTGCTCCTTGGCGACCTGGCGCCGTTTAAGCGGCGGATGCTGCGCTGCGGTACGTTTCATTGCTGCCCTTCTTTCTGCCCTCTCCCGCCTAAGTCGATGATCCGCGTCGAGCGAGCGATGCCGCCGTGGCGAGGTAATGAAAATACTACATGCGCAGCGTCACGGCTGCAACAAAAACTGAATGAAAATTCATTCAGAAAAGTCTGGACAGGCGACGCGCTGGTGTGTCATCGTGGCGGCGCATATCGAACGACCGACAAGGCGCGACGAACTCAAGACAGGTGCACCATGGCGCGAACCATCACCCGCTCGAACCAGCATTTCCAGAAGGCATTGACCCGATTGCCCCTCGGCGTGGCGTCGAACTTCCGCTACTGGGGATCGGAGAAGACCATCTACGTGAAGCGCGGGCGCGGTGCACGTGTCTGGGACATCGACGACAACGAATACATCGATTACCGGCTCGGCTACGGACCGTGCATCCTCGGCTATGCCGACCCGCGCGTGGACGAGGCGGCGCGCGCCGGCATGGAGGTAGGAGGCGTCTTCGCGCTCGCGACGGAGCGCGAATACGAAGTGGCCAACCGGATCGCGAAGATGGTTCCGGCGGCGGAGCTCGTTCGTTTCTCCAACTCCGGCACGGAGGCGGTCATGGCCGCGCTGCGGCTGGCCCGCGCCTACACCGGCCGCGAGGGCTACGTGGTGGTCGAGGGCGGCTACCACGGCGTCTTCGATGCGGCGCTCTGGTACACGGCGGTCGAGGGCTGGACGCCGGCGCAGGGCGATCCCGATCTCCTGCCCTACAGCGAAGGGGTACCCTGGCTGCTGCGCAGCCTCATCTATTCCGTGCCGCTGAACGACGCCAACAAGCTCGAGGCCGTGCTGAAGAATCACGCGCACAAGATCGCGGCGCTGCTGATCGAACCCATCATGGGCAACTGCTGCGCGCTGACCGCCGACCGGCAGTACATGCAGGACGTGCGCGCCCTGTGCACCAAGTACGACGTGCTGATGGTCGTCGACGAGGTCAAGACGGGATTCCGCGTGGCCCGCGGCGGGACCCAGGAACTGATGGGCGTGAAGGCCGACCTGTGCACCTTTGCCAAGGCGATGGCCAACGGCTATCCGATCTCCGTGCTGGCCGGTCGCGAGGACGTGATGCGCAAGCTCGGACACGGCGTGGTGCATGGCGGCACCTACACGGCACACTCGGTATCCCTGGCGGCGGCGGAGCGCACGCTGCAGATCCTCGATGAGACGCCTGCGCTCGAGACCATCGCCGCCTATGGCCGCGCGCTGCAGGCGGGCATCGGACGGATCCTCGCACGCCGGGGCATCGCGCATTCGTTCGTCGGCCACCCCTCGATGGGTGGGCTGTTCTTCAGCGAGACGCCGCCGACCAACTACCGCCACTGGGTCAATACCGATTACACCTTCTACGACACCATGGCCCCGACGCTGCACGATCTGGGAATCCTGTGCGAGCCCGACTCACGTGAGCCCTGGTTCGTCTGCGAGGCGCATGACGAGACCTGCCTGGCGCAGACCCTGGAACGCTTCGAGAAGGCCGTCGACGTCACGTTGAGGAAGCTCGCGCCGAACGGCATGCGCCAGGCATGAGATCCAGTTACGCGCGAAGCGGCTTCTGATCCCGGGGGGTAGCGTGAAGAAGTACGATGCGATCGTCGTCGGCGCGGGCCACAACGGGCTCACAAGCGCCGCATTCCTGGCGAAGGCCGGACTGCGCGTGCTCGTTCTGGAGCGCAATCCCTACATCGGCGGCGCCGCGGTCAGCCGCGAGCTGCACGCGGGCTGGACGTACTCGAACTGCTCGTACGTCTGCAGCCTGTTCCGCCCCGAGATCTATCGCAGCCTGGAGCTCGCCAGGCACGGCCTGCAGGTCATTCCCTACGGCGGCGGCATCACCTTCACGCGCGACGGCGGCTACTTCGGCAATTACAACGATCACGAGGTCAAGCGCCGCGAGATTGCCCGTCACAGCCGGCGCGACGCCGACGCCTACGATCGCTACGAAGTCGATGTCATGAAGCAGACCCGCTTCATCCGCCCGCTGCTGCTGCGAACGCCGCCGGATCCGGCCTCCTTCAGAGCGAGGGACGTGTTCGAACTGCTGTACCTGCTGAGGAAGTTCCACGACCTCGGCGAGCGCCAGATGTACGACACGATCCGGTTCTGGACCATGAGCATCGGCGATTTTCTCGACGAGTATTTCGAGTCCGACGTCATCAAGGCGCACTTCGCCGGCAGCGGCATCATCGGCACGGCGTTGGGGGTCTACTCGCCGGGCACGGCGTATGTCCTGCTGCATCACTACATGGGAGACATAGACGGAAGCATCGGCGCCTGGGGTTTCGCGCGCGGCGGCATGGGGGCGATCACGAAGGCGTTGGGAGCGGCGCTGCAGTCCTACGGCGGGGAGATCCGCACGGATGCCGACGTTGCGCGCATCAGCGTGCGCGCGGGGCGCGTCGCCGGAGTCGCCCTGCGCAACGGCGAGGAGTACGAGGCCGACATCGTCGTCTCCAATCTCGACGTGAAACGGACCTTCCTGCGGCTGTTCGACGAGGGCGACCTGCAGCCGGAGTTCCTGCGCCAGGTGCGCAATTTCAAGATCCGCGGCTCTTCCGGAAAGCTGAACATCGCGCTGGACGGACTGCCGAGCTTCCCGGCGTTGCCGCAAGGCAGTCCGCTGATGACCGGGGACATGCACTTCATAGACTCCCTCGAGCGCATGGAGCGGGCCTACGACGACTGGAAGAACGGTCGCTGGTCGCAGGACCCTTACGTCGACATGCTGATACCGACGCAGATCGATCCGACGATGGCGCCGCCCGGCAAGCATTACATGACGGTGTTCGTTCAATACGCCCCGCCCCGCCTCGCCACCGGCGAGTGGAGCGACGCGGACCGGCAGGCGTTCGGGCAGACGGTCATCGATCAGATCGGCCAGTACAGTCCGAATTTCAAGGATCTGATCCTGCATGCGGAGGTGCGCACGCCGCGGGAGCTGGAGCACGAGGTCGGCCTGACCGAGGGCAACATCTTCCAGGGCGAGCTCACCATGGACCAGTTGCTCTTCAACCGTCCCTTCCCGGGCTACGCGCAGTATCGCGGGCCGCTGAAGGGCATGTACATGTGCGGATCCAGCACGCACCCGGGAGGCGGCGTGATGGCCGCACCCGGCGCCAACGCCGCCCGCGAGATCCTGCGCGACCTGAGCCGTCCGAACACCGTCCCCGCGGATGCCAGCGATGAGTAGCGATCGCGACGTCATCGTCATCGGGGCCGGCCACAACGGGCTTGCCTGCGCGGCCTATCTGGCCCGGGCGGGGCGCAAGGTGCTGGTGCTGGAGGCCGCCGCCTCGGTCGGCGGCGCGGCGTCGACCGCCGAGTTCGCGCCGGGCTTTTCCGTCTCCGCATGCGCGCATCTCTGCCATCAGCTCAATCCGCGGGTCATCGAGGAGCTCTCGCTCGCCCGGCACGGGTTGCGCTGGGCAGCCACCGGACTGGACACCGTTGCGTTGTCCGCCGATGGCAGGCACCTTTACATCGCCGCCGGAGGTGCGAGCCTCTCGGGTGCAGGCGTCTCGGCGGGCGATACGGCGGCGCTCGCCGGGTTCGATGCGCGCATGAAGCGATACGCGCGCCTGCTGGTGCCGATGTTCGATCAACGCCCTCCGCGCCTCGCCGGTGGCGACTGGCGCGACCAGTTCGCGCTGGCCAGGCTGGGCTGGAGTCTCCGCCGCATGGGCCGCATTGAGATGCAGGAGTTTCTGCGCGTCGCCGCCATCAACATTTACGACGTGCTCGAGGAGAACTTCGAGCACCCGCTGTTGAAGGGCGCCGTCGGGCTCGACGCCGTGCTCGGCACGCACATGGGTCCGCGCTCGCCGAACACCGTGCTCTCGTATCTTTATCGGCTGAGCGGCAATTGCACGCCGCGGGCGATCGGGATTGCACTGCCGCAGGGCGGCATGGGCGCCGTGTCGCGTGCGCTCGCGGGCGCGGCGCAGGCCCTCGGCGCCGAGATCCGCACCGCCGCGCGCGTCGCCCGCATCCTGGTGGAACACGATCGCGCGGGCGGCGTCGAGCTCGCCGACGGCGAGGTACTGCGCGCGAAAACCGTGGTTTCCAACGCCGACCCCCGCTCCACGTTCTTCGGCCTGCTGGGCGCCGGGCGCATCGAGGCGGGTTTCGCGCGTTACGTGAAGAACATACGCATGCGGGGGACGGCGGCGAAGCTGCACCTCGCCCTGGACCGCCTGCCGTCCTTCAACGGGTTGGAGCCCGCCAGCATGGGGAATCGCCTGTTGATCGCGCCGACGCTTGGCTACGTCGAGCACGCCTTCGACCACGCCAAGTATCGCGAGTACTCCCCTGCCCCGGTCATGGAGATCGTGATCCCGACACTGCATGACTCCGCGCTGGCGCCGCCCGGCAAGCACGTCCTGTCCGCCGTCGTGCAGTACGCCCCCTATGACCTGCGCGGCGGCTGGGAACAGGCCGGCGAGAAGTACAGGGATCTGCTGATCGATACGCTGGCCCGCTACTCCCCGGACATACGCGACTGCATCGTCGCCGCCCAGGTCCTCACCCCTCTCGACATCGAGCGGCAGTTCGGCATGACCGGCGGACACTGGCACCACGGCGAGCTGGCGCTCGATCAATTTCTCATGCTGAGGCCGGTGCCGGGCGCCGCGCAGTATGCGACGCCGCTGCCGGGACTGTACCTCTGCGGCGCCGGCGCGCATCCGGGCGGCGGCGTCATGGGCAGCGCAGGCAGGAACGCGGCCAACGCGATCCTGCTCGGAGCGGCAACGCGATGAGCATCGATCACTTTCGTACCCCGCTGCGGCACACGCCCTTCCATGCCCGCCTGGTCGCGGCCAGCACCTGCAACGAGTGGTACGCGTGGAAGGGATACACGGCGCCTTCGCGACTGACGGAGGTGGAGTTCGAGTACTTCGCCATCCGCAACAGCGCCTCGCTCTTCGACATCACGCCGATGACGAAGTACCGCATCCGCGGGCCGGACTGCGTAGCCTATTTCAATCGCCTGCTGACGCGCGATGTCGCCGCGCTGGCGGTGGGTCGGGTCGCCTATTGCCTTTGGTGCGACGACGCCGGCCAGCTCATCGACGACGGCACCCTGTTCCGTCTCGGCGAGCAGGACTACCGCCTCTGCTCGCAGGAGCGCCATTACGACTGGCTGCTGACCTCCACGCTCGGTTTCCAGGTCAGCGTCGAGGAGGAGACCGATGATGTCGCGGCGCTGGCGCTGCAGGGCCCCACGTCCTGCGCCGTGCTGAGGTCCCTCGGCGTGGGGGCCATCGAGATGCTCAGGCCGTTTCACCTGATGGCGACGTCGATCAGTGGACGCGAGGTCATGCTCTCGCGCACCGGCTACACCGGCGATCTGGGCTATGAGCTGTGGATGCATCCGGACTCCGCCGGCGCCCTCTGGGATGCCTTGATGGAGGCCGGGCGCAACTACGCCATCATGCCGATCGGCAGCCAGGCGCTCGACATGGCGCGGATCGAGGCCGGTTTCATCCAGGCCAACGTCGACTTCGTGCCCGCGGACCAGGCGGTGCGCCCCGGCCGCGGCCGGTCCCCGTTCGAGCTGGGGCTGGCCGGCCACGTGGACCTTCGCAAGGCGAACTTCACCGGCCGGCGGGCGTTGCTGGAGGAACAGCGCCGAGGCTCGCGTTACCAGCTGGTGAAACTGGACATCGAGGGCAGCACGCCGGCGACGGATTCGTTCATCTACTCGGGCCGGCGCAAGGTGGTGGGACACGTGACCTCGGCGGTGTGGTCGCCGACCGCCAAGGCGAACATCGCGCTGGCCTCGCTGCGGACGCCTTACGGCACGTCGGGCGCCGATCTATGGGCGGAGATCTACTACAAGCGCGAACTGAAATGGGAACGGAAGATGGCGCGCTGCCGGCTCGTGACCGGGGCGTTCTACGACCCGGCGAGACGGCGGCAGACGCCGCCGGCGAACTATTGATTCCGCCGCCGTCGACTTCGACGCGACGCCTGGAGGCGTTGTTGCGGCCGCGCTCGATCGCGGTGGTCGGCGCCACGCCCCGCAAGGGCGCCGTCGGCAACCAGATCTTGCGCAACCTGATCCAGGGCGGCTACGCCGGGACGCTGTACGCCATCAATCCGCGCTATCGCGAGGTCCATGGAGTTCCCTGTTACGCCGGTTTCCCCGAGCTGCCGGACACCGTGGAGCATGCAATCTTCACGCTCGGCGATGCGCGCATGGAGGCCGCCCTCGAGGACGCCATCGATCATGGCGTGCGTGCCGTGACTCTGCTCTCGGCGCTGGTGCTGGACGACGACCGGGAGCCGCCCCTGCGCGAACGCGTGCGGGCGCGGCTGCGGCGCGCCGGCGTCGTCGCCTGCGGCGGCAACGCCATGGGCTTCTGCAATTTCACCGATCGCGTCTGGGCCTACGGCTTCGAGACTCGGCAGCACGGCGACCGCGGCAATGTCACGCTCATCAGCCACTCCGGCGCGGGCCTGTGCGGCATCCTCGACACCGACGAGCGCCTGCGGTTCAATCTGGCGATCTCCCCGGGGCAGGAACTGTCGGTCACGATGGCCGACTATCTCGATTTCGCGCTGGATCAGCCGCAGACGCGGGTCGTCGGCCTGTTCATGGAGACGATCCGCGATCCCGCCGCCATGATCCGGGCTTTCGAGAAGGCCCGCCGCCGGTCGATCCCGATCGTGGCGATCAAGGTCGGGCGCACCGAGATGTCCGCGCGTCTGGCCGTATCGCACTCCGGCGCGATGGCGGGTTGCGACGCGAGTTACGACGCGCTGTTCGACCGCCACGGGGTGCAGCGCGTGCGCGACATGGACGAGCTGGCGGCCGCGCTCGTGATGTTCGCGCAACCGCATCCGGTCGCGGCCGGAGGTCTGGTAAGCATTCACGATTCCGGCGGCGAACGGCAACTGCTCATCGACGTGGCCGCGGATCTCGGCGTGCCGCTGGCCGAGCTCTCCGCCGACACGAGCGGGAAGCTCGCCGCGATGCTCGATCCCGGGCTGCCGGCCGTCAACCCGCTCGACGCCTGGAGCGCCGGCGGCCCGGAGGCGCACCGGACCATCGCCGAGTGCTTCGCGACCATGCTGAATGATGCCGGGGCCGCGCTCGGCGCGGTGGTGCATGATCGCGTCGCCGGCGGTCGCATCTATCCGGGTTACGCCGGGTATCTTCAGCACGCGCACGCCGCGACCGGCAAGCCGGTGTTTCTCGTCTCCAACCACCAGGGCACCGGCGCCGATCCCCTCGTCGCGCACCTCACCGAGAAGGGTTTTCCGGTGCTGGACGGACTGGCGCCGTTCCTCCTCGGCGCGCGCTGCCTCATGGCCTACCGCGACTTCATGCAGCGGGTGGACTCGCCGCCCCCGGTGGTCAATACCGCGATCCTCGAGAAGTGGCGGCGGCGGCTCGCCAGCGATGGGCCGCCGGACGAGGCCACCAGCATGGAGATGCTGGCCGAGGCGGGCATGCCGATGAACCGCGGTCTGCTGGTGGAGGACGAGCCGGCGGCGATCGCGGCCGCCACGGCGCTCGGGTTTCCGCTCGTGCTGAAAACGGCACGTGCCGACATCGCGCACAAGACCGATCTCGCCGGCGTGATCCTCGATGTCGCCGACGAGGCTGGCTGCCGCTGCGCCTATCGCTCGCTCGCCTCGCGGCTGGGCGCGCGCGTGCTGGTTGCACCGATGATCCGCCATCGGGGCGCGGAGATGATCCTCGGCGTGGTCGACGACGCGCAGTTCGGGCCCGTGGTCATGCTCGGCTTCGGAGGCGTCCACGCCGAGACGCTGCGGGACGTGCGCTTCGCGCTTCCGCCATTCGGCGCGACCACCGCGCGCCGCATGCTCGACACCCTGCGCATGCGTCCGCTGCTCGATGGCCGCCGCGGCGCCCCGGCGCCGGACATCGACGCGTATTGCCAGGCCGCCGCGCGCCTCTCGGTGATCGCGCATTTCCTGCGCGAGGTGATCGCGGAGATCGATCTCAACCCGGTCATCCTGCGCGAGGACGGCTGCGTTGCCGTCGATGCCTTGATAATCACTCGCGCCGGCCAACACGGCCGGGAGAGCCGCTCGTGAACCTCGCTGCCGCGAGATCGCTGAGCCGTTGCGATTGGCAGGCGATGGCCTCTCGCCTGCGGCCCGAGACCCGTTTGCTCGTCGACGGCGCCTTCGTACAGTCGATGGCCGGAGGCGAGTTCGAGACCGTCAATCCTGCCGATGGCAGCGTCCTGGCGGCGGTCTGTTCCGCGACCGGCGCCGACGTCGATCGCGCCGTCGCCGCGGCGAGGCGCGCGTTTCGATCCGGGTCCTGGTCGCGCCTGCCGCCGCGTCGACGCATGGACGTCCTTTACCGGTGGTGCGAGCTCATCGAGACACAGGCCGCGGAGCTCGCGCTGCTCGACACGCTGGACATGGGCAAGCCCATCGGGGACGCCCTGAACGTCGATCTGCCATCCGTGATCGACACCATCCGCTTCATGGCGGAATGCATCGACAAGGTCGATGGCACGGTCACCAGCACGGCGGCCGACGTCATGCATTTCGTGCTGCGCGAGCCGCTGGGCGTGGTGGCGGCCATCTCGCCGTGGAACTACCCGTTGCTGATGGCGACGTGGAAGGTGGCGCCGGCGCTCGCGGCGGGCAATACCCTCGTCCTGAAACCCGCCGAACAGTCTCCGCTCAGCGCCCTGCTGCTGGCGCGGCTGTTCCTGGAGGCAGGCGGACCGCCCGGGGTCTTCAACGTCGTGAACGGACCGGGCGAGGTCACGGGCAAGGCACTGGCGCTGCATCCGGAGGTGGCCAAGGTGAGCTTCACCGGCTCGACCGCCGTCGGCAAGCTGATGCTGCAATACGCCGGCCTCTCGAACATGAAGCGCGTGGCGCTCGAGTGCGGCGGCAAGTCTCCGCAGATCTTCATGGCCGACACGCCGGATCTCGATCGCGCCGTGACCGCGGCCTGCAACGGCATCTTTGCCAACATGGGCGAGGTCTGCAACGCCGGTTCGAGATTGCTGGTCGATCGCCGCATGCACGAGGAGTTCGTGGAACGGTTCATCGCCGTGGGTCGGAACGCGTATCGACCGGGCGATCCCCTGGACCCCGCCACCAACATGGGGCCGCTCGTCGATCGCGAGGCGCAGCGGCGTGTCCTGGGGTTCATCGATGCCGGCCGGCGCGAGGGAGCGAGGCTGCGCTTCGGGGGCAATGTGCCGTCCGGCCTGGAGCGCGGCGCTTACGTCAGCCCCGCCCTGTTCACGAGCGTGGACAACGGCATGAAGATCGCCCGCGAGGAGATCTTCGGCCCGGTCGCGTGCGTCATCCCGTTCGAGGATGTGGACACGGCCATCGGCATCGCCAACGACACCGTATACGGACTGGCCGCGGGGATCTGGACGCGCGATCTCGCCACCGCGCACCGGCTCGTCCGCGAGATCGAGGCCGGCGTGCTGTGGGTGAACTGTTTCGACGAGGGCGACATGACCCAGCCCTTCGGCGGTTACAAGCAATCGGGCAACGCCAGGGACAAGTGTTTCGACAGCCTGCTCAGCTACACCCAGATGAAGTCGGCGTGGGTCCGGATCGCACAACCATCGGGATGAGAAATCCATGTCCACACTGATTTACACGGCCGACGGCCCGGTTGCCCTGCTGACCCTGAACCGCCCCGAGAAGCTCAACGCGGTCAGCAACCAGATGGTGGCTGAACTGAACGCGGCGCTGGATCGCGCCGAGGCCGACGAGGCGATCCGCGCCATCGTCCTGAACGGCGCCGGACGCGCCTACTCGGCCGGATTCGATCTGGACACCGGCGAGGAAGGGTCCGGGCGGGACGTCGGGGCCCTGCGGCGCATGCTGCGGCGGGATTTCGATGTCATCATGCGCTTCTGGCACTCGCCGAAGCCGACGCTGGCCGCCGTGCACGGCTATTGCCTCGGCAGCGGGATGGAGATGGCGCTCGCCTGCGATCTGACCATCGCGGGTTCCGGCTGCCGGTTCGGCGCCCCGGAAGTGCAGTTCGGCAGCGGCATCATCACCATGATCATCCCCTGGCTCGTCGGGGCGAAGTTCGCCAAGGAGTTGCTGTTGGTCGGTGAGGACCAGGTGTCCGCGCAGCGTGCCCTGGCCATGGGCCTGGTCAACCGGGTGGTCGCCGATGAGGCGGTGCTGGATACCGCGCTGGCGATGGCGCGCGACATCGCCACCAACGGCCGCCTCGCCGTCGCGCTCACCAAGCAGGCAATCAATCGCGGCTACGATATCATGGGAATGAGCCAGGCGATGGAGCAGGCGCTGGAGCTGGATGTGATCGTCGAGGCGAGCGATACGCCCGAATCACGGGCTTTTTACGATATGGTGGCCAGCCAGGGCACCAAGGCGGCGATCGCGTGGCGCCGTGCCCGCATTCTCAACTCCTCGGTGAAGGCGTGAATCCATGAGTGCGAACCGCCGCGGCCGGAAGAAGCGGGCGCCATCGCCGCGCCGCGGTCGCCGCGGCGCGGCCCCTGCCGCGACCCTCGAGCGCCTGCTCGAGCGACAACCGCAGACGGAATTCATCGAGGTGCTGTTCGCCGACATCAACGGCATGCTGCGCGGCAAGCGCGTGGGCCGTGAGGAATTCCACAAGGTCTTCGGGCCCGGCGTCAGTCTGCCCGGCGCGGCCGCCCTGCTCGACAGCAAGGGCATGACCAGCGACGCCATCAGCAACGGCAGCGCCGACGGAGACCCCGACATGATCTGCCGGCCCGTCGCCGGTACCACTGCGACCGTGCCCTGGGCAATGCGTCCCACGGCGCAGACGATGGTCAGCATGTACGACGCAAAGGGCGAGCCCTATTTCGCCGACTCGCGTCACGTGCTGGAGCATGCGATGGAGCCATTGGCGGGGATGGGGTTGAAGCCGGTGGTCGCCATCGAGCTGGAATTCTATCTGCTCGACGGCACATCCGCCGAGACGCCGCGACCTCGACTGGGGCGGATACCGGGCACGTCGCTCCTTCAGGACGGTCCGCAATACAACAGCCTCGATGACCTTGCCGATCTCGACGCGTATTTCGCCGAGGTGGACGCCGCCTGCCGCGAACAGGGGATCCCGGCCAGCGCGGCGCTGGCGGAGTTCGCACCCGGCCAGTACGAGATCAATCTTCATCACATCGACGATCCGCTGCTCGCCTGCGCGCACGCCCTGATGCTGAAACGGGTGGTCAAGAGTGTGGCGCGCCGGCACGGAATGGGCGCATGCTTCATGGCGAAGCCGTTTGCCGAGAGCGCGGGATCCGGCATGCACGTGCACGTCAGCCTGCGGATCCCCGCGGTCGCAACGTCTTTGCCGGCGGTGGCGCGGGCGGCGGCGGCGGCGATCTGCCGATCTCCGGCAACTGCGTCGCCGTCGGGGGACTGGTGCAGCCATGGACGAGGGCATGGCGATCTTCGCCCAACGCGAATTCCTATCGCCGACTGCGACCAGCCTCATCGTTCGTGCCATGACCCCCAGCTGGGGCATCAACCATCGCCGCCTTGCCGCTGCGCATACCGCGGAGGCGAAGGACATGCAGGGTGGGCATCGTGTCGCCAGCGCCGACGCCAACCCGTACCTGGTCATGGCCGCGGTGTTGGGCGGCATACATCATGGGCTCACGCGGGGGTGCGATCCGGGGCCGATGGTGCCGGCGAGGCGCCGTGATCGATGAAGGTCATCACCCTGCCCTTGGGAGCAGGCGCTCGGCGCCTTCGAGCGGCGCGTGAGGATTACCTGGGCGCAGAGTTCGCGCATCTACCTGATCTGCCGACGCACAGGATGCGACTGGCCCATGCCGAGGTCGGCCGCCAGGACTACGAATGGTACATCTTCGCAACGTCCCTGGAAGGCCCGCCTCGACGACACGGGCATCGGAGCGAATTGCATGCGGCACGGTAAAGCGTCCGACACCTTCCGCGCGCTGCTGGTCACCAGCACCGGGAGCGGCCCCGTCCTCGAGGTGAGGTGGCTCGACCGGGACTTTCTCATGGACGGCGACGTCACGATTGCGGTCGATTATTCCACGCTGAACTACAAGGACGGGCTGGCCCTCACCGGCCGGGCGCCGATCCTGCGCGCCTCACCGATGATCCCCGGAGTCGATCTCGCCGGGACCGTCGAGAGTTCGCGGAACCCGGAGTACGCGCCCGGGGACAAGGTGATACTGAATGGCTGGGGCGTGGGCGAGCGGCACCATGGCGGCTACGCGCAGCTCGCGCGCGTCAGGGGCGAGTGGCTGATCCCGCTGCCGGATCGCCTCTCCACGCGCCAGGCCATGGCGATCGGCACCGCGGGCTATACCGCGATGCTCTGTGTGATGGCCCTCGAGCAGGAGGGTGTGCAGCCGTCATCGGGGCCGGTGCTGGTCACCGGCGCGGCCGGCGGCGTCGGCAGCCTGGCCGTCGCCCTGCTCGCCGGACGCGGCTACACGGTGACGGCATCCACCGGCCGCACGGAGGAATCGGCGTATCTGCAGGCGCTGGGCGCCTCCACCGTCATCGGCCGCGAGGAGTTTCAGACTCCGGTGAGGCCGCTGGCGAAGGAGCGGTGGGCCGGGGCCGTGGATTGCGTCGGTGGGACGACGCTGGCCAACGTGCTGTCGCAAATGCGCTATGGCGGCAGCGTGACGGCCTGCGGTCTGGCCGGCGGGATGGAGCTGCCGGCGACGGTGGCGCCCTTCATACTCCGCGGCGTGCGTCTGCTGGGTGTCGATTCCGTGATGGCGCCGCACCAGGCGCGCCTGCGCGCGTGGCAACGCCTGGCCGCGGAGATCGACCTCGACAAGCTGGAATCGATGACGCGCACCGTCGCATTCGGCGATCTGTCCGCGGCTGCCGCGGACATACTCGCCGGCCGGGTGCGCGGCCGCATCGTCGTCGACGTCAATGCCTGAGCGCGCAGGCGCGCGCCGCTCGCTAGGCGGCGCGCGTGGGCGGCTGCTCGCGCAGGGAGTCCGCTGCCGACGGCGAGTCGCCAGCCGCCGCGGGCAGCGCGCCTCCCGCGATCGGCATCATGCGCGCCACCACCAGCGTGACGCCGGCGGCAAGCGCCAGCAGGGCGACAGGAAAAGTCCTGGCGTCGAGGAAGTCCATGCCGGATCCGATCATCAGCGCGCCGAGAAATCCGCCGAGGCACCATCCGGTCACGAGGCTGGCGCTTGCGAACGGGAGCTGCTCACGCCCCACCGTCTTGCCGGCCAGCGCCAGCGCCGCGCCATAGATGCTGAAGCAGGCCGGGCCGAAGAGGAAGGTGAGCGCGAGCAGGACCCCGGGCGGCAGTAGCTCGGCCCTCGTCAAAGTGAGGGAATACAGCACGATGTAGAGGGATAGCATTCGCATCAGTCTGCGCTCCCCTATCCGGTCGGCGAGGTACCCGAGCGGCAGCAGTAACACCACCTGGCCCCACACGAACACCGTCAGCGCGAACAGCGACAATTGGTCGGAATGTCCCGCCGCGCGCAGGTAGGGCGTCAGCAGGGACCACGCGGAATTGTCCAGCGCGCCGGTCAGGACGCCGAGGCCGATCACCCATGGCAGCCGCCGGCCGATCTCGAGGAACCATCGCAGCGATACGGAGGCCTGTCCGACGCTGGCGTGCCGGTCGTTCGGCAGGAAATAGGCCGCGGGGATCATCGCCACGCACATCGCCGCGGCCGCCACCAGGAAGAATCCGGAAGGTTCCAGGTGGCCAACATTGACGATGATCGGTCCGGTCGCGAAACCCAGCGATTGCACCGACAGGTACAGGGCGTTGATGCGATTGCGCACGGCGTACTCGTAGGCGCCGTTGATCCACGTCTCCGCCGCCACGTAAAACAGCCCGAAAGCGGCGCCCTGCAAGGTCTCCGCGATGAGCCAGAGCCAGAATGCGCCCGGCACCGCCAGCAAGGTGATCGCCAGGCCCGAGGCCAGCAGCGCGAGCATGGCGCATACGCGCGTGCCGAGGCGCCGGAGCAGGTCGGGGTAACGGTGCGAGAAGAAGATCAGCGACAGCGCCCACATGTTCAGCAGCAGCGCCGTGCGCGTGGACGCCGCCTGAAACTGCGCGAGCGTGTTGATGAGCGTGGCGTACGACAGGCTCAGACCGGCGTTCGCCACGAAGGCGGTGAACAGCACGCCGACGAGCATGGCGAGCCGGGCGCGGTCGTGGGGTGGTCTGTCGATTCTCATGAGCATACTTGGTCGTCGCCGATCGTGATGGCCATTGCGCCCGGCAGCGAGGCGAGCGGCGAGCCGGAGGACACCGCGGAGCGGGCCGCGTCGTCAGGACATGCGCTCGTTGCAGGCCGCGACGGTGCCGCGGCGGGGCGCCACGCTCAGTCGGCTGACCGGCAACGTCGCTCGCATCCTGGCCGCGTAGGCGCGCAGGCAGACCTCGCTGTGCCCCAGGATGCCCTCCTTGAAGCTGCTCGAGGTCAGTCCCGCCTGCACCCGCTCGACGAGATCCCTGTCTTCGATGCCGACGCGCCGATTGATCCTCAGATTGAGCGCCCGGGCCGTCTTCATCGCGGCGCGCTCGTCCGGGTAACCGTAGGCGGCGTCGCGCACCAGCGTCTCGGTCGGCGACAGCGGCAGGAATTGCAGGAACTCGACCTGGTCCGGATAGAGGTTGAACGTGAGATTCGGCCACAGCAGGTAATAGAGCCACTTCCGCCTGTAGTTCTCAGGCAGGTGTTCGACCGGCGGCAGCACCTTGCGGTAGGCGCGCACGCTCAGGCCGGCGCGGGGCAGATCCTCCACCGATCCCCACAGCCGGTAGACGTTCTCGGTCCTGACTTCCATGCCGTAGGTGTTTCCGAGCAGACTGTCCAGCCCGCGGTGCGCGACGCGCACGTGCAGCGCGTCGATGTAGTTGTCGCTGGCGTTCTTCCAGTTGGTTTGAAAGCGCCGGGCGGAAACGGCGCCCAGCGGTTGCAGGGACTCGATGCAATACAGGCGCATCTCCGGCACCATCGCCGCGGCGCTCTCCGGCAGGTCCATGGGGCCGCTGCTGAACCGTATGAACACGAAGCCCAGCAGGACCTCGCAGTCGATCGGCACCAGGCCGTAATCACCGTCGTCGATCTGCGGATACCGGCTCTTGAACGGAATTCCGACCAGCCTGCCGTCGAAGGCGTAGCTCCAGGCGTGATACGGACAGGTGATGTGGCGTTCGCAGCGGCCGCGATCGCCGTCCAGCAGTCGCGCGGCCCGATGGCGGCACACGTTGTGGAACGCGCGCAGCGCTCCGGATTCGTCGCGGATCACGATCGCCGATTCGCCCAGCAGCGAGAACGTGTGGTAATCGCCCGCCGCCGGGATGTCGTTGACGTGACAGACGAGCTGCCAGGTGCGCAGGAATATCCGTTCACGTTCCAGCTCGAAGAACTCCGGGTCGTAATAGATCCACGCCGGAAGGGTCCTGTCGCTCAAATCGTGCTCCGGCGAGGGCGTCGGTTCTACGGGGCGGACGAGATCCATGGGGTCAGCTTCCCGGGGCGCGGGCGTCAGCGCCCTGCCCTCGCCAGAGACTCGTTGCGCGGCGCCACGCTGCCGGCCGGCGGCGCCCGCAGCAGCGTGGACACCGGCAGGCGTTCCCGGATCCAGTCCTGGAAGTGTTTCACGAGACATTCCTTGTCCGAGAGGATGCCCACCTCGTAGGCGCTGGTCCCCAGACCGCGTTGCACCGAATGGGTGAGCTCGTTGTCCTCCTGCTGCACGCGCATGTTGATGCGGTCGCTGAGATACCTCACGGCCCGGGTCTCGCGCCGATCGTCGGGCAGGCCATAGGAGCGGCCGCGCAGCATGACGCGCCCTGCCGCCAGCGGGATCATCTGGAAGAAATCCATCTTCTCCGGGAAGAGATCGAAGAAGGTGTTCGGGAACATCGCGTAGTACGTCCAGCGAGTCTGCATGTGCGCCGGCAGATGTTCGTACCTGGGCAGCAGCCTTCGGTACAGATGTGTGCTCCAGTTCCTTTCGGCCTTCTCGCGCATCTTGTGGCTGAGTCGAATCACGCCGGTTCCCGCATACTCACGGTCGTACTTCGTCTTCATCAGCGCAGATAGTCCGCGATGGCCGGACGGAAAGTGGTAGTCCTCGACATAGTTCTCCACCCCGTTCTTCCAGTCCATCTCCACCGTCTCCTCCCAGAACCGGTGGTCGCTGTAGCGATCGTCCGTCGGCACCATCTCTGCCGTGCGATACCTGGCGAACTCCTCCGCATACGGGGCGAACTGCTCGGCCACCGACGGCCCCCCCGCCTTCAACCGCACGAACACGAAGCCCAGGAACACCTCGCAGTCCAGACCCTTGAGGCCGAATCGCAAGGCATCGTGCTTGCGGAAGGTGTCCGGGGCCGAGAGGCCGCGGCGCGTGCCGTCGAGGTCGTAGGTCCAGCCGTGGTAGGGGCAGACCATGCGTCCGGTCTTGCAGTGGCCGCGCTGCCCCTGCACCACCGCGTGCGCCCGATGCCGGCAGACGTTGTGGAAGGCGCGGATCTCGCCGTCCTGCCCGCGCACCACGACCAGACGTTCGTTCAGCAGCTCGAAGGTCACGTAATCGCCGGTCCGCGGCATGTCGCTGACATGGCAGACGAGCTGCCATGACGGCATGAAGACGCATTCCTTCTCCAGCGCGAGGAACTCGTCGTTTCGGTACACCCACGACGGCAGCGTATAGATCAGGCCCTCCTCCGACACCGGCGCCACCGCCTCGGGCTCGCCGGCCAGCGTGCTGGCCGCCTCCATGGTGGCGGACTTGGCCGCCGGCAGCACGAATCGCCACGGAAATACGCTGGCGAGAAACGCCTGGCAGCGCCTGCGGGCCGCGGCGCGATCGAAGCTCTCGCCCGTGAACATGATCTCCTGCCAGAGCTCGTCGATGAGACCGACCAGTCCATAGGCGATGGCCTCGGCATCGAGGCGCACACTGTTCTGCGCATCGCGGGTCATGCGCTCGCAGAGCTCGAGCACCATGCGGAAATAGGCGGCATCGCGCTCGCCGCAGAGCTGTTGGTAGTCCTGTCGCGCGCGTGACTCGGACATGAAGGCATACCACACCGCCACCTTGCGCGGCTCCGTCAGTTCCGGGTCGAGATTGACGTCGATGATGTCCAGCAGCGTCTGCGCGGGATCCTCGCCGGCATTATCGAGACAGCGAGCGATCGCCAGCTCGAACTCCTCGGCGACGCTGCGCAGCGTGGCGAGCAGGAGCGATTCCTTGCTGGTGAAATGAAAGTTGACCGTACCCGCGGTGAGACCCGCCAGGGCGGTGATCTTGGCGAGCGTCAGGTTGGAGATGCCGTGCTCGAAGATGGCGGTCATGGTGGCGTCGATCAGGCGCTGCTTGCTCTCGGGGATCGGCGTCGACGCGCCCGGCTGACGGTTCTCGACCATGGCCATGATTGATCTCCTGTCCGTGACCTGCATGATGATACAGGCACCGCCGGAGCAATTCAATGAGCATTTAACTATCTGAATGGCTGTTTAGTTTGCCTTCCCGGAAC
Organism: Gammaproteobacteria bacterium; assembly: GCA_041395385.1. Classification (GTDB taxonomy): domain Bacteria; phylum Pseudomonadota; class Gammaproteobacteria; order JAJPIJ01; family JAJPIJ01; genus JAJVHZ01. The sequence goes on from JAWLAN010000011.1 coordinate 52,205, forward strand.
GTCAAACGATCTCTTGGGTAGGAGCGTGGGTCGGGCGAGGGTCTCGTGGACGGATCAGGTCTGGAAACAACTGCTAATGCGGCGTCCTGGGGAGTAATCCGGCGGGCGAAGAGGACTGCAGCGATATCTCTGAACCTAGACTAAAATACTTCTAAAACAATATGATACAGGCTACCCCTCTCAAAAACTGACCAACATCAGGCTCCGGCCGGCTCGCTGCGAGTGGCGGCCTTGAACAGGCGAAAGAAATTTTCGGTGGTCTGCCGCGCAAGCACCTCGGCGGGGACCCCGCGCAGGGCGGCCATGAACTCACCGACATGCCGCACGTAGGCCGGCTGATTCTCCTTGCCACGGCAGGGGACGGGAGCAAGATAAGGGCAGTCGGTCTCGATCAGGAGGCGATCGGCCGGGACCGCGCGAGCCACCTCCTGGAGGTCGCGGGCGTTGCGGAAGGTGACGATGCCCGAGAACGAGATGTGGAAGCCGAGCTCCATGGCCCGCACGGCGGTATCGAGATCCTCGGTGAAGCAGTGCATCACGCCGCCCACCTCCTCGGCGCGTTCCTCGCGAAGTATGCGCAGCGTGTCCTCGCGCGCATCGCGGGAATGAATGACCAATGGCTTGCTGCATTGCCGCGCCACGGCGATATGGCGGCGAAATCGATCGCGCTGCCATTCCAGATCGCCCTGTGAGCGGTAGTAGTCCAGCCCCGTTTCGCCGACGGCGATGACCCGGGGATGCCGGGCGAACTGCAGCAGCTGCCCGGTTGTGGCGTCCAGGCCCGGCTCCGTGTTCGGATGTATCCCGACGGAGGCGAAGACGTTCCCGTGAGTCTCGGCGAGCCGGATCACCGCCGGGATCGATTCGATGTCGACTGCCACGCAGAGGAAGTGTCCCACGCCGTTCTCCGCGGCCTGGCGCAGCACGGATCGCACGCCCTCCTCGGTGCCGCCGAGGCTGAGCATCGGGATGTGACAATGGGAATCGACAAACAGTGCGGGCGTCGCGTTCATGCGGTAGCGTGCGGGAGACTCGGGTACTGAGCGGCGGGCACGCGGGCCGGGCGGCCACGGCGACCCGCCGTGCGATGACGGGCCCCTACGTCGCCCCTACATCGTATGGGTCGCGCGGTCGGACTTGAGCACGCCGGCGAGCAGGGTTTCGATCTTGTTGCGCGTGGAGCCCTTGTCGAGCTCGCTGAATTGTACCCCGATCCCCGCGGTCTTGTTGCCCTGCGCACCCTTCGGGGTGATCCACGCCACCTTGCCGGCCACCGGAAGCTTCTCCTTGCCCTCGGGCAGCGTCAGCAGCATGAAGACCTCGTCGCCCAGCTTGTACTGGTTGGGCGTGGGCACGAACAGCCCGCCATTCTTCAGGAACGGCATGTAGGCCACGTACAAGGCCCCCTTCTCGCGGATGGTCAGCGACAGGATGCCCTTGCGGGGCGCGTTGGGATCAGGCGTGCTCATCGGTGTCTGGTCCGTTCAATTCAGTCCGTCCACAGCAGGGTGAAATCCTCCAGCATGTCCTGCGGCCGCACGTTTGCACCCGAAACGTGCAGGCGCCACTGTTCGAGCAGCAGGGCATGGGCCCGTGTCAGCCTCGACAAGTCTATACGCTCCGCCGTCGCCTGCAAGACCTTGTGCAGATCGGCATGCTGCAGTTGCTCGACCGGGCCGGCGAACTTGCTCCGGATCAGATCCTGCACCAGCGAGATCAGCACCCGCAGGGCCGTGGTCATGTCCAGGCCGGACCAGCGCGCCGCCGTCGTAATCGGCTCGACCGTGCCCGATGCCAATCCCTGCAGTTCGCCCATCATGCGGCCGCGTTCGGCGAACACGCCTGCCTGTTCCATCGCCAGCGCGAGCAGCGGGCCGCCGTTGGCCAGCCCCAGGGCGCATTGCGCGGCGATGCCCGATTGCAACTGTCCCCGCAGCCACTCGACCTTAAGCGCCCGCTCGCCCCCGAAGTCGATGCGCTGGCAGCGGCTGCGGATGGTGGCCGGAAGAGTGGCCGGGGCATGCGAAACGAGGATCAGCAGGGTTCTTAGCGGCGGTTCCTCCAGCGTCTTGAGCAGGCTGTTGGCGGCATTGCGGTTCATCGCATCGGCGGGCCGGATCAGCACTACCCGCATCGCCTCCTTACCGACGGCGGTCAAGGCGATCTGTTCGATGAGTCCGCGGATCTGATCTATCTTGATCGCGCTCGAGTCCTCCTCGGGGCGGACCTGGATCAGGTTCGGATGCGTTCCGGCCGCCAGCAGCTCGCAGTCCCGGCACCGGCCGCAGGCGCCCCCCTCGTCGGTGGGCGCCGCGCAGAGCAGCGTTTTGGCCAGGGCGCAGGCGAATGCGTCCTTACCGCATCCCTGCGGACCGGTCAACAACAGGGCGTGCGGCAGGCGGCGACTCTCCGTCGCGGCGTGCAGCTGCCTCCAGGCGCGCTCCTGCCAGGGATACGTCGTCATCTCATAGAACCATGCGTTGCACCAGGTCGGCGAGCTGCTGGCGCACCGCGTCCAGGGATTCCGTCGCGTCGACGATCTGGAATCGCCCCGGTTCGCGCGCCGCCCTCTGCAGATAGGCGGCACGCACCCGCTCGAAAAACCCCAGGTCCTCGGCCTCGAAGCGATCGCTCTCGCCGCGGTTCCTGGCGCGCGCGCACGCAATCTCGGCGGGGGCATCCAGCAGGAAGGTGAGGTGCGGTCTCAGCGTTCTCTGCACGAAGGACTCCAGCACGGCGACGCGGTCGATGCCGACGCCGCGGCCGCCTCCCTGATAGGCGTACGTCGCATCGGTGAAACGATCGCAGAGCACGTCGTTACCAGCCGCGAGCGACGGACGTATGACCTTCTCGATGTGCTGCGCGCGCGCCGCGAAGATGAGCAGCAGTTCCGCATCGGCGCTCATGCCGGCGTGCGCCCGGTCGAGCAGCAGGGAACGTATGCCCTCCCCCAGCGGCGTGCCGCCCGGCTCGCGGGTCTGGACCACGGAGCGCCCGCGGGCCTGGAGCCGCTCAGCGATGAAGCTCATGTGGGTGCTCTTGCCCACGCCCTCGATGCCTTCCACGGTGAGGAAGATCGGGGGGCGGCTCATTGGACGGTCCTTTCCCCGGCGCCTTGCCCGGCCGCCGGCCCGAGTTGGTACTTCGCGACCGCCCGATTGTGCTCCTCGAGGGTCCGCGAGAACACGTGGCTGCCATCGCCGCGCGCCACGAAGTACAGGGCGTCGGTGGCGGCCGGGTTCAGCGCCGCCTCGATGGCATCCCTGCCCGGCATCGCGATCGGCGTCGGCGGCAGTCCGTCGCGCGTGTAAGTGTTGTATGGGGTGTCGGTCTCGAGATCCTTGCGGCGGATGTCGCCGTCGTAGCTCTTGCCGACCCCGTAGATGACGGTCGGATCGGTCTGCAGCCGCATGCCGCGCTTCAGGCGCTGTACGAATACGCTGGCGATCTGCGGCCTCTCGGCCGCGAGACCGGTCTCCTTTTCCACAATCGACGCCATGATCAGCGCCTCCTCGGCGTTCTTGTAGGGCAGTCCGTCCGCGCGCTTCTCCCAGGCCTCGCGCAGTACCTCCTGCATGCGTTCGTGCGCGCGCCCGAGCAATTCCAGATCGGTGGTCTTGCGCGTGACGTTGTAGGTGTCCGGAAAGAACCGTCCCTCCGGATGCTGTCCAGGATGACCGAGCCGCTCCATGACCACGGCATCGTCCAGGCCTTTCAGGGTCTGCCGGAGTACGTCGGATCTCTCCATCTCCGCCCTCACCTGTGCGAAGGTCCAGCCTTCGAGCAGCGTCACCTTGTACTGTACGGTTCTGCCGGATACGAGGTGATCCATCAATTGCAGTGCGGTCATGCCGGGGGCGATCTCGTATTCGCCGGTTTTCAGCTTGCCGCCGACGTCGCGCTGCCGCACCTGCCAGAGGAAATAGCGCGCCGGGTGGTTCCACCACCCTCGCTCGCGCAGGTCGTTTACGACGGTTCGAAAGCTCGTCCCCGGTTCCACGCTGTAAATGACCGGTTTTTCGCCTATCGCCATGGGCTCGTTCAAGGCGGCGTGATAGTCGTGGTAAATCGCCACGGCCACGAAGCCAACGCCCAGCGCCGCGAGGAACAGCAGCTTGACGAGCAGCGCCAGCAGTCGCGCAATCATCGAACGCTCATTCCATGCCCAGTTCGACCCGCAGGCGATCTACCACCGGCCGCGAGTCGTATTCCCTGCTCCCTTCGGGCAACAGCATGCGGCGGACCGGCCAAAGACCGATGAGGGAATTGGTCAGGAACACCGCGTCCGCGGCGAGCAGATCGGTCAGCGTCAAGCGCCGTTCGAGGACTGCCGAGCCGGCGGCGGCGCGCTCGATAATTCGCCGGCGCACGATACCCGCCACACCGCAGCCATCGAGCAGCGGCGTGCGGATCTCGCCGTCGGCGCAAATGAAGACGTTGCTCATCGTGCCCTCGACGAGGTAGCCGTTGGCATCGAACATCAGCCCCTCGGCGATGGCCGGATCGCTCCATTCGCCGCGCGCGAGCACCTGCTCGAGCCGGTTCAGGTGCTTGAGACCCGCCAGGGCCGGGTTGCAGCCCAATCTCAATTCGCACAACCTCACCGTGACACCCTGCTCCCGGTTGGCGGGCGGATGATCCGGCCAGGGGCCGAGGGTCAGGATGCGGGTCGGCGAGGGATCCTCCGGGGGGCGGTAGCCTCGCCCGCCTGCCCCGCGAGTCACGATGATCTTGAGCACGAGCGGCCGATCGTCGACCGGCAGTTTCAGGAAATCGTCGAACAGCCGCTCGGGTGACGGCGGCGGGATGCGCAATCGCTCGCAGCCGGCCCGCAGACGCTCGAGATGCAGGTCCCAGTTTCTCGGCTGGCCGTCGAGGACGGCGATCGTCTCGAAAAGCCCGTCACCGTACTGCAGGCCCCGGTCGTATGCCGAGACGCAATCTGCCGCTTCGCCGTTCACCACCACGGTGCCCATGGCGGTCATCTTGACCGTCACGATCAGCGGCGGTCAAGGACGTTTGAAGATGAGAGTGCCGTTGGTGCCGCCGAAACCGAAGGAGTTCGAGAGCACGATGTCCAGCTTCATCTCGCGCGCCTGGTTGGGCACGTAGTCGAGATCGCACTCGGGGTCCGGCGTGAACAGGTTGATGGTCGGCGGCGCGACCTGATCGCGAATGGCGAGCACGCAGAATACCGCCTCGGCTCCGCCGGCCGCGCCGAGCATGTGGCCGACCATCGACTTGGTGGAGCTCATGGCGAGCTTGTAGGCGTGGTCGCCGAAGACCGTCTTCACCGCGTCGGTCTCGGCCTTGTCGCCGAACGGTGTGGAGGTGCCGTGCGCATTGATGTAGTCGATCTGCTGGGGATTGAGGCCCGCGCTGCGTATGGCCAGCCGCATGCAGCGCGACGCGCCCTCGCCGCCTGGCGACGGCGCCGTCATGTGGTGGGCGTCGCTGTTGGCTCCGTAGCCGATCAGTTCTGCGTAAATTCGCGCGCCGCGCCGGCGCGCATGCTCGTACTCTTCCAGCACCATGATGCCGGCGCCGTCGCTCAGCACGAAGCCATCGCGGTCCCTGTCCCACGGGCGCGAGGCGGTCTCCGGGCTGTCGTTGCGTGTCGACAGGGCCTTGGCCGCGGCGAATCCGCCGAGCCCGGTCGGCGAGGTCGCCATCTCGGCCCCGCCCGCGACCATGACGTCGACGTCGCCGTACTCGATGAGGCGCGCCGCGTCGCCGATGGAATGAGTGCCCGTGGCGCAGGCGGAGACGATCGCGTAATTCGGCCCCTTGAAGCCATGCCAGTCGAAACGCGTTGCCGGCGACCATGTTGCATTGATGTTTGCTCGGCACGAAGAACAGGGAGATCTTGCGCGGCCCGCCCTCCAGGAACAGGCCATAGCGCGCTCGATGCCGGGCAATCCGCCGATGCCGGAGCCGATCAGCACGCCGATCCGCTCGGCGTTGGCCTCCGTGACCTCCAGACCCGAATCGGTGATCGCCTCGATGGACGCCGCCATCCCGTAATGGATGAAGGTGTCCATCTTCTTCACGTCCTTGGCCGGGATGTACTTGGTCGCATCGAAATCCTTGATCTGGCCACCGAAGGTGGTCGTGAAAGCGGACGCATCGAAGGACGTGATGGTGCCTATCCCTTTCTTGCAGCCCGATGTTCGCCCAGGCCGTGGGCACATCGTTGCCCACGGGTGCTACCAGTCCCAATCCGGTTACTACCACGCGTCGCTTCGTCACCGTGCTGTTCCTGATCGTGAGGATATAGTGCGCTGCAATAGATTTCGGTCGAGCAAACAAAGGCCGCGTCGGGTCCAGCGGCCTCAGGAGCTGCGTCAGGAGCCGGTCGTTACGCCGATGCATGAGCCTTGACGTAGTCGATCGCTTAGTGGACGGTCGTGATCTTTTCGGCTTCCTCGTCGGTATCTCGGTCTTGAATTCTTCTTCCAAGGCCGCGGCGAGTTCGACGGTGTCCAGCGAGTCCGCGCCAAGATCGTCGACAAAAGGAGGACTGGTCGTGACCTCCTCTTCCCCGCTCCACGCCCAGCTGTTCAACGACGATTTTCTTGACGCGTTCTTCCCAATGCTGCTCCATGGCAGATTATCGCTGCTCCACTGATTTAAATTCCTTAGAGCTTGTGGCCAGTAGTTTAAGAGAAAACTCAACAAGTTGCAAGCAAAGATCCCCGCAAAAACAATCCCCAGTGTGGGCTCCGGCGCCTACGAGAGCTTCCTTTTGCCCTACGGCATGCGTACCGCCGTTCCCGTCTGGTTTCACCCGTGATGTAGCCGGCGGCGTCGGAGGCCAGGAACGCGACGGCCCAGCGATGTCCTCCGGCGCGCCGAAGCGGCCGAGCGGGATCTGCCCGGCCAGGGCCGCGCGCTGCTCGTCGTTAAGGGCGCCGGTCATGTCGGTGACGATGAAGCCTGGTGCGACGGCATTGACGGTGATGCCCCGGCTCGCGACCTCGCGCGCCAGCGACTTGGTGAACCCGATCAATCCGGCCTTCGCCGCCGCGTAATTGGTCTGTCCGGCGTTTCCCATCGCGCCGACCACAGAGGTGATGTTGATGATGCGTCCGTAGCGCTGCTTCATCATGCCGCGCACACAGCCCTTGCACAGTCTGAAGACTGAGGTGAGATCGGCGCTGAGGACCGCGTCCCAGTCCTCGTCCTTCATGCGCATCAACAGGTTGTCGCGGGTGATGGCGGCATTGTTTACCAGTATGTTGGGGCTTAGCCCAAGTCTGTCGGTTTCCGCCATCAGGGCATCGATCGACGCCGCATCGGTGACGTCGAGGCGGATCGCATGTCCGGCGGCGCCGACATCGGCCAGCGAGGCGCGGATCGCCTCGAGCCCCGCGTCGCCCGTCGCGGTGCCGATGACCCTGACCCCGCCGCGCGCCAGTTCGCGCAGGATGGCGGCGCCGATCCCGCGGCTGGCTCCCGTCACGATCGCGATGCGCTCCGGACCGGCGGAATTCATGCATTGGCTCCCGAGACGTTGATGGCAGTATCCAGGCTGACCGGATCGAACACCGGCAGGCACTCCAGATCGGATTCGATCCGCCTGCAAAGGCCGGCGAGCACTTTGCCGGGGCCGCATTCGATGATCATGCCGACACCGCGGGCGCGCAAGAGTTGCACCGTCTCCACCCAGCGCACCGGCTCGTAGAGCTGGCGCGCGAGCGCCTCGACGATCTCCCCGGCATCCTCGTGCGTGGCCACATCGACGTTATGTATCACCGGGATCTGAGGCCTGCCCCATGTGACCGCTCGCAGCGCCGCGCGCATTTCATCCGCCGCGCCCATCATCAGACGGCAATGCGACGGCACGCTCACCGGCAGCAGGACCGCGCGCTTTGCACCGGCCTCCTTGGCGCCGGCGATGGCGCGCTCCACGGCCTCCTTGTGACCGGCGATCACGATCTGGCCCGGCGCATTGAGATTCGCGCAACTGACGACTTGTCCGTCGGCGGCCGCGGCGCACACCTGCTCCAGCACCGGCAGTTCCAGGCCCAGGACCGCGGCCATCGCGCCCTGTCCCGCCGGCACGGCCGCCTGCATGCTGCGCGCGCGCGTCGCCGCCAGGTCGATGGCATCGGCGAACGCCAGTGCGCCGCTGCAGACGAGCGCGGTGTATTCGCCGAGGCTGTGTCCGGCGAGAAACGCCGGACGCGTGCCGCCGCTCTCGTTCCACACGTTCCAGACCGCGACCCCGGCCGCCAGCATGGCCGGCTGCGTGTGCTCGGTCATGTTCAGTTCCGTCTCGGGGCCTTCCCGCACCAACTTCCAGAGGTCGTGGCCGAGCACGTCGGAAGCCTGGCGAAACGTCTCGCTGACGGAGGCGTAGGCCGTGGCCAGTTCCCGCAGCATGCCCACCGCCTGGGAGCCCTGTCCTGGAAACACGAATGCCGTGGTCATCATGGATGCAATGTATCGCCGATCGAAGAGTCAGTAGCGGAGCAGCGCCGAGCCCCAGGTAAACCCGCCGCCGAACGCCTCCAGGAGCACCGTCTCCCCGCGCCGGATGCGCCCGTCGCGTATCGCGACGTCCAGCGCCAGCGGTACGGACGCGGCCGAGGTATTGCCGTGCTCCTGCACCGTCATGACCACATGGTCCTCGGAAAGCTTCAGTTTCTTCGCCGTGGCGGCAATGATGCGCTGGTTGGCCTGGTGGGGCACCAGCCAGTCGACGTCGGCCTGCGTCATGTTGTTTGCCGCCAGGGTCTCGTCGACGATGCGTCCGAGCGTGTTGACGGCGATCTTGAAGACCTCGTTGCCCTGCATCTCCATGTACGGATAGGAATCGCCATCCTCGGTCACGCGCTTGGAGATCCCGGTGGGCACCTGCAGCAGCGCCTGATACTGACCATCGGCGTGCAGATGCGTGCTGAGTATGCCCGGTGTGGCGCTCGCCTGCAGCACCACGGCGCCGGCGCCGTCACCGAACAACACGCAGGTCTTCCGATCGGTCCAGTCGACGATGCGCGACAGCGTCTCGGCGCCGAGGACCAGCGCATTCCTGGCGCCACCGGTCCGGATGAACTTGTCGGCAATGCTGAGCGCGTAAATGAAACCCGTGCAGACGGCCTGCACGTCGAAGGCGGGGCATCCGTGGATGTCTAGCCGCTGTTGCAGCAGACAGGCGGTACTGGGGAAGATCTGATCGGGCGTGGTGGTGGCGACGATGATGAGATCGATATCGGCGGCATTCAGGCCCGCGGCGTCGATGGCGCGCCGCGCCGCCTGCTCGGCGAGATCACAGGTGGTCTCGTCGTCGGCGGCGACGTGCCGCTTGTGGATGCCCGTGCGCTCCCGGATCCAGGCATCGGTCGTATCGACCATCTTTTCCAGCTCGGCGTTGGTGAGCACCTTCTCGGGCAGGTATCCGCCCGTGCCGGCGAGTCGCGAATATGTCATCCCGCGCTCCGTGCGAGCAGCAGTTCGCCAACCTGATCGGCGATGCGTTCCGGAACCTTCTTGCCGACCTCCACCATGGCCTCTTCGATCGCGGTCAGGAACGACACGTCGTCGGCGCTGCCATGACTCTTGATGACGCTGCCGCGCAATCCGAGGAAGCTCGCGCCGTTGTATTGCCGCGGATCGGCGCGGTCCTTGAGATTACGCAGCACGGGCCGGGCAACCAGGGCGGCGAGCTTGGTCCACGGGCTGCGGGTGAACTCCTCGCGCGCCATGTCCAACAGCATCTTCGCGGCGCCCTCGGCGGACTTCAGGGCGATGTTGCCCGAGAAACCGTCGCAGACGATGACGTCCACCTCGCCCTTGAAGATATCGTTGCCCTCCACGAAGCCGACGTAGTTCAGGGGGCTGCGCGACAGCAGGGCCGCGGCCTCCTTGACGTTCTCGTTGCCCTTGATCTCCTCCTCCCCGATGTTCAGGAGAGCGACGGTCGGACGCTCCTTGTTCTCCACGGCGCTGGTGAGCACCGCGCCCATGACGGCGTACTGGTACAGCTCCTCGGCACTGCAGTCGACGTTGGCACCCAGGTCGAGCACGTGGCTGTGGCCATGCAGGGCCGGAAGCGCGGCGCAGATGGCGGGCCGGTCGATGCCTGCCAGGGTCTTCAGAACGAAGCGTGCGGTGGCCATGAGCGCGCCGGTGTTGCCGGCGCTCACGCATGCCTGGCAGGTCCCGCTCTTGACCAGGTCGATGGCCACACGCATCGAGGAATCCTTCTTGCCGCGCAGGGCCTGCGAGGGCAACTCGTCCATCTCCACACGCTGACTGGCGTGGTGCACGGTGAGCCGGTCGCCCGGGCTCGCGCCGCGCCTGCTAAGGGCCTCGCCCAGCACCGCCTCGTCACCGACCAGAGTGATTGCCAGCTGCGGATGCGCCTCGAGCGCCTTGAGGGCCGCCGGAACCGTCGCGGTCGGACCACGGTCCCCACCCATCGCGTCCACCGCGATATGGATCTTCACCCGAGCAAGAGACTCAGTGGCATGGAAGACTGCGGAGTCGGCGGCGACCGCCCTTCGGCGGCCGCCGCGCTCCGCTTCTTGTTATTCGGCCGCCTTCTCGGCGGGGGTCTCGATGACCTTCTTGCCGCGGTAGTAGCCGTCGGCGCTCACGTGGTGACGCCGGTGCACCTCCCCGGTCGTGGGCTCGATCGACAGCGCCGAGGCCGTCAGCGCATCGTGCGAGCGGCGCATGCCGCGTTTCGAGGGGGTCTTGCGATTTTGTTGCACAGCCATTTCAGAAGTCTCCTAACCTGTTGCCAATACGATATCGTCACTGCCTGTCCTTCAGCGTTGCCAGCACGGCGAATGGATTCTCCCGCGCCGTGTCCTTTGCCTGCCCGTCCCCCGGGCCCGCCGCAGGCCGGCAGGCCTCGTCCCCGTCCTCGTGCCGCGGGATCATGGGCAACTGCAGCAGCAACTCGTCTTCCACGATCTCGGCCAGCGACATGCGGTCGCGGCTCACGAAGAGCGGCTCGTAGCGCTCCGAGGCCGCGTCATCGGACGACTCCTCGGGAACCAGCTCCAGCGCCGCATCGACCGCCACCGGGACCGCCACCCTGCCCATGCAGCGCTGGCAGGTCATCTCCAGGCTTGCGGTCGCCTTGAGCTCGAGCACCCGCCGCCCCTGCTCGTCCACGCCGAATCGCGCGGTGACCCGCACACTGCCATCCTCGCTGGCGAGCATCGCTTTCAGCCTTTGAAGGCGGGCGACCGGCAAGTCGCCGGCAAGCTGCACCGCCGCGTCGGCCAGGTGCAGGGGATCGATGTGCTCCGGGAGACCCCCCCTCATAGGGCGCGGTATTATATGTCAGCGACTTACTGACAAAAAGACGCCGGATGAAAACAATTTCCGAGCCGCACGCCAAGGCTGCCGGCGCTCGCACCCTGGTGCTCGCCTCCACTTCTCCGTATCGACGGGCGCTGCTGGAGCGGCTCGGCTACCCGTTCCTGACCGTCAACCCGGGGGTCGAGGAGGTCCCGCAGGAGGGCGAATCCGCTGCCCGGATGGTCACCCGGCTCGCCGAGACCAAGGCCCGTGCCCTGACATGCCAATACCCGGAGGCCGTTATCGTCGGTTCCGACCAGATGGCCGTGCTCGATGGCGTGGCGCTGGGCAAACCGGGCACGGGCGAGCACGCCGAACGTCAGTTGCGGGAGGCGAGCGGCCGGCGGGTCGATTTCCTGACCGGCCTTTGCGTCCTCGATGCGGCGAGCGGGGCCGCCGCCACGGTGTGCGAGCCCTACGCCGTGCATTTCCGCACCCTGACCGCCGCGGAGATCCGCAACTACGTCCGCCTGGAGAAGCCGTACGATTGCGCCGGCAGCTTCAAGTCCGAAGGCCTTGGCATCGCGTTGTTCGAACGGATGGAGGGCGACGATCCCACCGCCCTCATCGGGCTGCCGCTCATCCAGTTGACGCGCCTGCTGCGCCAGGTCGGGATCGACGTGCTCGCTTCCTGAGCCGTGGCGCGGGTTGCGCCGCAGCACCCGTCAGCGCAGTTCGATCCGCCCGGCCATCGCCTCGGCCATGGTCCGGCCGAGCCGCCTGGCGAACCGATCGAGAACGGGCTCGTGCGGCGTGTAATCGACGATGTCCTCGGCCTTCACCACCTCGCGCGCGACGTAGCTCGCGCTGCCCAACGCGTCCACGAGGCCCAACTCGAGCGCCTGCACCCCGGTCCAGATCAGGCCGGTGAACAGCTTCGGGTCCTTGGCGAGCCGATCGCCGCGTCCCCGCTTCACGGTGTTGACGAACTGCTCGTGTATCTCCTTGAGCAGAGCGCGCGCGTGCTCCACCTCCTCCGGCTTGAGCGGCGAAAACGGATCCAGAAAGCCCTTGTCTTCGCCGGCCGTCAGCAGACGGCGCTCCACCCCGAGCTTCTCCATGGTGCCGGTGAAGCCGAACCCGTCCATCAGCACGCCGATCGAACCGACCACGCTCGCCTTGTCGGCGTAGATCTCGTCGGCCGCGGCGGCGATGTAATACCCGCCGGAGGCGCACATGTCGGTGATCACGGCGTAGAGCTTTTTCTCCGGATATTTCTCGCGCAGGCGAACGATCTCGTCGTTCACGTAACCTGCCTGCACCGGGCTGCCGCCCGGGCTGTTGATGCGCAAGATGACCGCGGCGGAATGCTTGTTTTCGAAGGCATCGCGCAGCGCCGTGACGATGTTGTCGGCGCTCGCGTCGCCGTCGGCCGCGATGACGCCGTTGACCTCGATCAGCGCCGTGTGTCGGCCGCCGGCCAGCCCCGCGCCGCCCATCCCGCCCGATTTGAACAGCAGCAGGAGCAGGAGCAGATAGGCGAAGCCGAGCAACTTGAAGAAGATGCCCCAGCGGCGTGCGCGCCGCTGCTCCTCCAGCGCGGCGTAGGCGAACTTGTCGATGACCTGTTGCTGCCAGTTCGGGGCCTGCGGCGTCGAACCTGGCGGGATGGTCGGCGTATTCTCGGTCATGGTCTCTTGCGTCCAGCTTTGCGTGTGGATCCGGCCGCGGTTGGCATCGACGGCGCGAGCGCTTCGAGCACGCTCTGCAGTTCGTCCGGCAGAGGCGATTCTACCGTCACCGCACTCCCGCCTTCGAGCGGGATCTCCAGCCGCTCCGCGTGCAGAAACAACCGCCGCAGGCCGAGCGCGTGCATGCGCCTGTTGAACGCCTCATCGCCATACTTTTCGTCCCCCGCGATGGGGAAGCCGGCATGGCTCGCGTGCACACGGATCTGGTGCGTACGGCCGGTCTCGAGATCGGCGCTGAGCAGGCTTGCGCCTTCGAACTGCCGGCGCAGCGCGAAGTGGGTGACGGCGTGCTTGCCGGCGCGCTGATCGACGCGCACCACCGCCTCGCCGCCGGTGCGCATGTCCTTCCTCAGCGGGGAGGAGATCGTGCGCTCGGGCCCCTTCCACCCTCCGCGCGCCAGCAGCAGGTATCGCTTCCCGATCCGGCCTTCGCGCAGCTGCTCGTGCAGGCGCCGCAGGCTGCGCATGGACTTGGCCAGGATGAGGCAGCCGGAGGTGTCCCGATCGAGACGATGGGCGAGTTCCAGGAAGTGCCCCTCCCCGCGCGCGTTGCGCAGGGTCTCGATGAGACCGTAGCGCAGGCCGGACCCGCCGTGCACGGCCATGCCGGAGGGCTTGTCGACGATCAACATCTGTTCATCTTCATAGAGGATGCGGCCCTCCAGGAACTGCCCTCGCGCGCCGCCCCCCCGTGGGGGCTGGGGCTCCGGCTCGCGCCGGATGGGGGGCAGCCGGACCAGATCGGCCTCCTCCACCCGCGTCTCCGGCTTGGCGCGGCGCCCGTTGATACGGATCTCGCCGCGCCGCAGCATGCGGTAGATATGGCTCTTCGGGACGTTTCCGAGCAGGGAAACCAGCAGGTTATCGATGCGACGCCCCGCCTGATCGGCGTCTATCTGCAGGTGGCTGACCTCTTCGGTCCGTAGCGCGGGTCTCTGGGTCATGGGTAGCGCGGTTTTATTGCCGCCGGATGACGCGACTGCTATAGTGTTCAAGGCTGATATTGTACAGCTAACTTAAAGTTTTAATTCGAAATTTGTGCCGGCAGCCCCGGTGCGCCAGAGGGCGAAGCCACTGGCGGCGGGAGGCGTGTCGGCACCGCGGCGGATGCATACAGGGCGCATCACGCCGACGGAACTTGAAAGAGTCCCAGCATCACCGCAGCGAAAAGCGGTGTTTATTTAGGCGTTCCTCCCTCTGCGTGGGTCGCGATGCACCGCGCCGGACCGGGCCAGGCTGGACCACGGCCGTCCCGGGGTCAACCAATTGCGGAGAACGGGCGCCAGACAGGATTACTACAAAATGAAAAGAATGCTTATCAACGCGACTCATCCCGAGGAGTTGCGCGTTGCGCTCGTCGACGGCCAGAAACTCTATGACCTCGACATCGAATCCACCGGCCGCGAGCAGCGGAAATCCAACATCTACAAGGGCCGCATCATCCGGCTGGAGCCCAGCCTCGAGGCAGCCTTCGTCGATTATGGTGCCGACCGTCACGGCTTTCTGCCACTGAAAGAGGTCTGCCGCAGCTACTTTGCCGAGACCGCGCAGTCCGGCCGCCCGAACATCCGGGAGGCCTTGCGCGAGGGTCAGGAACTCGTCGTTCAGGTTGAAAAGGACGAGCGCGGCAACAAGGGCGCGGCGCTGACCACATTCATCAGCCTGCCGGGCCGCTACCTGGTCCTGATGCCCAACAATCCGAGGGCGGGCGGCGTCTCCCGGCAGATCGAGGGCGCCGACCGCGACGATGCCCGCGACGCCATGAACTCGCTGGTCGTGCCCGAGGGGATGGGCCTCATCCTGCGCACGGCGGGCGTCGGCAAGGCCGCCGAGGAGCTGCAGTGGGACCTCGAATACCTGCTCAAGCTGTGGCACGCCATCGACGAGGCCTCGCGTCAGCGCTCGGCGCCGTTTCTCATCTACCAGGATCGCGACGTCATCATCCGCGCCATCCGCGATTACCTGCGCAGCGACATCGGCGAGATCCTGATCGACGACAAGTCGCTGCACGAGAAGGCGCAGGAATTCATGCAGCAGGTCATGCCGAACAACCTGCGCAAGCTGAAGCACTACAGCGACAGCATCCCGCTGTTCACCCGGTATCAGATAGAGAGCCAGATCGAGTCCGCGTTCGAGCGCGAGGTCAAGCTGCCCTCCGGCGGCGCCCTGGTCATCGAGCCCACCGAGGCCCTCATCACCATCGACATCAACTCGGCCAAGGCCACGCGCGGCGGAGACATCGAGGAGACGGCGCTGAACACCAACCTCGAGGCGGCCGACGAGGTCGCCCTGCAACTGCGCCTGCGCGACCTGGGCGGCCTCATCGTCATCGACTTCATCGACATGATGAGCCAGAAGAACCAGCGCCTGGTCGAAAACCGGCTGCGCGAGGCGCTCAAGGTCGATCGGGCGCGGGTGCAGGTCGGGAAGATCTCCCGTTTCGGCCTGCTCGAGATGTCGCGGCAGCGGCTGCGCCCATCGCTGGTGGAGTTCAGCCACATCGTCTGTCCGCGTTGCAGCGGCAACGGCGCCATACGCAGCGTGGAATCCTGTCCCTGTCCATCCTCCGGCTCATGGAGGGAGGCCATGAAGGTCCACGGCCCCAGGTCGCGGTACAGGTGCCGGTGGACGCAGCAACCTTCCTCCTGAACGAGAAGCGGCGGGAGATCTGGCGCATCGAGGATCGATACGACGTCTCGGTGATCGTCATTCCGAACATGAACCTGGAGACGCCTCACTACCAGGTCCAGCGCATACGCGAGCAGGACGCCGGGCTGGCAGGCCAGACCGAGAGCAGTTACAAGCTGGTCGCGCCAGCCGAGGCCGAGACCGCGGTCGAGGGCACGGCCCTGGCCCCGCGAGCCGTGCAGGAGGAGCCTGCGGTGAAGGACATACACCGGCAGATGACGCCCGCTCCCATCGTCGCGGAGGCCGAGACCCCGGCGGTCGAGACCGCTCCCGCGGGCGGCTTTGTAAAACGCGTGCTTGCGATGCTGTTCGGTTCTCAGCCGAAGGAGACGGCCGCCGCGCCGCCGCCCAGCCCGCGCCAGGATCGATCGCCGCCCGCCGCCGCGAGGCGGGAAAAGCCACCACGCCAGGAACAGCGACGCGAACAACAGCGTGATCGGCGCGAGCGGCGGGAACAGGGGCCGCGGCGCGACGACGCCCAGCGCCGCGCGGCACCTCCGCCGCAGGGAGGATCTCAGGCAGGCACCCAGCCGCGACCGGATCAGGCGGCGCGTGAACGGGAGGAGAGCGAGGAGGCCGGCAGTGAGGACGGGCGGCGCGGACGTCGCGGTCGGCGCGGCGGGCGCAACCGCAATCGGCGGCGAGAGGGTGATCGCAACCCCGCCCAGGCCGGCCAGGGCGCGACCACGGCGGCGGGCCGCGAGGATCAGGATGCGGGCGTGGCCGGCGCCGGATTCGAGCCGACATCGAGGGAGCCGGCCGCAGCAGGCTCCTCGCGCGATGCGGCGGTTATCTCGCCGGCCGCAGCGGACCATGCGCCGGTGCCCGTGGATCACCGGCTGGCGTTCATCCCGGAGGTCAGGCCCGCCGCGGATACCCCCGCTCCGGCATCGGTCGCGGCATTCCCGGCCGAGCGTACGTACGCCCGCCCCGAACCGGACAGCGAGGGACCCGGTGCGGCCTCGGTCCACACCGAAAGCGCCGCGTCCCGGGAACCGAGTACCTAGACGCACCGCCGGCATCCCGGCGGCGGCCGGCGTGAAGCCGCGCGCGAGGCGCGGCTGTCAGTGCTCGCGGGAGTTGCGGAAGGTCACCTCCGGCCACCTCTCCATCGTCAGCTCCAGATTGACGCGGGTCGGCGCCAGGTAGGTGAGGTTTCCGGCGCCGTCGGTGGCGAGGTTGGCGTGGCATTTCTCCTCGAACTGCTTGAGCTTCGCCGCGTCCTCGCAACTGATCCACCGGGCGGCGGCGATGCCGATCGGTTCAAAGGCGCACTCCACGTTGTACTCGTGCTTCAGGCGCCAGGCCACCACGTCGAACTGCAGCGCGCCGACCGCGCCGAGGATGAGGTCGTTGTTGATCATCGGCCGGAAGACCTGGGTGGCCCCCTCCTCGCTCAGCTGCACCAGTCCCTTCTGCAGGGCCTTCATGCGCAGCGGGTCGCGCAGCACGACGCGACGGAAGAGATCCGGGGCGAAATAGGGTATGCCCGTGAACTTCAGCTTCTCGCCCTCGGTAAAGGTGTCGCCGATTTGTATGGTGCCGTGATTGTGAATGCCCAGTATGTCGCCCGGCCAGGCCGCCTCGGCCTGATCGCGGTCCTGGGCCATGAATCGCAGCGCGCCGCTGATGGTCACGTCCTTGCCGGTGCGAACCTGATAGGCCTGCATCCCGTTCTCGAATCGGCCCGAGCACACGCGCAGGAACGCGACCCGGTCGTGATGCGCCGGATCCATGTTTGCCTGGATCTTGAATACGAAGCCGGTGAACTTGTCCTCCTCGGGCCGCACCTGGCGCTCCAGGGCCTCGCGCGGCCGCGGCGGCGGGGCATGCATGACGAAGTAATCCAGCAACTCGCGCACGCCGAAGCTGTTCAGGGCCGAGCCGAACAGCACCGGCGTGAGCCGGCCGGCGAGAAATTCCGCCTCATCCGGAAGGTCGCCGGCGCCGCCGAGTAGTTCCAGCGCCTCCTCGAACTCCGCCATCTGCGCGCCGAGCGCCTCGGCGACCGCGGGCTCCTTCAGGTCCCGTATCACATTGCCCTCCGCCGCCCCGTCGTCGCTGCGCGATCGGTAAAGGCGCAGGTGCCTGGCGATGAGGTGGTACACGCCGCGGAAGCGCGAGCCAGAGCCGATCGGCCAGGTCACGGCGGCGCAACGGATCTTCAGCACGCGCTCGATCTCGTCCATCAGGTCGAGCGGATCGCGGCTCTCGCGGTCGAGCTTGTTGATGAACGTGATGATCGGAGTATCCCGCATGCGGCAGACTTCCATCAGCTTGATGGTGCGCTCCTCCACGCCCTTGGCCGCGTCGATCACCATCAGCGCCGCGTCGACGGCGGTCAGCGTGCGATAGGTGTCCTCGGAGAAGTCCTCGTGACCCGGGGTATCGAGCAGATTGATGATGCGGTCCCGATAATTGAACTGCATCACCGAGGAGGTGACGGATATTCCGCGCTGCTTCTCGATCTCCATCCAGTCGGAGGTGGCGTGACGCGAGCTCTTCCTGCCCTTTACGGTTCCGGCGATCTGGATCGCCCCGCCCAGGAGCAGCAGCTTTTCCGTCAGGGTGGTCTTGCCGGCATCGGGGTGCGAGATGATGGCGAAGGTGCGCCGGCGTGAGATCTCACGTTGAAGTTCGGACATGATTGAAAACCGATCGAATCAGGACGAATGCGGCGGCAGGCATCCTTCGAGCGTGACCATGGCGATCGAGTACTCGCCCTCGTCGCTCAGGCTCACGTGGCCATGCGTGACGCCGAGATGCTCCATCCTTTCCCGCGCCCCGCCGACGAACTCGAGCAATGGCTTGCCGCGGGGGTCGCTGGCGACGATGATGTCGCGCGCGTAGACGCCGTTGGCGAAGCCGGTCCCGAGCGCCTTTGCGGCCGCCTCTTTTGCGGCGAACCGCTGCGCCAGGAATTCCGGTCTGCGCCTGGCGCCGGCGAACCGCGGGTACTCCGAGTCGTGCAGTATGCGGCGCGCCAGCCGCTCCCCGTAGCGTGCCATCCCGGCGCGCATGCGCGCGACGCGTACCATGTCGACGCCGATTCCGATGATCACCGGCGCGCCTCGACCATCAGGCGCTTCATCTCCCGTACGGCCGATTCCATGCCACTGGCGATCGCGCGCGAGACGATCGCGTGTCCGATGTTGAGCTCCCGCATCACGGCGATGGCGGCGACCGGCTGCACGTTGTGATAGTTCAGCCCGTGCCCGGCGTTGACATGCAGGCCGCAGTGGTGCGCAAGGTTCGCCGCGGCCTGCAGACGTTCCAGTTCGGCATGGCGCGCATGCGGGTCGGGCGCGTCGGCGTAATGTCCCGTATGCAGCTCGACGACCGGTGCGCCGCATTCGGCGGCCGCCTCGATCTGGCGTTCCTCGGCATCGATGAACAACGACACCCGGATGCCGGCATCGGCGAGCCGCCGGCATGCAGATCGCACCCGGGCGCGCTGCCCTGCGACATCGAGCCCGCCCTCGGTGGTCAGCTCCTCGCGTCGCTCCGGCACCAGGCAGCAGTCCTGGGGCTTGACCCGGCGCGCGATGCGCAGCATCTCGTCCGTCACCGCCATCTCCAGGTTCAGGCGCGTCTGCAGCACCTCCTTCAGCACGGCGACGTCCCGGTCCTGGATGTGCCGGCGGTCTTCCCGCAGGTGCACGGTGATGCTGTCGGCGCCCGAGCGCTCCGCGGCGAGCGCCGCGTCGACCGGGTCCGGGCAGCGGGCGCGACGCGCCTGTCTGAGCGTGGCCACGTGGTCGACGTTAACGCCAAGGAAGATGAATGCGTCGTGCATGAGTCCAGGGAGAGGCGGATGAGAATTACGGGCGGCGCGAATTGTACCAGCCCGGCGGCGCTCCCGCTCGGGTTTGCGGCGTTGGCCGCCGCTCAGTACTCATCGAACCAGGCGCGGCTGTGCAGGGGCTTCTCGCCCAGGTGCACCCGGAGCAGGGCGCGCAGCAGGCGCTTGGCCTCGGCACGGTGCAACGGCGCCGTCAGCTGCTCCTCGCTGAGCGCCAGCAGGGTCGCCCCGGAGATCGCAATGCCTCCCTCAGGCGCCGCGTCCCCGTCCCGAACGGCGGTCGGCCCGTGTCCGGGCACATAGCGGTAGAGGCGCTCGGGATCCACCGGCCTTGAGGTGTCCACGTCGCTGTCGAGTATGACGCCGTAACCGGCGGTCTCGAGCAGATGTTTCTCGAATATTCGCAACGTCGGCTCGGCGGCGGCGGGCTCCACCGCCAGTCGCCCCAGCGCCGCTCGATAACGCGCGAAAAGTTCCGGATGCGCGTCGTTGCGGGGCAGCGCCCTGAGCAGCAGCTCGTTGAGATAGAACGCGCACAGCGCGGCCTGGCCCGTGAAGAGGAACGGCTCGCCCGCGGCCTCCACCTGCGCGAGCGTCACCAGCTCGCTGCGGCGTGCAGACCATGCGGTCAGCAGCGGACGAAACGGCTGCAGCAGGGCGGCGAGCGGGCTGCCGCGTCGCGTGACGCCCTTGGCCACGGCGCCGATGCGACCGTATCGCGCCGAGAACAACTCGACCAGCAGGCTGGATTCCCGGTAGCTGCGGCGGTGCAGGACGCAGGCCTCGTGGAGCTCAGTCTGCACGACCCGGACCCCCGCGGCGACAGCGGACGGGACGCTCAGTCGGCGGCGTCGATACCGAGTTGCCGTAGCAGGCGGCTGTCATCGGACCAATTCTCCTTCACCCGCACCCAGGTCTGCAGGAACACCTTGCGGCCCAGGAATCTTTCGATGTCGTGGCGCGCCTGTTCCCCGATCCGGCGCAGCATCTGGCCGCCCTTGCCCACGACGATGGGCTTCTGACCGCTCCTCTCCACCCAGATGGTCGCGGCGATCCGGGTCATCGGCTCCTCGTCCTTGAACTCGTCGATGACCACGGTGGTGGCGTAAGGAAGCTCCTCGCCCAGCATCCGGATGAGCTTCTCCCGGACGATCTCGGCCACGAAGAATCGTTCGCCCCGGTCGGAGATCTGATCGCCGTCGTAGAGATGCTCGCGCTCGGGCAGCAGCGCGACGATGCAGCGGCGCAGGACTTCGACATTGTCTCCGTTGCGTGCGGAGACCGGCACGATGTCGTGAAAGGCATGCCTGGCGGCGAGATCCTGGAGCACCGGCAGCAACGTCCCCTTCTCCTTGCAGAGATCGACCTTGTTGACCGCCAGGATGACGGGCAGGCCCGAGGCCTGGGCCTGCGCGAGCGCGTGATCGTCGACCTCGGTCCAGCGGCCGGCCTGCACCACGAACAGCACCAGGTCGACCCCCTGGAGCGCGCCCAGGGCCTCGCGATTCATCGAGCGATTGAGCGCCCTGGCGGGGCGCGCCTGCAGGCCGGGCGTGTCCACGTACACGACCTGCGTCTCGCCCTCGGTGTGGATGCCCAGTATGCGCTGGCGCGTGGTCTGCGGCTTGCGGGAGGTGATGCTGAGCTTCTGGCCGAGCAGCCTGTTCAGGAGCGTCGACTTGCCGACGTTCGGACAGCCGAAGATGGCCACCATACCGCAACGAGACATGCTAGCCGCCCCGCGCGCCCGCTCGGCGCAGGCGCGCGAGCATCCGCTCCGCGGCCTGCTGTTCGGCATGCCGCCGGCTGCGGCCCTCGCCGGTGACGGGAGCCGTGGCATCCTCCAGCGTGCATTCGACGACGAAATGCTGGTCGTGAGGGTCGCCCTCCACCCGCGTCGTGCGGTAGACGGGCAGCGGCCGACCGCGCGCCTGCAGCCACTCCTGCAGCTCGGTCTTGGGATCCTTGGTCATTTCCGCGGCGGACAGGCCGGCGATCCGCCGCTCGAGCAGACGCGTGATCGCGGCCCGGCAGGGCTCATACCCGCCGTCCAGGTAGATGGCGCCCAGGACTGCCTCCAGCGCGTTGGCGAGGATGGAGGCCCGGCGAAAGCCGCCGCTCTTCAGCTCGCCCTCGCCGAGCCGAAGGTGCGCGCCGAGATCCAGTTCGGCGGCCACCTCGGCGAGCGTCTCCTTGCGCACCAGCGCGGCACGCAGGCGGGTGAGCAGCCCTTCATCGGCGTCCGGGTAGCGACGGTACAGCTCCTCGGCAACGACCAGTCCCAGCATCGCGTCGCCAAGGAACTCCAGGCGCTCGTTGTGAGGATATCCGGCGCTGCGATGCGTGAGCGCCTGCGCGCACAGGCGCCCGTCGGTGAATTCGTATTGGAGTACCTGGGACAGTCTGGCCAAGGCCGCCTCTGCCCTGCGCCTGGGGTCGCCGGCGTCGCGGGGCAGCGTGCTCAGGGGGTGTAGGCCGGGATGGCGATCTGCTTGTCCACCTTGAGGACGACATCGAGCGCCCCCAGGAAAGGAGCACGGATCTCGTACTTCATGCTCATCGTGCGGCCTTCATTGTCCTTGTTCTTGGTGACGATGAAGATCTTCTTCAGATCCTCCGGGCGGCTGAACTTGTCCACGTCCTCGATCTCGAAGTGCCGCAGCAGTCTGTTCTTCATGTCGCTCTCTTCGAGCGTGCGAATCTCGGGCTGCGCGGCGAGCGACTGCATCGCCTTCTCGACCTTGAACTTCTCCATGTACAGCGGCAAGAGCTTGATGATGACCAGCGCCACCGCGCCGATCAGCACGCAGTAGAACAACAGCTCCCAAAGACTCAGACCCCGCTGCCGATGCAATAGGTTCATCTTGCCCCCTCCCCGTCAAGTCAATGGATACGCTGGCCCAGGCGCCGCCAGTCAATTATATGGTCCTTGTTCTGCAGATCGAAATTCATCCAGATGTACACCGCCCGGCCGATGAGATTCTCGTCGGGGACGTAGCCCCAGAACCGGCTGTCCCGGCTGTTGTCCCGGTTGTCGCCCATGACGAAATAGTGCCCCTCCGGGACGATGCTCTCCCCGTCCATGGACGGCATCTGGGGCCGGAGGAGGATCCGGTGCTCCACGTCCCCCAGCTTTTCCGTCATGACCGGGTCGCCGTTCTGATCCGAGCCGGCCCCGCTGCCGAGATAGGTACCGGCCGGTTCCTGCGCCATCGCCTGGCCGTTGACGTATATGGTGCGATCCCGGTACTCGATGT
The DNA here is from genome assembly GCA_041395385.1 of Gammaproteobacteria bacterium. Lineage (GTDB taxonomy): Bacteria > Pseudomonadota > Gammaproteobacteria > JAJPIJ01 > JAJPIJ01 > JAJVHZ01. The sequence goes on from JAWLAN010000011.1 coordinate 74,959, forward strand.
GGTCGCCAGGCAATCCCACGACCCGCTTGATGAAGGGTGTCGAGGGGTCCACCGGATAGCGGAACACGACGATGTCGCCGCGTCTCGGCGCCCCCAGCTCGACGAATTTCTTGTTGAGCACCGGCAGGCGCAGGCCGTAGTTGAACTTGTTCACGAGGATGAAGTCGCCCACCAGCAGCGTCGGCATCATCGAGCCGGAGGGGATCCGGAACGGCTCGAACAGGAACGACCGCAGCAGCAGGACGACGAGAAAGATCGGGAAGAACGAGCGCGCGTAGTCCACGATCACCGGTTCGCGACGCGAAGCCTGTATCGTCCTGTCCTCGGCGCTCGCGGTGCGCGTCATCGTGGCACGCTGGCGCCGCGGCGCCAGCACCCATGCGTCGATTGCCCAGATGAGACCGCTCACCAGAGTCAACAGCACCAGCAGCAGAGAGAAGTCGAAGTTCATTTTTCCTTGCCTATGCTCAATACCGCCATGAAGGCCTCCTGGGGGATCTCCACGGTGCCGAACTGCTTCATGCGCTTCTTGCCCTCCTTCTGCTTCTCGAGCAACTTGCGCTTCCGGGTGATGTCGCCCCCGTAGCATTTCGCCAGGACGTTCTTGCGCATCGCCTTGACCGTCTCGCGCGCGATGATGTTGGAGCCGATGGCGGCCTGTATGGCCACGTCGAACATCTGCCGCGGGATGAGCTCGCGCATCTTCTCGGCCAGCTCGCGCCCCCTGCGCTGGGCGTTGTCCTGGTGCACGATGAGCGACAGGGCGTCGACCTTCTCGCCGTTGATGAGGATGTCCACCTTGACGAGCTTCGCCGGTTGGTGGCGCAGGAAGGTGTAGTCCATCGAGGCGTATCCGCGCGTCACCGACTTCAGCCGGTCGAAGAAATCCGTGACCATCTCGCTCAGCGGCATTTCGTAGGTGATCGCGACCTGGCCGCCCAGGTACTGCATGCGTTTCTGCACGCCGCGGCGCTCCGCGCACAGGGTGATGACGTTGCCGAGGTACTGGTGCGGCACGAGGACGTCGGCCTGGATGATGGGCTCGCGGATCTCCTCGATCTTGTTCACCGGCGGCAGCTGTGCCGGGTTGTCGACCTGCAGCACCTCGGCGCCGGTCGTCAGCACCTCGTAAACCACCGTCGGCGCCGTGGTGATGAGGTTGAGGTTGTATTCACGTTCCAGGCGCTCCTGCACGATCTCCATGTGCAGCATGCCGAGGAATCCGCAGCGGAATCCGAATCCCAGCGACTGGGAGGTCTCCGGTTCGTATTGCAGCGCGGAATCGTTCAGGCGCAGCTTCGCCAGGGCCTCGCGGAAGGCCTCGTAGTCGGCCTGGTCGATCGGATACATGCCGGCGAACACGTTGGGCTTGATGCGCTTGAACCCCGGCAGCGCCTCCTTCGCGGGGCGGCCGGCGTCGGTGAGTGTGTCGCCGACCGGGGCGCCATCGACCTCCTTGATCCCCGCGATCACCCATCCCACCTCTCCGGCCTGCAACACCTCGCGGTCGACCTTCTTCGGCGTGGAGACCCCGACCCTGTCGACCTCGAAGTCACGCCCGGTCGACATCACCCTGATCTTGGAGCCGACCCGCAGGCTGCCGTCCACGACCCGCACGAGCGAGACCACGCCCAGGTAGTTGTCGAACCATGAATCGATGATCAACGCCTTCAGCGGCCCCCCGGGATCCCCGCGGGGCGGCGGTATGCGATCCACCAGCACGTGCAGCAACTCGCGCACGCCGGTGCCCAGCTTGGCGCTCACCCTGACGGCGTCGGTGGCGTCGATGCCGATGATCTCCTCGATCTCCTGGATGACCCGGTCGGGGTCGGCGGCCGGCAGGTCTATCTTGTTCAGGACCGGCAGCACCGTCAGGCCCTGATCGACGGCCGTGTGGCAGTTCGCCACCGACTGGGCCTCCACGCCCTGGGCCGCGTCGACCACCAGCAGCGCCCCCTCGCACGCCGCCAGCGAGCGTGAGACCTCGTAGGCGAAGTCGACGTGACCCGGGGTGTCGATGATGTTGAGCTGATAGACCTTGCCGGTGTCGGCCTTGAACGCCAGCATGACGCTCTGGGCCTTGATGGTGATGCCGCGTTCACGCTCCAGGTCCATGGAATCCAGCACCTGCGACTCCATCTCGCGCTGGGTGAGCCCCCCGCAGATCTCGATCAACCGGTCGGCGAGCGTCGACTTGCCGTGGTCGATGTGGGCGATGATGGAGAAGTTTCGAATGTGGTCCATGCCGGCGCGGGCGTTCGTATTTCCGGGAGTTTCCGCGCATCTGAACCGCGCGCCCGCCATCGGGCGGGAGAGCAAATCAAGGGGTCTGTCGATCGCGCGCCGATTCTAGCGTTTTTGCGGCGCTGCCGAAACCATTGACGCCCAGGCGGCGGATCACGGCCCCGGCATCCAGGTGGTAGTGGCAGATCTCGGTGCGCCCGTCGAGCAGCACCGGGACGAGCTCGTCGTACCGGGACAGGAGGGCCTCCTGACCGGCAGCGTCGATGTCGATGAGCTCGATGTCGAAGTCGTGCGTGGCCTGCAGGGCCTGAAGCGCCCTCAGCATGTCCTCGCACAGATGGCAATAAGACCGCGAGAGCAGCGTCAGCCGCGGCTTCACCCCTTTTCGTCCCCCGGCACCTTCAGTGCCAGGAATACCGGCCCGCCGCGACGCTGTATCAGCACCGGCACCGACTTGCCCGCTGGCAGCTTCTCGACGATCGCCTTGAACTGCCTGGCGTTCTCCACCTTCTGGTTGTCCACCATCATGATGACGTCGCCTTCGCGGATCCCCGCCTTGTAGGCCGGCCCCTCCTCCACCTCGGTGACGATGACGCCTCGGTCGTCGACCTCGAGTTCGTCGCGCTGCTGCTTGGTCAGGTCGCTGACCGTGATCTTCAGGTGACTGTCCGTGCTGCCCTTGGGTGCGCCCTCGCGCTGGCCGAGCATCGGCGCGAGCTCGTCCTCCTTGGGCAGCTCCGCCACGGCGACCTGCAGGGACTCGATCCGCCCATTGCGCATCACCTTGAGCGGCACCGTCTCGCCGATTCGGGTGCTGCCGACCAGGGGCGGCAGGTCCGAGGAGGCGTCGATCGGCCTGCCCGCAAACTCGAGCACCACGTCGCCGGCCTGTATGCCGGCCTTGGCGGCCGGTCCGTCGGGCACCACCTTGGAGACCAGCGCTCCGTGCGGTTTGTCCATCTTGAACGACTCCGCGAGGTCCTGGGTGACGTCCTGGATGATGACGCCGAGCCAGCCCCGGCTCACCGCGCCCTTCTCGCGCAACTGCTCGTAGACGTTCATCACCACCTCGATCGGGATGGCGAAGGAAAGCCCCATGAAGCCGCCGGTGCGGCTGAAGATCTGGGAGTTCACGCCGACCACCTCGCCGTCCAGATTGAACAGCGGGCCTCCGGAATTGCCGGGATTGATGGCGACGTCGGTCTGGATGAAAGGCGTGTAATTCTCGTTCGGCAGGCTGCGGCCCTTGGCGCTGACGATGCCGGCCGTCGCCGAATGGTCGAACCCGAACGGGGAGCCGATCGCGAGCACCCACTCGCCGACCTTCAGGTCGGCGGAGCTGCCGACCTTCACCGTGGGCAGGTTCTGGGCCTCGATCTTGAGCACGGCAAGGTCGCTACGCTCGTCGGTGCCGATGAGCTTGGCCTTGAATTCGCGCCGGTCGCTCAGCCGCACCATGATCTCGTCGGCATTCTTGACCACATGGTTGTTGGTGATGACGTAGCCGTCGCGGGAGATGATGAATCCCGAGCCGAGCGACTCCGCGGGCACGTCGCCCCCGAAGCCTTCCTGACCTTCGAAGAACTTCTTCAGAAAGTCGTGCAACGGGCTGTCCTCGGGGATGTCCGGGATCTTGAAGTCCTTCGGCATCCCGGGGACTCCCTTCGGAGCCGTCACGGTGGTGCCGATGTTGACCACCGCCGGTCCGTACTCCTCCACCAGCTGCGTGAACTCGGGCAGCGATCGCGCGGAGGATGCGCCCGCCCATGCGCACAGCAAGGCGGCGGCCAGCACGAACGGGTAGCGTTTGAGAGCCTGCATAGTGACTTCCTCGAGGATGATTCGGTGGCGTCGTGAGACGCGGTCAATGCTTGGTTGCGAGGACCACGGAGCCCGCGACCTGGCGCACCGTGAGCGGCGGCACTTCGCCCACGACCGTGACCTGATAATTGTCGTTCAATCTGCTGTAGGTGTTCACGGCGCCCACGGCGGTGAACCCCTCCATCGAATCGGCCTTGTCCTTGAGTTCCTCGACGAACACCGAGATCGTCGCCAGCCCGTCGGAGAACACGATATGCTCGACGGGCGAATCGCTGGCGGAGAGGCGCTGGATCTTGTACTCGCGCTGCGAAAACCCCTCCGGCACCCACTGCACCAGCCATTTCTGCGTGACGGGCAATTCCAGGGATTCGGACTCCCCGGAGCTGCTCTTGTCGAAGGTCGTGAAGTTCTCGCTGTTTACCGCCGGTTGCAGCAGGTCATCGGCGATAGTCGCCGGCAACGACAGCTGGGTGAAGAGTATCTGCTCCAGGATGGTGCCGCGGCTGTTGACGACCTCCGAACGAAGCAGGAGCCGATTCTCGGCATCGATCCAGAATCGATAGCCATAGCGAAACGCGTTGCGCGGCAGGACGCCGACTACCCAGGCACGCCGCCCGGCGACACGGTCCCGACCGATCATCTCGAACTGGTAGTTGAGCGCGATCTCCGATGCGGGCTGCCGGAAGGTGGGGAGAAACTTGCGCATGGCGCGTTTCTCGATCATCACCGCGCGGCGGTCCGGCAGGTAGCATTTCACCGTGTCGTTGCTGCGTATGACCTCGCGCGGCGATCCCGACAGGGAGACGATGCGCTCCTGCTCGCCATTCTCGTCGGCGCGATGGATGATGCGCATGCTGTCGGCGTCGGCGCCGCGGCTGTAAACGAACACGCCGTCGTAGTTCAGTTCGCGCGTCGCCCTGGCCATGCTCTCGAACAGGCTTTCGGGACTGGGATCGCCCCCGGCCTCGGCCTGGATGTGCCCGGTGGCCAGCAGCGCGACCAGCCATAGCCAGACGCGGCCCCGGGACTTTGCGGTCACCGCCATTCGCTACTGTTCCGTGCCGTAACCGACGACCTTGACGTATGGGAGCACGCCCGGGCTGCCCATCATGGCGCGCTGTTCACTGTAGTTGACGATGTAGCTGTTCAATCTGGACCGAGCCGAGGGCATGGGCGCGCCGCCCGCTTCGTGATCCGGTTCGCCCCAGAACGCGTCGCCGGGGCCGTAGGCGCCGACCGCCCGTAGCGGTGCCTGCACGGGCGCCTCGACCAGCGTGGCTGCCGGCGCGACGGGCCGCTGCGCGACCACCGGCGAGCCGGCGGGCAGCGTTACCGTCGAGGTCGCGACCGCCGCGTTCGGCGAGACCGAGGAGGTGCCCATGTTGCGCACCCCGAACACCGCCACGGCGGCGACCGTCGCCGCGATGGCGGCCCCCGCCAGCGGTTTCGCCCAGCTCTCCCTGCGGCGCGCCGGGCAGAGCACCGTCGGTTCCGCGCCGAGCGCCTGCCGGAGGCGGTCGGCGAACTGCCGGTCGAGGTAGGGCGGAAGTTCCGCGCGCATCGCCTGGCCGATGAGGTGGTAACGCGCCCAGCAGGCGCGCATCTCCGGGTCATTGAGGCCGTTGTCAACGGCACGGCGCTCGATCTCCGTGCACTCTCCGTCCAAATACGAGGACAGCTTCAGCAGCTTCTCATCTGTCATAAACACCCGCCTACTCAAGTAACGGCTTCAACTGGTTGTCTATCGCCTCGCGCGCCCGGAATATCCGGGAACGCACCGTGCCGATCGGGCATTCCATCACCTCGGCTATCTCCTCGTAACTCAGACCGTCCATCTCGCGCAGCGTGATGGCGGTTCGCAGATCCTCGGGCAACCGTTCGATTGTCCGGAACACCGTGTCCTTGATCTGCTCGGTCAGCAGGAGGTTCTCAGGTGTTTCGACCTCATGCTGCAACTCTTCAATATTGACCTCGCCGTCCTCGTCGTTCCCGCTCAGGTTGGCCTCCAGCGGCCGCCGCGACAGCGTCACCAGGTGGTTCTTGGCCGTATTGATGGCAATGCGGTAGAGCCACGTGTAGAAGGCGCTGTCGCCACGAAAGTTCGGCAGGGCGCGATAGGCCTTGAGGAAGGATTCCTGGGCCACGTCCAGCGCCTCGCTGGGGTCGCGGATGTAGCGCGACACGAGCTTGACGATCTTGTGTTGGTACTTGAGGACCAGCAGGTCAAACGCACTCTTGTCGCCACGCTGTACCCTCTCGACCAACGGTCTATCCGTGCTGCTGTCGCCCATGCGGGCCGTCTCCTTGTATCATCAGCACGGTGCGTACAAGCTCCTGTGGGCGTAGACCATTCAGGTGTGAGTTAGGTTCCATGAGATCTCGGGCCGGCCGCCGGAGACCAATCGGCGGATTATCGACGATTTGAAGATGAGCCATCAATACGACCTCGATGTGCTGGTCCTGGGCAGCGGCGCCGCCGGGCTGAGCGCGGCCCTGCGCCTGGCGGAGCGCTATCGCGTCGGGGTGGTGACCAAGAGCAGCCTGACGGAGAGCAATACGCTGTACGCGCAGGGCGGGATCTCAGCCGTGCTGGACAAGGAGGACTCCGTCGCATCGCACCTGGCCGACACCATCGACGCGGGCGCGGGGCTCTGCAATCGGGAGGTGGTGCAATACGTCGTCGAGCGCGGACACCAGTGCGTGCGCTGGCTGCAGGACCTGGGGGCGCCCTTCACCACCCATACCGGCGCCGGCGGCCGCACCGAGATACATCTCACGCGCGAGGGAGGCCACAGTCACCGACGCGTGGTACACGCGGCCGACGCCACCGGCCACGCGGTGGCGACGACCCTGGAATCCCACGTTCGCGCCCATCCCAACATCGAGCTGTTCGAGAACCATCTGGCGATCGATCTCATCCTGGCGGCGAAACTGGGCCTGGGATACCAGCGCTGCCTGGGCGCGTATGTCTACGACCGCGCCCGCCAGCGGGTCGAGACCTTCGGCGCCCGTTTCACCATCCTGGCCACGGGGGGTGCCGGGAAGGTCTACCTGTATACCACCAATCCCGACGTCGCCACGGGCGACGGCATCGCGATGGCCTGGCGCGCGGGCTGTCGGGTTGCCAACATGGAGTTCATCCAGTTTCACCCCACCTGCCTCTATCACCCCAGGGCCAAGACCTTCCTCATCACCGAGGCCGTGCGCGGTGAGGGCGGCCGGCTGCTGCTTCCCAACGGGGAGCCGTTCATGCACCGCTTCGACCCACGGGGGGAGCTTGCCCCGCGCGACATCGTCGCCCGTGCCATCGACCATGAGATGAAACGGCTGGGCGCCGACTGCCTGTACCTGGACATCTCCCACCAGGACGCGGATTTCATCCGGGAGCACTTCCCCACCGTGCACGGCCGCTGCTTGGAGTTCGGCATCGACATGACCCGGCAGCCCATTCCCATCGTGCCGGCAACTCATTTCCTCTGCGGGGGAGTCGTATCGGACATAAATGGCCGCACCGACCTGCCCGGCCTGTACGCCATCGGCGAGGTCGCCTGCACCGGCCTGCATGGCGCCAACCGCCTCGCCAGCAATTCCCTGCTGGAGTGTTGCGTCATGGCGGCCTCGTGCACGGACGACATCCGCGACGCCTATGGCGGGGCGCCGCATCCCCCCGCGCTGCCCCAATGGGACGAAAGCCAGGTGACCGATTCCGACGAGGAAGTCGTGGTGTCCCACAATTGGGAGGAACTGCGGAGGTTCATGTGGGACTACGTCGGCATCGTGCGGACCACCAAACGCATGCAGCGGGCCCTGCGGCGCGCGCAGCTCCTGCACGCGGAGATTGCTGAATACTATGGGAATTTCCGCGTCACCAACGACCTCATCGAGCTGCGCAATCTGGTCCAGGTCGCCGAGCTTATCATCCACTCCGCCATGCTGCGCCGGGAGAGCCGTGGCCTGCACTACACCCTGGACTATCCCCAGCGCGACGATCGGAACTGGCTGCGCGACACGATACTGTGCGCCGACACGCTGGCCTCCGCGCGGCGGGTGGCCTCGCTCTGACCGCTCCGTGCCCGCGGCGGCCATCCGTTTCCGTATGCGACGCGCCGCCTCCCCGGCTGCTAGGCGGCTGTTCTGGCACGGTTTTCGCAAAGACAGCTGCAAACCGAGCCACCAGCGAGTCAAGGACTCATGAGCCCAACGCTGCAAGCCGTCGCCAACAGCCAGAGATCGAGCGCGGCCAACCCGCCGTCTGCAGTCTCCGAGAAGCACCTGGCCACCCTCGCCCAACGCCCCGCCTCGGCACTGGCGGCATCGACCCTGCACCTGGCCAACCTGCTGCAGAGCGCGCTGGAGCTCGACAAGCTCATGGAGGTCTTCGCCGAGGAGGTCAATCGCCTGCTGCCGCTGAGCGGCATGGAATACGTGAACATGGAAGAGCAGGTGCGGTTGATACTGGGGCGGGAAGGACCGCACTCCAACACCTACGACCTGGTCGTGCTCGATCGCTCCCTGGGCGTGATCACCTTCCGCGGCGACGAGCCGCTGGAGGAGGACCAGTTGCAGCAGCTCGAGGCGCTCATCTGTGCGCTCGTCTACCCCCTGCGCAATGCCCTCATGTACAAGCGCGCCCTGGATACCGCGCTGAAGGATCCGGTCACCGGCATCAACAACCGCGCCGCGCTCAACGCGACCATCGACCGGGAGGTCAATCTCTCGCACCGGCACGGCTACGCGCTGTCGGTGATCATGCTCGATCTGGATCATTTCAAACGCATCAACGACGAACATGGCCATCTGGCCGGCGACACGGTGCTGCGCACCGTCGCGGGCCGTATCACGGACTGCACCCGTGGCAGCGACATGGTATTCCGCTACGGCGGGGAAGAATTCACCGTGGTGCTGAGCAATACGGACATCGACGGCGCCGCGCTGCTCGCCGATCGCATTCGCAAGGCGATCGCGGCGACGCCCATAATCATCGATGGTTTCGAGATCGCCGTGACCGTGAGCATGGGCGTGTCCACCCTCGAGGCGGAGGACTCCGCCGCCACCCTGCTAAGCCGCGCCGACGCGGCGCTGTACGACGCCAAGACCGCCGGGCGCAACCGGGTGATGATCCAGACCGGCGCGCATCCCTCCGCCCTGTGATCGCCTGAGCGCGCCTGGCGCGGCGCGGCCGCGCGCGTCCGCCGCGCGCGAACCGACGAAGTCGCCTTCAGTCCCGCTCGCCGAGCATCCTCGCCAGCGCCGCCTCGTCGAGCGTGGGGATGCCGAGCGCCGCCGCCCGCTCCGCCTTGCTGCCGGGATCGGCTCCGGCCACCACGTAGCTGGTCTTCTTCGAGACGCTGCCGGAGACCTTCGCGCCGAGCGCCTGCAGCCGCTCGGTGGCCTCATCGCGCGTCATCGAGGACAGCGTCCCGGTCAGCACGAAGGTCTTGCCGGCCAGGGACCCGGCGGCGCCCCGGGTCTCGCCCTCCTTCCACCGCATGCCGCGCTGGCGCAGCCTGGCCACCACCGCGCGGTTGTGTGCCTGCGCGAAAAATCGGTGGATGCTGGCGGCGACCACCGGGCCGACGTCCGGGACCTCGGCCAGCTCCTCCTCGGCGGCCTCCATGACCGCGTCGAGCCTCCCGAAATGCAGGGCCAGGTCGCGCGCGGTGGCCTCGCCGACGTGACGGATCCCGAGCGAATAGATGAAACGCGCCAACGTCGTCCGTTTCGATCGTTCCAGGGCGTCGAAGAGGTTCCTCGCGGATCTCTGGCCCATGCGATCCAACTCGGCGAGCTCCTCGACGGTCAGGCCATAGAGGTCCGGCAGCGAGCGCACCCGTCCGCTGTCGACGAGTTGATCGACCAGCTTCTCGCCCAGCCCCTCGATGTCGACGGCGCGCCGCGAGGCGAAGTGCAGGATCGCCTGCTTGCGCTGCGCGGGGCAGTAAAGCCCGCCGCTGCATCGCACGTCGACCTCGCCCTCCTCGCGCACCGCCTCGGCGCCGCACACCGGGCAGGCGGCGGGCATGACGAATTCGCGCGCGTTTCTCGGGCGCCGCTCGGCGAGCACCGCCACCACCTCGGGGATCACGTCGCCGGCTCGCCGGACGATGACCGTGTCCCCGATCCGGGCTCCCAGCGCGCGGATGAAATCCTCGTTGTGCAGGGTGGCGTTGCTGACCGTGACGCCGCCGACGAATACCGGCTCCAGCCGCGCCACCGGCGTGAGCTTGCCGGTGCGCCCGACCTGGACCTCGATGTCGAGGATCCGGGTGAGCTGTTCCTGCGCCGGGTACTTGTGCGCGACTGCCCAGCGTGGCTCGCGGGTCACGAATCCCAGCTGCCGCTGCAGTTCCAGGCTGTTCACCTTGTAGACGACGCCGTCTATGTCGAACGGCAGGCGATCGCGCCGCGCGCCCACGTCACGGTAGAAGGCGATGAGTCCCTCGGCGCCTTCCACGACGGCGCGCTCGGCGCATACCGGCACGCCGAGATCCTGCAGGGCGTCCAGCACCTCGGCGTGGGTCTGCGGCGCGTGCCGCCAGCCATGGGTTTCTCCCACGCCGTAAGCGAAGAACGAGAGGGGGCGCTGCGCCGTGATCGCCGGATTCAGCTGCCGGACGGCCCCGGCCGCCGCATTGCGAGGATTCACGAAGGTCTTGCCGCCCTCCTCGCGCTGGCGCGCGTTGAGACGCTCGAAGGCGTCGCGGCGCATGTAGACCTCGCCGCGCGCCTCGAGCAGCGTCGGCGGGTCGCGGGAGCGAAGGCGCAACGGGATCTGCCGTATCGTTCGCACGTTGAGGGTGACGTCCTCGCCGACCTCGCCGTCCCCGCGCGTGGCCGCGCGCGTGAGCAGACCCTGTTCGTATCGCAGGCTGATCGCCAGGCCGTCGAATTTCAGCTCCGCGGCATACTGCACCGGCGGATCGGCATTCGTCAGCCCAAGCTCGCGACGTACGCGGGCGTCGAAGTTCGCCGCCCCGCTTGCCTCGGTGTCGGTCTCCGTCCTGATCGAGAGCATCGGGACGCCGTGACGCACCGCGGGAAATTCCGCGGCCGGCTGGCCGCCGACCCGCTGCGTGGGCGAGTCCGGCGTGACGAGCTCCGGGTGCTCCGCCTCCAGTCGCTGCAGCTCCTGGTACAGGCGATCGTACTCCGCGTCCGGGATGCTCGGCGCGTCGAGAACGTAGTAGCGGTAGTTGTGCTCGTTGATGGATTCGCGAAGCTCTCGTATGCGCTTCGCGGCCGACGCTCTAGCCGCGGTCATACTGCTTGACCAGGGCGCGCAGCAGGTCGATGCTCTGGCTGCTCAGGGGCTGTCGCGTGTCGTCGAGGACCTCTCCACGCAGGGCCTGCGCCAGGCGCTGAGCCGTGTTCAGCATCAGCTCGAAGACCAGGCTCGCGGCACGGTGACCGGGCAACTGCATGAACAGCGCGATGCCACCGGTCTGAAACTCATCCAGCGTCGCCGGATCGAACGCGCCGGGCTCGAACATGTTCGCGGCGGAGAACAGCGGAGCGGCGGACACCAGATTGCCGACCCCGTAGTGATGAAAGATGGACATATCGCCGAAACGCATGTCGACGGCGGCGAAGGCTGCGGCCAGCGCCGTGCCGGAAAATGCGGTCCCGGGCGCCGCGCGGACGAATACGGCGACGACGCGCTCCGGCAGCAGCGGGCCCGCCACCGGCGCCTCCTCGAATCCCATGTCCAGCTGCCGCGCATCCGCCGTCCTGGTCTCCGCCTGCCTGCCCGCGTGACGGCGCGGCGCTCGCCGCCGCGTGGAATCGCCGGCATCCTCCGTGGAGCCAGTCGGCGCGTGCTCCGCGCGCCCTTCGCGCATCAGTCCGCTCAGATCGGCGAGCGTCCCGGCGAAGTCGATGTCCTCGTCCTCCTCCTCCACGCGAGCGCCGCGCGGCGCCTCCACGCCGGGTTGGGCCGGCAGGCGTTCCACACGACGGGTGGGAATGGCGCCGCGACGACGCTGCTGGCGGCGGCTCCACCACCAGACGCCGATGACGAACAGGATGCCCGCCAGCAAGAGTAATAGACGCAGCGTAGTCATGCCCCTTCCTTCGCCGCTCCCCCGCGGAGCGGTGCCCCTGCACCCTCGCCCCGGAGCGGTGGCGGGACCTCAGCCGGTCGCCGCCAGGCGCACCGCCTCGTCCATGTTGACCGACACCAGCCGCGAAACCCCCGCCTCCTGCATGGTAACACCGACGAGCTGATCGGCGATCTCCATCGTGATCTTGTTGTGGGTGATGAAGATGAACTGGATGTCGCGGGCGCGCTGCTTGAGCATCTCGCACAGGCGGACTACGTTGGCATCGTCCAGGGGCGCGTCCACCTCGTCGAGCAGGCAGAATGGCGCGGGATTCAGCTCGAAGATGGCGAACACCAGGGCCACGGCCGTCAGCGCCTTTTCACCGCCCGAGAGCAGATGGATCGTGCTGTTGCGCTTGCCGGGCGGCCGCGCAATGACGGTCACGCCCGTCTCGAGCAGATCGTCGCCGATCAGTTCGAGCACGGCATGGCCGCCTCCGAACAGGGCCGGAAACAGGGTCTGGAATCCGCTGTTGACCTTGTCGAAGGTCTCCTTGAAGCGCGTGCGCGTCTCACGGTCGATCTTCCGTATTGCCTCCTCCAGCGTCGCGAGCGCCTCGTTGAGGTCGGCGAGCTGGCTGTCGAGATAGCTCTTGCGTTCCGAGAGGGTGCTGAACTCGTCGATCGCGGCCAGGTTGATGGGCCCCAGTCGCTGGATCTTACGGCCGACCTCCGCCAGGCGTTCTTCCCACGCCGACTCGGTGGCATCCGCCGGCAGGGTCTCGATGACCTGCTCGGCGACGGCCTCGGCGGCAGCGAGCTGCTCGACGATGCCCTCCAGGCGCGTCTCCAGGCCGCGCGCATCAAGGCGCGCCTGTTCCAGTTCCTCGCGCCGCTGTCCGGCCTCGACCTCGATCGTGTGGCGCCGCTGTTCGAGCGCGCGCAGCTCGGCATCGGCCTGCTGCAGCGCCTCGCGGGTGCTGCTCAATTCGGCCTCGACCTCCAGCCGCTGCGCCAGGGCGGTCTCCCTCGCCGCCTGCAGCTGCGCATAGGGCGTCCCGAACCCCTGCAACTGCTCCTGCAGACCCGCGACCTGCTGCTGCAGACGCTCGATCTGTGTGCGATTGCGGCCGAGCGACTGTTCCAGCGCCGCCCTCTCGGAATGTATCGCCGCGATCTTGGCGGTCAGCGCATGGCCGGCGTCCCGGATGGATTGCCACTGCTGCCGGGCCGCGCCGACGGCGCCGCGCAGCGTCTCGCGCTCCTCGCCGAGCTGCGCGCGCTCGCCTTCCAGGGCATCGCGCTGCGCGCTCACCGAGGCCAGGCGCTCGGCGCAGGTGGTCAACTCCTCCGTCTCCTCCTCGATCTGCGCTTCCAGCTCCTGCGATTCCGCGATCAGCTGGTCGAGACGCTGTGTCGTCTGCTCGAGTCGCGTCTGGCCCGCCGAGACCTCCGACCGCAATAGCGACGTCGCCTCGTGCGCGGCATTGAGCCGCCCTCGCAGCGTCGCCTCACGCGACTCGAGGGCGGCTAATCGCGCCCGCGCCTCCTCCATGCGCCCCTGCAGCGCCTCGATCTCCGATTCGATGCGTACACGGTCGTCCCGCAGCGATTTCAGCTCCTGCGTGCGTTGCAGCAAGCCATCCGTTGCGCGCGTGTCGCGGTTGACCTTCACCCATCCGGCTCCGAGCCACGTGCCATCGCGGGTGATCACCGATTCGCCCGGCTGCAGGTCCGGGACGGTCCGACGCGCCGCCTCCAGCGTCTCGGCCGCATAAACACCGTCGAACAGGTCGGCGACCGGCCAGGGGGCCCGGATCTTGTCCGCCAGCAGCGGCAGTCCGGTCGCGGCATTGCGACGCGCGTCCTTGCCGGTGCGCTGCGACATGTCCAGCGCCGCCGCGCTGCCCTCCCGCAGCGACGGCAGCTGCTCGTAGAGCGGCTCGAGCGCGGGGACGCAGAGCGCCTGCAGGGGCAGCAGCGCGGCGGTTTCCACGGCGCGTTCCCAGCCGGCCTCGACGCCGATGACCTCGGAGAGCCGCGACGCCTCGGCCATACCTGCGTTACGCAGCCACTCCGCCAGACCCTCGCGATCGGTGCCGAGGCTCGACTGCTGCAATGCCTCCAGGGACGCGACGCGGCCGCTCAGCTGCTGGCGCCGCTGGCGGCGCTCGTCGAGGTGAGAGGAGATCTGATCGATGGTCTCGCGCAGCTGCGTCAGCTCGGCGCGCAGCTGCTCAAGCTCGCCCTGCAGCGCCGCATGGCTGCCCTGCGAGCCGGTGTATCGCTGCTCCAGCTCGGCCAGCGCCCCGCGCAGGTTCTCCGGCACCAGGCCTTCCCGCTCCCGGCGCAGCGACGCGAGCCGCTGCCGGGCGATCTCGACGGCATCCTCGAGGTGCTCGCGTCGCGTCTGCTCGACGTGCGCCTGCCGCTGTGCATCGGCGAGGCGCTGGTTGAACGCATCCCACCGGGACTGCCATTCATTCAGGCGCAATTCCGCCTCGACGACCCGTCGATCCGCTCCCTGCTCCTCCCCCGCATGTCGGGACTGCTCCGGCTCGAGCGCGGCCAGCTCCTGCAGCAAGGACGCCAGACGCTGTTCGTCCTCGGCGATGTGACGGCGCGCCTCTTCCAGACCGCGTTCGGTGCCGCCGAGCTCCCGTTCCATCGCCTGCCGCCGCTCCAGCCCATGCTGGATCTGCTGCTCCAGGCGGGCCACCTCCGCGCCGACCGTGTAGAAGCGGCTCTGAACCGCGTTGAAATGATCCGTGGCGGCCACCTGGGCATCGCGCTGCCGCGCGATCTCCGCCTCCGCGGTGCGCAACGCGGCGGTCGTGGCCTCGACCGCATTGGCGCGCCGTTCGATGTCCTTGCGGTGCACCTCGAGCTGCCCGTTCAGCGAGCGCCACCGCAGTGCGTGCAGTTGCGACTGGGTCGCGCGCTCCTCGGCCTTCAGTTCCTGGTACCTCTCCGCCGACCTTGCCTGACGCTGCAGGTGCTGAAGCTGCCTGTCGAGCTCCGTGACGATGTCGGTGATGCGGGCGAGATTCTCCTGGGTGTTCTTGATCCGGTTCTCCGTCTCGCGGCGACGCTCCTTGTATTTCGAGATGCCCGCGGCCTCCTCGAAAAAGGCGCGCAGCTCCTCCGGCTTGGCCTCGATGACCCGCGAGATCATGCCCTGCTCGATGATGGAGTAGGAGCGGGCGCCTATCCCGGTGCCGAGGAACAGCCCGGTGATGTCGCGGCGCCGGCAGCGGGCGCCGTTGAGAAAGTAGCTCGACTGGCCATCGCGCCCTACCTGGCGCTTGACCGAGATCTCCCCGTAGGAGGCGTACTGGCCGCCGATCTTCGCGTCGTTGTTGTCGAATATGATCTCCACGGAGGCCTGGCCGACCGGCTTGCGGGTGCCGGAGCCGTTGAAGATCACGTCCGCCATCGAATCCCCGCGCAGATGCTTGGCGGAGCTCTCCCCCATGACCCACTGAATGGCGTCGATGATGTTGGATTTCCCGCAACCGTTCGGCCCGACTATTCCACTCAGGTTGCGGCGAAACTCCAGGGTCGTCGGGTCCACGAACGACTTGAAACCGGCGACTTTGACCTTGTTGATTCGCATGGCGGCGGAGAATACAAGAATGTTCAACCGCTAAACAAGGCACCACCGGCCGCGGCGCGCCCGGCCGGTTCGCGGCAGCGGTGAGCGCGTCGCCGTAGGTGGTTGTGATCGCGGACGAATCCCGCGGCGAGACCCCGGCATCGATCCCGTATGCGGCATCTCGGTGCCATGCTATGGTGAGCGTCGACGACCCATCGACGCCGCACGGCTATCGAATCATGAGCACCAGACCCGCCCGCGTCCTCGAGACCTTCGAGAACCCCGCGCCAGAGCGCGACTACAACATTCACATCCGCATCCCCGAGTTCACCTGCCTGTGCCCGAAGACCGGGCAGCCGGACTTCGCGACGATGGACCTGAGTTACGTCCCGGACCGCCTATGCGTCGAGCTGAAGTCCCTGAAACTCTACATTTGGTCGTACCGCGACGAAGGGGCGTTTCATGAAGCCGTCACGAATCGCATCCTCGACGACGTCGTGCGCGCGTGCGCGCCGCGCTACGCGCGCCTGAGCGCCGCGTTCAATGTGCGCGGCGGAACCTATCCGACCGTGGTCGTCGAGTACCGCAGGCCGGGGTGGGAGCCTGCACCCCCCGTGACCTGGAGTTGAGCCGTGCTCTCGGAACTGCTCGCCGGCGCGCGCTACCTGCTGCAGGGCATAGGCCTGTTGTGGCGACCGCGCGTCCGCACCTTCGTGCTCGTTCCTCTGGTCATCAGCGCAATCGTATTCACCGGCGGCATTTGGCTGACGGGGCATTGGATCGGGGCGCTTACCGAGCAGATGATGCAGCACGTCCCGCAGTGGCTGACATGGCTGCGCTATCTCATCTGGCCCCTGTTCGCGCTGCTCGCGCTGGTGGTGGTGTTCTTCGGGTTCAATCTGGTCGCCAACCTCGCTGGGGCGCCCTTCAATGGCTGGCTCGCGGAGGCCGTGGAGATGCATCTCACCGGGGCCACCCAGTCCCCGCCGATGACCTGGCAGCAGCTACCTGCCGAGATCGGCGCCATCCTGCGCGCCGAACTGCGCAAGGTTCTCTACTTCGCGCTTTGGTCAATCCCGCTGCTGCTGCTCCTGTTCATACCCGTGTTCGGCCCGGCGCTGTGGTTCCTCTGGGGTGCCTGGACGTTTGCGTGCAATTACGCCGACTATCCCATGGGCAATCACGGCATGAAGTTTCCGGAACAGCGCCGGCTGCTCGCCGGCCGTCGCACCCTGGCGATGGGATTCGGGATCGCCTCGCTGCTGATGACGCTCGTCCCGCTGCTGAATTTTCTCGCCATGCCCGCTTCCGTGGCCGGCATGACGGCCTTGTACCTGGCCGAGCTGCGCGCCTCCGGCCCCACGCAAACGCGCACCGAATCGTAATTGCGTGTGTAACACCTTTCTGGTAAAACGACGCACTTAATTTTGGGCAGGGGGGTTAACACCATGGCCGCCAAGAAAAAATCCAAGCCAGCGGGCAAAGCCGCGGGCCGCAAATCCGAGGCCCGGAAGAAGCCGCCTGCGCGGTCTGCCAGGCCGGCCGCGAAAAAATCCTCACGCCCCTCCACCGCCCGCGCGCCCCTAAAGAAAAAGAAGGCTCCCGCCGCTACCAAATCACGGACGGCGCCGGCGAAGGCCGTCGCGAAACCGAAACGTCCGGCACCGGCGGCAAGGAGATCGGCCCCGGTCGCCACCGTCAGGAAACCCGCGTCGGCGGCTCCCTCGGCCCCACGCGCTGTGACTACAGGAAAGCCCGTGCCGAGACAGAAGATCGCACCCGCACCGAGCACGACCGAAACCCCGGTCGCCCGTCCCGCCCCTTATCAGGCCGCGCGGGGTGAGGAGTACATGAACTCCAACCAGGTCGCCCATTTCCGCCAGCTGTTGTTGACGTGGCGTCACGAATTGATGCAGGAAGTCGACCGCACCGTGCATCACATGCAGGATGACGCGGCGAACTTTCCGGATCCCAACGATCGCGCGACCCAGGAGGAGGAGTTCGCCCTCGAGCTGCGCACGCGCGATCGGGAGCGCAAGCTCATCAAAAAGATCAACGAATCCCTGGCGGCGCTGGATGCCGGAACCTACGGGTACTGCGAGATGTGCGGCGTGGAGATCGGGATCAAGCGGCTCGAGGCTCGCCCCACCGCCACGCTGTGCATCGACTGCAAGACGCTGGACGAGATTCGCGAAAAGCAGCGCGCCTGACAGGCGGTGACCACCGCGTCTGTCGACGCGCGTAGTTCGGGCCTGACCAACGCTTATTGCGGTCGGTTCGCCCCCTCTCCCTCCGGTCCGCTGCATTTCGGCTCGCTGATCACGGCGCTAGCCAGCTATCTGCAGGCGCGCAGCCGGGGTGGCCGATGGCTGGTGCGCATGGAGGATCTCGACACCCCCCGCAATCAGCCAGGCGCCGCGGCGACCATCCTCGGACAGTTGGACGCCTTCGGTCTGATTTCCGACGGCCCGGTGCTCGCGCAAAGCACACGGCTGCGCGCATACCGCGTAGCGCTCGCGATGCTCGCCGACCGCGGTCTGAGCTTTCCGTGCGGCTGCTCGCGCCAGGACCTCAACGAGAGCATCTATCCCGGCACCTGTCGGGAAGGCCTGGCGCCGGGGCGGAAGGCACGCGCGGTGCGCGTTCGCGTGAGCGGGGAGACGATCGTTCTTCATGACGAGATACAGGGGGAGTTCCGGCAGAACCTCGCCCGCGAGGTCGGGGATTTCGTCGTGCGCCGCGCCGACAATATCGTCGCCTATCATCTGGCCGTGGTCGTGGACGACGCCTGGCAGGGCATCACGGAGGTGGTGCGCGGGGCGGATCTGCTGGATTCCACGCCGCGACAGATCCATCTGCAGCGTCTCCTCGGATTGCCGACGCCGCGCTACGCGCATCTTCCGATCGCGGCCAATGCGCAGGGTCAGAAGCTGAGCAAGCAGAGCGGCGCCCGCGCGATCTCCGAGGATCGGCCGGCGCGCACGCTGCATGCGTGCCTGGAGTTCCTCGGCCAACAACCGGACCCGCGCCTTCGGCATGCGACGCCGGCGGAGGTGCTGCAGTGGGGGATCGCGCACTGGGACCTCGCGAAGGTCCCGCGTCGCGCGACGGTCGTCGTGGGGCCTGACTACGAGCTTTGACGGCGCATCTGCTCGCGGCGCTCCAGATAGGCCCGCCGGGCGATGCCCACGTCATCGAGAAACCAGCCGAGCTCGTCCAGCGTCAGGGCCTGCGGTCCGTCCACCAGCGCCTTGGCGGGCTCCGGATGGAAATCGACCAGGACCATATTCGCCCCTGCCACCACTCCCTGCGCCGTGACGTGCATCACGTCGAGGATGCCGTCCGCGCCCGCCGCGCGGCTGCCCACGGAGTGGGATGGATCGATGCAGACCGGCATGCGCGTCAACCGCTGTATCACCGGTACGTGCGCGAAGTCCACCATGTTGCGATGCGGGTCGCTGAAATTCGTCTTCATTCCCCGCAGACAGAAGACCACGCGATGATTGCCCTCGCTCGCCAGGTACTCCGCGGCGTTGAGGGATTCGTCGAGAGTAATGCCGAAACCGCGCTTGATGAGCACCGGAAACCGGCGCTGACGACCGACGCTCTTCAGCAGCTCGAAGTTCTGTATGTTGCGCGTGCCGATCTGCAGCATCACCCCGGTCGGGCGTCCGGCGGTGTCGAGAGCCGCGCTGATCTCATCGACGTGATCCT
The DNA here is from genome assembly GCA_041395385.1 of Gammaproteobacteria bacterium. Classification (GTDB taxonomy): domain Bacteria; phylum Pseudomonadota; class Gammaproteobacteria; order JAJPIJ01; family JAJPIJ01; genus JAJVHZ01. The sequence goes on from JAWLAN010000011.1 coordinate 94,371, forward strand.
CATGCGTCACCTCCATGGCGATGACGCGGATCCCGTACTTGCCGGCGAGCTCGAAGACGTACGGCAGGCATTCCCTGCCATGGCCCTGGAACGAATAGGGGCTGGTGCGGGGCTTGTACGCGCCCATGCGCGTGCACACCTGTCCGTGCTCACGCAGTGCCTTGAGCATCTGCTCGACGTGATCGCGGGTACTTACCGCGCAAAGTCCCGCGAACACGTGCAGGGAATCCTGGTCGAACCGCACGCCGTTGTACTCGAAGCCGACGGCGCGGGTGTCGCCCTTGTGACGGCCGAGTATGCGGTACTCGCGCGAGACGCGGACTACGCGATCGACGACCTCGAATCCCTCGATCTCCTTCTGGTCGATCTGCGAGGTGTTGCCGATGAGGTAGATCTCGGTGAGCGTCTGCTGGGTACCGCTGACCTCGTGCACGCGGTGCTCGACGTTCGGCAGACCCGCCAGGTGCGCGAGCAGCCGCTGGTACTCCCGGCCGCTCTCATGGACGTCTGGCTTGAGGATGATGATCACGGGCGCATTCTCCCACCGCATGGGCCCGCGGCCCGGCGCCGGTGCGGCACCGCGCTCACTTGTTGGCGCGATTGGAGATCAGATCATCGACGACACCGGGGTCGGCGAGCGTGGTGGTGTCGCCCAGGTTGTCGAGCTCGTTGGCGGCGACCTTGCGCAGGATACGCCGCATGATCTTGCCCGAGCGCGTTTTCGGCAGGCCAGGCGCCCATTGGATGACATCGGGGCTGGCGATGGGGCCGATCACCTTGCGCACGTGCGCGACCAGCTCCTTGCGAAGTTCCTCGGTCGCATCCACGCCCTTCATCAACGTCACATAGGCGTAGATCCCCTGGCCCTTGATGTCATGCGGATAGCCGACGACCGCCGCCTCGGCGACCGAGGGGTGCAGGACCAGCGCGCTTTCGACCTCGGCCGTGCCCATGCGGTGGCCGGACACGTTGATGACATCGTCGACACGCCCGGTGATCCAGTAGTAGCCGTCGCCGTCGCGGCGCGCGCCGTCACCCGTGAAGTAGTTGCCCGGATACATCTTGAAATAGGTGTCTATGAAGCGCTGATGGTCGCCATAGACGGTGCGCATCTGACCGGGCCACGAGCGCTTGATCACCAGATTGCCGGTGGCGTCGCCTTCCAGCTCCGTGCCCTTGTCGTCGACGATGGCCGGCTCCACGCCGAAGAACGGCCTGGTCGCGGAGCCGGGTTTCAGCGGTGTCGCGCCCGGCAACGGCGTGATGAGGATGCCGCCGGTCTCGGTCTGCCACCAGGTGTCCATGACCGGGCAGCGCCCGTCACCGACGACCCGGTAGTACCACTCCCACGCCTCCGGGTTGATCGGCTCGCCCACGGATCCCAGCACGCGCAGCGTCCTGCGGCTGGCGCGCGTCACCCATTCGTCACCCTGACCCATCAGCGCCCGGATGGCCGTGGGCGCGGTGTAGAAGATGTTGACCCTGTGCTTGTCGATCACCTGCCAGAAACGGCCCGCGTCCGGATAGGTCGGAACCCCTTCGAACATCAGCGTGGTGGCGCCATTGCACAGTGGGCCGTAGATGATATAGGAATGCCCGGTGACCCAGCCGACATCCGCGGTGCACCAATAGATGTCGCCCTCGTGATAATCGAATATGTACTTGTGCGTTATCGCCGCGTAGAGCAGGTAGCCGCCGGTGGTGTGCAACACCCCCTTGGGCTTGCCCGTCGAACCGGAGGTGTAAAGGATGAACAGCGGCGACTCGGCCTCCATCGCCACCGGTTCGCAGTCCGCCGCGGCGTGCTCCATCGCAAGGTGATACCAGAGATCGCGCCCCTCCATCCACGGCACCTCGTTGCCGGTTCGTCTGACCACGATGCAGGTATGGACGTTCGGACAGCTGGCGAGCGCCTTGTCGGCGTTCACCTTCAGCGGCACGGGCCGCCCGCCGCGCATGCCTTCATCGGCCGTCACGACGACCTGGCAATCGGAGTCCAGAATGCGATCCTTCAGGGCGTCCGGGGAAAAGCCGCCGAAGACGATCGAATGCACGGCGCCGATGCGCGTGCACGCCAGCATGGCAACCGCGGCCTCCGGGATCATCGGCATGTAGATCGAGACGCAATCGCCGCGCTGCACGCCGCGGGATTTCAGCACATTGGCAAAGCGGCAGACCTCCGCGTGCAGCTGTCGGTAGGTGATGAGCTTGTGCTGCGCCGGATCGTCGGCCTCCCAGATGATGGCCACCTGATCGCCGCGTTGCGCCAGGTGCCGATCCAGGCAGTTGACGCTTACGTTCAGCTGCCCGCCTTCGAACCATTTGACGTCAGCGGCGTGAAAATCGGCGTTCATGACCCGCGACCAGCGCCTCGTCCAGGTGAGGAACTTCTCGGCCTGCTCCGCCCAGAATCCGTCCGGATCGGCCAGCGAGCGCGCGTACATGCCCTGATAGAGATCGTCGTCGATATGAGCCCGCGCCTTCGTCTCGGGCGCGACCGGATAGAGCTTCTCGGATGACATAACCTTCCCCCTCGCTGCGCGGAGCAGCGGCGTGATTCCTGTACCGGCATCAGGGCCTCGGCCCAGCCCGCGGGGACCTTACCCGCTCGAACGTATGGCCCGCCGTGCGATAACGGCTGGCCCGGAAGCCGCGATCATTCACCGGTCGAACTCACGTTAATGCTTCGCGGCGGCATCGACAACTGCCGGCGACGGCCGATGTCGCAGATTGCGACGGCCCCGGGACCGCACGATTACCGGGCTTCGCGCGGCGACTGCGCCCGTTTCAACCGGCGATACAGGGTGCTGCGCGCGATCCCGAGCTTGCGCGCCGCGCGACTTATCTCCCCGCCGCATTGCGCGAGGGTCTGGCGGATCAACTCCTCCTCGGTCTCCCGAAGCGACCGCGGCGCAAGGCCGCCAGGCGGCCCTTCGAGTTCCGCATCCTCCGCGTGCCGCGCGTAGCGAGCATGCTCCGCGAAGACCGAGGGCGGCGTTTCCTTGCGGCGCAATACCAGCAGATAGCCGGCCAGCCGACCGGCGTTGTCGCGCATCATCTCCAGTCGCAGTTTCAGGCGTTCCAGACCGTCGATCTCGCGTTCCACGGCGCCTTCCGGCGCATGCTCGTGCAACCGCATCCCCTGCAGTCCCAGCGCCAGCCGCGGCGCCACTTCGACCAGACGCCGGTTACGAATGGCCCCGTCCCCGCCGGAGATCGCGGCCAAGCCTGCGGCGTTGGCGTCGAGCACGCGGCCGCTGCGGCTCAGCAGCACCAGACCGTCGCCGGGCCATCTGTGCTGCAGCTCGAGAAAACGGTTGTGCAGATGATCGCGGCGCACCAGTTCGCGCAGCTGCAGTTGCTGCTCGACGGCGTGCGCAATCGCCACGGTGAGCCCCATGGTCTCGAACTGCGCGTTGCGCACAGGGCCGGTGATATCGATGACTCCGATGATCTCGCCGGACTCCGGATCACGAACCGGACTCCCATAACAGACCCAGGGCTGCCAGCCCAGGCAGAAGTGCTCGGTCCCCAGCACGACCTCGGGACGGCCCAATTTCAGCGGCGTGCCGACGCCGTTCGGACCCACCACCTCCTCGGCCCACATGCCGCCCGGCATGAAGTTGATGCGCTCGAGCCGCTCTCGCGTCCCACGCTGCCCGGCCGCGTGCAGGATGCGGCCCTTGGCGTCGGCGAGCACCAGCACATGGCCCGTGCCGTGCAGTATCGCCTCGTAGTTGCGGAGAACCTCGCAACCAACCACCCCCAGGGCCGCCGTGTGCAGTATCTTTTCGATGGCCTCGGATTCCAGCCGGGAAGGTGCGCGGACGGACTCCGGATCGATGCCCAGATCGCGACATCGTCGCCAGCTGTCGGCGATGACATCGCGGGGAGACCGGTTGCCGAAGTCGCCGGTCGTGACAAAGCGCTCCCATGCCGAGGCGACCTCGCGGTTGGCCTTGACCGGAGCCTCCAGAATTGCTGCGAAGGGGTCGAAGTTGTCACTGCCCATGCCGGTGCCTTCCGGGATATCCGCGTCAGGCGCTGCTCCAGCCGCCCGCGATGTCTTTTGGTGGTGTCCGCGCCAGAGTGAGTAGCTTTAACATATCGGCAGGCCATTTTCGAGGCCGGGCGCACGCCGCGGGCTCAAGCCAGGTGCGGAGACGTCGAAAATATCATCATTCGGCTTGCGGAGAAGGTGGTTCCATACGATGGAAAAGACGCATTGCATCGGCTCGCTCCTCGCCGTCCTGCTGTCGGCGGCAGCGCACTGCGCTGCCGCCGAAGACTGGGGCCGGGTGGTCGGATTGTTCAGGGATCAGGCCATCGTCGAGGTGGATGGACGACAGATCATCCTGAAGGCGGGCGGCCCCGCCAAGCGCGGGATCCGGCTGTTGTCCACCGATGCTCAGGAGGCCGTCTTCGAGGTCGACGGCGTGGAGTTCCGCTACCGGCACGGCACCGGGATCGGCAGCAATCAGCCGGGGGCTCCCAGCGCCGGCAAGACCGTCCAGATCGCGCCCGACACGGGTGGAATGTATTTCGTCAGCGGGGCGATTAACGGCTACGCCGTGCGGTTTCTGGTCGACACGGGGGCAACGCTCGTGGCGATGAACAAGCGCACTGCCAAGCGCCTCGGTATCAATTACATGCTGGATGGCGAGGAAGGTCTCTCGCAGACCGCCTCGGGTTATGCAAGAACCTACCTGGTGAAGCTGAACAAGGTGACCGTCGGGGAGATCACCCTCACCGACGTGGAAGGCGCGGTCATCGACGGCGATCAACCCCTGGAAGTGCTGCTCGGCAACTCCTTCCTGGGACGGGTCAACATGGAGAGAAAAGGTCGTCTGCTCATGCTGAGAATGCCGTAGCAAGCCGGCGGCGTCACGAAATCCGGCAACCAGCAAAAAAATCCACCTTCCTGCCCACTCGGGCGAGCGGGCGACGGAAGGTGTAAGGGGAGGTCACATTACTGGAGAGAACCACGGAGCAAACACATTCCGACTCTCTGTGCAATGCACAATAAACTCAATCCAATCGCAGTGCAATACTGCTGTTTGAGGACACTTAGTTTCTTTCTTGGAAACAATCTCCCCGATAAGGCGTCTCTAACCGTTTTGAAGGATATCATTTAACTTATTGTTTTATATCAGTTTGTATGCTTTTAAGCACTGTGCCGGCGGGGCAGGTGTCATAAGGCCGGGACAGCAATGTCACACCATGACGGGCTCGAGAATGATGCGGCGCATGAAGCTGCGGGCGGGAGGCTCTTGTCGAGACCCCCGATGGCTCAGCTCAGTGCGTCGTCGTGGTGGGAAAGACTCCGCAGCTGCGCGAGTGTCTCGCGCCCGCCGCCGAGGATATAGGCGGAGTCGCAACCGGCGGCAATCAGACTGAAGCCCTGCTCGAGATGCGATCCCATCGTCCGTGGGTCCAGGCTGAAGATGCCGAGCGGCATCTGCCGACGTAAACACGCGTCACGGACGGTCGCGATGGCGGCGGTGACGTCGCCATGACCCACCTGCCCTGTCAGGCCCATGCTTGCCGAGAGGTCGTAAGGGCCGACGAACACCGCGTCGACGCCGGCGACATCGAGGATCGACTCGACATTGCCGACGGCGTCGATATGTTCCACCTGTACCACCACGCTGATTTCGTCGTTGGCGCGCTGCAGGTAGTCGCCGAAATAGCCGCCGTAACCATGCGCACGGGCGATCCCGACGCCACGGGTGCCCTCGGGCGGGTACCGGCACCACCGCACGATGCGAGCGGCCTGCTCGGCGCTGTTGACCTGCGGGACGATGATGCCGGCGGCACCGATGTCCAGCGCCTTCTTGACCTCGATCTCCTCCCCGAGCGGGACGCGCAGCAGGCAGGGACACCGATCACCGGCCGCCTGGATCATGCGCTGGGCCATCAGGTAGTCCAGCGGTCCATGCTCGCCGTCGAGGAAAAGCCAGTCGAAACCGGCGGCGGCGAGGATCTCCGAGACCTCGGGGGATGGGAGACTGACGAGGGTGCCAAGCAGTCGGTCGCGCTCCCGCAACCGGCGCCGAAATGAATGAAACATACTTTCCTTTCCGGTCAGGAAAGCCGCGGCGGCATTCCCGGCGAGTATAGGGGAGAACCGCGGCCCGGCCGCAACTACTCGGGGTTCCAGCCGAACCTGTCGATCAGGCGAAAGATGTCGGTGTCGCTGACTATTCCGATCGGCTGCTCCCCCTCGCCGACCACCACGCGCCGCACGTTGGCGGCCAGCATCTTCTGGCTGCAGTCGAACAACGACGTCCCGGCGGGCAACATGACCAGCGGCCGGCTCGCGATCTCCGCCACTTGCACCTGCGCCGGGGAACGCTGCCCGAGCACGATGCGTTTGACTACGTCCCGCTGGGTCATGATGGCCCAGCCGTCGCGCCCGTACGGCTCGACGAGCACGCTGCTGATGCCCTGCTCGCGCATGTAGCGCATGGCCCTGCCCACGGTCGTATCCCCTGGCACGGCCCTGACCGGGCTCATGATCTCACCCACGGTCAGCGGCTGACGGCCGGAGGCCTCCATCTCCGTGTACGGACGCTCGGCGCGCTGCGCCTCCCGCTGCCGGCGTTCGTCCTCGATCGCCTGCAGGCGCGTGCGTCGCTTGGCCTCGTAATCGACTCCGCCCTGCATCTGTTCGATCAGCGCGGTGGCGAATTCGCTGGTGCGCACCGGCACCGCGCCCTCCATCTGGCGCGCGAAGTCGTAGGTGACGATGCGCTGCCGGATGACCTCCGGGTAGGCGTAGGTGATGAGATCGGCCGCCTCCCTCCAGCCCATGTACTCCAGCATCATGACGCCGCTGAAGAGCAGCGATCCCGGGTTGACCCTGTCCTGGTTGGCGTACTTGGGCGCCGTGCCGTGCGTGGCCTCGAACACCGCGACGTGATCGGAGATGTTCGCGCCGGGAGCGATGCCGACGCCGCCCACCTCCGCGGCGATCGCGTCGGAGAGGTAGTCGCCGTTGAGATTGGGCGTGGCGATGACGTCGAATTCGTTGGGGCGCAGCAACATCAGCTGGAACATGATGTCGGCGATGCGGTCCTTGATGACGATGCGCCCGGGCGGCACTTTGCCGCCATGCCGGCTGTAGAGTTCCTCCTCGGTGATGGTCCGGTCGCCGAATTCCTCACGGGCGACCTCGTAGCCCCAATTGCGGAACGCACCCTCCGTGAACTTCATGATGTTGCCCTTGTGCACGAGGGTGACGCTCTCCCGATCGTTGTCGATGGCGTAGCGGATGGCCTTGCGCACCAGCCGCTTGCTGCCGTATGGGCTCATGGGCTTGATCCCGATCCCCGAGTTCTCGAAGAACTCCGCGCCCATCTCCTCGCGCAGGAACCGCTCGACCTTGCGCATCTCCTCGGAGCCGGACTTGTATTCGATGCCGGCGTAGACGTCCTCGGTATTCTCCCGAAAGATGACGACGTCGATGAGCTCAGGATTCTTCAACGGGGAGGGCACGCCCGGGTAATAGCGCACCGGCCGCACGCAGGCGTACAGGTCGAGGTCCTGCCGCAGCGCCACGTTCAGCGACCGGAAGCCGCCGCCGACGGGGGTGGTCAGTGGTCCCTTGATGGAGATCACCACGTCCTGCATCGCTCGCCTGGTCTCCTCGGGAAAGATCTCCCCGTAGACCTCGGCGGCCTTCTCGCCGAGCAGCATCTCCGTCCAGTGGATGCGACGGTGCCCCGCGTAGGCGACGGCGACTGCCGCATCCCACACGCGCAGGCACGCACGCATGATGTCCGGGCCGATGCCATCGCCCTCGACGTAGCCGATGATCGGCTGGTCCGGAACGCAGAGCTTCCCGCCGGCTACGCGGACCTGCTCTCCGTCGGCAGGCAGGCGGAGGTGTTGATATGACATTGTCTTCTTCCCCTGCCCGCCTGTACCGCGAGCTTCTCTCGAGGCGGTTACGCTCCCCCCATGTCCGTCACCGCCGCCGGACCGTCAGTCGACCGCGGCGGCGTACTGCGCGAGTCGCACCGGCCGTCGTCGCGCCCCCCACTCGCCCGGTGCGCTTTCGAATACCCCCGCGCAAGGCGTCCGGCAGTGCCGGCAGCGGCCGTCCGCCGTCAGTTCCCACGCGGTCATGCGGTACCAGTCGCGGCCGATGAGCAGCGCGCCGCATTCATGGCAGTAGGTGCTGCCGCCCGCCTCGTCATGGACGTTTCCCGTATAGCAGTAGCGCACGCCGTTCTTCGTGGCGATGGCACGCGCGCGTGCCAGCGTGGCGGGCGGTGTCGCCGGGGTATCCAGCATCTTCCAGTCCGGGTGAAACGCGCTGAAATGCAGCGGCACGTCCACCCCGAGCTCGGAGACGACCCACTGCGTCAGCGACTCCAGCTCGGCGTCGCTATCGTTGGCGCCGGGAATGAGCAGGGTCGTTATCTCCAGCCACACCCTGGTCTCCCGCCGCAGATAGACCAGGGTGTCGAGGACCGGCTGCAGGTGAGCGCCGGTCAGCTTCCAGTAGAACCTGTCATCGAAGGCCTTCAAGTCGACATTGGCGGCGTCGATGTGGCCGAAGAACTCCGCGCGCGGCTCCGGGCACACGTATCCGGCCGTGACCGCCACGGTGCGTATACCCTGTTCGCGGCAGGCGTCGGCCACGTCGGCGGCGTACTCCATGAACACGACGGGATCGTTATAGGTGAAGGCCACGCTGCGGCAGCCCAGCGCGCATGCGGCGTTCGCAATCGTCAACGGCGAGGCGGCGTCGGCCAGCGTGTCGATCTCGCGCGACTTGCTGATGTCCCAGTTCTGGCAGAACTTGCAGGCGAGGTTGCAGCCGGCGGTGCCGAAAGACAATACAGGCGTGCCCGGCAGGAAATGGTTGAGCGGCTTCTTTTCGATGGGATCGACGCAGAATCCGCTCGACCGGCCGTGCGTCGTCAGGACGATCTGGCCGCCCATGTTCGCGCGCACGAAGCACAGGCCGCGCTGGCCCTCGTGAAGTTTGCAGTACCGCGGGCAGAGATCGCACTGCGTCCGCGACTCGTCGATGACGTGCCAGTATCGCGTCGGGGCGATGGCGTTATCGGAAAAACCGGTGGAACTCACTGCCTGCATCCGTATGGACCTTAACCTGCCAATTCTGTGATTCTAGCTGCCCCGGCGCGAGGCCGCTCGTCACGGCCGGCCAGCGGCACTGATCCCGGTCAATTGCCTATCCTCCGCCTTGGACATCTGTGATAACGTAACGTTCGCGCGCCCGCAGGCGAATATGGCGCGCGACTCATCCAGCTGATGGTTTGCTCGAGGAGAAGGAGATGCGCAACGCCAACGTACTGGGCATTACCGGCGGGGCACCCGTGCAGGGCGGTTCGATCACGCCCCCGGCGCGGCGTATACCGACCTCGCCCTCCACCGCCATGGATCGCCTGTTCGCCCGCCTGGCCCTGCGGCTCGCCAACTCACCACCGATCGCGCTGGTGCTGTGGGACGGTCAGGAGCTCGCGCCGGCCGGCAAGACCCCGGTCGCGCGCTTCCATCTGAATACCCGCGCCGCCCTTTACGGCATGCTGCGTAACCCGGAGCTGCAGTTTGGCGACGCCTACAGCACTGGGCAGATCGACATCGAGGGCGATTTCCTCGAGGCGCTGGAGGCCGTTTACCGCGCGGTCCACGCCCGCGAGTCCGATCGCTACGCCAGCACACTGCGCTGGTTGAGGAGCTACCGCCAGAAGAACAACACCATCCTGAAGGCGCGCGACAACATCCATCACCACTATGACATCAGCACCGATTTCTATCGCCTGTGGCTGGATCAGGCGGCGATGCAGTACACCTGCGCCTACTACCCCGCCGAGACCATGACGCTGGAACAGGCGCAGATCGCCAAGATGAACCATGTCGCCCGCAAGTTGATGCTCAAACCCGGCGAGACGGTGGTGGAGGCTGGCAGCGGATGGGGCGGGCTCGCGCTGCACCTGGCACGCCGATTTGGCGTGCGCGTCCGCAGCTACAACATCTCCAAGGAGCAGGTGAAGTTCGCCCGCCAGCGCCTCAAGCAGAGCGACGTGGCCGAGATGGTCGAGTACGTCGAAGACGATTACCGCAACATCTCCGGCGAGTACGACGCGTTCGTGTCCGTCGGCATGCTCGAGCACGTCGGCCCGGACCACTACCGCGACATGGGGCGCGTCATCGATCGCTGCCTGAAACCGCAGGGGCGCGGCCTCGTGCACAGCATCGGTCGCAATCGCCAGCGCCAGATGAACGCCTGGATCGAGCGCCGCATCTTCCCCGGGGCGCACCCTCCCACCCTGCGCGAGATGACGGAGATCTTCGAGCCCAGCGACTTTTCGGTGCTGGACGTCGAGAATCTGCGGCTGCACTACTCCCGAACGCTCACTGCGTGGCTGGACCGCTTCGAGGCCAATCTCGACACCGTGCGTTCGATGTACGATGAGACGTTCGTGCGCGCCTGGCGCCTGTATCTGCTTGGTTCGATCGCCGCGTTCAACGTCGGCGCGCTGCAGCTGTTCCAGGTGGTCTTCACCCGCGCGACCAACAACAACCTGCCGTACTCGCGCATGCACCTCTACCGCGATCACCCGTGACCTCGGCGAGCACCGATGTGGACGTCCTGATCGTCGGCGGCGGACCTGCCGGCTCGTCGGTCGCGTGGGGACTGCGCGGGCAGGGCCTGCGCGTCGCGGTGCTCGACAAGGCCCCCTTCCCGCGCAACAAGGTCTGCGCGGGGTGGATAACCTCGGCCGTTGCACGTGCCCTGGGACTCGACCTGCACGAGTACGCGCAGGGCAGGACCCTGCAGCCGATCAACGCCTTCCTCGTTGGATTGATGGGCGCCCCGGGCAAGGAGATCCGCTACGACGAGGGCCCCGTCAGTTACGGCATCCGACGCTGCGAGTTCGACGAGCATCTGCTGCGCCGGTGCGGAGCGGAGCTCTGGCTGGGTCAGTCGCTCTCCCGCATGGAGCGTCAGGGCGATCGCTGGCTGGTCAATGACGGCATCCGGGCGCGCCTTATCGTCGGGGCGGGCGGCCACTTCTGTCCCGTGGCACGTGCGTTGGGCGCCCGGCTCGGACAAGGAGAGTTGGTGGTGGCCGCGCAGGAGATCGAGTTCGAGATGACGGCCGAGCAGCGATCGGCCTGCGCGGTGCGCGCCGACACGCCGGAGCTGTATTTCTGCCCCGATCTCAAAGGGTATGGCTGGATATTCCGCAAGGGCGACTGGCTGAACGTGGGCCTCGGTCGCGAGGACAACCACCGGCTCGCCGATCACGTCGCGCAGTTCTGCGAAGCGGCGCGCCTGCAGGGCCGCGTTGGATTCGACCTGCCGACGCGTTTCCATGGCCATGCCTACCTGCTCTCGCACCGCGCGCAGCGCCCCCTCGCCGCCGATGGAGTCCTGCTCGTCGGCGATGCCACCGGACTTGCCTATCCGCAAAGCGGCGAGGGCATCCGGCCTGCGGTGGAATCCGGACTGCTCGCGGCACGCACCGTACTGGCGAGCGCGGGCGATTTCTCCGCGCACGGGCTGAACGGGTATGCGGAGTCCGTCACGAGGCGATTCGGGACCCGAACAGCCACCGCCCCCGCGACCGCCCCGCCGCATTCCTCCCGCTGGAAACAGGCGCTGGCCCGCTACGCGCTCTCCACCCGCTGGTTCAATCGCCACGTGGTCATCGACCGCTGGTTCCTGCACCGGCACCAGCCCGCCCTTTCCTGACCCCCGCCTGCGCGACTCAGGGCACGCTCCCGGCCGGTACCACCTGCTCTCCCTTCCCGACGGCAAGCGTGCCCGGCGAGCGTGCGACGCGCTCGCCCGGCTCCAGGCCGGACAGAACCTCCACGTGCAGGTCATCGGCCACGCCGGTTCGGATCGTCCGCTCTCGCAGCGTGCGACGGCCGGCGTCGAAAACCAGGACCCCTCCGCCCACCGTCACCGCCGTGACCGGTACACGCGTTGCCCGCTCGCGCGCTGCCAGCGGGATCTCGACGGTGGCCGCCGCGCCGGGCCGGGTTGCCGGATCGCCCGCATCGGGGCTGAATTCGACGACGATCTCGGCGCTCTTCCCACCCTGGCCGTGGCCCGTGTCGACCGAGCGGACGACCGCGTCGCAGCGCAGCCGATCCGAACCGGCGGCGAGCCGCACGCATGCCGATGCGTGGCGTTCGAGCGCGCCCGCGTTGCCGGCGGCGGGCGCGGGGACGCGCATGCGCACGGCCAGGCAGCCGTTCCTGGCCAGCTCGATGGGCGCGTTGGCGCCGGCCTGGAGAAGATCGCCGGGGACGACGTTCACTGCCGTGAGGGTGCCATCGAACGCCGCGCGCACCTTGAAACGCTCCAGATCGGAGCGCAAGCCGCTGAGCCTGCCGATGGCCGAGGAAACCTCACGGCGTGCCTGTGCGCAGGCGTTCCAGTCGCCCTGGAGGCCCGCCCTGCCGGTCTCGGACGCCAGCGCGATCGATTCCCGGCGCGTCTCGGCAAGCCGATCGCGGCGCTTCTCTCGCAGCGGCGAGCGCCGGCAGTCCTCGCGTGCCGCGACGCTGGCGGCCCTCGCCTCGCGCCGTGCCCTTCCCAGCCCGTCGATCAAGGCCTCCTCCTCCTCCAGCTCCGCCAGCAATGTGCCGCGGCGCACCTGCTGTCCCGGCCTGGCAAGTACGCGCTGCACACGGCCGCCCGCCGGTATCGTCGCAGCCGGCACCACGCATGCCTCGACAGTGGCCGCGGGATCGCTGCGAAGTACCGGCCGCACCGGGCCGATGTCGACCGCAACCAGTTCGACCTGTGCCGCCGACCCGTGCCCTGCGAGCATCCGGACGATGACGGCGATCAGGGCGAGCGCGCCGAGCACGGACATCGCTATAATCATCTTCAGTTGGAGGGAGTGCATCTGAACGGCGGGGACCGCGTGCGGGCCGGATGACGACGGCCCCCTCGCGGGATGGCATGCGAATCCGATGCCAAACTGTCCTAACGGGGAAAAAAATGAGCGGCACCTCCCTGTGCCGCCAACGACCGCTGTCAGACGGTCGAGCTTGGAGGGTAACCCCTGCATGGATTTCCACACAGAGGGGGCGGTGCGAGCACCGCGGGGAAAACATAGCGGTGCGGGCGCGCGGGGCTTTGACCCGGATCAACGAACCACGACGACCTCACGCGCCGGCCTGCGTGGGCTTGATGCGACGCATCACGGGAGGCAATAACGACTTGACTTTCAGCGGATATCCGGGGGCTTTAACATCGCAAAAAATTAGGCTATTGTTAGGCGTGGTACTGGTCGGTTCGGTACCACGAGGGACTGAGCAGATCTGCCCAAAACAAACCATTAAATCCCAGGAGGTTTCACATGAAAAAGTTCGCCCTGACAGCAGCCATTGCGGCTACCATCGTCGCGGCTCCTCTGGCGTTCGCCGAGAAGGGACGCGATATGGCTGGCAACGAAGTCGAACTGCCTGCCAACTTCACCTATGGTGGCGACAACACCGGCGCTTATGCTGGTGGCAAGATTGGCACGGGCGTGAAGGACCCTGCGGTGTGCGGCACGTTCTCCAGCGAGAAGTGCTCGATCACCTACACCAAGGGCAAATAAGCAACAACGAACCACACCCAGAGAAGAACAAAAACACTTAGGTTTTAGTGAAGTCTCCATAATGGAACCCCGCGTCAGCGGGGTTTTTTTTGCTCGACGGCTCTCGGCAGCCGCGCCTTGCGTCTCCCGCACCCTGGCCCGCTGCACGCGCTCCTGCAACGGCGGCCCCCCCCGGCACGCCCTCGTAACCTGCCGCACGACGTGCTATCGGGAGGGCATCTGCAGCGCCTGGAATGCCGGCGTCGCGCCGATCTCCACGCCCCGCTCGCCGACATCGGCGAATCGGGCCGCCATACCCTCTTTCAGTGCGAGTTGCGTTCCACGCTCGCTGCCGAGCACCAGCAGCGCCGTGGACCAGGCGTCGGCCTCGACGACGGTGTCGGCGACGACCGCGACGGCCACAGTCCTATGCCGGACCGGCATGCCGGTGTAAGGGTCGATCTCGTGGGAATACCGGATTCCATCGCGTTCGAAATAATTCCTATAACTACCTGATGTAGAGAGACCTTTTCCATCAAGTTCAAGCGAAATATCCACTTCCTGGCGGGCATCCGTGGGCCGCTCGATCCCGACTTGCCATCCCCGCCCGTCCGGTCGCCGGCCGCGGGCGTAGACCTCTCCGCCGAGCTCCACGAGAAAGGACTGTACGCCACGGCCGGACAGGAATCGGGCGATGCTGTCGACCGCGTAGCCCGGGGCGATGGCGCCCAGGTCGACCTCCAGCTCCGGAAGGTCCTTTCTGATGGCGGCAGGCGCGGCGCGGACCGACAGGTGCCTGAAGCCCACGCGCGCCCTCGCGGCTGCGACGGTCTCGGCATTCGGCACCGTTGGCGGCATCGGCGGGCCGCTGCCGAAGCCCCAGAGATCGATGAGCGGCTTCACCGTCACGTCGAAGGCGCCGCCGCTGCGGTGGCTAATCGTCCTCGCCGTCTCGAGCACCGTCGCCAGTTCCCGGGAGACCGGGAACCAGTCGGTCGAGCGGCTGGCGTTGAAGCGTGACAGTTCGGAATCTTCCCGATACGTGGACATCTGCCGGTCGATCTGCGCCAGTATTGCCGCAATCTCCGATTGCAGGCTCTCCCTCGGCGGCGCTCCGGGGCCGCCGGCGGCCACGTACTTCACCTGATACGTGGTGCCCATCGTCTCACCGGCAATCGATTCAATCGACGCGTGGTCGAGCGGCGGCCCGCAGGCGGCCAGCATCAGTACCCAACCCGGGCCGCAAACGAATCGCGACAGGCAGCGGATAATGAACCGGCCGCACCGCCACCAGTCTGACCAATGTAGACTGGTAACACCGCGCGCGCGTGGCGGAATGGATCGATCAGCACAAGCGTACAACACACGGAATCCCTCATCTGATGAATGATCACACCACTGCGGTCCCGGCCGACTCCGTCCGGCCCGCGGTCAGCGGCCTGAAGGAGTTTATCGAATCCCGCATAATCGGCCAGGAAGGCCTGGTCGAGGCGCTGCTGATCGCGCTGCTGGCCGACGGCCATCTCCTGGTCGAGGGCGCGCCGGGACTGGCCAAGACGCGCGCGGTGCGCGTGCTCGCCGACGGTATCGACGCGTCCTTTCATCGCATACAGTTCACTCCCGACCTGCTGCCCGCGGACCTGACGGGGACGGAGATCTACCGGCCCCAGGACGGGTCGTTTCGCTTCCAGCAGGGGCCGCTGTTCCACAACCTGGTGCTTGCCGACGAGATCAACCGGGCACCGGCCAAGGTGCAATCCGCACTCCTCGAGGCGATGGCCGAGCGCCAAATCACCGTGGGACTGCAGACCTATCACCTGCCGGAGTTGTTCCTGGTGATGGCGACCCAGAACCCGCTCGAGCAGGAGGGCACCTATCCGTTGCCGGAGGCGCAGCTCGATCGTTTTCTGATGCACGTGCGCATCGGCTACCCGGCCGCCGCCGACGAAAAGCGCATCCTGCAGCTGGCGCGCAGCGAGGCCGCCGAGGAGGCGGGCGCGAGCCCTTCGCCGCGCGTGCGCATACCGCAGGCGGCGGTGCTGCAGGCGCGGCGCGAGGTGCTGGGTGTTTTCATGTCCGAGCCGCTGGAGCAGTACCTGCTGCAACTGGTGCTGGCCACGCGCAATCCGCAGGTCTACAGCGAGGAGCTCGGCCGCTGGCTGCAGTACGGTGCGAGCCCGCGCGGCAGCATCGCCCTGGACCGCTGCGCGCGGGCGCGGGCATGGCTGCGCGGCCGCGATTACGTGACGCCGGACGACATCCAGGCCGTGGCAGTCGACGTGCTGCGGCATCGCCTGATACTCAGCTACGAGGCGGAGGCCGACGGGATCACCGCCGATCGCATCGTCGGCGAACTGCTGTCGCTGGTGGCCGTTCCGTGAGGCCGCGCCGGTGATCACGAGCCTGCGCTCGCTGCTCGTCCCGATGCGTCGCGCAGGCACGCCGCCCGGTGCCGGCGCCCGCCCCGACGCCTCGAGCGTGGCGCGGGTCTCGCTCGCCGATCTGGTGCGGCTGGCGCCGCAGGCGAAACAGCTCGAGCTCTGGCAGACGCGGCGCGACGTGGAGGATGGCGGTGCGCATCACACGATGTTCAAGGGGCGCGGCATGGAGTTCGCCGAGACCCGCCCTTACCAGCCGGGTGACGACATCAGGCATATCGACTGGCGCGTTACGGCGCGCTCGGGGCGCGCGCACACAAAGCTCTTCCGCGAGGAACGTGAACGTCCGGTGCTCGTGTGGGTGGACTGCCGGCCCCACATGCAATTCGCCACCCGTGGCAGCTTCAAGAGCGTAATGGCCGCGCGGCTCGCCGCCCTGGTCGCGTGGGCGGCCCACGCCCATGGCGATCGCGTCGGCGGCAACGTGATCAGCGCCGCACTGGACTACGCGCAGGAGCCCCGGCGCGGCCGACACAATGTCCTGCGGCTGCTGCGCGCGCTGGAATTCGCTTGCGCGCCGACGAACGCCGAGCTCGGTCCCATGACCGAGGCGGCGGAAATGTCGCTGGCATCGCTGCGTCGCACCGTGCGCCCGGGCACGATCGTGTTTCTCATCGGTGATTTCCACGATCTGGAGGCCGCGGTGAGGGACCTGGTCGCCCAGATCGGCGTACACAGCGACGTGACCCTTTGCTGCCTTCACGATCCGCTGGAGGCCGAACTGCCGCCCGCGGGGATCTATCCCGTGAGCTCGCCACATGGCGAGGTCGCGAATCTCGACACGGCCAACACGGCCTGGCGGGCGGAGTATGCGCGCCGATTCCAGCATCGAATGCAGGCGTTGCGCGCCGCCACGCGCCGTCACCGGGCCCGCTTCCTGAGCGTCGGCACCACCGACGATCCCTTGTTGGCGCTGCGCGCGATCGCAGGCACGGTGCCGGCGCGAGCCGCGGGCTGACCGCCGGGGGCGATCGCCATGGACCCGCGGACCATCCCGCTGCACGACATACACCTGCCCCCGCCAGTGGACTGGTGGCCGCCCGCGCCGGGCTGGTGGGCGCTGGGCGTGTTGCTGGCGACGGGCGTCGCACTGGCAGTGCGGACATGGCGACGCCGCCGCCGTACGAGGCCGGCGCCGAGTCATGCCGACATGGTCGCCGAGGTCTGGCGGACCTGGCAGGGACTGCGGAAGTCGCTCGCGGACCCGCAGGCGATGGCCGATGGCGTGCGCGACCTGTCGACATTGATCCGCCGCGTCGCGTTGACGCTGCACAGCCGCGGCGCGGTCGCCGGTCTGACCGGGCAGAGATGGTTGCAGTTTCTCGATGCGCCGCTGGGAGGAACGGAGTTCAGCCGCGGACCCGGCCGCCTCCTGATCCAGGGCCCGTATCAACCCGGGGCAGCGGAAATGGAGCCGGGTGAGGTCGAACGCTGCGCGCAGCTCTGCGAGCGCTGGCTGAAGATCGTGCTCGACGGCGGCAGGGCGGGACGCTGACGATGCTGCAGTTCGAATGGCCGTGGGTGTTGCTGGCTCTGCCGCTGCCGTGGCTCGTCCGCCGCCTGCTGTCACCCGTCCGGCGGCCCGCCGGCGTCGCCCTGCGCGTGCCGTTCTTTGCGAGCATGATGTCGGCCACGGCGTCCACCGCTACGCCGGGCGCGCGCGTGCTCTGGATTGCCTCGGCAGCATGGCTGCTGCTCCTCGCCGCCGCCGCGCGCCCGCAATGGCTCGGCGAGCCGGAGGCCGTGCCGATGAGCGGTCGCGACATCATGCTCGCTGTGGATCTCTCCCGCAGCATGCAGCAGACCGACTTCGAGGTACGGGGCGAGCTCATCGACCGGCTCACCGCCGTCAAGCTGGTCGCGCTGGATTTCATCGAGCGCCGCGTCGGGGATCGCATCGGCCTCATCCTGTTCGGCGAGCGCGCCTACCTGCAGGCGCCGCTCACCTTCGACAGGACCACCGTGCAGACGCTGCTGAAGGAGGCGGTGCTGGGATTGGCCGGCGACGCCACGGCCATGGGCGACGCCATCGGCATCGCCGTAAAGCGACTGCGCGGGGACCGCGTTCAGAACCGCGTTCTCATCCTGCTCACCGACGGCGCCAACACCGCCGGGGAGATCGAACCCCTGAAGGCCGCGGAGCTGGCGGCCAAGGCGGGCTTGAGGATACACACCATCGGCATCGGCGCCGACGAGACCCGGATAAGGCAGCTGTTCGGCACCTACCGCACCAACCCCAAGCTCGATCTCGACGAGGCGACCCTGAAGGCGATCGCGGAGCGGACCGGCGGGCGCTACTTCCGCGCCCGCGACAGCGCCGAGCTCAACGAAATCTACGCGCTCATCGATCAGATCGAGCCGATCGAACAGGACCCGCGCCGGTTCCGCCCGACAGCGTCGCTGTATCCCTGGCCGCTCGGCGCCGCGCTGCTGCTGGGCGCATGGATCATACTGCGCGGGCGCATCGGCGCCGGCGCGGCGGCCGTTTCATGAGCGTGGCGGAATTCCATTTCCTGCGGCCGCTGTGGCTGCTGGCCCTGCCGGCGCTGGCGGCCATGATCTGGGTGTTCCGCGGCCGCGCTGTCCAGGGTACGCCGTGGCGCCGGGTCGTGGACGCCGCGCTGCTTCCACACGTGCTCGCGCAACCCGGATCGGCCGCAGCGCGACCATTGCGACGGCTACGCGGGCTGCTGATCGCCGCATACGTACTGGCGGTGCTCGCGCTTGCCGGGCCGGCATGGAAACGGCTGCCGCAACCCGTCTTCCAGGACCGCTCGGCGCTGGTGATCATGCTGGACCTCTCGCGGTCGATGGAAGCGCAGGACCTGCGGCCGAGCAGGCTTGCTCGCGCCCGCTACAAGGTGGCCGATCTGCTGGCGCAACGTCGCACCGGCATGACCGCGCTGGTGGTGTACGCGCAGGATGCCTACGGCGTCGTCCCGTTGACCGACGACGCGGCGACCATCCTGAGCCACCTGCCCGTGCTCGAGCCCGGCCTGATGCCGGCACAGGGCAGCCGGCCGGAACGCGCAGTCGCGCTTGCACTCGAACTCCTCCTGCAGGGCGGCATGCCACGCGGCGACCTGCTCTTGATCACCGATTCCCTCACCGCGGAACAGGCCGAGGAGGTCGCGCGTGAGTTGGAGACCCACGACCATCGACTCTCGATATTGGCGATGGGCACCGTCGCCGGCGCACCGATCCCACGGCCCGGTGGCGGCTTTTTCGAGTCCGAAGAGGGCAAGCCCGTGGTGGCGAGGCTGGATCCGGCGCCGATGCAGGCGCTCGTCGGCCGCCACGGCGGACGGCTCCTCACCGCCGGCAGCGACGACGAAGACGTGCGGGCCCTCGTGGGCCTGTTCGCCACGCGGATCCGCACCGACACCGCCACCCGGTCCGATTTCACCTCCGGGCGCTGGCGTGAAGAGGGACCCTGGTTACTGCTGCCGCTCATCCCGCTGGCGGCCCTGCTGTTCCGGCGCGGACTCATCGCCGCGGTACTCGTCACGGCGCTGCCCTGGTCCGGTAAGGCCGAGGCATGGCAGTGGGACGATCTCTGGCGCCGCCCCGACCAGCAGGCCGCCGCGGCGCTCGAGCGAGGCGAGGACGTGCGCGCTGCCGAACTGTTCGAAGACCCGCGCTGGTCGGCGGCCGCGCGTTACCGCGCCGAGGACTTTGCCGGGGCGGTGGAGACGCTGCAGGACCTCGACGGCAGCGACGATCACTACAACCGCGGCAACGGTCTCGTGCGCCAGGGCAGGTACAAGGACGCCATTGCCGCCTACGAACGGGCGCTCGCCCTGGACCCCGGCAACGACGACGCGCGGCACAATCGCGATCTCGTCCGTCAATTGTTGCAGCAGTCGGCAAGCCAGGGCGGCGGCGAGAGCGGCCAACAGGGCGAGGATCGGCAGTCTTCGCGGCCGCAGGGTGGCGACGGCGCACAGGGTGAGGGCAGGCGCGGACAAGGCGAATCGGAGCGCGACGGCGCCCGGGGCGATCCCGAGATGGAGACGGGGCGCGAGGAGGGCGGAGGCGAGTCGGACAGGAGACTCGAAGAGTTGCTGGCGCAGCGCAAGCGGGAGGCCGGCCGCGATCGCCTGGAGTCCGACTCGGGCGGACAGGACGGCGGGGAGGGAGATTCGCAAGTTCCCCCGCCGGCGGAAGCCGGGCACGATGAGCGCCGCGAGGCCAGCCAGGCAGACGAGCAATGGCTGCGACGGATACCGGACGACCCGGGCGGCCTGCTGCGGCGGAAATTCTATTATCAGTACAGCCAGTCCAATCGCACCCCTTCCAGTGACACGCCATGGTGATCGCATGCCGATGAGTCGGTACCGACGGCTACGACGCGCGGCCAGGACGATCGCCGTGCTGCTGCTGGCATGGGCCGTGACAGGCCCTGCCCGGGCCGCGATCACGACCACGGTCGCGAGTGACGAGATCCGCGTCGGCCAGAGCTTCGTCCTCACCTTTCAAGGCGACACTGACGCCGCCCGGCCGGACCTCTCGCCGCTGCAACAGGATTTCGAGGTGCTCGGCACTGCCCAGCGCACGAGCATCAGCATCGAGAACGGTCGCGCCACGCGCTCGAACGTCTGGCAGGTGAGCCTCATCCCCAGGCGCGCGGGCAACGTCACCATCCCCTCCATCGATTTCGGCGCCGCGCGCTCGCAGCCACTGACCATCGCGATCGCGCCGGCCGCCGGGGGGGGCGATGACGAGGGGAATAACTTGCGCTTGGAGGTCACCGCCACCCCGCAGACGCCCTATGTCCAGCAGCAGGTCCTCCTGACCGTGCGCCTGTACGTCCCGCAGGAGGTCGATCTCGTCGACTCTGCATTCGGCGACCCGAGGCTGAGCGGCGGCGACGCGCTGATCACGGCGGTCGGCAAGGCCCGTGAACGGCAGCGCGTCGAACGCGG
This sequence comes from Gammaproteobacteria bacterium, assembly GCA_041395385.1. Classification (GTDB taxonomy): domain Bacteria; phylum Pseudomonadota; class Gammaproteobacteria; order JAJPIJ01; family JAJPIJ01; genus JAJVHZ01. The sequence continues at coordinate 115,314 of JAWLAN010000011.1, forward strand.
CGTGCGTGAGCGGGTCATCGAGCGCACGTATGCGGTCTTCCCGCAGGGCCACGGGGAACTCGTCATCGAGCCGGTGACGTTCGAAGGGCAGGTCTTCGATTCCCACGCGACCATCGACAATCCCTTCGGCCAGTCGATACGAACGCAGCGTTTGCAGTCGGAGCCGATACGACTGCGGGTAAAACCGGTCCCGAAGGAATTCAGGGGCAGGCACTGGCTGCCGGCGCAGTCGCTCACGCTGGTGGAGAACTGGTCGGAGGAGAATGCCACCGTGAAGGCAGGCGAGCCGATCACGCGCAGTCTTACACTGCTTGCCAAGGGCCTCACCGCCGGTCAACTGCCGGAGATCGCCGTGCCGATGCCCGATGTGGTCAAGAGCTATCCCGAGGCGCCGGTGCTGGACGACCACGGCCGCAGCGAGGGCGTCACGGGGCTGCGCATGGAAAAGCAGGCCTTGATCATCAATGCCAACGGGACCGTCACGCTGCCGGAGATACGCGTCCCGTGGTGGAATACCCGGACGGATCGGCCCGAGGAGGCCGTGATCCCCGCGCACACCCTGCAGGTCGTCGGCGGCGCCACTGCGCAGAGCGTGGCACCGGTCAGCCCCGCCCCCGCCCCCGCGCCGGAGGCGGCCGCGGCCGCCTCTCCCGCTCCCCCGCCGGCACGGGAGCACCCGTTTTGGCGGCACCTCGCGGTCCTGCTCGCACTGGGTTGGGCGCTCACGTCATGGGCCTGGTGGCGCGCGCGGGCGCCTGCCGCGAACCGGAACGGCAGGCACCCGGGGACGGCCCCGTCGGGATCGGAGGCGACGACGATCGCCGCTGAAGTGCTTGCGCACGCGCGCAACGACAATGCCGCGCAGGCCCGCCAGGCGTTACAGCGATGGGCCCGGTGCCGGGAGATCGTGCCCGCGACCCTGGACGGCATTGCGCGGCGCCATCCGGAACTCACACAGGCGCTGCAGGATCTGGATCGATGCCTCTATGCGGGGAATGCCGCGGCCTGGTCGGGCGCGGAACTCGCCGCGCTCTTTGCGGGCGCGTCCCGAGCCTCGGCCCCGGCGACAGGTCGACTCGCGACCGATGCCGCGGCCCTGGCACCGCTGTATCTCTCGCCCGGAGGGAGGCCACCCTAGCTGCCGCGCGGCCGCGGGCGATTCGGGCGATCTGGGCTCAGACGCGCGAACGTTCGCGCGGTAGGCCGGCGAGCACCCGCTCCAGGTTGCGCATGAGGGCGACCTGGAAGAAAGGCTTCTCGAGAAAATCCACTGCTCCGCCGCGCATCGCGCTCACGCTGGCGGCGACGTCGCCCTGCCGACCGATGACCACCACCGGCAGGCCCGGGGCGATCTGGTGTGCCTGCAGCATCAGCTCGATGCCGCTCATATCGCTCAGCTCCATGTCCGTCACCAGCATTGCCGGGACGGTGTCCCGCAGCCTGTCCAGGAGCGCATGCGAACTGGCGAAAACCTCGGTATGGCAACCGAGCTGATCGATGAGCACGCGCAATGCGGCGCCCATCTCCCCGTCACGCCCCGCGACGAAGACGAGCGGCGGCGCCGCCGAACCGGCGGCGCCGTCCTCACGCACCTTGTCACAGGCCAATAGCATTCACCCGTTCACAGTCATGAGGGTCTTGGCGCTCGCGCGCGCCACTGCGCGCAGGCGCTCCAGCGACGGGATGCGGATGCTGCGTCGATCCACCTCCAGCAGCCCTTCGTGCTGGAAGTTCGTGAACAGCCTGCTCACCGTCTCCACCGCGAGCGCGAGGTAGCTCGCGATGTCCTGCCGCGCCATCGGCAGGTTGAAGGCCAGCGCCGAGTAGCCCAGATGCGCATACGCATCCGACATCTGCAGCAGGAAGGCGGCCAGCCGCTCGTCGGCACCGCGTTGTGCCAGCAGGACCGCGCGCGCATGCTCCTTGGTGATCTCGCGCCCCGCATGCTTGAGTATCTGGGCGTACAGCGCCGGATCGTGCCCCGCCGCATCCTCGATGACCTCCAGCGGGAAACGGCATACGGTAATCATCTCCATCGCCTGGGCCGAGCTCGTGTGCATCCCCTCGCCGAGCGCGTCGACGCCGATGAGATCGCCGGGCAGATGAAAGCGGATCACCTGCTCCAGGCCGTCCGGCGTGGAAACGTAGCTCTTGGCGGAGCCGGAACGGACGATGTAGAGGGCCTGCAGGCGCTCGCCCTGGCGGAAGAGGTGGTGGCCCCGCGCCAACGGCCTGCCGCACTTGATGCCTGTTTCCCCGCCGCAATGCGAGGCAACCGTGTTCATCACGCAGATGCGCTGCAGACGGCAGTCCGCGCATCTCAATGATGCCGCCTGGCCGAATCTCACTACGTTGGACTCCTGCGTTTGCATGTCGAACCCTCCTAGCCGCGTTTTGCCTGATTCTTAGGAGTATTTATAGGCCGATGGGCAGCGCCGAAGAATCCGCGTATCCGCGTAGCGCGATTGCGGAAACTACGTAGGTCAACTGCGGGCCCCTGCGACCAGGGCGCGCCTGGCGTCGCGGCCGCAGCCCGTCCCTCGCCGCGGCTTGAAACGGGCAGTCCCCCGCGCTGGAGCTAGAGCCGCTCCTCGGCCTTCCGGCCGGCGTGGTAGGTGACGTAGATCAGTATCGGGATCTGCAGGTCGCCCAGATGCTGCTCGATGATCGGTTGGACCTCATTCCAATCCAGCCCGCCGACGCCGGTCGCCAGTCTCGGCAGGGCCACGCTCGTGTATCCCTCTCGCTCGATGAGCTCGCGCAGGGCCTTCATCGCGTGCCCGACGTTGTGAGTCGTGGCCCGCCCCGGCCGCTCACCCTGTCCATAAGCCGATTCCTGCGTGAACAGATTCACGATGCGCTTTCCGCCCGGGGCCATCCAGGTCCACACCCCGCCCGGCTTGGGATGATGCGTCTGGCAGTAGTGGCGGAAATCCTTGTACATGGCCGGCCAATGCTCGCGCAGTTGCAGCGCGAGCCCGGCGTGGAAGCTGTCGTTGGGCGAGACGCCGTGGGCGATGACCGCCGCTTCGCTCAATAGGATGTCGCCGCTCACCTCTCGAATCATGTCGCTCTCCTGATGGTCGATTGCCGGGTAGCGATCGCTACCGTACGCGGGAAACTATAGGTCGTGGGCAATCGGGCACCTTGCGCTGGATCAGAACAGCGCCGCGGCGGTGGCCTGTCAGACCCGGAAAGGGGACAATGACCGCGAGGCCCGTACCGCGATGTCGTGTCGTATCGGCCGCCAATGCGAACCATCCGAGAAGAGGAACACGAGAAATGCACCAGTTCAGCCGATATGCCACCTGTCTTGCAGCCGCCGTTACGGTTCTCTTCGGGGCCGCCGCCGCGGCGGTGGAGTGCTACCCGGAAGTCAGAATGGAGCAGGACCTCGCGAGCCGCGGCTTCACCCTGCGCGAATCGGTCAAGGCCGAAAGGATGGATCTGCTCGCCTACGCCAGCGATGCCGAGAAGAAGTGGGTGATCATGGCCCGACCGGAGGAAGGCATGGTCTCGGGCGGGGTGCCGGGGGAATCCACGCTCTGCCCGCTGGATGCCGGCGATGGCGACCTCGAAGCGTTGAAGGGCAGTCCGTACTTCCAGAAGTTCTTCGTGCAGTAGCTGCGCCCGAACGGCGCCGACCGGGACGGCCTCCTTCAGGCACCCTGCGGGCCAAGAGGCGCACCCCGCCGCCGCGCCGTCGGCTCAGCGCCCGGAGCGACGGCGACCGGCGAGCGCCGTCTAGCGATATCCCTGTTCGCCGTGCTTGGGATCGACGGCCCTGCCGAGAGAGAGCGACACCATCAGCAGCGCGATGCGCTCGTGCATGATGAGCGTGTGCTGATTGCCGGTTTTCATCATGTGCTGGCGCAGCGTCTCGCGCACGCCGGCGGAGCCGGTGACGTCGATGATGATGTCGACCTTTTCACCGTCGCGCGCCAGCTCCATGAAATCCGAAGTGACGCGTATCCCGTTGTCGCGCGCGAGGCGCACCCCGGGCAGATCGAGATTCAGGTCGGCGACGCCCACCACCTCGACGAACGATGCGGCGATCAACTGCTTCAGGAGCGGCGCGCCAGTCTCGCCGGCGCCGATCATTGCGATGCGAAACACTTTCATGGGTACGACCTCCAGCGGGGCGATGGGCATGGTCCGAGAAATGCCCGACGGCCCTAGCCAGAAACATGCCAGTCAATCGCCCACGCTCGTGGCGCGCACGCATCCCCCCGGCGATCAGGACTCCGTTCCCGCCGTCTCCCCGTCCTCCTCGAGCCTGAGGTTCATCGCCACCAGTTCGGCGAGAGAGCGCACCTCCATCTTCTCCATGACGTGCGCACGATGCAGCTCCACGGTGCGCTCGCTCAGCCCGAGATCGATCGCGATGACCTTGTTGGCCTGACCGGCGACCACCCGCTCCATGATCTCGCGCTCGCGCGGCGTGAGCCGCTCGCGGCGGATGCGCAGCATCTGGCGCTCCACATCGGAATTGCGTCGCGCCGTGTCCTCTCGCAGCGCCGCCTGCACGCGATCGAGCAGGTCCTGATCGTTGAACGGCTTCTGCAGGAAATCGAAGGCTCCCTTCTTGATTGCCCGTACCGCCATCGGCACGTCCCCGTGGCCGGTGATGAAGATGACCGGCAGTCGCATCCCCTTCGCGCACATCTGCTCGAAGAGCTCCAGGCCGCTCATCCCGGGCATGCGGATGTCCAGGAGCACGCAGCCGCCCTGCCGGCCGGTGACTTCGGCCAGGAACGCCGCCGCCGAGGGAAACAGCACCGACTTCAGGCCGACTGAATTCAGCAGCATCCGCAACGAGCCACGCACGGCATCGTCGTCGTCGACCACGAAAACGACCTGATCGGATTCACTCATGTTCAACGGGTTGCGCGACCGGCAGGGAGACGTGGAACTCGGCGCCTCCGCCCTCGTGCGCACTGTACCAGAGGCGACCGCCGAAGGCGGCCACGATGCTGCTGCTGATCGAAAGGCCCAGACCCATGCCGTGCGCCTTGGTGGTGAAAAAAGGGGCGAACAGGCGTTCCACGTCAGCGGCATCGATGCCCGGTCCACGATCCGCCACGGAAAACGCCACGGTCGCATCCGGTCCGCGCGCCGAGCGGATCTCGATGACGCGCTGCACCGCCGGCGTCACGGCCATCGCGTCGATCGCGTTGCGGATGAAATTCAGCGCCACCTGCTGGAGCTGTACGGCATCGGCCTGCACCGGCGGCAGGTTCGGGGCGAGCGCGAGCTCCACGCGCGTGTAGTGGTGCCGCAGATCGACGTCGGCGAACCGGATCACCGCGCGCAGCTGTTCGTTGAGATCCACCAGTTCGCTGCGTACCTCCTCGCGGCGCATGAATCCGCGCAGACGCCGGATGATGTCGCCGGCCCTCTCCGCCTGGCGCGCGATCTGCTCCAGAGCCTCCTCGAAATCCTGCGTTCCCTCTACGCCGCGGGCGAGCATGCGGCGGGCGGCCTGCGCGTAGGTCGCGATTGCGGTCAGCGGCTGCGTTATCTCGTGCGCGATGCCCGAGGCCATCTCTCCCATGGTGGACAGGCGGCCGACGTGCGCGAGCCGCTCGCGCTGCTCGCGCACCTGCTGTTCCATCATCAACTCCGAGGTCCGGTCCAGCACCTGGGCGACGAACAGGGGCTGCTCGTCCTGTATCGTGAAACTGCAATGCAGGCTGCACGGGGTGAGGCCGCCGTCCGGCCTGCGTATGCGGATGTCGCGCGTGTCGGGCTGGCCTGCGCCCTGCGCCGCCTGCCTCATCTCATCGATGATGTCGCGATCCTCCACCGCCACGAACTCGGCGAAATTGATGCCGAGGAGATCTTCCGGCGCGCGGCCGCAAAGTCGGCAGAACTCGGGATTGACGGTGCGTATGCGGCAGTGCCCGTCGGCCATGAAGATGCCGGCCGGCGCGTTGTCGATGATCAGGCGCAACTCGGCCTCGCGGGCGCGGAGGGCGGCCTCGGCGTTCTTGCGCCAGGAGATATCGCGCACGATACCGACGAACTGCCTGCGTTCCCCGCGCGCCTCGCCGACGGCGATGTCCAGCGGGAAGACCGTTCCGTCCTTGCGCAGGCCCTGCGCCTCGCGCCCGATCCCGATGATCTTGGGTACGCCCGTGCGGAGGTAGTTCTGCAGGTACTGGTCGTGCTCGCTCTGCCAGGGATCCGGCATCAGCATGCTGACGTTGCGGCCGATGACCTCCTCGGCGCGATAGCCGAAGATCGCCTCGGCCGCCTGGTTGAACACCTCGATGTTGCCGCATTGATCGATGATGATCAGGCCGTCGACCGCCGCATTCAGCGTCGCCTCGAAACGTGCTCGATAACCGCCGGGATCCTGCTGCGTAGTGCCGGCCGGCGCGCCTTCAGGCCGCGCGCCTGGCATTGGAACGTGGTCCATGCCGGGTATTGTCGTTAATCTGCGCCCCATACTCCACCATCCAGGAGCCGCATATGGGGGTTGCCCTGCTGCTGGGCCTGCTGAGCAGCCTGCACTGCGCGGGCATGTGCGGGAGCGTCATCGCCGCGGCGACCTACGGGATCGGCAGCAAGCGCGCCCCGCTCGTCGTCCTCGTAAACGCGGCGCGCGTGGCGAGCTACGCCGTCGCCGGCGGGCTCGCCGCCGGTGGGGTCGGCACCCTGGCCGGCACCGTGGGAGCGGGCGGACACCTGGCCCTGAGCCTGTTCGGGGCGATCGTCATAGTGGCTGCCGGCCTGCAGGTAGGTGGCTGGCTGAACGTCTGGGCCGGTCTGGAACGCCTGGGCGGGCGCCTCTGGCAACGCATCAGCCGCGCCGCGCGCCTGCTGCTTCCAGTGCGCCACGCCTGGCAGGCCGTGGCGTTCGGATTGCTGTGGGGCTGGATGCCCTGCGGGCTGGTCTACGGCGCCCTGGGATACGCCGCCTCCACCGGCAACTGGCGCGACGGGGCGCTGTACATGCTCGCCTTCGGGGCCGGCACGTTGCCGGCGATGACCGGTCTGGGATTGTTCAGCACGCTGGCGGCTCGGCTGCAGCGGCGCCAGGGCTGGCGCCGGTTCGCGGGGGCGGCGCTCATCGGCATGGCGGTCATCACGGTGGCGATGCATGTGGCCCCCGGCGCACACGTCCATGAGACGAGGGCTCCGGCGGGCGCCGGGGAGCCTCCTCCCCCTCCGCCTGCCGGTCACCACTGACCGCCGGCGGGACGTCGTCGTCGTCCATGAGGATCTGGTGAGCGGGACCCTCCAGATCGTCGAACTGGCCCGATCCGACCGCCCACAGGAAGGCCCAGAGGATCACCCCGACGAACACCAGGGAGATCGGGATCAGCAGATAGATGATCTCCATCCCGCCCACCTCACCGCGGTTCGGAGACGCGGCGCAGGCGCAGCGCGTTTCCCAGCACGAACAGCGAGCTCGCCGACATGCCGGCGGCGGCGATGAGCGGGTTGACCAGACCGAGCACCGCTGCCGGCAGGCCGATGACGTTGTAGAACAGCGCCCACCACAGGTTGCCGCGGATGATGCGCCGGGTCTTGCGCGCGTGATCCACCGCCTCGAGCACGCCGTGCAGATCGCCCCGCAGCAGCACCATGTCGGCGCTGCTGTGCGCCAGGGCCGCGCCGCTGCCCATGGCGATCGAGACCTGGGCGCCGGCCAGCACCGGCGCGTCGTTCACCCCGTCGCCGACCATCATCACCACGGCGCCGCCGCTCTGCAATTCACGCACCGCTTGCAGCTTCGCCTGCGGATTCATCCCGGCACGCCAGTGCCCGATCCCGATGGCCTCGGCGACAGCCGCCGACACCGGCTGCTGATCCCCCGTCAGCAGCGTCAGGCGCAGGCCTCTGTCCCGCAGCGCGCGCACGACCGCAGCGGCCTCGGGCCTGACCTCATCGAGCAGGGTGAAGACCGCGACCGGACCGTCCTCGTTGGCGAGCGTCACGGTCGTGCCGATCCGCCCCGTCGGCCCGGCAGCGGCCGGCTGCCGCCCGGTGTGCGCGGCGATGAAGCGCGGCGAGCCGAGGTACCAGCGACGAGCACCGATCTCCCCGTGTATCCCGGCGCCGGGCTCGTTGATCACCCCGGCGGCGGCAGGCACGCGCAACTCCCGCGAGGCCTGGCGGAAGGCGCGCGCGATCGGATGCTCCGAGTGCCACTCGAGCGCGGCAGCGAGCGCGAGACATTCCGCCTCGCCGTGGCTGCCGAGCAGCTCGGTATGCGCCAGGCGCGGCGCCCCGCGTGTGAGCGTGCCGGTCTTGTCGAAGACGACATGGGTCACGCGCGCCGCGGTTTCGATGGCGGCGCTGCGCACCACCAGCACGCCCCTGGACATCAACGCATTGATGGCACAGGTGAGCGCCGCCGGCGCGGCCAGCGACAGCGCGCACGGACAGGTGATGACCAGCACCGCCAGCACGTTCGCGAACCAGTGCTCGGTGTTGGCGGCCATGCCGGCGATGGCGGTCAGCGAGGCGACGACCAGCACCGACCCCACGAACCAGCCGGCGATGCGATCGGCCAGCGCCGTCAGCCGCGGCCGCTCGCCGAGCGCGCGCTCCAGCGCCTCGACGATGCCGGCGAGCAGCGTTTTCTCGCCGACGCGCGTGACCGTCATCTGCAACGGATTTTCGACGTTGATCGAACCCCCGAGGAGCGGGGTGCCCTCCTGCTTGCGTACCGGCGCGCTCTCGCCGGTGAGCAGGGATTCGTTGACCGTGGAAACGCCCTCCGCCACCACGCCGTCGGCGGGGATCTCCTCGCCCGGTCGAATGAGCAGCCGATCCCCGGGTTTCAGTTCCGCCGGCGCCGCCATCTCCGCCCCGCCCTCGGCGGCGGGGTTGATCCGGCGCGCCAGCAGCGGCAGCCGCCGTCCCATGCGTTCGACCGTTTCCGTGGCCCGCGCGCGCGCCATGAACTCGAGATACCGCGCCGCGAGCAGGAAGGTCACGAACATCACCACGGCATCGAAATACGTCGTGCCCCGGTCGCTCCAGGTGTTCCATGCGCTGCCGAGATAGGCCAGCAGGATCCCGAGGGACACCGACAGATCCATGTTGAGCGTGCCGCCGTGCAGTCCGCGCCACGCCGACTGCAGGAATCCCATGCCGGAGTAGAAGACCACGGGGGTCGTGAGCAGCAGATTGATGGCGTTGAGGAACTGACGGTGATCGGTGGCGATGTAGCCCTCGTCGAAATAGAACGCGGTGGCCACCATCATCACCTGCATGCCGAGCACCAGGGCCACGCCCAGCCTGCGCAGCAGGGTGCGGCGCTCGCGGTCGCTGCCCAGTTGTTGTCGCCGCGGATCGTAGGGCTGCGCGTCGTAGCCCAGCCGCTCGATGCCGCGGATGAGCCCGGATACCTCCACCTCGGCGGCGTGTACGATCCGCGCGCGGCGCGTGCTGTAGTTTACGCCCACCTCCATCACGCCGGGTTGCTGCGCCAGGTAACGCTCGATGAGCCACAGACAGGCCGGGCAGGCCACCTTCTCGATCATCAGCGAGCACTCCGCGGCGCCGTCCGCCCGCTCGCGCGTGAACTGTCTGCGCACGGCGGGATGGTCGAACGCCGCCAGGCGCTCACGCACTGCCGCCGGCATCTCCTCGACGCGGGGCGAGACCGTGGTGCGATGCCGATAGAATTCGGCCAGGCCGGCTTCGACGATCAGCTTGGCGGCGGCCTGGCATCCAACGCAGCACATGGGCCGTTCGACGCCTTCGACCTCCACCGGCAGGTTCGTTCCGGCGGGCACGGGTTCCCCGCAATGGAAACAACGCGCGTCCGCGCGGGTCGGCATGTCCATGAGCATCGGAGCGACGGTCTCGACGGTGGTGCTCACCATCCTGACTCCCGGGGCTCGAATGTCAATTGCCCGTTCTGGCCGCCAGCGGTCCCCCTCGCGCTGTCGGGTTTTTGACGTTTGGGGCCACCAATGTGCAATTCCGTGTCCCCTCGTTTCATAATCGCCTCACCTGAGCATCTCGATGGAAGTCCCTGTCCCCCGGATGTTTTTCACTCATTCGCGGAGCAGGCGTACAAATGGCGGCGTTGACCGGGGGGATCGGCGCGGCTGGAGCCTTTCTTGCAGTGCGGTTCAGGCCATTCGAGGGCGCCGCGCCGTGCGGCAAATGCCGGGGGACCACACCGAATTCCATATGAAAAACCGACGCTTGATTATCCTGGCCGCCGCCCGATTTGGGTTGATCGGCATCAACGCCATCGGTCGATGAATCCGCGGGTCCACCCTTCCGGCGTGTCCGCTCCGGACCTACATCCGCCACCGATCGCCCGATGAACGATCTCACCCCCATTCCGATGCCGCGCGACCCGTCGTCCGCCGACGCGCCGGCGCCTGCCGCGAGCGATGCCGCGCCGGCCCCCGCCCCGCCGCCCGGCGGCAACGCCCGCGTCCACCTGCAGGCGGTCATTGCCGCCGACGGCACCGGCTACGCGGTGATCGATCCGCGCGCGCGCGTCGTGGAGGCCAACGACGTCTACGCCCGCATGGCGGGTTTCGACGCCGCCGCCGCGGTGCTCGGACGCAGCGTGCTGGAATGGACGAACGGCCGCGACGTGCCGCGCACCGTCGAGCAGATCCGCCGCTGCATGGCCGAGGGCAGCGTGCGCGCGATGCAGGTGGAGTATCACGATGCCGGCGGGCGGCGCGTCCCGGTGTCCATCAACGCGCAGCGCACCGAGACCGCCGACGGCCCGCGCATCGTGCTGTTGTGCCGCCAGGAGCGGCAGCGACCGAGCGCCGCGGAGGCGTTGCAGGCCAACCGGGTGCGCATGCGCGAGCAGCAGGCCGCGCTGTCCTGGCTGCTCACCAGCCAGGCCTTCCTCGAGCACGACCTGGGCGAGTTCTTCCGGCTGGTCACCCGTTGCGTGGCCGACGTGCTGGAGGTCGAACGCGTCAACCTGTGGCGGCTGAATCCGGCGCGCACCGTCATGACGCTGGTGAGCGGTTTCGATCGATTGAGCGGCACGGACGCCAGCGGCACGGAACTGGACACCGGGCCATACCAGGCCTACTTCCGCGCCCTGGAGAACAACGAGCCGATGCAGGTCGACAATCTCGGCGAGGACGAGCGCACCAGCGAGCTCTCCGATCTGCACCTGCGCCCGTTCGGCGTCACCGGCCTGCTCGACGTTCCCGTTTTCGTCGACAACCAGCTCGATGGCGTCCTTTGCCTCGAGCAGGTCGGCCAGGAAAAGCCCTGGCACCCCGACACCCGTTTGTTCGCCGCGGCAGTCACGAACATCGTCGCGCTGGCCCTGCAGCACCAGGAGCGCACGCGTGCGGAGAACTCGCTGCGTCAGAGCGAGGAACGCTACCGGCAGCTCGTGGAGCTCTCCCCGGATGCGATCCTCGTCCTCCAGCACGACCGTATCACCTTCGCCAACCCCGCGGCGCTGCAGCTGCTCGGCGCGCGGCGCCCGAGCGAGGTCATCGGCGAGGGTCTGTTCCGCTTCCTGCACCCGCATTACCACGACACGGCGCGCAATCGCCTGCGGCTGACGGCGGAGCTGCGGGCCTCGATCCCGTTCGTCGAGGAGAGGTACGTCCGGCTGGACGGAACCACGGTGGACGTCGAGACGACCTCCGGGCCGTACCAGGACGAACAGGGCGAGGGCCTGCAGGTGATCGTGCGAGACATCACCGCCCGCAAGCGCACCGAGATGAAGCTTGCCAAGAGCGAGCAGCGCCTGGACCTCGCCCTGAAGGCCGCCGATCTGGGCCTGTGGGACTGGAACCTGCAGACCGGCGACGCGTACTTCGACGATCGCTGGCTCGGCATCGTCGGCTACGCCCGCGAGGAGTTTCCGCCACACATCAACACCTGGGAGATGATCGTCCACCCCGACGATCTGCCGAGGGTCATCGCCGCGACCAGGGCCCATGCCGAGGGGCAGACGCCGTACTTCGAGAGCGAGCACCGCGTGCTCACGCGCAGCGGCGAATGGCGCTGGGTGCACGACAAGGGCCGCATCGTCGAGCGTGACGAGACCGGCCGTCCATTGCGCGAGGCCGGCACGACGCTGGACGTCACTGCGCGCAAGCAGCACGAGGAGGCGCTGCGCGCGAGCGAGGCCAAGTTCTCGCGTTTCTTCCAGTCCAACCCGCTGCCGGGCATCATCGCAAGCTTCCCCGAAGGCCGGGTCATCGAAGTCAACCAGGGCTTCCTGCGCGCCACCGGCTACCAGCGTGAGGAGGTCATCGGTGTCGCCGCCGCCGACGTGGCGCTGCGCTTCGAGGCCTCGCAGCGGGATCTGCTCTACCACGCGCTGGAGACCGGCCAGACGCCCTATGCCTTCGAGGCGCGGCTGCAGTTGCACTCCGGCGAGCTGCGCGACGTGCTGGCGACCTACGAGCGGATCGATTTCGGCGGTCAGCGCTGTTTCGTCGGCATGTACTACGACATTACGCATCGCAAGCTCATCGAGGCGGAGATGCGCCGTATCAACGAGCAGCTCGAGCAGCGCGTGGCGGAACGGACCGCGGAGCTGGAGTCCAGCAACCGCGCGCTGCGGGCGGCCGAGAGCCGCCAGCGCGTCCTGCTCGATGCCATGCCGGATCTCATGTTCCGCATCGACCGCGCCGGCCGCGTGCTCGACTTCTCGGCTCCGCGGGGCGACAGCCTGATCGACCCGGAGAAGCTCATCGATCGCGACCTGCGCGAGGTCGGCCTCGACGCCCCCATGCTGCAGTCGATGCTCGCCACCATCGAGCGGGCGCTCCACGACGGCAACATCGAACAGCTGGAGTTCCGCCTGGCCACTCCCGTCGGACCGCGCGAGTACGAGGCGCGGGTGCTCAAGAGCGGGGCCGAGGAGGTCGTGGCCGTCGTGCGCGACATCACGGAGCGGCGGCGCATCGAGCATGCACTACGCCTGAGCGAGGCCGGCCTGAGCGCGGCGCAGAGCCTCGCCCATCTCGGAAGCTGGGAACAGGACATCATCAACCCCGAGTCGATCGAGGCCAACCCGCTGCGATGGTCCGACGAGACCTACCGCATCCTGGGCTATAATCCCGGGGAGGTCGAACCGTCGGTTGCACGCTTGATCAACAGCTTGCACCCCGACGATCGCCAGGCGGTGCGTGAGCTCTGGAGCGCCGCGGTGCGCGACGGCAAGGACTTCGATCACGTCTGCCGCGTGCTCCGCCCCGACGGCGCGGAACGGATCGTGCATACGCAGTGCGGCATCCTCGGAGGGACGCCCGACCCGGGCACGGGCGTGAAGATCCTCGGGGTCATGCAGGACATCACGGAGCGCAAGCACGCCGAGGACGCGCTGCGACTGAGCGAAAGGCGGCTGCGCCAGATCATCGATGCCGTCCCGCACCTCATCTACGCGCGCGAGATGGGCGGCCGCTTTATCCTCGTCAATCAATCGGTTGCCGACATGTTCGGCACCACGGTGGACAACGTGCTGGGCAAGACCGAGGCGGCGTTCGGGCGTCGGCCGGAGGAAGTCGAGCGATCGCGGGAGACGGACATGGAGGTGGTACTGGTGGGGCAGCCGCAGCTCATTCCGGAGGAGACGATCACCGACGTGAACGGCAACGTGCACGTGCTGGAGACGATGAAGATCCCCTTCACCTTCTCCGGGACGAGCCTGCCGGCCGTGCTCGGGGTATCCACCGACATCACCTATCGCAAGCAGGCCGAGCGCGAGATCCGCGCCTTGAACGAACAGCTCGAGGCCCGCGTGCAGCAGCGCACCGCCGAGTTGGAGGCCGCCAATCGCGAGCTGGAGAGCTTCAGTTACTCCGTCTCGCACGATCTGATCGCGCCCCTGCGCGGCATCGACGGCTGGAGCCTGGCGCTGATCGAGGACTTCGGCGATCGCCTCGACGAGCTCGGGAGGAAGTATCTCGCCAACGTGCGTGGCGAGGCGCAGCGCATGGCCATGCTGATCGACAACATGCTGAAGCTCTCGCGGGTGACGCGGGCGGAGATGCGGCACGAGCCGGTGGACCTCTCGAGGATGGCCGAGGAGATCGCCGCGGAGCTGCGGGTCAGGGATCCGGAGAGGCAGGCGGACTTCATCATCGAGCCCTTGCTCATCGCCAGTGGCGATCCGGTCCTGCTGCGTTCGGCGCTGCAGAACCTGATGGAGAACGCGTGGAAGTTCACCAGTCGCAGCGAGCGCGGCCTGATCGAGATCGGGATGATGACCGAGGCGGAGGAACAGGTATTCTTCGTGCGCGACAACGGCGCCGGATTCGACCAGGCCTACGCCGCCAAGATGTTCGCGCCGTTCGCGCGCCTGCATCGCGCCACCGACTATCCCGGCACCGGCATCGGACTGGCCAGCGTGCAGCGGATCATCCGCCGCCACGGCGGACGGATCTGGGCCGAAGGCGCCGTCAACCAGGGCGCCACCTTCAAGTTCACCCTGCCGCTGCCGACGTGAGCCCGCTTCTCATGTCCACCCGCTCGCCCGCTGCCCTGGCCGCCACCTCGCCGAAGGGGGCGCGTGCGTGATGGAGCCGACGCTCTCCTCGCTGGTGCGTGCCGACAGCGCCGCCGAGAGCGGCGCCTCGGAATCCTCCGAGATGCGGCGCCACTTCCGCACCACCTCGCACTTCCTGCGCGCGCTCATCGTCGAGGATTCCGAGAGCGACGCCGGGCTGCTGCTGCGCCATCTCGAACGCGGCGGCTACATCGTCGAGCACGTCATCGTCGACAACGCCGCCGACATGCAGGCGGCCCTGGCGGAGAAGGCCTGGGACGTGGTGATCGCCGACTACGTGCTGCCGCAGTTCGACGCGCCAACGGCGCTGAAGCTCCTCAAGGACAGCGGCCAGGACATCCCCTTCATCGTCGTCTCCGGCAGCATCGGCGAGGACATCGCCGTGCGCATGATGAAGAGCGGGGCCAGCGACTACCTGCTGAAGGAGAATCTCACCCGCCTGGTGCCGGCGGTGCAGCGCGAGCTGCGCGATGCCGCGGTTCGCCGCGAGCGCATGCGAGTGGAAGAGGACCTGCGCGTCTACGGCCAGGTGTTCGAGGCGAGCTGCGAGGCGATCGCCATCACAGACGCCCGCCGCCGCATCATCGCCGTGAACCCGGCGTTCTCGGACATCACCGGCTACCCACCCGAGGACGTCATCGGCCGCACGGCGCAGCTGCTGAGCTCGGGCGGCTACGATCCGGCCTTCTACGATTCCATCTGGCAGACGGTCGACGAATGCGGTTACTGGACCGGGGAGATCTGGGCGCGCAAGAGGTCCGGCGACCTGTTCATGGAGTGGCTGTCGATCTCGGCGATCCGGGACTCCTCCGGCAAGATCAGCCACTACGTGACGCAGGGCGTGGACATCACCAGCCAGAAGCGCGCCGACGAGCGCATACACTACCTCGCCCACTACGACTCGCTGACGAAGCTGCCCAACCGCACCCTGCTGCAGGATCGCATCTCGCGCGCGGTGGCCGCCGCCGAGCGCAACGCCAACCGCGTGGCGATCATGTTCATCGATCTGGACCGCTTCAAGAACATCAACGACTCCCTCGGGCATCCCGTGGGCGACCGGCTGCTGCAGGCCGTCGCCGATCGGCTGCGCGGCTGCGTGCGTGACAACGACACGGTGGCGCGCCTGGGCGGCGACGAGTTCGTGGTGGTGCTGCCGGAGACCGGGCAGGAGGGCGCCTCGCACGTGGCCCAGAAGATCCTCACCAGCCTGAGCGGGCCGTACCAGATCGAGAGCTTCCAGCTCATCATCACGCCGAGCATCGGCATCAGCGTGTTCCCCGAGGACGGCACCGACATCGAGACGCTGATCAAGAACGCCGACGCGGCGCTCTATCACGCCAAGGACAACGGCCGGAACAACTACCAGTTCTTCACCCAGGAGATGAACATCGCCGCCTACGAGCGCATCTCGCTGGAGAACGGCTTGCGTATCGCGCTGGAGCGCGGCGAGTTCGAGCTCTACTACCAGCCGCAGGTGAGCGTGCGCACCGGCGCGGTCACCACGCTGGAGGCGCTGGTGCGCTGGAACCATCCGCACTGGGGCGTGGTGCCGCCCAGCATGTTCATACACGTCGCCGAGGACAGCGGCATCGTCGTGCCGCTGGGCAAGTGGATGCTGCGCGAGGCCTGCCGCCAGGTGGTGCAATGGCAGCAGAGCGGCTTCCCGCAGGTGCCGGTGGCGGTGAACATCTCGGCCGTGCAGCTGCGCGACAAGGGCTTCGCACAGTTCGTGCAGGAAGTGCTGGCGGAGACGGGGCTGAAGCCCGCGATGCTCCAGCTAGAGCTCACCGAGAGCATCCTCATGCAGGACGAGAGTCGCAGCAGCCCCGGCATCAAGGAGCTCTCGGCGCTGGGCGTGCACCTGGCGCTGGACGACTTCGGCACCGGTTACTCGAGCCTCACCTACCTGCGCCGCTTCCCGATCAGCAAGCTGAAGATCGACCGCTCCTTCATACGCAACTGCGCCGAGACCCCCTCGGACGGCGCGATCGTCAAGGCCATCATCAACTTGGCGCACAGTCTCGGCCTGCGGGTGATCGCCGAGGGCGTGGAGAACGAGCAGCAGTATGACTTCGTGGTGGCCGAGGGCTGCGACGACATCCAGGGCTTTTTCTTCAGCCCCCCGAAGTGCGCCGAGGATCTCATCGGCTTCCTGAGCGTGGACTCCACCGCTCCCCTGGCCGAGCTGCGCGAGAGCACCGGCGGTCAGGCCGCGGAGTGAGGGTTCAGGGGAGGACCCGGTCTATCTCGATGCGGATTTCGGTGGCTCCCGGCCGTACCGGGCCGACGCTGCCCTCGATATCGCCGGACCGCGGCGTGACGTCCCCGGACTTGGAAATCCGCGCGACCACCATGAACTCCCCGGCGCTGCTCAGATTCATGCCCGGCGCCATGGCCATCGAATCGTCCAGCGTGAACGCGAGCGGGAGTTCCTTCGCCTGCCTGCGCAGCACGGCCAGCGGCATGCGCGGACCTTCCAGCGCGCGGGCGTAGACGAACAGCGTATCCTCGGGAGCGATCGTGCCCGCAATTCCCTCCTTGAGGCTCACCGTGCCCGCCACCGATGCGCCGAGGCCTGCCGGCGCGGCATCCGGCGCCGCGGGCATGCCGGCGCGGGCGCGCGCCTCGGCCAGGCCCGCCTCGACCGCGGCGTAGGACTCGGAGTCCCTCGGGATCATCGTCCGCAACGCCTCCCAGTGCCGGATTGCGTCCGCATAATCGCCCGCGTCCAGGGCCAGGCGGCCGGCCAGCGCCAGGCCGCGCACGTCGCCCGGATCGATCGCCAGCGCCCGGGCGACCAGCTCCCGCGCCTCGCCGCTGTCGCCCTGGTACATCAGCTCCGCGAGCTCGACCAGCGGCGCGGCCATCTGCGGGCCCGCCTCGATGGCCCGCCGATAGGCCGCCATCGCCTCCTGCGGCCGCTCCATGTACGCGTGACTGCGCGCCAGCAACAGCCACGCCTCGGCGTCCCCGGGATTCGCCTCGACGCGGGCGGTCATCTCGGCGGCGAACCCCTCGACCTCCTCGGGCGTGAGCTCGCCCCCGGCGTCCGCCGTTTGCGCGGCGCGGTCGGCCAGTCGTGGCGTTCCGACGTGCAGATAGAGCACCGCGGCCATCACCGGCAAGGCGAGGGTCGCCACCACCACCGCCGCGCCCGCGCCACGGTTCCACGACCGCGGCCGGCGGCCGGCGAGCGCCGCCTCCTCGACCACGCGCCGCTCGAGCTCTTCGCGCACCTGGTCGCGCTGTTCGGCACTGAGCACGCCGCGCGCCAAATCCTCCTCCAGCTCGGCGGCCTGCTCGCGCAGCAGCTCGACGTTGGATTTCGCGGCCTCCGGCTCCTGCTCGCCGCCCCGCCGCAGCAGCGGCAGCGCGACGATCGCCATGGCCACCAGCGTCATCGCGATCGCCACCAGCGTGAAGGCGCTCATCGCGGCTCCTTGCTGCCGGGCGCGGTCTGCTCGCGCAGCAGCCGCGCGGCCAGGGCCCGTTGCCGTTCCGTGAGCGGCGCGTCGGCAGGCGCCTCGGCCTGCCGGCGCAGCGCCCGGCGCAGCGCGACGAGGCCCACCAGCAGCAACAGCGCCGGCCCTGCCCACAGCAGGACGGTGGTGGTCTTGAACGGCGGCTGGTAAAGGACGAAATCGCCGTAGCGATCGGTCATGAAGGCGACGATCTCCGCGTCGGTCTTGCCGGCGGCGATCTGCTCGTCGATCTGGCGGCGCAGATCGACGGCGAGGTCGGCATTGGACTCCGCGATCGACTGATTCTGGCACACCAGGCAGCGCAGCTTCCTCGACAGCTCGACCGATCGCTTTGCCGCCACGGGATCCTGCGCGGTCGGCACGGCCTCGTCGGCGAGCGGGGCGCCGCTCAGCGCGGCGAGTATCGCCAGCAGGGCCGCGGCAAGCACTCTCATCCCTGTTCGAGCTCGTGGATGAGCGGCAGGATCTCCTCCTGCAGGACCTCGGCGGTGACCGGCCCGATCTGCTTGTGCCGGATGATCCCCTGACTGTCGATGAGGAAGGTCTCCGGGACGCCGTAGACGCCGAAGTCGATCCCCACCCTGCCCTCGGGATCGCTGACCGAGAGCACGTAGGGATCGCCCAGGCGCGCCAGCCACGCCTGGGCATCCTCGGGCCGGTCCTTGTAGTTGAGCCCCACGATGGCGACCGGATGGCTCCTGGCGAAGTCCACCAGCAGGGGGTGCTCGTCACGGCAGGCCACGCACCAGGACGCCCACACGTTCAGCAGCCACACCCGGCCGCGCATCGACTGCGGCGAGAACGTCTGCGCCGGCTCGTGCAGCTGCGACAGCGTGAAGGCGGGCGCCGGCTTGCCGATGAGCGGCGAGGGCACCTCGCGCGGGTTGAGCTTCAGCCCGACGAACAGGAATCCGAGCAGGACGAGGAAGACTGCGAACGGCAGCAGGAATCGGCTCATGTTCGCGTCCTCGGCAGGATCACGCCGGCGAGGCCAGCGCGGCCCCGGGCTGCGGCTGGGTGCTGCGCAGCCGGTAGCGGCGGTCCGTCAGCGCCAGCAGTCCGCCGAAGGCCATCAGCACGCAGCCGGCCCAGATCCAGGTCACGAACGGCTTGTGGTAGACGCGCACGCTCCAGCTCCGCGCATCGATGGGCTCGCCCAGCGAGACGTACAGATCGCCCAGCAGGCCGGTGGCGATCGCGGCCTCGGTCATGGCCATGCCGCTGGCGTTGTAGGTGCGCTTCTCCGGGTGCAGCGTGAGCATCTCGCGGCCGTCGCGCAGCACGGTGACGGTGCCCCGTGCCGCCCTGTAGTTCGGTCCGGTCACCGCGGTGGTGCCGTCGAAGCGGAACGTATGGCCGCCCATCTCGACGGTATCGCCGATCGCCATGCGCACGTCGCGTTCGGTCTCGTAGGTGCCCACTACCGTCACGCCGACGACGAACACCGCGACGCCCAGGTGGGCGAGGATCATCCCCCACCAGGCGCGCGGCTGCATGGCCAGCCGCTCCAGAAGCGCGCCGCGGAAGTTGCGGATCCGCTCGCGCGCGCTCACCACGGTCGCCGCGAAGATCCAGAAGGCGAGGAACAGGCCGAGCCGCAGGCCCCAGGAGCCGCCGCCGGCGATCAACGGCACCAGTACGGCGCAGACCAGGCTGACCGCGAAGGCCCAGCGCAACAGGGTCCACAGCTCCGGCAGCGTCGCCTGCTTCCAGCGCGCCACCGGCCCCACACCCATCAGGAAGACCAGCGGGCTCATCAGCGGCACGAACACGGCCTCGAAATAGGGAGGTCCGACGGAGATCTTGGTCTGCCCGCCGCTCAGCGCGTCCAGCGCCAGCGGATACAGTGTGCCCAGCAGCACCGAGCCGGCGGCCACGATCAGCAGGACGTTGTTGACGAGCAGGAAGGACTCGCGCGAGATCGTCGCGAAGCGCCCGCCGCCGCCGACCTGCGGCGCCCGCACGGCGAACAGCACCAGCGCCCCGCCGATGACGATCGCCAGGAACACGAGTATGAACAGGCCGCGCTCCGGGTCGGTGGCGAAGGCGTGCACCGAGGTCAGCACGCCCGAGCGCACGAGGAAGGTGCCGAGCAGCGACAGCGAAAAGGCGCAGATCGCCAGCAGCACGGTCCAGCCCTTGAACGCGCCGCGCTTCTCGGTGACCGCCAGGGAGTGCACCAGCGCCGTGCCCACCAGCCAGGGCATGAACGAGGCGTTCTCCACCGGGTCCCAGAACCACCATCCGCCCCAGCCCAGCTCGTTGTACGCCCACCAGCTTCCGATCAGTATGCCCAGGGTCAGAAAACACCAGGCAGCCGTCGTCCACGGCCGCGACCAGCGCGCCCAGGTCGCATCTAGCCGACCGCCCAGCAGCGCGGCGATCGCGAAGGCGAAGGCGACGGAAAAACCGACGTAACCCATGTAAAGCATCGGCGGATGCGCCACCATGCCCGGGTCCTGGAGCAAGGGGTTCAGATCGTTGCCCTCCGCTGCCGGCGGCGAGAGGCGTTCGAAGGGGTTCGACGTCAGCAGCAGGAACAGCAGGAAGCCCACGCTCACCAGGCCCATGACCGAGAGCACGCGCGCGAGCATCTCGCGCGGCAGGCTCTGGCTGAATATCGAAACCGCCTGCATCCACAGCGACAGCATGAGCACCCACAACAGCATCGAACCCTCGTGCGATCCCCAGGTGGCGGCGACGCGGTAATGCGCCGGCAGTTGCGAGTTCGAATTGCTGGCGACGTTCAAGACCGAGAAGTCGCTGGCGAGGAAAGACAACGCCAGGCAGAGGAACGCGATCGCGACGAACAGGAACTGGCCGGCCGCCAATGGCCGTGACAGCGCCATCCAGGCAATGATTCCACGCTGCGCGCCGATCATCGGCAGAGTGCCCTGCACGACCGCGAGCAGCAGCGCCAGGATGAGTGCCAGTTGTCCGATCTCGGGAACCATCGCCTTAGACCTCGCCGGTTCAGTTGCTGATCAAGGTCTTCTGCGCATTCTGCGCCTGTTCCACGGCGTGGGCGGCCTCCGGCGGCATGTAGTTCTCGTCATGCTTGGCCAGCACCTCGGTGGCGATGAACACGCCGTCCTCCCCGACCTTGCCCTGGGCCACCACGCCCTGCCCCTCCTTGAAGAGGTCCGGCAGGATGCCGGTGTACACGACCGGCACGGACTTGACGGTATCGGTCACCAGGAAGCGCACGGTCAGCCCGTCGGGCTGGCGCTGCAGGCTCCGCTCGGCCACCATTCCGCCGATGCGAAACGGCTTGCCGACCGGCACCTCCCTGGCCACCACCTGCGAGGGCGTGAAGAAGAAGACCAAGTTCTTCTGGAAAGCGGACAGCACCAGCCCTGCGGCCACCGCCAGCGCTACCACGCCGGCCGCGATCAGCAGCCCGCGCTTATGACGTGCTTTCATCGATATCTCTCGCCATCTGATGCCGTGTCCGCCTGATCGCCGCCAGGGCGCGCGCGCGCCGCCGCCGCAGCAGGTACACCTCCAGCGCGAGCACGAGCAGCGTCACTCCGTAGGAGCCCCACACGAACCCCGCGTAGCCGCCCATCGCCCAGAAATTGCTCCAGCCGCCCCAGTTCACGTCACGACACCTCGCGCACCCAGTCGGCGCGCCGCTCGCGCTCCAGGATGATGCTGCGAACCCGGTGCAGCGCCGCGGCGATGCAGTACATCCAGAAGCCCAGCGCCAACAGGCCCATGCCGGCCAGCATCGTCGTCGCCATCTTGGGCGCCGACTCAAGGCTCACCGTGGCGCCCTGGTGCAGCGTGTTCCACCACTTCACGGAGAAATAGATGATCGGCACGTTCACCACCCCTACCAGCGCCAGCACCGCGCAGGCGCGATCGGCACGGCGCGTGTCCTCGATGGCGGCCTCGAGCGCCAGGAATCCGAAATACAGGAACAGCAGGATGAGCTCCGAGGTCAGGCGCGCGTCCCACACCCAGTAGGTACCCCAGGTGGGACGGCCCCACAATGCCCCGGTCCACAACGCGATGAAGGTCATCAGCGCTCCGGTCGGGGCGAGCGCCGAGGCCATCATGGAGGACAGGCGCGTGTTGAAGGCCAGCCCCAGCGCGGCCCAGAAGGCCATGACGACGTAGATGAACATGGACATCCACGCCGCCGGCACGTGGATGAAGATGATGCGATACGCCTCACCCTGGCGCGCCTCGGTGGGCGCGACGAAAAACCCGATGTAAAGGCCGATCAGGCAGAACACCAGCGCCAGCCCGGCGAACCAGGGGATGAGCCGGCCCGCCAGCGGATAGAAGGTGTGCGGCGCGGAGTACTTGTACCAGTGGATACCGGTGTCTTCCGCTGCCATCGATCTTGTCTGCGCGCTCATGAATAAGTTCTGCAACGTCCGGCCCCCCCAACCTCCGCGCCCCGGCGCCCTGTACCGGGCCTCACTCCACCGAGATGCGCAGCGCCGCGGCGATGGCCCATGGCGTAAGGACCATCGCGAGCAGCGAAAGTGCCGCCAGCAACAGCAGATAGGGGGTGCCATCGAGCCCTGAGGCCACGGCCTCCGCGGCGCCCGCGCCGAGGATGAGCACCGGGATGTACAGCGGTAGGACCAGCAGCGAGATTAGCACGCCCGCGCCCCGCAACGATAGCGTCAGCGACGCCCCCACGGCTCCCAGGAACGACAGCACGGGCGTGCCCGCGGCCAGCGACAGGCACAGCGTCAGCGCCGCGTCCTCATCGATGTCGAACATCAACGCCAGCAGTATGGAAACCACCGTCACCGGGATGCCGGTCACCAGCCAGTGCGCGACCACCTTGCCGAGCACGATCACGGCCAGCGGTTCGCCGGCCAGCAGCATCTGCTCCAGCGTGCCGTCCTGGTAGTCGGACGCGAACAGCCTCTGCAGCGACAGTACCGCCGCCAGCAGCGCCGCCACCCACACCACGCCGGGGGCGATCGCGCGCAGCAGGTTCGGATCGGCGCCGACACCGAGCGGAACTATCGTCACCACCACCACGAAGAACACCAGCGTGTTCATGACGTCCATGCGCTGCCGGAACGCCAGCATCAGGTCGCGGCGGATGACGGCGAGGAAGGTGCTCAGCATCGCGGCCTCCGCGCGCTCATGCCGAGTTCGATCGTCGCCACCTGCCGCGCCTCCAGCGGCACCTCCTGATGGGTGGTGAGCACGACGATGTTGCCGGCGCGCAGGTGCTCGCCGATGTGCTCGCTCAGGGCGGCGGTGCCCCGCACGTCCAGCGCGGTGTAGGGCTCATCGAGGATCCACAGCGGCACCTCGCCGCCGAGGAAAAGGCGGGCGAGCGCGATGCGGCGGCACTGGCCCTGCGACAGGTGTCGCGCCGGCACGTCTTCGAAGCCCTCCAGTCCGAGTCTCGCCAGCGCCTCGGCCGCCTGCCGCGCGGTGATGCGCCGTGCCGTGAGCGCGGCGCCGACATGCAGGTTCTCCAGCGCCGTGAAGTCGTCCTTCACGCCGTTGCGATGACCGATATACAGCAGATCGCGGGCGTAGTCCTCGGCCAGATCGCGGATGCGGGCGCCGCGCCAGCGGATCTCGCCATGCGTCGGCTGCATGAGGCCGCAGAGCAGCCTGAGCAGGCTGGTCTTGCCGCTGCCGTTCGGGCCGTTGACGCGCAGCAGCGTGCCCGCCTCGGCGCGGGCATGCAGGCCGTCGAACAGCACGCGGTCGCCGCGCGTGCATTCAAGATTGTCGATTTCCAGCATGTTCGGGGTGTGCGCAGATCGCTTTCGATGCGCGACGGGCGGGCCATTATGCCCTACACATGAGTTCTACCGGACGCCTCCCGCCGCCTTCGGCATTGCAACACGAATGCACCCCTTCGCGCCATATTTCTGACAACGATTGCCGCATTGGTGAAGGCTGACGTCATGACCTCGTCACGCGAACCGAAGGTTCAAAGACTTTCTGCGCTGGTGTTCACATCACGACCACAAATGTGCTTTACTCAGTCCAATGTGAAGAGAAGACTCACGTCGTATCGGATGACTCCGATGCGATTCAAGAGCAGCACAAAAAAATAAGAAAACCGTAAGGCAGTGACGGTGCATTGCACCTCGTCACTGTCGCAGCGCGGTACAGATCTCGACGGGAAAAATGGATCGGTTACTCCGAGTCGAACGGAGTGAGTATCGATCCTGTTTACACGCAGCCCGTTCGAAGACAGGAGATCTGTATGCGCCAAAAGGTCGCAGTATTCCTCACCTCGTTGTTACTGGGAGCCGCGCTGCCGCCACCGGCGAGCGCGGCGCTGACGCCACCGGCCATACCGGAGATCGAACCGGGCGCCGGCATCATCAGGGACAAGGCGGCAGCCATCGCATTGGGCAAGGCGCTGTTCTGGGACGAACAGGCCGGCAGCGACGGCATGGCCTGCGCGAGCTGTCACATGAGCGCGGGTGCCGACAACCGAATCCGCAACCAGCTCTCGCCGGGCTTCAACGACGCCCTGTTCACCCCCGGTGGCGACACGACATTCGGCTCCACGCACTCCGACACGGGCACCGTTCAACCCGGCTACATGGCCTCGGGCGCGAAAGCGGACTCGAACTACGTGCTGCAGAAGGCGGACTTCCCGCTGCACCAGCTCGTGGATTACAAGGACCGGAACTCCGACCTCATCACCACCACCAACGACGTCGTCTCCTCTTCGGGTTCGTACGACACGGAGTTCAACCGCATCAAGAGAAAGGGCGGCAAGGCCGGCAAGGAGAGCTGCACCAAGCCGGACGCCACCATCTTCCACGCGGGCAAGTACCCCGCCCGCCAGGTGGAGCCGCGCAACACGCCGACCACGATCAACGCGGCGTTCTTCCACAGCAACTTCTGGGACGGCCGCGCCAACAACGTCTTCAACGGCGTCGGCGTTTTCGGCCTGCGCGATATCCAGGGCGATCCCAACAAGCGGCTGATCATTCTCGACGCCACCTACAAGCCGCAGCTCGGCTACCTGCAGATCCGCAATGCGAGCCTGGCCTCGCAGGCCGTGGGGCCGCCGTTGAGCGCCCTGGAGATGTCCTGCGACGGCCGCACCTTCCCGGACGTCGGCCGCAAGCTGCTGCTCTCCGCGCCTCTGCACAAGCAGAAGGTCGCCACGACCGACAGCGTGCTTGGACCTTACGCCAATCCGTATGGCTACGGTCTGAAGCGCCAGCACAGCTACGTGGCGCTCATCAAGAAGGCCTTCGAGCCGCGGTACTGGGCGGCGCCCGGCAAGTTCAAGATCGTCGACGGCAAGCTCAAGAAGGACCCCAAGGGCTATACCCAGGCGGAGATCAACTTCTCGATGTTCTGGGGCATCTCGATCATGATGTACGAGCGGATGCTCATCTCCGATCAGAGCCGCTTCGACGACTGGTTCGCGAGCTGCCGTCCCACCACCGTGCCCCCACCCCCGACGCCAGGGCTTCCGATCTCCATTCCGAACATACGCTGTAACCCCGTCGATCCCACCGCGAGCACCGTGCCGACGGATTACGGGCTGACGGATGCGGAGGTGAAGGGTTTCGCGCTCTTCGTCGGTTTCGGCAACCCGCGCGTCACGGGCAACCCGGCCTGCGGGACCTGTCATGGTCCGTTCGCCAATCCCACGGCCGCCACGGGCATCGTCTTCCCCGTGACATCCGAGGCGGCGTTCATCTCGGGCCAGATCACGCCATACACGCCGGTGGAGCGTTCGTTCGTCACCGAGCTGGGCGACGGAATTCCTCCGTTGACTCCGCCGTTCGACGCGGCCAATCCGCAGCATCAGCTGGGCGGCGGCGTGCATGACCGCGGCTTCTTCAACGTCGGCGTCACGCCGACGCACGCCGACCCCGGCAACGGCGGCCTCGATCCGTACGGCAACCCGCTGTCGCTGGCGCGTATGTTCCTGCTCGAGCAGACCGCCACGCCCGGCATCGTCAATCCCGTCGTCGACCCGCCGTTCGTGATCACGCCGGCCACGGCCACGACGCCGACGACGACCGCCGTCATCAATCGCTGCACCACGGGTGGCCTCATCGAGCCCGGCGGGACGCCAATATTCCCTGGCTGTGTTGTCGTGCCCCCGCCCCCGGCCCCTCCAATTCCAATCGACGCGTCGAATTTGGTGTTCGACGCCTCAACGGAACGGGAGCTGGTGGATGGCGGCTTCAAGACGCCGCCGATTCGCAACGTCGGCCTGACCCCGCCATATTTCCACTCGGGCAACTACGCCGATCTGCGCAGCGTCGTGGAGTTCTACGCCCGTGGCGGCAGCCGGCGCAGCATGAGCCTGGAGGCCAACGGCGTGACGGGCGACACCTCGGGCACCGGTCTGCTGGGCAAGGGTCCGCCCGTCCACCCCGGCCCGGACTTCGGGACCAATGTCGACTTCTTCGTCCGGGACATCAAGCTGGATGACGGCATACCCGATGGCGTGCCGGCGGGAGAGGTCGAGGAGTTCGACCAGATCGGGGCGATCGTGGCGTTCATGCTGACGATGACCGATACGCGCGTGCAGTGCGACGCCGGGCCGTTCGACCATCCGTCGCTGACGCTGCGAAACGGCCACCTCGCCATGGACAAGAACAAGGACAAGAAGGCCGACGACATCGCCTTCGTGCTGCCGGCCGTGGGTGCCGCCGGGTACGCCAAGAGCTCCGGCCTGTGCCTGCCCAATGGCGGCGATCTCTTCGCCCCGGGCATGCAGGGCCGTCTCGGCGGACCGAAGGTAGCCATCCCCTAGCCGTGATGTCGTCCGCTGGTACCACGCCGCGGGCAGGGAAACCTGCCCGCGGTTTTTTGTGCGCCGAGGATGCCCCGGCTACCTCGGCATCATCCAAGGATCGCAAGTGGCCGCCGCTTGTATTACGCTCTCCTGCATGGCGCCGCATCCGTGGCCCGCGCGGGACGGGGGGCGCCGAAAAGTTTCTCCGCGTTCGACAAGACGGTCATCCCGGCGAGGACGGGGTTTCATGCCGCTACTGCGATTCGACATCTACGAGGGCTGGTCCGACGCCGAGGTGACGGCGATGCTCGATGCGGTCCACCGCGCCATGGTTTCGGCATTCAGGGTGCCGGAGCGCGATCGCTACCAGATCGTCCATCAGCACCCCGCGCCGCGCATGATCATGGAGGACACGGGACTGGACATACCGCGCACGTCGCGGTTCGTCTTCATCCAGGTGACCACGCGGCCGCGCACGCGCGAGATGAAGGAGCTGTTCTATCGCCTGGCGGTCGAGGAGATCGGGAAGCGCTGCGGCATCGCACCCTCGGACGTCATGGTCAACCTCGTCACCGTGACGGACGAGGACTGGTCTTTCGGCTACGGCCGGGCGCAGTTCCTGACCGGAGAGCTCTGAGAGCGGCGGCGGCGGCGCAGGGAGTGAACAAGGCGGCGATCAGCCGCACTTGGACTCGCCGCAGTTCAGACAGGTCAGGCAGTTGTCCATGCGGATCATCGCCTTGGTCAGGCACTTCTGGCAGAGCACGGCGCCGTCGGAGCACTCGGGGCGTTGGCTTCGGCCTGCTGCAGCGATTTCTCGTACTCGGCGCGCTTGGCGGCGAGCTGCTGGCGCAGCGCCCCGTCGCGCGGGTCGTCGCGCAGCAACCCGATCATTCGCAGGTGGCTGTCCAGCACATCGCCGATCTCGGCCACCAGCGACGGGATGAAGCGGCCGCCCTTCTTGAAGTAGCCGCCCTTCGGGTCGAACACCGATCGCATCTCCTCGACCAGGAAGGTGACGTCCCCGCCCTTGCGGAACACGGCGGAGATGATGCGCGTCAGCGCCACGATCCACTGGAAGTGCTCCATGCTCTTGGAGTTTATGAACATCTCGAACGGCCGTCGCAGTTCGTGCGGCGTGCCCGGGTTGAGCACGATGTCGTTGATGGTGACGTAGAGCGCGTGGTCGGAATGCGGTGTCTTGATCTTGTAGGTCGAGCCGATGAGCATCTCGGGCCGCTCGACCTTCTCGTGCATGTGCACGACCTTCGGTGCCGACTCGGGCGCCGCCTCCGCCTTGGCCGGTTCCGCCGGCGGCGCGTTCTTCACCACGCTCACGTCGATGATTCGCTTGTCGATCTTCTTGGCCATGTCGATTGCTCAGAATCTGCCGTAATAGCCTTCCTTGAGGGCGTCGTAGAGGTTGGCGGCGGTGTGCGTCTCGCCGTCGTATTCGACCTCCTCGTTGCCGCGCGCCTCCACCACGCTGCCGTCCTCGAGCACGAAGCGGTAGAGCGTGTTCTCCAGATCGGCGGTCTTCACCAGCACGCCCTGGAAGACCTCGGGATTGAAGCGGAAGGTCGTGCAGCCCTTCAGCCCGTTCTCGTAGGCGTACAGGTATATGTGCTTGAAGTCCTCGAACGGGAAATCCGTCGGCACGTTCGCCGTCTTGGAGATGGAGGAATCGACCCACTTCTGCGCCGCCGCCTGGATCTCCACGTGCTGCAGCGGGGTGATGTCGTTGGCGGTGACGAAATAGGGCGGCAACTGCGCATCCGGCTCGCCGCCGTCGGGCATCGCGTTCGAATTGACCAGCGCGCGATAGGCCAGCAGCTCGTAGGAATATACGTCCAGCGTGTCCTTGCTCTTCTTGCCGGCGCGGATCACGTTGCGCACGTAATGATGCGCGAAGCTCGGCTCGATGCCGTTGCTGGCGTTGTTCGCGAGCGAAAGCGAGATCGTCCCGGTGGGCGCGATGGAGGTGTGGTGCGTGAAGCGCGCCCCGGTCCTGGCGATCCTGTCCACCAGGTCCGGCACGACGCCGGCGAGCCGCTGCATGTACCGGCTGTAGCGCGCATGCAGGATGCGGCCGGGGAGCTTGTCACCCTCCTTGCAGCCGTCGCGCGCGAGCTCCGGCCGCTGCCGCAGCATCGCGGCCGTGACGGTGTAGTGCTCGTTCATGATCGGCGCCGGACCCTTCTCCTCGGCCAGCTCCACGCCGACCTCCCAGCCCGCCACCGCCATCTCGCGCGTGGCCCGCTCGGTGAACGCCAGCGACTCGGCATCGCCGTACTTCATCCGCAACATGGTGAGCGTGGAGCCCAGGCCCAGGTAGCCCATGCCGTGACGGCGCTTGCCCCGGATCTCCTCGGCCTGCGGCTCCAGCGGCAGCCCGTGCAGCTCCACGACATTGTCGAGCATGCGCGTGAATACCTTGACCAGCTCCCGGTACTGCGGCCAGTCGAAGCTCGCCTTGTCGGTGAACGGATCGCGCACGAAGCGCGTCAGGTTCACCGATCCGAGCAGGCAGGACCCGTACGGCGGCAACGGCTGCTCCCCGCAGTTGTGCGCATGCAGGCCATTGGCGTCGAATGCGTTGACACCGGGGACGTTGACGTCGTAGACGTCCTCCGCGCCATCGGCACGCACGCAACCAACGGTAGCCGTGTAGCGCTCACGGTTGAGGGCCCGCTTGTAGGATTTCAGAGCATGATCCAGCCGACGTGCCTTGCCGGTGTCGGCGAAACCCACTTCGTCCCGGAACCGGACGATGCTCTCCCCCGTGACCACCAGCTCATGCTGGGTCGCGCTCGGGTAAAGGGCGTTTCCACCCTTGCCATTCGGCATTCTCGTGTAGCCCTCGCCGCGCCGGTTCGTGTAAATCCGGGACGCGATCCCGACGCGCAGGAGCATGCGCTGGACCGCCTGCAACCGGTCTAGGTCGGACTGCGCCAAGCGTACGCTCACCCCCTTGCGCTGGTCTCCCTGCACGGAGCCGTCGGCGTCGAAGAAGCCTCGCAGGAATCCGCGACAGAACTCGCTGGAGCCCCGCTCCATGGCTGCGGTGATTCGCTTCTGTCCAGGGGTCATGCCGAGCTCCTCGGCGAGCGACCTTATTGCGCCGAGCTTTAGACGATACTCGTTACGGCCTCGCACCTCGCACCAACCGGCAAAATCGGAACGGTGCGGCAGGGTACGCGCGGCGGCCAGCGCCTCCGCCATCACTGCGGCCGCGCCGCCGAGATCGGCATCGTCGCCGGCGTTCGCCACTCTTTTATGAACTCCAGACCGACAGCACCGCCGCATCGGCCTTGACTACACGCTTACGTCGCCGAGCAGGAGTCCGGCGAGATAGCCCTGCTCACGCGCGTGAAGGGGGCCCCGCCAGTCGACCCGTTCGCAGGTGATCGTTGAGCAGCATCGATCCCCGGCGATCAGATCGCCCGCCGCGCACCATTCCGTGTCAGTCTGCGGAACGGCTGGAACCGGGTCACCGCCGCACGCGGTGGTCCCGGTCAGACGCAGCCAGCTCTCTTGCGTCTCGATACGGAATGATCTCCTGGTGGCAGTTCTGAAGCAGTCCATCGGCACCGCTCAGATAACGGCCATCCACGCGCGCGACGAAGGACACACCGATGAGATCCGCCACCCGGCGGGTCCGAGGCCGTGCACCCACGTCTCCGCGGTGACGCAAGGGTTGGTCGCGCGGATGTCCTCGCAGAACCAGTTGTTGTTCTCCTCGTTGACCCGGTCGATGAGGATGAAGCCCGGTTCGGCGTAGTCGTAGGTGGACCGCATGATGAGATCCCACAGCGCCCGCGCCCGGATGCGGCGGTGGATGCGGCAGGCGACCAGGCCCTGGGCGTCGACGATGTAGTTGTCGCTGACCGGCCATTCCCGCCACAGGACATCGCGGCTGTCGTGCAGATCGATGCGCTCGCCCTTGACCTCCGCCTCCGTCAGCGGAAAGGCGAGCGGCCACTCGGCATCCTCCTTCACCGCGCGCATGAAGGCATCGGTGATGAGCAAGCGAGAGGTTGTCCGAAGCAGGCGGTTATGCTCGCGCTTGGCGCGTATGAAGTCGAGGACATCCGGGTGACTGATGTCGAAGGTCGCCATCTGTGCTGCGCCGGCTGCCGGCGGAGGAGACCGTGAAAGCATGCGGTCGTAGATGTCCATGAACGACAACGGACCGGAGGTAGTGCCCTCGCCCCCTGTGACGGGCGCCCCTGGGCCGCAGCGTCGAGAAGTCGTAGCCGATCCCGCAACCCGCCTTGAGGGTGAGGCCCGCCTCGTGCACCTTGCTCAGGATGTCATCCATGGAGTCGTGGATGGTCCCCGAAACGGTGCAGTTGATGGTCGACGTGGAAGGTTTGTACTGCTCGGCTCCGGCGTTGGAGGTGATCCGGCCGGCCGGGATCGCGCCGTGACGCAGTGCCCAGAAAAACCGCTCGTACCACTTCTCACGCAGCGCCGGGGTGGATTCCACCTCGGCCAGCGCGCGGGCGATCCGCCGCCAGGTGTCGTCGACGTTCCTGTCGATGGGCACACCCTGCCGGTCCTTGAGCCGGTACTTCTTGTCCCAGATGTCCAGCGCGGCGGGCTGGGCCACGATGCGAGCGTCTTCGGTGAGTGCGTCGGCGGCGGTGCTCATGGCGTTGCGTGTCTCTCCCCTGAATGCCCCCATATTTTGTGGATCCTGCGACGATTGCGGGTTCCACGCAAGTCGTTTGCGGACACCCGCAATTTCACCTCCCGGCCGGTTTTGATCCAGATCAAGCCTTTCCCACCCCCCCCTGCATACAGTTGCACTCAACGAAAAAGCTCCAAGAACGCCGGATCCCCTGTCATATGAACGTATTGAGCGTCCTCGTCGTCGCCGGCGTCGCCCTGATGGCCGCCTACGTCGCCTCCCGGATGAGCTACGCCATCCTCGCCAACTTCCACACCGGCCGTCAGTTCCGCCGGGCGCTCGTCGAACGCGTCAAGCGGCTGCGCCTGTTCCGGATGCTGGAGCGCCGCGGGATCGACGCGGAGGAGTACCTGCACCGCCACCCGGTCGTCGAGATAGAAAGGCACATCCGCGCCTGCGAGGGTTGCGGCGAAACCGCCGTCTGCGAAAAGGCGCTCAGCTCACGCGCTGCGCAGGTCGACCTGAGCTTCTGCCGGAACGACGCCGCGTTCAAAGGGATGAGGCCGGTCGTTCCCCTCGTCCCGGCCGCGCCGGAAGGCGATGCGAAGGCTCGCTGACCGCCGGTTTCCGTTTTCTTCAGCACTCAGTCGAAACTCCACTTAGACATTTGCAACCACGAAGGGGACTCTTATGCAATTCAAGGAGAACACGTTGACCATGGCCATCGCATCGGCGCTGCTTGCCGCGAGCACGACCGCGGGCGCCGCTTCAACTGCCGATCTGGAAAGGAAACTGATGCAGCTTGAGGCCGAGATGGCCGCGCTGCGCCAGGAGCTGAAGGCCACGCAGGCCGCCGAGCCCGCGCAGACGCAGCAGGTGCAGAGCCTGGAGAGCCGCGTCACGGCCGTCGAGGCGCCGGTTAAGACCCTGGAGGATCGCGTCGCCAAGGTCGAGGCGGCCCCCGCAATGCAGGCCAAGCGCCCCGGCAACATGATCTTCTTCCGCGGCGGCCTTGCGCAGCTGACCGACGATCGGGGCGGTGGTGCCTTTACGGACATCTACGGCGCCAACGCGCTCCTCGGCGGGGCGCCTGACACGCTGAACGACGAGGACAGCGGTTGGTATGCGGGCGCTGGCTTCGATTTCGAGCTCTCGCCGGATACGTGGGGCCTGCTCCCGACCGTCGGCGTCGATGCAGAACTGATGGTCGAGTTCAGCCATATCAGCTCCGGCAGTACCTGGCTGGTGGTGCCCTCCGCGGAATGCGCGCTCGCGCTGGACGCGCTCACGGGCACTCCGGGCAACCTCGCGGGCTGCGGCATCGTTGGCGACAACAACATCAGCCAACTGACGGTCAGTGCCTCTCCGAAGCTGAAGTTCATGCAGGGCAGCAAGTTCCAGCCCTGGCTCATACCAGTCGGCCTCGACTTCCGCGTCATCAGCCCCCCGTCGGACAGCTCCGCGTACCTCGACGTCGGCGCGCAGTTCGCCGGCGGCGCCGAGTACGAGATCATTCCTGGCATCAAGCTGGGCGCCGACGTCCGCTATCACCTTGCTGCCGGCTTGACGAACCCCGACTACGACATGTCCCAGGCGACGATCCAGGCCCTGCAGGCCGCGGGCCTGGAGTTCAACGAGCCTTCCAACGACTATTGGACAGCGGGCGCGTATCTGGGTATCGGCTTCTGACGCTGACGGCGTTACGATTCGGGCGGAGATGCGCAGACAGGGGCGGCAGCCATGCCGCCCCTGTCCCGCCGCGGTCGAGGAAACTGGTTATTTGACGAGAGGAGGGCCGAATGGCCACTAACGAAACCTACAACTATACGGTGGTGCGGCAGTTCGCCATCATGGCGATCATCTGGGGGATCGTCGGAATGACGGTGGGTGTGCTCATCGCCGCGCAGCTCGCCTGGCCGGCGCTCAACTTCGACCTGCCATGGCTCACCTTCAGCCGGCTGCGGCCGCTGCACACCAACGCGGTCATCTTCGCGTTCGGCGGATCGGCCCTGTTCGCGGCCTCGTACTACGTGGTGCAGCGCACCTGTCACGTGCGGCTGATCTCCGACAGGCTCGCCGCCTTCACCTTCTGGGGCTGGCAGCTGGTCATCGTGCTGGCGGCCGTCACGCTGCCCTCGGCATGACGCAATCCAAGGAGTACGCCGAACTCGAGTGGCCCATCGATCTGCTGATCGCTGGTCTGGGTCGCCTATGCCATCGTCTTCTTCGGGACCATCATGAAGCGCAAGGTCCAGCACATCTACGTCGCCAACTGGTTCTTCGGCGCCTACATCCTCACCATTGCCCTGCTGCATATCTTCAACGGCGCCGTCGTGCCGGTCACGCTGTGGAAGTCCTACTCGGCCTATGCCGGCGTGCAGGATGCGATGGTGCAGTGGTGGTACGGTCACAACGCCGTGGGCTTCTTCCTGACCGCCGCCTTCCTCGGGATGATGTACTACTTCATCCCCAAGCAGGCCGGCAGGCCCGTTTACTCCTACCGCCTCTCGATCGTCCACTTCTGGGCGCTCATCTTCACCTACATCTGGGCGGGCCCCCATCACCTGCACTACACCGCGCTGCCGGGCTGGACGCAGTCGCTGGGAATGGTGATGTCGGTCATCCTGCTGGCGCCTTCCTGGGGCGGCATGATCAACGGCATCATGACGCTTTCCGGCGCGTGGCATAAGCTGCGCACCGATCCGGTGATGCGCCTGATGATTGTGTCGGTGTCGTTCTACGGCATGTCGACCTTCGAGGGTCCGATGATGTCGATCCGCACGGTGAACGCGCTGTCCCACTACACCGACTGGACCATCGGCCACGTGCACTCCGGCGCGCTCGGCTGGGTCGCCCTGGTGACGATGGGCTGCCTGTACTACCTCATCCCGCGCCTGTTCGGCCGCGAGCTGTACAGCCTCAAGCTGGTCGAACTGCATTTCTGGACGTCCACCATCGGCATCGTGCTGTACATAGCCTCGATGTGGGTATCGGGCATCATGCAGGGCCTGATGTGGCGCGCGGTCAACGACGACGGCACGCTCACCTACAGCTTCATCGAGACCGTCGAGGCGATGCATCCGTTTTACGTCATTCGCTTCCTCGGCGGCGCGCTGTTCCTGGCCGGAACTCTGGTGATGACCTACAACCTGTGGCGTACCATCGCGGGCGCCAAGCCGGTGGAAGCGCCCGTGCTGGCTCCGCAGATGGCGCATTGAGGAGATGAGGCAATCATGATTGCTCACGAAAAGATAGAGAAGAACATCGGGCTGATGATCGTGCTGATCGTCTTTGCGGTCAGCATTGGCGGCCTGGTGCAGATCGTGCCGCTGTTCTTCATGCACTCCACCACCGAGCCGGTGCAGGGCCTGAAACCCTACTCCGGGCTCGAGCTCGCCGGGCGCGATGTATACGTCCGCGAGGGTTGCTATGTCTGCCACTCGCAGATGATCCGTCCGTTCCGGGCGGAGACCGAGCGCTACGGCCACTACTCGCTGGCCGGGGAGTTCGTCTACGACAGGCCCTTCCAGTGGGGATCCAAGCGCACCGGGCCGGACCTGCATCGGGTCGGCGGTCGGTATTCCGACGAGTGGCACCGCGCGCACCTGATCAATCCGCGCGACGTGGTGCCGGAATCGATCATGCCCGGCTACCCGTGGCTGGCCGACGCCATGGTCGATCCGGAGCTCACGGTCAAGAAGATGACGGTGCTGAAGAACGCGTTCGGTCATCCCTACACGGATGAGGATCTCGCCGCCGCGAAGACCGGGCTGGAAGGCAAGACCGAGATGGACGCCATGATCGCCTACCTGCAGTCGATGGGCACGGCGGTGAAGACCCGGAGGTGACGACCATGGACTTCTCGATCATACACTCCGTATTCACCGTCATGGTGCTGGTCATCTTCGTGGGCATCGTGCTGTGGGCATATGACTCCCGCAGCAAGGCCCGCTTCGATGCCGCCGCCCGCATCCCGCTCGACGACGACGACGCGCCGCCCGCGAGTGCGACGCCCGGCAAGGAGAAGAACAATGCCTGATTTAAGCGGTTTCGATTTTACTTCCGATTTCTGGAAGTGGTTCATCACCATCCCCTCGGTGATCGGCGTCCTCTGGTGCGGCTATTTCGCCTGGCGGTACTCCGGGCGCTCGGCCGGTCAGAAGGTCGAGACGATGGGCCACGTCTGGGACGAGGATCTGGAGGAATACAACAACCCGCTGCCGCGCTGGTGGCTCAACATGTTCTATCTCACCGTGGCGTGGGGCGCGGTGTTTCTGATCTTCTATCCCGGCCTGCCGGTGTTCGAAGGCCTGAAGAAGTGGACGCAGTACAAACAGTACGACGCGGAGATCGCGGCCGCCGATGCCAAGTACGGCCCGCTCTTCGAGAGGTTCGCCGGCCAGGAGATCCCGGCGCTGGCCGCCAACCCCGAGGCGATCACCGTCGGCAAGCGCCTGTTCGCGACTTACTGCATCCAGTGCCACGGCGCCGACGCGCGCGGCGCGCGCGGCTATCCGAACCTGGCCGACGGCGACTGGCTGTGGGGCGGCGCGCCCGAGCAGATCCGGGAGACCATCCTCAACGGCCGCCAGGGCGTCATGCCGCCGTGGGGCGAGCTGCTCGGCGAGGAGAAGGTCAACGACGTCTCCGAGTACGTGCTGAGCCTGAGCGGCCGGCCGGTCGACGCGACCGTGGCGGCACGCGGCAAGGAGGTGTTCACGCAGAACTGCGTGGCCTGCCACGGGGCCGACGGCAAGGGCATCCCGGCGCTCGGCGCGGCGAACCTCACCGACGACATCTGGCTGTACGGGGGATCGCAGGAGCGCGTGCGCGAAACGATCATCGGCGGTCGCCAGGGCCGCATGCCCGCGCACAAGGAGTTCCTCGGCGAGGCCAAGGTGCACCTGCTCGCGGCCTACGTCTACAGCCTCACGCACCAGGACGGGACGCAGGCGGTCAGTCCTTGAGCCGGTTTCGAACCACCACCCACGGTGGTCCTGCCCGGCCCGGCGGGGTGCGCCACTCCGCCGGGCCGTCTCATCGATCATCGCCGGCGCCGGCCGAGTACACACCGCGCCGGGCGGTTTCCATAGGTTGGGATGAGGTGTATTTTGTCGGACGGACCGCAACTGGAACTCGCAGATGAAACCGGTGGTGGAAGACATTGGATATGTGCCCGGGCCGTATCGGCTGCTGGCCGCGCTGTGGCTGACCTTTCTGATGGCCGGCGTGGCGACCATGGTGTTCTTCGCCGCCATCGACCCGATGGAGCTGAAGGCCTGCGTGGACTTCCCGGAGCTCGGCCGCACCGCCGCGTACACGGTGGGTTTTTTCCTGTTCTGGCTGCTGACCGCCTCCTCCGGCCTGCTCTGCCTGTTTTTCCTCTACCCCCGACGGCGCGACGTGGAAACGCCAGCCGTGAGCGCTGCGACCCGTGAACAAGTCTCTTGATGGCGGTCAGTTGAAACCCACGGCAACGGTTTCAGTCGACGAGGTCCAGCAGTCACTCTACGAAAAGCGGCAGAAGATCTACCCGCGCGAGGTGCACGGCCTGTTCGCCGGCCTGCGGGTCGCCACGGTCTTCCTGCTGCTCGGCATCTACTACGTGCTGCCCTGGCTCACGTGGAACGGGCGCCAGGCGGTGCTGCTCGACATGCCCGCGCGCAAGTTCTACATCTTCGGCCTGACGCTGTGGCCGCAGGATTTCATCTTTCTCGCCGCGCTGCTCATCATCGCGGGCCTGAGCCTGTTCTTCTTCACCGCCCTGGCCGGGCGCCTCTGGTGCGGCTTCGCCTGCCCGCAGACGGTATGGACGGAGACCTTCCTCTGGATCGAGCACTGGATAGAGGGCGATCGGCTGCAGCAGATGAAGCTGGACCGCTCGCCGATGTCGATGCGCAAGTTCCGCCTCAAGTTTGCCAAGCACTTCCTGTGGGTGGCGTTCGCGCTCTTCACCGGCTTCACCTTCGTCGCCTACTTCACGCCGGCCAGGGAACTCTACCAACGTCTGGTCACCTTCGATCTCGGGCCCTGGGAGACGTTCTGGATGCTGTTCTACAGCTTCGCCACCTGGGGCAACGCCGGCTTCCTGCGCGAACAGGTGTGCAAGTACATGTGCCCCTATGCGCGGTTTCAGAGCGCCATGTTCGACGGCGACACGCTCGTCATTTCCTACGACGAGAAACGCGGCGAGCCGCGCGGCGCCCGCAAGCGCGGTGTGGACGCGATGCGCGAGGGGCTCGGCGACTGCATAGACTGCACCATGTGCGTCCAGGTCTGCCCCACCGGCATCGACATACGCGACGGCCTGCAGTACGAGTGCATAGGCTGCGCCGCGTGTATCGATGTCTGCAACGACGTCATGGACAAGATGGGCTACGCCCATGGTCTCATCCGCTACACCACGCAGAACGCCCTGGCCGGCGAGCCGACCCAGATCATGCGTCCGCGCATCTACGTCTACGGCGCAATCCTGCTCGCCATCATCGCCGCGCTGGGTTATGCCGTCGCCATCCGCGTGCCGCTGGAACTCGACGTCATCCGCGACCGCAACCAGCTCTTCCGTGAGACCAACGAAGGGCTCATCGAGAACGTCTATACCCTGAACGTCATCAACATGGACAACGTCGCGCACGCCTTCACCGTCAGCGCGGACGGTATCGACGACCTGATACTGGACACGGAATCCACGAAGATCTCCGTGGACGCCGGTGCGGTCCAGAGCGTGGTGGCGCGCCTGCGCGCCAATGCCGACGTCCTGGAGCAACGGAGTTCGAAGGTCACCTTCCGGATTACGGCTATCGACAAACCGGATCTGCACGACGAGGCGGAAGCCCGCTTCCTCGGACCGACACCAGAGAGATAGAGCCATGCAGCAGAAGGACACGATCGTCACGCCCTGGTACCGGGAACCCTATGCCTGGCTGGTGGCATTGCTGCCCGCCGCGGCGGTGGTCGCCGGGTTCTACACGCTGCGCCTGGCCATCGTCTCCGACGACGGCCTGGTCACCGACGACTATTACAAGAAGGGCCTGGAGATCAATCGCGTGCTGGAGCGCGACGAGCGCGCCGCCGCGCTGGCCATCGACGCCGACGTCGAGGTCGATCCGACCGCCCGCACCGCCACCGTGCGGATGCACGCCCGCGACGCCGCCGCCCTGCCGGCCTCGCTGCACGCGCGGCTGATGCATTCCACGCGCGCGGGCTTCGATTGCGACGTCGTGCTCGAGCGCGCCGCCGGCGGCGAATATTTCGCCGCCATGCCGGAGCTGCCGGCCGGCCAGTGGTACATGCAGATCGAGACCGGCGACTGGCGTGTGCTGAAGACCTTCACCGTCGGCGTGCAAGGGAAATAGCGCCGGCTGTCGTTCCCGCAACCGGCGCCGCCGTCAACGCGGGATGCGGACCCCGTCCTCGTCGTAGATCCCCTGCTCGGCGCCGCGGTGGCACGCCCCGCAGTTTGCCGCGCTGCCGATGGACTCGCGCTTCCAGACCTCCGTTCCGATCTCCTCGTGTTCGTCGCGGAACCAGGCTGACGTGGTGATGCGCGGCAGCTCCCCGTACGTCGCCCCCGCACCGGAACCATCCTCCCTGCCGGCATTCGCCTGCAGGTAGGCGGCCAGGATGCGCGCCGTCTCCGGCGTCATGGTCGCGCTCTCGCCGTAGTGATCGTTCAGGCGGGTCATGATGACGGCCCACTGTTTCGCGCCGAGCAGGCTCGGCGGATAGGGCACGTGACAACCGCCGCACTCGCTCGTGTACAAGTCCCCTCCGGGCCCCGCCTCGGGGGCGCGCCAGCTCTCATCCTCCCCACCGTGTTCGCGCTCGTAGCTCTGCCCGCGCTCCTCGTCCTCCTCGGCACGCAGCTCGCCCACGCCGGTGACGAGCCAGCCCAGACCGAGACCGGCGCCCATGATCAACGAACCAATCAGCATCTTCTTGCGCATGACGTCCTCACTTTATGGACAGCAGCCAGGTCATCACGTCGCCCTTCTCGAGCGCCGTGCACTGCCGTTGCAGCACGTCCTGGCAATTGCGGGTGAACCACTTTTCGACCTTGTAGGCATTGCTCAACCGTTCGGGGTTCGCGCTGGGGGCGAGCGGCTTGATCCGCTTGCCGGTGCGCCGGTGCTCGCCCGCGCCGCGCGGGTCGGCGGTGTGGCAGGACGTGCATGCCATCGCCGGGTCCTCGCCGTGCGGATGCCCGGTCGTAAAGAGCGTTCGCCCGCGCTCGGCGGAAAAGCCGTTGAACGAGGGATCCTCCCGGACCGCCTGCTGCGCGTAACGCGCGAGCAGATCGGGCTGCGGCTCGGCCGCCGGCGAGGCGAGCGGCAGCAGGGAGAGGCCCATCGCGATGATGTGTTTCATTCCGAACGTCCTCCGTCGTATACGTCGATGCCCAAATGGCGCAGGCCATCCTGGACCCGGAGGATGAAACCAGCCTTAAAACACATTCCGCGGGACGCGGCGTTGCGACCGGGGCCGCCGCTCGGCTAGATTGGCGGCGACATGGCCGACGGCGCGCCGCCAGCCCATCGAGCCACTCACCGGCGCACTGCCCGCGCCCCCGGATACCGCCGCCACGACCACGCCGCCATGCGTATTGCCTTTCCAATGACCTTCGCGGCGGCATGCCTGGGCATCGTCGCGACGCTGCTGCCACCGCAGGCGACGGCCGCCGCTTCCCGCTTCGAAGGCGTGTGGCGCAGCACCACGACCGTCGCCCGCGACCACGAGCTGGAGGGCACGACCACGCTCGCGCTGCGGCAGTACGGCCGCGTCGTCTGCGGAGAGTGGTCCGAGGGCGTGGGCGCCGGCAAACTGCTGGGGGGCAATGTCGTCGGCCGCGTCGAGGGCCGCCGGATCCATGCGCGCGTCGGCGAGGACATCTACTGGGCCCGCACCGGGGAGTTTCCCGACCAGCGATCCGAGCCGGCCCTGTTCGTGCTGCAGGGCCGCGAGCTCGCCTGGTACGTGCGCGACGATGCCGGCCGCCTACTCAAGCAGCAGGTCTTCGAGCGCGCCAGCGAGCCCGGGTCCGAGGACCGTAACGGCGCCGAGTTCACGGATCGGCGTTTTCAGCGCCTCTGCCCCGCCGGTACGGACTTCACCTACGCGCCCTAGCGCGGTGCGCTCGCCCCATCTGGAGGAGTCGGTCCCAGTCCATGACGATCATCTACGGGATCCGCAACTGCGACACGATGAGGAAGGCCTTTGCCTGGCTCGACGCCCACAAGGTGGATTACGCGTTTCACGACTACAAGAAGCTCGGCGTTCCCGCCGGCAGGCTGGGGGCGTGGGTCGAGCGCGTGGGCTGGCAGACCTTGCTCAACACCCGCGGCACGACCTTTCGGAAGCTGCCGCCGGCACGGCAAGCCGCGCTCGATGAGAAGCGCGCACTGGCGCTGATGCTCGAGCTACCCAGCGTCATCCGCCGGCCGGTGCTCGAACACGGCGAGCAGCTGCTCGTCGGTTTCGACGCCGAGGAATACCGCAGGGTGTTGTCGGGCGCCTGGTAGCGTGCCGGGCGCGGATCGCTCGCGATCCCCCCCCGGCGCACCAGCGCTCATCCGCCGGTCAGCCCCCCCAGTTTCACCGCGCGCAGACGCAGCGCATTGCCGACGACCGATACCGAGCTCAGGCTCATCGCCAGCGCCGCGAGCATCGGCGAGAGCAGCCAGCCGGTCAGCGGGTACAGCACACCGGCCGCGATCGGGATGCCGAGCGCGTTGTAGAGAAACGCGAACGTCAGGTTCTGCCTCATGTTGGCCACGGTCGCGACCGACAAGGCGCGGGCGACGGCGATGGCGCGCAGATCGCCCTTGACCAGCGTGACCTGCGCACTGTGCATGGCCACGTCGGTCCCCGTTCCCATGGCGATGCCGACGTCGGCCTGCGCCAGCGCCGGCGCATCGTTGATCCCGTCGCCCGCCATGGCGACCACGCGGCCGTCGCGCTGCAACCGCTCCACCAGTGCGAGCTTGTCGGCCGGTCTCACCTCGCCGTGGATCTCCCCGATCTGCAGCGCCCGGCCGACGGCGCGTGCCGTCGCCAGCCCGTCGCCGGTCGCCATGACTACCCGCAGGCCGGTGCGCCGCAACAGCGCCATGGCCTCGGGCGTGCTCGGCTTGACGGGATCGGAGACGACCACCAGCCCGGCAAGACGCCCTTCGCGCGCCAGGTAAATGACGCTCGCGCCGGTCGCGCGCGCGCTCTCCGCGGCGGACGCAAGTTCCGAGACGTCGACGCCGAGCTGACCCATCAGGGTGAGATTGCCCAGTGCGACGGCGTGGCCGTCGACGGTGCCGCGCACGCCGATGCCCGTGCCGGACTCGAACCCCTCGACCTTCCGCAGCGGCATGCCGCGTTCGCGCGCGGCGGCGACGATCGCGGCGGCGAGCGGATGCTCGCTGCCCTGATCGACGGTGGCCGCGAGGCGCAGCACCTCGTCCTCCTCGTTGCCGCCGGCGGCGATCACCCGCTCGAACACCGGGCGGCCGGCCGTCAGGGTGCCGGTCTTGTCGACGATCAGCGTGTCGACCCTGCGCAGATGCTCGATGGCCGCGGCGTCCTTGAACAGCACGCCCAGCGT
Source organism: Gammaproteobacteria bacterium (assembly GCA_041395385.1). Taxonomy (GTDB): domain Bacteria; phylum Pseudomonadota; class Gammaproteobacteria; order JAJPIJ01; family JAJPIJ01; genus JAJVHZ01. The sequence continues at coordinate 157,218 of JAWLAN010000011.1, forward strand.
CGCGCCGCGCCCGCTGGCCACCATGATCGACATCGGCGTGGCCAGACCCAGCGCGCACGGACAGGCGATGATCAACACCGACACGGCGTTGACCAGGCCGTGTACCCAGCTCGGTTCGGGCCCGAACAGTCCCCAGCCGAAGAACGCGAGCACCGCGATACCGACCACGGCAATCACGAAGTAGCCGGCGACCACGTCGGCCAGACGCTGCATCGGGGCCTTGGAGCGCTGCGCCTGCGCCACCATCTGCACGATCTGGGCGAGCATCGTCGCGGCACCCACCCGCTCCGAGCGCATGATGAATGCGCCGGTCGTATTCAGGGTCGCGCCGATCAGCCTGTCGCCGCCGCGCTTGCCGACCGGGATCGGCTCGCCGGTGAGCATGGACTCGTCGACCGCGCTGCTGCCTTCGATCACGACGCCGTCGACCGGTACCTTCTCGCCCGGGCGGACCCGCAGCAGATCGCCGACGTGAACGTGCGTCAGCGGTACGTCCTCCTCGCTGCCGTCCTCGCGGATGCGTCGCGCGGTCTTCGGCGCCAGTCCAAGCAGCGCCCGGATGGCCGCGGAGGTCTGCGAGCGAGCCCGCAGCTCGAGCACCTGCCCCAGCAGCGTCAGCGATATGATGACCGCCGCGGCCTCGAAATAGACCGCGACCCTGCCCATCGACATGAACGAGGGCGGGAAGACCTCGGGGGCGACAGTGGCGACGACGCTGTACAGGAAGGCCGCGCCCGTCCCGAGGCCGATCAGAGTCCACATGTTGGGACTGCGGTGCCGCACCGACTGCCAGCCGCGCCTGAAGAACGGCCATCCCGCCCAGAGCACGACCGGCGTGGCCAGCGCCATCTCGAGCCAGCTCTGCCGCGACATCGCCGGCCAACCGGCCCGATGGCCGATCATGGCCAGCAGCGTGACGGCTGCCGTCAGGGGCAGCGTGTACCAGAACCGGCGGCCAAGGTCGCGCAGCTCCGCATCGCCGCGTTCCTCCACGACGGGCAGTTCCGGCTCCAGCGCCATACCGCACTTCGGACAGTTGCCCGGCCGATCCTGCCGGACCTCCGGATGCATGGGGCAGGTGTACGTGGTGCCCGGCGCAATGTCATCGCCGGGCTGTGGCGACACGGCGTCGACGCGCGTGAGATATCGTTGCGGGGCGGCCTGGAACTTCGCCCGGCAATGCGGGCTGCAGAAGGTGTAGACACGGCCATCGTGACGATGCCGGTATTCGGATCGATCGCTCACCGCCATGCCACACACCGGGTCGATCAGACCGCCAGATGCGTCCGCGGGCGACCCGTGCCCGCCGGATGCATGTGTATCCGGCGGCCCGCCGCCGGCGGCATGACCCGGGTGGTGATCAGGTGGATGTCTTGATTTCATAGGGGGACCCCTCGGTTGAACCGGACGCCGATCGCCCGCGCATCAGGCGGTAGGCGGCGGGGATGACCAGCATCGAGATGAGCGGCGCCGTGATCATGCCGCCGACCATGGGCGCGGCGATGCGGCTCATGATCTCCGAGCCCGATCCCTCGCCAAGCAGGATCGGCAGCAGGCCGGCCAGGATGGTGGCCACGGTCATGGCCTTGGGCCGCACGC
>JAWLAN010000012.1:0-151743 GCA_041395385.1 Gammaproteobacteria bacterium
GTTACGGCTAACCGGCAAAACTAATTGTCACCACCGGAAGATCCAATTGTCGCCAGACACCGGTCATCATCGTCATACGTTCATCCCCTGTGTCAGTTGAACGCGTCAATTCAATCCTTCTGGTATCGGGCAGCTCGCGGCGCCTGAGCTCGTCTGCCAGCGCTGTCCCCAGGGTATCCGGGCAAGACCAGAGTCACCGTATCCATAGTTGCGGCCTCGGCGGCGAGGATCGCCGTTCTCCTGCAGTGCAGTAACATCATCGATCGGCCCTCCGGGCGGTTCGGCACCGAGTGCCGATAGCATCACGTCCTGTTGTTCTAAGTAACGTGCTTCCTCGAGTTGCGGGCAACTTACAGGTCGCTTACCGTGCGGTTACGACTTAGTCCAAGGGGTCGGAGGCCAGGTGTCTGGGGCAGCATTCGATGCCCCACTGGCTTCCGGTCGCTTCCTGGCGTCAAGAGTCAGCCGCCTGAGATGGCCCGCCTTGACCGGCGAGGACCGCTTCCTATCCTTAACATATAGGAAGCTGTGTGCTTCGGGGTCCCGCGTCCCTAGGCAGCAGAGACGGTTGTCCATGACCGATAAAGTCCGTCGCGACGCCTTGAAACCAGGGCAGTTGGTGCACTGGTACGAGATCAAGCGTGTCCTGGGTCAGGGTGGCTTCGGTATCACCTACCTGGCACACGACACCAACCTGCACCAGCTTGTCGCCATCAAGGAGTACCTACCCACAGAGTTTGCAGTCCGCGAGGCAGACGGCACGGTGCAGCCGCGCTCCGACGCCGATCTCGAGCGTTATCGATTCGGACTCAGCAGGTTCATCGGCGAGGCACGCACGCTTGCCCGATTTGACCACCCCAACATCGTCCGCGTGCTGTCCATATTCGAGGCACGCAATACCGCTTACATGGCAATGCAATATGAGGACGGTGAAAATCTACGCGACATACTTGACAGGCGAAAAACGCTAAGCGAAGCAGAATTGTTGCGGATCCTGCTGCCACTGCTGGATGGGCTCGCGCTCGTACACGCGGCCGGGTTCATCCATCGCGACATACAGCCCGCGAACATATACGTACGCAACGACGGCAGCCCAGTCCTGCTCGACTTCGGTGCCGCACGGCAATCGGTCGGACGCACGCAAACAATTACCATTCTCGTGTCGCCAGGGTATGCGCCCCTGGAACAGTATTACGCGAGCGGCGGACAGCAGGGACCGTGGACGGACATCTACGCTCTTGGCGCGACGATGTATAGAGCGGTGGCGGGAATACCCCCTATCGATGCCATCGAGCGAAGCCAGGGCATACTGGGCAGCACCCGCGACATTCTCGTTCCCGCGACCGTGATCGGAAGAAGCCGCTACTCTGCTCGATTTCTCGCTGCCATCGATCACGCATTGAGATTCGCAGAGAAGGACCGACCGCAGTCAGTACTGGAATGGCGCAGGGAGCTTTGCGACGATGCCACCCCCGTCAGGAAGTCGGCGGCATTGGGTTCGCAGGAACCCGGGGGAGCGCGCGAACCAGAAGGAATACAGGCCTCGAAGAGTTCGACGGCATCGGCGAATAACAACGCGGGCCGCAAGAAAGCGTTCGTTCTTGCAGGCGCGCTTGTCGGCTTCATCGCCGCATTCACCGCAGGGATTTTCCTCCGGCACCCTATTCCGACGGATCACCAGTCGGTTACCACTTCGGGAGTCATCATGGAGCTGCGTGCGGAGATTTCACGGCTGCGCGCTCGGGTGGACGAGCTGGACAGGCCGTCGCCGGCGGCTCAGCCCCTGCCTCCCGCCCCGACTACGGAAGAAAAACGGGCATCCCCCGAGACGGTGGCAGCAGCGAATGCCACTCCTGGCAGTCCGACTTCCTCTGCGGCCACGCTGCCAAACGGCCGGACGGCAATTACGCCCAAAGCCCTCGAGGTGGTGTCGGTCGCACCGCGACAGTCCGAGGCTTCCACCGCAGTCTCGTCATCTGCCGACACGAAAAGCGACTTGGCTGCGGAGTCCGCGGACAGCCGTACACCCCCCACCCGGCCGCAAGAGATATCTCTGCCGCCGGCGTCTCCTCCGTCAATGGTAGAGCGCTCGGCGTCCTCAGCCGCAGCGCGGCAAACGGCCAAACGACAAAAGCCACATGCGGAGGCCGCTATCAAAATGGCAGGACCTCCGCAGGTTACCGCCAGTACCGTGGCGTCCCCTGCGGCGCGAACACATGCATCGGCTCTAACAGCCGCGCATGAACCGGAGACTTTCAGCGGCGAACCGGAGGCTCCTCCAGAATCACCGTACTCGCAGTTGCAGGGGGCGAAGACTGCATTCAAGCGCGGCGACTACCAGCACGCATTTGCCACCATGGAGCCGCTTGCCCGCAACGGTCAACCCGAGGCCCAGTATTATTTGAGCTTGATGTATGAGACGGGGAGCGGCACGACCCGCGACGCCGACCGAGCGACCAGCCTGTTGCGACAGGCTGCGAATGGCGGCATTGTCGAGGCGCAGATGAAACTCGCGCAGATGTACGCCGCTGGCCAGGGTGTCCCGAAGGACCCATTTTATGCGTACGTCTGGTACGCCGTGGCCGCCTCCACAGGCAGCGCTGCCGCCACTCAGCAACGCGACGCTGCGGCCGACGCCCTGCAACCGATGGAACGCCGGCAGGCGGAAGCATTGAGCAGCTCCATACGCGCGCGCATTGGTCGCTGACCGAATGAAGCATGCCGCCAGGTCGCCGGCGCGACGCGTATGGTCGTTGGGAAGCGTCTATTCTTTTGGTGTGCGGTAGATCACGCCGCGAGGACGACCATGGCCACAACCGGACAGCGCTCCGCTTCTTGCATCGGTCATTTTCTGGCTGTTGTCTCACTGCTTACGCTTCCCGGCTGCGCCGGCAAACAACAAATCAATGATGCTGTTGCAGCGGTGAACGAGGAGTTTCGGAAGAGCTATGAGGAGGCTCTCGCCACCTCCGGGACCCGAACGTTCCGGACAACGACCCAAGCGGGCATTGCCGCGCTCCGCGGTTGTCTGACGGGAATGGGTATGCACGTGGTGGATGAGGATGCAGAAGCGGGCTATCTGCGCACATCCGGCCCGGCGCCGTCTCCCCTGGACACGCAAGATTGGCAGAAAGCCGTCCGCATCGACCAACCTCGCTTCCGGGAGATCCTCGCGGACCATGTGGGATTGCTGGCCTATCTAGTCGGCCTGGAGCCCGAGGGACTCGACGTGATCATCAACGGCACCGCCGTTCAGAAGCCTTCCGACGTCGAAATCTCGCTCACGATGCGCACAGTCGAGACGAAGCCTCCTCCGTCAGGCATGCCGCGCCGGCAGTACCCCCCACCATCTGCGGTGCGCATCGGCCTGGACAAGATCTGGAAATGCATTGACCAGCACATCTCGTCGTCATCGCGTTCCATCCCATGACTCGCTGCGACCAGGAAGCGCACGGCGACAGTTCCAGCTACGGCGAAGGAGAGTCGCGAACGAGCGTCTCATAGATCGCCTGGATCTGCGGCGAAAGCGTACCATGCCGCAGTGAACACTCGTTCCGGCAACGTTCATAGACATTATGGGCATCGGCCGGTCGCCCCAGCTTTCGGTAGACAAGCATAAGCGCCCGGTATGAGCCCTCTGCCTCGCGGTCACACGCGATAGCCCGTTCGTAACAATTAACAACGCTCTCCGGGTGCCCAGCGCGGTCGAAGAACGAGGCGATTTCCGTCAGGCACTGCAGAAGCCGCCCACGAAAGCTGTCGCGGCATGTGACGTAGCATGGAAAGTCGGACTCGTCTTTCAAAAACGGTCCGGTGTAGCACTCGAACAATTCATCGGCGAGTCCTTCAACGAGATGCGTGTCTATCGTCTGTAAAGGGCGGCGGACGAGTGCCTGTATCGCGCTCGCTATCTGCTCGAACTGCCAGGTATCGACATGGCATTGTCGCTGATCAAGACTTACCTTGCCCTCAGCCAGCAGTACTGCATCCTCTGCGCCAAACATCTTCCGCAATCGATGCAGCGTAATCGTGAATGACTTGTGGGCGTACTCTTCATCCACGCGCGGCCAGAGCGTCTCGGCGAGCAGATCGGCACGTACGTTTCTACCACCCATGGCAATGAGAACCTTGAGCAACTCCAGAGGGCGGCCCTGTGTTTTTGCAGGCGGCGCCTGAATCTCCTCTCCGACCATGAACCGGAAGTCGCCCAGCGTCGCGATCCGGATCTGCCACGGCCACCCGGCGACCCTGAGTGGCGGTGACTCCGGAAACAGCTTTCGAGTACGTATGAGGTGGCGCGCGTAGTCAGCGTCAATATTCTCTTCCAGCGCCTCCAGGCACAATCGTGCCATGACTGCGGGCTGCCACCACAGCACAGGCAGGAAGCCGTGCTCACGCCCCAATCCGAAGGCATAACGCAGCGAATTGAGGCCGGAACGTCTGCGTCCCTCCTCAATGGCAACCGCGGCATAGCTGAGCAGAGTCATGAACTCGAAGAGGGGATTGCCAAGATCGCGGGTCAGACTGTGTAGCCGCCGCCCCTGTGCAGCTCCCTGGCGCCGGTCACCGCATTCGAACAGCACCTGGACCATGGCCGAGCGACACAGAACCTCCAGGAAAGGAATCCCAAGCTCAATCGCCACCTCCAGCGCCTCTTTCAGCTCGCGGTAGGCGGTGATGAGGTCACGACGAAGTGCAGCGGGCCAGGCGCAGAGATAGTGATAGAAGCATTGGTCAATTCGACGACCACGCGAAACGATATCATTCCATTGTTTGAGTAGCTGTGCGGCCTCTGCGAGATCCCCTGCCGCTAACGCGGCGCTCATGCCGCTGGCGAGGAGTTGAGTCCGCCAGGCCTTGATCCCATGCGTTTGGCATTGGCCAAGCCCATCGCGCACGGAGGCGAGACAAGCCTCGTAACGGCCCGAGAGGGCGTGGTGCATGGCTTCGGCGGCGCGGAACACCACCACTGCAACGGGAGACAGTCCGGGCCGCGCGATCACCTCGCGCAGTGCATCTATGACATTTCGCGCGCGGTCGAGCTCCCCCGTCAGCATCAATCCGATGGCCACCATCGGCTCGATCAAGCCGCGCTGGCGCGCGGCGTCGCTCGCCCCGCGTGCCAGCTGCGAAGCGCGTACCAGCCACACATCCAAGTCGGGATTCGAAGGCTGGCGAAGTACCTGCGACATGAACATGCAATAGCATATTCGTGCCTCCTCGGCACTCAAGACATCCGGGTAGGCCTTCAGGAGGCGGTCGAGTTCGGCGATCCATCTATCTAGCGGTGTCAGGTCATCGAGTTCCGCAAGCAACGTGTTCATGACTCCCACGCAACTCAGGATCGCCCCCTTGGGATCCGCCTTATTCGCGGCGACAAACGAAGTATAGGCCTTCTCGAACCAGCGCCGGCCTGCCCGCGGCGCACTGCGGGCTCTCGCGGCACCCGACCAGTACTGCAACCACGGATCTTCTGCTACTGCTTCTGGTGGCAGATCATCCAGCCAGCGACCCAGCACCTCGTCGCGTCCAGAATCAAGCATCGATTCGGAATAGTCCCGCACTACTGACGCGAGGCGATCCCATGCCGCGAGCTCCACAAACAAGGCGACGGCGTCCTCGATTCGCCCCGCGGCCAGAAGTACCTCCGCAGCAGTACGTTGCTCGTCGGCCAGCTCGCGCGCGTTGCGAGTGTCCCTGGCTCGCCTGAGCAGGAACTCGCGGAAAAGTACGTGCATTTGATATTCGTGCTCACGGCCATTCTGCTTCTCGGTGACGAAATAGTTGTTTTGCGTAAGGTTCATCAGCAAGCGTGCGGCATCGGCTTGCCCTGATACCGCCTCAGCCATCGGGGCAGTCATCCTCGGCAAGTGCGCTGCGCGCAGGAGAAACTCCTGGGTGGTTGGTTCGAAGCGATCGAAGATCTCACCAGCCAGATAATCGAATACTGTTTGGGGCACTTGCGGCATACACCCCTCCGCGGGAAGCGCGCCGTGCCTCCGACTTTCCAGCATCAGCACCAGCCCCGCGGCCCACCCGTCGCTATCCGCACAAAGCCGATTGCAGTTGTCCTCGGTGAGCTTGACCCCACGCAATGCGGCGAGGTCCGCGATCTCGCTGCCTGTGAAGCGCAAGTCCGACCAGTCCACGATCTCCAATCGGGTCTGTGCCCGATAACGCGCCATCCGCGACGGCGGCTCGGTGCGCGACAAGATCATCACGCAGACGCCCGGCCGCATTTCGTCCAGCCCCACCATGATGGCTTCCTGCGAGTCAGACTGCGGCGGGAGCTCGTGATAGTTGTCGAACACCAGCACAAAGGGACACTGTACCCGGTGGTAGAGGTTGCGGAAGAACCGCCTGGCGAAGGCGCCGACACTTTGCACATACTCCGGCGTAAACAGGGGGAGCGGCCGACCGCGCAGGTGTCGATGCTTCTCCGCCGTTCGTCCCAGATAGTGAAACAGGGTCGCGACGTCAGTGTCCGCTTGGTCGAGCTGATACCAGAGGTAATCGATCCCGCGGTGCTCCAGGTAGCTCGAAACCAAAGTCGTCTTTCCGGCACCGGCCGGTCCAGAGATCCAGACGACGCCGTGGACGGCTGCCTCATCGAGTCTGTCGAACAGCCGCTCGCGCATGGCTACCCTGGCCAGCTTGGGCCGAGTGATTTTCGCGAGACTTAGGGTCGTGTCCGACATGACAACTTTCCCCTTACCCTGAGATAAGAATAGACCATGCGGCTGCATACAACCGGGCATTGCTGGCGGCAATTTCCCACGTCCCGCGAGTAACTGCATCCATGCCGTGCACTTTGTCGCGCCGCCCGCTCGGGAATGCGTAGACTGCCTGGTCCGAGCGGCGACGCGGACCGAAACGGCCCTGTAAGCGCTTTGTAACTACCCTTTCCATGCCGCACTTACTAGAGTTCCCGATACATGCACATTCGAGCGCTCGATTTCCGAGCGACCATGCCATTGAACGTCAAAAGACTCGTTGACCGTCAAAGGGCTCGCCGCAGGCCGCATATTGCGACAGTGCTTGTGGTGGCACTACTTCTTAATGGTAGTGGCTGTTCGGTCCGTAACTTCATCAGTGCCCGCCTTGCCGACTCGCTGGTGGACAGCGGAGAGGTTTACGCCCAGGACGATGACATAGAACTGATCGGCGCGGCGACACCGTTCGGGTTGAAGACGATCGAATCGCTGCTCGTCGAGCAGCCCCGACACCGCGGACTACTACTCGCTGCCGCCCGTGGTTTTGCGCAGTACGCCTATATCTATGTCGCGACTCCCGCGGATGCGGCGGAAGAGCGCGATGTTGGAGCAGCCTATGCGCAGCGTGAACGGGCCAGGCGTCTCTATCTGCGGGCCCGCAACTATGGATTGCGCGGGCTTGAAGCTACGCATCCAGGATTTGGACAGATGCTCCGCCTGGATCCAGCGGGTGCGGTTGCGCGCGTGGGTGCCGATGACGTGGACCTACTGTACTGGTGTGCCATCTCATGGGCAGCCGCGATCGCCTTGGCGAAGGACGACGCGTTCCTAATCGCTGACCTTCCGCAGACGGACGCACTTATCGACCGGGCGCTGATGCTGGACGAATCGTTCGATGACGGAGCAATCCACGTCTTCCTCATTGGGTACGAGATGGCGCGAAAGACTCGTGGCGGCGATTCGGCCGCCAAGGCCCGCAAGCACTTCGAGCGTGCGGTCGCGCTGTCGGATGGTCTGCGTGCCGCGCCGTACGTCGCACTTGCCGAGTCGGTGGCCGTCGCTGAACAGAAGCGCGAGGAATTTGAAGAACTGCTCGAGCGCGCTATTGCCGTCGATCCCGACGCACGTCCCGAGTGGCGGCTTGCCAATCTTGTCATGCAGCAACGCGCCCGCTGGCTATTGGCGCGGACGGAGGAGCGATTCGGTGAGTGACCGTGCCGGACTTTTGACGGTGATATCGAGCGGACGGTTCCGACTGGCCGCGGCCGCTCTGGTTCTCCTCTTACACCTATCCGAATCGGCATCAGCAGAACGGTCACTTGTCATCAAGGTCGCAACCATGGCCCCGAAAGGCTCGCTGTACCACCGCGTGGTTCAGGAGATTGGCGAAAAGTGGACCCGGGCGCAAGGGCCGGACGGGAAGTTCATCGTGTACACGGACAGCAGCCAAGGTACGGAGTTCGACGTGCTGCGGCGGATGCGTGTCGGACAAATACAGGCTGCCATGTTGACTGTCGCGGGCCTGCGTGAGATCGACCCAAGCGTGACCGCACTGCAGCAGTTGCCTCTGATGTTTCGCACGTGGGAGGAGTTCGACTTTGTGGCCGCACGACTGCAGCCGGAGCTCGAGCGGCGCATGCTCGCAAAAGGCTATGTAGTGCTCTTCTGGGGTGAAGGCGGCTGGATTCAGTTCTTCAGCAAGACCCCCCTCATGATGCCGGGTGATTTCAAAGGTCAGCGCATATTTGCCGGGGCCGGCGACCCGGCGCAGCTGCACATCTTTAGGACATTTGGCTACCGACCGGTGGTAATCAATGTAACCGACGTGCCCCAGGCTCTGCAGAGCGGGATGATCGATGCGGCGCTACTGCCGACCATGTGGTCGCTCGTCTATCAAATCGACCGCGCCGCACCGAACATGCTGCACGTGAATTGGGCACCCGTCGTTGGCGCCACAATCATGACTCTGGACAGCTGGAATGCCATGACACCCGAAGTGCAGGAGGTCCTTCGGGCTGCGTCCATGGACGCAGCCCGCAAGCTGCATGAGCATCGCCGCAGACTGGACGATGATGCCATCAGCGCGATGCAGTCGCGCGGACTTCACGTTCATGACACGACACCGGAAGCCGACCGTGCATGGCGCGAACTCGCACAGACCGCCTGGAAGCACATCCGTGGAAACACCGTCCCGGCAGAGGTGTTTGATCGCGTACAGGACATCCTGGCCGAGCATCGCAGCAGAGCCACTCCATGACTGCACCTGCCGAATCGGGGACCGCTAGCACGCCCGCCTCCATTGCCGGCAAGCTTCGACGAGCGGCTATTGTTACCGAGGACGTGACGCTCTCGGGGCTGCTGGCTGCCATGGTGCTGCTCCCAATCGCCGAGATCTTGCTTCGGGCCACGTTGGACGTTGGCATTAGGGGCCTCATCCAGATGGTACAGAATCTCACGCTCGTGGCCGCGATGCTCGGGGCCGCGGTTGCCGCACGCGAGGGGCGCCTACTCACCTTTGCGGCGTTCGGATTGCTCAGCAAGCACGCGCGGCGGCGCGTCACGCTCCTGGCTGGGACTGTCTCCGTCGCCGTAGTTTCCGTGCTGTTTCATTCGGGCGTGGAATTCGCGCACGCCGAGTGGGCCGTTGTAGATCAACTCGCATTCGGCTTCCTATCGTGGTTGACAATTGCAGCGCTGCCTCTCGGCTATGCCCTAATTCTGCTGCGCATAGTCATGCGGTCAACTGCGGTGCTGACCGAGCGGCTGCTGACGCTCGTGGGTGGCCTTGCCCTGGCCGCAATATGGAGATATGCACCGGTCGATCCACAGGCATGGGTGGTTCCAGGACTGATAGTCATAGGTCTCGCGACTATCGTCGGTCTCCCTATCTTCATAGTACTCGGCGGAGTGACGCTGCTCCTGCTCGCCTCGAGCGGAATTCCACTCGCGTCGATGGCGATAGATCACCTTAGCCTAACCAGCAATGCACTCTTGCCGGCGATCCCGATGTTCACTCTGGCCGGCTATCTTCTTGCCGAGAGCCGCGCTCCCACACGATTGATTGAAGTATTCGATGCCCTGTTCGGACGCTACCGCGGCGGAGCGGCAGTGGTGACGATCCTGACCTGCTCCCTCTTCACCTGTGTTACCGGAGCCTCCGGCGTGGCGGTCGTGGCGCTCGGTGCGCTCCTGCTGCCCCTCTTACGGTCCAGTGGCTACGACGAGCGGAGTGCCGTGGCGCTGGTTACTGGGGGCGGGCTGCCCGGGACCATATTGCTACCAGCGCTGCCGCTCGTCCTGTACGCAATTGTCGCCAATGTCGGGATCCGCGAAATGTTCCTCGGCGCCGTCCTGCCGGCTTTGCTCATGCTCGCAGCATTGATCGGTTGGGGGGCCAGGCGACCGTTATCGACCGCAGGCTCACAGCCTCCGGGGATCGATCGCCGCAGGGTCTTGCGGGCAATTTGGACAGCAAAGTGGGAAATTGCGGTGCCCGCCGTGGCGATCGGGATGCTGTTCAGTGGGTTGGCCACTCCTGTAGAGGCTGCGGCAGTCACGGCCTTCTACGCGTTCCTCGTCAGTACGGTCATGCACCGCGACCTTTCACTCCGCCATGACCTGTTACGGGTTATGTCTCACTGTGGGCTGCTGGTCGGCGGGATTCTCGTAATCCTGGGCACATCGCTCGGGCTGAGCAATCTGCTCGTGGACACGCAGGTCCCAGACCGCGCGGTTGCGCTGGTCACCGCTGTCGTCGACAACCGATGGGCATTCCTGTTCCTCCTGAATATCTTCCTGCTGCTGGCGGGCTGCGTCATGGACATGTACTCGGCGGTCATTGTCATGGCACCTCTCGTCGTACCGATCGGTCTCGCTTACGGAGTGCATCCAGTGCATCTCGGGGTCATCTTTCTGGCCAATCTGGAGCTCGGCTATTTGACGCCGCCGGTGGGGATCAACCTGTTTTATGCCTCCGCTCGCTTCAACAGACCGCTGCTAGAGGTGTGTCACGCAGTACTGCCATTAATAGCTGCTCTCGGCGCGAGCGTGCTGTTTATCACTTATGTGCCATTTCTGAGCACCGCGCTGCTGCGATTCCTTCGCTAGTCGGACGAGCTTCACAATGCGAAGCCGTGCGCCCCCCAGAACTGTGACCGTGACAGAAACCGTCCCGGTGACCGACCGCGCAGCGGCACCCAGACATGCTATCCAGTCCCAACAAACCCTCTGCGCCGGCAGTCCGGGGTCGTGGCCGTCGAAGCGCGCGGTTCACACGGCGTTTCGGCGTCCGGCCCGCCGCTTACTCCGGATGCGGAACGGGGTGCCGGTGCTTGTGCGCCTATTCCGATTTAAGCCGCCACGGCAACGGTCGCGACCGTCCGGCTCATAGATGTCTTATGGCTGGCCACGAGGATCGCTCTAGCCCCTATTGGTGCCGTTGCCGCCACCTTCGCCGCATACCCCGGGAGAAAGGTGCAGCGGACCGACACGGATACCGCTGTTGTGCCGATAAATGCAAACTCAGCGACGGCAGATGCGTACGTTCCCACGGCACGTCTTGACTGCTTTTCTGTGCACAACGATTGGAATGGCGCCTGGCTGCGCCATTCCTAGTGGCAATGTGCTGTCCGGTCGAAGACCCTCGCCAGAGCAGATCGCATTGATCCGACCACATGTCACCACCACCCATGAAGTACTGTCAGAGCTTGGCGTGCCAAGCTTGACGTCCGTTCAGCACGCAGTCTTTGCATACCGGTGGAATGAAAGCGCCACGAATTACCTAATTGGAGCTCTCGCCGTGTTCGGTCTCATTTGCTGCGGCGCGATCGATACCAGGCTGGATCCCACGACCGAGATCCAATACATGCTTCTCATTCAGTTTGATGATCGCGACATGGTGGCGCGCATTGAGCGCGTCACGCTCATGAGGGGGCAGGACCCTGTCCGTCGCATAGTCGATTGGGCAAATCGACCAGATGACGGGTGATACCGGTGTTCTGGATATGCATTCCCAAAACGGGTCATGGCGAGGCGATCTCTGTTCGGCCACGCTGACGATCCGGGCATGCCGCAAGCACCCGCACGACCGCTGACTATCCTTAAGTCCAGTTCATGCCCGCTCGTCGCCGAGAACGCCAACCGCATCGCCTGCCGCGGCTATTCTGCCGGCCCAGGACAATTGCTCGTCGGCCGAACCGCCGATCAGAAGGTATTTCGCTCACCGCTCGCTCGTGACTTGACGGTGCTGGCCCTGGCATCCCGCCGCGATGAATCCGATCCGGCGGTAGATCGCGCGAGACCGCATACCGGTGATCCCGCGAAGGACGTCGGCACCCTGACCCGTATGCACGCTGTAAGTGAAGTGTAGGTTTTTTGCCGATTCGAGCGAGTCAATGCTTGCAACTACCGGAAGGTGCGCTTCCCAGCGTTCTGCCACGGCGCTCACATGCTCTGGAGCGACACCACCATGGGTGCGAGAGACCGACGTACCGGGCCGCATTTGTGGACGTCGAGGCGGACGGCGCATTACTCAACGCACATAGCGAGAACTCGACATCTCCTGTTGATCATATTCATCACTGACACTGTTCAGAGTACAAGGAGGCCGAAATGCTACGCAAGACTTCAGTTACCGCTACTGCCCTGTTTGCATTTGTCTTCGCTCTCCTGGCGCGTGCCGAGCAACCATGGACCTTTACAAACAACACCCGCTATCTGGCCGTGGGCGACAGTCTTTCGGCGGGCGTCGGAGCGATTCCGGCAACCCGGGGCTTCCCCTACCTCCTATACGAACAGGGAGTTTACGATTCGATGTCCAACACACGGTTCGCGAACGCGGCAATCCCCGGCGCGACGAGCCAGCAGGTTCTCACCTATCAAGTTCCGCTGGCGACACAAACGCCTTTTCGGCCCCAGGTCATTACCGTGACTGTGGGCGGAAACGACCTTCTTGCGATCCTGAACGGAGCCAGTTTCCAGGGGACTCTGCAGACGTTTCAGGTCAACTTGAACCTGATCTTGACGCAACTTTGCACCCAATTGCCGGGAACGCGCATCTTCGTCGGAAACCTCTACAGCATTCAGAACTTCCCAGTTCCCACGGACCAAGTCGTGAATGCTTTCAACCAGGTCTTGGCAGGCGTTGTCGGATCCGTCAATGCAATCCAAATGTGCGCCGGCAGAATTCGCGTTGCAGACATCCATGCCGCCTTTTCTGGATCGCAAGAGGGGCTTCTACTCATCGACAATAACGGTGCGGGGCAGTTTGAAGTGCACCCGAGCAATGCAGGGCATCGGGCCATCGCTCAGGCGTTTACTGCCGCACAGTAGCGAATCGGCCGCTTCAGCAGCAAGAATGGCGGGCCGCGACAGTTCAGCCCGCCTATTTTGCGGTCAACCAGTGACTGCTCGGTTGTCCAGGACTGCGCGGGCTCCTCTAGGGCGCCTGATCGGCGGGTGAGCCGACGAAGGCGTATCTCGACGCGCTGCCGTCCATCTTCAAGAGCAGCACCTCGTAGGGCATGAACGTGTCGCCGACCTCCATGCCGGGGCTGCCGGCCGGCATCCCGGGCACGGAAAGGCCGATGGCGCCTTCGGGCTTCTCGGCGAGGAACTGCCGGATGAATCTCGCCGGCACGTGTCCTTCGAACACGTAGCCGTCCTTCGTCACGGCGGTGTGGCAGGAGCGGTAGGCGGGCAGCACGCCCAGCTTGTCCTTCGTGGTATCGAGGTCGGCAGGATGCAACACCGCCGTGCCGAAGCCTTGCGCGTTCACATGGTCGATCCATTTCTCGCAGCACTGGCAGGTCGGGCTCTTGTAGACGTCCATGACGGGATCGTTGGCGGCCGCCGTCGAGGTCACGCCCGGCGCCTGCGCCTGTGGCGGCTGCCGCTCGCCGGGCTGCGTCCCGGCGGTGGCGGGCGCCTGCACGTCGGACTGTACTCCCGGCCGTGCATCCGCCGCCGGCGCCGGCGCCGGCGCAGCGGGCTCCTTGCCGCACGCGGATACGCCAGCGAACAACAGCGCGGCAAGGAGCATGCGGGCTCGAATGAACATGGGTGTCATGACCTTCTCCGATGGCGGTCGCGGCGACCGCTGACACGCAACCTTAGCAGATATGCGCGCGGCGGGGACCGCGCAATGAATGAGAGGAGGATGTCCGCCGGGAGTTCCGCGCCATGCCGGGGGACGTGGAGGCGCTGGCGGTGGTGACGCCCACGCCGATCGCCGCGATGGACCCCGACGGCCAGGTGCAGAAGCTGCTCGGCGACCGCATCGACGACATCGTCGCCTTCCGCCGCGGCGACATCGACGGCGTGCTGCACCCGAAATCATCGGGCGCGACGCCCATCCCGTGTTCCCGGCCCCCGCGCAGCGGCCGCTCGCCCTCAAGCCGTTCAAGGCCGCGGCTGTACCGCCGCTAACCGTTTACCGCCCGGCCCCTTCGCCCTGACTCTCCCTCCTGCTCGCAGGGACGCGAGCGGGCTGGGCGGACCATTTCTGCGACCTCGTTCACCGCTCCAGCGAACGTGTCTTGGCCGGGCGCCGGCGTTCGCGGAGTCTTTCGACGACGCAGTTGGTTCACGCGCCGTCGCGACCGGCGGCTCGCCTCGCGGCACGTTTCCACGGGACCCGTATATGACCGGATTCACGACAGACTTGCAGGCAGCGGCACGAATAGGCGGCGAGATCCGGCACGCCATCCGGGCGTGCGGAGGTCCGCTCCCACCGGCATTCGTCGTTCAGTTCCTGCTTGGCGACTGGTGCAAGTACCTGACCCTGACCCTGGATGCCTACGGCGAGGAGAGCGAAGAGGTCCGCTCGGCCATGGAGACGACCGCCCTGCTCCTCTGGAGCGTCAGGCCGGTGCCCACGGAGGAGGAGAAGGCGGACCTGGTCGAGCGGGCGCCCGGGCTCATCGCCGGGCTGAAGGAAGGCATGACGTCCGCGGGAGTCGACAGGGAGGCACAGGAGGCCTTCCTGCTGCAGTTGAGGGACTGGCACGTCGATCTCATGGCCAGGCGCAAGGGCTATGAAGCGGCCGGGCGGGCGTTCGATCCGACTCGCAAGCCCGGCGGCGACGACACCATCCAGCTCGACGCCCAGGACATCCGCAGTCGCGAGCTGATGGACATGCTCGATCACGCGGAAGCGGAGTACATCGAGCTCGTCGCCGACGAGCTGCCCGGGCGCCGCGACACGCGCGGACCGGCCAGGCGCTGACGGAGGCCTCCGCCTCCACCGATAGCAACGCAAGCGTGGATCGCAGTCGCGCCGCCGCACGCTCGGCGCGGCAGAGACGCCGAACCGGCGCAGGCGCGAAGCGCGTCCACTCATTTCAGTTCGACGGGTTCGATTTCTCCTGCTGGACCTTCTCGTAGATCTCTTCGCGATGCACGGCCACGTCCTTCGGAGCGTTGACCCCGATGCGAACCTGGTTGCCCTTCACGTTCAGGACCGTGACGGTGATGTCGTCACCGATGTTCAGTGTTTCCCCTACGCGGCGGGTGAGTATGAGCATGACGGAGGCCTTTCCTGGTTCATTATTCCACGGGCAGATGATAGTGAAGGCGCCGCAGCATGTGAACGTTAAAAATACGACGGATGCCACACTCGCCCACTGAGGGTCAGGGGCTGCGCGCGACGAACTCCTGGTCGGGCGCATATGCGTACGAAACATTCATTCACGCGCCCCGCAGGGGCGTCGATCGATAGCATTGCAGGGTCGCTACCGGTCACGGTCAGGGACCGGCGCCCGGCGCCGCTTGGCCGGGCGCGCGAACGGTGCAAAGCTAACCGGAGTTCATTGCGTGTTCCGCAGCGGGGGGAAGTGAAGGCGGTGTCGATCTCAGGATCCGATCGGAGCGCGAGGCGTATGCTGGTGCTGCTCGTCGGCCCGAAGGGCAGCGGCAAGAGCCACATCGGGCGGGTGCTGGAGCGCGAGCTCGGCGCGCATTTCATTCACGTCGAGCCGCTGTGGATGGCCTACTACGCCGAGTGCAGGCGCGCCGGCCGCGAGCCGGGCATCCCGGCGGGCATCACCGAGGTGCATCCGCAGATCGCCGACGCGCTGCGCGCGCGTGATCTGGTGTGCGTCGAGACCACCGGCGCATCGCGCGAGATCCTCGACGGCCTGCTGTCGCTCGCGCCACCCTCGGAGCGGCTGGCGGTCCGCATCTGGGCTCCCCTGGAGGTCTGTCTCGAACGCATCGCCGCCCGCGATCCGTCCGTGCAGATACCGATGGACCCTGAGATGATCCGCAAGGTCCACGCGCTCGGCGAAACGGCCGATGTCCCCTCGGCCTTTACCGTCACGAATACGGAACTCACCGACGATGAGATCGCTGACATGTTCCGCCGGGCCCTGGCGCCGCGCTCCAACGCAGCGACGTCAGACTTCGATCGCGCGCCGGCCAGCACAAACGAACAGGGAGAGACCACATGAAATACAAGGGCAGCTGCCACTGCGGACGGGTGGCGTTCGAGGTCGAGGGCACCATCGAGAAGGCCGTCTCCTGCAACTGCTCGATCTGCCAGCGCAAGGGGTCGCTGCTGTGGTTCGTCCCGAGAGAGCAGTTGCGGCTCACCACGCCGGAGACGAACGCCGGAACCTACACTTTCAACAAGCACGCCATCAGGCACCGCTACTGCCCGACGTGCGGCATCCATCCCTACGCCGAGGGCATGAGCCCGAAGGGCGGCCATACGGCGGCCGTCAACCTGCGCTGCCTGGAGGACGTCGATCTCGCCTCGATACCGGTGACCGAGTTCGACGGCCGGTCGCTTTGAGCCGATCGCGGCGCGCCACGGGTCACCGTGGCAGGAAACGTGCTAGGTGCCGGAGAGACCGGCACGGATTGGGATGAAGGGGTAACTGCATGAAATACAAGGGGAGCTGCCACTGCGGCAGCGTGGCGTTCGAGGTCGAGGGCACCATCGAGAAGGCCGTCTCCTGCAACTGCTCGATCTGCCAGCGCCGCGGCTCCCTGCTCTGGTTCGTACCGCGGGAGCGGCTGCGGCTCATCACCCCGGAGAAGAACGCGAGCACCTACTCGTTCCACCGACACCTCATCAAGCATCGATTCTGCCCGAACTGCGGCATCCATCCCTACGCCGAGGGCAGGGATACGAACGGCTCGCGCACGGCGGCCATCAACGTCCGCTGCCTGGAGGGCATCGATCTCGCCTCGATACCGGTCACCGAGTTCGATGGCAGCTCGCTGTGAGGATGGAGCATGGCGGCCGCCGGCGTTGACACCCGTCGTCCCGGAAAAACCACGATGAACCGGCAACGATGCGTAACGCCGCGTGGATTGCTGATCGTGGCCGCGTTGATCTTCTGGTGCGCGACCGCCGGAGCCGCGCAGGTGGAGGTACGTGCGACGGTGGTCGCGACCGATCCTCCCGGCAGTGAGATCACGCTCGGTCGCGACGAGCCCCTCTTCGTCCGCATCGAGTATTCCACGGATGAGCCCGTCAGCATCTGGGCGCGCCCCTATTTCGAGGGCAAGCAGCTGACGCGCTACAAGTCGAACGCATCCTTCCGCTACTCGGGCAGCGGACTCGCGCTCGGCTGGTTCTCTCTCGACGAGGCCGCGCGCGTGGACGAGATCCGCATCCGCGTTGGCGGCGGCACGCCTTATCGCGAGCGGGAGGTCGCGGCATATCCGGTGACGGTGACCGGCACGGGGCTCCCCGCCGCGGCGCGAGCGCAGGCCGCGTGGACCGGCGAATTGCTGCGCGAGGAGGCGGCGCGGCAGCGCCAGGACTACGAGAGGCGCATGAACGAGCCGGTCTCCGCGGGCGACCAATTGTTCATGTCCGGATTCATGCTGGTGGTGCTCGGGCTGCTGCTGGGCGGGATGGCGCTGCCGGCGTGGGCGGTCTGGAGATGGCGCGGCCGCTGGCGCGCGCTCGCCGCCCTGCCCGCGCTGCTGATGGCGTTCGTCGCCCTGCGGATCGTACTGGACACGGCGCGCGATCCGACCTCGCACAACCTCTGGCCGTTCGAGATCCTGATGTTCGGCGCGGGGAGCGTCGCCTTCATGGGGGTGCTGTTCATCGCGCGCCGCGTCGTCCGGGCCGGAGACTGAACCGGGTTCCCCGGCGGTGAGGCTTCCTGTCCGCCGTCCTGCCGACCGGTGCCGAGCGAATCCGTCCCGCATCTGCCGGGCACGGCTACACTTCGATCATGGGCACGAAGAGAAGCCTGCGCCTCGGCGCCGTCTATCGCCTGATCGAGCCGGGGCCGGTGGTGCTGCTCACGACCGCGCGCAAAGGGCGATTCAACGTCATGACGATGTCGTGGCACACGATGCTCGACTTCGACCCGCCGCTCATGGGATGCGTCGTCAGCGATCGCAACTACACCTTCGGCCTGCTCAAGGCCACGAAGGAATGCGTCATCAACATACCCACGGTTCCGCTCATGGCCAGGGCGGTCGCCTGCGGCAACTGCTCCGGCCGCACCACGGACAAGTTCGCCGCCTTCGACCTCACACCGAATCCGGCGCAGCGCGTCGAGGCGCCGCTGATCGCGGAGTGCCCGGTCAACCTCGAGTGCAAGGTCGTCGATACGCGCATGGCGAGCCGGTACAACCTGTTCATCCTCGAGGTGGTGAAGGCCTGGCGCGACCCGCGGCCCACGCAGCTCAGGACCTTCCATCACCAGGGCAGGGGCGATTTCATGATCGCCGGGCGAACGGTTACATTGCCTTCCCGAATGCAGTAGCCGCACGGCCGCGGGCGCTCCGGCGCGTCGTCCGCCGCGCAATGGCGGGAGAGGTGACGCATCCACGGCTTGAGACCCGCAGGCCCGCCACGACCGCTACGCGACCTTCCAATGCCGGGCCGGTGGTGCTTTAATTATTTTGTGTACAAGCATCTCGCCGCGATCGACAGCCTTCGCGGCGTCCAGCCGTAACTGTAACTTGGCGGCGCTACAGCCGCTGTACCGAAACCATTGACACTCCGAGTGCGGGTTACAGAGCATGATCACGGTATTTGAGAGTCATCGCGCCGATTTGCAGACGTTGTCTGACAGCGGCACGCTGATGCTGAGCGATCTGCATCTGCGCCTTCTGGCGCAGGACGGGAAGCTCAGCGATCCGTCATCTGAGAAGGTGGCGCGCCGGATCAAGGGGACCTTCGAACGTCGATACCAGGCGTGGTTCAGCGAGGCCGCCGCCCTGATACGGCAGCTGCTGCCTGAGCGTCACGCAGAGTTTGTCGAGCTTTACCAGAGCGAAAATGACAACGGCGTGACCACCGTGGCCAACTATTGCATTCGCGATTGGCTGCGTGGCGTGCGGATCAGCACCCGCAGAGACGCGCACCACGAGGATGATCTGCACGACCTGGCGAGCGTTTCAAACCGGTTCACGCTCCAGCTGGCCATACTCCGCGCCACATCGCGGCGTTTCGAAAGCGGCCTGTTCGACATTTGGCGCAGCGTGCAGTCCGATGTGCTCTGCTCCGAGCTGCAGACCGCGCGCTCGCTTGCCGAACGCGGCTTCCCGCGTGCTGCTGGCGCGGTGGCGGGCGTCGTCCTCGTGAAGCACCTCGGCGAGCTCGCGCACAGCCACGACGTGGCGGTGCCCGAGGCTTGCGCGGAGATCAATACCCTCGGCGACGTCCTGAAGAAGGAGAACGTCATTGACATGAAGGCCTGGCGGGACGTACGACGGCTCGGCGACATCAGGCGGTTGTGCGATCACGTCCGGGAGCGGGATCCCACCGCGGAGGAAGTCGAGGAGCTCATCTCCGGCGTCGAGCGGATCACCCGTACGGTGCGTTGACCACACGCACGGAGGCGCATGACGTCTTGCGGCGGCCGGGAACGCGCTACGCGCATCGCCCGCGCGTCGAAGCTCGGCCTGTCCCTCGAACAAGGCAACAGCGGCGTGAGAGCACGCCAGTGAACCACCCGCAGTGACCAAGCAACTCGTGTCTGGAAAGGAGCCCGCCATGGCCGCACGACGCCGCACCCGGCAACGAGTGACAGCCCGGTCCCCGGAGTCGCGAAGTGCCTCGATCGCGTTGCGCGACAATCTCGCCGCTGTCGACGCCCACGTGACCACTATCCAGAAACCTGTCCGCGCGGTTCAGGAGCTCATCGGCCAGGTCAAGGCGCCACTCGCATTTCCACGCAGCCTGCATCAGGACCTGACGGACCTGCACCAGTTGCTCGCCTCGCTTCGCGTCACGGTCACGCCCCTGTCCCTTCTCCCGGGTCCGATCGGTCCGGCATCTCGTTCCTTGAAAGGTGCTCTCGAGGCGCTCGCCGGCCCGCCGCAGAGCGGCTCAATCGGACGCGCGCGCAATCTCGTCGGCCGCGTCGATACGGAGATTGAGCCACTGCGCAGGCTGGTCGAGAGGATCGAAACCCCCGTGGCGAACGCCGTTGCAGCGATCGACGCGATCGAATCGAGCCTCGCCTATCTGCGCGACATGGTTGCCGGCGTCATCGCCCACTATGGCTCGCTGCCGCCGAAAGACGTCGACGCGTGCGCCGCCCGGCTCAACGCACCGGTCGCGGCCGTGCGCGCGGCGCTCGACGAGGCCGCCAACCGCGTGGCGGGCTTCTTCACGGCGATCGAGAAGGTGCTGCGTTCAGCGCTTGCCGTGCTGCAGCCGATAGGCGACGTGGTGCGCGCGGTGCAGAACGTTCTCGGCGTCTTCCGGGGCAAGGCAATGAAGGCGATACTTGGGACGCTCGCCAGGTTCGCGAACGGAATCAAGCCGTACGTGAACAAGGTCGAGTTCGTAGTGAAAATGGCGATAAACCGCCTGCTCAGGAAGATGGGCCTCAGCGTAGACACCTTTACCGCTTACATACGCAAGGTGATCGATGCGCTCAATCCGATGAAGCCCATCGAGCGCGCCGTCAATGCGGCGCTGGCGTCGGTCCGAAAGTTCATCGCGCAGCTCGTGGACCCGAGCATGATCGACGCACTGCTCCAGACCCTGTTGGATCTGAAGAGACAGCTGTATCAGGCCATGGAAGCCTTTCTACGCAGTCAGTGCAAGGCGGTGCTGGACCCGGATTCCGGCCGGTTCGCCTAGGAAATCGGCCAACGGAGCCCGTACGAGCTCCACTCGCAGAACTCGGTCGGTCACGACCCGACAATCCCGGCTTCCGGCTACGCCCGCTTGATGATGCGCAGGACGACGATCAGGATGATCGCACCGATCGTCGCCACGATGATGCTGCCCAGCAGCCCGTACCCGTGAGCCAGTCCCAGGCTGCGGAACACGTAGCCGCCGATCAGGGCGCCAAGAATACCCACGACCATGTCGCCGACCATGCCGTAGCCGCCGCCCTTGACGATCTGCCCCGCCAGCCACCCGGCAATCAGGCCCACCAGCAACAACCAGACAATATCCATACGTTACCCCCCCAGAATGTCATGCCCCCGGTTTCCGGCGTCCCATTCTATCTCTGCATTGCGCGGATACCAGTTGCCTGGAGCGGGGAGCTAGGGGCGCGGGCCTCGATGATGATGGGGGACGCCGAAGATGAGCGGGTATGCCGGCGCCGGCGGTTTGTATCCGGTGCCTCGCACGCGCAACGATTTGCCGTCGGCGGTGGCGCCGCCGGCGAGTTGCGTCACGATGAGGTCCTGGTCGCGATCGACGGTCACGGTCACGCATTCCCCCGCCGCCAGGCGCGGCGCCATGTCCCGGATCGTGCGCAGGCTCGGCCGGTCACGCACGGACACGCTCACCGCGGCCGCGCTCTGCGGACTCGTGCAGACCTGGTGGGTCTCGGACCACGACGGCCACGCGAGCACGTCCACGCCCCCATAACGGTCGGTACGCCATGCCGCGCCCTCGGCGTATACCCGCCGCGAGTTGACCGGAGCGGTCGCGCAGGCCGCCACCGCCGCGAGAAGAAAAATGACAATTGCTGCGCGCACTTTCGTCCTCACACTGATGCGACAATCCCGGCCGGTCCGAGTTCACGAGAACTGATCCGCGATCGGCGCTGCAGCCGTGCCGCCGTCGCCCTCCACTCCTGCGACCTCGGCCTGCTGCCGCCGCCAGGTCGCGGGTGGCACGCCGACGAACTTCTTGAAGGCCCGACTGAACGCGGCCTCCGAGTCGTAACCCACCTCGGTCGCCACGCCGGCGACGTTCGATGCCCCGCGCGCGAGCAGTCCGGCCGCCACCTGCATGCGCCAGCGCGTGAGGTAGTGCATCGGCGGCTGCCCAAGGAAATGCTGGAAGCGCTCCGCGAGCACGGATCGCGAGGTCCCCGCCTGCCGGGCCAGCTCATCGAGCGCCCAGGGATGCGCGGGGCGCTCGTGCAGCAGCGACAGCGCGCGGCCCACGTGCCGATCTCGCAACCCCGCGAGCCATCCGGTCTGATCCGCCGGCAGCGACTTCAGATACCGCCGCACCACCTCCACGAACATCAGCTCGCTCATGCGCGCGAGCATGCACTCGCCGCCGGCGTTCTGCTGGCTCGCCTCGTGCAGCGCGAAGCGGACGAAATGCGTGAGCCAGCCCTCCCCGGGCTGCTCGCTCACGTGCAGCACCCGCGGCAGGGTCGCGAGCAGCGGATTGAACGGCCGAGCATCGCAGCCGAGGAAACCGCAGATTACGCGCGACCCGTCTGGTCCGCCGCCGCCCTGGCGGATCTTGATCGGCAGCGGCGGGTGCGGCGGCTTGGGCAGCGCATTCGCGTCGACCGGCGCGCGCATTCCCGGCGCGCTCGACATGACGTGCGCGTCGCCCTGCGGGAAGACGATCACGTCGCCGGCCCTGAGCTGCACCTGCGGCTCGCCCACGAGCCCGGCCCAGCACGAACCCTTGGTGACCACGTGGTATTCGATGAGGTGCTGCGCGCCCGGCATGATGTATGGCGCGAGCATATGCGCCGGCGGCGCCTCGGCCACCCACGGCGAGGAGGCGTCGACGTCGAAGAACACCGCGCCGGTCAGTCTCACGGTACGCAGCACGTCCGACAACGCATCGGCACCCATGGTCTGCCTCCCCGGGGACGCTGGAACGCACTTTCCGGTCGCGCCGGCGGAAATGCCGGACTAGCCGGCAAGAACGGCGGACGGCAGGTCATGGAGGCGCCTGCGCCGCGTTCCTAGAATGCGCGCCGCTGGATGGCAATTGTACGTGATGGCGGCGTGGAACGGTCTCGCCAAGCCTGCCTCACGCGCTCCGCCCGGCGACAGATCATAAAAGGCTTGGAGAGAAATCATGGCAATGGCAGTACCTCATGCAGTGAAGAGTTACCTCAACACCGGCGTCACCGTCACCCCGGCGCCCGTGGATCTGAAGGTGGTGAAGGCGAAACAGCAGGCGACCTGGGCCTCGGGGGACTACTCGGTGGTGGGCGCGACGCTGAGCATCATCGCCGAGTCCCTGTGCGAGTCGGCCGACCTGCGCGGCGGCGACTGCGTGCTGGACGTCGCCACCGGCAGCGGCAACGTGGCGCTGGCGGCGGCGCGGCGGTGGTGCGATGTCGTCGGCATCGACTACGTCCCGGAGCTGGTTGCGCGTGCGCGTGAGCGCGCTGCCGCCGAGCATCTGCCGGTGACGTTCAAGGTGGGAGACGCCGAGCAGCTCGAGTTCGCCGACTCCTCCTTCGACGTGGTGATGTCCGTGGTCGGCGTGATGTTCGCGGCGGACCAGGAACGGGCCGCAGGCGAGATGCTGCGCGTGTGCCGCTCGGGCGGCCGGATTGCGCTGGCGAACTGGACGCCGGAAGGATTCCTCGGCCAGCTCTTCAAGACCATCGGCCGGCACGTGCTGCCGCCTCCGGGCGTGAAGTCGCCGATGCTGTGGGGCACTGAGCACCGCCTCGCGGAACTGTTCGGCCATGAAGCCGCCGACATCCGTGTCGCGCGCCGACATTTCGCCTTCCGCTATCGCTCGCCGGCGCACTGGCTGGAGGTGTTCCGGACCTACTACGGACCGACGCAGCGGGCCTTCGCCGCCCTCGAGGAGCATGGGCGCGCCGCCCTCGCGCGCGATCTGCTGGGGCTGCTCAACCGGATGAATCGCTCGGGCGACGAAACGCTGGTCCTGCCGGCGGAGTATCTCGAGGTGGTGGTCACGCGCCGTTGAGCAGGCGGGCGCGGCACGGCCGTCCTGTCCGCCCGTTCCGTACCACCATGCAGTAGGCGCAAGGCCGGGGCCGGTGGGTTGCCGGGATCGCAACCCACCGGCCGGCGTTCTCAATCTGTCAATGTTGTGCGCTCCCCGCGACTGGGAGAGACTGGCGCCCTTCCCGCGGCCGATCACCGCCGCGAGTTTCCCGGCCCCGGATGTGGATGCCACCGACACGGCGATCGGCGCGCCCCTTTGATCCCCTTCGATTACTGACAGGTTTGAACCATGACGACGCTGCCTCGATGCCCGCGCTGCGGCTCGGAACACACCTATGAGGACGGCAATCTGCTCGTATGCCCCGAGTGCGCGCACGAGTGGTCCATGGACGCGGACACGACGGCTGCCGAGCACGCGCGCGTCGTGCGCGACGCCTACGGCAACGTGCTGCAGGACGGCGATTCGGTAACGGTGATCAAGGACCTGAAGGTGAAGGGTTCCTCCACGGTGGTCAAAGTGGGGACCAAGGTGAAGAACATCCGCCTCGTCGAAGGCGACCACGATATCGATTGCCGGATCGACGGCATCGGTGCCATGGGTCTGAAATCGGAGTTCGTGAAGAAGGCCTGAGGGGACGCGCAAGGCGCCGCGCGCCACGCGATACGCCAAAGGGGTCGGTGGCCTGCGATCCTCCAAGGTCACCGGCCCCGTCAGCGGCGCGTCAATTCAGGCGGATGTCGGCTCAAGCGCGTCTCACTGCGACCTCATGCGCCGCATGTGGCCCATGCCCATCATCTCGGAGGCGTCGATCTGACCATCGCCGTCCGTATCCAGCGCCTTCATCATCCATTCCTGGTGCTTGGTCATCTCCTCCTTGGAGACCTTGCCGTCCTGATCGGCATCCATCATCCGCATCATCCCCATGCCTCCGCCCATCGGCGCGGCACGCGCGGCGTTACGGTTCGCTTCCCGTCCTGACGGGATAGCCCGCATCGCGCCACGCGGCCATGCCGCCGTCCAGCGCCACGGCGCGCTGGTAGCCCATCTCGCGCAGCGTCGCCGCCGCCAGCGTGGAGATGAGGCCGAGCGCGCAGTAGGTGAGCACGTGCTGGGTGGGGTCGGGCAACTCCTTGTTCACCCGCAGCTCGAGCTGGCCACGCGGCAGCAGGCGGGCGCCGGGGATGTGCCCCTGCTCGTAGGCGTCGCGCTCGCGCACGTCCAGCACCACGAGCTCGCCGTCGCCCGCCTCGACGCGGTTCTTCAGCTCGGCGAGCGACATGAACGGCACCCTCGCGGCGGCCTCGGCGAGCAGTTGGTCGACGGTCTTGCCGCCGCTCATGTTGGTGCGCAGCGCCTCGGTGAGATGGGTGGGCATCGTGAGGTTCAGATTGCGCATGTTCTCCACGAACGCGGCGCGCTCGCGATGCTGCAGGCGGGGATTGACCGCGAGCTCCCGGCCCAGCGTCGTGGGGCCGTTGCCCTGGTGATCGTGCGCGGGGTAGACCTTGTACGCCGGGTCCAGCCGCAGGATGCCGTTGAAGAGGCTGTCGTAGAGCGCATCCGGGTCGCCGCTGGGCAGGTCGGTGCGGCCGGTGGCGCCGGAGAGCAGCGTGTCGCCGGTGAACAGGCAGTCGCCGACCTTCACGCAGACCGAGTCGCGCGTGTGCCCCGGCGTGTGCATCACCTGCATGCGCAGCCTGCCCACCGCCAGCAGCTCGTCGTCCTCCAGGCGCATGTCCACGAACGGCGCCGGACTGTGGCGATGCATGACCACGGGCACCTCGAGCTGGCGCGCCATCTCCTTGGTCGCCGAGAAGTGATCCGCGTGCGTGTGGGTGTCGATGAGGAAACGGATGCGCAGGCTGTTGCGCGCCGCCAGGCCGAGGTAGCGGTCGATCTGGCTGAGCTCCGGATCGATCAGTGCCGCGGCGCAGGTATCGGCACAACCGACCAGGTAGGATCTGCAACCGCCCGTGGCGATGGTTTCAAGTATCATCCTTCCCTCCTGCTGGAACGGACAACCCGGCCTGATCGAACGGCAATCCTACCTGCCGGCGGCCCGCGCGCACAACCGTCGGGCGGGCCGGCGCCGGCGCCCGCGTCCGGCCGGTCGCTGCGGAGCCATGCGCGCCGCGGTGTATCATCCCGGCTCTACCGATCCGCTGTCGCCAGGAGGTTGCTCAGCATGTCCAAGTGGCTGCTACTTTCCGCCGCGATCATCGCCGAGGTGGCCGGCACCAGCTTCCTGAAGGCCTCGGAGGGTTTCACGCGGCCCGGCCCGTCGGTGATCGTCGTCGTAGGCTATGCCGCGGCGTTCTATTTCCTCTCGCTCACCCTCAAGGTGATCCCGGTCGGCGTGGCCTACGCCATCTGGTCGGGCGTGGGCGTGGCGCTCATCGCCGTCATCGGCTGGATCTTCTTCGGCCAGAGGCTCGATGCGCCGGCCATCCTCGGCATGGGCATGATCATCGGCGGGGTCATCGTCCTGAACGTGTTTTCATCGAGCGTCGCCCATTGAGGCCGTCGCGGCCGGCCGCGGTTCACCACGACCCGCAGCATATCGACGGGTACTCGTCATGACCGACTCCGACCCGTTTCCACTCGAGGGCGGCTGCACCTGCCGCGACGTGCGTTATCGAATGATGGCCCGGCCGCTGTTCGTGCACTGCTGTCACTGCCGATGGTGCCAGCGCGAGACCGGTTCGGCCTTCGCGCTGAACGCGCTGATCGAGACCGAGCGCGTCGTCGTGCTCGGGGGCGATCTCGAGGTCGTGCCCACGCCGTCGCAGAGCGGCAAGGGGCAGCGAGTCGTGCGCTGCAGCAAATGCCGCGTCGCGGTCTGGAGTCATTACGCGGGCGGCGGTGAGGCGATACGCTTCGTGCGCGTCGGCACGCTCGACGCAGCGGAACTGGTGCCGCCGGACATCCACATCCATACGTCCTCGAAGCAGCCGTGGGTCATACCGCCGGCCGACGTCCCTGCAATGCCCGAGTTCTACCGCCGCAGCGCGCACTGGCCGAAGGAGAGTCTCGAGCGGCGCGAGGCGCTGCTCGCGTCACTCGCCGGCCGCGGGCGGATGAGGACTGTCGCGCCATGAAAGATTCACGTCGCGTCGGCGTGGTGCACGATCAATCTGTCTCCACTCGAACTTTGGTATCGTGGTTCACATCATGACCTCGCCATCGATAGAAACGATCTGTGCGCACCTCGGGTCCGATTACGCCGGCGCGGAGCTGGGGCCCTTCCAGACGCCAATTGTCCAGAGCACGCTCTTTCATCTCGGAACCTCGGCGCAGGCCGAGGAACTCTTCGCCGGCAAGCGCAAGGGTTACGCCTACTCGCGCTTCGGCAATCCCACGGTCGAGGTTCTCGCTCAGGCCTACGCCGCGCTCGAGGGTGGGGCCGAGGCGCTGGTCACCAGCTCGGGC
Organism: Gammaproteobacteria bacterium; assembly: GCA_041395385.1. Lineage (GTDB taxonomy): Bacteria > Pseudomonadota > Gammaproteobacteria > JAJPIJ01 > JAJPIJ01 > JAJVHZ01. Next base: position 27,211 of record JAWLAN010000012.1, read on the forward strand.
AATGCGGCGGTGCACTGCGCGCTGTCGATCGCGCTGCGCGGCCGCGGCGGCCCGATCGTGGCGCCGCAGGACCTCTACGGCGGCAGCGTGGAGCTGCTGCGCGTGTTCGCGTCGATCTACGGCGTGGCGGTCGAGAACGTCGATGCCCGTGACAACCATGCCTGGCTCGCGGCCGTCGGCCGCGCCCGCGTGGTGCTGCTGGAATCCCCGTCGAATCCGCTGCTGCGCCTGACCGACATCGTCGCGACGGTCGCCGCCGCGCGCGCCGCCGGCGCGGTGGTCGTCGTCGACAACACGGTAGCCACCCCCTACAACCAGCGGCCGCTCGCGCTCGGGGCGGACCTCGTCGTGCACTCGACCAGCAAGTATCTCAACGGCCACTCCGACATGATCGGCGGCTGCGTCGTCGCCCGCGAGCCGCTCGCCCCCGAGGCGCGCGCCCTGCACAAGAATCTCGGCGCCACGGTCAACGCGATGGAGGCGTGGCTCATCCTCCGCGGCCTGCGCACCTTCGCCCTGCGCATGGAGGCGCACAACCGCAACGGCCGCGCGGTCGCGCAGTGGCTGGCGGCTCACCCGCGCGTGCGCCACGTCTATTACCCGGGACTGGGCGAGGGCGATCACGAGCTGTTCGGGCGCCAGATGCGCGGCGGCAGCGGACTGCTGTCCTTCGAGATCGAGGGCGGCAAGGCGGCGGCGCAGCGCTTTCTGGATCGCCTCGGCCTCGTGCTGCATGCCGTCAGTCTCGGCGGGATGGAGTCGCTGGCCACGCTGCCCTCCGCCACCAGTCATCGCGGCATGGGCGCGGAGGAACGCGCGCGCGCCGGGATCGCCGAGGGACTCGTGCGGCTCTCTGTCGGCGTCGAGGCGGCCGGGGACATCGAGGCGGATCTGCACCAGGCACTGGCGGACTGAGATCCGCCGTCGACTGCGCCCGTTCCCTGCCCGCAGAAAACCGGCGCGCTCGATCGAAATCACCCGTCGAAGTCCACATCGGCGGCCGTGTTCGACAGCATCGCCGTCGGGACAACGCTGCCAAGCGCGTGCGCTGCCAACGCTTAAGCATCTCTTAATCCATCGCCGCTGCATTTGCTCCGACCGCAGATGCATAGATAACGACACCGCATCCACAAACCGGTCCCGCCTGATGTGCCAGGCTTGACCTTCGGCAACGCCATGCGGTACGGTCGCGGGCCCGTTTTTCGTCATTGCAGTGCGCACCCGCGATCGGCCAGCAGCGTGGCCGAGGAGCAACTCAGCGATCGCGAACGGTTGCGCCATACCACGAGGAAGAAGGCATGCGTCTGCTCGCACGGCTCCTATGCGTCGTTTCGCTCCCTGTCGTCGTTCAGTCCCATGCAGACGCAGCACCGTCACCGGCGTGTCCGGCGGAGATGTCCACGCGCATTCCACCGCGCTCCCTGGGCGCCATGAGCGGATCGGCATTCGCGCAGTACGTGTCATCCCTGTCAACCTCGGATCGGGAGCGCGCGATCGAGGAGCAGTTGCTGAACGGGAATATCCCCCGTTTCCTGAGACGGCTCAAACCCGTGACGCTCGGGCGGGAGCAGGCCGCCGCCAGCGATTCCGCGGAATCCGCTGTCGCGACCATCTGCGTGATGCCCGACTATCTGGCAATCGGGTCGGATGAGGACTATCTGCGCATACCCGCCAACCTGCATACCGCGCGTGCCGTCGCCACGGCCTTCGGTTTCGTGCTTCCGACCACGACGATGGTCGATGCCATCTACGAGCAGGCCACTTATCACCTGCAGCCGAGGCCCCTTCCGGCCGGCCCGCAAATGGCTTCCACCACCTACTACGTGAACCACAACGATCTGGTTCAGCGGGCGCTGCCGTCGAACTACGCGGGCGAGCTGGTCGCGGGCGACAAGAAGGACGTGGTGCTGACCAATCGACTCCTCTCCAAACCGGGCCAGATTGCCATCTACGGATGGCACCGGCCCGATGCGAAACCCATCCAGCCGTTGAGCACGGTGCACGGCGTTGGCTATGCCGACTACAGCCACGGCATCCGTCTGGTGAGCGCGACGGTGCTGCTCAACGGCGAAACGCGATCGATGCATGAGGTGCTGGCGGCGCCGGCGTTCGCACCGATCCTGAGTCGCGAGGGCCCGATAGACGCGAACCGCGTGCTGATGGCGGCGGAGCGGCGCCTCAGCGCCATGGCGGACTAGAAGCTCGCGCGCTACTGCTTCAGCGTCTTGCAGCAACGAAAGCCGAGGTGATAGTTGCTGTGGCTGCCGGGGTCCATGACCCGGCTGCCGTGCCAGTACGGCGCGCGCCAGCGGCACCAGTCAGGGTGCGCCCGGTATCGATCGAAGATGAACCAACTCCCTTTCATCTCCGTATAGCCCAGCGCCTTGCTGCCCGCGCTGGCCATCTCCGAGGGATTCAGCGGCAGATTCATGTGTTCGGCGGCGTTGCCGTTCAGGTCGTAGACGCCCAGCGGGCTGTGGCACCGCGGAAAGCTGCCGCCGGGATAGGTGTTGGATCCGCACTTGTCCCATCCACCCCCCTGGCATCCCGGTGACTTGTGACTGGCGGCAGCGCAGATGCCGGGCTGGTAATTCGGTCCATAACTCCAGCTCTTCTGTCCCTCGTAATGGCGATTGTGCGCGGCGCCCATGCGCCCAATCGCGACCGATGGACTGATCCCGTCCGCCAGATCGAAGCGGTAGTCAGGCGGCAGGAGCTGGCCGGCGCAGGCCCCCTCCCACTCGTGCGCGTCGCATAGCCGCTCGCCGATCGCCTCGCAGATCTCCGCCGCCTCGCGGGCGCGCACCCACACCACGGGGTAGGTGCACGGGATGTTCGGAAACTCGAACTGATCGATGCAGACCTTCGCGTCCTGGGGCGACTCGCGCGCCGGGTCGTACAGAGGCGCCATGTACTTGCCGCCGCAGATGCGTTCGAATTCCGGATTCTCGTAGCTGATCCCCTCCTCGTGCAGCCGTGTGCTGCACTGCTGGGGCGAAAGCGGGTGCTCGGCGATCCGCGGGTTGCCCTGACCGATGAAGCGCGACCGGGCGAAGATGCTCCGCAACGCGTCCATCCTCGGTGCCGAGAGCTGGCGCTCGGATTGCAGCTGCCGAAACATCTCCTCGCGTTGCGCGTGGAAGGCGGAGTCCTGCGCGCCGGCCGGCCGGGCGCACGCAAGGCCGAGCAAGGCCGTGGAAATCAACAATGACCGGCGGTTTCGTGGCATAGCAGTGCCAATCCTCTTCACGGCGCGCGGCGCAGTACGTAGAAGAAATCCCGATTGTCGGCATATCCGAGGAAGCGCGGCACGACCAAATCACCCTTCACCTCGTCCAGGACGCTCATTCCCTTGACGAGGTGCTCGACGACACGCTGGCCGCCCACGGAACGGTAAACCGCGAGGTAGGTGTGCTCCAGCGCGTTCATGTCCATCTGCATGGCATAGCGGCAGCGATACGCCTGGAACACGCGCGCCATCGCCGAGGGCGTGGCTCCGGAGAAGTAGGCGTAGATGAGGAATCGGCCCGCGGCGGTCTCCTGCAGACAGGCCCCCCCGCGCTGCGCGCGCAGCTGCCCTTCCGCCGTGCCGGACCAGTTGCCCGGGCCCCACCTCGCGACCAACGCGCCGGGCACGGACGCCCGAGTGCTCTCGTCGAAGTCGATCAACGGCACGCCGTTCTGTCTCGCGGAACGCACGGACGGAAGTTTGTCGTTGTCGGCCTCGGTCCAGGTCTTCATGTCCAGCCCGCCGTCGGCCGTGACATACAGGGTCGCGAGCCCCGGCTGCAGCTTGCTCGCGACGACGCCTTCCTCGATGAAACCGTAGTGACTGCCGTGGTTGCGCGTGGCCAGCTCGCCCCATTTGAAGGCGCTGTGCTGGCGCTTGAATCCGCCGGTGAACGTGGCCGCGACCCGCGGGATCGCCGGCGGCGCGACCATGCCGGTCGCGACCAGCGGTTTCAAGGTGTCGATGCCGTCCGGTCCCGGCAGACGATCATCGCGCTCCCGTGGCAGGGTGCGATCGGACCAGCCCACCCTCGGATGATCCGTTCCCAACGCAAAACCGAGATCAAACTTGGAGAGATCGAAGGCGATCAGATACACGACTGCATTCGCTTCCACGTCCCCGAGCGCATTCACCACGTCACGATCGGCTTGCAGGATCCCTTTGTCTATGACCCGGGGCTCGACCACGCTGGCGAACATGCCCGGCTCGTCACGCAGTGGGTACCACCTTCCCACCGCGAGCAGCTCGGCCGCCGGAACGTCGAGCTCCAGACCCAGCTCCCCCCGCGGCATCACCGCAGTCGCGCTCGCCGCGTCGATCGCCGCGGGCGTCGGCGTGGTCGCCGCCGGCGACGCCGTGGAACCCGCCGGCCCTCCCGAGCTTGCCAGCGTCCCGGTCTGAAGCTGGCGATCGCTTAGCACGCTGTCGCGCACGAACTTCAGCACCTCCTCGCCGCCCCAGACGTTGTCGCGCAGGAAATCCGTTACGCTCTCGAGCAGAGTCTTGTGCCCGCGCGTGGGGTTCCGCAGATACACCCGCCCGCCGCAAAGCGGGACATAGGGGGCCGCCACGGCGGCGGCCTGCGCGAGCGGCGCGGCCAGGCCCCCGGTCCACAACGCGCACTTCTGCGTGCGATCGCCCTCGCTCACCAGGATGCCGTCCGGGAATCCGCTGTCCAGCGAGAGACGCTCGCCCGACTTGCTCGTCTGGAGGTGATACGAGCGTGCGGTGGCTTCGCCCGGCATCCGCAGTTGCAGCAGATACCACGACCCGACCGCGGGATTGAGATTGACGAGGGCTGCCTGCCCCGATGCATCGCCGGCGCCGGCGATGTCCGTCGTCTCGGTCCGCCGGAACGGCTGCAGCTCGATGATGGTCTTGGGCACATCGGCGTCGTACTGCCGGCGTTGCACCTCTCTGGCGTCGTCCTGCGCGAACGCGGGCGCGACGACGCGCGCAAGCAGGATTGGAGCGAGCACGATCAGGCACAGCAGACCGAGGCGGCGTCGACGCGCAGATCGCCTCGGGGATGCCGATGCAGGCAGCGCGCCGGCAGCGCGGTCCGGCACGAGGCCGGCGGCCTGCGGCACAGCCCGCCGCCGATGCTGCCCGAGCGTGACCTGCTGGCGAAGACGGCCGAGGTGCCGACGCATCAAGACCTGGGGTTTGCCGTCCATATCGTCTATGTCGCCGCAAGCAGACATGCGGCGCTCAACGCAAAGACGATCCAGCTCGTTCGATCCCGGATCGCAAACGCCACCGGATCGCTGTACATCATACGCCGGTGCGCAATGAGCCACATGCGGCTGATCCAGTAGAGCAGCAGAACGCATGCGCCCCAAAGCAGATCCGGCCTCCCGTAGAGGATCCGCGCCGCATCGCTGTTGATGTACAACCCCGCCACCAGGACGGCGATGTAGCCACTGGCGCTGCCCAGCGATGCCAGCAGCTCGCTGTCCTCGCGACGGTAGCCGCGATCGTTGCCCGGCCGGGAACGCGGATCGGCGTTGACGAGCTCGGTGTGCCGCTTGAGCAGGGCCAGGCTCAGGAACAGGAACATCGAGAACACGAGCAGCCATGCCGACGGCCACAGCGCGACGACGACCGATCCCGCCACGATGCGCAGCGTGTACAGGCCGGCCAGCCAGAGCACATCGACAAGCGCCACGTGCTTCACGTGGAGCGAGTAGGCGAGTGTCGCCGCCAGGTAGAGCAACAGGACCGCGGCCAGCATCGGAATGACGAGGAAGCCCACGCCCAGGCCCGCCAGTATCAATGGTGGAACCAGCATGACTGCCCCCCGCGCCGACACGCTTCCCGACGCAATCGCACGCTGGCGTTTTTCGGGATGTCTGCGGTCGGAATCCAGATCCAGGAGATCGTTGAGGATATAGCCCCCGCTGGCGCAGAGCCCGAATGCGAGAAAGGCCAGCAACGTATCTCCGAACAGCGCGATCACCCCGTCGCCGCGCGAGGCCAGCAGGGGCACGAACACCAGCAGATTCTTCGCCCACTGGTGCAACCGCAGGGCGCCGACATATGCCGGCAGCCGGCGGTCAACGCCGTCGAACACCCGCTCGATCTCCGTCGTCCGGCCGACGGCCGCCACGATCCCCGGCATCGGATTCACGACTATCGCCTTGCGCGCCTCCGCCCACGCGGCGAGATCCGCAAGACCATTGCCGGCGTAGTCGTAGCCTCTCGCGCCGTACTCCCTGAGCAGGCGGTCGCGCTTGGAGGCGCCGGCGAGATTCACCACGCCGTCGCTGGCCAATACCCTGTCGAACATTCCGAGATGTCCGGCGATAGCCCGGGCGACGGCCGTGTCGCTGGCGCTGGCCAGAACGAGCTTCCGCCCCTCGCCATGGCGCTCACGGAGATAGGCGATCAGCCGCTCGTCATAGGGCAGTATCGCCGCATCGAGCGCCACGTGGGCGGCAATCTGCCGTTTCAGGTACGCCCTGCCCCGGAACAGCCACAGCAGCGCCCTCATTGCCGTGGACGGCCGGTGCCGCAGCAGCGAGAACCAGGTCTCGACCAGCAGATCGCTGCGGACCAGCGTGCCATCGAGATCGACGACGAGAGGGATGTCGGACATCAGCGGTCCTTGGCGCCAATTGATGGCCGGAGAGCCGCGCCATCATTCCGGAGTCCCCGGAAGGATGCACCGCAGCCGGCCTGCCCGTGCCCGACCCTCCTCATGGCGTTCAGAAGAAGTACTTCGCCAGTTCGAGGATGCCTTTACGCCACGGGACCCGGTGCGAGATGCCGGTCGGCCGTGACGACTCCGCGCGGTGCGCGAGGTACCACTCGTAATTGCGGATCATCGCGTCGCGGTTGGAGTACCGGGGCGCAAAACCGAGTCGGCGCTCGATGCGCTCCGTCGAGACGTAACTGTCCTGCGAGGCCGACTCGTAGACCCACCGGTAGATCGGCGACAGACGCAGCCACTTCAGGATCCTCAGCGTCCAGATCGCAGGCCGCTCGGGCAGTGCAACGACCCGCCGCCCGTGTCCGGCGCGATCGAGGACGGCCTGGAAGTTCTCCTTCATGGTGCCGAACTCCCTGGCCCCGACGTTGAAGGTGTCGTTCGCCAGGTCGCGATCGCCGGTTGCGCACAGGTAGACGGCCTGGCACAGGTCCTCCACGTCGAGCAGCTGGTAACGGTTCTCCCCGGAGCCCAGGACCGGAAAGTTCCTGCCGTCGTAAGCCCATTCATAGAGCAGCTCGAAGACCCCGAGGCGCTCCGGCCCGACGAAGGTCTTGGGGCGAAGTACGGGCACGCACATCCCCCTGGCCCGATACTCCCGGCAGAGCGCCTCGGCCGCGATCTTCCCCTCGCCGTAAGGCCCCACGCCATGCAGCTCATCGTCCTCCACCAGTGGGTGGTGATCCGGAATGCCGTAGACCGCCGTCGAGGACACGAAGATGAAGCGGGGCACGCCGCGCTCAAGCGCAGCCTGCAGGAGATTGCGGGTCCCGTCCACCTCGGTGGTCAGGATGTCCCCGGCAGTCGCGAGCGGCAAGGCGGCCGCGCAGTGCGCAACGATGTCGATTCCCTCCATTGCCGCACGAACCTGCTGCGGGTCACGGATGTCGCCCTGGCGCACATCCACCCGATCGCGCTCCGGATAGTCGAACGGCGCGATGTCGAGCGAGCGCACCGCATGTCCGCGCGCCAGCAGGTAGCGTGAGAGGTTGATGCCGAGGAATCCGGCGCCGCCTGTAACCAGATACGTCGATGAGGACATTGCGATCTAGCGGTGGGCCACGAGCGCGATGCCGACTACCAGCAAGAGCACGCCGGTGAGCTGTACCGCGGTCACCGACTCGCGCAGGAACAGCACCGAGCTGCACACGACGATGACCATGCCTCCGGCGGTCATGATCGGGTTGGCCACCGAGAGGTCGAGGCGGACGAGGGCGGCCGAATAGAAGACGAAGTTCAAGGCGAACAATGCCAGGCCGAGTAACAGCGGGTAGTCGGCGATCACGGCAGAGGCCAGCTCGCGCCCGCGCAGACCGGCCAGCCGTTCGGCGCCCATCTTCAGCATGATGCTGGCAATCGCATTCAGCGTCAGTGCAACGGCGAGGAACAGGTATGTCATACGTGGACGTTCGGGATCGTGATGGTTGCGCGATAACTTCTGCTCCGCTGCGGCCTGCGGCAGCGCGATCCGGCAGGCCTGGCGGCCCCGCGGCTCCGGCCGTGTCCGTGCCGGGCAAATCCGGGGCGCCATTCAGGCGGGCAATGCCGCCGGCGCATGGTTCAAATGGGCCTTTCGGGCATCGTCCGCGGTCGCCGCGCAGGAACTCCCGGCGCAACGGCATTGCCATGTTCCCCCGCGGCGCTGCGGAAGGGGTTGATTCATCTCAACAACGCCGAGGCTATCCCGACGCCCCGGGGACGAAGGCGACGTTTTCACCGCGGCGGCCATCTGCTACTTTCAGTTACAGGCCCGCACGGGGGCCAGGCGGGAGGGAAGATGAAGGATAGATGCGTGCACGGGAGGCTGTGGATCGGCGCCGCAGTGCTGCTCGCGATCGCGATGTCCGGCCTCGCCCAGGCGGAGCAGACCGCGGCCGAGGTGACCGAGGCGAGCGGCGAGGTCTATGCGCAGCGCGGCGCCGAGGCGCGACGGGCGCTCGAGCCGGGAGCCGCGGTGTACGCGGGCGATCGCGTCACCACCGCCGCCGACAGCAGCGTGGAGCTCCGCTTCTCGGACAATGCCCGCTTCGCGCTGGGCTCGAGCTCGGAGATGAACGTGGGGCAGTACGTCTACAAGCCCGGTGACGATACCAGCATCATGCAGACCGACATCCTCAAGGGCGTGTTTCGGTTCGTGAGCGGTCTCATCGCCAGGCACAAGCCGCAGGCGGTCAAACTGAACACGCCGGTGGCGACCATAGGCATACGCGGCACGCACGTCATCGGCGAGGTCACGCCGACCTCCGCCTCCATCGCGCTGATGGAGCCCGAGGAGGCCGGCAGCCCCACTGCCATCGAGGTCTCCAACCAATATGGCAGCGTCGTCATCGACAAGCCCCGCTACGAGACCGTGATCCCCGACGCGCACAGCCCGCCCTCGCCGCCGCGCCTGGTGCAGACGCAGCGGATCGACACGCTGCTGCGTCAAATCCAGACCACCCGCCGCCTGATCGTCCCGCGCACGGCACCGCGCCTGCCTTGAGACACGGCCGCGCCGCGGACCGGACCGCACGCTGGTTTCGCATCGCCTCGTGTGCGGCGGCGATCGCGGTGCACGGATGCGCCTCCACGCCCGCCGCTCGCTACGACGGGTTCGCTGTCGATCTCGGCCTGCACCGCGAGATCGTCGAAGGCCGGGGCTACGTGCACGCGGTCTACGCGCGGGCGTTCGCCGCCGGCGGCGAATCCCTGCACGTCTACCTGGAGAGCGACGGCAGTCCGTGGATCGGCGAGACGCGCGTCGCGGAGGATCCGACGCCGTCAGAGCCTGTCGCGCTCGAGTTGCTGCGCGCGGACCCCTCGCCGGCGGTGCTGGTCGGCCGTCCGTGCTACCACGGCCTGAAGCCCGCGAGCGGCTGCGACCCTCGCCTGTGGACGAGCGCACGCTACTCCGAGGAGGTCGTGGCCAGCATGGCCTCGGCGGTACAGCGGGTGGCGGAACGTCACCGCGCCCGCCGCCTCGTGCTGATCGGCTACAGCGGCGGGGGCACGCTGGCGATGCTGTTGGCCGAACGCGTGGCGAACGTGCGGGCGCTGATCACCGTCGCCGGCAATCTCGACACCGATGCCTGGACGCGGCTGCACGGCTACACACCGCTGACCGGCTCGCTCAACCCCGCCCGCCGCGCGCCGCTGCCGCCGCACATTTCACAACTGCACCTGGCCGGCGGCCGGGACCGGAACGTGCCGGTGGCGCTCGTCGAATCGGCGATCCGCCGGCAACCCAACGTGCAGGTGCGGGTGTACGAGGAGGCCGACCATGGCTGCTGCTGGACACGCCGGTGGCCGCAGATCCTCGAGGCGATCGCGCAGCAAGGGGAACTCGCCGCGGAGGGCGCGCGCTGAGCGCGCTCCCGCGGCGTAGCACTAGAACTGCAGGCGCGCCCCGATCTCGAACATGTTGAGGTTGAGGTCCTTGTAGCCGACCAGCCCCTGGTAGAGCACGTGGCCGGACCAGCCATTGCGGAAGTCGGCGGTCAGGCCGGCGGTGACGTTGCCGTAATTGCGATCGGGGGAATCCGTCGGCAGCAGGAAGATCGAGCCGCTGGTGTCGTCGACCAGCCGGCCGCGCGTGTCCTCGTTGTCGTTGTCGAACTCGTGCACGTATTCCGCGCCCACCTGCGGAAAGAGATCGAAGCGCTCGCCGGTGTAGACGGTCGTGACGCGGCCGCCGAATGCCGTGGTGATCGACGTGAAGCTCTGATCCTCGATCTGCAGCGCCAGCCCGCTGCCGGGTCCGGTCGGATCGGACATGTGCTCGGTGTAGCCGTCGATGGAGGAGTCCGCGACGTTGAGCCGCCCATAGGGGGTCAGCGTCCAGTTGCCGCGCACGAAGTCGTAGCCACCCTCGAGACTGCCGCCGATGTCGCGGCTGGTGGTATCCGACAATGCGTTCTGGTTGATGACCGCCGTGCCGGTCTGGGTGAACGGCGAGGCGATGGTGTAGGCGATGGTGCGCTTCTGATCGTGGTCGTTGTGACCGTAGCTCAGCATCGCGTTCACGTACGATCGCGCCGAGGGGAAATAGCTCGCGTAGGCGGTCACCGAGACGCTGTCGGTCTCGAGAAAGCCGCTGTCGGCGTTCAGGTCGGTGTCCTGCCGCGTGTAGCCGAGGGCCAGTCCGACGATGGACTGGTCGGTGAGCAGGTAGTCCGCCCCGCCGGTGACGCCGTAGGAGTTGGTTCGGAATCCCGTCTCCCGGGCGGAGTTGTCCTTGTCCCCGAAGCCGAAGTTGCCGTTGAGAAACACGCCCCACCGGCCGCCGTAGGGATAGTCGGCGCTGGCCCCGCCGCCGCGCTCCGCGCCGAGCGCCTCCTCGGGCGTCAGCGGCCGGCCGTTGAGGGACATGGTGATCGCCTCGGTGTCCTGGTTCTTCTTCCGTCGCCGCTCCAGGCGCTTGCGCACCTCTTCATCCCTGCTCCCCGCGCCGTCCACCTCGATGGTCTGGATGACGGAGTTCTCCTCCGGGGCCATCCCCTGCAGCCCGGCCAGCGCGCCGCCGGTATCGGTACCGCGCAGGACGCCGATCGCGATCTCGTTGCAGCGGGTCTGCAGATCGCTGCTCAACAGGTTGCCGGGCGGGCAGATGAATTCCACCAGGGCGGCGGTCGTTTGCTGCGGCGGCGTCTGCGCCGCGCTTTGCAGTTCACCCTGTATCGCCGTCGTCGTCCCGGGTCCCGGTATGACCGACTGGGCGGCGACCTGCGTTGTACAGGCGAGCGTGATTAACAGCGCACCCGAAACGGCGCGAACGTAGTCCATATCCGCCTCTCCCCCCAAGAGGTTCCTCGTGTAAGCTTAGTGCAAGAGAAAGGCTATTGTCATCCTGTAGTTATCGGGCTTCCTTCCACCAAATCCTGCCGGCGGACAGCCGGCGACGGCACACGCCCCGGAAAGGCGGTTGCCACGGACGGCGGCTTGTTGTGCAATCCAATGCCTGCGGCCTGCGCCTGCGAGGCCGCCGATCACCGAGAGCAACGCCCCGGAACCATGACGAGCGACGAACTGAAGCAGTGGCGCAAGGCGCAGCGGGCGCGGCTCATCGCCGCGCGCGTCGCGCTGGATGCGAGCACGCTCGCCGCGTACCGAACCGCCATCGATGCGCACATCGAGCGCGCGTTTCCGGGCCTCAGGCGCGGCGTCGTCGCGTTCTGCTGGCCGCACAAGCACGAGTACGACGCGCGCTTCCTCGCCCGCCGGTTGCGCGACGCCGGCGCCCAGACCGCGCTGCCGGTGGTGCTCGCGCCGCGGCAGCCGATGATCTTTCGCCTGTGGAAACCCGGTGACGCCATGGCCAGGGGCGTCTATGACATTCCCTACCCCGCGGCCGGCGAGCCGGTGGAACCGGATGCCGCGATCGTGCCCATGAACGGGTTCGACGCCGCCGGCTATCGCCTGGGCTACGGGGGCGGCTATTTCGATCGTACGCTCGCCTTGTTGCGCGGGCGGCGGCCCGGCCGTCCGGTGGCAATCGGCGTGAGCTACGAGTTCGCGCGGCTCGAGAGCATAGACCCGCAGTGGTTCGACATCCCGATGGACTACGTCGTCACCGAGCGCGGCGTGTACGAGCGGCAGGACGGGCAGCTCGCGCTGCTCGAGCCCCCGAAGGTCGCGCATCAACCTGGCGGCTACAGCTCGCCGGCATGTCTCGCGCACGAGCTCGCCACGGATCCCCCGGCGAAGTAGCCGGCACCGGAGCGGCGGCGGCCGCGCGATGACCGGGCCGCAGCGACCGCGCCGCGATACCCGCCGATGAACACGGCATCGTGGTACCAGCTCCTGGCCGATGCGGTGCTCGTCGCGCACACGGGCGTGGTCGCGTTCGTGGTCTTCGGCTTCGTGGTCATCATCCTCGGCAACCTGGCGCGCTGGCGTTGGGTGAACAATCTCGGGTTTCGGCTTTGCCACCTCGCCGCGATCGCCGTCGTGGTCGCCGGCAGCTGGCTCGATCTGGTCTGTCCACTTACGGATCTGGAGATGTGGCTGCGCCGGCAGGCGGGACAGACGGCCTATGCCGGCAGCTTCATCCAGTACTGGCTGCAGCGTATCCTCTATTACGAGGCGCCGGGCTGGGTGTTCACCACGGTCTACACGGCCTTCGGTCTGCTGGTGCTGGCGAGCTGGTTTCTCTTCCCGCCCCGCCGCCGGCGGGACAGCGACTGATCCTCGGCGGCGGCATCCGTGCGCTCCGGTGCCCGGGCACGCCTGGCCGCCTTCCCTGCGCGGCGATCGACCGGGTAAAGTGGCATTTTCCGGGAGGCGCGCGCGCATGCTCTATCACGGCAGATGTCATTGCGGCGCGGTGGAGATCGAGGTCGAGGCCCCGGAGCGGGTGACCTGCGAGGAGTGCAACTGCTCGATCTGCGCCAAATCCGGCTACCTGCATCTCATCGTCCCGAAGTCGCGCTTCAGGCTGCTGAAGGGCGAGGAAAGCCTGACTACGTACACGTTCAACACCGGCACGGCGAAGCACCGATTCTGCAGGGTGTGCGGCATCAAGACCTTCTACGTCCCGCGCTCCAATCCGGATGGCTACGACGTGAACGTGCGCTGCCTCGAACCGCCACCGCGCGAGATCATTGTCCGGCCGTTCGACGGCCGCGAGTGGGAGGCCAACGCCGCCAGCCTCGCGCATCTGAGCCGGGAGTAGGCGCGAGGCCACGGGAATTCGCGGCGCGTGTTCCCGGCCACGGATGGTCGCGGTTTCCGGTTCGCGCTCACACGCGGCTTCGCGAGCAGATCCCGAGCCGAATTGCGGAGTTAACGCACCTGGACTGTCCTTTGCTCAGGAGCCCCTGAGGGTCGATCACAGACCGCCAGGAGAGCAGCGATGAACAGTCATGACGTCTACTCGGCCTCAGCGCGCACGCCCGGCAAAGGCGCGCCGATGTGCGCCCTGAAGACCGCCGCCGTGCGTGTTTGCCCGCCCGCGGCGCATCTGTTCGCCATCGCGCGCGGCGAGGCGCCATCGACAGAGGCGCATGCCGCGGCGGGAGATCCGCGCGGATTCATGGAGTGCGACATCAGCGCCCAGGCCGCGTGGCTCATGCAGCAGGCCTCGAGTCGTGGCTATGCGGACCTGCAGGACCTCCTCGTAGGCGCTCCGCAGCTGTATGCGCGGCTCGCCGCCGCATGGCGCCGGCGGCATCCGTTACCGGTAGCGGCCGGTTGATCGTGCCGCGATCTCGGCCGCCATGACACGCGCATGCACGCACGGGCCCTGGGACGGCATCTTGGCCGCGATGCTCCTGCCCGTGGGCCTTGCCGCACATGCCGTGCTGCTCGCCGGCTCGATGCTGCTGCCGTTGTTCCCGGCGGCACAACGCCAGGGGGATGCGCCCGGCCGTATCGTGATCTGGAAGGTGACGCGAGCGGCAGGAAGTAACGTGATCGCCCTCAGCAGGACGTGCGCGATTCACTCGGAGTGCCCGCGGGCCGCCCCCGAGGCGGTGAGGCCGGCCCCGAACATCGTTCCATTCGATCGCTCCCGCCCCCGGTTCCCGCGGCGACGCCCACCCCGGCCGGCATGCTGAGGCAGCGCCCCGACGCCGCACGAGGGACCCCGGGCCCGCCGCCGCAGCGTCTCTCGCGACGGCCAGTCCGAGCCGTCGGCTGACCCCGCCGCGGTCACCGGCACTGTCCATCGCATCCCGGCCGCCTCTCGCATCGGCGGAACGGGCTCGCACTGCCGGCCTCAACAACTCCGCGACCGGGCCGATATGTGCTCCAGCAGACACCCGGGAAGTGCTGAACCGGGCTGCTTCGGGTTATCGTGAGCGCAGCGCTCGGCCGGCATCGCGCACCCGGCCCGGAGACCGTGTCTTATGGCATTCGGCAAGGTAGGCAAGTACGTAATCAGCAGGGAGATCAGCCGCGGCGGCATGGGCACGGTCTACCTTGGCCACGATCCCTATGCCGACATGCCCGTGGCGATCAAGATCGCGCACGCCGAGCAGCTCAAGGAAGAGGAGTCCGGCGCGCGGTTCCGCAAGATGTTCTTCAACGAGGCCCGCACGGCGGGGCTGCTCACCCATCCGAACATCGTCCGTATCTTCGACGCGGGCGTGGACGGCGACAATTGCTACATCGTCATGGAATACATCGAGGGCGGCGCGACGCTGAAGCCCGCGTGCAAGCCCGACGGTCTGCTGCCCCTGGGACGGGTGATCGAGGTCATCTTCAAATGCGCCAAGGCGCTGGATTACGCGCACCGGCAGGGGATCATCCATCGCGACATCAAGCCCGGCAACATCCTGGTCTCCGGGGATTTCGAAGTGAAGATCGGCGACTTCGGCATCGCCTACCTCAACCGCACCGATTCCGATCAGACAATGGTGCTGGGCGTGGCCGGATCGCCGCGTTACATGTCCCCGGAGCAGATCAGCGACCAGACCCTCACCGCCCAAACCGACGTGTTCTCGCTCGGCGTGATCATGTACGAGATGCTGACCGGCCGCAGCCCCTTCGCCGCGGACAACTTTGCGCTCCTCATCCAGAAGATCGTCACCGAGGACCCGGCGCCGATACGGCAGCATCGCCCGGAGCTCGACGAGATGCTCGAGGCCATCGTCGCCAGGGCGCTCGCGAAGAAGCCTTCCGACCGCTATGCCTCCGCGCTCGACCTGGCCACCGATCTCAGCAACGCATTCGAGCGGCTGCTGATGAAGGCGGCCAGGCAGATCGACGTCGACGAGCGGTTCGCCAGCGTGCGAAAGCTGCCGTTCTTCCAGGAGTTCACGGACGCGGAATTGCGCGAGCTGGTGAACGCGGGAATATGGATCAACGCCGACGCCGGCAAGCAGATCATCGTCGAGGGCGAGCTCGACGAGTCTTTCTACGTCATCGTCGACGGCGAGGCCTCGGTCCGCAAGGGCGACAGGGAGCTGAGCGCTCTGCGCCAGGGTGACTGCATCGGCGAGATGGGTTACCTGATGCGCACCAAGCGCGCCGCGTCGATCTTCGCCAGGACGCGCATCACTCTGATGCAGTTCAATCCCACCGTCATGAAGAAGACCTCCTCGGAGTGCCAGATCAAGTTCCTGCGCGCGTTCCTGCGCACGGTCATCGTGCGCCTGACCGCGACGATCGAGCGCCTTTCGATGCCTGCATAACGCGCCGAGCGCGGTGCTCCGGGCCGCTCGCGCCCGCGGCGGCCCGCGACCAGCGTCGCTCAGGCAATCATCTCCGTGTACTCGGCCAGCGTCATCAGCAGCTGCGCATGCGTAGCGACCGTCAGGTTCACCATGCAGGCGAGGCTCATATGCGCCGGCAGCGCGTCCGGCACGGCCGGCAGCAGCAACGCCGGCCTGATGTCGAACGCCACGCACACGCGCTCCTGCTCGGAGTGGAACGGTATGGTGCGATGGAACAGCGAGGAGGGGATGATCACGACGTCGCCCACCCGCAGATCGGCGATGCGACTGGGGAAGTCATCGTGCAGTCGCGGGTAGTCGTCGCCGTCGGTGCTGTATTCGAAACTGCCTTCGTGCGCGTCCTTCCGGTCGGGAAGCTGCAGGTACACGCAGCCGCTGATCCAGCCCTCCTCGTGAATGTGGGAGGTAAGGTGCCCGCCCTTCTTCATGCGCAGGTACCACGAGCTCGCGAATTCGATCTCGCTCGGGAAGCCGGCGAGCATCTCGCATGAGCTCCCGGCGTAGCGCTGCTGGTACCGCCCGACCTGCTCGCGGATGAGCGTCGCGAGCTTCCGGAACGATGGCTCCGGACGCTTGAGGAGATTGCCGGCGGACTGGATGCCATAGTACAGGCGCCCCTGCCTGCGCTCGGCGATGGCCAGGGTCTCGATGTCGCTCAGCAATTCCGCGCGCAGCGCGCTGTCGGGGGCGACCAGCGCGTCGATGCGCGCATGCTGCACGTGCTCCATCGGCTCCCGGCAGAAGTTGTAGGGATTCGGCTGCCGGAAGTTGGTCGCGTAGTGCGTGGACAGTGTGCCGAGCAGGATCGAGGCGTGCCGGCCGCCGGCGGTGAGGCGTTCGAACCCTTGCCTGAACGCATCGAACTGGCCGGTCTTGTACAGGCACTGCAGCGCGCGATCCTGGGCGTCGGCGAAGTCCGATCTCGCGAAATAAGGTATCGCCGCGTCCAGCTGGCCGGCGAGATAGTGATACTCGCCGAGGTTGTACATGGCCCGCCCGTGCGCCGGCTGCGCCACGAGCGCCTGCCGGTAGCAGCGTATGGCCTCCTCCATCTCGCCGTGGTCGCGGAGGGTCTCTCCCAGTCCGTTCCAGGCTTCCGCGAACTGCGGCTCGAGCCCGACGGCGCTGCGGAACTCCCGGATAGCCTCCTCGTGCTCGCCCTGGTCGTGCAGGGCCGTGGCGAGGTTGAAATGCCCCCTGGCATCGGATCTCAGCGCCAGCGCCCTTCGGTAGCAGCGCTCCGCCTCCTCGAGCTGACCGCGCTGCTGCAGCAGCGTGCCGAGGTTGCCGTACGCGGCGAACAGCCCCGGCTCATGATTGATCGCCTGCTGGTAATGATGGGCGGCCTCCTGAAGCTGCCCCTGCGCCTGCAGCAGCGTCCCGAGATTGAAGTGAGCGGCCGCGAAGTTCGGCCTGACGCGCAGGGCCTTGCGATAACTCGCCACCGCCGCATTCGCATCTCCGAGCCGGGCGAGGACCGCGCCGAGGTTCACGTGCAGGTCGGCCACGCGCGGATCCAGCGCCAGCGCCCGGCGGTAACTTTCTGCTGCCTCGCGATCCCTGCCCTGCGATTCCTGGCAGATACCGAGGACGTTGTACAGAACCGAGGCATTGCGGTAGGTGTTCAGCAGGGCCCGCACCCGGGCCTCGGCCTGTGATATCCGGCCGCCGCGGTAGAGCTCGAACAGCGCCTGCACCTCGCCGGCGCCAGGCTGCCTTCTGGAAGGAGGTCGTGTCTTCATCGCGCTCCCCACCCTTGGTTGCGGGTCGTGGTCGTCCCTCCGGAGTATCCCCTGCCGACACGCGAAGCAGCACGAATTCTAACCTCGAAAAATACGATCGGAGCCAGAGTCGGCGCCGAATCGTATCGATGCACTGCGGCGACCGCCTGCGCGCCCGCTGACGCAATGCAGCAAGCTCTCCTCGCGGCGCCCGCTCCTGGAGACTGGAGGCGGACCTGCTGCCGGGAACCCTGAACGCGGGGCGTCGGCGCGAACCCCGCTGTCTCGCCCTCGCGCTCAACCGTTCAAGTTCCCTCAATTCGGTCCGATACCCCGAGGAACGACGGAAAACGGCCGAGCGAAACGCACTGACCCTTATGCTGCAGTCCGAACAGAGCACGCCCCGGGCCGAGGATCCGATCGGACAGCGATATGCCGTCTGGCTCGGCGCCCTGGTCACGGGATTCTGCACCTATGGCGCAGCCTGCTGGATCACCCAACTCAGTCCGACCGAGATGCGGCTGATGCTGGCCGGACCGGCAGTGCTGTCCCCGGACCGTCTGAAGTCCGGCCGCAGGGTAGTCATACACATCTCGCACCGCACTGGCGAGACCTGGCGCATCCTTCCCATCCGCGCCGCGGTGATCGGCGCGGACGGCAACTTTTTCACCGCGCGACTGCTCGAGCCGGGCCCGACCGTCATCGAGGGGCTGCTTGGCGCCCTGATCGCGGAGGGACGCGCCAAGCCTCGTCCCGTCCAT
Source organism: Gammaproteobacteria bacterium (assembly GCA_041395385.1). Taxonomy (GTDB): domain Bacteria; phylum Pseudomonadota; class Gammaproteobacteria; order JAJPIJ01; family JAJPIJ01; genus JAJVHZ01. The sequence continues at coordinate 45,564 of JAWLAN010000012.1, forward strand.
GCCCGGCTGACCCCGGTGCGCCCGGACCCGGCCGCCCAGGCCGCGCCGCCCGCCCGTGACATTCCCGAGCCGCTGCTCGAAGCGGCGTCCCGGTGCCGCGCCGCCGCCCTGGACCTGGGAACGAGATGGGCCGTCGCGCTGATGGACGGGCTGGATTCGCGGCTGTTCGCCCGTCTGAGCAGCGAATCGGAGAAGACCCTGCAGCAACAGCTCGATGAATGCTACCTGAGCTTCGTGATGGCGCGGGAGAGGCTGGCGAGCGAGATCGCGAGCGCCCTCGCCGCGCTGGTGGACAGCGCCTTCGATCCCGGCCTCTACCGTAGCGGTAACGCGCCGCAGGGGCCGGCGAGCGCCGTTGCCGACCCCACCGCAACCATCGGGCTGCAGGAGGCGTTGGACTCGGCCGACCTCGCCAGTGCTCTGAAGGATGCGCCTGCTTGCGAGCCGATGCGGCGGTGGGAACGGGACCTGGCGCGACTGATCGATGCGCCGGTCACGGAGGCAAACGATCCCGTCGGCCTCACCGCGGTATGCGCGATCGCGGCGCAGACCATCCTTTGCCACTGGCCGTCCGGTGCCAACCTGCGGACGCTCATCAACGATGCCCTGACCGAGAGCGCGCAGAACCTCGGCGCCCTCTACGTAGGGCTCGCCGCCGGACTCACCGGCGCGATCGGCGCCTCGAAGTCCTGATTCTCCGGCCGCGCCCGTCGCGGTCCGAATCCCCGCGCAGTCTGCCGCCGACGGCAACGGGCGCCCCCCGAGGCGTCGCCGGGGGTGCCCTCCGCGTCGAGGCCGGCCGCGTGCAACGACGCCGGCATGCGATTAAGCTCACGCCCATCGACAATGTCAGGCACGGCCGGCGGGGCGAAGAACAGGCATCGACCTTGGCGTGGTTAATCACGAAATATCTCGCCACCGCGGCCGTGGTGGTACTGGTGTCGGAGCTCGCGAGACGCACCGGCCGGCTCGGCGCGTTCGTCGCCGCGCTGCCGCTGGTCACCGTGCTGGCATTGATATGGCTGCACCTGGAGGGACAACCTCCGGCCAGGCTCGCCGAGCTGGCGCGCTACACGTTCTGGTACGTGCTCCCGACGCTGCCGATGTTCCTCGCCTTTCCCGCGCTGCTGCCGCGCATCGGCTTCTGGCCGAGCCTGCTCGCCGGCGCGGCGCTGACGGCCCTCTGCTTCGCCCTCGTCGCCTGGGCGGCGCGGCGCTTCGGCGTGCAGCTGCTCTGAGACGGACCGCGCTGCGCGGGCGGAATCAGGCCTCGGGATCGAAGTGCCGCGCCCACACGGGCGCGGCCTGCCGGTGCTGATTGACGCCGCGGAAGAAGGCCTGGGAGAGCTCCGCGATGCTCGTCTGCGCATCGCTCATCTGCTCCACGCTCGGGCGGTACACCAGAAAACCCTTCTTGTGCTTCGCGCTCCGGTAAGGCACGGTCATGGTGAAGGAGCGCGGCTCCTTGCCGTAGAGGTGCGCCTCGACAATGAGGGCGTCGGTTCTCTCGCCGGACTCGCGGGTGGCGTAGCCGTCGAAGATGAGGACCGCCCGCAGCGCGGCGTCCGGGTTGCTCCGCAGCCACTCGTGCCCCGCCTTCACCGCCTCGCCCGCATCGGGGTTCTCCAGCCGCGTCATCTCGCGCGTGCCGTTGAACTTCTCGAAGGCGAGCAGCGGGACCATGGTCTCGCCCTCGGCAACGCTCCAGACGGCGTGGGCGGCGAAATAGCCGGCAATGGTGGCAGTGTCGATCATGTCAGTCTCTTCGGTCGGGAGGATTGGAGGAGGAACGGCGCGCCTGCTCGGCGCGCGTCATGATCATTTTGATCATGTGCACGTTGAACGGCACGAGCAGCGCCACGCCGACGAGCAGGAACACCAGCTGGTAGTTGGCGAACCGCAAGCCTGCCGGCAGCAGGTCGGTGCCGCTGGCCATCTTCACCAGGCCAAGCGTGATCAGCACCAGACCGACGGCCTCCAGCACCACCAGCCCTATCGGTATCGAAACCCTTTCCCGAGTCTTCATGGTCGTGTCCTCGGCCTTGCCGCACGGGCGCGCCGGCGCGGCAGAGCCTTTGAAATATGCGGGCCGCGCGCACGCATCAGGGCGTGAGGACCGTCGAGCCGGTGGTGCGGCGGGCCTCGAGATCGCGATGCGCCTGCGCCGCCTCGCGCAGCGGATATCGCTGTGCGACCTCGATCCGCACCTTGCCGGAGACGACCACCTCGAACAACGCCGCGGCCATCGCCAGCAGGTCGCCGCGCCTGGCGGCATAGGCGAACAGCGTCGGGCGCGTGAGGAACAGCGATCCGAGGCGCGAGAGGATGCCGGTGTCGAACGGCGGCACCACGCCCGAGGCATTGCCGAAGCTCACCATCATCCCGAGCGGCCGCAGGCAGGCGAGCGAATCCATGAAGGTGTCCTTGCCGATGGAATCGTAGACCACGGGCACTCCCTCCCCGCCGGTGAGCTCGCGCACCCGCTCGGCGAACTTCTCGCGCGTGTACACGATCGGATGGTCGCAGCCGTGCGCGCGCGCCAGCTCCGCCTTGGCATCCGAGCCCACCGTGCCGATGACGCGGGCGCCCAGCGCTCTCGCCCACTGGCACATGATGAGCCCCACGCCACCGGCCGCCGCGTGCACCAGGATGGTGTCGCCCGGCTGCACGCGGTAGGTCCGCCGCAGCAGGTACTGCGCCGTCAGGCCCTTCAGCATCATCGCCGCGGCCTGTTCCGCGCCGATTTCGGCGGGCAGCTTCACCAGCCGATCGGCGGGCAGGTTGCGCACCTCGGCGTAGGAACCCAGCGGCCCGCCCGCGTAGCCCACGCGATCGCCCACGGCGATGTCGGTGACGCCGGGACCGAGGGCCTCCACCACGCCGGCGCCTTCCACCCCGATCCCCGAGGGCAGCGGCACCGGGTACACGCCGGTGCGGTGATAGATGTCGATGTAATTCACGCCCACCGCCTGCTGCCGCACGGTGGCCTCCCCGGCCGCCGGCGGCGGGACCACGACGTCCTCGGCCCGCAGCACCTCCGGCCCGCCGGTCTCGGCAAATCGAATCGCGTAGGTCATGGGGAGTGCCGCTCCGCGTCTGTCGCAAGCTGCGGATTATCGACAGTGCCGGGGTGGGCAGGCAACCGCGACGCGACGGATTTGCCGAAGGCGGGCCAGGGAAGCTCTGCAAACGGGAGAGCTTCCTGCGGTGCGTGGATGCCGCGCCATTGAAAATGAAGGTCGGCAAGAATCACACTTCTTGCCGACCGTGCTCTGAGGAGTCCAGGATGGACTTATTCAGAGCTTCCCTAGGAGACGAACAGGACCGAGTCGACCAGAGCGCCCAGCTCCTCGGTGAGCGCGCCCGCAGCCGCGGCGGACAGGACCAGCACCGAGGACCGGAACCTGCGCATCGCCCTGGACAGATCCCCGATCGCGCCGGTGTGCGCCACCACGTTCACCGCCTCCGGACGCACGCCGATCCGATCGGCGACGAGCCGGCGCGCCGCCTGCATGCCGACGCCCGTCCCCCGCGGCACGATGCACAGCAGGCGATCGGGCCGGCCGCCGGCAAGGCGCCACGCCGCGTCGATCACGCGCTCGGCATCGCCGTCGAGCTCGATCAGCGCCGAGACCACGCCGTCGCGCGCCACGGCCGGACGCGCGGGCATCAACCCGCCCTGGCGGCCGCACAGGAACAGCAGGTCCACCGTGGGCAGCAGCAGCATCGCCTGCTCGAGCAGCCGGCCACGCGCGATCCGGAACGACAACGGCAATTGCAGCTCCGCGGCGATCGCGGCAAGCTGCTCGCGCAGGATGTCGGCCTGCCGTTGCATCAGCGCCAGCACCCCGCCCGGGTCCAGTTCGCGCACGCGGCCGGAGACCACGCCGATCTCGCGCGTCACCGGCAGCTCCGCGGCCCGGATCAGCGTCACGTCCTCGACGAACAGGCCGAGCAGCTCGTCCACGCGCGAGGGCTGCGCGAACATCGCCGCCAGGCGCAGCAGATCGGGATTGACGCGCGCGCTCTCGCCCACCAGCGCGAGCCGCCGGACGGGTTTCTCGATCATCGCCTTGGCCATTGGTCTACTTCCCCGACTTGTCCGCAGGCGGCGTCGCGGGCGTCTTCTTGCGATCGCGCACCTTCTTCACCCGCACCGGCATGTTGGCGTAGGCCTGGCGCATGAGCGAGAGCTCCGTCAGCCGCGCCGCCACGCGGGCATTGATGCTGTCCTCCGGGAACGCGCCGGTCTCGTCCACCTCGCCGGCGGCGAAACCGGTGAGCAGCGCGATCGCCTCGTCGACGTGATTGACCGAGTAGAGGTGGAACCTGCCCTCGCGCGCCGCCTGCACGACGTCGGCCCGCAGCATCAGATGCCTGACGTTCGTGGCCGGGATGATGACGCCCTGCTGCCCGCTCAGGCCACGGGCCTGGCAGATGTCGAAGAAACCCTCGATCTTCTCGTTGACGCCGCCGATCGGCTGCACCTCGCCGTACTGATTGACCGAACCGGTCACCGCCAGCGATTGGCGGATCGGCGCCGCGGCCAGCGAGGACAGCAGCGCGGCGAGCTCGGCCACCGAGGCGCTGTCGCCCTCGACCTCGGCGTAGGTCTGCTCGAAGGACAGGCTGGCCGACATCGCGTGCGGCCGATCGCCGCTGTAACGCGAGGCCAGGTAGGAGGCGAGAATGAGCACGCCCTTGGAGTGGATGGGGCCGCTGAGCTCCACCTCGCGCTGGATGTCGATGATCTCGCCGTCGCCGAGACGCGTGGTGGCGGTGATGCGCGTCGGATGGGCGAAGGCGTGATCGCCGACCAGCGCCACCGACAGGCCGTTGACCACGCCGATGCGCTCGCCGGCGGTGTCGATCATCAGCTCGCCGCGCAGGACGGCGGTCTGTATGCGCTCGCGCAGCCGCCCGCTGCGGCGGCGCTGCCCCTCGATGGCCTGGACCACGTGCTCGGCGGAAACCGTCTGCGCGCCGGCCCGGCGCGCACAGTAGTCGGACTCGCGCAGCAGATTGCCGAGATCCTCCAGGCTGGTGGAGAGCCGCTCGCTGTCGCCGACCCAGCGCGAGGCCTGCTCGATGACGCGCGCCACCGCGCCGCGATCCAGGCGCATCAGCTGCTCGTGACGAACCACCGTGGCGACCAGCTGTGCGTACAGCGCCTCCTGCCCGGCGTCGCGCTCCAGCTCGTCCTCGAAGTCCGCCGCCACCTTGAACAGCTCGCCGAACTCCGGGTCGTAGGCGAGCAGCAGGTAGTACAGCAACCGCTCGCCGAAGATGACGACCTTCACGTTCAGCGGGATCGGCTCCGGCTCGAGAGCCACGGTGCTGATCAGGCTGTACACCTCGCCCAGCGACTCGATGCGGACCTCCCCGCTGGCCAACGTGCGCTTCAGTCCCGCCCAGGCGAAAGGCTGCGTCAGCAGCTTCTGCGCGTCGATGAGCAGGTAGCCGCCGTTGGCGCGGTGCAGCGCGCCCGGCTTGATGAGCGCGAAGTCGGTGACCAGCGTCCCCAGGCGCGAGACGTGCTCGATGCGGCCCACCAGGTTCTGGTAGGTCGGAAAGTCCTCGAAGACGATGGGGGCGCCGGTCGCCTTTTCGCCGTTGCCGACGATGACGTTGACCGTGTAGCGCCGGAACGACGGCGGCTCGGAGGCGCGCAGGCCCAGGAAGCCCGGCTCGGAGTCGCCCTCGCTGCCGCGCCGGAAATCGTCGATGTTCTCCAGCACGTCGGCCTCGACCTCGTCGAGATAGGCCTTCACCTGCGGCAGCTCGGCGTAATTCTTCCGCAGCTCGTCGGTAACCGCGCCGACCGCGAGGCTGGTCATCTCGCGATTGAGCTCGCGGATGCGCTCGCGCTTCTCCTTGTGCAGCAGGTGCACCTGCCTGATGGCGTCCTGCAGACGTTCCTGAAGAACCAGGACCCTGCCCTCCATGGCATGCCGTTCCTCGTCGCTGAGCCTGGAGAACTCCTCCGCGCTCAGCACCTCGCCGTTGCGCATGGGGGCGAAGGAGAAGCCGCCCGGCGTGCGGATCAGCGCCAGGCCCTGGTTGCCGGCCTCGCTGCCCACCTCCTCGAATATCCGGCCCTCGCGCTCGCCGATCTGGCTGTCGATCTGCTCCACGCGAGTGCGGTACTCCTCGCTCTCGAAGATGGCGGGGATCGAGGCGCGCAGCTCCTCGACGTACTTCTGCATCTCCAGGCGCAGGCGATTGCCATACCCGGGCGGCAGGCGCAGGGCGCAGGGCCGGTGCGGCTGCTTGAAGTTGTTGACGTAGCACCAGTCCTCGGGCAACGGCTCGTCCTTGGCGGTGGCGGCGATCGCCTGGCTCACGAAGGTCCGCTTGCCGAGACCCGGCGGCCCCAGCACGTAGAGGTTGTAGCCGCGCCGGCGCACGCCCACGGCCAGCTCCACCGCCTCGCGGGCGCGCGTCTGACCGACGACCGCCTCCAGATCGGTGAGATCGTCGGTGGTGACGAAGCTCAGGCCTTCCAGCTTGCAGGGTCGATACAGCGCCTCGGGGACAAGGGGGGGTGGGGTCGACACGATGTCCTTTCCGTTGATCTTCTGCAGGGACGCGATAGCGGCCAGGTCTTACACCCGGGCATTCGCCACATCAAGTGTACAGAAGGTGCGATCGGGATCCACCGGCTCGGACCGGGCTCGAGCCGCCCCCGGCGCGGTGCCGGCGCGACGCCATCGGTTTGTTGCCAGACGGCGACGCACGGCGCCCCCGGCACGGGCGCCGCCGCGCGCTCGTGGCGCGATCCGCGCCGCCCCGACACATGCCGGTCGCCCGGACCACGCGCATCGGGGATATCGCCGGGCGCGCGCCGCGGCGCGATCCTGCCCGATTTCGCGCCGTTTTCTCTCGTCTCGGCCAGGCGCCGGGCCGATGCGGCCGCCGGCGCCGATGCGGCGCGCGTACCGCAACGCCGCCGCCACACGGGGTTGCGACCTTGGCCCGATCCGTGCAATCGTCACCGTAATTCGCGCGACTTTGCGTGTGCTTCGGAACATACATGGGATTCGCATCGGAAGGTCTGGAGATCAGCGTCGAGGACCTTCACAAGGCCTACTTCGGCCACACCGTCCTGGAAGGCATCAGCATCGACATCCGCCGCGGCGAGGTCGTCGCCCTGGTCGGCGGCTCCGGCTGCGGCAAGACGGTGCTGCTCAACCACGTCCTCGGCCTGGTCAACCCGGACCGTGGCCGCGTGCTGGTCGCCGATCACGACCTCGCCGAGATGCCGCTGCGCGATATCCACGCCCTGGGCCAGGACGAGCGCGACCGCATACACGCCCACTGGGGCGTGGTGTTCCAGCGAAATGCGCTGTTCACCGGCACCGTGTACGACAACATCGCACTGTGGCTGCGCGAGATCAGGCAGCTGCGCGACGGCGAGATCCGGCCGATCGCCCGCGCGGCGCTGAAGTCGGTCGGCCTGCCGGGCGGCGATGATTTCCTGGGGCGCAATCACGAGACGCTCTCCGGAGGCATGGCCAAGCGGCTGGCCGTGGCGCGCGCGATCGCCATCGACCCCGCGGTGGTCTTCTACGACGAGCCGACCACGGGACTGGACCCGGTGAGTTCCGCGCAGATCCATGACCTCATCGCCACCACGCACGCGAGGTGCGACCATCGCGGCGTGGCGCGCACCACCGTCATCATCACCCACGACAAGGACCTGCTGACCCGGCTGCGGCCTCGCGTCATCATGCTGCACCAGGCACATGTGCACTTCGATGGCGACTTCGCCGATTTCGAGATATCGGAGTCCGCCATCATCCGGCCCTATTTCGAGCTCATGCCCGAACTGCATCAGCGCCAGTACCGGCGCGCCTCCTGAGGATCGGCGCTCGCGCCCCGGCAACGGCCCGGGGGTGCCGGCGAGTTGATCTGCATCACCGCCTCCACGGCCGGTCGGTGAAACACTACGGTTCTTCATTCGATCCCCCTGAACCGGGAGGGCAACCATGCGTGTCGGCGAAGTCTGTAATCGCGATGTGGTCATAGTGGATGGCGACGCCCCGCTGCGGGAGGCCGCCGGTATCATGCGCGAGCAGCACGTGGGCTCCGTGGTCGTGGTATCCACGGATGGCAAGGTCACCAGGCCGATCGGCGTGGTCACCGATCGCGATCTGGTCGTCGCGGCCTTCGCCGAGGACGTGGACCTCGACGCCGTCAGCGTCAAGGACGTGATGTCCGCCGATCTCATCGCCGCCAGCGCCGAGGATGACCTCTGGCACACGGTGCAGCGCATGTCGGACGGGGGCGTGCGGCGCCTGCCGGTGACCGATGCCGCCGGGGCGCTGCAGGGGATACTGGCGCTCGATGACCTGATCGAGCTGGTCGCCGAGGCGATGAACAACCTGGCCGGCCTGATCCGCCACGGGCAGCAGCGCGAGAAACGGCGACAGGTCCGCCGCTGACGGCGTTGCCGCGATCGGCGCAAGGTCGCCGATCGGCCGCGCGCGCGAGCAGGGACGGGGGCTACATCGCCTCCGGCGCCGCGCGCGACTCCTCCTTCTTCTCCGGGATCTCGGTCATCGTCGCCTCCGTGAGCAGCAGCACGCTCGCGACCGACACCGCGTTCTCCAGCGCGATGCGCACGACCTTGGTGGGGTCGATGATGCCGGCCTCGATCAGGTCCCCGTACACGCTGCGCGCGGCGTCGAACCCGTAGTTGCCCTGCCCCTGGCGCATCGCGTTCACCACCACCCCGCCGTCCACGCCCGAGTTGTGCGCGATCTGCCGGGCCGGCGCCTCCAGCGCATTGCGCAGGATGTGCAGGCCGGTGCGCTCATCGCCCTCGTGCTTCGCGGCCGCCGCCTCCAGCGCCGGCATCGCGCGCAACAGCGCCAGTCCGCCGCCGGGAACGATGCCCTCCTCGCTGGCGGCCTTGGTGGCGCTGATGGCGTCGTCGAAGGCGTCCTTGCGGGCCTTCATTTCGGACTCCGAGGGCGCGCCGACGCGCACCACCGCCACGCCGCCGGCCAGCTTGGCCAGGCGCTCTTCGAGCTTCTCGCGATCGTAGTCGGACTTGGTGTCCTTGACCTGGGCGCGGATCTCGTTGCAGCGCGCCGCGATCATGGCCTTGTCGCCGCCGCCGCCGATGATGGTGGTGTTCTCCTTGCTGATGACGACGCGCTCGGCGCGGCCGAGATCGTTGAGCGTCACGTTCTCGAGCTTCAGCCCGATCTCCTCGGACACCACCGTGGCGCCGGTGAGCACGGCGATGTCCTGGAGCATGGCCTTGCGCCGGTCGCCGAATCCCGGCGCCTTCACCGCCGCGCAGGAGAACACGCCGCGTATGCGATTGACGACGAGCGTCGCCAGCGCCTCGCCCTCGACGTCCTCGGCGATGACCAGCAGCGCGCGGCCGCTCTTGGCCACCTCCTCCAGCAGCGGCAGCAGTTCCTGCAGGTGGCCGATGCGCCTTTCGCTGAGCAGTATGTAGGGGTCGCGCAGCAGCACCTCCATCTTCTCCGGCTCGGTGACGAAGTACGGCGAGATGTAGCCGCGGTCGAACTGCATGCCCTCGACCACCTCCAGGTGCGTCTCGGTGGTCTTGGACTCCTCCACGGTGATGATGCCTTCCTTGCCGACCTTCTCGACCGCGTCGGCCACGATCTCGCCGATGGACTGGTCGTTGTGCGCCGAGATGGCGGCGACCTGCGCGCGCTCCAGGCGGGTGGTCACGGGGCGGGACAGGGCTTTCAGCGCCTCCACCGCGACCTTCAGTCCCGCATCCAGGCCGCGCTTGATGTCGATGGCGCTCGCCCCGGCGGTCACGTTGCGCACCCCGTCGGCGAAGATGGCGTGGGCGAGAACCGTCGAGGTGCTCGTGCCGTCGCCGACCGCCTCGCCGGTGCGTTCGGCGGCCTCGCGCATCATCTGCGCGCCGAGGTTCTCCTCGCGATCCTCCAAATTCATCTCCTTGGCGATGGTGACGCCGTCGTTGCACACGAGCGGCCGTCCCCACGCGCGCTCGATCAGGACCGACTTGGATCGCGGCCCCAGCGTGACGCGCACGGCGTCGGCCAGCGCCGAGGCGCCGCGCAGGACTTTCTCGCGTGCCGCGGATCCGAACAGCAGCTTCCGATTGGCCATGACCTCCTCCTCACGATCGACGGGGCAAGGAAAATTATGCTCCCACCGGCGCGCCGGCGCGTCGTTGAGCCTCGTCAACCCGCGGCGCGGGCTGCCGCCTGCCGGCTCAGGAATTCCGCCAGGGCACGGCCGGTGTGCGAGGTCCTCGCCCTGCGCGCCACGGCCGCCGGCGGCCCCTCGGCGACGATGCGGCCTCCTGCCTCACCGCCCTCCGGGCCGAGATCGAGGATCCAGTCCGCATCGGCGATGACGTCGAGATTGTGCTCGATGACGACGACCGTGTTGCCGGCGTCGACCAGGCGGTGCAGCACGCGGATGAGCTTCTCGACGTCGGCCATGTGCAGGCCGACGGTCGGCTCGTCGAGAATGTAGAGCGTGTTCCTGGGCGCGACCGCGCGGCCGCGCGGCGCGGGAGCCGGAGCCCGGACCTTGGCCAGCTCGGTGACCAGCTTGATGCGCTGCGCCTCGCCGCCGGACAGAGTCTGGCTCTGCTGGCCGAGCGTGAGATAGCCCAGCCCGACGTCCTGCAGCAGCCGCAGCGCGTGCTGGATCCGCGCGTGCGCGGCGAAGAATTCCAGCGCGTCATCGACGTTCATCGCCAGCACCTCGCCGATGGACCTGTCCTTGTAGCGCACCGCCAGCGTCTCGGGATTGAAGCGCGCGCCCTTGCACGACTCGCAGCTCACCTTCACCTGCGGCAGGAAGCTCATCTCGATGGTGGTGACACCCTGCCCCTCGCAGACGGGACAGCGCCCGCCGGCGGTGTTGAAGGAGAACCGGCTCGCGCTCCAGCCGCGCATGCGCGACTCGGTCGCCTGCGCGTAGATGCGGCGGATGTCGTCCCAGAAACCCACGTAGGTGGCCGGGCAGGAACGAGGGGTCTTGCCGATCGGCGCCTGGTCCACCTCCAGCACGCGCGCGATGGTCTCGTAGCCTTCGATGCCGCCGCATCCGTACGGCGCGGGCGCCCTGCCGCGCCGCGCTTGGACGAGGCGATGCAGGTTCTCGCGCAGCACCTCGCGGGCGAACGTGCTCTTGCCGCTGCCGGAGACGCCGGTCACGCACACCAGGCGCTGCAACGGCAGGCGCACGTCGATCCTGCGCAGGTTGTGCAGGCTGGCACCGCGCACCGTCAGCGCAGGCGTGGCCGCACTCGTGCCGCGATGCGCGAGGAGCGGGTGGGCGAGCGGCGCGGCGAGATAGCGTCCGGTCAGCGAGTCCGGATTGCGTTGCAGATCCCGCGCCGTGCCCGCGGCGATGATGCGGCCGCCGCGGGTGCCGGCGCCCGGACCGATGTCGATGACGTGCGTGGCGCAGCGTATGGTCTCCTCGTCGTGCTCGACCACCAGCAGCGTGTTGCCCTTGTCCTTCAGCCGCTTCAGCGTATCGAGCAGCAGACGGTTGTCGCGCGTGTGCAGCCCGATCGTCGGTTCATCGAGGATGTAGCAGACCCCGCGCAGGTTGGAGCCGAGTTGCGCGGCCAGCCGTATGCGCTGCGCCTCGCCGCCGGAGAGCGTCGGCGCGCCGCGATCCAGCGCAAGGTAGCCCAGCCCCACCTCCTCGAGGAAGCCCAGGCGCGCGCGCAGCTCCAGCAGGATGTCGCGCGCGATCTCCGCCGCGCGCCCGCGCAGCTTCAGCGCCTCGAAGAACCCGCGCACCTCGGCCACCGGCTTCGCCGCGATCTCGTCGATCGCCAGGTCGCGGAAGCGCACCGCGCGCGCGACGGGGTTGAGGCGCCGGCCGCGGCAGTCCGGGCACTGCCTGGCCGTCTCGCCGTGCCAGCCCTCGTAGTAGTCGGTCCACCAGATCTCCTCCCCGCTCTGATCCGCGCCGAAGCCGTGCAGGAGCTCGCCGGTGCCGAAGCAGCTCTCGCACCAGCCGTGCTTGGAGTTGTAGGAGAACAGCCGCGGATCGAGTTCGCCGAAGCTGCGGCCGCACGACGGACAGGCCCGCCGCGTCGAAAAGACGGAGTACGGGGTCGGAGTGATACTCCGGCCGCCCCTTGCGCCCGACCTCGCCGCCGGAGTATCACTCCGACCCCTTCTCGCCACGTGTACCACGCCCTTGCCGTGCTCGAGCGCCGTGCGCAGCGCCGCGCGCAGCTCGCGCTCGGCGCGGGGCGCCACCACGATCTCCGCGATCGGCAGCTCGATGGTGTGCTCCTTGTAGCGGTCCAGCCGCGGCCAGCGCGCGGTGGGCAGCAGCTCGCCGTCCACGCGCAGGTGCTCGTAGCCGCGCGCGGAGGCCCATTTCGCCAGCTCCGCGTACAGGCCCTTGCGGGCGACGATGAGCGGCGCGAGCAGGGTGATGGACCTGCCGCGATACTCACGCAGCAGGCGCGAGGCGATCAGCTCCTCGCTCTGCGGCTCGATGGCCGCCTCGCAGTCCGGGCAGTGCTGCACGCCGAGCTTCACGTACAGCAGGCGCAGGAAATGCTGGATCTCCGTGAGCGTGCCCACCGTGCTCTTGCGCCCGCCGCGGCTGGCGCGCTGCTCGATCGCCACCGTCGGCGGTATGCCGAGCACGGCATCGACGTCGGGGCGCGAGGCCGGCTGCACGAACTGGCGCGCATAGGCGTTCAGCGACTCCAGATAGCGGCGCTGGCCCTCGGCGAACACGATGTCGAAGGCGAGCGTGCTCTTGCCGCTGCCGGAGACGCCGGTGATCACCGTGAACTCCTCGCGCGGGATGCGCACGTCGATGTTCTTCAGGTTGTGCTCGCGGGCGTTGTGGATGCGGATGGCGTTGTCGGCCTTCGCGCTCGCGCCCGTCCTGCCGCGGGCCGCGGGCTGCACGCGACCGGTTGCCGCGAGCGCGGCCAGCCGTTGCAGGCTGCGCTGGTACTCCCCGAGCGCGGCGCCGGTGTGCGAGGCGGCGCACTGCCGGACCTGCTCGGGCGTGCCCACCGCGAGGACTTCGCCGCCGCCCTCGCCGCCCTCCGGCCCGAGATCGATCACCCAGTCGCTGGCGCCGATGATGTCGAGGTTGTGCTCGATGACCACCACCGAGTGGCCGGCGGAGATGAGCTTGCGCAGCGCATGCAGCAACCTCGCGATGTCCTCGAAGTGCAGGCCGGTGGTCGGCTCGTCGAACAGATACAGGGCGCCCGGCTCCTCGCCGGCATGCGCCGGCGGCTTGCGCGCGGAACCGCGCCCCCTGGCCGGGGCCGCGAGGAAGCCGGCGAGCTTGAGCCGCTGCGCCTCGCCGCCGGAGAGCGTGGGCACCGGCTGGCCGAGCTTCAGGTAGTCCAGGCCGACGTCGATCAGCGGTTCCAGCGCCTGCAGCACCGCCCGCTCCCCGGCGAAGAAGGCCACGGCCTCGCTGACGGTCATGTCCAGGACCTCGGCGATGCTGCGGCTCGCGCGGCCGCGACCGCCGTAGCGGACCTCGAGCACCTCCTCGCGGAAGCGCCTGCCGTCGCAGTCCGGGCAGCGCAGGTAGACGTCGGAGAGGAATTGCATCTCCACGTGCTCGAAGCCGTTGCCGCTGCAGGTCGGGCAGCGGCCGTTGCCGCTGTTGAAGCTGAAGGTGCCGGTGGTGTAGCCGCGCACCTTGGCGAGCGGCGTGGCGGCGAACAGGGTCCGGATCGCGTCGAAGGCGCCGACGTAGCTCGCCGGATTCGAGCGCGTGGTGCGACCGATGGGCGACTGGTCCACCATCACCACCTCGGCGATCTGCGCATCGCCGCGCACGTCGCGGTGCAGGCCCGGTGTCTCCGTCGGCCTGCCGCGGCGCTTCAGCAGCGCCGGGTACAGCACGTCCTGCACCAGCGTGGACTTGCCGCTGCCGGAGACTCCGGTCACGCACACCAGCCGCTGCAGCGGGATGCTGACGTCGATGTCCTTCAGGTTGTGGGCGCGCGCGCCGAGCAGCTCCAGCCTCGGGGTATCAGGAGTCACCGGCCAGGTGACATGCTCGCTGCCGATGCGGCGCCGGCCGTGCAGGTAGTCCGCCGTCAGCGAGCCTGGCGCGGCGGCGAGCTCCTCCGGCGTGCCGAAGAACACCAGCTCGCCGCCGCGTTCGCCGGGACCGGGGCCGATGTCGAGCAGTCGGTCGGCGGCGAACATCACCTGCGGATCGTGCTCGACCACCAGCAGTGAATTGCCGGCGTCGCGCAGCCGCTGCATCACCTCGATGATCCGCCCCATGTCGCGCGGGTGCAGGCCGATGGACGGCTCGTCGAGCACGAACAGCGTGTTCACCAGCGAGGTGCCGAGCGCGGTGGTGAGGTTGATGCGCTGTACCTCGCCGCCGGAGAGCGTGCGCGACTGCCGATCCAGCGTGAGATAACCCAACCCGACCTGCACCAGGTAATTCAGCCGCGCGCGTATCTCCGCGAGCAGCAGATCGGTGGCCTCGTCCAGCGGCGCCGGCAGCGCCAGATCCTCGATGCAGGCCCGCACGCGATCGATGGGCAGCAGCATGACGTCGTGCACGCACAGCCCCGGCAGCCCGCGCAGCTGCGCCTCGGTCCATTGCACGCCGGGCGGCCGGAACAACTCCGTCGCCCCCTCGCCCGCGGCGGCCCGGCTCGTGCCGAGGCGGAACAGCAGCGCCTCCGGCTTGAGCCTCGCGCCGTTGCACGCCGGGCAGTCGGTATAGGCGCGGTATTTCGAGAGCAGCACCCGGATGTGCATCTTGTAGGCCTTGGTCTCGAGCCATGCGAAGAAGCGCCTGACCCCGTACCACTTGCCCGGCCAGGACTTCTCCCAGCTCACGAAGTCCGGCTCGCCGTCCAGCACCCAGGCGCGCTCGGCCTCCGTCAGCTCGCGCCACGGCGTGTGCAGGGGGACGCCGCGCTTCTTCGCGATCGCCTCCAGGTCGCGCTGCGACTCGTTGTAGCTCTGCGTCTGCCATGGCCTGATGGCGCCGCCGCGCAGCGTCTTGGAGGCATCGGGGATCACCAGCCCATAGTCCACGCCGATCACGCGCCCGAAGCCGCGGCAGGTCTCGCACGCGCCGACCGGGGAGTTGAAGGAGAACAGGCCCGGCGTGGGATCGCGATAGTGCAGGTCGCAGTCCGGACAGTGCAGGTCGGATGAATAGCGCCAGGTCTGCGCGACGTCGGTCCCGCCGGTGCCATCGGACGCAGGCGGCGCGAGCGCGTGCACGTGGACGCGCCCGCGACCGACCTTCAGCGCCGCCTCCAGCGCCTCGACGACGCGCGCACGATCGGCGCCGCCGGCGCGCAGCCGGTCCTGCACCACCTCGATCGCCCCCGCGCGGCGGGCATGGATGCGGGTGTAGCCCTGCGCGGCGAGCAGCTTGACCACCTCCTCGTCGCTGAAGTTCGCGGGCACCTCGACGGGGAAGGCGACGAGCAGCCGCGGGTCGCCGGCGGCGGCGGCGCGCGCCTGCAGGTCCGCGCAGATGCTCTGCGGCGTGTCGCGACGCACCGGCCGCGCGCAGCCGCTGCAGTACAGCTGCGCGGCGCGCGCGAACAGCAGCTTCAGATGATCGTTGAGCTCGGTCATGGTGCCGACCGTGGAGCGCGACGTGCGCACCGGGTTGGTCTGGTCGATGGCGATGGCCGGCGGTATGCCGTCGATGCTATCGACCTGCGGCTTGTCCATGCGTTCGAGGAACTGCCGCGCGTACGGCGAGAAGGTCTCGACGTAGCGCCGTTGTCCCTCGGCGTACACCGTGTCGAACACCAGTGAGGACTTGCCCGAGCCGGACACGCCGGTGACCACCACCAGCTCGTTCAGCGGGATGTCGAGCGAGAGGTTCCTGAGATTGTTCTGGCGGGCGCCCACCACGTGGATGGCGTCGCCCTTCTGCTTGCGCGTCACAGGGGCAGCGGGAACGCAGGAGAAAAATGTTCTCGACTATATCCGCCCGCGCTCGCGTGCGTCCAGTCGGCGTCCCGTGGGTGCGGCAAGACCACGGCGAGGCGTGCCGCGGCCGCGCATCGCGAACGCGACGATGGCGACGGGGGCGGGCGGGCGCGAACCGCGTGCGGAGCGAACGGCGTGCAGATCGACGCCGCGCCGTGCCGGCGCGCGTCAGCTTCCGTTGGTGAACGGGCGAACCTTCACGTGCCCGGGTTCGACGGTGACGACCGCGCCGCGCTCCATCTCGGCGCCGTGCTCGGCCAGCGCCTGCAGGATGGCGCCGGCCTGATCGGCGAGCTTGAAACCGCCCACGCGCAGCAGGCGGTGCTCGTGTCCGAGCAGCAGCTCGTGCTCGCCCAGATGCTGATCGCGCGTGACGAGGATGCGCCCCTGGCGCGCGGCCTGCTCCAGGACCTTGGCGTCGGTCGACGCGGCGCCCCGGGAGAGTTCGCTGACACGGGCGACGTCGTGGCCGGCGGCCACCAGCGCCTCAGTGGCGCTTTGCGGGATCGAGGTGTCCAGCAGCAGTCTCATGCGCGATGCCGTGGAGGCTGAAGGGGTAGACACGCTCGCCGGCCACCGAACGGCAGGTATAGATCAGGCAGGCATGCAGGTCCGCCAGCTCCAGCCACGGGTAGGCGGCCAGCACGTCGTGGACGGTGTCCCCGGTGAGCATCATGCCCATCAGGTGCTCGACCGCGAGCCGCTGACCGCGAACGGTCGGCTTGCCGCCCAGCACGCGGGCATCCACGGTGATGCGCTCCAGCAACCGGTTGTCGCTCATGAGCCCCCCTCCTGCTCGCCCAAGAGGCGATTTGTAGCACAAACCCGCGGCAAAGGGCCAGCGCCAGGACGCGCCCATCCCGTTGTTCCGCAACATGGTATCGCGGGACGCCGCGGCTAACGCCCACCGTCGCCCTTGCCGGTGCCCTTCACGCCGAAGAGCTCCTCGAGGGCGTCGCGCGCCGCATCCGGACTGCCGGGTCCGCCGCTCTGCGCCGGACCCATGCCGAACAGGCCTTCCAGCTGCGCGCGGGCGGCGCCCGCGTCCGATGCGGCCGGGCCGCGCCCGCCGGCGATCCGGAAGTAGCCGCAGAAATTCGCGCGCTCCTTGTCCTTGACCTCCTCGGCGATGGTCTCGCGGCAGCTGCGCGCCACGCGCGTGTCGTAGAACTCGCACATCCGGCAGACGTGCAGGTCCGCGTGACAGGCCGCGCACTCCGCCGCCCTGGGCACGTTGCGGGTGTCCTCGGCGTACGGGTGGCCGCAACGCCAGCACAGGACCGGGTCTTCTTGGTTCGCGCCGCCGCCAGGCATGCGGCAAGTCTACCCGAGCCGCGGCCGATCCGGACACGCGAGAGACGGGTCGATGTGGCGGCCCGCGCCCGTGCAGCGGAGCATCCCCCGGCGCCTGCTCGGGGGCGCCGCCGACCGCAGCGCGCCGGTCGGGTACACTTCGCCGATGACATTCACATGGAGCAGCGCCTGCGCGCGCCCTGCCGGCAGGCGTGGTTCCGCATCGAGACCGGGGGCCGCCCCACGCGCTCGCCGCCGGCGCATCTCTCCATGATCGCGATCGACTGCGGACGGCCCCCGGCCGCCGGCGCGCCGCGGCTGCGAGTCCTCGCGGTGCACGGCCCGTCGTTCATCGGCTTCGGCCGCGCTGCGGCGTGAGCCCGGCGATCCCCCTGGCGGCACTCGTGCTCGCCTCCGTGCTGTGGGGGCTGGCGTGGCTGCCGCTGCGCGGCCTGCACGGCATCGGGATCGCGGGGCTGCCCCTCACGCTCGTCGCCTTCGGCACCGCCGGCGCCGCCCTGCTGCCTGGCCTCCTGAGGCAGCGCGCGCATTGGCGCGGCGAGGGCGGCTGGCTGATCTCCATCGCGCTGCTGGGCGGATGGGCCAACCTGGCCTTCACCACCGCCATGATCCATGGCGAGGTCGTGCGGGTGATGGCGCTGTTCTACCTGTTGCCGGCATGGGGCGCGATCGGCGGCCGGCTGTTTCTCGGCGAACACATCGATGCGGCGCGCATCGCCTGCGTGATCGGCGCCTTGAGCGGCGCCGCGCTGATCCTCGGCACCGAGGCTCTGCTGACACTGAGGGTGCATTGGACGGACCTGCTCGCCATCTCCTGCGGCCTGGCGTTCACGGGCAACAACCTGGTGTTTCGCGCCCGCCAGAGCGCCCCCGTCGCCAGCAAGTCGGCGGCGATGCTGTTGGGTACCGCCGCGCTCGCGGCGCTGGCGCTGCTCGCCCAGTCGCCATCGACGACCCCGCCGTCCACGGCGGCGATCGCCGGCGCCGCCGGCTACGGCCTGTGGGTGCTGCTCGCCACGATCGGCATGCAGTTCGGTGTAACCCACATGGCGGCTGTCCGTGCCTCGGTCCTGATGATTCTCGAATTGATTGTCGCAGTCCTGTCAGCGGTGCTGCTCGGCGAAGACCAGCTCAGCGCGCGCGAACTGGCAGGCGTGACACTGGTGCTGCTGGCAGCGGTCGTCGAGGCGCGGCGCGCGACATAGCGGCGCCACTTGTCATTTGCCGCTGGGCCGCGCGCGGACCGAGCGCTGCCCGCGCGAGCGCGGTCTCCACGCCTGTCCCGCTGCCTCCGACGTCAGCGCGCCGGGCGGCTGGCGCGCCTGGCTTGCGGCGCGGCGGTAGTTTCGCGAGACTGCGGCGTCGTTCACCGCCCACGATCAGGTTGCATGTCCACGCCGCTTCCCGACCGCGCGCCGGCATCCGGCCCGACGCGCGCGCAGTTCATCGCCATCGGCGCCGTCCTGCTCGCCATCGCCGCCGCCCAGCTCGTGCAGCACTGGCGCAACGGCCGGCCCGTCGATCTGCCCGACGTGCCGGCCGGCAAGCTCGCATGCATGTCCTACACGCCGCGGCAGGGGCCGCAGGTCACGCCGGGCGGCGTGAGTGCGGCGCAAATCGAGGCCGACCTCGCCCTCTTGGCACGGGAGACGAAATGCGTGCGCACCTATTCCTCGGTGCGCGGCATGGAGGCGCTGCCGCCGATCGCGCGCAGGCTCGGCCTGCGCGTGCTGCTCGGGATCTGGATAGGCACCGACCCGAAGGCCAACGAAGAGGACGTGGCCACGGCGATCGCCGTCGCGAGGCGCGATCGCGACGTCATCGACGGCATCGTGGTGGGCAACGAGGTGCTGCTGCGGCACGAGCAGCCGGCGGAGGTGCTGCGCGGCTACCTGGAGCGCGTGCGGCGCGAGACCTCGCTGCCGGTCACCTATGCCGACGTCTGGGAGTTCTGGCGCCGCGGCGCCGCGCTCGCCGACGCGGTGGACTTCATCACCATCCACATCCTGCCGTACTGGGAAGACGACCCGGTCGCCGTGGAGGCCGCGCTGCAGCACCTGCGCGACGTCCATGCGCAGATGCAGGCGGAGTTCCCGGGCAAGCGCCTGCTCATCGGCGAGACCGGCTGGCCCACGCAGGGCCGCCAGCGCGAGGGCGCCAGGCCCGGCGTCGTCAACGCCGCGCGCTTCGTGCGCGAGTTCGTCGCCTACGCCGACGCACACGCGCTGCCCTACAACATCATCGAGGCCTACGATCAACCGTGGAAGCGCGCCGCCGAGGGCACGGTCGGCGGCTACTGGGGCCTCTTCGACGCCGAGGGCCGGCCGAAGTACCCGCTGCAGGGGCCGGTGATCGAGGACCCGCGCTGGCGCGCAGGCTGGTACGCGGCGCTCGCCGGCGCGCTGCTAATCGCCGGCGTCGGCTATGCGTCAGGAACGGCGCGCGGACGGGGCCTCGCCCTGCTCGGCGTCGCCGGCCTGGCCGGTGGCGCGGTCGCCTACGCCCAGTGGCGCTACCATCTGCCCGCCAACCGCGGCGCCGCCCAGTGGGCGGGGTCTGTGGCGGCCCTGCTGTGCGGCTGGTGGCTGTATCTGCGCGTCGTCATGGACATCGCGCGCCGGCACGCGGGGATGGCGACGGCCTACGTCCCCGGGGCGCAGGTGCTGCGGGAGGCGTGGAGCGGCCGGCGGCCGCTGCGCGAGGCCATGGCAGGGGCGCGGTTGGACAGCGTGCTGCGGCTGGCGCTGCTGTTCGGCGTCGCCTACGTCAGCCTCGGACTCGCGCTCGACGGTCGTTTCCGGGACTTCCCCGTCGCCACCATCCTGCTGCCGGTGACGGCGCTCGGCCTGCGGCAGTGGGCCGTGCGCCCGCGGTTCGACTCGCCGGGCATCGAGGAGACCATGCTCGCCGCCATCGCGCTGGCGGCGGCGGCGCTCGTCATCGTGCTGGAGGGGCCGCGCAATGGCGCGGCGTGGCTATGGTGCGCCTTGAGCGCCGCCCTCGCGCTGAGCGTTCTGCATGCCGGCGTGCGCGCCTCGCGCCAGCACTAGCGCCGCCAGGAGCACGCCGGCGCCGGCGGGATCGAAGCGGTAGAGCACAGCGCCGGACACGCCGGCGACGAGACCTGCCCAGGCGAGCCCGCGCCAGCCGGTGACGGCCGCGAGCAGCGCCGTGGCCACGCTGAGCCAGCCGTAGACGTTGTGCACGAAGCCCATGATCAGGGCCTGGCGGATGGCGCACCAGGCCGGGGCCGGGGCCGCGGTGCAGAGGCGTCCGACGGCGTCGGGCTCGATGAGCCGGGTCCTCGCCACCATGGCCAGCGCGTAGGCAAATGCGGCGACCAGCAGCACGCGCGAGATCGGTCCGAGGGCAGGCATGCCCACACCCTAGCGGCTGGCGCGGCCTCCAACAAGTCGTTCCATCGATCGCAATTCCGGCCGCGCCGGCGACGGGGTCTGCGCGCGCCTAAAGTTTGGCCTCGGAGCGGCCGAAAAGCTCGCTGAGAAGAAGGCTCGCGCGACCGCAGTGACGGTTCGACGGTACCGGCGCGACGAGAGATCCGGGCGACGAACGATCCATGACGCGGCCACTACAGAAGAACCTGCACCTGCTTCCCGCCGATCGCGAGGCCGCCGCACCCGCCCTGGCGCTGCAATTGCGCATGGCGGCCGACGCCGTCGCCCGCACCGATCCGGTCCCCGCGATCATGCAGCTGCTGGCGGACACCGTGTTCGGCGAGCATCACCGCTCCGATGTCTTCGCGATCCTGCGCGAGCTTCTCAACAACGCGATCGATCACGGCCTGCTGGGCCTGGACTCCTCGCTCAAGGCCACGCAGGACGGCTTCATGGAGTACTACCGCCTGCGTGACGGCCGCCTGCGATCGCTGCGCAACGGCCATATCACCCTGCGCGTCACCCGCGAGCGGGGGCGTGGCCGGAGCTGCGATACGCTGCGCATCGCGGTCACCGACAGCGGGGCCGGCTTCGATCACGTCGCGGAGCTGGCGCGCGCGGCCGACCCGGATTGCGCGAACCAGCGCGGGCGCGGCCGCGGCATCGCCATGCTGCGCGCCCTGTGCGAGGAGCTGACCTACACCGGGACGGGCAACGCCGCCGAGGTGGTCTACCGCCTCACGCCGCCGGCGGCGTGATCCGCCTCGCCGAGGCCCAGCACCGCGCGGGCGTTGCGGGTGGTGGCCATGGCCAGCGTCTCGAGGTCCTCACCGCGCACCTCGGCCAGCGCCTCGAGACAGTGGCGCAGGTACGCCGGAGAGTTGCGCTCGCCGCGATGCTGCGAGACCACCATGTCGGGCGCGTCGGTCTCCAGCACGATCGCCTCGCGCGGCAGCTCGCGGGCGAGCCCGCGAATGTGCCGTGAGCGCTCGTAGGTGAGCGTCCCGCCGAAGCCGAGCCGGAAGCCGAGATCGACGTACTGCCGTGCCTGCGGCAGACTGCCGTTGTAGGCGTGCGCGATGCCGCCCTTCACCCGGATCCTCCGGAGCGTCGCGAGCACCGCATCGTGCGCCTTGCGCACATGCAGCAGCACCGGCAGATCCGCGTCGCGGGCGATCTCGAGCTGCCGCTCGAAGAACCGCTGCTGGTGATCGCGCGGCAGTCCTTCGACGTAGTAGTCCAGGCCAATCTCGCCGACCGCGATCACGTCGCGCTCCTGCGCCAGCCGCCGCCCCAGATCCTGCAGGTGCTCCTCGCGATGCCGCTCGACGTAGACCGGATGCATGCCCAACGCCGCATACAGCCCGGCCTGCGAGGCGCAGAGCGCCAGCACGCGATCCCAGTTGCCGCGGTGGATCGCGGGCACGACGATGCCGGTGACTCGATTGGCGCGGGCCGCGGCGATCACCTCGGCGCGGTCGGCGTCGAACTCCTCGACGTCCAGGTGGCAGTGGGTATCGAAGATCTCCATCGTCGCTATTCTCCCCCGCCCGCGGCCGGCGGCGAAGTTCCGCCGGTCATCGCTCGTCCCGTCCATTTTTCTTGACATATACTCTCGTGTCCATAAAAATCGACCTATGGATTTCGCCCTGGCCCTCCGCGCCTTCGATGCACTGTCGCAGGACACGCGCCTGCGCGCCTTCCGGCTGCTGGTCGAGGCGGGCTTCGACGGCGCGCCGGCCGGCTCGCTGAGCGAGGCCCTGGCCATCCCGCACAACACGCTGTCGTTCCACCTCGCGCAGCTGCACGAGGCCGGGCTTGTGAGGTCGCGGCGGGCAGGACGCTCGATCATCTATACGGCGAATTTCCCTTTCATTACCGAGCTGGTGCGCTTCATGGTCGAGAAGTGCTGCACGGTGGAGTTCGCCAGCCTGCGTGAAGACGTGCGCAAGGGTTCGGCCATCATCGAGCTTTCGAATTGCTGTGGTGCGAAGGAGAAACGGAAATGAAACGCATGCATATCCACGTCGGTGTCGACAGCATCCCCGAGGCGGTACGTTTCTACAGCGCGCTGTTCGGCGCCGAGCCGGCCAAGGTCAAGCCCGACTACGCGAAGTGGATGCTCGATGATCCGCGGCTGAACTTCGCCGTGTCCACGCGCGTCGCCACCCGCGGCGTCGACCACCTCGGCATCCAGGTCGAAGGGGACAGCGAGTTGCGGGATCTGCGCGCGCGCCTGCAGGCGGCCGACATGACCACCTTCGACGAGGGCGAGACCGTGTGCTGCTATGCGCGATCGGAGAAGTCCTGGCTCAAGGATCCCGCCGGCGTGGCCTGGGAGGCGTATCGCACGATGGAGGACGCGCAGGTGTTCAACGGGCATGACCGGGCGGCGAGCGAGGCGAGCGAGGCGAGCGCCTGCTGCGCGCCGTCTCCCGCGCAGCCGACGCCGGCGGGCAAGGAACCCGGCATTCCCGTCAAGGCCACCGGCTGCTGCGGCTGAGCCTCCGGAGCGACGGGCGCCATCTCCACGGCTCGCCGGAGACGACGATGAAGCGTGTGCTGATCCTCTGCACGGGCAACTCGTGCCGCTCGGTGATGGCCGAGGCGTTGTTCAATGCATTGGGGGAGGGGCGGTACCAGGCCTGCAGCGCCGGCAGCTTCCCGGCCGGCTACGTGCACCCGGGGTCGATCGCCACGCTGCGGCGCCACGGCATCGATCCCGGCCGGCCGCGCAGCAAATCCTGGGACGAGTTCGCCGGCCAGCCCTTCGATCTGGTGATCACCGTCTGCGACGAGGCCGCGGGAGAGGCATGCCCGGGGTTCACGGGCGAGGCGCGGCGGCTGCACTGGAGCACGCCTGATCCTGCGAAGGCCGGCGGCACCGAGGCGGCGGTGCGGCGCGCCTTCGATCTCGCTTTCGGTCAACTTCGCGCACGCATCGAGGCGCTGCTCGCGGAGGCGAAGTCCTGATGACCGCTTGCGCGCCGCGCCGCCTCGCCTTCCTCGATCGCTACCTCACCGCCTGGATCCTGCTGGCCATGGCCGCCGGAGTCGTTCTCGGCGCCGCCGCCCCCGCCCTGCCCGCGTGGCTGACGGGCGCAAGCATCGGCGGCACCAACATACCCATCGCCGCGGGCCTCATCCTGATGATGTATCTGCCGCTCGCGCGCGTGCGCTACGAGGAGCTGCCGCGGGTGTTCCGCGACCGCCGCCTGCTGGCGCTCTCGCTGCTGCAGAACTGGCTCATCGGTCCGCTCCTCATGTTCGGCCTCGCGGTGCTGTTCCTGCGCAATCATCCCGACTACATGACCGGGCTCATCCTCATCGGACTGGCGCGGTGCATCGCCATGGTCATCGTCTGGAACCAGCTCGCCGCGGGCGACAACGAATATGTCGCCGCGCTGGTGGCCTTCAACAGCCTGTTCCAGCTGCTGTTCTTCAGCGTCTACGCATGGTTCTTCATCACCGTGCTGCCCGGCTGGATCGGCTTGGCCGGGCAGGTCGTGGAGGTGAGCTTTCGCACCATCGCCATGAGCGTGCTGGTCTACCTGGGCATCCCGTTCCTGCTCGGCTATCTCACCCGCGCCTGGCTGATGCGTGCGCGCGGCAGGGCCTGGTACGAATCGGTCTTCGTTCCCCGCGCCGCGCCCGTCACGCTGTACGCGCTGCTGTTCACCATCGTCGCGATGTTCACGCTGAAGGGCGGCCTGGTGCTGCAACTGCCGCTCGACGTCGCGCGCATCGCCCTGCCGCTCGCGCTGTACTTCGTCACCATGTTCCTGCTGAGCTTCCTGAGCGGCAGGCTCATCGGCGCGGACTACGCGCGCACCACTGCGGCCTCCTTCACAGCGGCCAGCAACAACTTCGAGCTCGCCATCGCCGTGGCGATCGCCGCCTGGGGACTGACCTCGCCCGTGGCCTTTGCGACGGTGATCGGTCCGCTGGTGGAGGTGCCGGTGCTGATCGCGCTGGTGCGCGTGGCGCTGTGGCTGCGCGAGCGTCTGTTCGCCCCGGCACGGCCAGCCGCCGCGACGGCGCGCTGACCGGCCGGGACGCGCCGCCGGCCGCCTGCGCTAGAATCCGTGGCATGACACGCACCTCTGCGCGCCGCGCGCCCGCACGCGGCTCGATACGCGCGGCCTGACGGCGCCATGACTGCCGCGCACGACACCGATCGCCGCTTCGGCGGCACGCGCCGCCTCTACGGCGATGCGGCCTTCGCGCGCTTCCGCCGAGCGCACGTCGGCGTCATCGGTGTCGGCGGCGTGGGCTCCTGGGCGGCCGAGGCGCTGGCGCGCACCGCCATCGGCAGGCTGACGCTGTTCGACATGGACCACATCGTCGAATCCAACGTCAACCGCCAGCTGCACGCGCTGGACGGCGCCTTCGGCAGGGCGAAGGTGATCGCGATGGCGGAACGGCTGTGCGCGATCAATCCCGAGTGCGGCGTCACGGCCGTGGAGGACTTCGTCACGCCGGAGAATCTCGAGGAGATGCTGAAGCGCGACTTCGACTGGGTCATCGACTGCGCCGACAACTTTCGCGTCAAGGCGGCGATCATCGCCCACTGCAAGCGCCGCAGGATCCGGATCCTCACCGTCGGGGCAGCCGGCGGCCTGACCGATCCGCAGGGCGTGAAGATCGCCGATCTCAGCAGGACCGTGCAGGACCCGCTGCTGGCGCGCACACGCAAGCAGCTGCGGGCGCGGCACGGCTTCACGCGCAATCTGAAGCGGCGTTTCGACATTCCCTGCGTGTGCTCCGAGGCGCAGCTCAGCTATTACGCGCCCGACGGCGGCGTCACGCGCCAGAAGCCCGCGCGCCGCGGCGCCTCGAGCTCGGCCCTGAGCTGCGCCGGCGGCATGGGCTCGGTGATGACCGTGACCGCCACCTTCGGCCTGGTCGCCGTATCGCACGTGTTGAAGCGTCTGGCCGCATCGCCGACCGCGACCGGCGTCGGGCAGCATGAACACGCCTGCGTGTGAAGCACCTCGCCGGCTGACGATGGACCACGCCCGCGACAGCGCCCGGCCCACCATCGTCCTTGCGACGCTGAACGCCAAGTACATCCACGCCGCGCTCGGCCTGCGCTACCTGCTGGCCAACATGGGCGGGCTCGGCGCGCAAACGGCGCTGCGCGAGTACGTCATCGGCCAGCGGCCGGCCGACATCGCCGAGGACCTGCTCGCGTTCCGCCCCCGCGTCGTCGGCCTGGGCGTGTACATCTGGAACGTGGAGGAGACGGCCAGGCTGGTCGCGCTCATCAAGGCGATCGCGCCGGAGGTGACCGTGGTACTGGGCGGGCCCGAGGTCAGCCACGAGCTTGACACCTCGCCGATCGCGGCGCTGGCCGACTACGTCGTCACGGGCTGGGGCGAGGTGAGCTTCCCGCGGCTCTGCCGCGCGCTGCTGGACGGCGAGCGCCCGCCGGTGCGCGTGATCGCGGGCGAGCAGCCGCCGCTCGACGCGCTCGCCCTGCCCTACCGGCATTACAGCGACGCCGACATCGCCAGCCGCCTCCTCTACGTGGAGGCATCGCGCGGCTGCCCGTTCAGGTGCGAGTTCTGCCTCTCGGCGCTGGACAAGACCGCCTGGCCGTTCGACCTGGAGCGCTTTCTCGCCGAGATGCAGTCGCTGCACGCGCGCGGCGCGCGTCATTTCAAGTTCGTCGATCGCACCTTCAATCTCAGTGTCCGAAGCAGCCTCAGGATCCTCGAGTTCTTTCTCGCCCGCATGGACGATCGGCTGTTCCTGCACTTCGAGCTGGTGCCCGACCACCTGCCCGAGGCCCTGAAGTCAGCGATCGCGCGCTTCCCTCCCGGTTCGCTGCAGTTCGAGATCGGCATCCAGACGCTGAACCCGGAGGTGCAGGCCCTGATCAGCCGCCGGCAGGACGACCGCAAGGCGCTCGAGAACCTGCGCTGGCTGCGCGAACACACGCACGCGCACATCCACGCCGACCTCATCGCCGGCCTGCCGGGCGAGGACCTCGCGAGCTTCGCCCGCGGCTTCGATGCCCTCTACGCGCAGCGCCCGCACGAGATCCAGGTCGGTATCCTGAAACGCCTGCGCGGCACGCCCATCGTCCGCCACACCAAAGCGTTCGGGATGCGCTACAACCCGCATCCGCCCTACAACGTGCTCGCCACCGATCGCATCGACTTCTCAATCATGCAGCGCATCGGCCGTTTCGCGCGCTACTGGGATCTGATCGGCAACTCCGGACGCTTCGTGCATTCCATGACGGGCCTGCTCGGCGACGCCCCGTTCGCGCGCTTCATGCGCCTCACCGACTGGCTGTACGAGCGCACCGGACAGACCCATCAGTTCGCCGTCGATCGCCTCTTCGACCTGATCGCGGAGTTCCTGACGGGGGAGCTGCGGCTCCCGGAGGCGGGAGCGCTGGCGCCGCTGGCGCGCGATTACCTCGAGAGCGGCCAGCGCGGCAGCCCGGCGTTCCTCGCACGCGCGCCCGAGCCGCCCCGGCCGAGGCGACGCATGCGGCGCGGCGCCACCGTCGCGCGCCAGGATCGGCACCGCCGGGACTGAGCCGGCATGTCTCGCTGGCGTCCGCCGCCGCCGAAGTCCTCGCCCTACGTGACGGCGAAGGGGTTCGCCGCCCTGCAGGAGGAATTGCGCGCGCTCTGGGAGCGGCGCAACGACGTCGTCAAGCATCTCGCCGCCGCGGCCGCCGAGGGCGATCGCTCGGAGAACGCCGAGTACATCTATCGCAAGAAGGAACTGCGCGAGCTCGACCGTCGTATCGGCTATCTGCAGCGGCGGCTGCCGGCGTTGAAGGTGGTGACACAGGCGCCGGCTGATCCCGATCGCGTCTATTTCGGCGCCACGGTCGCGCTGGAAGCCGAGGATGGAACCCTCAGCGCCTACCGGATCGTCGGTCCCGACGAGACCAATCCCGAGGAGGGCCGCATCAGCGTCGACTCGCCGATGGCCCGTGCGCTGCTGAAACGCGCCGTCGACGAGGAGGTCGTGCTGCGAACCGGGGCGGCGACGAGCCGGTACGTCATCATCGACATCCGCTACGACTGAACGGCTGAGCGGAATTGCCGGTCGCGTCCCGTTCGCCGTCCCAGTCGCCGTTCCGGTCGCGGGGCCGGCGCGCCTTGATGTCAAGCGCAGTCGGGAACGCAGCTAGACATCACGGTAGCTCGCGGGACAGGATGTCCCGCGAGCGGTAGCCGGCCCTGCGACCGGAATGGCGCGCTGACCTGGCCTTCCGCTCCGGGCTTTGGCGGCGTCGGTTCAGATGAACAGCCCCACGATCGCCGCCGTCAACAGCGTGGCGAGCGTGCCGGAGAGCACGGAGCGCAGACCCAGCTGCACGATCTCCTCGCGCCGATCCGGCGCCATCGTGCCGAGCCCGCCGATCAGGATCCCGAGGCTGCCGAAGTTGGCGAATCCGCACATGGCGTAGAGCATGATCGTCTGGCTGCGTGCGCTGAGCGCGCCCTCCGGCAGGGCGGCCATGTCCAGGTAGGCGATGAACTCGTTCAGTATCGTCTTCGTCCCCATGAGCGCGCCGGCCGCGCCGGCCTCCTCCCAGGGGATGCCGATCAGCCACATCACCGGCGCCATCAGCACGCCGAGCGCGCGCTGCAGCGTGACCGGCTCGCCGGCCCACGGCGGCAGCAGTCCGAGCACGAGGTTGGCCAGGTGCACCAGCGCCACGAACACCACCAGCATCGCCACGATGTTGATGAGCAGCTCCACCCCGGCGATGGCGCCCTTCGCGATCGCATCCATGCTGGAGCTCGCCGGCTGCGGCGGCGTCAGCTCGCCGGTGGTCACGCGCTCGCCGGCCGGCACCATCACCGCCGCGAGCAGTATCGCGCCCGGCGTGCTGACCAGCGAGGCGGTGATGATATGGCCCATGGCGTCCGGCATCGAGTTGGCGAGAAAGCTCGCGTAGAGGAACATCACCGTGCCGGCGATGGTGGCCATGCCGCAGGTCATCACCGAGAACAGCTCGCCGCGCGTCATCGCCTGCAGATAGGGCCGGACGAGCAGCGGCGCCTCGATCATGCCGACGAAGACGTCGGCGGCGGCCGAGAGCCCGACCGCCCCGCCCACCCCCATGACCCGCTGCAGCACGCGCGAGATGGCCCGCACGACCGCCGGCAGCACCCGCCAGTAGAACAGCAGCGAGGACAGCGCGCTGACCACCAGCACCAGCGGCAGCGCGCGGAAGGCCAGCACGAAGCTGCGCCCCGGCGCGGTCTCGGCATAGGGAAGCTCGCCGCCCCCGAGAAAGCCGAACACGAAGGTCGTCCCCGCCGCGGTCGCCCGCTCCAGCGACATCAGCGCCTCGTTCAAGGCGAGGAAGACGCCCTTGAACTGCGGAACCTTCAGCAGCACGGTGGCGACGAGGAGCTGCAACAGCATGCCCGCGATCACCGTGCGCCAGGGAAACGCCCGCCTGTTCTCGCTCACCAGCCACGCGAACCCGAGTATGGCCGCGATGCCCAAGACGCCCTGTGCAAAGTGCATTTGCCGTCCTCCCGCGCCTGCCTGCCGGCCACTTTAGCGCATGCGCGCGTGCAAGTTGCCGCCGTGGCCTCTGGCCACCGCATTGGCATCGCCGTTACACTGCAGCCACCGCCTGCGAGCAGGCCAGAACGCTGCCGCCATGAACCTCGAGAAAGTCATCTTCGGCTTCTTCATCGTGTTCGCCGCCACGCTGAACTTCGGCTTCGTGATCGGCGAGATCGACAACCCCGAGCATCACATGGTCTACGAGCTGTTCGCGGCCATCGTCGTCAACCTCATCGCGACCATACTGAAGTTCGGCGATCGCACGCAGGTCGGCGCGGTGCACCTGGCGACCAGCCTGGTGGCGGACCTGCAGCTCATCGCCGCGGCGATGGTGTGGGCCTATGCCAATCACCTGGCCGGCGGCGGCATCACGGCGCAGCAGATGGCCTCGGTCGTCTCGCTGGCCGGCGGCGCACTGTTCGCCAACGCGGTTTCCGTCATCCTGCTCATCGGCGAGACCCTGATGCTGCGCCGCTAGGCCGCCGGAGCCGGCGACGGGCACAAGCATGATCGGACCGGGTAACAGCATCCTGTTCCTCATCCTGCGGCGCATGCGCGCGCCGCTCATCGCCCTGGTGCTCATCTACGCGGTGTCGATGCTGGGACTGGTGTTCATTCCCGGCGTCGGCGCCGAGGGCGCGCCCGCGCCCCCGATGGGCTTCTTCCACGCCCTGTATTTCGTCAGCTACACCGCAACGACGATCGGCTTCGGCGAGATTCCTTCCGCCTTCAGCGAGGCGCAACGCCTGTGGACCATCGTCATCGTCTACCTGGCGGTACTCGGCTGGACCTACACGGTGCTCACGCTGCTGGCGCTGATCCAGGATCGCGGTTTCCAGGATGCCCTGCGCGCGATACGTTTCCGGCAGAAGGTGCGCGGACTGCGGGAACCGTTCTACCTCGTCTGCGGCTGCGGCGACACCGGCAAGCAGATACTGACCGCGCTCGATCGCCTCGACTGCCCCGCTGTCGCCCTGGAGATACAGGAAGGCCGCGTCCACGAACTGGAATTGATGGACCTGCGCCGGGATGCGCTCGCCCTGATCGCCGACGCGCGGTCCCCCGCGGTGCTGCAGATGGCCGGCATCGACCACCCGCAGTGCCGCGGCGTGATCGCGGTGACCAACGACGACCAGGCCAACCTCGCCGTGGCGATGACGGCGCATCTGCTCAATCCGCAGGTGCAGGTGCTCGCCCGGACGGCAACGGTGCGCGTGACGGAAAATCTCGTCTCCATCGGGACCGAACAGATCGTCAATCCGTTCGAGAAGTTCGCCGACTATCTGGTGCTGGCAATGCGTGAGCCCGGCTGCTATCGCCTGATCGACTGGCTGATCGGCGTGCCGGGCGCGCGGCTGAAGCCGGAGCAGACACCGCCGCGCGGCGACTGGGTGATATGCGGCTACGGCCGCTTCGGTCGCGCCATTGAGTCACGGCTGCGCCAGGAGAAGGTGTCCGTGCGCGTCGTCGAACCCCGAATCGACGAGAGCGGGAACCGGGACACGACCGTCGGCGCCGGCACGGAGCGGCAGATCCTGGAGGGTGCCGGCATCCATCTTGCCGAAGGATTGGTGATCGCAACCGACGACGACATCGCCAATCTCGCCATTGCGGTCACAGCCCGCGAGGTGAATCCGGATCTCTTCGTCGTCATCCGCCAGAACTCGGCGGCCAACCAGGTCCTGTTCGAGGCGTTCGACGCCGATCTGGTCATGCAACCGAGCGAGATCATCGCGCGGGCTTGCCTGGCGCAGCTGACGACCCCGCTGCTCACGCGCTTTCTGCAGCACGTGAAGCGACAGCGCGATCACTGGGCGGACAACGTCATCCTGCGCCTGCGCGACCGCATCGGCGAGGCGACGCCGCTCACCTGGGACGTGCGCGTGGACACGGCCGAGGCGGAGGCGATCGTGCCCGGGCTGCGCTCGCAGCCGGCATCGGTGCGCCTGGACGACCTGCTGCACGACCCGCGTCACCGGCGCGAATCCCTGCATTGCGAGGCCCTGCTGCTGCTGCGCGCCGGCAAGGAGACGGTGCTGCCGGCGCACGAGACCACGCTGCTCGAGGGCGATCAGCTGCTCTTTGCCGGCTCCGCGGGCGCCCGGCGGCTGCAGCGGATGATCCTGCAGGACGCGAACGTCCTGAGTTATGTGCAGACCGGGCGCGACGTCCCTGGCGGCTGGGTCTGGCGGTGGCTCGGGCGAGGCCGCGCTCGCGGCGGCGCGCCCGCGTCGGGAAGCGGCGCCTGAAAGGACCACGAGGGTCCGGACGGCGCTCCGGTGAATGATTGCGCCGCACGCGGCGACCCCGGCGCGCTCATACCCGCAGCAGCCAGCCGTTCAGGGCCGTCGCGAGCACTCGCGGAGGAAGCTCGCCGCCGACGGCGAGCAGCTTGGTGAACCAACCCGGCACGACCGCGGTGCGGCCCTCGAACATGCCGCGCACTCCGGCCACCGCCGCCGCCTCGGCCTCCATCAGCGGCAGCCAGCGGAACAGGCGGGTCCGGGCCGCGCCGCCCACGGCGTCGAACTCGGTACGCGTCGGCCCCGGGCAAAGGGCCGTGACCGTGACGCCGGTGCCGCGCAACTCGACCGCCAGGGCGCGGGTCAGGGAGAGCACGTAACCTTTGGTCGCGTAATACACCGCCATGCCGGGACCGGCCGGTTGGAATCCCGCGAGCGAGGCGACGTTCAGGATGCGTCCGCTGCGACGCTGCAGCATGCCCGGCAGCGCGAGCCGGGTCAGCGAGGTGAGCAGCTCCATGTTGAGCCGCACCATCCGTTCCACGGAATCGGGATCGGCATCCGCCAGATCGCCTGCCAGACCCACGCCGGCGTTGTTCACCAGCACCTCGATCCCGCTCGCGGGCTGCCCGATCGCGGTCCAGAGCCTGCCCGCGGCGCCCGCCTCACTCAGATCCGCGGCAATGACCGTGACGGAAACCGAATGCGCGCGACGCAGCTCCCCGGCCAGCCGTTCCAGTCTTTCGATCCGCCGTGCCACCAGGACGACGTCGAATCCGCGCGCGGCGAGCACGCGCGCGATCTCCGCGCCGATGCCGCTCGAGGCGCCGGTGATCAGTGCAAGGGGGTGGGTGTTCGACGCGCTGCGCATGGACTCTCCGCCTGGACATTAATATACTGAACCGTATAGTTAAGGTAGCTGCATATTTCTACACCGTCAAGTACATAAATGAACGAACATGCGCCCAGGCCCGCCGGGCGGCCCAAGGACATGGATAAGCGGGAGGCGATCCTGGAGGCCGCGGGCGGGCTGTTCCTCGAGCACGGCTTCGATCGCACCACGATGGACGCGATCGCGGCGGCCGCCGGCGTCTCCAAGCTCACCGTCTACAGTCATTTTCACGACAAGGAAGGCCTGTTCCGCGCGCTCATTGCCCGCAAGTGCGATCAGTACTTCGAAGGCAAGGACTTCGAGCAGCTCGGCACGCTGCCGCCGAGGGAGGCCCTGACACGGCTGGCCGACGGCTTCCTGGGCCTCATGTACCACCGCGACGTGCTGTCGCTGTACCGGCTGCTGATCGGCGGCGCGTCGCAAGAGGCGTCGCAAAATCGCGTCTTCTACGAGACCGGGCCGCGCCCCACCATCGAGTCGCTGGCCCGGCTGCTCGGCGGATACAGCGCTCGCGGCCAGTTGCGCATCGAGGATCCGCGGCGGGCGGCCGAGCACCTCCTCGCGATGCTGCAGGGCTGCATGCACCAGCGCGCGCTGCTGAACGTCGAGCCGTCGCCGCCGGCGGCCAGGGCGCTGAAGGAGCACATCGAGGACGTCGTCGCCGTCTTCCTGCGCGCCTACGCGCCAACCTTCGAGCGGGGCTGAGGCCCGGAGAACGCGACCGCGCGCGCCGCCGCGGGCGGCCCCGCGGCGAGTTCGGCAAGGACGGCGAAAACGGGCACAATGCCGGGCATGCGTTTCGAACACCTGGTCCAGGTCAACGACCCGCTGATGCCGCTTCTCGACCCGTTGTCGCGCGCGCAGGTCTGGCGCGGCCTGGTGTTGCGGGTCGCCGATCCGGTGCGGTTCCTGCCCGGTCTGCTCCATTGTTCCATCGGCAAGCGCACGGTACACGGGGATACCATCACCTTTGATCGCACGCTGGACTTCGGCAGTTTCGAGGTTCACGACCAGGTGACCCTCACGACGCTGGATCACATCGAGGTGCGCGCGCAGGCGGGCGACACCTTTCCCGCCGGCCGGCTCACGATGCAGATCGAGGAGCCCAACAGCGACGTGCTGTTCGTGCGTTTCGTCTATGAGATGGACGGCGACCGGCGCGAGGACGGGCTCGACGCGATGACCGACGGCGCGCGCCGCAAGGCCTATGAGCTGTCGGACATCGACACCATACGCCACATACGCGCGCTGGCCGAACGCGGCGCGCTCGACTGAGAGCGCGTGGCGGCCGCTCAGCCGGCCGCCTCCGCGAGGATCCTCAGCAGTTCCTCCCCGTAGCGTTCCAGCTTCCGGGCGCCGATGCCGGGAAGCTCAGCCAGCGCGCCGAGATCTCGCGGCGCGGCCGCCGCGATCGCGGCGAGCGTGCTGTCGTGGAAGATGACGTAGGCCGGAACGGCCTGCGTCCTGGCCTGCGCCGCGCGCCAGGCCTTCAGCCGCATCAGCAGATCCCCGGCCCCGCCCGCCGCCGGGACCTGCGCAACGCGCGCGCGCTTGCTCTCACGCGCGTCGCGGCGCGGGGCGGCGTGACGCAGTGCGACGCGCTGCTCGCCCTTCAACACCGGCCGGCTCGACTCCGTGAGCTGCAACGCGCCGTGGCGACCGTGGTCCGGCCGCGCCAGTCCCAGGGCCACCAGCTGCCGGAACACGCCGCGCCAGGCCGCCTCCTCCAGCCCAGCGCCGATGCCGAATACCGACAACGACTGGTGCCCCCACCGCCGCACCCGCTCGGTGTCGCGACCGCGCAGCACGTCGATGAGGTGTACGGCGCCGAAGCGCTGGCCGCTGCGATAGATGGCCGACAGCGCCATGCGCGCGGCCTCGGTCGCGTCCCAGGTCGCGGGCGGCGCGAGACAGGTGTCGCAGTTGCCGCAGGCGCTGGCGGTCTCGCCGAAGTACTCCAGCAGGCGAACGCGGCGGCAGCCGGCCGTCTCGCACAGACCGAGCAGCGCATCGAGCTTCGCGGCGGCGATGCGGCGAAAGGTCTCGTCGCCCTCCGAGGTCTCGATGAGGCGCCGCTGCTGCACGGCGTCACCGAGCCCGTAGGCCATCCAGGCGTCCGCCGGCGCGCCATCGCGACCGGCCCGGCCGGTCTCCTGGTAGTAGGCCTCGATGCTGCGCGGGAGATCCAGGTGCGCGACGAAGCGCACGTCGGGCTTGTCGATACCCATCCCGAAGGCGATGGTGGCGACCATGACCACGCCCTCCTCGTCCTGGAACCGGGCCTGATGTGCCGCGCGCGCGGCGCTGTCCATGCCGGCGTGGTAAGGCAGAGAGCGAACCCCCTCGGCGGCGAGCCAGGCGGCGGTCGACTCGACCTTGCGTCGCGAAAGGCAGTAGACGATGCCCGCCTCGCCGGGATGCTCCTCGCGTATGAAACGCAGCAGCTGACCGCGCGCGTCCTTCTTCTCCACGATGCTGTAGCGGATGTTCGGCCGATCGAAGCTCGAGATGAATACGCGCGCCCGCCCGAGCGCGAGGCGGGTGACGATCTCCTCACGCGTCTGCGGATCTGCCGTCGCGGTGAGCGCGATCCTCGGCACCGCGGGGAAACGCTCGTGCAGCATCGACAACTGCAGGTACTCGGGCCGGAAGTCGTGACCCCATTGCGAGACGCAGTGCGCCTCGTCGATCGCGAACAGGGCGATCCGCGCCTGCGCGACGAGCTCCAGCATGCGCGGCGTGAGCAGCCGCTCCGGCGCGACGTAGAGCAGGTCGAGCTCGCCACGAAGGAAGGCGCGCTCCGTCACCGACGACTCGCCCGCGTCCTGGGAGGAGTTCAGGAACGCGGCCCGCACCCCCAGCTGTCGCAGCGCCGCGACCTGATCCTGCATCAGGGCGATGAGCGGGGAGACCACGACGCCGGTGCCCGGCCGCAGCAGTGCCGGCAGCTGGTAGCACAGCGACTTGCCGCCGCCCGTGGGCATCAACACCAGCGCGTCGCCGCCGCCGGCGACGTGGGCGAGGATCTCACGCTGAGCGCCGCGGAAGGCGGCGTGCCCGAACACGCGCCGCAGTATGTCGAGCGCGGCATCCTCGGTCGTGGATGTGCTCAATGCAGCGTCGCCGGTCCGCCGCAGCAGTGCTTGAACTTCCGGCCGCTGCCGCAGGGGCACGGCGCGTCGCGATCGATCCGGATGGCCTTCGGATCCGCGTCGGTGAAGATCTCGCCCTCGACCTGCGCCCCCTGCAGCGCGCGCCCGACCCGGGCATAGGCGCACATCGCCTCCGGCAGCGCCAGCAGGATGCTGCCGGCGAAGTCCTCGATGCTGCTGTCGGGGCGCACCGACTCCTTCACGAGCGCCTCGGCGAATTCGCGGCTGGAGAAGAACATCAGCATCATCGTCAACGCCCCGAGCTCCTTGTCCAGTTCGCTGCCCTCCTTCACGAACGGATCCCAGAGCTCCAGCAGGTAGTGATAGCCCTCCGCGAACCCGCTCGCCCATTGCCGCAGCGGCGCGGTCTCCTCGAGGTTGGCCACCGCCTCCGCGCAGGGCTCGCATCCCGTCGGGAGATCCGGACTGCCCGCGGCGACGCCATCGTTGACGTGGCGGTAGAGGGCCATCATCGAATCGACGATGGCATTGGCCTCCTTCTCGGTCGCGTACACCGGCTCGCCATCGTTGAAGACCATCGGCAGCCACTCCGAGGGCATGATGAGCTCCGGGGCGCAGCAGACGGCGAACAGGAAGCCGGCGAGTTCCGGATACGTCATCGTTCCGTCGGGATTCCCGGGCAGCGACAGAAACTGCTGCAGCCGCCGCGCATGTTGCCGCGGGAACCCTCTTGCGCTATCCACGCGCCGGTCTCTCAGCCCGAACCGACCGTGGTGATCCGGGCCTGGTCACGACCGCAGTGGCACTCCGATCAGGGCGCCATGGAGATAGAAGGTGAACAGCGCCCAGGCCGCAACTCCGACCACGGCCGCGAGCACGCTGCCCAAGGCGGTGGCCGGCGCGCCGGCGACAGCGGCGACGCGGTCGCGCCGGCGCGCGGCGCGGAAATCGAGCACCGCCCATGCCAGGAATCCGCCGAACAGCAGCAGATCACCGAGCGTGCCGTTGGCGAGCAGGTGCGCGAACGCCCAGATCTTCACCCCCGCCAGCATCGGATGGCCGAGGGCCGACCTGATGTGATTGGCCGGCACGTAGGCGGCGACGATCAGGATCATCGCCGGCAGCATCAGCACGCCGGCGAACAAGTGCGTCCACGCCGGCGGCAGCCACAGCTGCACGGGCTCCGCGCGCGCCATCCCGTAGCCGTAGACGATCAACCCCAGCCCAACGGCGGACACCAGCGAATAGGCGCCCTTCCAGCCGCCGGCCCCCAGACGCGCGATCTGCCGGCCGCGCCAGTCCTCCGCGAAGATCCGCACCGAGTGCATGCCGAGAAAGACGATGAGCCCGAGGATGAGCGACGTCATGGGCGATGCGCCTTGCGGTCCGCCCGCGCCGTCAGCCGGCGCGGCCGATGATCTGCGCGGTGACGATCATCTCCTTCAGCAGCGACAGCGACGCGCTGCCCGGCACGGCGTACGGATCGAGGACCGCCTTCTCGGAGTACTTCAGCAGCATGCCGGGATTGACCTTGGCGAGATCGACCAGCCCCATGGTCCAGCCCGAAAAGCAACGCTCGGAGATGTCCTCGAAGCTCAGTATGGTCACGCGCTCGTGGCGGGGATCCGCCGCAATCCGGTTGTAGAGCGCGCTGACCGGCTCGCGCCCGCCTTCGAGTACCTGCATGAAGACCGATCCGTCGTGGCAGAGCAGGCCGGTGATCCCGAGCATCGGGTTCTTGACCCTGGACTGCTGCAGGATCGAGTCCACGACGTTGGCGGCGGCGCCCTTGGCGAGATGGCTGGCGTAGAGCAGGCGCACTAGCATGAGCTGCCTCCTTCTAGGTGCGAGTATTGTTGAGCAGCGCGAGAAACTCCCGGCGCAGGATCGCGTCCTTGAGGAAGGATCCGCGCATGACGCTGTTGGTCATCCGCGCATCGTTGTCCTTCACCCCCCGCCAGTGCATGCAGAAGTGATCGGCCTCCATGACGATGGCCAGCCCGTCGGGCTGCATGTGCTCCTGCAGCAGGTCGGCGAGGCGCGTGACCGCCTCCTCCTGGATCTGCGGCCGGCTCATCACCCAGTCGGCGAGCCGCGCGTACTTCGACAGGCCGATGAGATTGGAGTGCTCGTTGGGCATGACCCCGACCCACAGCTTGCCGATGATCGGGCAGAGGTGATGCGAGCAGGCGCTGCGCACGGTCAGCGGACCCACGATCATCAGCTCGTTCAGCCTTTCGACATTGGGAAAGTCGGTGACATCCGGCGGCGGCGTGTAGCGTCCGCGGAACACCTCCCGCAGGTACATCTTCGCCACGCGGCGCGCGGTCTCCTGCGTGTTGTGATCGTTTTCGGTATCGATGACGAGACTGTCGAGCAGCGCGACCACCTTCCTCTCGACCTCCGATTGCAGGAGATCGAGCTCGCCGGTCTCGATGTATTCGGCGATGTTGTCGTTGGCGTGGAAGCGCGCCTCGGCCGCGAGCAGACGATCGCGGATGCGCCGGGATACCGGCGCCTGCGCGCCGGCAGTTTCGCTGCCCGTGTGCTCGCCCGTCTGCGGGCTCGCCGGTGTCTGCCCCATCTTGCCTGCCCCGTCGCCGGACTGAACGAGCATGTTAGAGCCATTCGCCGGCGAGATCGACCTCGGTGCGCGCGCGGATGCCGCCACTCGCCGAGGACATTCCGGGCCGGACGGACGTCGCCCAGGGCGATCGAACCCCACGCGGCGGGCCGCGGGGGCGTCGGGGTCAGCCTCGCGCGCGCCGCCAGAGCAACGTCCGGTTGTTGGCCGGCATGGCGCAATCCTCAACGAGCCTCAGGCCGGCGGCCCGCGCCAGTGCGTCGACCGCCTCGAAGTCGCGCACGCCCATGTGCTCGCCCCGCTCCTTCAACCAGCGATCGAAGGCCGCGTTGCTGTCGCTGGTGTAACGTCCGTCGTAGTTGAAGGGCCCGTAGACGGCCACCACGGCGTCATCGGTGAGCACGGTCGGCATCCTCGCGAACAGGGCGCGCACGCACTCCCAGCTCATGATGTGCAGGGTGTTGGCCGAGAAGAGCGCGTCGAACTCCCCGGCGGGCCAGGGGCCGCCGACATCCAGTTCGATCGGTGGCGGCGCGTTCGTCAGCTTCGCCTCGCGCAGCCACGCGTCTATGCCCGGCAGGTTCTCCGGCAGGTCGGAGGTCTGCCACGCCAGGTGCGGCATGGCGGCGGCGAAATGCACCGCATGCTGGCCGGTGCCGGAGCCCACCTCCAGCACCCGGCGACAGGCCGCGAAGTGTGTCTTCAGCAGCTCCAGTATCGGACCGCGATTGCGCTCGCACGAGGGCGAGTAGGGTTTGTTCACGTGCTCTGGCCGTCTGCTGCGTGATCTCCGGCGCCGCGAACGCCCCCGTCCGCCGCAGCGCCCCGATTGCCGGCACCGCGGCCGGCTGCGACCGCCGCGCCGAGGGGCGATCGCAGGCGGATTATACGGGCCCGGCGGCGCGGCCCGCCTGCAACCCCGCTGCGCGGGCGCGGTCTGAGCGGG
Organism: Gammaproteobacteria bacterium; assembly: GCA_041395385.1. Lineage (GTDB taxonomy): Bacteria > Pseudomonadota > Gammaproteobacteria > JAJPIJ01 > JAJPIJ01 > JAJVHZ01. Next base: position 84,569 of record JAWLAN010000012.1, read on the forward strand.
AGGGAACGCCGCGGCGCTGACGGAGGCGTTAAGATGCGAGTGCGCGGCCCGCACCGTCGCGGCGCGCCTTAGGGCCGCTCCGGGCACCGGACCAGCAATCGAGATGAAGAGACCCTGACATGCGTGAAGGCACCCCCCAGACCGTCTTCCTCAAGGACTACCAGCCGCCCGCGTTCCTGATCGACACCGCCGATCTCGACATCGACCTGCGCGAGGATCAAGCGCTCGTGCGCGCCGTGCTGACCGTGCGCCGCAACCGCGCCTGCGCCGGCGGCCCGGCGCCGCTGGTGCTGGACGGCGAGGATCTGCAGTTCGTATCTGCCGCCCTGAACGGCGCGCCGCTCGCGGCGCGCGAATACCGGGCGAGCGCGCAGCGTTTTCTCCTGCCGGATGCGCCCGATGAGTTCACCCTGGAGACGACGGTGCGCATCAGCCCCAGGACCAACACCACGCTGAGCGGCCTTTACTGCTCGAAAGACGGCTACTTCACGCAGTGCGAGGCCGAGGGCTTCCGCCGCATCACCTATTTCGTCGACCGCCCGGACGTGATGGCCCGCTACACGACCACCATCCACGCCGATCGCCGCCGCTATCCGCTGCTGCTTTCCAACGGCAACCTCGTCGACAGAGGCGAGGAGGACGACGGCCGGCACTGGGTACGCTGGGTCGACCCGCATCCCAAGCCGAGCTACCTGTTCGCGATGGTGGCGGCGAACCTCGAGGTGCTGGAGGACACCTACCGCACCGGCTCCGGACGCACGGTGCGACTGGCCATCTACGTGGAGCCCGGCAGGCTCGATCAATGCGGCTGGGCGATGCTGGCCCTGAAGAAGGCCATGAAATGGGACGAGGAGGTATTCGGTTTGGAGGTCGATCTCGATCACTACATGATCGTGGCCGTCGGCGACTTCAACATGGGGGCGATGGAGAACAAGGGACTCAACATCTTCAACACCAAGTACGTGCTGGCCCGGCCCGACGTCGCCACGGATCTCGACTATCACAACATCGACCGCGTGGTGGGCCACGAATACTTTCACAACTGGACCGGAAACCGCGTCACCTGCCGCGACTGGTTCCAGCTCTCGCTGAAGGAAGGGCTGACCGTGTTTCGCGACCAGGAGTTCGGCGCCGATCTGTACTCGCGCGCCGTGGCCCGCATTCAGCAGGTGCGCGGTCTGCGCGCGGTGCAGTTCCCGGAGGACGCCGGGACGATGGCGCACCCGGTGCGGCCGGCCTCGTACATGGAGATCAACAATTTCTATACGCCCACCGTGTACGAAAAGGGCGCCGAGCTGGTCCGCATGATCCACACGCTGATCGGCCCGGCGCGCTTCCGCGCCGGCATGGATCTCTACTTCCGGCGTCACGACGGCCAGGCGGTCACCTGCGAGGAGTTCGCACGCGCGATGCAGGACGCCTCGGGGGTGGATCTGAGCCAGTTCATGCGCTGGTACGACCAGGCCGGCACGCCGACGCTGCGCGTCACCGAGGAATACGACCCGGCGGCCCGGCGCTATGCGCTGCGAATGCGCCAGTCCTGCGCGCCCACGCCGGGTCAGACCGGAAAACTCCCGCTCCACATCCCTTTCGCCATCGCGCTGCTCGGCAGCGACGGCGCGATGTTGCCGCTGCAGCTTGCCGGCGAATCGCACGCCGCGGATCGGGAGCGGGTGTTGTCGGTGACGCAGGCCGAGCAATCGTTCGAATTCGAGAACGTGCCGGAGCGGCCGGTGCCGTCGCTGCTGCGGCGCTTCTCGGCACCGGTCAAGCTCGAGTTTGACTACACCGACGAGCAGCTCACGCTGCTGATGAGTCACGACAGCGATCCGTTCAACCGCTGGGAGGCCGGACAGCGGCTCGCCACCGGCATGCTGTTGCGCGGCGCGCAGTCCGTGCGCAACGGCGGCGATGTCGCGGTGCCGGATCGGGTCGTCGACGCCTTCCGGCGGGTGCTCGCCGACGCCGAGGCCGATCCCGCCTTCGCCGCCGAGGCCGTTTCCCTGCCGGCCGAGAGCGTGCTGGCCGAACAGATGGAGGCGGTCGATCCGGACGCGCTGCACGCCGCGCGCAACCGGGTGCGCGAGGCGCTCGCGCGCGCCCTGCGCGCGCAGTGGATGGCGACCTACGACCGCTGCAGGACCACCGGGCCGTACAGTCCGGATGCCGCATCGGCCGGGCGTCGCGCCCTGCGCGCGGCCTGCCTCGGCTATCTGGCGGAGCTTCACGATCCGTCGATCTACGCGCTCTGCCTGACGCAGTTCAGCCAGGCGGACAACATGACCGACACGATGGCGGCGCTCTCGACCCTGGCCAATCACGACTGTCCGGAGCGTCTCCAGGCGCTGAGCGCGTTTTACGAGCGCTGGAAGGAGGAGGCGTTGATCGTGGACAAGTGGCTGTCGGTGCAGGCGACCTCGCGCCTGCCTGACACGATCGATCACGTCAGCCGGCTGCTCACGCACCCGGCCTTCGATCTGCGCAATCCCAACAAGGTCTACTCGCTGATCCGCGGCTTCACCGGCGCCAATCACGTGCGGTTTCACGCCCGGGATGGCCGTGGTTACGCCTTCGCCGCCGACCAGATCCTCGCCCTGGACAGGATCAACCCCCAGGTCGCCGCGCGGATCGCGCGCTGCTTCGATCGCTGGAAGCGCTTCGACGCCGCGCGCCAGGCCAGCGCGCGGGAGCACCTCGAGCGCATCCGCGCCGTACCCGGCCTGTCGCGCGACGTCGAGGAGGTCGTCACGCGCGCGCTCGCCTGAGCCGCAGGCGATGGATCCCGCCGGCCTCCTCAGGCGCTGCGGAAGCGCGTGAGGCGCGAGAACAGGATCGCGGCGAACGGCACCATCAGATAGATCCCCATCTGCACCAGCATCAGCTCCCCGAGCCGGCTGTAGTCCTCAGGCACCTGCACGGCGCCGGTCGCCGGGTCGACGACCTCGCGGGTGACGACGAAGATCTGGTTGAGGTACTTGGTGCCGAGCTGGCTCGCCGAGAGCGCCAGATTCGTGAACGACGCCATCACCGCGAAATAGGTCGCCTTGAGATTGGCGGGAGCGGAGTTGGCGATCCAGGCCAGCATCGGGATCATGGAGATCTGACCGAGCGGGGATTCCAGCGCCGTGTTCACCAGCGCGATGAATCTCGCGTCCACCACCCCTCCCGTGCGTGCGGCGGTCCACTCGTGCAGGCCGTAATACATGGACACCATGGGCAGCGAGAGCAGGAAGCCCAGCAGCGTGAGAAAGCCGATGACGTAGGCGATGGAGCGCTCGGCCATGAAGCGGCGGAAGATGAACATGCCCGCGAGCGTCAACGTGCTGCCGATGAGATCGAGCACCGAGAAGAAGTGCTGATCGAACTTCAGCTTGTCGATCATCCACCAGCTCACTCCGGGGCCGACTCCCGGCGTGGCGCGGAACATGAAGATGACCACGGCGGTGCCGATGAGCGTGGCCCGCGCCGCGGGCTCGAGTGCGCGGGTGAGGCGGACGATGAGGAACATGACGATCGCGAGCGAGCCGGCGAAGACGATCTCCTCCTTGTAGGAATTGCCGCCGAGCCCGGTCGCCAGCGTGAAGATCACGAACACGAGGCTGCCGCCGAGTATCATCCAGTTCGGCTTGGTGGGTTCGCCGCGGTCGCTCAGTTTCGCCTCGACCTGGGGCTCGTCGAAACCCAGGGCCCGCAGCCGCGCGCGTTCGCGCCGCTTCAGCGCGCTGGCGGCGAGGACGCCGAGCACCGAGATGACCGGGATCACCATCGCCATCCAGTACACCCGCTCGTAGATCCTCACGACCTCCTCGACGGGCTTCTCGGTGACGCCGGAGAACATCCACAGGTTGATGAACGACACCAGCACGCTGCCGCCGATGATGGCGACGCGACCCAGCGTCTGCATGGTGGTGTGCATGAGCTTGCGCGCGCCCGCCTCCACGGGCCGCCCCTGCTCGTCCACGAACGGCACCGCCTCGACCGTCATCGCATCTGCCACCGCATCCTGGATCACGTAGCCTACGGGCGAGAGCAGCGCGCCGATGACGTACCAGACGTTGGCAGGGAGGATGGCCGTCATCGCCTCGCGGTGACCGATCAGACCCACCATGACGAGCAGGCTGCAGGCGATGAGACTCGCCCCGAGGTAGACGAGCAGGCTCTTCCAGCGCCAGATGAGATCCACCAGGTGCCCGAGCGGCATCTTCAGCGCCCAGGGAATCCCGGCCCAGAACCCCAGTGCCGCCAGGAATTCCGCCGACAGACTGAGGTAATCCTTGACGAAGAATCCGGTGACGATGCCGGTGAGACCCGACACACCCGCCGCCATGTAGACCATCAGCGGCGGCAGGTACGACAGGCGCATGTCGCGCCCGAGGGAGAGGATGTTGCGGTCTATCCAGTGATACGTGGCGCGGAGCATGCGGCTATCCCGTAAAGGCCGGCCAGAGTGTAACCCACGACACCAGCGGGCGGCGGGACGCCTGACAGCCTTCTCCTGCGCGCTCCGCCGCCGCTCCGCAGGCAGCGGCGCGGGCTCACCTCCGGCACAGCCGCCACGCGGTCTCCGCGAGCGCGGTCAACCCGCGGGAGCGGAACTTCGGTTCGTCCTGGATGATCTCCTCGCTGTGCAGCGGCTCCATCCGGTGCGCGCCCCCATACAGCTCGCGCACCTCCTCGGCGGTCACCGAGAACGGCGGGCCGTCCATCCGCCTCTGGTCGTACTCGAGGGTCACCAGCAAAGTCTGCGTGCCCGCCGGCAGCAACGCCGCCATGTGCGCCGCGTACCCGGCGCGCATGGACGGCGGCAGCGCGACCAGGGCGGCGCGGTCGAACACCGCCGCCACGCCGTCGAGATCCCCCGGTCGCAGATCGAAGAAGTCGCCGACGAGCAGCGAGATCCCGGCGCCACGGAAGCGCTCGAACACGCCCTCGCGCCGGCGTGACAGCGCGAGCGCGTTCTCCTCGGCGAAGGCCTGTGCGGCCATGAGCGAGAGCTCGACGCCGATGACCTCGAGTCCGGCATCACGCAGCCAGAGCATGTCGCGGCTCTTCCCGCAGAGCGGCACGAACACGCGCGCGCCCGGCGGCAGGGCCAGCGATGGCCAATAACGGGGAAGGTAGCGATGCGCCGACTGCTGGTGGAAGCCGATCTCGCCGCAATCCCATCGCTCCAGCCAGAATTCCTCATGCATGCCGCGACACTCCCGGTGCGATTGGGCGCTGCCGATGAAGCGAGGAGCGCTCGTGGTCCCGGCCGGGGCGCGAAGGGCGGATCCGCGGCCGCCGGCACAAACAAAAACCCCGCCGTGAGGCGGGGTCTCAACTTTACTCTCTGCGTACGAACCTAGTAGCGCTGATTTTTTGTGTTAGGCAGCTTGGACGTTCTCGGCAGAGGGACCCTTCGGGGTTTGCTTGAGTTCGAATGTGACCTGCTGGCCCTCACTCAACGTCCGGAAACCGGTGCCCTTGATGGCGGTGTGATGCACGAACACATCCTTGCCGCCATTGGACGGAGTGATGAAACCAAAGCCCTTTGCGTCATTGAACCACTTCACGGTGCCTGTCAGCATGAAACTTACCTCACGTTGTTGAACTGAACTGAAACGGCAGGTCGTACCTGACTAGAGCGATGACCGGGAGTGACTGCCGTTACAACGGAGGGACTTCCGAACATGACCGCAAGGACGCACTGCTACGAAAAAAGATACACCAGTTATCGGGCCACTTCCACATTTTTTCCGCGTGACTCATTGATCCCCGCCCGGAAAGTCAGCCCATCCCGACTGCGCACCGGACGCCCGAAGTCCAATCGATTTCGAATGCTCAGCCGATCACGCATCGGAATTTTCGAATCCTGACGGGTCGATTTCGAGGCTCGGGGCGATAGCAGCCGGCTGTCCGGGCGGTCATACTCCGCATAGTCCAACCCGAGGAGGCCAAGAGCCATGGCAACCCCTTATCGTGCGACCGAGCGGGTCATCACCGCCCCGGCGCCTTCCGTCCTCAGCACCAACCGGGTGCTGCGCAACACCTACCTTCTGCTGGCACTGACGCTCGGCTTCAGCGCCGTGACCGCCGGGGTGGCGATGGCCACCAACATGGGATCGCTCGGCCTGCTGCCCACCCTGCTCGGCTATTTCGGACTGCTGTTCCTCACCCAGTACCTGCGCAACAGCGCCTGGGGGCTGCTCGCCGTGTTCGCGCTGACGGGTTTCATGGGCCTGACGCTCGGACCCATGCTCAATGCGTACATGGGCGCGTTCGCCAACGGCCCGCAACTGGTTGCGATGGCCTTCGGCGGCACCGCCGCGGTGTTCGTCGGCCTGTCGGCCTACGCCCTGACCACCCGCCGCGACTTCACCTTCATGGGCGGCATGCTGTTCGCCGGCATACTGGTCGCCTTCCTCGCCGGTCTGGCGGCCTATTTCTTCGCGATGCCGGGGCTGTCGCTGGCGGTCTCCGCGCTGTTCGTGATGCTGATGGCCGGTCTCATCCTCTTCGAGACCAGCGCCATCGTGCACGGCGGGGAAACCAATTACATCATGGCCACGGTGACCCTGTACGTGTCCATCTACAACATGTTCACCAGCCTGCTGCACCTGTTCGGCTTCTTCGGCGGCGACGAGTAGTCCGCAGGCTGTACCCGCTCTCCAGTGGTGAACGGCCGGCCATCGCGCCGGCCGTTTGTTTCGTTGCGGCCGCGCGCCGGTCCCGACCACGCTCTGCTTACCGGCGCGGAGCCGGCTCGACCCCAACGCCAGGCCAGACCGTGGCCATGCGTGCCATGCGTTAAAATCTCCGCAACCCCCGACCCGGTTCCGTCACCTCGCGATCTTGACGATCTCCGCGCCTCCGCTGCCCATCGATGCGGCGCTGCCGGCACTGCTGGAGGCCCTGTCACGCGCTCGTGTCGCCGTGGTGCAGGCGCCGCCCGGCGCCGGCAAGAGCACACGCATTCCGCTGGCGTTGCACGCGGCGCCGTGGCGCAAGGACCGGAAGATCCTCATGCTGGAACCGCGGCGCCTGGCTGCGCGATCCGTGGCCTACTGGATGGCGCAGCTGCTGGGTGAGGACGTCGGCCAGACCGTCGGCTACCGCATGCGGCTGGAGAATCGCGTCGGCGCGGCGACCCGCATAGAGGTGGTCACCGAGGGCGTGCTGACACGCATGCTGCAGAACGACCCCGCGCTGGAGGACACCGCATGCGTCATCTTCGACGAATTTCACGAACGCAGCCTGCACGCGGATCTCGGCCTGGCCCTGTGCCTGGACGCGCAAAGCCAGTTGCGCGAGGACCTGCGCCTCGTGGTGATGTCCGCGACGCTGGACGCCGAGCCGATCGCGGCGTGGCTGGGCGGCGCGCCGACCGTCACCGCACAGGGCCGCAGTTTCCCGGTCGAGACCCGCCACATGGCGCGCCGCGCCGAGGTCCGCGTCGAGCCCGAGGTGGCCGAGGTGATCCGGCGCGCGTTGCGCGAGGGGGAAGGCGACATGCTCGTGTTCCTGCCCGGCGCCGGGGAGATCCGCAGGGTGCAGCAATTGCTGGAGGAACGGCCCGGCGTCGATACGGAGGTGCTGCCCCTGTACGGGGATCTGCCGTCGGCGGAACAGGAGCGTGCGATCGCGCCGTGCGGGCCGGGCCGCCGCAAGGTCGTGCTGGCCACCTCGATCGCCGAGACCAGCCTCACCATCGAAGGCGTGCGCATCGTCGTGGACAGCGGGCTGGCGCGCCGCGCGCGCTTCGATCCGCGCAGCGGGATGGCGCGGCTGGTGACCACGCGTGTCTCGCGTGCGGCCGCGGATCAGAGGCGGGGCCGCGCCGGGCGCGTGGCGCCCGGCGTGTGCTATCGCCTGTGGAGCGAGGAGGCGGGCAGGTCGCTCGATGCCTACACGCCGCCGGAGATCCTCGAGGCGGACCTGTGCCCGCTCGCGCTCGAGCTCGCGCGGTGGGGAGTGCGCGATCCCTCGCAGCTGCGCTGGCTGTCCTCGCCTCCGCCCGCGGCCTACGCGCAGGCGGGCGAGCTGCTGCGATCTCTCGGCGCACTCGACGCCGACGGCCTCATCACCGCTCACGGCCGCGCCATGAGCGAGCTGGGCACGCACCCGAGGCTCGCGCACATGCTGCTGCGCGCGCGTGACCACGGTGCGATGGGGCTGGCGTGCGAACTGGCGGCGCTGCTCGGCGAGCGCGACCTGTTGCGCTGGCCCATGCACGCCCGCGAGGTCGACATGCGCATGCGCGTGGAGGCGCTGCGGGGCATCCGCGAGCATCTGCCCGCGGCCGCGGAGGTCGATCGCGGGGTGCGCGAGCGCACCCGCAGGCTGGCCGAAGGCTGGCGCGCACAGCTCGGCCTGGGACGTGGGGCCGGGGACAGCGCCGCCATCGACTCGCATACGGGGATCCTGCTCGCGCTGGCCTATCCCGACCGCATCGCGCGCCGGCGAGGCGGCCAGGCGGGGCGATTTCAACTGAGCAACGGCCGCGGCGCGGCGTTCCCGGAGACCGATCCGCTCGCGCGCGCCGAATTCCTCGCCATCGCGGATCTCGACGCCGGCGAGCGCGAGGCGCGGGTATTCCTGGCCGCACCGCTCGAGCTCGCCCAGGTGCAGAGCGTGTTTGCCGGTCAGATCGCCACGACCGACACCATCGCCTGGGACCGGCGCGCCGAGGCGGTAGTCGCGCGCCGCGAGCAACGCCTCGGCGATCTCCTCATCGCCGAGGCGGCGCTGGAATCCGTGGATCCCCGGGTCGCCGCCGACGCGATGCTGCAGGGCGTGCGCGCGCACGGGATCGGCGCGCTGCCGTGGAACGACGCGGACCGCGCCTGGCAGGCGCGCGTCATGTTCATGCGCCGACACGAACCGGAGGCCTGGCCGGAGGTCTGCGACGACCACCTCTTCGCCACGTTGGAGGACTGGCTGGCGCCGTTCCTGGCCGGGATGACCCGCCGCGAGCACCTCGCGCGCCTGGACCTGCACGCGGCCCTGCGCAGCCTGCTCAGCTGGCAGCAGCAACGCGACCTCGACGAGCAGGCGCCGACCCACGTCGCCGTCCCGAGCGGTTCGCGCATCACGCTCGATTACCGCGCCGGCGAGGCGCCGGTGCTGGCGGCACGCCTGCAGGAGATGTTCGGACTGCGCGAGACGCCACGCCTCGCCCGCGGACGCGCGGCGGTCGTCATCCACCTGTTGTCGCCGGCCGGCCGGCCCGTGCAGGTGACCCGCGACCTGGCCAGCTTCTGGGCCGCCGGCTACCAGGAGGTCCGCAAGGAGCTGAAGGGGCGCTATCCCAAGCACTACTGGCCCGAGGACCCGCTCACCGCGGTCGCCACGCGCAGGGTGAAGCCGCCCGCGCAGCGAACATGAACGCCCTGATCATCGGCTGCGGCTATCTCGGAGGCGCCCTGGCGGCGCGGCTGCTGGCGGCCGGCCACGCCGTGCACGGGACCGTGCGCGCGTCAGCCGGTGTCGAGCGCCTGCGCGCGCTGGGCGTATCACCGCTCACGCTGCAGGTGGACAATCCACACAGCTACGGGCCGCTGCACGCCACGCTGCACGGAAATGGGCCCTGGCAGGCGTATTACTGCGTGCCGCCGGGCACCGGGGTCGATCCGCCCGGCGATGTCGCGCGGATCGCCGCCGTGCTGGCGCAGCACGGCGTGCTGCGCGCGGTGCTGACCTCCTCGACGGCGGTGTACGGCGATCGCGGCGGCGAGCCCGTGGATGCCGACACCCCGGTCGCGCCGACCGACGGGCGCGGTCGGCGGCTGAAGGACATCGAGGACGCCTGGCTGTCTCTGGGCGGCCGTGCCCGCATCGTGAGGCTGGCCGGCCTCTACGGACCCGGGCGCATCGTCGGCATCAGCACGCTGCTGCATGGCCAGCGCGTGGGCGGCGACCCGGAGGATCTCCTGAACCTCATCCACGTGGAAGACGCCGCCGCGCTGCTGCAGGCGGTGGCGGAAGGAGAGGGCGCCGCCGCCATCGAGCTGGGGGCCGATGGTGTGCCTCTGCGGCGGCGGGATTACTACCAGCACCTCGCCGCGCGCCTCGGCGTGCCGTGCCAGTTTGGCCAGGCCGACGACAAGGTCGGATTCGCGCGAGGACGCAGCGGCTCGCGCGCCTGCCGCATCAATCCGACCTGTGCGCGCACGGGCTGGCGGCCTCGCCATCCCGACGCGCGGCTGGTGCTCGACCACCTGCTGGCATTGCGCCAGTGAGATGCCCGGCCGCACCGGCCGGGGAGGATCGGCGACGGTTCGGGGCGCACCACCGCGGGTAGGACGCGGCCCGCCGCGGCCGCGTGCGCCGGGGCGCATATCTGCGCACCCTGCACCGGGGGCGCGGCCTCCACGGGCACGCCCGCTCAAGCCGGCCCCGTATGCCGCCGATACCACGGTCTGGAGCGGTCATCCGATAACCCCATGAGCCCGCACGAAATCACCCGCGACGAGCAGACGGCCCAGAGCGATCGACGCGCGCGCCGCCGGCACGCAATACATGTCGACGCCCTGCTGACCGGGCTGGGCCAGCGCGCCTATGCCTGCACGATACGCGACTGCTGCAGCCGCGGGCTGCGTCTGGCCTTCGGTCCCTCCATGCTCGAATCCCGGCCCGCCGAGCTGGAGCACGACATCCGCGTCGGCGTGCATTTCCTGGTGCCCGTCGAGGAGAAGATGAAGCACATCGACCTGCATGGCCGGGTCGCGCGCGTGTTCAGCAACGGATTGGGCGTTGAACTGCTCGAGGTGACGCCGAAGGTGATCGCCGCGCTGCGCACCATCGTGCTTTCAGCGGTGGCCGAGCAGCGTCTGCGCGACCGCAACGAACCGGTCCGTACAGTCTCCAGCGCGGCGAAGAACGAATACGACCGACGGCTGGCGCTGTGCTGCGACACGCTCGACCGCGAGGCCGGGACGCTGGCCAATACGCTGCTCAACGCGCTCGAGGAGAAAATGGCCGACGCGCTCGGTCGCACCGATCGCGCCTTCGACCGCAATCAACACGTGCTCGCCATCAGCGCACTGAAGCAGTCGCGCGCCAACGTCGCCACACAGCTGCAGGTGCTGTTGCTCGGGGAGTTCTTCACTTTCACGCAATCCGCGGCGCATCCGGACGACGTGGGCATCGCCGCCGAGGGCGGCGACGCGGACAGGCCGGACGCCGCGGACCTGAGCGTCTTTCTCGCCCTGGGCGAGATCATCGCCCACCTCGAGGTGCACCTTCGTGGCCGAGCGGAGGCGCTCGAACTCGCACTGGGACAGTTGCTCGGCCGCAGTGTCAATCATCAGAACAATCCCTTGAGCGCCGAGAACGTCTGCCGCGTCGTCTTCGATCTGCTGGCCTCGGTCTGGCCGAACAGGCCCAATGCCGAGGTGCTGCGGGACGCCCTGCGCGACGGACTGAGCGCCGCGCTTCCGGCGCTCTACGACCGCCTCAACGAGGCGCTGAAGCCCTGAGGAGGCGCCTCAGGCGGCCCTGGATGCGCCGTCGGCGAGCATCGCGAGGGTCTCGGCGAACTGCGCATCGGCCTGCATGCGCACCAGCGAGAAACAATCCGCGGTCAGACCCGTGGCCTCCCAGGCGCCGGGACTGAGGCCGTGCGTCCACGTATCCTGCGCGAGCTCGTCCTGCACGGCGCGCATCACCCAGTATCCGATGTGCACGATCGACTCGACCACCGCCGGGGCGGCAGCCACGCCGGGCTGCAGGTGATGGGCGATCGCCGAGCACAGATTCACGGGCAGATTCCATCCTCGCGCAAGCAGGGCGCCAACCTCCGCGTAGTCGCAACCTATCAGCGCGCGCTGCGCTTCAACGAGGGGTCGCTCGCCCCGCGCCGCCTGACGCGAGGCCTCCGCCGCCTCCTGGGGCACGCGGTCGTACATGACCAGTGTCCCGAGTCCGTGCAGCAGCCCGGCCACGAACAACCGTTCGCTGTCCAGGACGTTGCAGAGCTTGGCCACGGAGCGCGACGTCAGCGCGCAGTAGACGCTCTCGCGCCAGAAGCGCTCCATGTCCAGGCGCTGCGGCCGGGCGGACTTGAAGACCGCGGCCACCGACGTCGCCAGCGCGAGATCGTGGATCTGCTGTATCCCCAGGACCACCAGCGCACGCGAGACCGTTTCGATCTTCGAGTTGAAGCCGTATAGCGGGCTGTTCACCAGCCGCAGCACCCGCGCCGTCAATGCGGGGTCGGCGCTGATGGCGTTGGCGAGATCGTTGGTGGAGGAGCGCGGATCGTCGATCACGCGCTTGATATGCAGATAGGCGTTGGGCAGCGACTTCAGGGTTTCGACCCCGTCCACGAGTTGTGCTGCGGTGAATGGCATGCCCGGCACGCGCCCCTGATCGCGTTGAATCTCTCCCTTCCCCTCATGCCGGCCCGTGCCTTTCCCACGAGGCGAGCCGACTATCCGCTCTAATCCGTTGAGCAAGGTGAATTTCTCCACAACAGGGGCGCCCATTACCACACCCTTGATGAGACCTCTATCACAGCCAGAGCACCAAGTGTCAAAAAAATGTCGATCGCAGCCATTTTTCCCGGACGCCGGACACGACGCCCGTTCGTGTGCCGCGCTGCATGCCGTCACGGTGGCGATCGCAGACCGTGCATGCATGCACCGCAATCCGGCGATTGGGCCGACGCCGGGCGCCGCATCCCGATCGGCAGTGCCGCCTTCGATGCGCGGCGCCCGGCGCGGCTTGCCACCGTTGGGTGTGATCGTTGTAAACTGCGCACAGCCGACACCCCTGCGCCCTCGGGCGGTATGCATCGGGGCCGGCAGCAAGGACAGCGTTTCAATCCATCGGACAAAGGAGGTCCGCCATGTCTTTTCCCCGCGCTGGAATTTCCAGCAGTCAGCACTTGTACCGCAATCGCTGTGGCCAGTGGGCTCTTGCCGGCATGTGCATCGCGGCAGCATTGGTCGCGAGCGACGATGCCCGCGCCGCATCGGTTACCTATGACTTCGACTCGGTTGCCGTCCCGGGCGCAAGCGACACGATCGACGTCTGCCAGTCGAGCTGCCCGCTCGGTGTGGTCGCCGGTCTACCCGGCGGCGATGACGGCGTGCGCGCCAGCTCCGGGTCGACCACGGCCGCGCGCGTCAACGTTCGCAACGCGGCCAATCCGATCAACGGCAGCGACGCGATCGCGGACGACGCGACGTTCAACGGCTATTTCGGCGCGGCCAGCGCTCCCCTGCTGAACAATTTCCTCGTTCTCGGCGACAACGATGGCGCGATCTTCGGCACCGGGACGGTTTCGCCCGGGACCGGGCAGTCCTTCGTGCGTCTGCCGTTCCTCGTCCCGGGTGGGACCACGACGGTCCAGTTCGCCTTCGACATGGCCTTCAATGGCAGCGACACTAGCGACGCCGCCGAGGACATCTTCAACGTCAAGGTGACCAACGCGGCCGGTACCGTATCGCCCCTGCAGATCGCCTCGCTCGGCAGTGACGCGGGGTTCCAGTCGCGGCGGTTCCTCGCCGGTGAGCTGCCCACCTGGTCTCCCACCGCGGAGCAGACCGGCGTGACCTGGTGGCTGGAGTTCGAATTGCTGGAGGGCGGTGATGGCACCCAGTCGGCCATCGGCCTGGACAACGTCAGCATCACGACGGCGCCGGTCCCGTTGCCGGCGCCGGCGCTGATGCTGGGCTCGGCGCTGATCGGAATGGCTCTGCTCAGGCGGAGGGCGGAATAGCCCACGCAGCCGCGGCCACAACGCAGCCGGGGTGAGGCGTGCGCAGTGCGGAGGATTACGCACGTTTCGCCCCGGCGGCCTCGAGGACGTTGATGCTATACTCGGCCTGACGGACGCCGAGTCGAATGAAATTACGATATCCCATCCTGCTGTCGCTCGTGGCCGCCTGCGCCGCCCTGCCCGCGCAGGCGCGCATGTATCAGTGGGTCAATCCGCAGACCGGGCGCACGCAGATGTCGGGCAAGCCGCCGGCCTGGTACCGCAGCGACAAACCCGGCCCGCGCGTCTTCGTCTTCGAGAACGGCCGCCTGATCGATGACACGGCCCGGGCGGTGGGCATCGAGGAGCGCGCCGCCCTGCGCGCGACTGCATTCGCCGAGACGCCGCCCTCACCGGGCCCGCAGACGGCGGCGCCCGGGGGCGAACCGGCAACGCCGCAGACTGCAGAGACCAGCCCGGGCGCGAGCGTGCTGGAGCGCGGCTTCGGCGAATCCGATACCGCTGCGTCGACCGCGCCGGCGGAACCGCCGGATGCCACGATCGCGAGGCTGAAGAGCATCATCGACGCATGGGAGCAGCAGCAGACCACCGAGGCCAGGCGCCTGCTCGAGGAGAAATCCGTGGTCGCCCCCATCTCGCCGCCCGCGTCCGGTGCCGCCGCAAACCAGGAAGGCGCCCCGCCGGCGACCACCACGACGCCCCGGTAGCTGCACGGGCGACGGCCGCGTCGACCCCAGCCGGAGACGCCGCGCGGCCCGCTAGGAGGTGCCCTTGTCGTTGCCCGCCAGGGCGCGAATGATGGTATCGAGCAGGCCTTCTGCGCGCGGCTGGGTGAGCTCGCGCAGCTCCCGCAGCGCCTCGTTGTTCGGATCGAGCTGCAGGCCGATCGTCACGTAATTTCTCGCCGTCCGCTCGTCGCTGCGGGCCATCTCCTTCTCGGCGAGGATGGCAAAGCGTTCGGCAATGCGCTTGAAGCCGTCCTCCGCAAGCCTGCTCTCCGGATCGATGTCACGCAGCCGGGAGTAATAGAAATAGGCGTTGTCGTTCGGCGGCGCGACCAGCCGATAGTCGTCCAGGCTTTTCTGCGCGAGCCAGATGAGCGCCTTGCGCACGTCGTCACTGGCCGGCGTCAGCGGCGCCGCTCCGCGCGTGCCCGCCTGCGCGTCGACGTACACGCGCGGCAACAGCCCCTCGACGGGACGTATCGGTGCATCGGCCAGGCGCCGCGCGTAGTACTGCAGCATGCCGAAGCCGGCGGCCGCGACCACCAGCAGCAGCAGCAAGGCGGAGTGTATGCGCGTCTTCTTCGGCGCGTCCTGCCGGGCGCTGGTCCAGGTCGGCATGCGCGATGCGCTGCCGGTGGTCTCCCCGATCGCCGCCGCCCTGCCCGGCCCCGCCGGGCGCAACACCCCGCGCTGTTCCATGTCGCGGATGTAGTGCAACAGGCTCTCTGCATCGCGAAACCGATCCTTCGGTTTCTTGGCGATCATCAGGTACAGCAGCGGCTCGAACATGCGCAGGTCGTTCGGAAGCCGCGGTAACGCCCCCTGGCGATGCTTCAGGATGATGTCCACCACCGAATCGGCCTGGTACGGTTTGTTCCCCGTCAGCATCTCGTAGAGGATGATGCCGAGGGAATAGATGTCGGCACGGCCGTCGATGGGCACGTCCTCGGCCTGCTCCGGCGCCATGTAATTGGGACTGCCGAGAAAGATCCCCGTCGACGTCAGGTCGTGATCGATGGTGAGCTTCTTGGCGATGCCGAAGTCCGTAAGCAGCGGCGTGCCGTCCTTGCGAAAGAGGATGTTGGCCGGTTTCACGTCGCGGTGTATGACGCCGCTCTTGTGCGCGCAGTCGAGCGCGCTGGCGATCCGCGCGACGATATCGAGGGCCTCATGCGGCGCAACGCCATCGGCCATGCGGGCCTTCAGGTCGCCCCCCTCGATGTATTCCATCGAGATGTAGATGAGGTCGCCCTGGCGACCGACGTCATAGATGGTGATGATGTTCGGGTGGCGCAGCGAGGCGACGATGCGCGCCTCGTTCATGAACCGCTCGACGTTCTTGGAGGTGACGTCATTCGTGGTGTCCAGCACCTTCAGCACGACCTGCCTGCCGAGCGACGCCTGGGTGGCGAGATAGGCGGTGGCCATCCCGCCGACGCCGATCGCACGAATGATTTCGTATCCGGGGATTTCCATGTTCTCGATTATAGCGGCGCCCCGCTCACGCTCCCGGGGCGGCCCGGCCATGCCGCAGGGCTGCTCGCATGCCTGCGCGGCCGATATAATTGCGCTGAATGAAACATCCTAGCTGCGGGCGTGGTCCCGTGGGTGTGACCGCCTTGGCGTTGATTGTCACGTTGCATGCCTGCACGGGCACGCCAACGGCGGGACATGCGCCGCCGCCCGTCTCCGCAACCACGAACCTGACGGGCGGAACGGGCTTTCAGATTCAGCTTCCTGCCTTCGTCGAGCGCCCGCGACCGGGCGATTTCTCCATCTGTCACGGCAACACTTGCGCGAAGCGTGCCAGAATAAGCCTTTCGGATTCCGATTGGGATCAAGTGCGCACGATCCTGAGGGAACCGGCCCCCGACGCGGGCACGGAGCGGGTGAACATCGCCGCCGCGGTCGCCCTGCTCGAAAGCATGGTCGGATTGATGACCGGAACCGATGCCGACCTGGGCAAGGATGATGGCATGGGCCGCCCGGGCCAGCTCGACTGTGACTGGATGAGTCAGTCACCACAACGGTTTACCTACCATGCTGCAGACCGACGGTTCGCTCCGCCTTCACAGCGTGGGCGGTCAGCCACCCGCGGACCGTTCACCGGGCTGCTCGCCCAGTGGTTCTATTTCCCACGTCCGTCCTGCGCGACACGCAGTCCGGCGTGGACTATGCGGATTCCCTGGTTCCGGCGAACGGCGAGCTGCCCTGACATCGTGCCGATGTCGGACTGGTGGCGGGCTGCGCTCCCTCCGGGCTGCGGGATCGGCCGCACCGATTACACGATCGCGGGAATTTCGCACCGTTTTCCTGCCTGTTGTACCTGGTGCACCAGTTCGCGTTCGCGCGGATGACCCCCGGTGGTGGCAGGCACTAGAATTGCACAGCGTCTTGACGAGACCATGGCCGGCAATGACAGCGGTGGGATACCGACCGACCTGCGCCGGGCCGACCAACAAGGACCAAAAATCATGAAAGAGAAAAGCGAAGCCCTGCGCCGCCGCAAAGGTTCGCGTCAGCTCATCGACAAGCTGCTTGCCGAACGCCAGCGCGTGCTGGTGTTGATGTGCGAGGTGCTGGGCCTGAAACCGTTCACCGCCGACAAACCGGTCAAGGACATGCTCGGGGAATTCAACTCCGTACTGGTCGACTACATCGCCGCGGGTCATTTCGGCCTGTACCATCGAATCATCGAGGGCACGGAACGCCGTCAGGCGGTCGTCGCCACCGCCAGCAAGGCGTACCCTCGCATCGCGGCCTCCACCGACGCCGCCGTGGACTTCAACGACAAGTACGGTGGCGAGTGGAATTTTCACTTCATGGATACACTGGCCGACGATCTGTCGGCACTCGGTGAGAAGCTCGCCACCCGCATCGAACTCGAGGATCGCATCATCGCCGCGATGCTCGGCGATCACGTACTGCGGGAGACGGCCCCCGCTCCGAAGATCCGCGCTCAGGCGAAATAGCCCGCTTCATCTTCGCTTCCCTCCAGCCGCCGCGGTCTTTCCGCGGGCGTTGTTTTCGCGTACCCTCGACGGCTAGCCGTAAGTCGTCTCGTTTCCCGGCGCGTTCCTGACATGAGCTCCATCAATCAGCTGCTCGCGGACCGCGATCGCGCGGTGCTGTGGCATCCGTGCACGCAGATGCAGGACCACGAGTGGCTGCCGCTCGTGCCCATACGGCGCGGCGAGGGTGTCTGGCTGGAAGACCACGACGGCCGCCGCTATCTCGATGCCATCAGCTCGTGGTGGGTGAACCTTTTCGGACACGCCAATCCGCGCATCGGCGCGGCGGTCGCCGAGCAGGCCCAGCGGCTGGAACACGTGCTGCTCGCCGGCTTCACCCACGAGCCGGCGATCGAGCTCGCCGAACGCCTCACCGCGCTCGCGCCGCCGGGACTGAGCCGCTGCTTCTACGCCGACAACGGATCCTCGGCCGTGGAAGTCGCCCTGAAGATGAGCTTTCACTACTGGCGCAACAGCGGCCGCGCTGAAAAGACGCGGTTCATCTGCCTCGAGAACAGCTATCACGGCGAAACCCTGGGCGCGCTGGCCGTCGGCAACGTGCCCCTGTACAAGGAGGTGTACGGGCCGCTGCTCATGCAGGCGCTGGTCGCGCCCTCGCCGGACTGCCGCCGGCGCGCCGCTGGCGAGACATGGCTGGAGTATTCGCGCCGCAGCTTCGAGTCCATGGCGCAGCTCATCGCCGAGCACGCGCACGAGACCTGCGCCGTCATCGTCGAGCCGCTGGTGCAATGCGCCGGCAACATGCGCATGTACCACCCGGTCTACCTGCGCCTGCTGCGCGAGTATTGCGACCGCCATCAGGTCCATCTGATCGCCGACGAGGTAGCCGTCGGATTCGGCCGCACCGGCACGTTGTTCGCGTGCGAACAGGCCGGGATCTCCCCGGACTTTCTCTGCCTGGGCAAGGGCCTGACCGGCGGCTACCTGCCGCTGTCCGCGGTGCTGACCACGGAGAACGTCTACTCGGCCTTCTACGACCGGTACGACACCCTCAAGGCATTCCTGCATTCCCACAGCTATACCGGCAACCCGCTGGCCTGCGCCGCCGCGCTCGCCACGCTGGACATCTTCGAGGAGGAACCGGTGATCGAGCGCAACCGGCAGCTCGCCGCCCGCATGGGTGAGGCGGTCGCGCACCTCGCCGGGCACCCGCACGTGGCCGAGGTGCGCCAGACGGGCATGATCCTGGCCATCGAGATGGTCCGCGACAAGGCCACGGGCGCGCCATTTCCCTGGCAGGAGCGGCGCGGACTGAAGGTCTACCGCCATGGCCTGGAGCGAGGCGCGCTGTTGCGCCCGCTGGGCAACGTCGTGTACTTCATGCCTCCGTACGTCATCTCGCCGGAGGAGATCGATTTCCTGGCGACGGTGGCCGCCGAAGGCATCGACGTCGCGGTGACGGACTGAAGGCATGCGCATCCCCCGCGTCTACGTCGCCAGCCCTCCCGCGGCCGGCGCACCGGTGACACTGGACGCGGAGGCGGCCCATCACGTGACCACGGTCCTGCGTCTGCGCGCGGACGATCCGATCTGCCTGTTCCATGACGGCGTGGAGTGCCAGGGCCTGATCGAGAGCGTCGGAAGGCGGGCCGTGACCGTACGGCTCGACGACTGTCGCCCGGTCAGCCGCGAGTCGCCGCTCGCCATCACGCTTGCACAGGGGATCTCGCGCGGGGAGCGCATGGACTACACCATACAGAAGGCCGTTGAGCTGGGCGTCGCCGCCATCGCGCCGCTCATCACCGAACGCACCACCGTCAGACTGGACGATGCCCGCGCCGCGAGGCGGACGGAGCATTGGCAGCGGGTGATCGTCAATGCCTGCGAACAGTGCGGACGCAATCGGCTGCCCGCCCTGTTGCCGGTCATGGAACTGAAGGACTGGCTGTTGCAGCCGCGCGAGGGCGAGAAGTTGCTGCTGCGGGGCGACGCCGAACGTCCCTGGTCGGCGATCCGGCCGGAATCGCGCGTGACCGTGCTCATCGGCCCGGAAGGCGGTCTGGCGCCGACCGAGGCAGCCCGCGCGGAGGCGGCCGGGTACACCGCCGTGCGCATGGGCCCACGCACTCTTCGTACCGAGACCGCGGCCCTGGCCGCCATCGCCGCCCTGCAGTCCGGCCACGGGGACTGGTAGCCCCCGGCCCGACACCCGCCAAGGGTCCATGGTGTAGAATCCGCTGACCATGGCCGCCCAGATCAGCCCGGTCCCCAACCTGACGACCGCCTCGAGTCGTCCGCTCGACAATATCGAGCGCCACCTGCTCGATCACCAGTCCTCGATCGAGACCTGGTTCCGCGGTCAATGGCGCCACACTCCGGCACCGTTCTATGCGTCGGTCGACCTGCGCCACGCCGGTTACAAGATCGCGCCCGTGGACACCAACCTTTTCCCCGCGGGGTTCAACAATCTCAATCCCGCCTTCATGCCGCTATGCATACAGGCCGTGCAGGGCGCGGTGGAACGCTTCGAGGGCGATATCAGCCGCATCGTCATCGTCCCGGAGAGCCACACCCGCAACCTGTTCTACCTCGAGAGCCTGGCGGTGTTGCGCATCATCACCGAGAAGGCCGGTTTCGAGGTGCGCATCGGCTCGCTCATCCCGGATCTGCGCGAACCGATGACGGTGGATCTGCCCTCGGGCCGCAGCATCGTGCTCGAGCCGCTGCAGCGCGCCGGCGATCGCGTGCACGTCGGGGATTTCGTGCCGGACCTGGTCGTGCTCAACAACGACCTCTCCGGTGGGCAGCCGGAGATCCTGCTGGAGATCGCGCAGCCGGTGGTGCCGCCGCCGGCGCTGGGATGGTCATCGCGCCTGAAATCCTCGCACTTCCGTCACTACAAGGCCGTGGCCGAGGAATTCAGCCGCTACGTCGAGCTCGATCCATGGTGTTTCGACCCGCTGTTCCGGAACTGCGGCGAGGTGAATTTCATGGACGGCAGCGGCATGAACTGCCTGCGCAAGAACACCGGCGAGCTGCTCGAAGCGATTAGAAGGAAATACGACGAGCACGGCATCGTCTGCAGGCCGTTCGTCATCGTCAAGGCCGATTCCGGCACCTATGGAATGGGCGTGATGACGGTCTTCGACCCGGAGGAGGTGACGAGCCTGAGCCGCAAGGAACGCACGCGTATGTCGACCGCCAAGGGTGGCATGGCCATACGCAACGTGATCGTGCAGGAAGGCGTCTACACGCACGAGACCTGGGGCACGCCGCCCGCCGTGGCCGAGCCCGTCGTCTACATGATCGACCGCCACGTCGTCGGCGGCTTTTATCGGGTCCACAAGGAACGGTCCGCCGCGGAGAATCTCAACGCGCCGGGCATGCGGTTCGAACCGCTGGCATTCGCGGAATGCTGCATCTCCCCGGATCGCAGGCTCGGACCCGACGCCCATCCGAATCGCTTCTACGCCTACGGCGTGGTCGCGCGGCTGGCGCTGGTCGCCGCCGCGCGCGAGATGGCCGCGGTTTGAGCGCGCCGGCGCATCGCCTCACCGCCGCGGTCTCTTCCAGCTCCCTGCCGGCCCGCCTTACACTCCCGCGCTGCCGCGGCCCGCAGGCCGCCACCATCATGCGAAAGGAGTTCACGATGTCGTCGCGCAAGATACTCGCACTGTGCCTGACCCTGGTCGCGCCGTTGGCGGCCGCCGAGGGGCGTTACCAGGCCGTACCCGTCTACAACCCCACGGACGGATCGAGCAAAATTTTCATCCTCGACACGCAGAACGGTCAGATGTGGACCTGGATGGAGGTCGGCGCCTCCTCGAGCGGGGCTGCGGGCCGCTTCCTCATCTACCAGGGGCAGGTGCGCCCGGGCAAACGCATGGGCGAGATCGTCGACGAGGCCGGCGGCCGCTGAGGCAGAGGGGGCAGGCGCCGCTACGCGCCCCGTCATCGCGACAACCAGTGCGCGAGGATCCACTCCGCGCAGCGTGACGCCTCTTCCAGGGGCGTGCGCGCGGGCTGCAGCTTCCGATCGATGCGCCATTGCGAGTAACGCCGGACGTCGCCGCGCTCGACGAGCGCGGCGAGCCCCCCCTCTATCCGCGACGGCGCGCGCGCCGGCAGTTCCAGCAGGCCGACCGCGGCGCCCGCCGTCAGCGCCTCGTAGAGCATGGAAACGCTGTCCGGCGTGACCCACACCGTGGCGCTCCGCGAGAGGGCCTCGCGCAGCCAGTCCCCGCCGACGTCCTCATAGTGCACGAACTCCGCGTTGCGCAGTTGCAGCCCGCGCAACGCCTCCCGCATGGTGGCCGGCGTGCGTCGCGAGTCGGCGATCTGCCAGGCAATCTCCGGGCACCGGCCCACCACGTCGCTGAGCTGTCGCAGCACCTCGGCATCGTTCCATTGATAGTGAGCGGACTGTCCGCCGATCAGTAGCAGTCCACGGCCGGCGTCAAGCGTGGTCGAACGCACCACGCGATTCATGGCGCCTTGCGTGAGGATCACGCCGTCACCGGGCGCGACAGCGTCGTGCTGCGGGATGACGCAGAGGTCGAACCATCGACGCGGCAGGCTGGGCTTCATCAGCACGACGACGCGGCCGCCGCAGGCCCGCCGCGCGGCCAGCATGGGCAGGTGCGTGGCATGGCCCGCCCCGATGAGCAGCGTCGGCCGTGGCAACGCCGCGCCCGGCGCGTATCGTCTCGTCAGCAGGGCCCGGAGCAACGCTCCGGCGGACGGAACCTCCAGGGTGTGATGCTGCAACGGCACGCGGCGCGCGAGCGCGTCGATGAGGCCCAGGGATTGATTGTCGTGTCCCGGCCTGCCGTCGCTGAAGCGCCAGACGACGACGGCCGAGGCGCGATCGCTATTCGACAAGCACGAACTCGGTGCCGCAGTAAGGGCACTTGGCCTTGCCGGTCTCCTCGATCGGCAGGAACACCCGCGGGTGCGAATTCCACAGCGAGGTGCCGGGCGTCGGGCAGTGCAGGGGCAGATCCTTGCGCGTCACCTCCTGGACGGTTTGTGCGTTGGGTAGTGCCGTGTCGGATGCCTGCTTCGCCATAGATCTATCTCTCTCGCTGGCGGGCACGTCGTATGCCCGGGGGTGAATCGCACTGCATATCTCGCGCCGCGCCGGCCACTCCGCACTAGACGTAGGTCAACCAGGATTGCCGATCCGCGCGCCGGCCGTGCACCACGTCGAAGTACAGCGACTGCAGCTTGGCGGTGATCGGTCCGCGCGTGCCGGCGCCGATGCGCCGCCCGTCGAGCTCGCGTATCGGAGTCACTTCCGCCGCGGTGCCGGTAAAGAACGCTTCGTCGGCGATGTACACCTCGTCGCGCGTGATGCGGCGCTCCCTGACGGTCAGGCCCGTGTCGGCGGCCAGCGTCATGATCGTCTCGCGCGTGATGCCTTCCAGCGCCGAGGTCGCGTCCGGCGTGCGCAGCTCGCCGTTGCGGACGATGAAGATGTTCTCGCCGCTGCCCTCGGACACGTAGCCCTCCGTATCGAGCAGCAACGCCTCGTCGTAGCCGCATTCGATCGCCTCGCGCAGCGCCAGCATGGAATTCATGTAATTGCCGTTGGCCTTGGCCTTGCACATGGTGATGTTGGCGTGATGGCGCGTGTAGGAGGAGGTGCGAATGCGTATGCCCTGCTGCATGCCGTCCTCGCCCAGGTACGAACCCCACGACCAGGCAGCGACCATCACGTGCGTCCTGAGATTGTCGGCGCGCAGGCCCATGCCTTCGGACCCGAGGAAGCACATCGGGCGGATGTAGGCGGACTCGAGCTTGTTTTCGCGCACCGCCGCGAGGCACGCCTCGGTGATCTGCTCCTGATCGCAAGGCATCTCCATGCGCAGTATGTGGGCGGAATTGAACAGGCGCTGCACGTGCTCGGACAGACGGAAGATGGCGGCTCCGCGATCGGTCTTGTAGGCGCGTATGCCCTCGAAGACCCCCAGTCCGTAATGCAGCGTATGCGTCAGCACATGCGTCTTGGCCTCGCGCCACGGCACCAGTTTGCCGTCGAGCCAGATCACGCCATCACGATCATCCATTCCCATCTTCGGAACCTTTCGATACGTCGTCCAACAGAAACTCGCGCCAAAGCCCGGTCACCAGGCGACGCTGCTCCCGGAACTCGCTATCGGGCACGCGGGCGGGCTGTTCCTGCAGCGCGCAGCGGTGGATGCGGTGGCGCATTGCGAAATACGCGTCGCGCAATTCCGCACACGCCGTCGCCGGCAGTACCCCACAATCGCTGAAGACCTCGAGCAGCCGCTTGTTGTCCGTCCACGTGAGCAGCGCGGGCTGAGCCGCCGCGTGGGCGAGTACGCCATATTGCACCATAAATTCGATATCCGTGATACCGCCCGGATCCTGCTTCAGGTCGAACACGCCCGGCTCCGAGGAGGCGTGCTCCCCGCGCATGCGCGCCCGCATCTCGATGATCTCCTGCCTCAGCGTCGCGCGTTCTCGGCGTCGCCCGAGCACCTCGCGCCGTATCGCCTCGAACTGATCGCCCACCGCCGCGTGTCCGCCGACGAAGCGCGCACGCACGAGCGCCTGATGCTCCCATGTCCACGCCTGCTCGCGCTGGTACCTGCCGTAGGCCTCGATGCTGCTCACCAGCAGGCCGGCCGCACCGCTCGGCCGCAGGCGGGTGTCGACCTCGTAGGCGACGCCGGCCGGTGTCAGCGTCGAGATGAGGTGGATGATGCGTTGTCCGAGGCGGGTGAAAAAAGTGGCGTTGTCGAGCGGACGCGCGCCATCGGTGCTCTGGTCTTCACCGGCGCTGTCGTGCAGGAATACCAGATCGAGGTCCGACCCGTAGCCGAGCTCCAGCCCGCCCAGCTTGCCGTAGGCGACGATGGCGAAACCGGCCGGTCGCCGCGCCTCGGGGGGGCCGCAAAGCGGCTGTCCGTGGCGATCCACGAGATGCCTCCAGGCCAGTTCCAGGGCCACGCGCAGCACCGTCTCGGCGATCCACGAGAGGTGGTTGCTGACCTCCGGCAACGGCAGATGCCCGGTGAGGTCCGAGGCCGCCACGCGCAGCACCTCCGCCTGCCGAAAATGCCGCAGCACCTCCATCTGGCGTTCCAGATCCTCCGGTGGATGCTTGGCGATCTCGTTGCGCAGCGTCTGTTCGAGCTGGACCGCCGACGGCGGCGCATAGAGCGCGCGCGGATCGAGCAGCTCATCGAGCAGTATCGGCTGGCGGACTATGCAGCCGGCTATCCACGGGCTGGCAGCCACCAGCCGCGCCAGCTGCCGCAACGCCTGCGGCTGCTCGGCGAGCAGCGCGAGGTAGACGCTGCGGCGCGCGACCGTCTCGAGCAGCTGAAAGATGCGCTGCAGCGCGACCCGCTCGTCGTCATGCCCGGCCACGGTCCGCAGGATCATCGGCAGCAGGCGCTGCAGGCGCTCCTGGCCGTGCCGGCTCAGCCGGCCGATGTCGGGCGCGGCACGTAACCCGTCGATGTCCTGCAGCACGCCGGCGGGATTGGCGAAGCCGAGTGTGGCGAGGACTCTCTCGGCCCCCTCGCCGCTCAACTGCCCTGACCAGATCGCATCCACGCCGCTGTCTTCTCCCGACGGTGCGCTCACGCCCTTCGCCGATTCCGGCACTTCCAGCAGCCGCGAGAAGTGGTTCTCCACGTTGGCGCGATGCCGCGCGAGCTCCGCCGCGAAGGCCTGCCAGGAGTCAAATCCCATGCCCAGCGCGACGCGCGCCCGGTCCTCCTGCGTCTCCGGCAGGGTCTGCGTCTGCTGATCGTCGATTTGCTGCAACCGGTGCTCGGTGTTGCGCAGGAAGCGATAGGCCTCGAGGAGCTCCGCCACGGTCTGTGCCGGCAGCTCGTTCAGGGCCTCGAGGGCGAGGAGGACCTCACAGGTCGGCCGCACCCTGAGCGCCGGTTCGCGGCCGCCGCGGATCAACTGGAACATCTGGGCGATGAATTCGATCTCGCGTATGCCGCCGCGACCGCGCTTGACGTCGTCGTGCAGCTCGGCGCGCGCGACCTCGGTGTTGATCAACGCCTTCATCTCGCGCAGGGCCTGCAATGCGCCGAAATCGATGTAGCGCCGGTAGACGAACGGACGCAGGCCCGTCAGGAAGGCCTCGCCGGCGTCGTGGTCGCCGGCGCAGATGCGCGCCTTGATCATCGCGTAGCGCTCCCAGTCGCGCGCGTGAGTCGTGTAGTAGCTCTCCATCGCCGCCACGCTCTGGGTCAGCGCGCCGCTGTCGCCGAACGGACGCAGGCGCATGTCGACACGAAAGACGAAGCCCTCCTCGCCCTGCTCCTGCAGCAGCTTGCCCAGCCGGCGTCCCAGGCGATCGAAGAACTCCTGGTTGGAAACGCTGCGCGCACCGCCGCCGGTCTCGCCGCCGCGCGGGTAGCCGTAGATGAGATCGATGTCGGAGGAGAAATTCAGCTCCTCCCCGCCGAGCTTGCCCATGGCGATGACGAACAGCCGCTGCGGCACGCCCCGATCGTCGTGCGGTTCGCCATGGCTGACCGCCTGATCGCGATACAACCAGTCGAGCGTCGCATCCGTCAGCGCGTCCGCGAGCCAGGACGTCTCGCGCAGGGTCGCATCGAGATCGGCCAGCCCGCCGATGTCCCGCCATGCGACCCGCACCATCTCCCGGTGACGGAACCGCCGCAGGGCGATTGCCAGCGAGCGCTCGTCCACGACGGTCGCCAGCGCGATCCGTACCCGTTCGCGCAGCTCGCCTGCCTCGTAGGGGCGCTCGATGTCACCGCTGCCGATCAGGTCCTGAACCAGCTGCGGATTCCGCTGGCACTGTCCGGCCACGTATCGGCTCGCGCCCAGGACCTTCGGCAACGCCATGATCGCGGCGGAGGGCGCGCCGGGCGGCAGGCCCTGGCGGGCAATCTCCCCCCAGCTTCGCTCGACCTCCGCGCGCAGGATCGGCGGGATGCCCGCCAGCGCGTCAAACACGCCCTCATTCATGGCAGAATGCGCGCGGTTCGCCGCGCAACTCGCTACCGCTCGTAAACCGATCGTCACTGCAGCTCATGCCCGTCAAAGACTCCACACGTCGCGTCGTCGCCATCGGCGGGGGGCGCGTGCGCACCGCGACGCCGCAGACCACCGAGATCGACCGGGAAACAGTCCGGCTCGCCGGCCGGCGCCGGCCGCGCCTGCTCTTCCTGCCGACGGCCAGTCTGGACGCCGCCGACTACTGCGAGGCCATTATCCGGCATTTTGGCGGCACACTGGGCTGCCGCGTCGATACCCTGCTGCTTTGCCGCGATCGCCCTGGACCGCGCGAACTCGCCGCCCGCATCGCCGCCGCCGACGTCATCTACGTCGGCGGCGGCAATACCCTGCGCATGATGCGAATGTGGCGGCAGCTCGGCGTCGACCGCCTGCTCGATGCGGCTCGGCGCCGCGGCGCCGTCCTGAGCGGACTCAGCGCCGGCGCCATCTGCTGGTTTCGCGCCGGCAACAGCGATGCGCGCAAATTCAGCAACCCCGGGGACCAGACGCTGATCCGGGTTCGGGGACTGGATTTCATCGGCGCCTTGGCCTGCCCGCATTACGACTCCGAGCAGCACCGGCGCACGGCACTGAAGGCCATGATGCGGACCACCGCGGGCGTGGCCATCGCCCTGGAGGACTGCGCGGCGATCGAGATCGTGGACGATCGATACCGTATCCTGGCCTCGAGGCGCGGCGCGCGGGCCTACCGCGTCTTCTGGCGCTCCGGACATTATCACAACGATGAACTGCGTCCGCACGGCGATTATCGGCGGCTGTCCGATCTGCTCGACAAGAACACCGATCTGGAGACCTGAGTATGCTCAAACACATTGTCATGTGGCGCGTGCGCGCCACCGCGGAACTAACCCAGGCAGAGAACGCCGCCGAGATGAAGCGCGCGCTGGAGGCGCTGCGCGGCCGCATACCGGGGCTGCTCGCCATCGAGGTCGGCATCAACGCCATCCCCGGCGGCGAGGCCAGCGACGTGGTCCTCTGTTCCGAATTCGCCGACCGCGAAGCGCTCGCCGCCTACCTGAAACACCCGGAGCACGAGCGTGTGGCGGAGTTCGTGAAGGAGGTGCGCGTGGAGCGCCGCGTGGCCGACTACGAGGCCTGAGCGCGCGTCATTTCCCCCCGGCTCTCTCCAGCTCCTCCAGGCGCCGCATCAGGAACCGCCGCTCGGCGGGGTCGGTGACCCGGCCGCTCTCGAGCAAGCCGCCGAGCAAGACCTTCGCGGCCTCGGTCTCACCCATGTCGACCCGCACGAAGATGCTCATCTGCGTGACCCATGATGGGACACGCGGGTCGGTCACGTGCGTGGCCAGGGCGTCGGCGTACCGCAACGCCAGCGGCATGTCATGGAGGCGGTGGCGCGCAACGAACACGGCGTGCGCCATCCACGGCCAGCGCCGGTTCGGATCCTTCAGGAACTCCTCGTGGACGAACTCCAGCATCATCCGCTGTTTCGCCGGCTCGGATACTTCGCCATAGAGGCGGGCGGCGGCGAGCAGCGGGTAGGAGGCGCGCTCGTCGAGCCGCAGTATCGCGCCCAGCCATGCGATGACGCGGCCGTAGTCCAGGGCGCGGAACGGAATGCTGATGCCCGGCTGATTGTCGAAGGCCTGCAAACGCAGCATCAGCACCTTCGCGAACGAGGTCCGGTCTCCCGCGGCGGCGACCTCGAGCACCGGCTGGGGCGGCGGCGGCGCGAGCTCGGTCGCGGCGGCGCTCGGTGCCGGCAGTCCATGATGCCAGTAGAGCTGCGCCGCCAGTGCCAGCGGCAACACGGCCAGCACGGACAGCGGCACGGCCGCGACCGACCGCTCCCGCGCGCCCATCAGAAGTTGCGCCGATACAGGTCGAACAGACCCGCGGCGATGAGGAGCGCGACGTAGACGGCGGTCTGCGCCGCGATGCCGGCAAGCTCGCCGATGCCGCCGGTTTGATAGATCAGCCAGTCGGTGGGCGTGAACCGGCCCAGGTCGGGCAGCACGTAGGCGATCCCGTCGACGATGGCCGCTATCAATCGCGACGACGGTTCCGTGGTATCGACCAACGGGCCGCGGCTCATCAGGCGGATCGCCTCCATGGTCCGTGACAGCAGGTAGAACGCCGCGACCGCGCTCAGGATCGCCGGCACTTGCGCGAAGGTGAAGCTGCACAGCAGCGTGAGCGCGACGATGATGAGAAGTTCGCACAGCAGGGAGCAGGCCCAGAGCAGGGCCTGCGTGAACGGCGAATGCAGGGCCAGCAGCAGCGCGTAGAGGACGACGATGACTACCGCGATGACGGCGAAGCCGGCGAGCTTGCCGAGGTAGTACACATGGCGCGGGAGCGGCAGGGACAGGACCATCTCGCTGCCCTTGTCGGCCTGCTCCCTGGCGATGCTCCCGGCGATGAACGCGGCGAGCACGAACACCGCCGCCACGCGCAGGGTCGCGGCGAGGAACGCCAGCCTGATGGCGTTGCTCTCGGTGACCGCGGCCGCGGCCGCGAGCTCGCTGAGCAGGAAGGCGGCCAAAAGGGTCGCGGCCATCAGGCGCAGCAGGCGGCCGCGCCTGGCCTCCAGCGCGGTGAACCATGCGATGGTTTTGGTTTGTCTCCACATACGGTAGGCTGCCCTCTGCAATGAATCATACCGCAATTCATTCCGCCCGCCGGTCGCCGTTCATGGCGCGCTCGCGCCGTTGCGCCGGCCGCGCAACGCTGTCCCCGGGCACCCGGTCCGCCGACCGGCATCGCCGCAAGGCTCATGGAATCGATCCGCGAATCGCGCCGGCGTAGTCGACAGCGCCCGGCCACCAGCCTGGTGCTGCGGTTCGTGGCCCAGTATGAGAACGTGCTGCTCGGGGCGATGCTGTTGTTCCTGCACGTCGCCACCTCCTGGGGTTTCGCCAGTCCCCTCTCGCGCTCGCTGATGCTGGTGCATCTCGGGCTGTTCATGCTTTGGCAGCCCATCTGGCGTGGCGATCGCCGGCTCGACCTCGTGGACGCGGGGGTGTTCATGGCGTTCACGATCGGCTTCGTGGTGCTGTTGAACGGCTGGCTGCTGGCATGCTGGCTGATCCTCATCATCGGACTGGTGGGCGGCCGCACGATCACCTCGCAGTCCGAACGCGTCGTCTACATGCTGACGCTGCTGTTCCTCATCTCCAAGCTGCTGGTGGTCGTCGTACCGCTGCTGTTCCCCGCGCGCAGCATGCCCGAGACCGTGACCTCCATATTCCTGTACGGGCTGCTGGCGCTGCCGCTGGTGATCGCCGCCATGCCTTCGGCGCCCTCGAGAATGCGCAGCTCGCACTCCGTGGACCTCTTCCGCGGCGTGACGGCCTCGCTGATGGCGGCGCTGGTCGCGCTCGGCAGCGTGGTCACGATGTATCGAAACGACGCCGATTACGCCGACGCCCTGATAGCGGCCAGCCTGGCGCTGGGCGCCTTCCTGTTCGCGCTCAGCTGGCTGCTCACCCCCGGCACGGGCGCGGGCGGGCTGGCCGCGCTCTGGGAGCGGTCGCTGCTGAACATCGGCACGCCGTTCGAGGAGTGGCTCACGGACCTGGCGGACATCGCCGACGAGCAACGCACGCCCGCGCAGTTCCTCACCGCGGCGATGCGCGCCCTGGTCGGGCTGCCCTGGGTGAGCGGCGTGGAGTGGGAGGCCGAGGAGAGCGAGGGCCTGGCCGGCCAACGCACGCGCCACGCCATGGATCTGAACACACCCGGGATCTCGATGCGGCTGTACGTGCAGCGCGAGCCGAGTCCGACGCTGCTGCTGCACGGCAAGCTGCTGGTGCAGCTGCTGGGGCACTTCCACATCGCCAAGCAGCGCGAGCAGGAGCTATCGCGCCAGGCGCATCTGCAGGCCATCTACGAGACCGGGGCGCGCGTGACGCACGACATCAAGAACCTGCTGCAGTCGCTGCAGACGATGACTCTGGTCATCAGCCAGGAGCAGTCGACGCTGAAGGACGGCGAGCGCCGGCGCTCGGCGCGCACGCAGCATTTCATCGAGCAGCAGCTGCCGGTGGTGACGCAGCGCCTGCAGCTCGCCCTCGACAAGCTGCAATCGCCCACCAAGGTGGGCCTGGAGCAGCAACCGCTGAGCGCGTGGTGGGACGCCCTGCAAACGCGGCACCAGGGGACCGGCGTGGAGCTGCAGGGGCGCATCACCCGCGACCCGCTGGTGCCCGCGGACCTGTTCGACAGCGTGGTCGAGAACCTGCTGGAGAACGCGCGCCAGAAGCGCCAGCTCGAGCCGGGCGTGGAGATCAGCGTGGTGGTGGAGAGCAGCGAGTCGGACCTGCGAGTGACCGTCACGGACAGCGGCGAGCGCGTGCCCGACGACATCGTGCACGGATTGCTGCGCCGGCCGGTGCCTTCACGCACCGGCCTGGGGATAGGGTTGTACCAGTCCGCCCGGCAGGCGGAGATGCTCGGCTACAGCCTCTCGCTGGCGCACAACGAGGACGGATTCGTCAGCTTCGAGCTGCGCCGCCGGCCGGACTTCTCAGCGACGGATCAATACAGCCTGTTTGACGGCGAAGCGCGAAACGGGATGATCGATGATCAAAAACAACCAGCACCCGGGAAGTAGAGCTCGCACGCGCGAAAACTGTGTCCCCTTTCTTCAGGTTCTGCCGTTCAGGCGAGTTACCCGTCTGCTAGGGGCCTACAACCAGGTTAGACCACTCAACGATACCCCCAGCGCGAGCTCTGGGTTTAGGCCTAAGTATGGAACATTAGCTGGCCACGGTATTTGACGAAGAATCAACGCCACATCATCGGCGTCTGAACGTCTTGCCGCGCTTCATCGCAGCTATGGTAACCGACCGGCCTGCACCATCCTCGCCTTAAGAATATTGGGCGATATCCAGGTCACCAAGTCATCGAACTCGTCGGCGGGATTATTGCGGTAATCGGTGCTGACAAATGTCGCATCGGTGCCGACGGCACCCGCATCCGGATCATTTTCCCTTTCATCGTTGAATGCCGATGCAGTGCCCGGCAACTTGTTTGCCCCGTGCGAGACTATTACAGCGGGTATCTGATTCGCCACCGACCCGCCACCCGCGGCATCGAGTATCTGAATTCCACCGTTATCGCATAGATTAAACGTCGTGGGAGGCGCGGGCATGGGGCATCCCGCTGCGCCGCCTGGCCCATCGTCGGCAAAAGCAGTATCGACCCGGTAGACATAGCGGCGTCCCCACGCGTCTAGGCCGGGAACTCCCAAGTTCACGAACGGAAGAGTCCCTTGTGCCGCTGTACACGTGGCCCCGGGCTTATTCTCCAATCCGTCGCCATTCGTATCCGGACAGGGAAGACGACCATAAGCGGAAGCAAAACCATATATCGACTCCCTTATCTCATCGAGCCTCTCCTGAGTTCGCTGGCGATCGCGCGCTTCTACTTGCGTTCGCAGGGGGCCCAGCAGCCCTACAAGCAACAAACCGATAACAAGTAAGACTACAGCCAACTCAATGAGCGTAAAGCCCTTCGTTTTAGGCAGAGCACGTGCGCCACCAGAGCCAGCGAGTCCTTCGGATGCAAGCAAGGCGCGGCTCCTGGGACGGTCGGAGCTGCAGGCATCACTACACATGTCGCCTCTTCCTACGGTGAGACAATCTTGATTCGGTCATTGTATGTTGCGGTGACAGCCGTTCCGACTGGATCAAACACCTCGTCAGAATTCGTGCTCTCCACGCGATCGAGGTAGTCGCAAATCGAGGAGCCCGTGTCACGCACTTGCTGGTTATATGGGTTTCCGCATGCAGTGGCGACTCCGTTCAGGCGCCGTCCAGCAGTGGCAACAATTGCATCCGCGTTGACCGTTCCGGCCCGCAGCTGGGGAGCCGGGCAACCAGGCGGCGGAGTGTCCGCGCAGTTCACAGCGTAAACGGTCAACCGGTCCCATCCATTGCCCTGAAACCACGCCGGCAAGGCGATCGGGGGCGCAACATTATTGGCGGGCACGAGCCCTTCGCTGAGGCCTACCTGGCTTTGTAGGGTCGGCGCCGCGGCACTGAATGGCGCGGCAAATGGATAATTTCCGAAAGCGCTTTCGTAGTCGAGCAAGGCCCGTCTAACCTCTGCACCGACCCGCTTCTCTATCGCCCCCATAAGTTCCTGCCTCGAAATTGCCGCGGCCTGATCATTGAAATCCCCCACAGCCATGCTCACGAAATCGTCATCTCCATCGCTGTTCTCGGCCTCGAGATAGTTGGTGACGATATTGTTGGGCCGGTTCTGACCAGGCAGCAATGAATCGGCGGCAAATACCACGGCAACAACATCTCCTGTGCCGTCCAGCGTTAGTTGGCCGGCCGTTTCACTGTTAATCGGCCCCGCCGCCGGATGGTCGCGGAAATTCCGAGACAGGGCATACCACAACTGTTCGCCAGCGAAATCACGCACATCCGCCACTTCCAGAGTTCGCCAAGGGAACCTGCCGATGTAATCTGGGCAGGCCGTTCCTGCAAACAACTCCGCTTGCCCGTCACCATTGGTATCCGGGCAGGGCAGACTCCCGGGGCGATTGATATCAGCAACCGCGCGACCGACAAGCGCCTCCCGACTTTCGGCAAGGGCCTTTGCGTTTCGTGATTGGCGATATGCCGTAGCCGATGCTGAATTGAGTTTGCTGGTCAGCACATACGCCGCCGCGATGACCAGTATCAACACAAATGCCAACAGGACTGCGCCCCGCTCCCTGCGCAGCATATTTCCATTGACGAGTGCCGGGTCTGTGGACGCAGCTGAATCTACCCCTGGAAGAGAGTCACGTTGGCCGCAACTTTGTCGGGATGGTATCCGCACGTTGTGCTAATTCGCGCGGGGATTAACGTCGATGATGGTGTTGGTGCCGGGATCGTAGGTCTGCCCCGGCTTCAGGGAGACGTCGGGCAGGTGCTCGGGGGTGATGATGCGCACCGACGCGCCGCGCGGGCGGTCGACGCGGATGTTCTCGCTGCTGAAGTCGCCCTCGAGCGTGTTCTGACCGTTCACCCAGGCGGTGCTCTGGCCGCCGGAGCGTATTACCACGCCGTTGACCGTGATCGGCGGGACATTCGGCGGCGGGGCGGGCGGCAGCATCTCCTCGCGCGAAAGCTCGGTGACCGGCGGCGGCAGATCGGCCTCGACCACCGGCGGCGGCGGGGCTGGAGGCACGACGGGCGTCGGCGGTGCGTGGCGCAGGCGCTCCAGCTCGATCCTTTGCTCCGGCGTGAGGAAGAACCGGCCAAGCTGCTCCGCGGCGGCGACCGGGTTCAACGCGCCCGCCGCGATCATCGACAGACCGATGAACCCCCTCGCGGCCGTGGCAGTGATACATCGCATCGTTTTTCCGCCTCGTCGCGTCATTGCCTCAGCACCAGCCCCTCACCGGGCAGATTGAGCGTGTACCAGTCGAGATTGCACATCGCCTTGATGTTGTCCGCCTTGGGCTCCATCCGGATCTCCGGATTGGTGCGCGACAGCGTGCACTGGCTCACGCTGTAGAGGCCCGTGGCGTTCTTGTTCAGATCGTCCAACAGGGCCGCCAGGTCATACTCGTGCAACAGGCCGAGATCCAGCTGCATCTTGGTCGTGTACACCGTGAAACTGCCCTTGTCGACGTTCGACAGATACGGCGGGCCGGCCGGCTCCTGGGAGTTGATCTGATAGCGCAGGCCCGGCATCCGAATCGACGCGCCCGCCGCGCGCAGAGTTTCGAGCCAGTTCAGCCGGTTCTCCTTGCCCAGCACGCCGCGGTCGTGCAGCTCCATGAATCGCGGGTACATGTCGCGAATGATGCGCGCCTCGTCATCGATCGACAGATACCGCTCGCTGGTCTGGCGGAACTCCGCGTGGCTGGACTTGAAGGCCTGCTCATAGCTCTGCTTGAAGTGCAGGCTGTACCAGACCATGAGCGCGCCCACTACGCCGCAGGCCAGCAGCGCCAGCAGGGCGTCGCCCAGAAACCGCCAATCGATGTCAGCCTTCTTTATCGCCATTGCCTTCTATGCCCATTACGAGGCGTACCGCGAAACCGGAGTTGGTCGCATCGAGTTGATCCTCGGCCGCACCCTGCAGGCTGCCGCTGGAATCGACGTTCAGCGGACGCCTGACCACCTCCACCTTGTAGGCCCGCTCCGACTTCCGCAGCGCCTCGGCGAAACCGTCGATCAGCGCCAGGGCCTCGCGATAATCGCCGTCGAAAGGAGCGATGTGGCCCTCGATGTCGGCGATCTGATAGTAGAGGTAGGTCTTCTCACCGGGCTCCGCCGGCAGCGGCGTCGCCTCCGCCGGCGCGGCGTTACTGCCGGGACCCAGGGTCGAATTCGGATCCGCGCCCGTGTGCCAGTCGAGCTTGTCCAGCTGCAGCGAGGGGAACTGGTCCAGCGCATGGCTGATGACGCGCATGCTCTCCAGCGGACTGGACTTGTACTTCTCCAGCAGGTCGACGGCGTTGACCGCGGCCTCGATGTCGCGCGGCCCCACCGCGGTGGGCGGCAGCCGCTTGTGGGCGATGTCGTATCGGGCGCGGTAGAAGTCGGCCTTCTTGCTCGCCTCGATGGACTGCTGGCGCATCGACAGCCCCTGTATGAAGTTCACGCCGCTCCAGACGGTCGCGCCGAACAGGGTGAGCGCCGCGGCCGCCAGCATCCCGAGGCGCGTGCGATGCATGCGGTAGTAGCGCGTCTGGTGCCGGGGCGCGTACTGGTTCCTCGGCTGACCCTCGAGCAGCAGGTGCGCGAACACGACGTCGCTGTACGGCGTCGTCAGCGCGCCGCTGATGCCGAGACGCTGGCCGAGATCGGCGACGTTGACCAGGTGGTAGCGCACGAGGTCCTGCGGCTTGGCCTGGTGCCGCAGCTCGCCGATCAGGTTGCCGCCGGTGACGATGAAGACGTCGATGGGGAGCTCGGGGCTCGCGAGCCGCAGGCTGACGAGGTAGCGCCGGAACTTGTCGAGCTCGCCGATGATGTGCGGCCCGTAGGAGACCGATCCGTAGCGCGGCATCTTGGCCAGGCGGCTGACCTTCAGCTCGTTGTCGTGCAGGAACGTCTGCCGCAATCCGCTCGCGCCGTGTAGGGTGACGAGCAGGACGTTGGCGGCCTTGGCATCGATGGCCGCCAGCAGCCGTTCGCTCAGCATCGGCAGCGAATAGATCCCCGCCAATGGCACCTTGTTGTCGGTGAACAGCCTGATGATCGGGTCGAGCTGGTCCGGATTGGTCAGCGCGGTGAGAAGCAGGCGATCGTCCTTGCGCCCCTCTCTCTCGCGGCCCTGGACCCTGGCGAACTGGTAGGGCGTGTTCCGGAAAAGGCGCGCCAGCTTGCGATCGATGAGGGCGCGGCGATCCCCGCCGCGCGCGTGCGGGATCGTTTCCTGCCGGTATTCCTCCTCGACGACGTCCACCACCAGGTAGACCGGATGCGGGGGCGACTCCTCGAGGTAGCGGGCGAACTGCGCGAAGCCGGAATCGTTCGCCTCGAACAGGAAGCCGTCGGCCAGGCCGCCGCCGCGCCAGTGGTACACGGCGATCTTGTCGCCGGTTATGAAGACCGCGCGGCGATCGAAGACGTCAAACTTTGATCTTAGAAATGAGGTCATAAATCGGTCCAAGCACGGAGAGCATGACCCAGCCCAGCAACACGCCCAACACGACGGTGATCCCCGGGCCCATCACTTTTTGCATGCGCTCGACGGCCTCTCTGACCTCGCGGGTGTAGAAGTAGCCGACGTTGGCGAGCGCCGTCTCCAACGAGCCGGTGTTCTCGCCCACGCGCAACATGCGCAGCACCAGCGGCGGAAACAGATCCGATTCCGAGAAGCTTGCGGCAATCCCCGAGCCCTCTGCCATCTGCTTGCCGGCATTGAGCACCGCCTCTTCGACCGCGGTGTTTCCCACCACCCCGGAGCTCAGCCGGATGCTCTCCAGCACCGTGATGCCGGAAGCGTACATCAGCGCGAAGTTGCTGGTGAACCTGGTCAGGATGATCTTCTTGAGAATGGGACCGATGACCGGAAGATCGAGCTTGAAGGCATCCCAGCGACGCCGGAATGCCGGATTCGTCCTCAGCAGCACCTGGATGACGATGGCGGCCAGCACCGGGATCGCCACGATCACGTACCAGTAGTTCGTGAACGCATTCGAGACGGCGATGAGGGCCTTGGTGTGCCAGGGCAGCGTGCCGCCCATCGACTTGACGAACTTCAGCAGCTCCGGCACCACGTTCACCATGAGCACGACCACCGCGACGCCGACGACCAGCAGGACCAGGCTCGGGTAGATGAGCAGCATCTTGATCTGGGCGGCCTGCTCGTCCTGCCATTTCAGATTCTCGCCGATCTGGTGCAGGACATGCGGCAGCTGACCCGCCTCCTCGCCGGCGCGCACCAGATTCACGAACGTGGTGTCGAACACGTACGGGAACTCGCTGAGCGCCTGGGAGAGGTTCTTGCCGCCCTGTATCGACTCGATGACGACGGCGATGACATCCCTGAAGCGGGGGTGCTCGAGCGAGTCGCGCAGGTCGCTCAGTCCGTCCAGCATCGGCACGCCGGCGCGCAGAAGCTGCTCCAGGTGCACGCAGAAGTTGATGAGATCGACGCGCTTGATTGGCCGGCCGCCGCCGCCACGATGCTTGCCGCCGACCTTCCTGTAGCTGATGAGATCCAGGCCCATGCGCCCGAGGCGCGATTCCAGGTCGCTCGGGTTCATGGCGTCGAGGCGGCTGCGCTTGACGCGGCCCTCGGCGGTCATCGCCTTGTAGCGATACAGCTCCATCAGTGGAGTCTCTCGGTCAGATCGACCACGCGCGAGACCTCGTCGATGCTGGTCACTCCCTCGATGACCCGCTTGCCGGCGGCATCGGCGAGGGTCGCGAAGCCCTTGGCCGTGGCGGTGGCGTCGATCTCGCTCAAGGTGGCGCTGCGCGCGATGAGGGCGTCGATTTCCCGATCGAACCGCAGCAGCTCCATCACGGCGATGCGGCCGCGATAACCCTGGTTGTCGCAGTGTATGCAGCCCTTGGCGCGGTAGATGAGCGGCGGCGGATCGCTGGCGGTAATGCCCAGCACCCGCAGCTCCAGGTCGCTCGGATCATAGGCCTCCTTGCACTGGTTGCAGAGCTTGCGCACCAGGCGCTGGGCGATGACGCCGATGATGTTGCCCGCCATGATGTCCGGGCGGATGCCGAGATCGAGCAGGCGCGGAATGGCCCCCAGCGCGTTGTTGGTGTGCAGGGTGGCGAACACCTGATGGCCGGTCATGGCGGCGCGGAAGGCCATCGAGGCGGTCTCCTCGTCGCGCACCTCGCCGATGAGGATGATGTCCGGGTCCTGGCGCAGGATGGCGCGCACGCCGGTGGCGAAATCCAGCCGCACCGCCTCGTTGATGGAGGTCTGCCGGATCTGGCCCATCGGGTACTCGACCGGGTCCTCCAGCGTCATGATGTTGACCGTCTCGGTGTTCAGATGGCTCAGCACCGAATACAGGGTGGTGGTCTTGCCGCTGCCGGTCGGGCCGGTCACGAGGATGATGCCCTCGGGGCGGGCGACCATGAGCCGCAGGCTGCCGAGCACGCTCTCCTCCAGCCCGAGCGCCGGCAGCTCCACCAGGCCCTTCTGGCGATCGAGGATGCGCAGGACCAGGTTCTCGCCGTGCACCGTCGGCATGGTCGAGACGCGGAAGTCGATCTGGCGGCCGGAGAGCGAGAGCGAGATGCGGCCGTCCTGCGGCGCGCGCGTCTCGGCGATGTCCATGCCCGCCATCACTTTTACGCGCACGGCGATGGCCGACCAGTATTTCTTGTGCAGGCTGCGGATCTGGCGCAGCACGCCGTCGATGCGGTACCGGAAGCGCATGAAGCCCTGTTCCGGTTCGAGGTGGATGTCCGAGGCGCCGCGCTTGA
Organism: Gammaproteobacteria bacterium; assembly: GCA_041395385.1. GTDB lineage: Bacteria > Pseudomonadota > Gammaproteobacteria > JAJPIJ01 > JAJPIJ01 > JAJVHZ01. Next base: position 122,886 of record JAWLAN010000012.1, read on the forward strand.
CGGCGTCGGCGATGAGGGCGTTGACCAGCCGCACCACCGGCTGGCTGTACTCGCCGCTGTCCTCCTCGAGGCTGGCATAGTCGATCTCGCCGGTCTCGATCTCCTGGATGATGCCGTCGACGGACAGCTCGAAGCCGTAGAACTGATCGATCGCCTTCTCGATGTCCGCCTCGGTGGCGAGCAGCGGGACGACCTCGACGTCGCCGCCGAGCAGGGCGTTGATCTGATCGATGGTGACGACGTTGAGCGTATCGGCCATCGCCACGGTCAGGCGATTGCGGTTCAGCTCATAGGTCAGCGGGAGGATGCGGTAACGGCGGGCGAAGTCCTTCGGGATGAGGCGCACCGCCTCGCCGTCGACGACGACCTTCGCCAGATCGATGCTCTGCTGGCCGAGGGCGCCGCCGAGGACGTCGAGCACGACCGCCTCGGTCGCGAAGCCGAGGCGAACCAGGATCTTGCCCAGGTGTTCCTTCTGCTTCTTCTGCTCGGTGAGCGCGATGCGGATCTGGTCCTGGCTGATGATGCCCTTCTGGACCAGCAACTCACCGAGACGGAGCGGAGATTTCGTGGCATTCACGGTGCACTTCCGCTCGCCAGCGCGAGCGCCTGAATGCGCGACTGGGCGGCGGCGGCGGCGAACCGCGCCGGACGCTGCCGGGCGAGATCGACCGCCTTGCGGTAGTGATCCAGCGCCGCCGCGCGCTGTCCGAGGTTGTCGAGACTGACGGCCAGGTTGTAGGCCACGTCCGGATTGGTCTTGTCACGCGTGAAGGCGTCGAAATAGGCCTGCTGCGCCTCCGGCCAGCGCTGCTGGCGCGCGTAGATGTTCCCGAGCACGAAGCGAAGCTGCGCCGACTCCGGCTCCCGGTGCAGCAGCAGCTTGACGGTGCTCTCGTCGACGACGGGATTCTTGTCCTTCTGCAGCGTGAGCAGGGCCGAACGCGCCGTGGCGTCATTCGGATTGGCCTGCAGCAGCCGCTGGTAGATGCCGGCCGCGCTGACCTTGTCGCCGCTGCGCCAGCTCAACGCCGCGATGCCGAGCAATGCGTCACGATTGCCCGGATAGCGCGCCAGCGCCGTGCGGTAAAGGGTCTCGGCCCGGCCGTAGTCGCCGCGCTGATAGGCATCGTAGGCCTCCTGGACTTGTCCGGGGACGAATGGCTGCGTCGCGCGTGCGCGGGCGATGCGGATCTCCCCGGGCATGACGCTGCCATCGATCGCGGAGCTCACCTTCGGCGCGGGCAGCTCGGACTTCGGCTTCGGTGCGGGGACCGCCTGCAGCCGCTCGACCTCCGCGGTGGAGGGCGGTTCGACCATGGCCGTCTGCACCGGCGGTTGCGGTTCGGCCGCGGCCTGCGGGGCGGGCGCCGCCGGGGCCGGCTCTTCGGCCGGTGGGGCCGCCGGAGGCGTTACCTCCGCCAGCGGCGCGGCCGGCGCAGCGGAGACCTCGGGCGCCGGTGCCACCGGCTCCGTGAGCGCCTCGGGCGCCGGCTCCACCGCGGCGACGGCCTCGGACGGCGGCACCGGGGCCGGTACCGCCGCCGTTACCGGAGGCGTCGGCTCGGTGGCCGCGGTGGTCGTGGTCGTCGCCGGCTCCACGACAGCGGCGGCGCCCGGAGCCTCGGCCGGCGGCACGGCCGACACTTGCGGCACCTCGACCGCGGGGGTCTGGATGGCCTCCACACGCTGCGCCACCGCCGGCGGCGGCACGAGCTGCGAGGATCGCGACTGGGTGTACCAGTAGTAGGCGCCGACCGCGCCCAGGCCCGCCGCCGCCAGCAGGAGCAGGGAGGCGGCCGCGCTGAATGCGGAGCTGCTGCGGCCGCGGCGCTTGGCCGAGAAGACGGTCTGAGCCGTGATCGGGCCGGAGTCGGGCTCCTGCGGGGCCGCGGGCTCCTCCGGGGCGGAGGCGACGCGCGCGCCTTCCAACGAGCGCGTCGGCTCGAAGTACTCCTCGAGCGACCGCTTGAGCATGCGCTTGGAGGGGATGGTCGCGTCGAAATCCTGTTCACCCTCGAACGCGCCGGTGGCCTCGTTGCGCCGCGGCACGCCCAGGGCATCGAAGACGTCCCGCTGCGCGGCGGTCAGCCGCATTCGGGTGGTGTCGCCGAAGGGCTCGGCCGTCTCGCCCGTGGTGGTCGTGCTGCCCGGTGCGGTGGTGGTGGTGCTCGCAGGCTCCGCCGCGGCGCCCTCCATCGGCTCCAGACGCAGATTCTCCGCGGTGTGCTCACCGGTCTGGGTGGCCACCTCGGGGCCGGGAGCCTCCGGGGGGAATGTCGAGGCGAGCTGATCCGGCGCGCTCGCGCCGGCGGCGCCCGCCTCACCTTTCTTCTCCAGGGCGGCGCGACGTTTTTCTTCTTCCGCCTTGCGCAACGCATCCATCAACAGACTCATGGCGGCTTACCCTGCGATCGTGGTTACTGGCACCAGTCGCCCTGACAGACCCGGTCCTTGGTGCAGCCCGGCTCGTCGCGGTAGCACGGCGGCTCTTGTCCGTTGACCGGCGGCGGGAACCCCTGGTCCGGTACCGGCGAGAGGTACTGGTTGTAGTCCTTGAAGTCCCCGTTCAGGCCCGGGTTCTTGATGACCGTCGGGCGCAGGAAAATGACCAGTTCGCTCTTCGCGTACTGGTTATTCCGGTACTTGAACAGCTCTCCCACACCCGGGATACTCTGCAGCCCCGGTGTGCCGTCGGTGGCGATGTCGACGCTGTCCTGCATGAGACCGCCCAACACGGCGGTCTGCCCGCTCGGCACCTTCAGCAAGGACTCCAGCTCACGCGTCTGGATGATCGGTATCTGGTTCGGCGGCAGTCCGACGGTAATCGGGGCCGGATTCGGATCGGTCGCGAAACCGTTGATGCGCGAGATGGTCGGACGGACATTCAGCATCACCGTGTCGTCGGCATTGATCTGCGGCGTCACGTTCATCACCAGGCCGACCGCGACGGAGTGGGGCGTTGTCGTCACCGTGGTCGTGGTCTGGTTGGTATTCTGGGTGGTGTCGGCCTCGATGGTGAAAAACACCTGGTTGTCGACGACCTTGAGCACCGCGGTCTGGTTGTTCAACACCATCGCCTTCGGACTGGACAGCACCTGCACGTTCCCGAACTGCTGCAGCAGGCGGATACCGAGGTTGAAGTTGTCCCCCGCGAAGGTGAAGGCCGAGAACGGCGAGGCGGTCGAGGATATAGGCAGGTTCCCCGGCGTGCCGAGCGTGATCGTTCCCGGGATGGCTCCGGCTGTCAGGCCCGCCGCGAGTGCAAAGTCCCCGGCAATCGCCGCCCAGTCGATACCTGCCTGGTACTGATCAGTGAGCCTCACCTCGACGATCGTCGCCTCCACCAGGACCTGCCTGGAGACGTTGGCCATCACCTGGTCGAGAAACTTCTGTATCTCCGCGTGCTGGCGCGCGGTGGCCACCACCGTCATCAGGCCGCTCTCGCGATTGACGATCACGCGCTCGGAGGCCGGCAGGCCGCTCATGCGCTCGATGGTCCTGCTCGTGCGCTGCGTGTCGCGGTCGAAGCCGAGAAGACCGCCAGAGGACTCGGCAACGCTTTCTTCGATCTTCTCCTGCGCGATGCTGTTGGCGGCCTCGACCTGGCCCAGTATCGAGAGGATGTTCGAGGTCAGCGTCTCCCAGAAACGCTGATTGGAGGTGCTGCTGATGCTGGTGGTCGAATTGTTCTGCGAGCTGCCGGTGCTGGCGCCACCGCCGGCCGTGGTCTCGGTGCTGGTGTCGATCTGCGTGGCGACCTCGGTCTTGCTGGTGACGTCGCGCGACATGTTGATGTAGTTCACCGGGTAGGTGCGCGCGAACGGCACGTCCGGCATCACCGAGATCCGGTCGCCTTTGATCTCGTAGCGTATGTCGGCCTGCTCGGAGATCCGGCTCAGGATCTGCGGCAGCGTCTGCTGCACCGCATTGAGCGTGACCACGCCGCTCACCCCGGGGTTGATGTCGACGTTCATGTTGGCGTCGCGGGCGATGGCGAACAGCAGTTCCTTCACCGGCACTTCATTGACCACCACCGTGTAGCGCTCGCCCTGCGGCACCTCCGGCTGTGGCGGCGGCAACACCGGGGCCTCCTCCACCACCTTCGGTATCGGCGCGGACGCGGCCGGCGGCGCGGGTTCCGGCTTGATGTGACCCGCGGACGGCTCGCGCGGCGGCGGCACCAATTGCGCACAGGCGCCGAGGAGTAAGGACAGCAGTGAGATGGCGAGAATCTTCTTCATAGCGCTCCGCTGCATTAGCGGCAGGATGGATATGCCCCGTCTGCCGGGCCAGCGTTGCGGGTCGACGCCGTCCCTGCCCCAAGATGTCAATGATCCATTGATTCAGTGCATAGACCCGTTTGTCGATATTACAGAATAGCTTGCATGGGTTAAAGAGCAGCCTGTCTGAAGTTCGCAACCGCACTCATCGGCGCTCTCACTCGGTGGCGGGGCGCGCGCCGGACGCGCTGCTCGCCATCCCGGAGGTCTCCACGGCGGGCCCCGCGGCCGGCTGCACCGGGGACGGTCCAGGGGAGCTGGCCGCCGCCGGGTTGCTCGATGCCGTGGCTTCCCCGGCCGGCACGGCCCCCTGGGCCGGGCCATCGCCGCTGGCCTCCGCAGCGGCGGTCGCCGCCGGCGTGGCGGCGTCACCGCGCCCCGGGTACAGCCAGTAGAAGGTCCCGCCCGCCACGAGCAGCAGGACCGCCGCCGCGGCCATCGCGGCCCAGGCCGGGACTCGCCGCTGCGGGCGATATTCGCTGTCCTTGGCCGCCATGCGCACGTGCCTGGGCGTGACGGTCATAGCCTGCTCGGCGTAAGCGGCCAGCAGCGACTTGTCGGCGATGATGTTGATGCGACGCACCAAACCGGCCGAATAGTTCTCGATCGCCTTGACCGCAGAGGGGCCGAAGACCTCCCCGCCGCGGAATCCGCAGGCGCGCATCCGGCTGTTCAGATAGTCCCGGATCTCCCAGTGCTGGAACGGCGTGAGCGGGAAGGTATGGGTGATGCGCTCCCGCAATTGCCGGATCTCGTGCCGCGAGAGGATGTCCTCCAGCTCCGGCTGACCGAACAGCACGATCTGCATGAGCTTGTCCTGCCCGGTCTCGAGATTGCTGAGCAGGCGCACCTCCTCCAGCGTCGCCATCGGCATGCTCTGCGCCTCCTCGATGAACAGCACCACGCGGCGGCTCTCGGCGTGCTTGGAGAGCAGGAAATCCTGCAGCGCGCGCATCACCAGCAGCCGGTCGTCTCCCGGCCTGACGTCCAGTCTCAGCTCGAAGGCGATGGCGTGCAGGATGTGCTCGGGGGAGAGGCTCGGATTGGCGATGTAGACGACGTCGACGTGCTCCGGCAGCTCCAGCTCCAGCATGCGGCAGAGCATGGTCTTGCCGCTGCCGACCTCGCCGACCACCTTGACGATGCCCTCGCCGTTGGTGATGGCGTACACCAGGGCCTCGAGCGCCGCGCCGCGATTGGCCCCGGGGAAGAACAGCCTGGTGTCGGGCGTGATCTTGAAGGGCGGCTGATCGAGACCGAAGAACTTGTAGTACATGATCGGCGTTGATCGTTATTCGGAGAAATGTATCGAGAGGCGCTGCAGACGGCTGTAGAGCGTGGTGCGATTCATCCCGAGCATGCGCGCGGCCTTGCTCAGGTTGCCGCCGGCGATGCGCAGGGCGGCGTTGATGTAGCGGCGCTCCCACTCCGCCAGCGCCGACTCGAGCGAGAACCCGTGCGCGCGCATCTCCTGCTCGGCCAGCGTGCCGAGGTCCGCGCGTTCCTCGCGCCCGTCGATCACTGTCTCGGTCTCGAGCTCCGCCGCCAGCTCACGCGCGCTCACCGTGCGGCCGGCATACTTCGCCCCGAGCCGGATGACGATGTTGCGCAGCTCGCGAACGTTGCCCGGGAAGCTGTACTTGCGCAGCTGATCCTCGGCGTCCGCGGAAAGGGTGAACGGCGCGGAATGCGCCGCGTACAGCCGCCGGAACCCCTCCAGCAGCAGCAGGCAGTCGTCATCGCGCTCGCGCAGCGGCGGCACGCGCACGCTCAGCACGCTCAGGCGATGGAACAGATCCGGGCGGAAGCGGCCCACGCGCACCTCCTCGCGCAGGTCGCGATTGGTGGCCGCCAGCACCCGCGCCTTCGAGGCGCGTGGTTCGGTTTCGCCGATGCGGTAGTACTCGCCGTTCTCGAGCACGCGCAACAGCTTCGCCTGCAGCGGCAGCGGGAACTCCCCGATCTCGTCGAGCAGCAGGGTGCCGGCGCCGGCCTGCTCGAAGAAGCCGCTCTTGCCGGAATCCGCGCCGGTGAAGGCGCCCTTGGCGTGTCCGAAGAGCTGCGATTCGAGCAGCTCGCTCGTGAACGCGGCGCAGTTCACGGCCAGGAACGGCTTCTCGGCGCGATCGCTTTCCGTGTGCAGCGCCCGGGCGATGAGCTCCTTGCCGCTGCCGGACTCCCCCTCGATCAGCACCGGAAACGGCGTGCGGGCGAACTGCCGGATGAGGGCTCGCAGCGTCTGCATGGCGCTGCTGCGGCCGACGAGGGTGTCGGCACTGGGGGCTTCCTCGATGGCCGGCCTCTCGGCCTCCAGCATCATCTGCTGGTGGTTGAGGCGCGATTTCAGCAGCAGCGCGTCGCAGGGCTTGGGGATGAAGTCCACCGCGCCCAGCGTCAACGCATGCTGGATGTTGCCGCGGTTGCTCTGTCCGGAGAGCACCAGGATCTTCATCGAGGGATTGAACGCCAGCAGTTCCTCGATGAGTGCGAAACCCTCCGCCGGCGTGTGCGGCGTGGGCGGCAGGCCGAGATCGACCAGCGCCAGCTCGGGCATCTGCGCCGTTCGCCGCAGCAGCGACTTGACCTCGGCACGGGTCCCCGCCGTCTGCACCGAGTAGGCATCCTCCAGCACGAAGCGCAGCGAGTCGACGATGAGCGGGTCATCGTCAACCAGCAGCAGCGCCGTACGCGTCGTGACTGAGGGGCTGGCGGATTCCGTGCGACTCACCCGATTCACCTTACGCCGAACGCCGGGGCGCGGCAACTTGCCGCGCCGCCCACCGCAACCCGCCCTGCGGCCCTAGCGCGCGCGCAAGCCGAGGTTCTCCCAGATGGCCTCCGCCGGTTCATGCTGATTCATGGTGTAGATGTGCAGACCCGGGGCGCCGCGCTCCAGCAGCCGGCGGCACAGTTCGGTGGTCACGTCGATGCCGAAGCGACGTATGGACACGCGGTCGTCGCCGAAGTCCCGCATGCGCTTCTGGATCCAGCGCGGGATCTCCGCTCCGCAACCCTCCGAGAACCGCATCAGCTGGGTGAAATTGGTGATCGGCATGACGCCCGGCGTGATCGGGACGTCGATGCCGATCCGGCGGCAGTCGTCCACGAACCGGAAGTAGGCATCGGGATTGAAGAAATACTGGGTGATCGCCCCGTCGGCGCCGGCATCGACCTTGCGTTTGAAGTTGCGCAGATCCTCCTGGGCGGATCCGGCCTGCGGATGCACCTCCGGGTAGGCCGCCACCTCGATGTGGAACCAGTCGCCGGTCTCGCGTCGGATGAACTCCACGAGCTCGTTGGCGTACCGCAATTCGCCCCAGCCGACGGTGCCCGAGGGCATGTCGCCGCGCAAGGCCACGACCTGGCGGATGCCGGCCTCCCTGTAGCGCTGGAGCACTTCCCGGATCGTCGTCACCGGCGTGCCGATACACGAGATATGGGGCGCGGCGTCGATACCGGTCGCGCGCTTGATCTCCTGCACCGTCTCGAAAGTCAGGTCGCGCGTGCTGCCGCCCGCGCCGAAGGTGACGGAGAAGAAATCCGGCTTCAGCCTCGCGAGCCGATCGCGGGTGGTCTGCAGCTTGCCCACCGCCTCGGGCGTGCGCGGCGGAAAGAACTCGAAACTGTAAGTCGGCCGAGTAGTAGTCAGTGTCGCCATAACCCCTGCCTGGAAAAGCCGTGTGCGAGACTCCGGCGGGCCGTGCGGGCTGGCGCCCGCATCCGACTCGCCGGATTTTTTCGCCGCGTGCGCGGCGCGTGCCTGTGCGGCCGATCAGTAACGGTAGTGATCGGGCTTGTACGGACCTTCCTTGTGTACGCCGATGTAGCGGGCCTGGGCATCCGTCAGGGTCGTCAATTGCGCGTTCAGCTTCTTCAGCTGCAGCCGCGCCACCTTTTCGTCGAGATGCTTCGGCAGCGTGTAGACACCGATCGGGTAGTTCTCGGTGTTGGTGAACAACTCGATCTGCGCGATGGTCTGGTTTGCGAACGAGGAGCTCATGACGTAGCTGGGATGTCCGGTGGCGCAGCCGAGGTTCACTAGGCGGCCCTGGGCGAGCAGGATGATGCGCTTGCCGTCCGGGAAGATGACGTGGTCGACCTGCGGCTTGATCTCCTCCCACTTGTACTGGCCGAGCGCGGCCACGTCGATCTCGTTGTCGAAGTGGCCGATGTTGCAGACGATCGCCTGGTCTTTCATCTTCTTCATGTGCTCGTGGGCGATCACATGGAAGTTGCCGGTGGCGGTGACGAAGATGTCCGCCTTGTCGCAGGCATAGTCCATGGTGACCACCCGATAGCCTTCCATCGCCGCCTGCAGGGCGCAGATGGGATCGATCTCCGTCACCCACACCTGCGCCGAAAGCGCGCGCAGTGCCTGGGCCGAGCCCTTGCCGACGTCGCCGTAGCCGGCGACCACGGCGATCTTGCCGGCGATCATCACGTCGGTGGCGCGTTTGATGCCGTCGACCAGCGACTCGCGGCAGCCATAGAGGTTGTCGAACTTGCTCTTGGTCACCGAGTCGTTGACGTTGATCGCGGGGAACTTCAGCGAACCGTCCTTGGCCATCTGGTAGAGCCGCTTCACGCCCGTGGTGGTCTCCTCGGTGACGCCCTTGATCCGCGAAAGACGCGTGGAATACCACTTCGGATCGGTCTTCAGCCTGGCCTTGATCGCGTCGAACAGGCAGGTCTCCTCCTCGCTGGCCGGATGCGTGATGGCGGTGGGATCGGTCTCGGCCTTGGCGCCTAGGTGCAGCAACAGCGTCGCGTCGCCGCCGTCGTCGAGGATCATGTTGGAGTGGCCGCCGTCCGGCCATTCGAAGATGCGGTGGGTGTATTCCCAGTACTGCTCGAGGGTCTCGCCCTTGACCGCGAACACCGCCGTTCCGGCCGCCGCGATCGCCGCGGCGGCGTGATCCTGGGTGGAGAAGATGTTGCAGGACGCCCAGCGCACCTCCGCCCCCAGCGCCTGCAGCGTCTCGATCAGGACGGCGGTCTGGATGGTCATGTGCAGCGAGCCGCTGATGCGCGCGCCGCGCAGCGGCTGCTGGCTGGCGTACTCCTCGCGGATCGCCATGAGACCGGGCATCTCGGTCTCCGCGATGCGGATCTCCTTGCGGCCCCAGTCGGCGAGCCCGAGGTCGGCGACGACGGATTCAACAGCGGCGGATTTCGATTGCATGACGGCGCTCATCTCGCGCCCTCCTTTCTTTAGTCGAACAAGAAAAAAGTTTGCGAGCGCCGTTCCGAACAAGTCTGACGGGAATGCCTTGAGCCTGACGTCCGGTGGGTCGCTGCAGCGCTCCTCAAGGCAGGCCGGGAGTATAGACGCGCATTGCAGTGCAGAAAAGGGCGAACTTGCGGGAATGGGGGCGGGGGCCGCCACACGCCGCCGCCCGCCGGTGGTCGTGGCGGCGCCGGACCCGGGCGCCGGCAGGCCTCCGGCGCCCTGGCGGCGGCGACACGCTAACGCAAACCCGCCGCCGCGCGCAGGGCCTCCGCCCTGTCAGTGCGCTCCCAGGTGAAATCGGCGTCGCTGCGGCCGAAGTGCCCGTAGGCGGCGGTCTTCTTGTAAATGGGGCGCAGCAGGTCGAGCATCTGCACGATGCCCTTGGGGCGCAGATCGAAGTGCCCGAGCACCAGCTCCGAAAGCTTCTCATCGGAGACCTTCCCGGTCCCGAAGGTCGTCACCGTCACCGAGGTCGGGCGGGCCACGCCAATGGCGTAGGAAACCTGCACCTGGCACTTCGAGGCGAGCCCGGCGGCGACCACGTTCTTCGCCACGTAGCGCGCCGCGTAGGCGGCCGAACGATCGACCTTGGAAGGGTCCTTGCCCGAGAACGCGCCGCCACCGTGCGGGGCCGCGCCGCCGTAGGTGTCGACGATGATCTTCCGCCCCGTCAGTCCGCAGTCGCCCTGTGGCCCGCCGACGACGAACCGGCCCGTGGGGTTGATGAGGTACTTCACCTCGCCCTTGACGAGCTCCCCGGGAAGCACGGGCTTGACGATCTCCTCGATGACCGCCTCCGTCAGGGTGGCATGATCGACCTCCGGCGCGTGCTGGGTGGAAAGCACGACGGTGTCGATGGAGTCGGGGCGGTTGTCCACGTAGCGCAGGGTCACCTGCGACTTGGCATCCGGCCGCAGCCAGGAGAGCTTGCCGGTCTTGCGCAGCATCGACTGCCGTTCGACCAGCCGGTGCGCATAATAGATGGCAGCCGGCATGAGCTCCGGCGTCTCCTCGCAGGCGTAACCGAACATGAGGCCCTGATCGCCGGCGCCCTGCTCCAGGTCCAGGCCGCGACCTTCGTCGACACCCTGAGCGATGTCGGGCGACTGCTTGTCGTAGGCGACCAGTACCGCGCAGCCCTTGTAGTCGATGCCGTACTCGGTGTTGTCGTAGCCGATGCCCTTGATCGCCTCACGCGCCACCTCGTTGTAGTCGATGCTCGCGTTGGTCGTGATCTCGCCGGCCAGGACCACCAGGCCGGTGTTGCAGAGGGTCTCGGCGGCGACACGCGCGTACTTGTCCTTGGCAAGGATTGCGTCGAGAATCGCGTCAGAGATCTGATCGGCCACCTTGTCGGGATGTCCTTCGGAGACCGACTCGGAGGTGAAAAGGTAACTGGACATTGGCTGAAATCCTGGTTCGTGCGCTCTTGGGGCGGAAAAAAGGCTGCCAAGTGTAGCCGCAACCCCGGCCGTTTGGTATCCGCCCGGCAGGGCTGTGGCAGCGCAGATTTCGGACCGCGGTTCGAGCACCCATGGCGCTGACTCACACACCCGTATGCGAATTCGGCCGGCCGGCCGTCGATTTCTCCCTGCCCGACGCGGATGGCCGGTTGTGGAGCCTCGCGGACTGTCGCGGCGAGCGCGCCACGCTGGTCATGTTCATCTGCAATCACTGCCCGTACGTCAAGGCAATCTGCGACGCATTGGTGCGCGACGTGGAGGCGCTCTCGCAGATGGGCGTGCGAGCCGTGGGGATCATGCCCAACGACTACTCGAGCTACCCGGAAGACGCGCCGGAGAGGATGCGGGAGTTCGCGCGCGCACACGGTTACACCTTCCCGTACCTGATCGACGAGACCCAGGCGGTGGCGCGCGCCTACGGCGCGGTGTGCACCCCGGATTTCTTCGGCTACGACCACGACCTGCGCCTGCAATACCGCGGCCGGCTGGACGCGACCACGCCGGGCAGGCCGGCGCCGGAGGGCTCCCCGCGCGAGCTGTTGCAGGCGATGACGCTCATCGCGCAGACCGGTCGCGGGCCACGGCAGCAGACCCCCAGCATGGGGTGTTCGATCAAGTGGCGCTGACGCGCACCGCGCCCCGGGACGCCGCCCACCTCACATCAATGGGCGCCGGCCCTCGCCAGGGTCGTTGAGGATCGCGCCGATGTCGATGTCCTGCACCCACAGGGGCTGCGGATCGTCGTGCACGCTCGTGTCGCCATCCTCGACTCGCACCGGCGATGGCTCCTGGGAGGCGGGCAACTCGATGACGTCCTCGAGGTCTTCGGTCGTGCGCGCCTCCTCGTCCCCCGGTTTCCCGGCGGCGGTTCGGCGCGCCCTGGCGCCTATCTCCTGCCAGGTCCGGCGCGCCAAGTCCTTGGCCGCCTCGAGTTCCTCGGCCGTCAACAGCCCGCCGACGGCCTCCGCAAGCTTCAGCGCCCGGTCATCGCCGGTGATCGCGGCAGCGACATAGAACCAAGTGTAGGCGGCGACGAAATCCTTGGCGCCGGCCATGCCGCGGGCGCAAACCACGCCCAGGCGGTAGGGCGCCCTGGGATGCCCGCCGCGCGCCGCCACCTCGAGCCAGTAGCGCGCCTCGTGCATCATCGGCTTCTCACTGTATGCGCCGGCGGCGTAGAGGCGGCCGAGGCGGTAAGCCGCCCTGACGCTGCCGTTGGCGGCCGCCCTGCTCAGCCACAGGAACGCCTTGGCCTGGTCCCGTTCGACGCCGAGCCCGTTCAGGTAGAAGGAGCCGAGCGCGTACTGGGAATCGGCATGCTTGCGCCGCGCCGCCTTGCGATACCAGCCGATCGCCTCGACGTCGCTCTTCTCCACGCCCACGCCGTAGGCATACACGTAACCCAGGTTGTATTGCGCCTCGAGATGCCCGCGCTCAGCGGCGCAGCGCAGCCATTGCGCCGCCTCGCTGGGCTGCTTCTCGATCCCGACGCCGGTCAAAAGCGCCTTGGCGAGCCGGAACTGGGCGCCGGCGTGGCCCTGCCGCGCGGCGCGATCGAACCAGATCACCGCCTGCATGGGGTCGCGCTCACAGCCATGTCCGCGCAGATAGGCGAGCCCGAGCTGGAACTGCGCCGGCCCGTAGCCGTTGCGGGCGGAGCGGCGATACCACTCCACGGCCAGGGACCGGTCGCGCAGGATGCCGCGCCCGAGTGCATAGGCGCGCGCGAGCAGGTAGCGCGCCCGCGCGTGACCCTTCTCGGCCGCCAGCCGGTACCACTGCACGGCCTTGGCGTGATCGCGCGCAACCCCGCGGCCCAAACGGTAACAGTCCCCGATCAGGACCATGGCTGCAGCATGCTGCCCGCTGGCCGCGGCCCTTGTCAGCCATTCCAGATGCTGCAGTTGGTCGTGGGCGACGCCGTCGCCGTCGCGGTAGACGAGAGCGAGCTGGTACTGCGCCGGGGCGTATTCGGCCTCGGCCGCGCGCAACAACCACTGCAGGGACTCCTGGGTGTCCCTGTCCATCCCGATCCCGTGCCGCAAGTGCTCGGCCAGCTGCGTGGCCGCCGCCGGGTCGCCGGCGCGGGCCCGGTCCATGAGCGACTCAAGGTCCCCGTTGAATGCCAATGCCATGGCAGACATCCCCTGCCGCGCCCTGATGCGTCGCGGCGATGCAATTGTGCCGGCGTGGCGAACCGCGGCAGTGCCGCCGCCCCACTCGCCACGCCCAGGCCGTCCCGGCAACCCTCGATGGGATCTGCCGAAAGGCCCATCGGCGACCGTGGCACGATATTGCGAATCATCCGCCGCCGCAAGGCGCGGTGGGAGCCGCGCTGGCCGCGGCAGCGGACCGCACTGGCCCGCGCCGCATCGGAAAACGGACGCGTGCCGGCGGGGCGTTCACTTGCCGTGAAGGGTTTGCTGCGGGAGAATGACGCCCCTTTTTATCGGGCTGCCGTTCGGGCCGTTCGATACGTCATAACAATCATGAACCGGCCCCAACCCCTGATGGAAACGTCCCAGCCGTCCAGTCGCCGTGAACTGGCGAACGCAATCCGTGCCCTGAGCATGGACGCGGTGCAACAGGCCAACTCCGGACACCCCGGCGCACCCATGGGGATGGCCGACATCGCCGAGGTGCTCTGGAACGACTTCCTCCGCCACAACCCGGCCAATCCGCAATGGCCCGACCGCGATCGATTCATCCTGTCGAACGGTCACGGGTCGATGCTGGTGTACAGCCTGCTGCACCTGACGGGCTATGCGGTAACGATCGAAGATCTCAAAAATTTCAGGCAGTTGCACTCAAAAACGCCAGGGCATCCGGAGTACGGCTCGGCGCCCGGCGTGGAGACGACCACGGGACCGCTCGGGCAGGGACTGGCCAACGCCGTGGGCATGGCCATTGCGGAGAAGCAACTGGCCGCCCGGTTCAATCGCGACGGCTTCAAGGTCGTCGACCATCACACCTATGCCTTCGTCGGCGACGGCTGCCTGATGGAGGGCATCTCGCACGAGGCCTGTTCGCTGGCCGGGACCCTGGGTCTGGGCAAGCTCATTGCGGTCTACGACGATAACGGCATCTCGATCGACGGGGAGGTGCACGGCTGGTTCACCGACGACACCGCCGGGCGCTTCGAGGCCTACGGCTGGCGTGTCATACGCGGCATCGACGGCCATGACGCCGAGGCCGTACGCGCCGCGCTCGACGAGGCGCGGCACGACGTCGGCCGCCCCACGCTCATCTGCTGCAAGACGGTGATCGGCTACGGCGCCCCCAACAAGCAGGGTACGGAGGGCTGCCACGGCATGGCCCTCGGGACCGAGGAGGTCGCCCGCGCCCGCGCGTTCCTTAAGTGGGAGCACCCCCCGTTCGTCATTCCTCCCGGCATCTATGCGGCCTACGATGCCCGCCAGAAGGGCGCGGCGGCCGAGGCGGCCTGGCGGCAGACCTTCGAGGCCTATCGCGGCGCGTATCCGGAGCTGGCGGCGGAATTCGAGCGGCGCATGTCCGGCGCGCTGCCGGCGGGCTGGGAGCAGGCCACGCGCAACTACGTCGCCGCCACCGCCGCCAAGGGCGAGACGGTGGCCAGCCGCAAGGCCTCACAGAACGTGCTGAACGCCTACGCGCCGGTACTGCCCGAGCTGTTCGGCGGCTCCGCGGACCTCACCGGCTCCAACCTCACGTGGTGGTCCGGCTCCAAGGCCGTATCCGCCGCCAACGAGGAGGCGAACTACATACACTACGGCGTGCGCGAGTTCGCGATGTCGGCGGTGATGAATGGCATCAGCCTGCACGGCGGGTTCATCCCTTACGGGGGGACGTTCCTGGTTTTCTCGGATTACGCCCGCAATGCCGTGCGCCTGGCAGCGCTGATGAAGGTGCGCTGCGTGCACGTCTACACGCACGACTCCATCGGACTCGGCGAGGACGGCCCGACGCACCAGCCGGTGGAACACGCCGCGAGCCTGCGCCTCATCCCCAATATGAGCGTCTGGCGCCCCTGCGACGCGGTGGAGACCGCGGTGGCCTGGAAGGCGGCCGTCGAACGCACGGGCGGCCCGACCTGCCTGCTGCTCAGCCGCCAGAACCTGCCGGCCATGCCGCGCACGGAGAGCCAGATCGAGCTCGTCGCGCGCGGCGGATACGTGCTGATCGACACCGGCGGCGCTCCACAGGCGATCGTCATCGCCAGCGGCTCGGAGGTGGCCCTGGCCGCCGCCGCCGCGCGGTTGCTCGCCTCCGAGCAGATCGCCGTTCGCGTCGTGTCGATGCCGTCGGCCGATCGCTTCGACGCGCAGGATGCGGCCTATCGCGAGCAGGTGCTGCCCCGGGGAGTGCGCGCACGCGTCGCGGTGGAGGCCGGCGTCACCGATTACTGGCGCAAGTACGTCGGCCTAGACGGCGCGGTCGTGGGTATCGACAGTTTCGGGGAATCGGCCCCGGGCGATCTGTTGATGAAGCATTTCGGCTTCACCGTCGACAACGTGGTTGGCGCGATCCGGCAGGTCCTGCAGCGGCAATCGTGAGGCGTTGGCAATTCCGCGGGCTGACTCTTTCGTCGCGACCCGCACGCATGCTTTCATCCGCGATTACCTCGCGAGCGAGCGTGTAGCAGCTAGTTGAACAGGGCGCGCCCCTCCACGGAGGCGCACGGTTTGGGATAAATGCGGAGAATATGTGCATGGCCATCAAGATCGGCATCAACGGATACGGACGTATCGGACGCAACGTGCTGCGCGCACTCTACGAGGCGAAGCGGAACAACGAGATTCAGGTCGTCGCCATCAACGATCTCGGCGACGCCAAGACCAATGCCCATCTGACCCGCTACGACAGCGCGCACGGGCGGTTCCCCGGCGAGGTGGTGGTCGACGGCGATTACATGGTCGTCAACGGCGAGCGCATCCGTGTCTTGGCGGAGCGCGACCCGACCAGGCTGCCCTGGGGCGAGCTCGGCGCGGAAATCATCCTGGAATGCACGGGCCTGTTCACGACCCGCGAGAAGGCGGGCCTGCACCTGAAGGGCGGGGCGAAGAAAGTCATGATCTCCGCGCCCGCGAGCGATCAGGTCGACGCCACGGTGGTCTACGGCGTCAATCACGACATGCTGAAGGCCTCGCACACCGTCATCTCCAACGCCTCGTGCACGACCAACTGCCTGGCGCCGCTGGTCAAGCCGCTGCAGGAGAAGATCGGCGTGGTCGCCGGCCTGATGACGACCATACACGCCTACACCAACGACCAGGTGCTGACCGACGTCTACCACAAGGACCTGCGGCGCGCACGCTCGGCGACCCAGTCCATGATCCCGACCAAGACCGGCGCCGCCGCGGCGGTGGGCCTGGTGCTGCCCGAGCTCGCCGGCAAGCTCGACGGGCTGGCGGTGCGGGTCCCCACCATCAATGTCTCGATGGTGGATCTCACGTTCACGGCCGCGCGCGATACCAGCAAGGAGGAGATCGACGCCGTCATGAAGGACGCCGCGAACGGCGCGCTGAAGGGCATACTCGCCTACAACAAGGAGCCGCTCGTTTCGATCGACTTCAATCACGACCCGCACTCCTCCATCTACGAGGCCTCCGAGACCAAGGTGATCGGCGGCCGCCTGTGCAAGGTGATGTCCTGGTACGACAACGAGTGGGGGTTCTCCAACCGGATGCTCGACGTCGCGCTGGCCTGGGCGAAGGCGAAATAGGCGCGCGAGGCGAGAGCAGCCGCCGTCATAGCGTGAGGGAGCAGCCATGCTGACCATGTCCGAAGTCAAGCTCGCCGGGCGCCGCGTTCTGATCCGCGAGGACCTGAACGTGCCTCTGGAAGGCGGTCGTATCACCGAGGACACGCGCATCCGTGCCGCGCTTCCCACCATCGAGCGTGCCGCGTCGGCCGGCGCCAAGGTGATGGTGATGTCGCATCTCGGCCGTCCCAGGGAGGGCGAGCACGACCCCGCCCTGTCGCTCCAGCCCGTTGCGGCGCGCCTCTCGGAGCTTCTGGGCAAGCCGGTGCGGCTGGTCAAGGACTGGCTGCACGGCGGCTTCGAGATCGACAACGGAGAGGTGGCGCTCCTGGAAAACGTCCGATTCGAGGTCGGCGAGAAAAAGAACGACGACAGCCTCGCTCGCAAGATGGCGCGGCTCTGCGATGTCTTCATCAACGACGCGTTCGCCACCGCGCACCGGGCCGAATCCTCGACCCACGGCGTGGCCAAGTACGCGCCGACCGCGTGCGCCGGCCCGCTGCTGGAGGCGGAGATCAACGCGCTGCGCCAGGTCCGCGACAATCCGATGCGGCCGCTCGTCGCCATCGTCGGCGGATCCAAGGTCTCCACGAAGCTCGAGGTGCTGACCTCGTTGGTGGAGGCCGTCGATCAGCTGATCGTCGGCGGCGGCATCGCCAACACCTTCATGAAGGCCGCGGGGCTGCCCGTCGGCAAGTCGCTGTGCGAGGACGATCTGCTGGACACCGCGCGCCAGCTCATACAGCGCTCCGCGGCGCGCGGCGCTTCCATACCCATACCGACCGACGTGGTCTGCGCCAAGGAATTCTCCGCGACGGCGGCGGCCACCACCAAGCGGGCGAGCGAGGTCGCTGCCGACGATTTCATCCTCGACATCGGGCCGGAGACGACGGCGGCCTACGTCGACCTGCTGAAACGCGCCTGCACCATCGTGTGGAACGGGCCGCTCGGCGTTTTCGAGTTCGATCAGTTCGGCAACGGCACCAAGGCGCTCGCCGAGGGGATCGCCGACAGCACGGCGTTCTCGGTCGCGGGCGGCGGGGATACGCTGGCGGCGATAGCGAAGTATCGCGTCGGCGCCAGGATCTCGTACATCTCCACCGGCGGCGGCGCATTCCTGGAATATCTGGAGGGCAAGACGCTGCCGGCCGTCGCCATACTTCAGGAACGCGCCCGCGCCATGCCGGGCCGCCTGCATCCGAGCGAGGGCTATTAAGCAACCAGATGGCATTACGCCGAACCAAGATTGTTGGCACGCTCGGCCCTGCCACGGACGACCCGAACGTGATGCGATCGCTCATCCGCGCCGGGATGGACGTCGCGAGGATCAACTATTCCCATCAGACGCACGAACACCACGAGCGTCGATTCCAGCTGGTCCGCGAGCAGGCCAAGGCGCTCGGCACCGAGGTCGGCATCATCGCAGATCTGCAGGGGCCGAAGATTCGCATCGAGCGGTTTCGCGACGGTCCGATCTTTCTTGAGGAGGGCGACGCCTTCACCGTCGATACGGCGCTGGGGCCCGACGACGGCGACGAACAGCGCGTCGGAGTCACCTACAAGAACCTGTCGAAGGACGTGAAGTTCGGGGACAAGCTCCTCATCGACGACGGTCGCATCATCCTCAAGGTCGAACGCGTCAAGGGCACTGCCATCGAGTGCACCGTGCTCCTGGGGGGGCAGCTCTCCGACAACAAGGGCATCAATCGCGAGGGCGGCGGTCTTTCGGCCGCGACGCTCACCGACAAGGACAAGGACGATTTACGGCACGCCGTCTACATGGGCGCGGATTACATCGCGATCTCCTTCGTCGAGACTCCGGAGGACATCGCCGTGGCGCGTGAGCTCATCAAGCTCGCCAACGGCAGCTGCGGGATCATCGCGAAGATTGAGCGCGCCGAGGCGCTCGAGCACGCCGAGGGAATCATCGAGGCCGCCGACGGCATCATGGTCGCCCGCGGCGATCTGGGCGTGGAGATCGGCGATGCCTACCTGGTTCCCGTGCAGAAACGCCTGGTGCGCATGGCAAGGCAGATGAAGCGGTTCGTGATCGTCGCCACCCAGATGATGGAATCGATGATCGACAAGCCGCTGCCCACGCGCGCAGAGGTCTTCGACGTCGCCAACGCCGTGCTCGACGGCACCGACGCGGTGATGCTTTCGGCGGAGACCAGCGTCGGCCGGCACCCGACGCAGGCGGTGCAGGCCATGGCGCGCATCTGCCTGGGTTCCGAGCGGCAGTGGGAAGAGCAGGACTCGCAGGTGAGGCTGGACATCCATTTCGACCGGGTCGACGACTGCATCGCGATGTCGGCCATGTATGCCGCCAATCGCATCGAGGCCAAGGCCATCGCCGCGCTCACCGAGACCGGCAACACCTGCATCACGATGTCGCGCATGAACTCAGCCATCCCCATCTTCGCCTTCACGCGCCACGTGCATTCGCAGCGCAAGGTCACGATCTACCGGGGCGTGTACCCGATCAATTTCGACGTCATGCACACGGAGTCCGCCGAGGTCAATCGCGAGCTGGTCAACATCCTCTCGTATCGCAAGGTGGTCGAGCAGGGCGACCTCATCATCATCACCAAGGGCGACTCCCGCGGAACCACCGGCGGCACCAACTCGATGAAGATCGTGCGCACGGGGGATTACATAGAGCGGCTGTTCTGAGGCCGCAGGTCCCGGAAAGGGGCGACGCGCATCCTGTTTTCCGCGACCTCGCCTTTGCGGGGAATATGCCGCGTGCTATAAACGTGCACACATGCTGGCTGGCGTCGCCGGTGGGCTCCGAAGCCTCCCGGGACCAGTCCCGACCGTCGCGTCACTCCCCTCCCAGCCGGCGCTAATCGATAGGCTCCAAATCAAATTTGGCAAACGAGGACGTATCCCATGTCAGCAAATAGTCAGCAAATGGCTGCCGTCGCCAAGGCAATGGTCGCGCCCGGTAAGGGCATACTCGCGGCCGACGAGAGTTTCCCCAGCATCAAGAAGCGCTTCGACTCCATAGGCACCGAGTCGACCGAAGAGACGCGGCGGACCTACCGGGAGATGCTGCTCACGGCACCGGGCTCGCAGGAATTCATCAGCGGCGTCATCCTCTTCGACGAGACGCTGCGTCAGTCCACCGCCAAGGGCGAGCGCTTCGTCGACGTCCTCACCCGCAACGGCATCATCCCGGGCATCAAGGTCGACACCGGCTCGAAGCCGTTGGCCGGTTTCCCCGGCGAAGAGGTCACCGAGGGGCTGGACGGGCTGCGCGGCCGCCTGGAGGAGTATGTCAAGCTGGGTGCCAAGTTCTGCAAGTGGCGCGCGGTCATCAATATCGGCGCGGGCGTGCCCACCCCCGCCGGCATACACGCCAACGCCCATGCGCTCGCCCGCTATGCCGCGCTGTGCCAGGAGCAGGGATTGGTCCCCATGGTGGAGCCGGAGGTCATGATGGAAGGGGATCACGGCATCGAGCGCTGCTACGAGGTGACGGTGGCAACCCTGCGCGAGGTCTTCAACGAGCTCGCCGAACAGCGCGTCGTGTTCGAGAACATGATCCTGAAGACGAACATGGTAGTTCCGGGCAAGAAGTGCGCAGATCAGGCCAGGCCCAGGAGCGTGGCCGAGATGACGGTGCGTGCGCTGCACACGACGGTACCGGCGACGGTGGCCGGCATCGTGTTCCTCTCCGGGGGGCAGAAGCCGGAGCCCTCGACGTCCCACCTGAACCTGATGAACTCGATGGGCGTCGCCCATCCCTGGCCGCTGTCGTTCTCCTACGGCCGCGCCCTGCAGGACTCCGCGTTGAAGACGTGGGCGGGCAAGGCGGAGAATTTTCTCGCCGGCCAGAAGGCCTTGCTGCATCGCGCCCGGATGAACGGCCTGGCGACGCTGGGCAAATACAGCGACAGCATGGAGGCGGCTGCCTGACGGGGAGATCGACGACTCGCAAGCAAGAAAGGCGGGCTCTGGCCCGCCTTTCTTGGTGGCTTGCCGCCGTTCGCCTATTGCGCCGGTGCGGATTCCGGCGCGGCCTCCTCGGTAGCGGCCTCGGAAGTCGCCTCGGCTGCCTGCTCGGTGGCTTCTGTTGCCGCTCCGGCGGCCTCGGCTGCGGGTTCCGCGGCCTCCTTCTTCTGGCAGCCGGCCAGGGTGAGACCCAGCAGCGCGACAGCGATGGCAAGGTATTTCAT
This sequence comes from Gammaproteobacteria bacterium, assembly GCA_041395385.1. Lineage (GTDB taxonomy): Bacteria > Pseudomonadota > Gammaproteobacteria > JAJPIJ01 > JAJPIJ01 > JAJVHZ01. The sequence continues at coordinate 143,783 of JAWLAN010000012.1, forward strand.
ACAGTTCTTCCTCCTACGTGGGATCTACTGGTCGGGACGTCGCACGATACGGCAACTACCATCGCACGATGTGAGAAGTCTACTCCATTCCGACGGCGGCCCGCACTCTTTGGGTGCCCACGCCACGCGATCGTTCAGGCCTGCCCGATGAGGCGCCGCTGCGCCTCCCGGTACTTTTCCGCAGTCCTTTGCAGCACTTCGGGCGGCAGGCGGGGACCGGGCGGCTTCTTGTCCCAATCCAGCGTCTCCAGGTAGTCGCGGACGAACTGCTTGTCGAAACTCGGCGGACTGATGCCCGCCGCATAGGAATCCGCGGGCCAGAAGCGCGAGGAGTCCGGCGTGAGGACCTCATCGATCAGGATCAGGTTGCCCGCCGCATCGGTGCCGAACTCGAACTTGGTGTCGGCGATGATGATGCCTCGCTGAGCCGCGTAGGCTGCCGCCTCCTCGTAGATACGCAGACTTACGTCGCGCACCTGTTCGGCCAGCGAGCTGCCCAGGACGGAGGCGACGTGCGCGAAATCGACGTTCTCGTCGTGCCTGCCCGAGGGCGCCTTGGTCGCCGGCGTGAAGATGGGCTGCGGGAGTCGCTCGGCCTGCCGCAGGCCGCCCGGCAGCGCGATCCCGCAGACCGCGCCGGTGCGCTGGTAGTCCTTCCATCCCGACCCGATCAGATACCCCCGCACCACCGCCTCGACCGGCAAGGCCTTCAGCCGGCGCGCGATGACGGCACGTCCCCCGACCTGAGCTCGTTCGGCAGCGTCGGGCAGCACCTCCGCCAAGGGGCGATCCACGAGATGGTTCGGGATGATGCGCCGCATGCGCTCAAACCAGAAATTCGACACGGCGGTGAGCACCGCGCCCTTGCCCGGGATCGGATCCGGCAGGACGACGTCGAAGGCGGACAGCCTGTCGGTGGCAACGATGAGGAGTAGGTCGTCTCCGATCGCATAGACGTCGCGGACCTTGCCGCGGTAGAGGAGCGGCAAGGAGGTCAGCGAGGATTCGAACAGCGCGGTGCGGGTATCGGTCATCTCGTCCGGTCTCCGGATCCTGCCCACGATGGGCTCAGCGGATGCTTCGCACGCGGGCGGCCGCGGGCAGGTCCCCGCTCAGTCCCATCGCCAACCGCATGATCAACTCCTTGGCGGGCTGGCAGCGATCGGTGAGCGACAGACCGGCCCCGCGCAGCCAGCGGACCGTCTTCAGGTCACTGCCGAACAGGTGCTTGAATCCGTCCATCGTCGCCTGCATGAGGCGATTCTCGCCCGCGCGCCAGCGCTCGTAACGGCGCAGCGTGCGCAGCGCCCCGATGTCCGAGCCCGCGGCTGCGGCCACTGCAACCACCTCGGCCAGCGTGGCCGCGTCGAGGAGACCGAGGTTCGCGCCCTGCCCGGCGAGCGGATGTATGGAGTGGGCGGCGTCCCCGGCGAGCGCGATGCGCGGCAGCACGTAGCGCTCCGCGCGCGCCTTGGCGAGTTCGAAGGCCGCCCGCGGGCCGGCCTCCAGCACCCGGCCCAGCCGGTGCTCGAAGGCGGTCGCGAGCTCGCCGCGGAAGTCCTCGGCATCGAGAGCCAGCAGGCGTTCCGCGTGCGCCGGCGTCGTCGACCACACGATGGAGGACGTGCGAGCGTCATCGAGCGGCAGGAAGGCCAACGGACCCTCGGCCAGGAAGCGCTGACGTGCGGTGTCATCGTGCGGGCGCTCCGTGCGCACGTTGCAGACCACGGCTCGCTGATCATAGCCGTGACGCTCGTAGCCTATCCCCGCCAGCGTGCGCACTCGCGAGGCGGCGCCGTCGGCGCCCACCACCAGCCGCGCCGAGACGCGCCGGCCATCCTCGAGCACTACCTCGAGACGATCGGCCGTGTCCTCCCATGACTGCAGCGACGCCGGCCGCATGACGGTCACGTTCGGCAACTCCCGCAGACGCTCGCCGAGCGCGTCGCACAGCACGCGCTGCTCGACGATGTAGCCGAGGGTGGATTCCGTCAGCGCCGCGCTGTCGAAATTGATACGGCCCGTGCTGTGGGCATCCCAGACCTCCATGCGGCGAAAACAGCCGTGACGGCAGCGCTCGATCCGAGGCCAGGCACCGGCGTGGGCGAGGATGCGCGCGGAGGCGCGGGTGAGGGCGTAGACCCGAAGGTCATAGTCTCTCGGATCGGCCGGCGTCGCCGCGGCGGCCTCCACCGCCGCCACGCGCAACGACAGGCCCCCGAGCAAGGCAGCCACCGCCGAGCCCACCACGCCGCCGCCGATGACGGCGACGTCGAATTCGGCCGGCGCGGCACGGCGCGACCGGATCACAACGGCCGACCCTGCAGCAGCCGCGACGGCGCCCCGCGCAGCCCGCTGCCGTCCGCCACCAGCCGCCGTTTCAGCAGCGGCACCAGCTCCACCGCCAGCATGGCGGCCTGCCTGGCCACGGCGTGCGGCCACCAGTCGTTGTAGAAGACCCGCGTGAGTCCATCGGTGAAGCGAATCGTACGCTGATGATCGGCGCGGCAGCGCGCGGCATAGGAACCGGTCACCGCCTCGGCACCGACGTCCAGGCCCGCCCGAGCCGCGTCGATGACGCACTCCGCGGCCACCGCCGCGTCGCGTACGCCGAGATTGAAACCCTGCGCCCCGTTCGGGTGAACGGCGTGGGCGGCGTTGCCGACCACGATGTAGCGAGCCCCGGCGATCCGGTCGGCGATCACCAGGCGCAGCGGATACATGCTGCGCCGACCGAGGCCCGCGAACTCCCCGAGGCGCCGGCCGAGCCGCTCCTGCACCAGCGCGAGGAAGGCGTCGTCGGGAAGGGATGCGGCCACGGTTGCAGCCGCGCTCGGAAGCACGTAGACCAGGCCGCAACGCCCCGCCTGCTGCGGCAGCACCGCGGCCGGCCCGTCAGGCGTGAACCGCTCGTAGGCCACGTTATCGTGAGGCCGGCCCGTTCGCAGATTGGCGATGATCGCGGTCTGCCCGTAGTCGCGCTCCCGCACCCCGATATTCAGCAAGCTGCGTGAGGGCGACTGCGCGCCATCGGCCACGATCAGGAGCCGGGCCTCGATGGTATAGCGATCCTCGCCTCGCTGCGCCGTCACCTCGGTCGCATCGCGGTCGTGGCGCAAGCCGACCACGCGCGCCGGACAGTGCAGCTCGCAGTTGCCCTGCGCCTGCAGGCGATGCATCAGGCTGGCGCCGAGGTCACGCGCCAGGCTCACGTGCGCCAGCGCATCGAGACCGAATTCCTCCGCGTAGAGCCGCACCACGCCGAATCGGCCCCGCTCCGAGACGTGTATGGCCCGCACCGGCGTGGCGGCGGGCGCGAGGTTCGGCCATACGCCGATGCCGCTCAGGACCCGTTGCGTCGCCGGCGACAGGGCCAGCCCGCGATCATCGAAGCTTGGCGGGGTATCCACCTCGAACGGTGCGGCCTCGAGCAGCGCCACCGATAGCGGCGCTTCGCGCAGCGCGCATGCGAGCGTGGCTCCCACCAGGCCACCACCCACGATGACGACGTCGTACCGGTTCATTGCCGGCTCAGGCGGCGTGCGCCAGCGACATCAACGACTCTATCTGCTCGACGGTCTTGGGCGCCTCGACGGTCAGCACCTCGTTGCCGTTGCGGGTCACCAGCACGTCGTCTTCGATGCGTATCCCCATGCTCCACCAGCGCTTGGCCAGGCCACGGCTGCCGGCCTTGAAGTACAGGCCGGGTTCGACCGTCAGGGTCATGCCCGGCTCCAGCACGCGCCACTCGCCCCCCACCTTGTAGTCGCCCACGTCGTGCACGTCCATGCCCAGCCAGTGTCCGGTCCGGTGCATGTAATACGGACGGTACGCCTCGGCCCTGATGAGGGCCGCGAGCTTGCCCTTCAGGATCCCGAGCTCCAGCAGCCCCTTGGTGATGACGCGGACCGCGGCCTCGTGCGGTTCGTTCCAGTGATTGCCCGGTTTCACCTTCTCGATGGCGGCTAGCTGCGCCTCGAGCACCAGCTCGTAGGCCTCTCGCTGCGCCGCCGAGAACCGGCCGCCCACCGGAAACGTACGGGTCACGTCCGCCGCGTAGCAGTCGTACTCCGCCCCGGCGTCGATCAACAGCAGATCGCCGTCCTTCAGCAGCGCGGAATTCTCGCGATAGTGCAGGATGCAGCCGTTGCCGCCGCTGCCGACGATCGGAGGATAGGCAGTGGAGCGCGCGCCGCCGTGCATGAACGCGTGGTGCAGCTCCGCCTCGATCTGATACTCGTGCATGCCCGGCCGGCACACGCGCATGGCGCGTCGATGTGCCTCGACCGTGATCTGGGCCGCCTGTCGCATCGCGGTTATCTCCGCCTTGCTCTTGAACAGCCGCATGTCGTGCAGGACATGTCCAAGCGCGATGAACTCCTCCGGCGCCCGCACCCCGGCGCGGCCACGGCCCCGGACCTGCGTCACCCAGTTGACCACCCGGTGGTCGAATTCGGCGTCCTGCCCCATCGTGTAGTAGACGCGCGCCTTGTTCTCGAGCAGTCCCGGCAGTATGTCGTCCATGTCCGAAAACGGGAATGCGTCGTCGGCGCCGTACACTTCGATGGCGCCCTCCAGACCGGCGCGCAACCCGTCCCAGGCCTCCCGCTCCGGGTCGCGCTCGCGACAGAAAAGTATGTACTCGCCCTGCGGCCGATGCGGCACCAGGACGGCCACCGCCTCGGGCTCGGCAAAACCCGTCAGGTAATAGAAATCACTGTCGGCCCGGAACGGAAATTCCACGTCCCGATTGCGGATCCGAACCTGCGCGGTCGGAATGATGGCGATGGCGCGGTTGCCCATGGTTTCCATGAGCTGCTTGCGGCGGCGCGCAAACTCCTGCTTCAGCATGCTGGCAATACTCTTCGCGTGCGACGCGTGGACCTGAGATCGGAAAAATGCAAGGTATGTACGACCATAATTATCATCGACAATTTATCACAACTGCGCACGCACGACCGGCGCTGTTGACCCCCTCTGATGGCCGCTCTATATTGGCCGGAACCGGGGGAACCCGCAGCCGGATTCGCACCCTACGCGCACTAGGCAGATGAACGAACAAGAGACTGAATCGCTGGACTTGGCGGCGCTCGAGGCGCGCGTCGACGAGCTCATTCGTACGATCGACAAGCTCTCCAACGAGAATCGCGCGTTGAAATCGCAGCAGGTCACCTTGTCGGCGGAACGTTCGTTGCTGATCGAGAAGACCGAGATGGCGCGTACGCGCGTGGAATCGATGATCGCCCGCCTGAAGGCCATGGAAACCCGCCAATGAGTGACGCGCCCAAGCCCGTACCCGTGACCATACTCGACAAGGAATATCTTGTCGCCTGCGCCGAGAACGAGCGCGAGTCGCTTTTCCAGGCGGCCGAGTTCCTCAACAAGCGCATGAAGCAGCTGCGCGACTCCGGAAAGATTATCGGTGCGGAACGTATCGCCGTGATGGCGGCCCTGAATATCGCGCACGAATATCAGGACTACCGCAACCAGAAAGAGGGTTATACTCTGAACATCGGCGCGAGCCTGAAGCGGATTCAGAGCAAGATCGCGGGCGCGCTGAGCCGCGAGGAACAACTGGAGCTCACCGACGTCTCATCGAGCTGAACGCCGGTGATCGAGCGGGGACGGCCGCGCGACGCCCGATGGCGGCGCGGAGTCGATACAAAGAATTCTCTGGGGTGTGCGTGAGCAGGCCGGGTATTCTTGAGCCTATACGTTACATCCACCAGGAGTTGACCGAAAAACGGCGATGTTGAGCTATGCCGTCACGTGCGGAAAGCCTGATTCGCCCGGAACGACTCCAATCTTGAACCTGCGGTTCAAGTCGATGGTCGGCAACGGCATCCCGGAGATCCACCTTTTTCGCCAGGCGCACATCCTCCCGGACCGGTCTGGAGTTTGACCGGCCAACGCCGGGGCGCCGGGAGCTGCTTCCCGACGCATTCCCATGAACTACTGGCTGATGAAGTCCGAGCCGTCGGCCTTCAGCGTCGACGACCTCGAGGCGAGCCCCGGGAAGACCACGGCCTGGGACGGGGTCCGCAACTATCAGGCCCGCAATATGCTCCGCGACGATTTTCGCGTGGGCGACCTTGCCTTCTTCTACCATTCCAGTTGTGAGCAGCCGGGCGTGGTCGGGGTCGTCGAGGTGGTACGCCGCGGCTACGCCGATCCGTCGCAGTTCGATCCCGGCAGCAAGTATTTCGATCCGGGCAGCGATCGCCACGCCCCACGCTGGTTCTGCGTGGAAGTGAAGCTGAAGCGCAAGTTCGGGCGCGTCGTCGGGCTGGAGGAACTGCGCAAGCACGAGCCGCTGCGCAATCTCACGCTGCTTCAGCGTGGCAACCGGCTGTCGATCATGCCGGTCGCCAAGTCGGAGTGGGATTTCATCCTGTCGCTGGAGTAACCTTCGGCCCCTAGGCGCGCGCACCGCCTCCGGCGATCACGCCGTGTGCGATATGGCGCGCGGCCGCCGCCTGCGTGCACGCAGGCGCGGCCGCACCTCGTCCAGATGCATGCGCAGGAAGCTCAGCAGGTAGCGGCGCTTTTCCGGTCCACGCGCATCGCCGTTCCCGCGTTCGCCCGGGAAAAACCGGGGGCTGACCTCCAGCACATGCCGGTATATCGATCGCCAGTGCTTGCGCACCGTTTCGATGGATATGGCGAGTGACTCGGCGATCTCCTCGTCGGATTCGTTGAACAGCGCGTGCAGCAGGACCTGCTGCTGCACCGGCGCGAAATCGAACTGCGGGTCACCGCAGTTGAAATAGAACGAGCAGCCGCTGACGATGCCGGGATAATGTTCCTCGGCCGCGGCCACGAAGAGATAGGGGTGGTCGTCGGGCGGCGGCGCGGCGGCACGGTAGTGATCGGCAAAGTCGGTTGCCAGGCGGAAGCCTGACTGCTCCATGGCGATACGAGCCCGCGTGCCCAGCACCTCCTCCATGACCATGCGGGTCCGGTAGCCGGCGTGCAGCAGCACACAGACGTCGCGAAGACTTTCCGCGAGCCGGCGGTTGACCGCCGTCTCCATCGCTCGCATGCCGGTGTGCAGCATCAGGCAGTTGAGTCCGCGCCCGGAGTTGGCGGCGCGGATCTGCTCGGGCGTCAGCACCGGCGAGTCGCCGGCGATTATGCGTTCGTACAGCCGCATCACCACGCGCGGGCGCGGCGAGTCGAGCAGCTCCTCGACGTAGCTGTCAGTGACGAACACCGCCAGGTATATGGCCAGCAACCGCTCGGCCTCCGGCAACGCGACATCTTCAATCACCGCCGACAGCAGGCTGCCGGCGCGAAACAGCGAAGACCAGACCTCCGGAAGACGCTGGCGCAGGTCGGGCCGGTCCGTGAGGCTGTTGTGTATCAGATCAAGACAGCGCGTGAAGTCCTCGATTCGGGCGAATCGGTAACGCATGCAAGTCCCTTTTGTCTGAGATGCCCCTCGGAGAAAATACTACACCAATACTTGGGCAGCGATCCCGCCCCCCCTTTTCCCGGCGACGTTACACGTTGAAGCGGAAATGGACGATGTCGCCGTCCTGCATGACGTAATCCTTGCCCTCCAGCCGCCATTTGCCCTTTTCTTTCGCGCCCTGTTCACCGCCGCAGTCGATGAAATCCTGGTAGGCAATGACCTCGGCGCGGATGAATCCGTGCTCGAAATCGGTGTGGATGGCGCCGGCGGCCTGCGGCGCCGTGGCGCCGACCGGGATCGTCCAGGCGCGCGTCTCCTTCGGGCCGGTCGTAAAGAACGTCTGCAGGCCGAGCAGCGTGTATCCTGCCCGGATGACCCGGTTCAGGCCCGGCTCCTCCAGGCCGAGCTCGATCAGGAATTCACGGCGATCCGCCTCGCTGAGCTGCGAGAGCTCGGCCTCGATGGCCGCGCAGATGGGCACGCACCCCGCCCCCTCCGCGGCCGCGAGCTCCTCCACCTTGCGCAGATGCGCATTGCCGCCCTTCAG
>JAWLAN010000013.1:0-145372 GCA_041395385.1 Gammaproteobacteria bacterium
GGATCGAGCCGCTGCAGGTGCGCAAGCGGCGTCGACGCGGGATTCAACTGTTCGAGCTGATGCTGGGCGAAATAGCCCACGTGCAGGTCCTGCGCCGGCAGGCGTGCGCCGGACAGCGGCGCGAGCTCCCCGGCCAGCGTCTTGATGAGCGTGGACTTGCCGGCGCCGTTCGGGCCCAGGAGCCCGATGCGATCGCCGGGTGCGAGGCTCAGGCGTATGTCCTGCACGACGACCTCGTCGCCGTAGCCGACGCCGGCCTCCTCGAGTTGCAGCAGCGGTGTCGGCAGCTTGCGCGGCGCGAAGAACTCGAAGCCGAACGGCGAATCGGCATGGGCGGGCGCGATGAGCTCCATGCGCGCCAGGGCCTTCAGCCGGCTCTGCGCCTGGCGCGCCTTGGTCGCCTTGGCGCGGAAGCGATCCACGAAACCGTGTATGCGCGCCACCTCGCGCTGCTGGCGGGCGTAGGCCGCCGCCTGCTGCGCCACCTGCTCGGCGCGCCGCTGCTCGAAGTCGGAGTAGTTGCCGGCGTAGAGCGTGACGGACTCGCGCTCCAGGTGCAGGATGTGATCGACGATGTCGTCGAGAAACTCGCGGTCGTGCGAGATGAGCAGCAGCGTGCCGGGGTAACGCTGCAGCCACTCCTCCAGCCACAGCGTGGCCTCCAGATCGAGATGGTTGGTGGGCTCGTCGAGCAGCAGCAGGTCCGAGCGGCACATCAGCGCCTGTGCGAGGTTCAGCCGCATGCGCCAGCCGCCGGAGAACTCCTTCACCGAGCGCCGCTCCTCGCCCGGTTTGAAACCCAGGCCGTGCAGCAGCGTGGCGGCGCGGCTCGCCGCCGTGTAGCCGCCGGCGTGGTCGAGATCGGCGTGCAGCCTCGCCAGGCGATGGCCGTCGCCCGCGGCCTCGACCTCGCGGATCTCCGCCTCGATGGCGCGCAGGGCGGCATCGCCGTCGAGCACGTAGTCGATGGCGGCTCGATCCAGCGCCGGTGTCTCCTGCGCTACGTGGGCGATGGTCAGGCCGGGCGGCATGGCGACCTCGCCGGCGTCGGCATGCAGCTCCCCGCGCAGCAGCGCGAACAGGCTGGACTTGCCGGTGCCGTTGGCGCCGGTCACGCCGACACGGTTGCCGGCATGGATGGTGACGCTCGCGCCCGCGAACAGCACGCGCGGGCCGCGCCGCAGGGTGACGTTGGTGAAATTCAGCATCGGTGAGGCGGAGAACAGGCCTTGGGGGCGGCGCGCATTCTAACCCGAACGCCCGTCGCGCCGGCCCGCGGGCGCCTCGACTATAATGCCCGGCATGCATCCGGCCACGACAGCCGCACCCGCGGGGGCGAGCGCATGAAGGCGCAGCCGCAGCGACGCGGCGGCGGGCCGCGGCTTCTGTTCCGGCTCGTCAAGTGGGCACTGCTCGTCGCGGTGCTGTTCGCCGCCTTCCTGCTGGCGAGCGCGCCGTTCTACATCTACGGCCGCTTCAACGCCGAGCGGCCGATCGCCGAGATCTCCTTCCAGCCCCTGGGCCCGAAGCGCTACCAGGCCACGCTCGCCACCGGCGATCTCTGCACGCTGCAGACCTACGAGATCCTGGGTGACCAGTGGCAGCTCGATGCCAGTTTCATCAAGTGGAAGGGACTGGGCACGCTGATCGGGCTGCAGTCGCTGTACCGGCTGGATCGGCTCTCCGGCCGCTACGCGGACATCGAGCAGCAGGGCGTCATGGAGAAGCGCTGGCACGACCTCTCCCCGCACGTGCTGGTGGACGTCTTTCCGGCTCAGGGGGGCAAGGGGATCCGCAGCTGGCTGGTCGACACGCGCTACGGTTCCTCGGTCTATCTCGACATCGACACCACGAGGAAGTACCGGGTCTACGCGACCGAGGACGCCCTCATCGCCCGTGTCGTCGAACCCACCCCGGGCGAGCCGGCGGAAAACGAGCTCACGGTCGTAATCGACAAGGCCTGCGGCCAGGAGCCTGGCCTCATCGAGAGGCTTTCACGCCGCATCAACGACGCGGTCTTCCGGTCGCTCTGATGCGCGTGCGCGCATGCCCGGCGCTCAAGCGGCGGCGCCGAGCGCGGTCGACACGCCGATAGCAGCCGCTGTCGCCGCGATCAGCTCGCCGGCCGCCGCCTCGTAGCGCGGCGCCGACTCGCGCACGGCCAGCGCATCCAGCGGGCTGCGGGTAGCGCCCGCCGCCACCCTGAGCACGTGGGTGTAGATCGTCCTCGCGCTCACCTCCGGTTGCCCCAGCAACGCCTGCACCGTGCGCAGATCCGTGCCGGCCTGCAGCAGGTGCGTGGCGAAGGAGTGCCGCAGGCTGTGCGCCGAGACGCGCTTGCCGATGCCGGCCTCCGCCGCCGCCTCGCGGATGTGGCGTTGCAGAATCTGTTCGCAGTGATGGGGCCGCCGCTCGACGCCGGTCTTCATATCCGCCGACACCGCGTCGGCCGGAAAGACCCAGTGCCACGCCCAGGTTGCGCCCGCATGCGGGTGCCTGCGGTCGAGCGCATCGGGCACCCACACGCCGGCGCGGCCGGCGCCGCGGTCCTGTTCCCAGAGCGCCCGGCTGCACGTCAGCTGCCGGCGCAGCGGCGCTACCAGCGACTGCGGCAGCATGACCAGCCTTTCCCTGGCCCTCCCGCTCCCGCGCACGAGGATGATCCCGCGCGCGAGGTCCACGTCCTTCACACGCAGGCGCAGCGCTTCGCGCAGGCGCATGCCGGTGCCGTAAAGCAGGCGTGCGAGCAGCGATGAGGTTTGCGGCACTGCCGCCAGCACGGCCCGGACCTCGCCCGTGGTGAGCACGCTCGCGATGCGCCCGCGTGCCTGTGGCGGCCCGATCTCCTGCATCCAGGGCAGATCCACGCCCAGGACCTCGCGGTACAGGAACAGGATGGCGCTCAAGGCCTGGTGGTGGGTGGAGACCGAGACCCGGCGTTCCGCAGTGAGGTGGGTGAGAAAGGCCTCGGCCTCGCGGGCGCCCAACCCCCGCGGGTGGCCCGGAACGTGCCTGCGCAGGAAGTACTCCGCCCAGTGGACATAGATCCGCTCGGTTTTTATGCTGTAGCCGAGGCTGCGCAAGCGCGTGCGCAGCCTACCGAGCAGCTGCGCGGAGTGAAAAGGAGGTGTGTCGGGTTCATGGCTGCCGCTATTGCTGTACATATATACAGCATAGCGCCGCATTTGCCAGCTCGCAAGGCGGCCTGGCGTTGCGAGGCGCGGCCATTTTGTCCGCCACGTTCCGTTTTATCTCCCACCCCGATGTCTTCTAACTCACGTTTACTAATGCAGGACACGGGGCTCATGGATAATGCGCGACTAGTCATACTGTCATGGGCTCGCAGCAAGTCATGTGTCAGGAGAGTGTGGTTATTTGGTGGCCGAGCCAAGGGCAATGCTTCGGCTGAAAGTGATCTCGATGTCGCCATGGCGATAGAGCCAACCGACAATGGCGATACTGCTTTGGGCGTATGGATTAGCGAAGCAGGGAATTGGAGGAAGGAGCGGCAGCCGGAAATCCATGTGGCTCTTCATCTACAGTGGTATGACTCGCTCGGATCAACACCGATAGTTGAGGCAGGGCTCAAGGATGGAGGAGTGCTCATTTATGATCGCGCCAGCACCAGTTGACTCGCCAGTCAACACGAGACGCGGCAGAAAGCGGCCGCGCCCGTTACTTCTACGTTCGGAGTCGTTGATCCGATTGTCGTAGTGCCCCCGCTGCAGAATCAGGAGAGTGAAATGGCGATCACGAACAGGCAGTCCGGGACCAGTGTTCACGAGGTTGCCGACGGGATCTACCGCATCAGCACCCCGGTAACCATTCCGGGTGGCGGTTTTTGGTTCAACCAATACCTCATCCTGGACGATGAGCCGCTCGTCTTCCACACCGGGCCGCGGAAGATGTTTCCGCTCGTGCATGAGGCGGTCGCGAGCGTCCTCTCCCCCAATCGTCTCCGTCACATCGCGTTCTCGCACGTCGAGGCCGACGAGTGCGGGTCGCTCAACGAATGGCTCGCCGCGGCGCCGCAGGCCGGGCCGCTGTGCGGCAAGGTGGCGGCGATGGTGTCCATCAGCGACCTCGCCGATCGGCCGCCTCGCGCGCTCGCCGACGGCGAGGCCCTGTCGCTCGGAAGACACTCCGTCCGTTGGTACGACACGCCGCACCTGCCGCACGCGTGGGAATGCGGCCTGCTGATGGAGGAGCGGACCGGAACGCTCCTCTGCGGTGACCTGTTCACGCAGGGCGGCGCCGACAATCCGCCCGTTACCGAGTCGGACATCCTCGGCCCCAGTGAGGCGTTCCGCCACCAAATGGACTATTTCTCTCACACGAGGAATGCGCGGCAGATGCTGGAGAGACTGGCGTCGACCGCCCCGGCGACACTCGCGTGCATGCACGGCAGCGCATGGCGCGGCGATGGCGCGAGGCTCTTGCGCGCGCTTGCCGATGCATTATGTGCGTGAACGGATTCCGGCGACGCGTTGCCGCGGATGGTCCTCGCGAAGCTCCAACTGCCGCTGAGCGCGGGAACTAGGGTTCATGTGATCACCGTGCGCGCCCTTGCACCCGCAGACGCCAGCGACGTGTTGCGCATCAACAGCGGCGCCCGCCCGGGCGTTGCGGCGCTGACGGACGTCGAGCTCGAGCGCCTGACGAGCATCTCACGCGGTCACATGCTGGTAGCTCTGTGCGATGCCCGCGTGGCGGGATATTTGTTGGCATTCGAGAGTGAGGCCGCGTATGACGGGGAGGAGTTCCGGTGGTTTCGCGACGGGCAGAGCGAGGCCTTCGTCTATGTGGACCAGATCGCGGTTGCGGAGGGGAGACGCGGCCGCGGAGCGGGCTCGGCACTGTATGCGGCGATCGGCGCCATTGCGCGCGACATCGGCGCGGGCGCGCTCTGCTGCGAGGTGAACACCAGGCCGCCAAATACCGCCTCGCTCGAGTTTCACAAGAAGCTCGGCTTCGTCGTGGCAGGCAGCATGGTCACGGCAGACGGTCGCGAGGTCGACCTCTTGTGCCTGCGTCTGAGTCCGGGGCCGGAGTGAATTATCGTGGTGTGCGCGCCCGTTCGATTCACTCCGACCCTCTGCCTCGGGTGACAGGGGACGTCAGGCGGTCAGGCGACCGACGACTCGACGTACCCACGGAGCTACCAGAGTCACCGCCGGAAACGCCACTGGCCAGGTCGTCGCGCAGCTCCTCGACCATTGCCACAGAAAGCCCTGGTGGATCCCCTCGTTGACGGTCAAGACGACGGCGGACACGATACCGACCATGATGGCCGAGAGCAGGGCACCGAACAGGATCGGTGCAAAACGATTCGGGATACGCATTTCATCCTCACAAGAAAAACTAGTCAGTACTTCAAGAGCCGCAATCGAAATGCCGCCTCAGAACGCGTGCAACGCGGCTGCAAGCCAGCCGGCCGCGTAGAGGCCGAGGCCGAAGACCCCGTGCGTGACCAGGCTCTGGATACGCGCCGCGGCGGGGCGCGGAGTGCGGCTGGCGGCGACGCCTGCGCCCATGCCCGGCTGCATCAGGAGGAAGGGGGCCGCGACGCTGCCGATCCCGACGAGCAGCGCCGGCGCGATCCTCGGCTGCCGAGCCCACTCCAGGCCCCAGACGGCCAATAGCAGGGCCGCGAATGCGATGCCGATCAGGTAGTGGGCGGTCCACCCGACCGGTCGTTCGCCCCGCATGGCCGGCGAGGCCGTGATGGGATCGTGGCGAAAGCGCCCGCGCGCCAGGTACAGGAGCCAGCGGCCCACCATGCCATAGTCCAACGGCGGAACGCCGAACAGCCGCTTCCGGGCGATGGTCCAGCTGTCCATGACCGCCGTCGCGCCCACCCCGGTCAGAAAAGTGCATGCCACATAATCCATGGTCGTCTCCATGTGCTTGCCTTCAGGTAACGGAGGAGGCAGAGTGCCACTTCAAGTCGACTTGAGGTCAAGAGGGTGCGAGCGCTGGACATATCCGAGGTGGCGCAGCGATCCGGCGTTCCTGCATCGACGCTGCGGTTCTATGAGCAGAAGGGCTTGATCACTTCCAGCGGCAGGCGGGGCCTGCGTCGCCTGTTCGATCCCGGCGTGCTGGAACGGCTGGCGCTTGTCGCGCTGGGATCCGCCGCCGGCTTCTCGCTCGATGAGATCGCACGCATGTTCGCGCCCGACGGGCGCCCGCGCATCGATCGGCACATGCTCGCGGCCAAGGCGAAGGAGCTGGACGCGACGATCCGCAAGCTGAGCGCCATGCGCGACGGGCTGCGGCACGCCGCCGCCTGTCCTGCGCCGAGCCATATGGAATGCCCCACGTTCCGCCGCCTCTTGGGATCCGCCGCGTCGGGATCCCTGGACACGCGAAGCAGAAGCGCGCCGTCGAGACCGCCCCGAAAAAAGCCCTCCCGGACGGGCGCATCCGGGGCGCGGCGGTGAACGGGACGTCAAATCGCCTGGTCAAGAGCCTGGCGCCCGAGCAGGCGGAGCTGTGGCGCCAGGTCGAGCGCCTCTGGGAGCTTGCCGCGCGCAAGGATGCGAACCTGATTCGCCAGGCGCTGCACCCGGACTACACGGGCTGGGATACGAATGCGCCGATGCCGCACGACCGCGAGGCGGCGATCGCCTCGGTCGCCGCCGATGCGCCGCGCCTGGTGCGCTACGACCTCGAGCCTTTGAGTATCCGCCTCTACGACGGCTCGGTGGGGATAGTTCACTACCGCTACCGAGCCACGGTCGAATCCGCCGATTCCAATCAGGTGCAAGTCACCGGGAAGTGGACCGAGGTCTACACGAGACACGGATCGGGCTGGCTCATGGTTGCCGTGAGCGGTCGCCCCAGCGGGGAAGGCGCTGCCGATGAGGCCGCCTGGCTGCTCGATCAGGCCGGCGCGCCTGGCGGCGCGGCCGGTTCACGCGGCGTGGACGCGGCGTTGAGCGTCCTCATCGCAGCGTGCACATCGGTCGAGCAGCCGGGCTGGCTCGCCTTCCGTCGCGCGCTCTGGCCGCACTGTCCGGAAGGCGAGCACCTCCGCGAGATGACGCAGTCGCTCGCCGGTCCAGGCCGCCATGCGCAGTTCATGGCCTACGCAGAGGAGAGTCTGCCGGCAGGCTTCATCGAGGTCTCGCTTCGGAGCGACCACGTCAATGGAACCGAGTCTTCGCCGGCGGCGTTCGTCGAGGGCCTGTACGTCACGCCCGCTCTTCGCCGGCACGGAGTGGCCCGCCGGCTCGTCTCCAGGGCTGCCGAGTGGGCGGCAGAGCGCGGGTGCAGCGAGCTGGCCTCGGACACGGGGCTCGCGAACTCGCTGAGCCGGAGGGTTCACAAGGCGCTCGGGTTCGCGGAAACTGAGCGTGTCGTTTTTTTCCGGAAGATGCTGGCGGTAGGTGACAGGTGAATGCCTTGCACGTCGTGCGCCGGGCAGCCGCCTACGTCTGGGCCGGGCCGAATACGCTTCTGGGGTTGATGGCCGGCCTCCTGGTGCTCGGTCTTGGCGGTCGGGCACAGTTGGTACGCGGCGTCATCGAGTTCCACGGCGGCCTGATGGCCGCGTTTTGCTCGGCGCTGCCGGGCCCCATGCGCTTCAGCGCGATCACCTTCGGTCATGTGATCCTGGGGGTCGGCGCACCTACGTTGGTCGCGGTGCGTGAGCACGAGCATGTTCACGTTCGCCAGTACGAGGCGTGGGGCCCGTTCTTCCTGCCGGCATACCTGGTCTCCAGCGTCTGGGAAATGCTGCGGGGCCGTTGTGCTTATCGCGACAACTACTTCGAGCGGTGCGCCTGTTCGGCGACCGAGCTGCCGCCGGATGACCGGGCATCGGGCCGGTCCGCGATGTGATGACAACGCGCCGCGCACTGCTGGCGATCGCCGTGGCATTATGGACGGCGATGTTCTCGGTCCCGTTCCTGGCCGCCTCGGCCACCTGCGACGGGAGGCTGTCGGCGTACTTCTATGCCGGTGTGGCCGTGCTCCTGGGCGTGACGATCATGCCGTTCCTGCTGCGCGGCGGCGGCATCGTGTCCTCGTGTCCCGGTTCGGCGCTGATCCTTGCCGTGGCCACCCTGGCGGTGTGGGTCGCCGGGCTGTACGCCGCGGACGTCCGCATCATCTGCCGTCTGTTCTAGCCGCATTGATGAAACCCCGGATCGGCAGGATCACCTTGGGTGTTGCCGATCCGGAAAGCTCGGTGCGATTCTATGAAGGTGCGGTCGGTATTCGAGCGGGCGACTGCCCGGGCTCGTACGAGTCGGGCGTGACCTCGCCATCCGCGACAGAAGGGGGGATGCCATGCGACTCATCGGAATGCTCGATTCGCCCTATGTGCGACGGGTGGCCATCTCGCTGGAGGTGCTGGGTGTTCCCTTCGAG
Organism: Gammaproteobacteria bacterium; assembly: GCA_041395385.1. Lineage (GTDB taxonomy): Bacteria > Pseudomonadota > Gammaproteobacteria > JAJPIJ01 > JAJPIJ01 > JAJVHZ01. The sequence goes on from JAWLAN010000013.1 coordinate 8,377, forward strand.
CACGAGGCGGTGTCGGTGTTCGCCACTTTCGAGAGATTCCGCGGCATCAATCCCGTGGTAAAGGCCCCTGCGCTCGTCTGCGACGACGGTGAGGTGCTCATGGACTCTACCCTCATCCTGCAGTTCGTCGAAGCGACCAAGACCGGGGGCGCCACCCTGTGGTCCCGCGACGCGAGCGAGCTCCAGCACGAGATGCGTGCCGTCGGCCTGGCGCTCGCCGGCTGCGAGAAGAGCGTCCAGACGGTGTATGAGCGCAACCTGCGCCCCGCCTCCGCGCAGCACGAGCCGTGGCTGGAGCGGGTCAGGGGCCAGCTGCTCGCCGCGTATGCGGGCCTCGAAGCCGAGGTGCAGCGACGCCGCGCGACCTTCGCCGATCCGCGCAGGCAGGCAAGCATCACGGCCGCCGTCGCGTGGCAATTCACGCAATCCATGCTGGCGGCCATCGTCCCGGCGGATGAACACCCCGGCCTGGCGGCCCTATGCTCTCGCCTCGAGAGCACGCCGGAATTCCGGAAGCACCCTCCGGTCGGCCCCGGCGTGGCGGCGGGCAACTAGACCCGGAGCGTGGCGCGGGGAGCCTGGGTCCTGCGCGTGGAGGACGTCCGGCTCGTGTGCCGCGCTCGGGGGCGGGCCCGGCTGAACGGGCAGCTACACTGATTGCCGGCAGGATCGGCGCGCTTGCGACGGTGGCCGTCCGCATGCTCGGATGGAGTGCCGTGCTGTTCGTCTTGTACCTGCTGTGGGACCTGGCCGCCGATTATCTCGTCAGCATCTGCGGCGAGCGGTCCAGTTTCGCCGGGGACTGCAGTTCTCCGGGCCTGGACCACTACTACCGGCTGCTGACCGGCGTGAGCCTTGCTGCCGTGGTGCTCCTGCCTATGGCTGTCTGGAACCTCGCTGCCCTGCTCCGGGAGGGCTGGCGGATAGCGCGGGCGCGTGGTTCCACGACGGCGGCGGACGGGCAACGGTGAGCGCCACGCAGATCGCGCTCATCGCTGTCGTCGCCGCACTGGTCGGCTCGATGTTCGTGCCACGCCGGCTCCGCCACGCGTCGAGGCCGACGGTAGATCCCTCCGCCCCCTACGGTGCCAAGCTCGCCGCCGCCGTCGCCGATCGGCTCGAGCGCGGCGATGCCCTCTGCTACCGGCACCGCGACTATTGTGGTGCCGGAGCCCGCTTCGACGGGTCCCGCTACATCTATGGCGAGGCCTACGACGGTGTCGTACCGGGTCCCGACGATCTGCGTGCCACGGGCACCGACCCGGCCGGCGTCGAGCACCTGACCTTTGACACGCGGGCCGGCTTCGTCTCGTGGCTGGCTGCCCAGTCCGACGAGAGCCTCGACGGCAAGGATCTGCCCTCGGCATGGATGCGCGGCAATCAACGGATCACCCGCGCGCGGCTGGAATCGTTTGCGCGGGGTGAGCCCGTGCCGGATGTCTAGCGCAACGGCTGACGGCCCACGGAGAGCCGATGCCGCCAGGCGGATCCCTGCGGGATCGGCGGCCGGAACGATCAAAGGCGTATGATCATCAGACACGCCCGCCACTCAATTCCGTTCATACATGGCGATGCGCGCGGGCTGACGTCCGGTTCGGCGAAGGCGGGGATGGCGCGGTCATCCACTGCGGGCGCGCCCGGAGGACCGCGGGACGCAGCTCCAATCGTGGCGGGCCGGCTGTCGGAGAACGCCGCGTCATGAATTTTGCGATCGGGATGAGGCGATGTTCGCGGGCGCCGCTCTCGGCCATGGGCCAGGAACTGCAGGCGGACACAGCGGTCCACGAGACGAGACATCGGCAAGATCTCGTCACGCCGTTTACCTGGTCCGACTTCGGTCATTTCAATTCCGGATTTCGCGGCGCCCGGATGCGTCATGAACGACCCATGTGGAGACGGAGGCTGGAATGGCTAAACTGAAGGATTCCATGAGGGCGGCGGTCTTTCTCGAACCGGGCCGTATTGCCTTGGTGGAGAAGCCCGTGCCCACGATCGGGCCGCGAGATGCGTTGCTGCGCGTCACCACAACCACGATCTGCGGCACCGACGTACACATACTCAAGGGAGAGTACCCGGTGGCCCGTGGTCTCGTCGTAGGCCACGAGCCGGTCGGAGTGATCGAGCAGCTCGGCGAGGCCGTCACCGGCTTCCAGGCCGGCCAGCGCGTCATAGCGGGCGCGATCACGCCCTGCGGGCAATGCTACTCCTGCCTCGATGGCAACCAGGCCCAATGCGGCGGCAAGGCGATGGGCGGCTGGCGGCTGGGGAACACCATCGACGGCTGCCAGGCGGAATTCGTGCGGATCCCCGATGCGGCGGCGAACCTGGCGCCGATCCCGGACAACCTGACCGACGAGCAGGTGCTGATGTGCCCGGACATCATGAGCACCGGGTTCAGCGGCGCCGAGAGCGGGCACGTCCGCATCGGCGACTCGGTCGCGGTGTTCGCGCAGGGGCCGATAGGGCTTTGCGCCACTCTCGGGGCCAAGCTGTCGGGGGCTACGCGCATCTTTGTCGTCGATGGCCTGCCGGAGCGGCTCGTCATGTCCCGTCGGCTCGGTGCGGACGTCGCGCTGGACTACCACCAGTGTGATCCCGTGGACGCGATCCTGGAGTCGACGGGCGGGCGGGGGGTGGACGTGGCCATCGAGGCACTCGGCACGCAGGCGACGTTCGAGAGCTGCCTGCGCGTGCTGCGACCGGGTGGAGTACTGTCGAGCCTCGGCGTCTACTCCGGAAAACTCACGCTGCCTCTCGACGCCCTTGCCGCGGGCCTCGGCGATCACACCGTGAGGACGACCCTGTGCCCCGGGGGCAAGGAGCGCATGCGCAGGCTGATGACCGTGTTGGCGAGCGGCCGTGCCGATCTTCGGCCACTGGTCACGCATCGTTTCAAGCTGGACCAGATTGAAGAGGCCTACTCCCTTTTCGCGAATCAACGCGACGGAGTGCTCAAGGTCGCCATCACACCCTAGATATCACTCCGGATGAGGAAGGCACTTCTGCTGCTGTTCACGCACGCCGCTGCCGGCGTCATCGGATTCGCGTCGGGCATCTACCTGCTGCCGATCCTCACGGCGCCGCCGGCGCCCGCGGCGTCGGAGGTGCAGGCGGCCGCGGCGCGCGCGGAGTTCAGGGGCGAGTTTCGTCGCGATCTGCAGGACAGCGATGCGCTGCACTGGGGCGAGGGCGTGGTCACAATCAGCCGCACTGCCGTCACGTTGCAGGGCAGACTGGCTCCGGGACCGGATTACAAGCTCTACCTGTCGCCGGAGTTCGTCGAGACGGAGGCGGACTTCAACCGCCTGAAGGAGAGGATGGTGCGGGTGGGTGACGTACGGACCTTCGAGAACTTCATCGTGCCTCTTCCGGCATCGGTGGACCCCGCCGCCTATGGCACCGTGATTGTCTGGTGCGAGTCGTTCGGACAGTTCATTAGCGCCGCCAGGTACCGCTGAAGAGGGTCATGTCGCCGAGCGAGCGCCTGCCGGTGACGCGCATTCAAACAACCGTTCCCGGCATGGCGATCGGCCACCCTGCCCGCCGGACGCCCATGCACGGAAGATGTCCGAGGAGCAACGCATACGCCGGCATCTGCACCGTATCGGGATCACGGTGCGGGACCAAGGCCGGCCGGCCCTTGCCGTGCGCAGACGCGGCCGATCTCCGGGAGAACGTGAACCAAGAGATTGCCCCCGGAATTGGCTGGCCTGACAATGGGCCCTGGCGATTTCGAGCGTTGGACGATTGAACGAACCGGGGCGCATTGGGAACGCGGGATCTTGGCCGAACCACGATTTCGCCTTCTTCAACACCCTGCCCGTGTTTCCGGCCTGGCGTGACTGATGATTGACCATTTCCTCACCCAGGTACTGATCCTGCTCGTGACAGCGGTGGTCGTCGTGGTCGTGTTCCACCGGCTGCGCATTCCCTCTAGCCTCGGTTATCTGCTCGTCGGCGTGCTGCTCGGCTCCTATACGCCGGGACCGGTCATCGACGCGCAGCCGGTGCGCAATCTCGCCGAGTTCGGCATCGTCTTCCTGCTGTTCGCCATCGGCCTGAACTTCTCGATGCCGCAGATCCACGCCATGCGCCACGTGCTGCTTGGCCTGGGCACGGCGCAGGTGCTGCTGACCACGGCCGCGGTCGGACTGTTGGCCTGGCTGCTGGGGCTGCCCGTGACCTCGGCGTTCGTCGTCGGCGCGGTCTTCGCCCAGTCCTCCACGACCATCATCGTCAAGCAGCTCACCGAGCAGGGCGAGGAGAACAGCCGGCACGGGCGGCTGGCCATCGCCCTGAACGTCTTCCAGGACGTCACGGCCGTGCCTTTCCTGGTCATCTTTCCGGTGCTGGCGACCGTCGCCGCCGACGCGAGCAGCGGCATGGGCGCAATGGCGAGCGCGCTTGGACTGGCATTCGCCAAGGCGGTGTTCGCGCTCGTGCTGGTGTTCATCGCCGGCCGCTGGCTGCTGCGCCCGTTGTTCTACCTGGTCGCCGAGCAGCGCTCCACGGAGGTGTTCACGATGACCGTGCTGCTGGTCTCGCTGGCGGCGGCGTGGACCACCCACTCTCTGGGACTGTCGATGGCGTTCGGCGCCTTCCTCGCGGGCATGATGCTGGGTGAGACCGAGTTCCGTCACCAGGTCGAATCGGCCATCCGGCCGTTCCGCGACGTCCTGGTCGGCCTGTTCTTCGTCGGCATCGGCATGCTGTTCGATCCGTCATCGCTGCCGCGGATCTGGCACTGGGCGCTCCTGGGCGCGGTGACCCTGGTGCTGGTGAAGACCGTGCTGGTGGCGCAGATCATCCGCATCGCGGGGATGGATGCGATGACGGCGTGGCGCACCGCCTGGGTGCTGGCGGAGGGCGGGGAGTTCGGCTTCGCGTTGCTCGCCATCGCCCTCGGCGTGGGCATCATCGATCGGCAGGCCGGGCAGGTCGTGCTCACCGCGGTGCTGTTCTCGATGATCGCCGCGCCGTTTCTCATCCGCTACAACCATGCGCTGGCGCGTCGGTGCGCGCCGCGGCCGGCGCGCGCCGTCGGGGAGTCGACGCCGCAGGCCCTCGCGGCCAACGTCGGTGCGCTGCGCGATCACGTTATCGTCTGCGGTTTCGGGCGCATCGGTCAGGGCGTGGCCCGCTTCCTCGAGGAGGAGCGCATTGCCTACGTGGCGCTGGATCTGGACACCGAGCGGGTGCGCGCGGCCCACGTCGCCGGCGAGCGGGTCTTCTACGGCGACGCCGGCGAGCGCGACATCCTCGAGGCGGTCGGCGTCGGCACCGCGCGCCTGGTGGTCGTCAGCCACGAGGACGTTTCCTCGGCCAAGAAGGTGCTGCACCATGTGCGCACGCTGCGACCGGACCTGCCGGTCATGGTGCGCACACGCGACGAGCGCCCGGTGGAGGAGCTGCGCGCTGCCGGGGCCACGGAGGTGGTGCCCGAGACGCTGGAGGCCGGCCTCATGATCGCCGTGCATGCCCTGGTGCTGCTGGAGGTGCCGCTCGCGCGCGTGGTGCGGCGCATGCAGGAGCTGCGCGAGGGCCGCTATCGCCTGCTGCGCGAGCTGTTCCGGGGCGACAGCGCCTCCATCGAGGAGGCCGAGGAAGGCAGCGCCGACGAGCTGCGCCCGGTCGAGTTGCTGCCGGAGAGCCCGGCGGTCGGACGCGCTCTGGACGAGCTGGGGCTGGAAGGCGTGGCGATCACGGCGATGGTGCGCGGCGGGCAGCGACGGCTCACGCCGCCGGGCGACACGCGCCTGGAGGCGGGCGACGTCGTCGTGCTGTTCGGCACGGCCGACGACCTGGGGCGTGCGGAGCGTACGCTGGTAGGCTGAGCCGGCGCAGCGGCCGCGGTGCCGCCGCCAGGGGCACCGCGAACGAGGCCGGATACCGACAGGGGGCGCGATGGCGAGTTTCACTTCCATACTGGTCGCAACGGATTTTTCCACCGACGCGCGGCATGCCGTGGAACGCACGGCCATGGTCTGCGCGACCGTGGAGATCCCGCGCGGCACCGTGCTCCATGTGCTGGAATCCTCGTGGCTGGAGACCCTGAAGCATTTCGTGAACCTCTCGCCGGAGTCCGAGCGGTCCATGGTGTCGCAGGCGTCGCGGTCGCTCGCGGACCAGGTTGCGGCAGCGCAGAGGCGTTCCGGGTTCGGCCTCGAATCGAAGGTGGTGGTGGGCAGCGTCATCGATGCGATACTGCAGGAATCAGAGAGCCACGACCTGCTCGCGTTGGGGGCGCGCGGGACGCATCCGCTGCGGCGCTTCGTGGTCGGGACGACGGCGGAGCGCCTCGTGCGCCAGACGCGGAAGCCGGTACTGGTGGTCCGGCGCGCGCCCGCGGCGCCGTATCGACGCGTGCTCGTGGCAACGGATTTCTCGCCGCACTCGCGCACGGCCCTCCTCCGCGGCATCGCGATCGCACCGCGCGCGGAGATCCACCTCCTGCACGTGTTCGAGGCGCCGTTCGAGGGCAGGATGATCGAGGCCGGGGTTCCCGAGGAGATAATCCGCGAGTACCGTGTCAAGGCCGGGCACGAGGCCGAGGCGGAGATGAGGCGATTCATCGGGGAAAGCGCTGTGGAGACCGGCCGGCTGCGGCATTCCGTGGCCTATGGGGATCATCCTCCCACTGCGCTGCGCGAGAGGGCCGCCGAGATCGACGCCGATCTCGTCGTCGCCGGCAAGCACGGCAGGTCGATCGGCGAGCAATTGCTGCTCGGAAGCGTTACGCTTCACCTGCTGTCGGAGTGTGGGTGCGACGTGCTCGTGGTGCAGTGACCGTCGCAACCTCCCGCAAAGCACTTGGCTGGCGTCCCGAGGTTCATGATGGAGGTGGAACGTCCGTGACCGTGCGCATCGTCCGCCTTGGCTCGCCCAGGCTGCGCAACGAAGGCCTGAGGATCGGCACCGTGAGGCGCCCGCCGCGCGGGGTGCCGAGGCGCAAGTTCACCTCCGGCAACTGGTACGACGTCTGGCTGCCGAACCTGGCGCCGGAGCCGGAGACGGTGGCGCTGGCGCAGCGCGCCCGCAGCGAGCGCGACTGGGCCGTGTTCGCGCGGCGTTATCGCGCCGAGATGAAGAGGCCCGAGAACAGCCGCGTCCTGGACCTTTTGGCCGCGCTGTCGCACACGGCGGATTTCTCCGTCGGCTGCTACTGCGAGGAGGAGTCGCACTGCCACCGCTCGGTCCTGCGCCAGCTGCTGACGGAGCGCGGGGCCAAGGTGTCGTGACCCGATCGACGCCCGCCGATCGGTGCGGCAGGAGTGGGGATCCGACTCGTCCCGGCATGAATTGCTACGGATGACCGTCATGTTCAAGGCGCTCGGGATACTGCTCGGACTGTACACGGCCTACGCGGCCGCGACCGGCTCGGTGTTCGCGAAGTCCGGCCCCTGGGGCCGACGCGTGACGAGGGCGGCCGCGCCGCGCTATTTCTGGACGGTGATCGCCATCTATGCCGGCGTGAGCATCGCGCTGTTGACCGTTTTCTGAGACTTGGTTCCATCACGAAGACTTGCGGAGGGGGAGGGCGGCAAATGAGCAGACTTTTTGGCGACCAGCATCGGGCTTTGCAGGACGAGTTCGACACGCGCAACATGGCCGACCGCATCGAGCAGGTCGCCTGCAAGACGGAGTTCGACGAGGAGGCCAAGGGCTTCATCGAGTCCATGGACATGTTCTTCCTGGCGACCGCCGATCACCAGGGGCGGCCCACCGTCTCCTACAAGGGCGGCGACCCGGGCTTCGTGAAGATCGTCGACAACACTACGCTGGTGTTCCCGAGCTACGACGGCAACGGCATGTTCCTCTCCATGGGCAATATCGCCCGAAGCAGGCAGGTCGGCATGCTGTTCATCTCCTTCGAGCGCCCGCACCGGATCCGCGTGCAGGGCACGGCCGAGATATCGCGCGAGGATCCGATGATGTCGCACTACAAGGAAGCCGATCTCCTCGTGCGCGTGCGGCTCTCCGAGCTCTGGCAGAACTGTCCGCGCTACATCCACCGCTATCAGAAGGTGCTGCCGTCGCGCTACGTGCCGCGGCCGGAATGTGCGACGCCGCTGGCGGAATGGAAGCGCATCGACATGATCCAGGACGCGCTGCCGGCGCGCGACGCCGCGAAAGCCCGGGCCGCGGGCACCATCGGCATCGAGGAATGGATCGAGAAGGTGAAGAGCGGCGACCCGAGCGCCTGAGCGATCGGTCGGAGCCCATGCGGATCAGGAAGTTTCTCAGTATCGAATGGGACGCCATCGCCGGCATCGTCGCGGCGGTGGCGGCGATCGTCCTGCACTTCATGCACGTGGTCGACGAGCAGGTCATCCTGCCGATCGTCCTGGCGTTGCTGGCGCTGCTGTTTCTGAACTTCATGCGCCACGCGCGGAGCAACGAGCTGACCGCCGAACAGGTGGAGCGCACCGCGCACGCGGTGAGCGGGATCCAGTCCGCCGTCAGGCATCCGGACGTTATCCTGATCGGACCGCGCCACCTGCGCGCGGCGAACGAGCAGTTCCTCCGCCAGATGAGCGGCGAGACGCTTTGGTTCAACGTCTGCCTGTCGATGTACAGGACGCAGCCGCTGTTCGACGCACTGCTGCGCCCGGCGCTGGACAATCCGATGGTCACGTCGATCCAGTTCGTGCTGGATGAAGGCCAGAAGGAGATGTGGCAAGAGGGCATGCAACCCATGATCGCCGCCTGCGAGGGCGGGGTGAAGGTGCGCGAACCGCGCTGGCACCGCCTGAGCAGGACCGTGTCCTTCATCATCGCCGACAACCAGGTGAGCGGCGGCACCGAGGCGCTGCTCAGCTTCTGGGGCGAGCCGTTCATGGCGCAAGCGACCGGCCGGGATGTGCCCCGCTTCATTTTTCACGTGCAGAGGAATGCCGAACTGCTGCCCCACCTGGTGGAGCTGGAGCGCGGCTGCGCGCGGGCGAAAAGTGAATAGGCGGGCGTCGCGAAGCGGTATGGACCGTCTCGCGGCCGCGCCGCTACGGGCGCGGTGAGGCCGCCGACGCGACGGGTGCGGAGGAACGCATGGCGGCGGCGAAGCGCGGGCGTTGGTCGCAGCGGGTCACCGAGACGAGCAGCGCCCTGGACCTGGAGGCCGGGGTGTTCACGCTGGAGGACCCGCGCGCGATCGCGCGGTCGCTGCAGGACTCCGCCGAGCACAGCCGGCGCCGCAAGACCGATCCGTTCCGCTCGGCGATGGCGATGCTGAACTTCTACATCAACCGCGCCGGCCGGCAGCTGGGCGCGCGGCAGCGCGCGCGGCTGGAGGCTGCGAAGGATGAATTGCGTGCGCTCTACGGCCGCCCGCGGCAGGGTCCACGTGAGCCCGGTCAGGGGTGAAGCGTGGACGAGCGCCGTGCGCCGCCGGGGGCGCGAACGCAAACGGTGCGATACTGCCCGCCGGATTCACCACGACGCTATCACGAGGAAGGCGCGACGCAAGCGCCGGCCGCTACCGCGGGTGGGAGTCAGAGGTCCCGCGTGCCCAATACGCAGAGCCCATGAGCAACTGCTGCAACGACAAGACCTGTGAGATCGAGGCGCTGCGCGCGAGGCAGTCCGCCACGCTCAGGATCGTGCTCGCGATCAACGCCGCCATGTTCGTTCTCGAGTTCGCCTCGGGCCTGCTCGCGGGTTCGATCTCGCTGCTGGCGGACTCCCTGGACATGCTGGGCGACGCGACGGTCTACGGGTTCAGCCTCTACGCCGTCGCCCACGGGGCGCGGCAGAAGGCCCTGTCGGCGCTGCTGAAGGGCGGCATCATGGCCGGCTTCGGCCTGCTCGTCCTGGCGCAGGCGATTTACAGGGCCCTTGCTCCGCAGCCGCCGCTCGCCGAGGTCATCGGCGGCGTCGGACTGCTCGCGCTGCTCGCCAACGGCGCATGCCTGGCGCTTTTGTGGCGGCACCGTGGCGAGGACATCAACATGAGCTCGGTGTGGCTGTGCTCGCGCAACGACATCATCGCCAATGTCGCGGTGCTGGGCGCGGCATGGGCGGTCTGGTCGCTGGGGTCGGCATGGCCGGACATCGTCGTCGGCGTGGCCATCGCCGCGCTGTTCCTGCGCTCGGCGGTGTTCGTGCTGCGCGGTGCCGCGGCCGAGCTGCGGCTGGCGCGGGCATGAGTCGCTCTATTTATTGGACGGCATGAACGTCACCTACAGCGAATCGAGGGAACTTCCCGAGGCGCAGGTCGTTGCCCTCTACGCGGCCAACGGATGGTCCTCGGCCGGCAAGCCGGCGCAGCTGCTGGGCGCCTTGCGCGGTTCGCACGCCCTCGTCTCGGCCTGGGACGGCGAGCGGCTCGTCGGCCTCGGCAATGCCCTTTCCGACGGACATCTGGTCGTGTACTACCCGCATCTGCTGGTGCTCCCCAGCCACCAGGGCAAGGGGGTGGGCACGCAGATCCTCGAGCGGCTGACGTCGCGCTATGGGGGTTTTCACCAGCACATACTCATTGCCGACGGCAAGGCGATCGATTTCTACCTGCGGCGGGGATTCCGGCGCGCCGGCGCGACGCAGTCGATGTGGATCTACGACGGCGAGGATCACTGACTCAGCGGCCCTTCGAGGGAGCGCGCCCGGGCATGTCGCGGGCGGCGCCCCCAGGCCCCATCGCCATGAGCGCGAGGATGCGGCGCTCCGGTGAGGCGACCGCCGCCATCTCAGCCGCCGCGGCGCAGCGCATCGACGGCGGCCGGGAAGTGGTCGACGATGAGGGCGGGGCGCACGGACTCGTCCCGTTCGTCCTCGGGCCGGAACTTGCCGGTGCGCACGAGTATGCCGGCGATGCCGGCGCGCTGCGCCCCTTCGATGTCGTCGTGCAGGTCGTCACCGATCATCACCGTCGCGGAGGCCGGCGCCGCCGCGTCGCGCAGCGCCGCCTCGAAGAACGGCAGCGCGGGCTTCCCCACCACCTCGGCCTGCACGCCGGATGAGTACTCCAGCGCCGCGACGAAGGCGCCCATGTCGAGCGACAGTCCATCGCTCTCCCGGAAGTAGCGATTCCGCGCCATGACGATGAGCGGCAGCCCGCGCATCAGCAGGCGAAAGGCCTGGTTCAGTCGGTCGTAGGTGAAGTACGGACCGGCGTCGCCGAGAACGACGGCGGTGGGATCGGGATCGGAGGCACCCATCTCCTCCTCGATATCCGGATGCACGAGATAGTGCGGCCGCAGACCACGCCGGGCGATGAGCTGACGCGTGGCGAGCGGCGCGGTGTAGACCTCTTCCGGCGCCACCGCGATCCCCATGGCGGCGAGTCTCTTCAGGATGCTGGCGCGCGAGGAGCGCGTGGTGTTGGTCAGGAAGCGTATCGACGGCACGTTGGCGCGCAGCCGCTGCAACGCCTGCGCGGCGCCCGGCAGGGCCGCGTCGCCGACGTAGAGCACGCCGGACAGATCGACGAGCACCGCCTTGACGTCGCCGGGCAATCGCATGGTTCGCCTCTTCAGTCAGCATAGCAGCCGCGCCGACAGCCTGCGTGCGGGCGGGTGCCGTCGTCGCGGCCTCGTTCTCACTACGAGCGGCTCCCGGCTGCCGGGCCGTCGGGTCGACGTGTGATAATCCGGCGCATCGATCATCGGCAGGAGGGGCGCATGCATCAGGTTCCGGCAGCGGAGATCTTCAAGGCCTACGACATCCGCGGCATCGTCGACCAGACACTGACGGAGGACGCCGTGCGCGCGATCGGGCAGGCGCTGGGCAGCGAGGCGCGCGCCCGCCGGCAGACGGCGATCGCCGTGGGCCGCGACGGGCGGCTGTCCGGCCCGCGCCTGGCGGGCGCGCTCAGCGACGGCGTCCGCGCCGCGGGCATCGACGTGATCGACATCGGCTGCGTGCCGACTCCGCTGACCTATTTCGCCGCGCACGAGCTGGGCTGCAACAGTTGCGTGAGCGTTACCGGCAGTCACAACCCGCCCGAGTACAACGGCCTGAAGATGGTGCTCGGCGGCGAGACGCTGTACGGCGATCTGATCCAGAGCCTGCGCCGGCGCATCGCGAGCGACGATCTCGCGCGCGGCGCCGGCGGGCTGCGCACGGCGGACGTCCGCGAGAGCTACATCGGGCGCGTCGTCTCCGACGTGAAGATCTCGCGGCCGATGAAGATTGTGATCGACTGCGGCAACGGCGTGGCGGGCGAGATCGCGCCGCGCCTGTTCCGGCGCATGGGCTGCGAGGTGGTGGAGCTCTTCTGCGAGGTCGACGGCACCTTCCCCAACCACCACCCGGATCCCTCGAAGCTCGAGAATCTCGAGGATGTCATCCACGCGCTGAAAAACACCGATGCCGAGCTCGGGCTCGCCTTCGACGGCGACGGGGACCGTCTGGGCGTGGTGCTGAAGAACGGCGAGGTCGTGTTTCCCGATCGGCAGCTCATGCTGTTTGCGCGCGACGTGCTCACGCGCATTGCGGGCGGCCAGATCATCTATGACGTGAAATGCACGCGCAACCTCGCCTCCGTCATACGGGCCGCGGGCGGGGTGCCGCTGATGTGGAACACGGGCCACGCGCTCATCAAGGCCAAGCTGAAGGAGACGGGCGCGCCGTTCGGCGGCGAGATGAGCGGCCACATGTTCTTCAAGGAGCGCTGGTACGGATTCGACGACGGTCTGTACGCCGGCGCCCGGCTGCTCGAGATCGTATCGCGCGCCGCGGATGCCAATGCCGTGCTGGCCGCTCTGCCGGATTCCACCAGCACGCCGGAGATCAACATCAAGATGGACGAGGGCGAGCCCTTCGAGCTGGTGGAGCTGCTAAAGACTCGCGGCGAGTTCGCCGGCGCGATCGAGCGCATCACCATCGACGGGCTGCGCGTGGAGTATGCCGACGGCTTCGGCCTGGCGCGGCCATCGAACACCACGCCGGTGGTGGTGCTGCGCTTCGAGGCCGAGAACGAGGCGGCGCTGGGAAGGATACAGGCCGACTTCCGGCACGCCCTGCAGGCCGTCTGGCCCGGGATCGCGGTGCCCTTCTAGCCGGCGGCGACGGCTCGCGAGCGGTCCTCGCGTGGGAGCACAAAAAAACAAAGGGGCCGTCAGGCCCCTTTGTCGTTACAACCTTGTCAACCGATTAACGGTTGCTGATGTACATCGTGACTTCGAAGCCAAAGCGCACATCGGCGAAAGCAGGAGTTTCCCAGGCCATGTTGATACCCTCCAGTAGGTGAGTTGGAACCGCAATTAAACTGACGTACCTCTCTTAGAGCAGTTCCTGTGCCAGCCCGGCCTCGACAACGGGCGCACGCATAAAATTATCAAATATCAATATGTTACGATAGCTTTCGTGCGCGCAGGGTCCGCCGGCTGCGAAGCTCGTTGGGCCGGAATTGATTCATATCAAACAACCATCTGGTTGAAATTAACCAGATCCGCCGTCGGGCGGCGGCCAAGCGTGTTCGCACCGCAGGGGGCCTTGCCGGGGTCAGGGCTCGAGGGCCGGCGCGCACCGCCAGCATGCCCCGAACTGCGGCTCGAGCCACTCGCCGCACCTCGGGCATTGCCACCTCTCGCCCGCGATGGGCTGCCGGGGCAGCACCGCCTCGACGATCTGCCGCGCCCTTGCCTCGTCGCGATCCTGCAGTACCCAGAGCTCCGGCCAGCACTCCTGTGCCGGGAGATCGCCGACGCCGCCGCCCAGGTAATCGTTGCGGATGATGCATTCTATGCCGTGATCGCCCAGCGCCCCGCTGAGCAGACCGACCAGCATCCGGTTCGGAGAGGTGTAGACCTTGCGCATGGGCGGGAGTGAATCGCTCGGGTGCGCGCGCCAGGATAATTCACTCCGACCCCTAGATTGACCCTAGATTGATCTGGGCTCGAGCTGCAGGTGCGCGTGCTTCTCCAGCGTTTCGCGGTTGGTGATGACCGCGGTGCTCGCCAGTTCCGGGCGCAGGTATTCGCGGCCGACGCGTTGCAGGTCCGCGATCGTGGTGCGCAGCACCCCGTTGCGGTAGCGCCGGCGGAACTCCGCGGTGCGCCCGTGCAGCGCCTGGAAGTAGGCCTGGATGGCCTCGCCGGCGGGCGAGGCGGGTTGGTCGATCGCCTGGATGATGCCGAGCACGGCCTCCTCCAGCTCGCGATCGACGTGCGCGCCCTGCAGCCAGTCGAGGGCCTCATCGAAGTCCTCGAGCGTGCCCTCCAGGCGCGGATCGCGGTAGGAGAAGAAGCGGAAGCTGCCGGAGTCGGAGTCGTAGCGGGCGCCGCTGCCGTAGGCGCCGCCCTGCTCGCGGATCGCGCGGTGCAGATAGCCGTTGTGCAGGAACTTGCCCAACACGCTGAAGGCCGGCGCGTCGGGATGGTCCGCCGGCACGGCAGGGTAGGCGCGGGCGCAGAAATTCACCTGGGTGTTGGTCAGCCACGCCTCGTGCACGCGCCGGGGCGACGCGGACCAGCCGAACCTGCTCGCCGCGCGGCCCGCGTTGCCGGCGGCGAGCGTGGCGGCCAGCGTCGCCTCCAGCGCGCGCTGCTCGCTCTCCTGGCTCACCACCAGCAGGCGCGGCGGCTGGGCCGACATCTTCTCGCGGATCGCCCGCAGCCGGTCGGCGAACCCGGCCAGCGCCGCCTCCTCGTCGAGCAGGGCGTCGAGCCGCTTAAGCGTCGCGATCGAAAGCGGCCCGTCCCAGAGGTTGTCGAGCTGCCCGACGGCGCCCATGCCGGAGGCGGCCGCCAGCATCGCCAGCGTGTGGCCGCGATCGGTGACCGAGGACTCCTGCGCCGCGCGCATCTGCGCAATCACCTCGCGCACGCGCTGTCGCTCGCGGAAATCGACGCTGTCGACGGTCTCGCGCATGAGGCGGGCGAGGGCGGCCTGGTCGCGCGCCAGCGACTTGCCGGACAGCGCGATGTATCCGCGCGCGTTGTTCACGTCGGCGACGTCGGCGCGCAGCGAGACGTGCGCCGCAAGGCTGCCGAGCCGCGCCTGCAGGGCCTGGGTCGCGACATAGTCGCGGCCGCCGCTGCCGACCTCGGGCAGCATGGTGTAATACAGCACCAGCGCCTCGATCTCCTCCGCCGTCAGCTCCGGCAGATCGACCACCCATTGCATGTACACCAGGCCGTTGGTGCCGGCGGAATACCAGGTCGCTGGCGTGCCCGCGACCGGCTGCTCCCGGCCGACGGGGATGCGGAGATCCGGCGGCACGTCGGCGATCCCGACCTTGGGCAGCAGGTCGGGGTTGTTGCCGTGGCGCTGGCGCTCGTCGAGCGTGGCGGCGCGCTCGACGATGGCCTGCCGGCGGGCGCCGTCCATCTCGCGCGCGAGCGCGTCCAGGCGCTTGCGTTCGGCCTGCTCGCGGCGCTTGGCGAGGCCCGGGTCGGGACTCATCACCAGCCGCACGCGGTGCGGGTTGTCGAGCAGCCGCCGCACCTGGCGCTTGATGAAATCCGGGTACTTGATCTGCGCGCGCAGCTCCTCGATCGCGGCGTCCACGTCGAGAAAGGCGTAGGGATCGCCGCCGTGGGTCTTGGCGCCCAAAATGCGGGTCAGCAGCTGCAGCCCGTGCGGGAAGTGCCCCCCGCCCAGCTCGCGCTGGGCGATCTCGAGCTGGGTGAGCACCGCTTCGATCGTCTCCAGCGGTACGCCATCGCGGGCCACGTCCTCCAGCACGCCGATGATCAGCCGCTCCACCGCGTCGGCATCCTCGGCATTGGAGCCTTCCAGGCCGCAGATGAACATGGCCTCGCGCGCGGAGTCGTCCAGACCGCAGAGCTCCAGCGGCGCGGTGCCGAGCGTGGTGGTCTCCAGCGCGTGCCGCAGCGGCGAACCGCTGTGCTGGAGCAGGACGTTTGAGAGCAGCAGGTCGTGCATGTAGTGACGCGCATCGCCGGTACGGCCGAGCAGCCAGCCCATGGCGACGTAGGTCGCGTCGCGCTCCTCGCCGGAGCCCTCGTGCGTGTAGTAGCTCTCCACCCGCAGCGGCTCGCCGTAGCGACGCTCGTCGCGAAGGTGCAGGTCGAGGGCCCGCTTCTCGAAATGCCTCAGGGCCCAGTCCTCGATCAGCGCCTGGGTGTCGCGCACCGGGAAATCCCCGTAGGTCATGAAGGTGGCGTTCGACGGGTGATAGTGGCTGCGATGGAAGCTCACCAGCTGCTCGTAACTGAGCGCGGGAATGTGCTCCGGGTCGCCGCCGCTGTTGTAGTGGTAGGTCGTCGTCGGGAACAGCAGCGATTGCAGCTCCATCTGCACCTGCGCGATGGGCGAGCTCATCGCGCCCTTCATCTCGTTGTAGACCACGCCGCGGTACATCAGCGGCGAGGACGGGTCGCCCGGCGCGGCAAACTCGATGCGGTGACCTTCCTGCGCGAAGTCGAGCGGATCGAGCCGCGGGAAGAAGACCGCGTCGAGATACACCGACAGCAGGTTCTCGAAGTCCTTGCGGTTCTGCGTCGCGAACGGGTAGGCGGTCGCGTCGCTGCTGGTGAATGCGTTCATGAAGGTATTGAGCGAGCGGCGCAGCATCATGAAGAACGGATCGCGCACCGGGTATTTGCGGCTGCCGCACAGCACGGTGTGCTCGAGGATGTGGGCGACACCGGTGTGGTCCATCGGCACCGTCGGGAACGCGACCATGAAGCAGTTGTTGCTGTCCTCGGCGGCGAGGTGATAGTGCACGGCCCCGGTCCGGTCGTGCCGGTATTCCTGCATCTCCACGTTCAGCGTGTCGATGCGCTGTGCGCGTACCAGTTCGAACGTCGTGGTCATCTCGATTCCTTGCTGCATTGTGGTTTGCAGCGCGCGCGGGCGCACGCTGCTTCGGACCTCAGGCACGAGAACTTCGCGGCAGCCGGAGGCGGCGGCGCGAACCGGGGGCGCAAGTCGCCACGGGCCGCGGCCGCGCATCGATCAGCCGTGCGCGCTATTCCAGCAGGCTGCGCAGCATCCACGCGGTCTTTTCGTGGACATCCAGGCGCTGGGTGAGCAGATCGGCCGTGGGCTGATCGTCGGCCCGCTCAGCGGCCGGGAATACGCCGCGCGCCGTGCGCGCCACGGCCTCGTGACCCGCCACCAGGATGCGCACCATGTCCATGGCCTTCGGCGGTGTCGCGGGTGCGTCGGAAAGCGTGCTCATCTTGCCGAACTGGGCGTACGAGCCCGGCGCCGCGTGGCCCAGGGCGCGGATGCGCTCGGCGATCGGATCCACCGCGTTCCAGAGCTCCGTGTACTGCTCCATGAACATGGCGTGCAGGGTGTTGAACATGGGACCGGTCACGTTCCAGTGGAAATTGTGGGTCGTGAGGTAGAGCGTGTAGGTGTCGGCCAGGAGCTTGGACAAGCCCTGTGCGATCTTCGCGCGATTGGGCGCACTGATGCCTATGTCGATGCGTGCCGCCGCTGCTGCCTTCTTCGCTGCCATGATCTCGCCTCCTCTGTTTGGGTTCATCGTCCTGTCCGTCGCCGCCAGCGGCTCCGGGAGCGTTTAGTCCAAGTCTACTTTTGGGTCGAGCATTTATCCAATCGATTATTGCAACCGTTGCGATACAAGGTTTCTATCATTCACCGCGTCCTCCCTGCACCGGTTCGACGCCGGGCAGGTTGCAGGCGAGGACCGCCTCGCGCAGGGCCTCCACCGCCGCGGTGCGCGTGAAGCTGTTGCGCCAGGCCAGTACGATGCGTCGGTCCGGCACCGGGCGGCTGAAGGGCAGGTAGCGGACCAGCGCGCTCCTGCCGCCGTGGGCGGCCGCGGCCGTGGACGGCATCACCGTCACGCCGGCGCCGGAGGCCACCATCATGCGCAATGTCTCGAGCGAGCTGCCCTCGAGGACCCGCGACATGGAACCGGTCGCTTCGCTGGCGCGGTTCAGGGCCGGGAACACCTGCAGCACTTGGTCGCGGAAGCAGTGGCCTGCCCCGAGCATGAGCATGTCCTCCCCGCCCAGGTCCTCGCCCCTGATCGACTTGCGCGACTCCCACGGGTGGCCCTTGGGGATGGCAACCACGAAGGGCTCGTCGTAAAGCGGTCGTACCGCAACCCCGGGCTCGTTGAACGGCTGGGCGACGATGACCACGTCCAGCTCGCCCTGCTTGAGCAGTTCCGCCAGCCGCGCCGTGTAGTTCTCCTGGATGATGAGCGGCATCTGCGGCGCGATCCTGTGCAGCTTCGGAATCAGCTGCGGCAGCAGGTACGGGCCGACGGTGAAGATCACCCCCAGGCGCAGCGTGCCGGCCAGCGGGTCCTTGCCCTGCCGGGCGAGCTCCTTGATGGCGGCGGCCTCGTCGAGCACTCGCTGCGCCTGCGCGACGATCTGCAGTCCGACCGGTGTCGGGCGGACCTCGCTCGCGCTGCGCTCGAACAATGGGACCCCGAGCTCCTCCTCGAGTTTCCTGATGGCCACGCTGAGCGTCGGTTGACTGACGAAGCACTTCTCCGCGGCGCGGCCGAAGTGGTGCTCGCGCGCGAGCGTGACCAGGTAGCGCAGTTCGGTCAGCGTCATTGCCGTTTGCCCTTGGCCCGCGGGTCATGCGGCCGTGCCGGGCGCCGCCCCCGTTTCCCCTTGCGCATGATCAGCCGCGATGCTGTTCCAGGTAGCGGTCGGCGTCGAGCGCCGCCATGCAGCCGGAGCCGGCGGAGGTCACCGCCTGCCGGTACACCGGGTCGGCCACGTCGCCGGCGGCGAACACGCCGGGCACGCTCGTCTGCGTGGCGAATCCGCCATTGCCGCCCTTGACCCGTATGTAGCCGTAGTCGTCCATGTCGAGCTGGCCCTTGAAGATGGCGGTATTCGGCCGGTGACCGATGGCGATGAAGACTCCGTGCACCGCCACCTCCTTGGTCGCCCCCGACTGCGCGCCCTTCAGCCGCAGACCGGTGACCCCGGCCTCGTCGCCGAGCACCTCGTCGAGGACGTGATTCCACTCGATGGTGACCTTGCCTTCCTCGGCCTTCTTCAGCAACTTGCTGCTCAGGATCTTCTCGGCCCGGAAGCGATCGCGGCGGTGGACCACGGTGACGTGCGAGGCGATGTTGGACAGATACAGCGCCTCCTCCACCGCGGTGTTGCCGCCGCCGATGACGGCCACGGGCTTGCCCTTGTAGAAGAAGCCGTCGCAGGTGGCGCAGGCGGAGACACCGCGACCCTTGAACGCCTCCTCCGAGGGCAGCCCGAGGTACATGGCCGAGGCGCCGGTGGCGATCACCAGGGCGTCGCAGGTGTATTCGCCGCCGTCGCCGGTGAGGCGCATCGGCCGGGCGTCCAGGTCCACGCCGTTGATGTGGTCGAATACCAGCTCGGTGCCGAAGCGCTCCGCGTGGCGTTTCATCCGCTCCATCAGCTCCGGCCCCAATACCCCGGCATCGTCGCCCGGCCAGTTATCGACGTCCGTGGTCGTCATCAGCTGGCCGCCCTGCTCGATGCCGGTGATCAGCACCGGATTCAGCGCGGCGCGCGCCGCGTAGACGGCCGCCGTGTAGCCGGCGGGCCCCGAGCCCAGGATGAGCAGACGTTGGTGACGTGCGGACATGTGCGAAAGACCTCCCCGATGTTCGATGCCTGATTCCTGCGGGTGCCGGGCTGGCGGCCGTGAGCCGCGGCGCGGCACGCGGCGATTCTAGGCGCACGGGCCGTCGCGGGAACATGGCGTGGATCAAGCGGCCCGGTGCGTACGGCCGGGGAGCATCGCCCCCGGCCGCCCTCCACGGTAGCTCGCGCCGATCGATTTGTACAATTCATACGCAACATGACGCCGTTAGGCGTCCTCTATCGCGGCGCGGGCGGGGCGGCTCGACCGCCCGCCCTTCCTGGCCTACACTCCGGCGCGCCGGGAGGGATCAGCCATGCCGTCCTTTGACGTGGTGTCCGAGATCAATCGTCACGAGCTCAGCAACGCCCTGGATCAGACCAACCGGGAGGTCGCCACCCGTTTCGACTTCAAGGGCTCCAACGCCCGCGTCGAACAGAAGGAGCTCGCGCTTACGCTGGTGGCGCCCTCGGAGTTTCAGGTTCAGCAGCTGCTCGACATCCTCAAGGCCAAGCTCGCCAAGCGCGGCATCGATCTCGCCGCCCTGAAGATCGAGGACGTGGTGGTGAGCGGCAGCGAGGCCCGTCAGGCGGTGCTGGTGCGCGAGGGACTGGACAGCGATCTCGGCCGCAAGATCGTCAGGCTGATCAAGGATAGCGGGCTGAAGGTACAGGCGCAGATCCAGGAAAAGCAGGTGCGCGTCACCGGGAAGAAGCGCGACGACCTGCAGGCGGCGATCGCCCTGCTGCGCGCGGCGAAGCTGGAACTGCCGCTGCAGTACGTGAACTTCCGCGACTGACGGGGCCGGTCGCGCCCGGGCTCAGGACTTGACGGCCGTCAGCCGGCGCCGACCGGTAGGCGCGTCCATGTCGCGGGATTTCGGCAACCGTGCCGTCGATGCATCGTTCATGACGGCAACGATCAGGTCTGCCAGTCTCTCCGCACTCTCGCGTCGTCCGCAGCCGCGGCGCCAAACCATCTCGATCTCCCGGCAGGGAGTCGGCCTCGCCAGTGGCCGCACTGCGATCAGCGCATCGACGGCGTCGCGACGTTCGCTCTCGACGCTGAGCGCCGGCAGCAGCGTGCAGCCGACCGACATCGCCACCATCTGACGCAGGCCGGCGATGCTGGTCGCGCGCGCCTCCTCGCGGCAGGGCAGCGACGCAAGACCGGTCAGTTCGAGCACCTTCTGCCGCATGCAATGGCCGTCATCCATCAGCAGCAGCGTGTCCGCTTTCAGGTCCCCGAGGTCGACCTGCGCCCGCGCGGCGAGGGGGTGCTCCGCGGGCAGCACCGCCAGAAACTCCTCGGAGAACAGTCGGCGCCTCTCGTAGGTCTGGCGATCGACCGGCGTGGCGACGATCGCGGCGTCGAGGTCGCCGGAGGAGAGCTGCGGCAACAGGCTCCGGGCGGGCTCCTCGCGCACGAGGAGGCGCAGTTCAGGGTACTTGCCGTGCAACACCGGCAGTATCCGCGCCACCAGGGTGGGCAGCGTGGGCAGCACGCCGAGGCGGAAGTCGCCGCACATCAGGCCGGCCGCACGCCTCACCGTCTCCCGGATCTGCGTTACCTGCTCGAGGATCACGCGGGCGCGCGCGACGATCTCGCTGCCGCTCGGGGTTAGCTTCACGGTGCGGCCGTTGCGTTCGAACAGCGGCGTGCCGAGGTAGGCCTCGAGCTTCTTGATCTGCATGCTCAGCGTGGGCTGCGAGACGTGGCAGAGCCGGGCGGCGCGGGCGAATGTGCCGGTGTCCGCGATTGAAACGACGTACTTCAACTCTTGCAGTGTCATGCAACCGCCTTTGTATCGATTTTTTCTATAGTCGGGCTTCGATATGTTCTATTGGATATTCGCCGACGACGCTGCTTTGATCTGCTTGCTTGGATATTCAGGAAAGAATCAGGTTTCCACATCGGCAGCCGTAACGCCTACGAAAAATTCGAGTCTTCGACATAGCAGATTCGAATTACGGCGCAGGCGCGGCCTGCAATCATTCCCGGGTTGAAGCCGAATCCAAGCGCGTCCGCCCACGGCAGCTTGCGTCCCCAGGGCGTCGGCGTCGCATCAGGGCGGACACCATCCACTGCAAAACGAGTGAGGAGGAGGTCATGAAGAAGCAAGCAAGGTGGGTGATGCTGACTGGCGGCATGGCACTGCTCAGCGGGCCGGTGTTCGCCAACGACAGCGTCGAGAAGCTCATTAAGGACCCGAACTACTGGGCCTTCCCCGGTGGTAACTACTGGAACTGGCGCTACTCCGCCCTGGACCAGATCAACACCTCCAACGTGAACAAGCTGCAGATGGCGTGGACGTTCTCCACCGGCCGTCTGCAGGGTCACGAGGGTGGCCCGCTGGTGCTGCCGCCTGAGGCCACCGGCCGCGGCAACAACACCCTGTACATCCACTCCGCGTTCCCGAACGACGTGTTCGCCATCGACCTCGACACCCTCGAGATCGTGTGGGAATACGATCCGGTCCAGGAGGAGAGCGTGCAGGGCGTGCTGTGCTGCGACAACGTCAACCGCGGCCTCGGCTACGGCGACGGGATGATCTTCCTGCAGCAGAACGACACCACGCTGGTGGCGTTGAAGGCGGGCACGGGCGAGAAGGTGTGGGAAATCAAGAACGGCGATCCGAAGCTGGGTCAGACCAACACCAACGCCCCGCACGTGATGAAGGACAAGGTGATCACCGGCATGTCGGGTGCGGAGTTCGGCGTCCGTTGCTGGATCAACGCCTACAACATCAAGGACGGCTCGCTGGCCTGGCGCGCCTACTCGATGGGTCCGGACAGCGACATCCTGTTCGACGACAAGACCACCTCGATGCTCAAGCCGGTGGGCAAGGACTCCTCGCTGAAGACCTGGAAGGGCGATCAGTGGAAGATCGGCGGCGGCTCGACCTGGGGCTGGTGGCCGTACGACAAGGAAGAGAACCTCATGTACTACGGCACGGGCAACCCCTCGACCTGGAACCCGGTGGTTCGTCCGGGCGACAACAAGTGGTCCATGTCCATCTTCGGGCGTGACGTCGACACCGGTGTGGCCCGCTGGGCCTACCAGATGACCCCGCACGATGAGTGGGACTACGACGGCATCAACGAGATGATCCTCGTGGACATGAAGGTCAAGGGCAAGGACCGCAAGGCCCTGGTGCACTTCGACCGCAACGGCTTCGGCTACACGCTGGACCGTGTGACCGGCGAGCTGCTGGTGGCGGAGAAGTATGACCCGGCGGTGAACTGGGCCACGCACGTGGACATGAAGACCGGCCGTCCGCTGGTCGTCGAGTCCAAGTCGACCCACTCCCAGGGTGAAGACGTCGTCGCCAAGGACATCTGCCCGGCGGCGTTGGGCACCAAGGACCAGCAGCCGGCGGCGTACAGCCCGCTGACGGGTCTGTTCTACGTGCCGACCAATCACGTTTGCATGACGTATGAGCCTGTCTCCAGCCCGCTGTACGAGGCCGGCAAGCCGTACGTGTTTGCGAACCTGACGATGATGCCGGCTGGCAAGGTGCACCCGGGTCCGGAGTTCGCCAACAGCGAGACCAACGACAACATGGGTAACTTCATCGCGTGGGACGCCGACGCAGGCAAGATTGTCTGGTCGATCCCGGAGCGGTGGTCGGTGTGGTCGGGCGTTCTGACGACCGCCGGCGGCATCGCCATGTACGGCACGTTGGAAGGCTGGGAGAAGGCGGTTGACCAGAAGAGCGGCAAGCTCCTTTGGAAGTTCAAGACCGCCTCCGGCATCATCGGCAACACCAACACCTGGACGCATGGCGGCAAGCAGTACGTCGGCGTGCTCTCCGGTATCGGTGGCTGGGCCGGTGCGGTGGTCGCGTTCCGCAAAGAGAATACCGCTCCGGATGAGTGGGCGCTCGGTGCGGCCGGCGGCTATCGCGGCCTGAAGAGCGTCTCGAAGAACGGTGGCGTGCTGAACGTCTTCAGCCTCCCGTAAATTCGATTCATAACAACATCAAATACCGCAGTTGACCTGAGCCCGGTACCTCTAGCGAGGTACCGGGTTTTTCGTTTTTGGGGACCGGCCTGCGGACGGCCCGGCCGGCAGTGGTTTCCCCCGGCCGTCCCCGTAGCCACGGCTGCGGGTATGCGCCGATGACCACCCCGGCCAACGCCATTGCGTCGCCCTGGCGCCCGGAAACGGCCCGGGTGGGCACGGACCGCCTGCGATCCGGGAAGAATGGTCATTGTAGTTTTCGCGCGGCTATCGTATAAAGCAACCGCGAATTTGCACGGTTTTCCGCCGCACTTTTCGACTTACGCGATCTCCCAGTCCGCGCTGAAATCGAGCGTCCTGAATCGCCGCTGAACGGTTTTTCGCGCGTGTCGGGCCGCCAATCGAGACGGCAGCGGACCCGATGAACTTTCATTGGGTCGGCGCTTCTAATTCAGCGGATTTCGCGTCCACATGGAAGAAAAACATTGAAGGCGCGCCGCAGATGATAGTGGGCGAACATCAATAGGCAGTTCATTGAAAATCACTCTGGAGAGATGAAGCATGAAAATGGTTAAGATTGGGGTGTTCTCATTGGCGCTGGCGGCCTCGGTGGCTGCGTCCGCTGCCGAAATCGCCGTCATTGCCGGCCCCCGCAATTTCGATCCCATTGATCCCGATCTGAATATCAGCCTGGTGAAGGCGCAACCGGGTGACACGATTTCCTGGAAGAACATGAGCACCCACAACACCAAGTCGATCGAGGTGCCCGAGGGCGCGCAGCACTGGGAAGGCAAGTTGAACGAAGACTTCCATGTGACGCTCGACAAGCCCGGTGCCTATGTCTACGAGTGCGTGCCGCACGCCTCAATGGGCATGGTTGGCGTGGTCCTTGTCGGCGACGGCAAGCCGGCCAACCTCGATGCGATCAACGCGAGCTCCAACCCGCTGGTCAAGCGCATGGGCAAGAAGCTCGCGAAGATGTTCCCGTAATCAGGGAACCTCGCGAAAGGGCTACGAAGAGAGTCCCGAAGTCACAAGAGACAAGAGAGGCGGTCTGGCTTGAAGGCATACGGCAGGCGGACCGCCTCAGTTTTTTTTCCGCTGTGCCCGGTGTCGGCGTCCATGCCGGAACGGAAGGGCAGGCGAGTGTGTTGCAGCAAAAACCGAAAAACGCAGAAGGCCGCGCCGGAGGATACTCATGAAACACACGAACGCTATCGGTTCAATGCTCGCCGTTGCCGTCGTTGTCGCTGCCATCGGCAGTCCCGCGCTGGCGCAGCCCGAGGGCGCACCTCCGCGCACAGCCCTGAAGGTGTGTGCGGATCCCAATGCCCTACCTGCATCCAATGAAAAGCAGGAAGGCTTCGAGAACAAGATTGCCAAGGTGTTCGCCGACAGCCTTGGGCTGCCACTGGAGTTCTACTGGTTCCCCCAGCGATTCAAGTTCATCCGCAACACGCTGAGGAAGGAAAACCCGGATGGCTCCTACAAATGCGATCTCGTGATGAGCGTGCCGGAGCAATTCGACATGGCGGCCACGACCAAGCCCTACTACCGCTCGACGTGGGCGATGGTCTACGTGAAGGGGCGAGGCCTGGATGACATAAAGACCCCCGAGGATCTCATCAATCTGCCGGAAGAGCGCAAGAAGGACCTGCGCATCGGGCTGTATGATCGGGGTCCGGGGACGGACTGGGCCTTCAAGCACGGGTTGTTCGACAACATGGTGCCCTATCAGCACATGACGGCTGACCTCGCGGATTACCCCGGGCGAATCATCGACCAGGATCTGGTGCAGGGGAAGATCGACGTCACCTTCGAATGGGGGCCGATCGCGGGCTACATGTCCAAGAAGATCAAGGACGCGGAGATCGTGGTGATCCCGATGAAGTCCGAGCCGGGCATACAGTTCGACTTCACCTTCTCCATGGCCGTGCGTTACGGCGAGAAGGAGTGGAAGCAGCAGGTGAATGATCTCATCGACAAGCACCGAGAGGACATCAGCCGGATATTTGCGGAATACGCTGTGCCGTTGCTGGAAGTGGACGCCGGCACGCCGGCTGCGTCGGACGATGACGACGAGCGTGGTGGAGACGACGACGACGAGGGCCCGGCGCCGGCGGATGACGACGACCAGGCCGGCTCCGGCGAGACCGGCGCGGCCGCGCAGTAGGCACTAACCGATCGAGGGCGACAGCGATGAGGCGTGGTATTTCCCTGGGAATCTTGATGACCGCCATGGCGGTGGTGCCGGCCGCCCTGGCACAGGAGGAAGAGGCCGATGTCCAAGGGGCGTCAGCGGCGGCGCAGGCGGATTCGGTCGAAGGCGGCGGCGCGCCCGCCGCGGCGGCCGGCGAGGAGGAGTCATTGCCGCCCATCTCGGAGGCGGAGACGATACTTTGGCTCGGAGACCAGTTGAAGGGCATCGCGGAGCCGGCGACGCTGAAGTACGAATTCAAGAAGGCGGGGTCGCTGGAGGAAGGGTTTACGGACAGGGTTCACCTGCACATCACCGAGCTGCTGCCCGAAGGAATGAAAAAGGCGATCGTCGACTTCTTCAGCGGCCAGCGCCACCTCGCCGTCCCCCCCTATGAGGCCATCAACGGGAACGTGCTGCTCGCCATCTTTCTGCAGGGGGATGTCCTCGAGATGAAGCGCCTGACCGAAGGCGGTGCGCGCTACTTCCAGCAGAGGATCAAGTACGCGCTGGCGACCGATGCCCAGATTGCCGATACCGAGGTCGAATTCGGCGGCAAGAAGGTGCCGGCGAAGCGGATCACGATCACCCCCTACGTGGACGATCCGAAGGCCGAGCTCAACGAGAGATTCCGCAAATTGAAGGGAAAGGCATACAGCTTCACGGTGTCGGAACAGGTTCCCGGGTATTTTTACGAGATCCACACGCTGGTGCCGGCACCTGCGGACAGCGCGCCCGGGACAGATCCCGTGCTCGAGGAGTACCTGCGGCTTACCGCGGTGGGGCCGCTGGAGTTGACTTCCGAGGCCGCGCAGTAGGCGCACGCCCACCTATGGCGGTGCCGCCGGGCTCGACGCTCGGCGGCGCCGCGCTGCTGCACCGTCAACCGGAGATCGGTATCCCGGTCTGGTTGGCCTGGCCGTAGAAAATCTTCTGATTGTGCAGCTTGCCCAACACCTCGTGCAGCCGCCGGATGTGCGCCTCGTCCTCGCGATGCCCGTGGGCGGCCTCCATCGGACTGACGTGCAGGTGCCCGCTCAGCTCGCCGATCTCGTGTCTCAGCGCCCTTTCGATGAGCTCGATGTCTTGCACACTCAGTTCAAAGACGTCTTTGTATCGCGCCATATCTGCAGGCTCCTCCTTAGCGTCGTCGTCGCGACCCGCCGTCGGCGGGCCGCCCCGTACCCTTGCCGGTAATTTTCCATAAATTCGCGGTGTGAGCCAGAGCCGGGACCGCCTCGGCGAGCGGAATTCAGGCGCTGCAGTGCGCAAATCGCGCGAATGTGCCCAGGGCCTCGCGGCTTCGTGAGCTCGGGCGGAGCCGCCGGGACGGGGATCTCCGTCCCGGCGCCTGACAATGGCGGGGGTCCCTAGGCCGCCGTCCGATCAGGCCGCGGCACGGCTGAGGCGGACGGCGCAGAACTTGAATTCCGGGATCTTCCCGTACGGGTCCAGGGCCTCGTTGGTGATGAGGTTGGCGGCCGCCTCGTTGAAGGCGAAGGCCATGAAGACGCTGCCGACCTGGACCTCGCGGCTGACCCGCACCTGCGCGGTCACCTGACCGCGGCGCGACTCCACCGTAACGAGCGCGCCGGGACCGATGCCGATCCGTGCCGCGTCGTCAGGGTGCACGATGACCGTCGGCCCGGGCTCGATCGCGTCCAGGACGGTCGCCATGCGGGTCATGCTGCCCGTGTGCCAGTGCTCGAGCAGGCGCCCGGTGATGAAGACGTACGGGAACTCCTGGTCGGGCAGCTCCGCGGCCGAGGAGTAGTCCGCAGGGACGAACCGTGCCCGCCCGGACTTGGTCGGGAACCGGTCGGTGAAGATCACCGGTTCGCCGGGGTCGCCCTCCTTCTCGCAGGGGTAGGTGACCGAATCCTCCGATTCGAGCCGCTCCCAGGTGATCCCGGCCATGCTCGGCGCGGCCTTCCGGATCTCGTTCCAGACGTCCTTGGGACCGCCGTAATTCCAGTCCAGGCCGATTCGGCGGGCGATCTCCTGGATGATCCAGAGATCCTGCCTGGCCTCGCCAGGGGGCTTTATAGCCTGTCTGCCGAGCTGCACGCGCCGGTCGGTGTTGGTGAAGGTACCCGTCTTCTCCGGGAAGGCCGACGCGGGCAGGACGACGTCGGCGTAGCTCGCCGTCTCGGTGAAGAAGATGTCCTGCACCACCAGGTGCTTGAGTTCCGAGAGCGCCAGGCGCGCGTGGTTGAGGTTCGGATCCGACATGGCCGGGTTCTCGCCCATGACGTACATGCCGTGCAGCTTGCCGTCGTGCACGGCGTGCATGATCTCCACCACGGTCAGGCCAGGTTTGGGGTCGAGTTTCGTGCCCCAGAGTTTCTCGAAGTAGGCGTTGGCCTCCGGATTGTCGACCCGCTGGTAGTCCGGGAAGACCATCGGAATGAGTCCGACGTCGGAGGCGCCCTGGACGTTGTTCTGGCCCCGCAGGGGGTGCAGGCCCGTGCCCGGGCGTCCGATCTGACCGGTCATCAGCGCGAGCGCGATGAGGCAGCGGGAATTGTCGGTGCCATGGATGTGCTGGGAGATGCCCATCCCCCAGAAGATGATCGAGCCCTTGGACCTGGCGTACAGGCGCGCCACCACGCGGATCTTCTCCGGGTCGATGCCGCAGATCGCGGACATCTTCTCGGGCGTGTACTGCAGCACCTTCTTGCGCAGCGCCTCGAATCCTTCCGTGTGCTCCGCGATGTAGGCGTCGTTCTGCAGACCCTCGCTGACGATGACGTTCATCAGGGCGTTGAGCAGCGCGACATCGGAGCCCGGGCGGATCTGCAGGTAATGCGTCGCGTAGCGCGCCAGTTCCGTGAGCTGCGGGCCGATGACGATGAGTTTCTTGCCTTCCTTCGCCGCGTTCTTCATGAAGGTGGCGGCGACCGGATGATTCACGGTCGGGCGCGCCCCGATGATGACTATGACCTCGGACTCCGCCGTGCCGTCCGCCACCTGGTTGGACACCGCGCCGGAGCCGATACCCTCGAGCAGCGCCGCTACCGAGGAGGCATGGCACAGGCGCGTGCAGTGATCGACGTTGTTGGTTCTGAACCCGGTGCGCACCAGCTTCTGGAACAGGTAAGCCTCCTCGTTGCTGCCCTTGGCGCTGCCGAAGCCGGCGAGCGCGTTGGGGCCGTGCTCGTCGCGGATCCTGCGCAGTCCGGCGGCGGCGAGGTCGAGCGCCTCCTCCCAGCTCGCCTCGCGGAAGTACTTGCTCGCCTGCCCAGGCGGGATGAGCGCGGGCGATTTCGGCGCGTCGGCGCGGCGGATGAGCGGCTTGGTGAGCCGCAGGGGGTTGTGCACGTAGTCGAAACCGTAGCGTCCCTTCACGCACAGGCGGCTCAGGTTCGCCGGCCCGTCGCGGCCGTCGACGTACATGATCCGCTCGTTGCTCACGTTGAAGGTGAGCAGGCAGCCCACCCCGCAGTAGGGGCAGGCGGAGTTCACCTGCCGGTCGATCTTGGCCTGGCCGACGTTCTTGGCCGGCATCAGGGCGCCGGTGGGGCAGGCCTGCACGCACTCGCCGCAGGTCACGCAGGTGCTCTCGCCCATCGGGTCGTCGAGATCGAAGACGATCTTGGAATGATGCCCGCGGAAGGCGTAGCCGATGACGTCGTTGACCTGCACCTCGCGGCAGGCGCGCACGCAGCGCGTGCACTGGATGCAGGCGTCGAGGTTCACCGCGATGGCCGGATTGCTGAGGTCGCTGGCGGGCTGGTGCCGGGCCTCGAAGCGCGGATTGCCGACGCCGAGGTGCGCGGCCCACCTGTCCAGCTCCGAGCGCGGCGAGTACGGCGATTTGCCCTGCCCCGGGATGTCCGCGAGCAGCAGCTCGACCACCATCTTCTGCGACTTCACGGCGCGCTCGCTCCTGGCGGCGACCTCCATGTTTGCGGTCGGGGCGCGGCAGCACGATGGCGCCAGTACGCGCTCGCCCTTGATCTCGACCACGCACGCCCGGCAATTGCCGTCGGGTCGATAGCCGTCCTTGTAGCACAGGTGCGGGATGTCGATGCCGACGCGCTTGGCGGCCTGGAGGATGGTCTCGTCCGGCAGCGCCTGGATGCTGCGGCCATCGAGCGTGAAGGTGGTGGTCTCGGGCAATGGTATGTCTGCGGGATGGGCGGCCATGGGGTTCAGCTCGGCTGGGTCACTTCTTGAATTCTTGCGGGAAGTACTTCATCGCGCAACGTAGCGGATTGGGCGCCGCCTGTCCGAGGCCGCAGATCGAGGCGTCGGCCATGGCGCCGGCGAGCTCCTCGAGCAGCTCGGCGTCCCATTCGTTCTTTTCCATAAGTTTCACGGCCTTGGCCGTGCCCACGCGGCAGGGCGTGCACTGGCCGCAGGACTCCTCCTCGAAGAACCGCATCGCGTTCAGGGCCGCGCCGCGCGCACTGTCCGTGTCGGAGAGCACGACGATCGCCGCCGAGCCGATGAAGCAGCCATACTGGTTGAGGGTATCGAAGTCCAGGGGGATGTTGCCCATCGACGCGGGCAGGATGCCGCCCGAGGCGCCGCCCGGGAAGTAGCCATAGAAGGTGTGTCCGGGAAGCATGCCGCCGCAGTACTCGTCGATCAGCTCCTGCATGGTGATGCCGGCCGGGGCGAGGTGCACGCCGGGCTTCTGCACGCGTCCGCTCACCGAGAACGAACGCAGCCCCTTGCGCCCGTTGCGGCCGTGGGAGGTGAACCAGGCCGCCCCCTTCTCGAGGATGTCGCGGACCCAGTAAAGCGTCTCCATGTTGTGCTCGAGCGTCGGGCGGCTGAACAGGCCGACCTGGGCGACGTAGGGCGGACGCAGGCGCGGCATGCCGCGCTTGCCCTCGATCGACTCGATCATCGCGGACTCCTCGCCGCAGATGTAGGCCCCGGCCCCGCGCCGCAGCTGGATGTTCTTCGGCATCGGGCAGGGCGGGTTGCGCAGCAGCGCATCCAGTTCCGCGCTGAGTGCCGCCCGCACGCCCGCGTACTCGTCGCGAAGATAGATGTAGACGTCGTCGCATTCAATCGCCCAGGCGGCGATCAACATGCCCTCGAGGAAGCGATGCGGGTCGCGCTCGAGGTAATAGCGGTCCTTGAAAGTGCCCGGCTCGCCCTCGTCGATGTTGACGGCGATCATCCGCGGCCTGGGCTGATCGCGAAGGATGCGCCACTTCCGGCCCGCCGGGAATCCCGCGCCTCCGAGACCGCGAAGGTTGGAGTCCTCCAGCGTCTTGACCACGGTTTCCGCGCTCAGCTCGCCGCCGACGCACTTCAGCAGGGTGGCGTAGCCGCCGCCGGCCCGGTAGTCCTCGTAGCCGATCACCTTCGGGACCGCGGCCGCGTGCTGGCCGTTCCTGACGGCCGCCTCCACGCTCGAGGCGGTGGCATTGTCGACGGGATTGGTGCCGACCACCGCGACGGGGGCGCCGTGGCAGCGGCCGACGCACGGGGCGGCCTTCACCCGCACCCCGGGTCCCAGCCGCGCCTGCAGGTCCGCGAGCAGCGTCTTGCCGCCGAACATCTCGCAGGTGACGGAGTCGCATACGCGCACCGTGAGCGCCGGAACCGCCGCGTCGCCCTCCTTCACCACGTCGAAATGGTGGTAGAAGGTGGCGACCTCGTAGACCTCCGTGGTCGGCAGGTTCATCTCCTCGGCCAGGGCCACCACGTGTGCGGCCGAGATCTGCCTGTATTGATCCTGGATGCGGTGCAGGTGTTCGATGAGCAGGTCGCGCCGCCGGGGAGCGTCACCGAGCAGCGCGCGCACCTCCGCGAGTGCCTTGGGGTCCACCTGGCGGCCGCGCGGGGTACCGCGCGGTTTCTTGATCTTGGTGACGGATGCCGTGCTCACAGAGAGATCCTTCCTGTGTTGGAGCGGGTGTTGAGGTGGTGTAATCAGCGCAGGACGAGCAGTTCGCCCTTGCCGACGTTGGCGAGGTCGCCCGCGTAACGCCGGGCGCGTGCGCCGGCGCGCCTACTCAGGGCGGCGGCGCGGCGGCTCAGCCTGCCCAGGCTGCGCAGCAGCAGCGGCAGGAATCCGAATTCGAAGGTGCCACAGTCGTTGAAGGTGGCGGGCAGCCTCGGAGCACGGGTCAGCAAGATGCTGCCGCGCTTCATGGAGTAGCCGATGAAATCCCCTGCTTTGCCGCATACGAGTATCGACCCCGAGATCATTCGAGCGCCGCAGTAATCGCCGGCGTTGCCCTCGATGACGATGGCCCCCCGGCGCATCTTGTCGCCGACGCGCTCCCCGGCATTGCCACAAACAATAATCGTGCCGTTGCGCATGCCCTGGGCGTCGCCGGGCCATGCTGCACCGAGGCAACGACCGGTGTCGCCGTGGATGACCATCGTACCGCCGGCCATCCCGGTGCCGGCCCAATCCAGCGTGCTGCCGCGCACGGTCAGCGTGCCGCCCGTCATCTGCGCTCCGGTCCGGAAACCGGTGCTGCCGTGCACGGTGATCGAACCGCAGGCCATGCCGGCCCCGACGTTGTCGAACTTCTCGGTGCACCTGCGGATGACGATCGCCTCGCTGTCCCCGGCGGTCACCGTGAACAGCTCGGCGACGGCGACGGTGCGGTTGCCGCTTTGCAGCCGGATCTTCCCGATCTCCGCCGCCTTCTTGCCACGCAACCGCTCCGGCGTGATCGGCGCGAGGTCGACGCGCTGCGCGGGCGCGGCCTTAAGGGTGAGTGTCAGGGCCTTCATTTCAGGATCTTTCGCAGGTGAAAGAGGTGGGGGCCGAGCTTGCCGCCGTAGTTGCCGGCCGAGATTCGCACGATGCCCCGCCTTCGGCCCAGCGAGCAGGCGGCGCGTATGCCGGCCCTGGTCGCCGCGCGGATGGCGGCCTCGTCGAGCCCGTCGATGACGATCTCCATCACCGAGCCGACCTCGGGCGGCAGGGCGGACTTCACTTGCCCCTTCAGGGTCGGGCAGTAGGCGTCGTTGGTGGACGCGGGCAGGGCCTTGTATTTCGAACCCACCTTGGAACCGGAGCGCACCACCCCGCCGGGGAACGGCATGATGACGTTGGGTATCCTCTTCATCGCGGCGATCGCCTTCTCGCAGGCGGCCAGTGCCTGTTTTTGAGTCTCCGCGAGGACCAGGAAGTTCCCGCCGCCGATCGCCTTGACCATGCGCGTGTTCTCCTGGCAGAGGAACTCCCCGTCCATCACCGGCACCCGCCAGTAGCGCGCGCCGTCGATCTTCTTGGAGATCTGATAGCCGTCGCCGAAGAAGCGCAGGTTCTTGCCCAGCGCGAGTCTCTCGCCCTCCCTGGGGCCGATGCCGGCGAAGCAGGCGCTGGTGGGCGAGGTCAGGACGCACTGGCCGATGCGGTTTTGCACCTGCTTGGCCATCTCCTTGCTCGACATCGTGAACAGCAGCATGGACACGCCCGGCCGCCCGTCGGGCGTCTCGGTCGGCTTGAGCTCGCGCTCGATGCCCGCCTCGCAGCCGCAGGCGATCACCGAGGTGGCGAAGCCGGTGGCGGCGTTGGCGGCATTGAGCGTCCAGCGGCGGTTGACGGCGGTGACGATGATGCGGGTCGCCCGCATCGGGAACGCCTCCGCGAAGGTGTCTTCGATTTCGACGCCGTTGATCTTCATTGCCTATCCCCGGGAGCCCGCACGGAGCTTGTTGACGATGACACGGCCCCGGCCCTCGTTGACGATCTCCTCGTCGCTGACGCGGAAGTTCTCCGGCCGCACGGTGTGGAACTGCTCGAAATACGCGCGCAGCGGCTTCAGTACGGACTTCTCGAAGCCGGGGCGCAGTGTGTGGGTGCCGCCGTCGGTCACTCTGACGATCCTGCCGTTTCTCGCCACCAGCGTGCCGTCCTTGAAGACGTAATCGGGCCTCTCGAACATGCGTTGCTTGTCGTCGTGCGGCGTATAGACGGTGATGTCGCCGGCCGAGCCCTCGCCCAGGTGGCCGCGATCCCCCAGGCCCAGGCTGCGGCTCGGCGCCGCGCGCGTCATGATGGCAATCTCGTAGAGCGAGTACTCGCGCTGGATGGACTTCAGCGTGCTCATCGCCTGCGCCTCCGGATGCAGGCGCTCGAAGCTCGCGTCGCGGAAGCTCTTGTCCATGAGCAGCCTGATGAGGTGCGGGTAGGAGGTGAACGGCGCGCCGTTGGGGTGATCGGTGGTGAGAAACACGCGCCAGGGGTCCTCCACCAGCAGGAAGATCTCCAGGCCGATCGCCCATTGCAGCGCGTTGACGAAATTCTGGTCGCGGTAGCGGAACGGCACCACGCCGCAGCCGGCGTCGCATTCGATGTCCATGCACACCCACTTGTTGGGTGTCGCGAAGCCGCGATTGCGGAACTGCGCCATGTTGTCGCCGGAGGCGGTGACCGTCTGGCCGAACATGATCTGGCCCACGTCCGCGGAAACGTGCTTGTGCCGGTTGATGGCCTCGGCGATCTGCGCGGCGCCGGAGGAGAACTTCTTGTCCCCCTCGGTGCCGTAGCTGTGGAACTGGATGTGCGTCAGGTGGATCGGCAGGCCCTCCACGCCGGTGATGGTGTTGAGCGTGGTCTGCATGTTGCCCGGCACGCCCAGGTTGCAGCCGTGTATGTGCAGCGGGTGGGGGACGCCCAGTTCCTTCACGCCCCGCGCCAGGGTCTGCAGGATCTGACGCGGGGTGACGCCGTAGTGGCTGTTCTTCTCGTCCAGGTCCAGGTTGCGCTGATTGAACTTGAAGGCGCTGATGCCTCCCGGGTTCACCACCTTCACCGCCAGCGCCTGCGCGGCCACGATGGTGTAGGCGATGTAGTCGTTGATCTCCTCCTGCGTCTTGCCCGCCGCCATCATCCGCAGCAGGTAGTCGTCGGAGCCGAGCATGACGTAGGCGCCCTTGTCGATGATCGGGGTATCGGCCATCTCCATGTGCGCCTGGCGTGAGTTGGACGGCAGCATCGCCGGCTCGAACACGGCGGTGTAGCCCATCTCGGCATACCGATAGCCGGTGGTGATGGTCGATGGCGCCGCGCGGCCGGTGCCGGATCGCGTCAAGGGCGTGCGCGGTATCGGGTGCGGGCGGTGATCCTCCGGCAGCAGCGTGCGGGCGATGTTCACCTTGCCGCCGCCGATGTGCGAGTGCGGGTCGATGGCGCCGGCCATCACCACCTTGCCGCGCAGGTCGTATTCCTCGTCGATGCGCTGGTCGGCGGGTGGAGTGGACACGACCCGGCCATCGCGGACGTAGATGTCGCGCACCTGACCGTTTACCCCGTGCATGGGGTCGTAGACGATACCGCCAGTGAGCTTGATCAGCATGGGGGGCCTGTTACAGGGACTGCAGGAGTAGGTTGCAGACGCTGGCCACGCTGGGCAGCGCCGATTCGCGCACCTGGTGCAGGGGCAACGACACGACGTTGTCGGCCCGGCACATCTGGCCGCGGTGGTCGACCCCCGGCGTGCCCACGGGAATGTAGACCGCGCAACGCGTCTCCAGGCCGGCCAGCGGCGGCGCCAGCAGGATGGTCGGCGCCTTCGTCCTGGGCGGCGTCTGGCCGGTAAGGAAGGTCGAGGTCCACAGCAGCAGATCGACGTCGTCGTTTTCGAGCAGCCTCGCCGTGGCGTTGCGCGTGGGGTCGAACTCGGGGTAGCCGGTGCCGAAATCGGTGCGCAGCTGGTAGCCGCTCTGCCAGGCGCAGACGGCGCCGGCGGTCAGGATGCCCTCGTTGCCGCCGAGGGCGAAGCCGGAGAAGCGGGTGTGCGCGTTGAGCTCCTTCACCAGGTCGCACATCGCCTCGACGATGAGATCGGCGGACGCGAAGGGCAGCCGCGGCGGCGACCAGATGATGACGCCGTACTTCGCGGCCTTCATGATCTCGAGCAGCTTCGCCAGCTCGCCGACCTTCACGCCGGCCACCGTGTCCGCCTGCAGGCTCTGCCCGGCCAGCAGCGCGCGCAGGGCGCCGATCAACTCGCCCAGCCGTTCCGGCTCGTTCTTCAGGTGCAGGGGCTTGCGTCCGTCCGGGCTGACGCCGGGATTGGTGTTCAGCCCGTCGCCCAGGTAGACAATCTGGCGCGATCGCGTCGGCAGGCCGAACATGGAGTCGGCATTCCAGATGCTGCGCTCGAAGAAGCGGGGGTGATCGCTGACCGCGTCGAGATTGGCGAACACGACGACATCGGCGCGGTTTCGCACCTCGGTCATGGTCGTCATGACCCAGCCGCGGTCCTGCATGGCGAGGATGTTGCGGTACATGGTGTCACCGAGCATGTGATCGACGATGCCGCCGGTCCTGTCGGCCAGCGCCAGCAGCCCGCGCATGCCGGCCACGTCGGTTCCGAGGCCGCCAAAGAGCGGATGCCGCGCGCCGCGCAGCAGCTTCGCCGCCGCAGCCACGGCCTTTTCCATACTGACGTTGCTGCCGTCGGCCTGCGGGGAGAGGACGGCGTACTCGCGCTCGAAACCACCCCTGGCGCGTGCGCAGTCGCCCGCGCTGACGGTCAGTTTGCCGCCACGATCGGCGATCTCGAGGTCATCACAGAGCAGACTGCAGAAAGGACAAGTGACGGAGGTGTGTGTGCGGGCATCCGACTTCGCCGTCGGCGACGCTGCGGTGGCTGGATTCATGGCGCTCTGATGGTTGTTCCCCCGCTGACGCGGCAGCGAGTTCTCGTTGATTCTTTGACCACGGGCGCGGGCACCGCGGCCCCTGCGCAGAGGCTGGAGAAATTAACACACTATGCCGATCGCGGCCACAGTCACGTGCGGGAGCAGGGGCGGCGGCCGCGGCGTGGGGCCGTGCCCGCGCGGGCACGATGCGGCCGGCTGCGAGGCCGGGACGCGTTCGGTATACTGCCGCCTGCTGGACCAAACATTCGTTGCATCCGAACTCCGGGGACCCTCACACCCATGGCATCCGAGCGTGCGCACGACTCCACGCACATCGTGTTGGTTGATGCGCCGGCGCGCCTGCACCTCGGCTTCGTCGACATGGAGGGCGGCTACGGCCGCCGCTTCGTGAGTCTGGGACTGCCGATCACCGGCGTGGCTACGCGGCTGACCGCCGCCCGCGCCGATGCCGTGACGGTGGAGGGACCGGGCGCCGATCGCGCCAGTGGCTACCTGCAGACCATCCGCGAACGGCTCGGCCTCACCATGGGCATCAACCTGCGCCTGCTGCAGGCCATCCCCGAGCACGTCGGCCTCGGCTCCGGCACCCAGATGGCGCTCGCCGTCGGCACGGCCGCCGGCCGCCTCGCCGGCCTCGCTCTCACCGCGGCGGAACTGGCGAGCCTCATGGGGCGCGGGCTGCGTTCCGGCATCGGCATAGCCGCCTCCGAGCAGGGTGGCTTCATCCTCGACGGCGGGCGCGGCCAGGAAACGGTCGTGCCGCCGGTCGTGGCGCGCCTGCCGTTCCCGGAACAGTGGCGGGTCCTGCTGATATTCGATCACAACCGGCAGGGCGTGCATGGCGCCGGCGAGGCCGAGGCGTTCGCGCAGTTGCCGACGATGAGTGCGGCGACGGCGGCCGAGCTGAGCCGCCGCGTGCTGGTGCAGATGCTGCCGGCGCTGGCGGAGAGACAGTTCGAGGTGTTCGCCCAGGCGGTCAAGGTCGTGCAGGATGCGATGGGCGAAATGTTCGCCTCGGCGCAGGGCGGCCGTTACAGCAGCCCGCGGGTGGCAGCGGTGCTCGAGTGGCTGCTCGGACAGGGGGTCAGGGGCGTAGGGCAGACCTCCTGGGGGCCGACGGGGTTCGCGCTGTTCCCGGACGATTCCGCGGCGCTGGCGGCGCAGGCCGACGCCCGCGCGCGCTGGCGGGACACCGCGCTGGAGTTCGTGGTGGTGCGTGGGCTGAATCGCGGCCTGGCCGTGCAGGAGACGCGCACACGACAGGGTGCCCGCGCCCAGGCACTCAGCAGCTGACCGAGAGGCGGCCGGACCCGCGTCCGGCGCCGTCCTCGACATCGACCATTCATACCATCAAGAGCGGGCATCATGAACGAGACGACAGCGGATCGCCGGAACTGCAAGGATCGCCGGGCCAAGAACAGCCAGTACATCCTGCACATGTTCAACCCCACCAAGAACGTAAGTCCGTTCGACATCAACATGGCCTACGAGGCGAACTACGATGCGGTCGTTCCATACAGCGACGTCGCGCTCGAGGACATCCCCGCCCTGACCCAGGACACCATCTTCTCGCGCGGACCGAAAGGCGTGAAGCGGACCGGCATCTTCATCGGCGGGCGCGATCTGGGCCTATCGCTGGACATGCTCGACGCGGCCAAGGGGGCGATGGTCCCGCCGTTCGAGGTCTCGGTGTTCCTCGACCCGAGCGGCGCAATCACCACCGCCGCCGCGCTCATGGCCTGCGTGGAGCGCTGGAGCGTGAAGCGCGGCGGCGGCGACCTGAAGGGCAAGCGCGTCTACATCTTCGGCGGTACCGGCCCGGTGGCGGTCTGCGCCGGCATGCTGGCCTCGCGCGAAGGCGCCGAGGCCTTCCTGGTGAGCCACCAGCGCAAGGCGATCGCCGATGACCTGGCGGAGAAATACAACAAGCGATTCGGCACGCGCATGCACGGAGCGGAGGGCAGCTCGCCGGAGGGTATCGTCGCGCTGTTGCAGGACGCCGACATCGTGCTCAGCGCCGCCCGCGCCGGCGTGCAGGTGCTGAGCGCCGGCATGCTGCGCAGCGCGCCGCGCATGATCGTGGCCGCGGACGTGAACGCCGTGCCGCCGCTCGGCATCGAGGGGATCGGCGAGCTCGACATGGGCAAGGTGCTCGCCGACACGCCCAAGCAGGCCGTGGGCATCGGTGCGCTCGCCGTGGGCGACGTCAAGTACAAGGTCCACACCCGCCTGTTCCAGCTCATGATCGACGCCGAGAAGCCCTTGTACCTGAGCTTTCCGGAGGCCTTCGAGGTGGCGCGCGAGTTCGCCGCGCAGCTGTAGTTGCCGGTACCGGGCGTTCTCGTCGTTTCGCTCTCGGCGCGCGCGCTCGCGCAGGCGGCGCGCCGGTGCGGGTACGCCGTTTACGCGATCGACCTGTTCGGCGACTGTGACACCCGCGCGGCGAGCGTGATTGCGCGGGTGGTGCCGCCAAACGGCGCGGGACTCGACCGCGATGCGCTGCTGGCGGCCGCCCGCGATATCGCCACGGCCCATCGGCCCGACTTCATCGTGTGCGGCAGCGGTTTGGAATCCGCGCCGGAGCTGCTGGAGGATCTGGAGCGGCTTGCGCCGGTCCTCGGCAACGACGCGCGGACGGTGCGGGCGGTCGTTCAGCCGGCGACGTTGTTTCCGGCGCTGCGCGGCCAGCGGATCGATTTCCCCGAGACGGTGATCGCCGGGACGATTCCTGCGGACGGATGGCTGGAGAAGGAGATCGGGGGCTGCGGGGGCGCGCACGTGCGGGCGGCGCGCGGCGGCCGTCCGATCAGCGCCGGTCATTATGCGCAACGCCGGGTGCAGGGCGTGTCCATGTCCGCATTGATGCTCGCCGACGGCTCCGATAACGCGGAGCTGGTCGGTTCCTGCCGCCACTGGTGCGCGCAGCCGGACCTGCTGACGCCATACCAGCACAGTGGCCTGGTGACCGAGCCCTCCGGCGGGGATTCGATCGGCCTGCTCTCGCAGTGGTGTGTGCGATTGGCCAGGGCCTTCGGACTGCGCGGCCTGTGCGGATTCGACTTCGTGCTCGTGCAGCCGGGCCGGCCATTGCTCGTCGATGTCAATCCGCGCCCGCCGGCCTCCTTCGAGCTGTTCGAGACCGATCCGCCCTCCGCGTTCTCCCTCCATGTGCAGGCCTGTCAGGGCAGGCTGCGGCGGCCGGCGCCGGTGGCCGGTTCGCGCGCGCAGATTGTTTTTTACGCCCCCCGGGTGCTGACGATCCCGGTCTCCGGCGCGTGGCCCGAATGGGTCGCGGACGTCCCGCCGCCGGGAGCGCGCATCACCGCGGGGAGCCCGCTGTGCACCATCCGCGGCGAAGGCGCCGATGCCGAGCAGGCCATCGAGGTCGTGCGCCGCAGATGCCGGCAGCTCGCGGCGCTGGTGCGGGAGACAATGGCCGCGGAAAGCGATTAGGATAGCGGCCCTGTTTTGGACCCGGACCGCACGACGCGGATTCCCCGCACCGATACACAGGCCGCGACGCCGGCCAGGAGATTGAAGAGGACGAACGATGGCAGCCAGGAAGAAAAAGGCGCGTGCCAAGAAGGCCGCCGCCAGAGTGACGGCCAAGAGCAAGACGAGCAGCCGCAGGCGGACGGCCGGCGCCGCCAGCGCGCCGGTAAGCGTGAATACCCTTGCCGCGCCGATCGTGGAGAACCTGGTCGACAATCAGCAGGCGTTGCGCGTGAAAGTCTACCGGCTGAAGAACGGGGTGCGCATCGTCGATGCCGGCATCGACGTCGCCGGCGGCCTGGAGGTCGGGCGCATGATCACCGAGATCTGCATGGGCGGCATGGGGCGCGCTCGGATCCGTTCCGCGAACGTGTTCGGGCGCTGGAAGTGGCACATCGACGTGCACTCGACCAACCCCGTGCTCGCGTGCCTGGCCAGCCAGTATGCCGGCTGGAGCCTCAGTCACGGCTCCGGCAGGGAGGGCTTCAATGCGCTGGGTTCCGGGCCGGCGCGCGCGCTCGGCAGCCGCGAGGAGCTCTTCCACGAGCTCGCCTACCGCGATCGCGCGGGCGCCGCCGTCATGGTGATCGAGGTCGACAAGGCGCCGCCCGTGGAGCTCACGCAGAAGATCGCCGAGATGTGCAAGGTGAGGCCGCGGCGGTTGACGCTGATCCTCACGCCGACCTCGAGTCTCGCCGGTTCGGTGCAGGTGGTCGGCCGGGTACTGGAGGTGGCGATGCACAAGGTGCACGCGGTCGGGTTCCCCCTCGAGGAGATCGTCGACGGCGCGGCCAGCGCGCCGCTGTGCCCGCCGGCCCCCGACTTCCTCAATGCCATGGGTCGCACCAACGACGCGATCATCTTCGGAGGCCAGGTGCACCTGTTCGTGGCCAGTGGGGACGAGGCGGCGCAGGAGCTGGCGATCAAGCTGCCCAGCAACGGCTCACGCGACTTCGGCAAACCCTTCGCGCAGATCTTCAAGGACTACGGCTACGACTTCTACAGGATCGACCCGATGCTGTTCAGCCCGGCGCGCGCCGTGGTGACCTCGATGAAGACCGGCCGCACGTTCCAGGCCGGCGCGCTCCACGAGGAACTTCTCGACCGCTCCTTCGGCGTTTCCTGATCGCGCGGCAGGCGGGGAACACCGCGAGGTGGTACGGGAAGGCGACAAGGGCATGGGCGTGCCGATCGACATCGCGGCGCGGGATCCGCGCGTGGTCATCATCACCGACGAGCCGGGCTGGCATGGGCGCGAGTTGAAGCGCGTGTTCGCCGCGCGCGGCCATCCCGGCGAGTACGTCTCCTCGCTCGCCTGTCACCTCGACCTCTCCGGCGCGCCGCCGCGGATCGTCATTCCGACCTTCGATCTGCTGCCGAGCGGCGTGTTCGTGCGCGGCATCCCGGGCGGCACGCTCGAGCAGGTGATCCTCCGCCTCGACATCCTCCACGCGCTGCGCGAGATGGGCGTGCGGGTCTACAATGACGCGCGCGCGATCGAGCGCACGGTCGACAAGGCGATGACCAGTTTCCTGCTCAAGCGCGCGGGCCTGCCGACGCCCGAGACGTGGATATGCGAGTCGCCGACGCAGGCGCGCGCGGTGGTCATCGCGCAGACCGGCCGCGGCCGCAGACTG
This sequence comes from Gammaproteobacteria bacterium, assembly GCA_041395385.1. Taxonomy (GTDB): domain Bacteria; phylum Pseudomonadota; class Gammaproteobacteria; order JAJPIJ01; family JAJPIJ01; genus JAJVHZ01. The sequence continues at coordinate 49,735 of JAWLAN010000013.1, forward strand.
ATCGCCAAGCCGCTGTTCGGCTCCCAGGGCATCGGCGTGCGGTTGATCGAGTCGCCGGCCGATCTCGCCGACGAGGAGGGCCTGAACGGCGTGTACTACCTGCAGGAGTTCGTCGAGAGGATCGGCAGCGAGTGGTGCGACCTGCGCGTGTTCGTCATCGGCGGCCAGGCCGTGGCGGGCATGTACCGTCGCAATGCCCGCCACTGGTTGACCAACCGCGCGCAGGGCGGAGACTGCGCGGCGCTGCCGCTGGATGGCGAGTTGAGCCGCCTGGCCGTGGCCGCGGCGCGCGCCGTCGACATCGACTACGCGGGCGTGGACCTCATGCCTTTGCGCGGCGGCGGCTACACCGTGACCGAGGTCAACAGCATCCCGGCCTGGCAGGGGTTGCAGACCGTCACGTCCGTGGATCTTGCCGCGCGGCTGGCGGACCATTTCTTCGCGCGCATCGCCGCGGACGCGCCGCTGCAGGCATTGCCCTGAGCATGGCGGCGCTGTCCCCGGAGGCGGTCGCCGCTACCGTCCGGGAGGTCTGCCGACTCGAGGTGCAGGCGCTGAAGCCGGGCAACGTCAGCGTCCACGGCGGCGGCCATCGGATGATCGCCGATGATTTTTTCCGCAGCGCCGAGGCGATCGCCGGCGTCATCTCCCTGCCGGGGCTGACGGTGGGGGAGCGGATCCTCGGCTGCGTGGAGGCAACCTTTGCGGCGGTCGGCTGCAACACCAATCTCGGCATCGTGCTGCTGCTGGCACCGCTGGCGCACGCGGTGCTGGATGGCGATGGTTCGGCGGGGCTGCGCGATCGTCTGCGTCGGGTGCTGCGGGGGTTGACGGTAGGCGATGCGGTCGCGGCCTACCGGGCCATACGCCTGGCCAATCCGGCGGGGCTGGGCCGCAGCTCGACGCAGGACGTGGCCGATGTCCCGACGGTCACGCTGCTCGAGGCCATGCGCGCCGCAGCGCAGCGCGACCGCATCGCCTCTCAGTACGCCACCGACTACGCCGACATATTCGCGTTCGGCATGCCGGCGGTCGCAGCGGCGGCGGCGCGCGGATGGGGGCCGGAATGGACCGCGGTGGCCTGCTACCTGCGATTCGCGTCGGAATTTCCGGATTCCCACGTCCTGCGCAAGCACGGGCCGGAGGCGGCCGAGGCGGTTCGCGCGCGCTTCCGGGCAGTGGAAACCCATATCAAAGCGTGCGACAATCCCGATACAGCGGTGCCCATACTGCTGGGGCTGGACAAAAATCTAAAAGAGGAGGGAATCAACCCGGGGACCAGCGCGGATTTGACTGTCACTTCGTTAGCCGCCTGCCGCTTCGACGCCCTCCTCGAGAAGACGAGTTAAAGTCCGCGACTTCAGCATACCAATCCCATAAGTGGCCAGCCGATGTGGCCGGGCCAGTCGGTCCGTCCTAATAAGCAACGGGGTGACGAGCTATGTCTATCTTCAAGGCTCTTGTCGGAGAACCATCAACAAACTCTAGTGTTTCCAAAGGAGGAAAAACCATGGCAGTTATTGACAGAACTTTGGTCGGCGAATCCCTGGTCGGCGACGGCAATGAAGTTGCCCACATCGACCTCATCATCGGACCCCGCGGCAGCGCTGCCGAAGTTGCCTTCGCCAACGCGCTGGTCAACAACAAGGATGGCTTTACCTCCCTGCTGGCCGTGGTTGCGCCGAATCTCGCGTGCAAGCCGAGCACCGTGATGTTCAACAAGGTGACCATCAAGGGCGCCAAGCAGGCGGTGCAGATGTTCGGACCGGCCCAGCGCGGTGTCGCGATGGCCGTCACCGAGTGCGTCGAGGACGGCACCATTCCGGCCAACGAGGCCGATGACGTGTTCGTCTGCGTCGGCGTGTTCATCCACTGGCTGGCCGACGACGATGCCAAGATCCAGGACTTCAACTACCGTGCGGTGAAGGAGTCCATCAAGCGCGCCGTCAAGCGCGAGCCGAAGGCCTCCGAGGTCATCGCCAAGAAGTCCACCGCGCACCCGTTCGCGGCGAAGGTCTGAGTTCCGCTTCGACAACAACAACAAGTCTGGGGCTCCACCACGGGCCCGTAGCAACAATGCCCCGGCCCTCGCGCCGGGGCAGTTTTTTTATGGCCCCGTGCGATCGCCGCAGAGTCGCAGATCCTGCGGGCTGAGACCGCCTTCATGCAGAGACGTCGCGACCAGGGCGCCGCGCGCCCCGGCCTGGCCGAGGGCGCGCAGGTCATCGACGCCGCGCACGCCGCCGCCGGCGTACAGCGCAGTGGCGGGCGAGAGCGCGTGCATGCGGCTGATCGCGGCGACATCCGGGCCCTCGCCCGACCCGACGCGGGCGAGGTCGAGGTGGATGACCCGCCGCGGCCACAGCCCTGGTTGTGCGGCCAGCTCGGCAGGCCCCAGTATCTCCTCGCCGCGACGATCCAGCGAGAGAACCGCGTCCGGCGCGCTCGCGCGCAGGCGGCGATAATGCGTCATATCCGCAATCGACTCGCTGCCCAGCACCGGGGTGATGCGTGCCGAGGCCACGCGTTCTATCCGCTCGGGCGTCGTGTATCCCGCATCCAGCCAGATGTCGATCTGCGGCATGGCATCGAGGAGGAGGCGCAGGACCGCGCCGTGATCGCCGTCGCCGGCGATGGCGTCCAGGTCGGCAACGTAAAGCGTCCCGACCGCACAGAGCGCCACCAGCGCGCGCGCCACGGCCAGCGGCTCGTTCGAGCGGCACAGACGCGAGGCGAGGGGGGCGTAGCGGCGGCGATCGCCGCGCCGCGCGTGCACGACGAGGCCGCCTTTCAGATCGATGACCGGTATGATTTCCACGGAGGCGGGCGTTGCGGCTTCTGATTATCGAATTCGTCACGGGCGGCGGTTTCGCGGGCGTCATGCTGCCGGAGTCGCTGGCCGCCGAGGGCGAGCTGATGTTACAGGCAGTATTGCATGATCTCCATGGCACGGCCGGTCTCGGCGTGCTGGTGGCGCGCGACACGCGCCTGAGCCGCCCGCCGGCGTGGTGCGAGGTGGTCGACGTGGAGGATGCGCCATGGCCGCGTTGGGCGGCGGCCGTCGATGCCGCCGATGCGGTGCTGCCGATCGCGCCGGAGACCGGCGGCCTGCTCGAACGATTGAACGGCCTCGTTGTCGCGCGTGGCCGGCGGTTGCTGGGATGCGATCCGGCCGCCGTGCATATTGCCGCCAGCAAGACCAGGACCGCGGCGGCGCTGCAGCGCACCGGCATCGAGGTGATTCCCACCTCATCGGACGCCAGCCGGTTGCCCGCGAGCACGCATGGGTGGGTCGTGAAACCCGACGAGGGCGCCGGCAGTGAGCACACCTATCACCTCCGCGACCCTGCCGCGGTGAGAGCGCGGATGGAATCCACCGAGATCGCCGCACCCGTGGCGCAGCCGTTCCTGCCCGGCGAGCCGATCAGTCTCTCGCTGCTGTGCGCGCCGGGGCGGGTACGGGTGCTGGCCTGCAACCGCCAACTGCAGACGCGCGCGGGCGACGCCCTGCGACAGAGCGGCGTCGTCGTCAACGGCGCGATCGAGCACCTCGCCGCGGTGCGGCCGCTCGCCGAGCGACTGCCGGCGGCGCTGCCGGGACTGCTCGGGTACGTCGGCGTCGATCTCATCGTCGGCGCAGGCGGACCGGTGGTGGTGGAGGTCAACCCGCGGCTGACCACCGCCTACGCGGGTCTGAGCGCCTCGATCGGCTTTAACGCCTTCGAGCTCGTGCGCCGGGTCTGCGCCGACGACGCCTCGGTGTTCAATCTCCCCCTTCAGAGACGGAGCGTGGAGGTGGGCGCGCATGGCTAGCAGGCCGCGCGGGATCCTCGGCTGGGACATCGGCGGTGCGCACGTGAAGGTCGCATGCCTCGCCGCGGATGGACGACTGAGAGAAGTGGCGCAGTGGCCCTGCCCGCTGTGGCAAGGAGTGGATCGGCTCGAGGCGGTGCTGCTCGACCTGAACCGCCACTACGACCTGACCGCGTACCGTCACGCTGTGACGATGACGGGGGAACTCGTGGACCTGTTCCCGGACCGGCGTCGCGGGGTGCGCACGCTGCTGCAGACATTCATCAGGCACGCAGGGCGCGCCCACGTGCTCGTCTACACGACGAGCGCCGGGCTGCGCACGGTGGCGATCGCGCGCCGCCGCATCGAGGCCGTCGCCTCCGCCAACTGGCACGCGACCGCGGCGATGGTTGCCCGGCGCTGTCCCGAGGCGGTGCTGGTGGATATCGGCAGCACCACCACCGACATCGTGCCCGTGCGGCTCGGTCGCGTCGATGCCCTCGGCGGCAGCGACGGCGAGCGCCTGCGTCAGCAGGAGCTCGTGTATACGGGCGTGGTGCGCACGCCCGTGATGGCCGTGGCGCGGCAGGTGCCATTCGGCGGCCAGTGGCAGGGCGTGGCGGCGGAGTGGTTCGCGAACATGGGCGATGTCTACCGGCTGACCGGCCAGCTGCCGTCGCGGCACTACCAGTCGGCGACGGCGGACGGCAGGGGCGTGAGCCCTGCGGACTGCGCGCGGCGGCTCGCCCGCATGCTCGGGCGCGATGCCGACGAGGCGACCGCCGCGCAGTGGCGGCGGCTCGCGCGCCACCTCGCCACCGAGCAGCTCCAGCAGATCCGCACGGCGCTCGAGCGGGTGCTGTCGCGGCGTCGTTCCGGCGACGCCGTGACCGTCGTGGGCGCCGGCTGCGGCCGTTTCGTCGCCCGCGAGCTGGCGCGCCGGCTACAATGCCCCTACACGGAGTGGGCGACGCTGATGCGCGTACCGGCGCGGTGGCGCGAGATGGCGACCGTGTGCGCGCCCGCGCTCGCCGTGGCGAGACTGGCCGCCGACCGATGAAAGCATACCCCCGGATTGTCGAGATCCCGTACCTGAGCGACAGCGCGCGGCGATTCGAGCGGCTCGCCGAACGGCCGTGGTGCATCTTCCTGGACAGCGGCCGGCCGCGCTCCGCACAGGGCTGCTACGACATCCTGAGCGCCGAGCCCCACACCACGCTGACCACCTGGGGCGAGAACACCGAGATCACCTCGGCCGAGGGAACGATCGTCACCCGGGAGGATCCCTTCGCGGTCCTCAAGCGCACGCTGGGCGAGCGCGTGCCCGCGCTCGGCGGGCTGCCGTTCAGCGGCGGCGCCCTCGGCTACTTCTCCTACGACCTGGGCCGCCGCGTGGAGCGCCTGCCCGCCATCGCCAAGGCCGACGTGCCGATGCCCGACATGGCCGTCGGGATCTACGACTGGGCGATCGTCGTCGACCACCTCGAGCGGCGCGCCCACATCGTCACGCGCGGCCGGGACGAGCGCACGCTGGATGAATGGCGCTCGATCACCGAGGTGGCGCACGCGGAGATGCCCGTGGCTTACTGTCCTTCCTTCAGTGTGCGCTCCGCGGTCACCGCCAACATGAGCAAGGAGCAATATGCCCGGGCCTTCGCGCGCCTGAAGAAGTACCTGCGCGACGGCGACTGCTACCAGGTCAACCTCGCGCAGCGGTTTTCCGCCCGCGCCGAGGGCGTGGCCTGGGATGCCTACAAGTATCTGCGGCAGCTCAATCCCGCGCCGCACGCGGCCTTCATGCTCACGCCCTACGGCACGGTGCTGAGCTCCTCCCCGGAGCGGTTCCTGAAGGTCGACGGCGGCCGCGTGGAGACCAAACCCATAAAGGGTACGCGGCCGCGCTCGGAGGACCCGGCGCGCGACGCGGAGCTGGCGGAGGAACTGCGCGCCAGTCCGAAGGATCGCGCCGAGAACGTGATGATCGTGGACCTGCTGCGCAATGACATCGGCAAGGAGTGCCGCATCGGCTCGGTCTCGGTGCCGAGCCTGTTCGCGATCGAGAGCTTCGCCACCGTGCATCACCTGGTCAGCACGGTGACGGGGGAGCTCGATGCCGGCAGGCATGCGGTGGATCTGCTACGCGGCTGTTTCCCGGGCGGCTCCATCACCGGCGCGCCGAAGGTGCGCGCGATGCAGATCATCGAGGAGCTGGAGCCCCACCGCCGCAGCGTGTATTGCGGCGCCATCGGCTACGTCGGACACGACGGCAACATGGACACCAGCATCGCCATCCGCACGCTGGTCTATTGCGACGGTTGGATGCACGCCTGGGCCGGCGGCGGCATCGTCATGGATTCGGTGATGGAGGCGGAGTACCAGGAGAGCCTCGACAAGGCGGCGGCCATGCTGCGGCTGTTCATGCGCACCGAGGACCAGTTCGTCGTTCACCGCTGAGCGCGGTGGTTCGCCACCGACCAGGACATGAATTCCGGCATCTGGGTGTTCAAGATCGGCGGCAGCCTGCATGCCGATCCCCGATTGCGCGCCTGGCTCGCGATGCTGGCGACGCACGGCGCGGGCAGGGTGGTGATCGTGCCCGGCGGCGGACCGTTCGCCGATGCGGTGCGCGCGGCGCAGGTGAGGTGGGGATTCCCCGACGCCGACGCCCATTTCATGGCGCTGCAGGCGATGGACCAGTACGGGCGCATGCTGGCCGCGATCGAGCCGCGCCTGGCGCGCGCGCAGGACGAAGCGCGGCTGCTCGCGCCGCTCGAGCGGGGGTGCGCCGTCGTCTGCCCGGCGGTGGGCGTGTTCGCTGGCGACCGATCCATCGTGCCCGGATGGGACGTGACCTCGGACAGCCTGGCGGCCCGCCTTGCCGGCAGGCTTGGGGCGGCCGGGCTGGCGCTGGTGAAATCCGCGGTTCCGACGCCCGGTCCTCACACTGCGCAGGCGCTGGCTGGACGCGGCATCGTCGACGCGGCATTCCCCGGGCAGATCGCCGGGGCGCGCTTCCGCACCTGTTGGCTGGCGGCCGCAACGCCGGAGCTCGTACCTGATCTGCTGGCCGGAATCCCGTGTAGTGCGGAGATCCTCGCCGGCGCAGCGGCCTCCGCCGTGCCCGACGCCGTCGATCAGCGCGGCGGCTGAGTCGACGCCAGCGAAGGGCGGGTTGCGGTCAGGGCGAGCCACTCCGACAGGCGCGGATGACGCCCGCGCCAGTCGTGCGGGTAGCGAAAGTCCGTGTATTCGAGCGCGACGGCGAGCGCGATGTCGGCGAGGCTGAATTGATCGGCGACGAGGTGGACCCCCTCTCCCAGCTCCGCCTCGGCGAAGGCGAGCGCGCGCGCGACCTTGCCCTCCTGCCTGGCGACGTACTCCGGGGACTGCTGCGCCGCGGGCCGCCGTGACTCGAGCAGGCGCGCCACGACCGCGTCCATGATGCCGTCGGCCAGCGCCTCCCAGCGCCGCACCGACCAGCGCAGATCGCCGAGCGGCGGGATCAGCGCCGGGGTCGCCATGCTGTCGATGAATTCGGCGATCACCGGCGAATCGAACAGTGTGGAGCCGTCGTCGCGCGTCAGCACCGGCACCTTGCCGAGGGGATTCAACGCCGGCACCGGGCCGTCGGCGGCCATGGGATCGGCCAGGATGAAATCGCACGGTATCGACTTCTCGGCGAGCACGACGCGCACCTTGCGCGTGTACGGTGAGGTAAGAGAGCCGTAGAGTTGCATCGAAGCGGGCCTCGCGAGGACAGGAGTTACGCCGGTGTCGCGGACAGCGGTATGGCCGCGCATCCCGGCGCGCGGGGATTATACAGGCTCGCCTGTCGGGAATGATGACCGTGCCCGACTCGGCGTCCGGGTGCGGCGGCCGTCCCGAGCGGTGAACGAGGCGCCCGGCGCCTCAGGCCGGCGCCGCGGTCGTCTCCGCCATCTCCTCATCGATGTCCTCGGCGAGGAATCCGCCGCTCTGGTGGGCCCAGAGCCGCGCGTAGAGTCCGCCGCGCGCAATCAGGGAGTGATGGTCGCCCTCCTCGACGATGCGCCCCTTGTCGAGCACGACCAGCCGATCCATCGCCGCGATGGTCGACAGACGGTGGGCGATCGCGACCACCGTCTTGCCCTGCATCAGGCGATACAGGTTGGTCTGGATCGCTGTCTCCACCTCCGAGTCGAGCGCGCTGGTGGCCTCGTCGAGCAACAGGATGGGGGCGTCCTTGAGCATCACGCGCGCGATGGCGATGCGCTGGCGCTGGCCGCCGGAGAGCTTCACGCCGCGCTCGCCGACGTGCGCGTCGTAGCCGGCGCGGCCCCGCGGATCGCTCAGGCCGGTGATGAAGTCGTGCGCCTCCGCGCGCCGCGCCGCGGCTATCATCTCCGCCTCCGTGGCGTCCGGGCGGCCGTAAAGGATGTTCTCGCGTACTGAACGGTGGAGCAGCGAGGTGTCCTGCGTGACCATGCCGATCTGCGCGCGCAGGCTGTCCTGGGTGACGGCGGCGATGTCCTGCCCGTCGATCAGGATGCGTCCTCGCTCGATGTCGTAGAAGCGCAGCAGCAGGTTGACCACCGTCGACTTGCCGGCGCCGGAGCGCCCCACCAGTCCGATCTTCTCCCCGGGGCGGATGTGCAGCGAGAAGTCCTCGACGACCGATCGCCCATCGCCGTAGCCGAAGGTCACCGCCTCGAAGCGGATGTCTCCGCGCGGGACCTTCAGGGCAGCGGCCCCGGGCCGATCGACCACCGCGTGCACGCGCGCCAGGGTGTTGATGCCGTCCTGCACGGTGCCGATGTTCTCGAACAGTTGCGCGGTCTCCCACATGATCCAGTGCGACATGCCGTTCAACCGCAGTGCCATCGCGGTGGCCGCCGCCACGGCGCCGACGCCCACCTCGCCGCGGCTCCACAGCCAGAGCGCCGTGCCGGCGGTCGCCAGGATGAGTCCCATGCTCAGGCTGTGATTGACGATCTCGAAGCCGGTGACCAGGCGCATCTGGCGGTGCACGCTGATCATGAACTCCTCCATCGCCGCGCGCACGTAGGCCCCCTCGCGCCGCGCATGCGAGAACAATTTCACGGTGGTGATGTTGGAGTAGGCATCCGTGATGCGGCCGGTCATGAGGGCGCGCGCGTCGGCCTGCGTCCTGGCCACTCGGCTCAGCCGCGGCACGAAGTATCGCAACGAGAGCACGAACGACGCCAGCCAGCCGAGCAGCGGCAGCAACATCCACATATTGAAGCCGCCGACGAGCCAGGCGATGGTAACGAAGTAGATGGCGACGAACACCAGCATGTCGGAGACGATCATCACCGTGTCGCGCACCGCCAGCGCGGTCTGCATCACCTTGGTCGCCACCCGGCCGGCGAACTCGTCCTGGTAGAAGCCCATGCTCTGATCCAGCAGGTGGCGGTGGAAATTCCAACGCAGCCGCATGGGAAAGTTGCCGGCCAGCGTCTGCAGCTTGAACATGCTCTGCAGCGCCACCAGCGCAGTGCTGGCGACGATGACGGCGGCCAGCAGCAGCAGTTTGTGGCCCTCGTCGCGCCACAGGCGCGCGGGCTCGACGTCGGCCAGCCAGTCGACGATGTTGCCGAGCATGCCGAAGAGCATGGCTTCGAAGACTCCGATCGTCACCGTCAGCGCGGTCATGGCGGCGATGTACTTGCGCATGCCGCGCGTGCCACTCCACAGGAAGGCGAGGAAGCCGTGTGGCGGGGTCTCGGGCGGCGCGTTGGGGTAGGGGTCGACGAGGCGCTCGAACCGGCGTAGCACGTGGAGTCTCCTTGCCGTCGGATGTTGATTCGGAGGGCCGGGGTACGCTCGTGCGCGGGATCGCGACCGTGGCCGGGCCGGGACCGCCGGCGGGTGCGCACATTATACGTCGCGGCCCTCTGTCGACGCGGACGGCCGCGCGCGGCGCAGGGGTCACGACGGAGGTGGGTCCTCGAACGCCCGGGCGAGGGGCGGCCCGTGCTACGGCGCCACCTGCCGCCCGCGGCATGCCTCGGCTCCCCGGCGGGAACCGCGAATGCCTATGCAGCCACTGCCAATGCCGACATTTCCAATGCCGGGTTGCATGTGCTCACGCGCGCCCCTTGGATCGGCCGCGGCGGGCCACGAGGCGGCGCGGGCCGCCGATCGCCGCAGCCAGATCGCGGCGCGGTGCTCACTCCGGCTCCACTTCGCTCCAGCGCACCCACACGCCGCCACCGACACAGCGCAACACATCCTCGCCGCTGCGCACGAACGAGCCTATGGGGTAGGTGGCGCCGTTGAAATAACAGACGCCGGTGGCCAGCTCGGTGTCCAGCGAGGCCTCGTCGTACTCGTCGAAGATCGGCGAGGTGTTCAGTTCCGGGTCCGGTGCGCCGACCTGCGGGACTTCATTGGCCATTTCGGTTTCCTCTCGCGTTGGCTTGCAGGGTCGGCAGCTTACAAGGTTGTGACGGGCATGCAACCCCGTGCCCGGAGTCCGCGGCCGCGCGCACCTCCGGCCTGCTCTCAGGCAGTGGTGAACGTGAAGTAACAGTCGCACTGTCCCTCCGGGCCCAGGCCCCTGCCGTCGATGTCGATCCGGCATTCGATCCCCAGCTCATCGGCGACCCCTTCGAAAAAGGGGGTCAGCACCGGCCAGGTCAGGTATTTTTCGATGTCCAGTTTCTTGGCGATGCGGTCGTACCTCGAGATGCCGCAGACCCGCAGCACCGTCTCCGCGGGCGTGTACTTGACCAGCTCGAAGTTGTACTCGGGCGAGGCGGTGAACACGGCGGTGATGAACACCAGGCTCGGCGCCCTGGAATCCCTGGGCACATCCACGCCACGCTCCAGGGCCTCCCTGGTCTTGAACTGTCCCAGCTCGCGAAACAGGGTGCGGGAGATATCGTCCATTGCCTGCCACCCGAATCGCTCACCCACGTGCTCGAGGATGAAACCGTAGAACGCCGCCACCACGTTGGACAGCCGCAACGTCAGCTCCTCCGTGGTCCTGGGGAATACCTTGTCGACGAGGTAGGCCTCGAGCCGATCGTCGGGATACTTGTCCTTGCCGCGGATGGTCTGCATCTCGCCGTAGAGTCTGTGCGTTGCGATGGTCATGGGGTAGTCCCTCCTGCGATGAAGCCACTGCTAGAGAAAGCGCTGTTCGATGGAGGTCGAGGATTCGCGCCCGATCTTCTCGAAATGCTCGGCGAGAAAGGCGGCGCCGCGCGCGCGGCCCAGTTCGAACAGCCATTCGAGGAATGCACGTTCGGTGTTGTACTTGCTGGAGGCCCCCAGGCCGCGCATCTCCGCCTCGGCGTCGACGCAGTGTATGCGGACCTGCTTCAGCCGCCCGCCGTCGTCGAAGCCGGCGGCCACGAGGCGATTGACGAAGGCGATGGCGCGCATCTCGCGCATCAGGCTCGAGTTGAAGCTCAGGGTGTGGATGCGGTCGAGGATCGCCTGCGCGGTCCGCGGCGGCTGGTCGATCTCGATGGGGTTGATCATCACGAGCAGCACGTCGGCCGACGCGCAGTGGTAGATGACCGGGAAGATCGGCGGATTACCCATGTATCCGCCGTCCCAGTAGTGCTCGCCGTCGATCTCCACGGCCTGGAACAGCGATGGCAGGCAGGCGGAAGCGAGCACGGCGTCCACGCTCATGGCGCCGTGGTCGAACACGCGCAGCCGGTTGGTCATGACGTTGCAGGCGCAGACGAAGAGCTTCACCTCCGCGGCGCGGCGCAGGCGCTCGAAGTCGACCTGCGCCAACAGGATGTCGCGCAGCGGGTGATGATTGGCGGGGTTGAGCTGATACGGGGAAAACATGCGCGTCAGGTTGTCCAGCATGATCCAGCCCGGCGAGAAGTCCATGTTGCCCCGGCTCGTCAGCCGATCGATCCACGAGGGCTGCATGAAGGAACTTGAGCCCTGGTTCATGACGGCGTTCCAGAACCGGCGCAGGGCCGCCCGGGCGCCCTGGTTGCCGCCTACCGCCAACCCGTAAGCCGCGACGGCAGCATTCATGGCGCCGGCACTGGTCCCGACTATCCCCTCGATGGCCACCCGCTCGTCCTCGAGCAGCCGGTCCAGCGCGCCCCAGGCAAACGCGCCGTGCGAACCGCCCCCCTGCAGGGCGAGGTTGATCGTCTTGCGCTCAGGTTTCGAGTGCTGCCGCGTCACGGTCAAGGACCCTGCTTGCACGCGGATCCATCCGCGGCTCCGTCAATTTCCGGCCATGGCGTGGCTCAGCAGGCCGGTGACGTTGTGCACCGGCAGCGGCCTGCTGAGTCCCTTGAGTGCGAGCTCGCCCATCGGTTCGAGGCGGGCGACGTCGGCGACGGCGGTGGCCACGCGCTGACTCACCAGGATCTGCCCGTCTCTGGCTTCGGCGGAAAGGCGGGCGGCGAGATTCGTGACCGTGCCGATGGCGCCGTAATCGTAGCGATCACCGAAACCGATCGGCCCGAGCGTGGCGTAGCCCTGCGCGATACCCACGCCGAAGCCGAGACGATATCCCCGCCTGCCCCAGTCCTGCGCGCGCTCCGCCACCCCTGCGCGCATCGCCACAGCCAGGCGCACGGCGCGCGCGCTCGGATCGGGGCAGGGCAGCGGGTCGTTGAAGAACACCAGCAGGCCGTCGCCCGCGTAGCGCTCCAGGGTGCCTTCGTAGCGGTGGATGAGCGGCCCGAGCGTTTCGTGATACTCGTGCAGTACCGCCATCACGTCCTCCGGCTCCGATGTCTCGGCGAAGGCGGTGAATCCGCGCAGGTCGCAGAACAGGGCCGCGATGTCCCGGCGATGGCTTGCGAGCACGCGTTCGTCGCCGGCGGAGACGATCAGATCCGCGACCTGCGGAGGCAGGAATCGCCTCAGCCGCCCGACGCGCTCGATCTCCTTGACCTGCGCCGCGACGCGCTGTTCGAGCTCCCGGTTCCAAGCCGCCAGCTCCGCCGCCTGCGCATCGAGCTGCCGGGCCTGCGTCTGCACGGCATCGTGCAGCGCCTTGATGCGGAGCATCGATCGCACACGGGCCATGAGCGCGGCGTGATCGATCGGCTTGGTCAGGTAATCGTCGCCGCCGCCGTCCAGTCCTGCCACGATGTCGCTGGCCGCGGCCTTGGCGGTCACCAGGATGATCGGCATGAAGGGCAGCGACGGGTCGGCCTTCAGCCGTTTGGTCACCTCGATCCCGTCGAGCTTGGGCATCATGATATCGAGCAGCAGCAGGTCGGGCAGTGCCGCGCGCGCCGTCTCCAGCGCTGCCTCTCCGTCGGCGGCGGTCAGTACCTCGTATCCCTGGCTCTCCAGGCGGGCGCGGACGATCTCGACGTTGTCCGGGACGTCGTCGACCACCAGTATGCGGGCGGGAGAGGCCATGATGGATGGCGCCTAGACCGCCAGGTACTTTCGTACCGTGGCGAGCAACTGCCGCGGACTGTAAGGTTTCGTGATGTATTCCGTGCAGCCGGCATCGCGCGCCTTGCCCGCGTCGCCGCTCAGGGCATAGGAGGTCACGGCGATTATCGGGATGTGGCTGAGCGCGGGGTTGACCTTGATCCGGCGTGTGGCCTCGTAGCCGTCGATGCCTGGCAGCTGGATGTCCATCAGGATCAGATCGGGACGGTGCGCCTCGGCCATGCGCACACCCTCGTCGCCGGTGCGCGCCTCGATCGTCTCGTAGTCCGCGCTGGCGAAGAGATCCCGCAGGATCTGGCGATTGTCCTCCTGGTCCTCCACCACCAGGATGCGCTTGGTCATGGCTCGCTCGCGCGCGGCTCCACGCGCACCGGCAGCGTGAAGCGGAACGTGGCGCCCTGGCCGGGCACCGACTCCACCCACATGCGGCCGCCGTGCTGCTCGATGATCTTCTTGGCGATCGAGAGCCCGAGACCGGTCCCGCCCTTGCTGCGTGTGTTGGAGTCGTCGGCCTGCTGGAAGGCCTCGAAGATCCTGCTTTGATCGGCCTGCGCAACTCCCGGCCCGGTGTCGGCGACCGACACCAGGAACGCGCCATCGGATGCGCCAACGCCGACCCGGATCCCGCCGGTCTCCGTGAACTTGATCGCATTGCCGATGAGATTGAGCAGCACCTCGGTGATCCGGCGCGCGTCGCCCTTGCCGGCCGGCAGATCCGGCGGGACGTCGACCGCCAGGGCGAGCCTTTTCTCGGTCGCCAGGGCTTCCACCGCCGTGACCGCCGATTGCACGATCTCCTTCATGGCGTAGTCGCTGAGGTCGAGCGTGAACGAACCGGCCTCGATCTTGGACAGGTCGAGGACGTCGTTGATCAGCGCGAGCAGGTGCCGCCCGTTCCTGTCCAGGCGCGTGAGCACCTCGCGGATCTTCGCCGGAACCGCCCCGTAGATGTCGTCGAGGATGAGCTCCGTGTACCCGAGAATGGCGTTCAGAGGCGTGCGCAGCTCGTGGCTCATGTTGGCGAGGAACTGCGACTTGTGCCGGCTCGCGATCTCGAGCTGCCGGCTCTTGTCCTCGATCTCCCGAAACAGCCTGGCGTTCTCGATTGCCAGCACCGACTGGTCCGCGAAGGTCTTCAGCAGGTCGACGGTCTTCTGCGGGAACTCGCCCGCCTGCTTGCGGCATACGGCGAGGCCGCCGACGATGCGGCCCTCGCGCAGCAACGGCACCACGAGGATCGCCCGGAATCCGGATTGCGCCATCAGGCTGCGCAGACGGGGCTCGTAGGCGTCGACGTCGATGTCCGCGAACTGCACCGGCTCGCGGGCGACCGCCGACTTGCCCACCGCTCCCTCGCCCAGCCGGACGGGACTCACGCGCAGCGCGGCCACGAGCTGGTCGTCCATGCCGTGGGTCGCGCGCAGGATGAACTGCTCGTTGTGCTCGTCATACTCATCGATCGTGCCCGCGTCGGTGCCGGAGAGCTGCACGGCGTGCGAGACGATGGTGGTCAGCACCGTCTGCAGGTCCAGCGTGGAGTTGACGGCCTGGCCGATCTCCTGCAGGACCTTCATCCCCTCCATGGTGCGCGCCAGCTCCTGCGCCCGCTCCTGCTGCTCTTCGAACAGGCGCGTGTTCTCGATCGCCAGCGCGAGCTGCTGCGCCACCGGCTCCAGCAGCTCGATGTCCCGCTCCGTGTAGGCGCCCGGCGTCATGCTGTCGAGGAAGAAGGCGCCGACCGCCTCGCCGCCGGCCACCAGCGGCAGCAGGAGGTTCGCACGCACGCCGGTCTTGGCAACGAACGCCTCGTCGGTGAAGGCATGCTCGGTGAGGAGGTCGCTCACCAGTCGCGGCTGCTCGTGGTTCAGCACCCAGTCCACCGCCGTGCCCTCCGTCTTCTCCCAGGACTCACCCTCATACGAGGCGAGCGGCGGCTGTGCGACCGACAACGCCATCAGCAACCTGCCGCCCTTGGGTACCACGACGCCGATGCGGTCGTAGTTGACCAGGGCCTTCACCGCCTCTGCGAACGCCGGGTAGACCTCCTTGAGCTGCAGCGAGCGCTTCAGCACCGGCTGGGCCGCTGCGTACAGGCGCGCGTAGTCCAGGGCGCGCGCCGCCTGCGACGCCAGCAGCTGCAGGGATTCCAGCATGGCCGGCTCGAACCTGCGGCGGGCGTAGTTCCAGCCTGCCGCGAGCACGCCGATCGTGTGTCCCTCGACGAGCAGCGGCATGATCGCGAAGACGCGCGAGCGGAACGCCGCGAGCTGGTCGTAGGGCGCCGCGAGTCGCAGCTCCTCGGCGAGCGGCGACTGGCCGTCGCAGATGACGGGCTCGGAGGTGAGATAGGCCCTTGCCAGCGCGCCGCCTTCGGCCCCGATAGGGACGCGGATGGACTCGAGCGGATCCTCGGTCTCGGTGCTGGCGACGGCCCGCAGCCAGAGGCCCTCGGGATCGGGGCGCAGCAGGTTCATCTTGTCCAGGTGCAGCACCTCGCGCCCGGTCTGCAGGAAGCCCTCGAACCACTTCTTGATGCCCTGCGGCTGCTGCAGGCTGGCCTGGTAGAGGACGCGGAAGGATTCCGCCATCTTGCGCTCGGTGATGTCGGCCCAGGATCCGACGATCTCGAAAGGCGTGCCGCAATCGTCTTCGATCACCTTGAAGGTGTCCTGGAACCAGCGGTAGTGGCCGTCACGGTGGCGGAAGCGGTATTCCACGGAGCCGCCGCCGTGTTCAATGAGCTGAGCGAGCTCCGCCAGCACGTGCCGGGCGTCCTGCGGATGCAGGTGCGTGGTCCAGAAGTCCGGATCGTCGAGGACCTCCTGGGGCGCATACCCCATGATCTCCACGCAGCTCTCGCTGACGAAGGTGCAGGCGAAGTCGCCCGCGGCCTCGGTGGAGTAGGTGATCGCCGGACTGACGGCAAGCACGTGCTGCAGCCGCGCACGGGTCTGCTCGAGTTCCGCCTCGACCCCCTCGTGGGCGGCAAGCTCACGGGTCAGCGACTCGTTGACGCGCAGGAGTTCGGCGGTGCGCTCCTGCACTCGCCTCTCCAGCACCTCCTCCGAGTCGAGCGTGGACATGCGGGCGGCTGCCTGGTCGGCGTCGCTACTATGCCGCTGCGCGACCGCGACAGGGGGTCTCGAACCGCCGCTCGGGCGTGTGTCGATTCGAGGCTGCAGTCGTGATGCCGGGCCGGATGGCCGCGAAACAGGCGGGGGTGCAGTGTGGCATGCGACGCCTCCTGCGGAGTTGATAGATTAGAAAATAGCAGGCGCCCGGGATTCCTGCACGATCGCGCGGCATCGCGCGGTCCGGCCGCACACGGCCGCGCGACCGCGGAGCCTTGGCGCATGGGGGCTCGAGGCGGGCCGAGTGGCGCTGGTCTAGACTTCTACCACGGACTGGCGACGAGGAGGCTCCATGACGGACTTCGACTGGCGCATCCGGGGACCCGAGATCTCCACGTGCAACTGCAACTGGGGTTGTCCCTGTCAGTTCAACGCTCCGCCCACTCACGGACATTGCCGCGCCGGTGTGGCCATGCGCATCGACGAGGGTCACTTCGACGGCGTGCGGCTCGACGGACTGCGCTGGGCCGGCATGCTCGCCTGGCCCAAGGCGCTCCACGAAGGCAACGGCGAGGCGCTGCTGTTCGTCGATGAGCGCGCCGACGAGGCGCAGCGGCAGGCGATCCTCCGCATACTCTCCGGAGAGACCTCGAAGCCGGGCGCCACCGTGTTCGGCATACTCGCCGCCACGCTCACGAAGCTGTACGACCCGGTCTTCGCGCCGATCCACTTCGAGGTGGACTACGAGCGCTGGACCGGGCATTTCTCCGTTCCCGGCTACATCGATGCCCACGCCGCGCCGATCACCAACCCGGTGACCGGGGAGTCTCACCGCGCGCGTGTCGTGCTGCCGGCGGGCTTCGAGTACCGCGAGGCGGAGTTCGTCAGCAGCCGCACGAAGGGCTGGGGCGCCATACCGCTGGACTGGGTGGAGGGCCACGGTCACATCTGCATGATCCACATGACGCCCGATGGTCCGGTGGACTAGCGGCCCCTCTGGCGCCGCGGGCGGCTGCAGTCCGCGGCCGGACCCGCTCAGCGCCGTCATCGAGACGGCGATGCGGCGCGACCGGGCCGTCGTCCTCGGCGCCATGGCCTTGATCACCGCGCTCGCCTGGGCCTACCTGCTCGCCGGAGCCGGAATGAGCATGGACATGCAGGGCATGGACGTCGACATGGTCATGCCGACGGTGTGGACGCCGGGCTACGCCCTCGTCGTATTCCTGATGTGGTGGATCATGATGACGGCGATGATGCTGCCTGGGGCGGCGCCGTTCGTCCTGCTGTTCGCGCTCGTCAATCGCCGGCGCCGGGAGCAGGGTGCGCCATACGTTCCGACCGTTGTGTTTGCCTGGGGCTACCTGCTGGTCTGGGGAGGATACAGCGTCGCGGCGGCGCTGCTGCAGTGGTGGCTGCAGAAGGCGGGCTGGCTCACCATGGCGATGGCCGCAACCTATCCAGGGCTGGGCGGGGTCCTGCTGGTGGCCGCCGGGCTGTACCAATTGACTCCGTGGAAGCACGCCTGCCTGCGGCGCTGCCGCGGTCCCGTCGAATTCATCGCGCGTCACTGGCGTCGCGGATACGGCGGCGCGCTGCGCATGGGAATCCTGCATGGCGCCCACTGCGCAGGCTGCTGCTGGCTGGCGATGGGCCTGCTGTTCTACGGCGGCGTGATGAACGTGTACTGGATTGTCGGACTCTCGGCGCTGATGCTGATGGAGAAGCTGCTGCCGGCGGGCCACGCCGTGGGCACAATGAGCGGCGTGGCGTTCATCGCCTGGGGCGGGTGGCTGCTGGCCGCCTCGGCCTGAACGCAGCGACCGCCGCGCAGTCGCGGGGCATGGGGCCGGGCATGCCGGGCGCGACCTGATAGAATCGCCGCCAAACGCAACCTGCGGCGGCGTCACCCAAGAACCTCCTGACCTTCCCGGGCCCCGGGATCATCGAGCCCTGAGTTCGACTCATGCTTATCACCACCTATGACGCGCTGCGGCGTCAGGCCGAGGCCTGGCGTCGATGCCCATGGCTGACACTGGATACGGAGTTCGTCCGCGAGGACACCTACTTTGCGAAGCTCGCGCTGCTGCAGATCTGCGATGGACGCACAGCGGCCTGCATCGATCCGCTCGCCGTGACGGATCTGGAACCGCTGCGGGAGATGTTCGACGCGCCCGACGTCCTCAAGGTGCTGCATTCCCCCGATCAGGATCTCGAGATCATCGTGCATCGGTGGGGAACATGTCCGAAGCCGCTGTTCGACACGCAGCTGGCGGCGACACTGCTCGGCATCGCCGATCAGCCTTCCTACGCGGCACTGGCGGCGGCGCTGCTGGGGGTGACCGTCGACAAGAGCCTGACCCGCACGCCCTGGCTGCGCCGACCGCTGCGCGCGGCGGAGCTGGCGTACGCGCAGGCGGACGTGGAGCACCTGGCGCAGATGTATCCGGTGCTGGAGGGGCGCCTGCGCGATACGGGTCGCCTCGCCTGGCTGCAGGAGGACTGCGCGCGCATGGCGGAGCCCGCGCGTTATCGCCCGCATCCGGAAGGCGAATGGCGACGCCTGAAGTCGCTGGCAAGGCTTCCCGCACGAGCGCAGCACATCGCCGCGCGGCTGGCGGCGTGGCGCGAGGCCGAGGCCGCGAGGCGCGACCGCCCGCGCAGGTGGGTGCTTTCGGACGAGGCCGTCTATGCCCTGGCGACTCGCGCTCCGCAGACGAAGCAGGACCTGGCCGCGCTCGCAGTGCCGCCGCGCGAGCAGCTGGATCGCGATGCCCAGGCGCTGCTTGCCTGCGTGCAGGAGGGTCTGGCGGTGGACGCCCCGGCCCTGGTGAGCGACATGCGCGCGACGCCGCAGCTCAAGGCGCGGCTGCAGCGCCTGCAGGAGGTGCTGCGCGATCGCGCCGCCGCCCTCGTCCTGCCCACGACCTTGATCGCGCCGCGCGCGGATCTCGAGGCGATCGCGCGCGACGGCGATGCGGCCGACGTGCCGGCCCTCACGGGCTGGCGCCGCGTCGTGGCCGGCGAGGCTCTCGTGGCGAGCCTCTGAGTCCATGCCTGCGGCAGCTCGCGTCGGCGCGCCGCCGATCGCCGCGCCGGACGGTTGACGGGTGTCATGGCGGGACGCGGATCGGCGCCATACTCTGCATGCGTAATCACGCGACATTGACCGGATGAAACCCAATCGGACAGCTCAGGAGCCGACATGCTGCGAGTAATACGATGGATCGTCATCTTCGGTGCTCTGGGTGCCGCAGCCTACTTCGGATTGCGGGTGTGGCAGCGCATGCAGCCGCCGCCGCTGCCGCAGGGCTTCACCGTCGGCAACGGGCGCCTGGAGGCGACCGATATCGACATTGCCGCCAAGCTTGCCGGCAGACTCCAGGAGGTGCTGGTCAGGGAGGGCGACACGGTGGAGGCGGGGCAGGTCGTCGCCCGCATGGATACGCGAACGCTCGAGGCGCAGCTGCGGCAGGCGCAGGCGAAGGTCCAGCAGGCACGCGACGCGAAGGACAGTGCCGCCGCCGTGGTGGTGCAGAGGCAGAGCGAGCTGGCCTTCGCGAAGATCGAGCACAAGCGCGCCCAGGATCTCGCCGTGCGGAAGGTCATCAGCGACCAGCAGCTCGACATCGCCCGAACCCACGTGCAAACCAGCGAGGCCGTCCTGGTCGCGGCGCGATCGGCGGTCGTCGAGGCGCAGGCGGCGATCGACGCGGCCATCGCCGAGACCGAGCGCCTGCAGGTCGAGATCGACGACAGCGTGCTGAAGGCGCCGCGTCATGGCCGGGTGCAGTACCGCCTCGCGGAGCCGGGCGAGGTGCTCGACGCCGGCGGGCGCGTGTTGACCATGCTGGACCTCACGGACGTCTACATGACGCTGTTCCTGCCGGAGGCCGAGGCCGGCAGGGTGGCGATCGGCGGCGAAGCGCGCATCGTTCTGGATGCCGCCCCGCATCTGGTGATCCCGGCGACGGTCTATTTCGTGGATGCAGAGGCGCAGTTCACGCCGAAGACGGTGGAGACCGCGACCGAGCGGCAGAAGCTCGCCTTCCAGGTGCGGGTGAGGATCGCCGCGGACTTGCTGCGACAGTACGAACCGCTGGTGAAGACGGGCCTGCCCGGCGTCGCGTACGTCCGACTTGCCGCGGATCGACCCTGGCCGGATAACCTGCAGGTGAAACTCCCGCCGCCGTTGCCGCCGCCGCGATGACCGCAGCGCCCGTTGCGCGGCTGTGCGGCATCACGCACCGCTACAAGAACGTCGTCGCCGTCGAGGCGGTGGACATGGAGATCCCCACCGGCGCGATGGTGGGTTTCATCGGTCCCGACGGGGTCGGCAAGTCGAGCGTGCTGGCGCTGATCGCCGGCGCGCGCCGCATCCAGCAGGGGCATATCGAGGTGCTGGGTGTGGACATTTCCCGGCCCCGCCTGCGGGAGTCGGTCTGCCCGCGGGTCGCCTACATGCCGCAGGGCCTGGGCAGGAATCTCTATCCGACCCTGTCCGTCTTCGAGAACGTGGATTTCTTCGGCCGACTTTTCGGGCACGCGGCGGCCGAGCGGCGACGTCGCATCGGCGAACTGCTCGCCGCGACCGGGCTGGCGCCGTTCGCGGACCGCGCCGCCATGAAGCTCTCCGGAGGAATGAAGCAGAAGCTCGGATTGTGCTGCGCGCTGGTGCACGACCCGGACCCGCTGATACTGGACGAGCCGACCACGGGCGTGGATCCCTTTGTCGCGGCGCCAGTTCTGGGAACTGCTCGGGCGGATCCGCGCGGGCCGTCCGCAGATGAGCGTGCTCGTGGCGACGGCATACATGGAAGAGGCGGCGGATTTCGACTGGCTGGTTTCCGGGTGATGGACGGCGGCCGGCTGCTTGCGACCGGCAGCCCGGAGGAGCTGAGATCCCGACCGGCACGGGCAATCTCGAGGCCGCGTTCGTGGCGCTGCTTCCGGAGCACAAGCGGCACGGGCATCGGTCGCTTCGATCGCCGCGCCCGCCGGGCCGGGCGGCGGCGTGGCGATCGAGGCCCGCGGATTGACGCGCCGTTTCGGTGACTTCACCGCCGTGGACAATGTCAGTTTCCGCATCGAGCGCGGGGAGATCTCTGGCTTTCTCGGTTCGAACGGGTGCGGCAAGACCACCACGATGAAGATGCTCACCGGCCTTTTGCCCGCCACGGAAGGGGAGGCGTTGCTGTTCGGGCATCCGGTGGACGCTCGTGACCTGGGCACGCGCAGGCGGGTCGGTTACATGTCGCAGGCCTTCTCGCTCTACACCGAACTGACCGTGCGCCAGAATCTCGACCTGCACGCGCGCCTCTTCCATCTTCCGCCGGCGGCGATCGGGGGGCGTGTTGCCGAGATCGCGGACCGCTTCGGGCTGGGCGATTACATCGATCAGCGCGCCGAGAGCCTCCCGCTCGGGATCCGGCAGCGCCTTTCCCTGGCCGTGGCCGTCATTCACGGCCCGGAGATGCTGATCCTCGACGAGCCGACCTCCGGTGTCGATCCGGTCGCGCGCGACGCGTTCTGGCGGCTGCTGATCGACCTTGCGCGCAACGACGGCGTCACGATATTTGTCTCCACGCACTTCATGAACGAGGCCGAGCGCTGCGACCGCATCTCGCTCATGCATGCCGGCCGGGTCCTGGCGCAGGGCAGCCCGGCGGAGCTCGTCCGCGCGCGCAACGCGGGTTCGCTCGAGGAGGCATTCATCGGCTACCTCGAAGAGGCCACCGAGGAGGCCGACGCGCAGGCTTCCGGCTCGGTGCCCGCCACAGGCGGCGCGCGCGCATTTCCCGCGCCGGCAACTCGACAGCGGTCTTTCAGCCCGAGCCGGTTATGGGCATACGCGCGCCGCGAGGCCATGGAGATCCGGAGGGACCCGGTTCGACTGGCGTTCGCGCTGCTTGGCCCGATCATTCTGATGATCACCTTCGGCTACGGGATATCCTTCGACGTGGAGAACCTTTCGTATGCCGTTCTGGATCGGGATCGCAGTCCGCAGAGCCGCGCCTATCTCGAGAACTTCTCCGGTTCGCGCTATTTCAGCGAGCGCTCGCCGCTGTCCGATCATGCGGAGCTGGAGCACCGGCTGCGCAGCGGCGAGCTGAAGCTCGCGATCGAGATTCCGCCTCAATTCGGACGCCACCTCAAGCGGGGTCGCCCGACGGAGGTGGGCGTGTGGATCGACGGCGCCTCCCCGCTGCGCGCCGACACGAGCCGCGGCTATGTCGAAGGCGTCCATCTGCAGTATCTGGACAATCTGCGCCGCCAGGATACGCGGGGCCGCTCCCCGCCGGTCGCGGACATCGAGGTCCGCTACCGCTACAACCAGGCGTTCAAGAGCGTATACGCAATGGTGCCTGGCGTGACCATGCTGTTGCTCATTTTCATACCGGCGATGATGACCGCGGTGGGGGTGGCGCGGGAAAAGGAGATGGGCTCCATCACCAATCTCTACGCCACGCCGGTGACCGGCACGGAATTTCTACTGGGCAAGCAGCTGCCCTACGCGGGGATCGCGTTCCTGAACTACGTCAGCCTGGTCCTGCTCGCGGTGTTCATGTTCGAGGTGCCGGTCAAGGGCAGCCTGGCGGCGCTCTCCATCGGCGCGGCGCTTTACGTATTCGCGAGCACGGGTTTCGGATTGCTCGTCTCCTCCTTCGTCCAGACGCAGGTCGCAGGCATCTTCGCTGCCGGCATCCTGACGATGCTGCCGGTGGTGCAGTTCTCGGGCTTCCTCAACCCGGTGTCCTCGCTGTCCGGGGGGGCGAGGGTGATGGGTTACCTGTTCCCCAGCACCTACTTCCAGAAGGTCAGTCTGGGCGCCTTCACGAAGGCTCTCGGAATCGACGATCTGATGCACAACTTCCTCGCCCTGGGGCTGTTCGTGATCATCTATCTGCTGCTGGGGCGCCTGCTGCTGCAGACGCAGGAGCGTTGATCCATGGGCAACGTCTATCGGCTGGGCCTGAAGGAGCTCGTGAGCCTGCGCTACGACTTCGTGCTCGTGTTCCTGATCGTCTATTCGTTCACCTATGCGGTCTACGCGCCGTCCCGCGGCGCGCGGATGGAGCTGGCCAACGCCTCGGTGGCCATCGTCGACGAGGACGAATCGCCGCTGTCGCGCCGGATCCACGACGCGCTGCTCGAGCCGTTCTTCTTCCCGCCCGCCTCGCTTCGCGTTCAGGAGGTGGACGCCGCCATGGATGCCGCGCGCTATACGTTCGTGATCGACATTCCCCCGGGCTTCGAGGCCGACGTGTTGCGGGGGCGGCGGCCGGCGGTGCAGGTGAACGTCGATGCGACCGCGATGAGCCAGGCCGGCAGCGGCGCGACCTATATCAGCAGCGTGATAGCGCGCGAGCTGGACGAGTTCGCGCGGCGCGCAGAACCGGGCGCCGCGACGCCGGTGGATCTCGTCATGCGCGCCAAGTTCAACCCCAATCTCGAGTCCAGCTGGTTCATGGCGGTGATGCAGCTCATCAACAATGTCACGTTGCTCGCCATCTTCCTGACCGGCGCCGCGCTCATCCGCGAGCGCGAGCACGGGACGATCGAGCATCTGCTGGTGATGCCGCTGCGGCCGGTGGAGATCATGCTGGCGAAGATCTGGGCCAACGGTCTGGTCATCGTCATCGCAGCGGTGCTTTGCCTGCGGCTGGTCATCGAGGGCTGGCTCGACGTGCCGATCGCCGGTTCCATTCCGCTGTTTGCCGGCGGCGTCGTGGTCTACCTCTTCGCCGTCACGTCGCTCGGCATCTTTCTCGCGACGCTCGTGCGATCGATGCCCCAGTTCGCGCTGCTCGCCTTCCCGGTGTTCATCATCATGAATCTGCTCTCGGGCAGCACCACACCGTTCGAGAGCATGCCGCCGGCGGTGCGGGCGGTCATGCAATTCTCGCCGTCCACGCATTTCGTGAGCCTGTCGCAGGCCATACTCTACCGCGGCGCGGATCTGTCCATC
Organism: Gammaproteobacteria bacterium; assembly: GCA_041395385.1. Classification (GTDB taxonomy): domain Bacteria; phylum Pseudomonadota; class Gammaproteobacteria; order JAJPIJ01; family JAJPIJ01; genus JAJVHZ01. The sequence goes on from JAWLAN010000013.1 coordinate 73,963, forward strand.
GTGTGGCCGCAGTTCGCGGTCACGGCCGGTCTCGGCGCGCTGTTCTTCGCCGGAGCCCTGTTGCGGTTCCGCAGGACCGTGACCCTGGCGCAGGGCTAGCCGGCGCCGGACAAGAGCTCGGCAGGCACCTTGGAGGGCGAACCGGCCAGTTCGCGCACCAACCGCGGCACCAGGTAGCCGGGCAGGGCAGCGCGCAGCTCACTCATGATCCGCAGGGCCCGTGGCCGCGGCACGTCGAAATGCGCCGCGCCGGCGACCGGGTCGAGCAGGTGCAGGTAGTAGGGCAGGACGCCCGCGGCGAACAGCGCCTCGCTCAGGTCGCACAGTGCGCCGGCGCGGTCGTTGACGCCGGCGAGCAGCACTGCCTGATTGAGCAGGGTGACGTCGACGGTCTGCAGTCGGCGTACGGCCTCGACCACCCGCCCGTCGATCTCGTTGGCGTGGTTGGCATGGATGACCACGACCTTCTGCAGCCGTGTGCCGCCCATCCAGCCGAGCAGGCGGTCGTCGACGCGGGACGGCAGCACGACCGGCAGGCGCGTGTGCAGGCGCAGCCTCCGCAGATGCGGGATGTCCTCGAGCGCGTGGACGAGCTCCGCGAGCTTGGCGTCGCCGAGCGTGAGCGGGTCCCCGCCGCTCAGGATGACCTCCCGGATCGAGGCATCGCGACGCAGGTAGTCCAGCGCCGCGGCCCAGCGGTCGCGCGCCGCGTGCGACTCCGCGTAGGGGAACTGCCGGCGGAAGCAATAGCGACAATGCACGGCGCACGCGCCGGTGGTGATCAGCAGGGCGCGTCCCTCGTACTTGTGCAGCACGCCGGGGACGACCTCGGCGGCGAGGTCGCCGACCGGATCGGCGACGTAGCCGGGCGCGTCGCGCGTCTCCGCCGCGATCGGCAGCACCTGGCGGAGCAGGGGATCCAGGGGGTCGCCGCGGCGCATGCGCGCCACGTAGGCGTGCGGCACCCGCATCGGAAACGGCGCCGCCGTCAGCACCGGCACCGGCAGTGTCCGCGGCTCGATCTCGAGCAATCGCAGCAGCCCGTGCGGGTCGGCGATCCCGCCGGCGAGCTCCTGTTGCCAGCGGGCGGGCTGAACTCGGACCGGCGCTTGCGTTATCATAGCGCCCTTTTGGCGGACCTCTCGGAATACACTCATGGCGACGTACAGTACAAACGAATTCAAGGCCGGACTCAAACTCCTGATCGACGGCGACCCCTACAACATCCTCGAGAACGAGTATGTCAAGCCGGGCAAGGGCCAGGCGTTCAATCGCGTCAGGCTGCGCAACCTGAAGACCGGCCGCGTCCTGGAGCGCACCTTCAAGTCCGGGGACACCTGCGAGGGCGCCGACGTCGTCGACACCGAATTGCAGTACCTCTACACCGACGGGGAGTTCTGGTACTTCATGAATCCCGAGAGCTTCGAGCAGATCGCCGCCGGCAGCACCGCGATGGCCGACGCCGCGCAGTGGCTGAAGGGCGAGGAGACCTGCATCGTGACACTTTGGAACGGGGTGCCGATGGCGGTCCAGCCGCCCATCTTCGTCACCCTGCAGATCACCGAGTGCGAGCCCGGCGTGCGCGGCGACACCGTCACCGGCGCCACCAAGCCGGCCAAGGTCGAGACCGGCGCCACCGTGAAGGTGCCGCTGTTCGTCAACCAGGGCGAGACCATCAAGATCGACACCCGCACCGGCGGTGGCGGCGTCGCGCGTGGCGGTAGCGACGCAGCGCTTGCCGGGGTCGATGCGCGCGATCCGATGCCCGAGTGGCGACCCAGCGCCGGCCTGGAGGTGCTGCGGGCGCGGGCGCAGATGCTGGCGCAGGTCCGGGCCTTCTTCGCGGCACGCGAGGTTCTTGAGGTGGAAACCCCGGTGCTCTGCAACGCCGGTGACCAACCGCATCTCGCCAATCCCGTCACCACCTGCCTGCTGCCGGGCGACCACGAGCCGCGCCGCCTCTACCTGCAGACCTCGCCGGAGTACGCCATGAAGCGCCTGCTCGCGGCCGGCAGCGGCGCTGATCTACCAGATCGCGGGCAAGGCTCGCGGCGACGAGGCGGGCCGCTACCACAATCCGGAATTCACGCTGGTCGAATGGTACCGGCCGGGGCTGGATTACGCCGACATCATGGCGGAGACGGCTGCCCGCTGGAAGTGGTCACGGGGCGCCTCGCCGCCGCTGGCGTGGAGCTATGCCGAGGCCTTCTGCCGGCACGACATATCGACCCCCGGTGGCGCCGCTGCCGGCGATAGTCGAGTTAGCCGCGGCGGCTGGCATCCACATCGGCGAGCCGGAGCGACTGGAGCGCGACGACTGGCTGGATCTCAAGTTGCCCAAGTCACCTGGTCGCGCCCTTCGGCTGGGCCGCGACGGACCGGCCTTCCTGACGAATACCCTGGCCTCGGTGGCCGCGCTGGCGCGGATCCTCCCGAGATCCGCTGCTCGCCGAGCGATTCGAGCTGTTCATCGACGGCATCGAGATCGCCAACGGCTTCCACGAGCTGACCGATGCGGCCGAACAGCGGCGGCGCTTCGAGGAGGACAACCGGCGTCGTGCCAGGGCCGGCCTGCCGCAGATGAGCCGACGAGCGCCTGCTCGCCGCCCTGCAGGTAGCCGCCGGCGTGCTCGGGCGTTGCGTTGGGCTTCGACCGCCTGGTGATGATCGCCATGGGATTACCCACCCTGCAGCGAGGCCGTCGCCTTTCCCACCGATCTCGCCTGAGCCGGCGATTTCAGCCAGTTTGTGAGTCTGGCTGGAGTCCTCTCTTTAATTCCATAGTATTAGTTCAATTTTCGGGATTCTATATGTCTTGTTATTTGAGGTATATATTTTAACCTCATGTTTACTATGGGGTTACGTCGCACCTCCCGGTATCGACCTTTGGGGGCCTCCGCAGACTTTTGGACCGCACCGCGCGCCGCGAGGCAGGTGGCCAGGTGTATTGGCGATCTTGCTGGCTGTACATTCCGGCGGCGCACCGGCGGACGCGCGCGCGGGGAGCTCGTGAGCGAGATCCGTCCGTACCTGCACGTCCGCATCGGCGCGGATTTCTGACCGAGCCCGATGCCGCGACCGACCTCGGGCTGGAATCCGACTCCGGCAACCCGGCGGCGGGCATCAGCCTGGGCGCCGATCTCGGCCGCTATCTGGGCGAGCGGCGCTCGACTACCACAAGACGGCCCTGGAGCGGCCCGTGGCGGGAAGCTCGGCGATTACACCCTCGCCCGGCCACCGCCGAGCTGCGCCTGAAGTACTCCGATGCACGACTACCGCTTCGTGCCCTACGCGCTCGCCGGCCTCGGGGCCGGCCTAGGGGAGTTCAGCGGCCGCGAGGATTTCGCCTTCGACGGCGGCGGCAACGACCTCGATCTCATCGGGGTGGCCGGCGCCGGCTTCGATTACTTCGTGGTCGACAACATCGCGCTGACGGCGCAGGCGAAGTACGTCTTCGGTTTCGAGCCGGAGGTGAACGACACCGGCGTCGAACGGGCGCTGAGCGGCGATGCCGTCGAGTTGAGCGCCGGCCTGCGCGTTTACGCCGATCACCTCGGCCGCCGCCCCGGCTCACCCCTGCCGGTCGCCCGCGACACCGATCGCCGGCGTGGCTACCTCACGCTGAAGGGCGGGCAGGCGATATTCACGGATACCGGGACGGTGCCGGGCGTGGAGATCGAGACCCTCTCGGGCCTGTACGGCGAGGGCGGGCTCGGCGTGAATTTCAACCGGCACTGGGGAGCGGAGCTCGACGTCAATTACACCCGCGCACAGCTCGCCTCGCCGGCGCTCGGCGAGATCACCGGCTACCCGGTGTTCACCTATACGCTGCTCGGTCGGTACCGCTACCCGCTGTTGGGCGATGTCCTCGTCCCTTACGTGGTCGCCGGCGGGGGCATCGGATTCGGCGAGGTCGGCGATCGCGACCAGACGTTCGCGACCACGCGTTTCAGCGGCGACCAGGATTCCTCCCCGGTGGCGGCATTCGGCGCCGGGTTCGACTACTTCATCGAGGACAATTTCTCGATCGGTCTGGAGGCCAAGTACACGACGCTGTTCGAAACCGACGTCGCCGTGGCGGGCATGCCGGCGACCCTGTCGCCGGATTTCCTCGCCGTCACGGCCGGAGTGCGGATCTACTACCCATGAGGACGCCGGCTGAGCTGCGAAAGTACTCGAGCTCCATGCGGTGCAGACGAAGAAACTCAATGGCCTACGCACAAATCCGGTATGATTGAATCAAATGCGTGGCGCCGTGTTGCGGGCCCCGCGCGGCAGGGTCGGCGAATCGGGGGCGCAGGGTGACGACGGTCTATTCCATCGATCGGCTGGTGGGTGAGGCACGGCGGCTGGCCGCGGACTACCGCCGCGCGACCGGCAAGACCCTGCCCGTGACCGGCGAGATCGCGGTGCAGGACGCCATCCGGCTGCTAGGCCTGAAGCCGGCGGAGGACAGCGCCGCCGGCTACGACGCCGTCCGCGAGCGCCAGGGGAGGACCGAGCGCATACAGATCAAGGGGCGGGCCATCTTCGACGAGAGCAAGACCGGCCATCGCCTCGGCCAGCTGAAGCTCGAGCAGCCGTGGGATTACGTCATTTTGGTGCTCATGGACGAGAACTACGAGCCGCTGGAGATCCACGAGGCCGATCGCGAGGTGCTGGTGGAGACGCTCAACGACCCGTCGGCGAGCAAACGCACGGCCCGCGGCATGATCTCCGTCGCCCGCTTCAAGATCATCGGCCGCCTGCTGTGGACGCGCGAACAAGGCCTGGAGGACGGCGGGGTTTGGGACAACAGCGGCGCACGATAATCCCCCACCGCAATCCGACACGGAGCGCGCGCGGCGGCGTTCGGACGGCTTTCGCCGGTGCGATTCGAGACCCGGCCCAGTCTCCCCGATGACCGCGACCTGTACCGAACTCCTGGGCGAGCGCGGCCCGCTGGCGGCGGCCATCCCCGGGTTTTCCGTGCGCGCCGGGCAGCAGGCGATGGCGGAGTGCGTCGCGGAGGCGATCGCCCGGCGCTCGGCGCTGGTCTGCGAGGCCGGAACCGGCGTCGGCAAGACCTTCGCCTACCTGGTGCCGGCCCTGCTCTCCGGCCAGCGGGTCATTGTCTCCACCGGCACCAGGACGCTGCAGGACCAGCTCTTCCACCGTGACCTTCCCGTCGTGCGCAGGGCACTGCAGATGCCGGTCACCGTCGCCCTGCTGAAAGGGCGCGCCAACTACCTGTGCATACACCGGCTGCAGCAGGCGCTGGCCGAGGGCGGCCCCGGCAGGGCCACGCAGGCGGCGCTGCTGAAGGTGCAGGCCTGGGCCGCGCGCACCCGCAGCGGCGACGTGGCGGAGGTCGACGAGGTGCCGGAGGACGCGCCGGTGTGGCCGCTGGTCACCTCGACGGCCGAGAACTGCCTGGGCGGGGAGTGCCGCCACTTCCAGGAATGCTGGGTGGTCCGGGCACGATCCGAGGCGCAGGCCGCCGAGGTCGTGGTGGTGAATCATCACCTTTTCCTTGCCGATGCCGCGCTGAAGGAGACGGGCTTCGGCGAGGTGCTGCCGGGCGCGGATGCCGTCATCTTCGACGAGGCGCATCAGCTGCCGGAGACCGCGGCACAGTTTTTCGGCAGCGCCTTCAGCAGCCGGCAGCTCATCGATCTGGCACGCGATGCGGTGCAGGCGCAGCTCGCCGAGGCGGGCGAGGCGACGGCGATCCGCGAGGCGGCCTACCGGATCGAGAAGGGCGCGCGCGATCTGCGGCTCGCGCTGGGGCAGGGCGAGACGCGCGCGGAATGGTCGGCGGTGCGCGATCGACCGGCCGTGGCCGAAGCCATGGTCGGGCTCGCGGCCAGTCTGCGCGGTCTCCAGGGTCACGTCGAGGCCATGGCCGAGCGCGGGCCGATGCTCGCCAATGCCCTGAAGCGTTGTGCGCAGTTGAGCGGTGAGCTGCGGCATTTCGACGGCGAGGCGGGCGAGGAGACCGTGCGCTGGTTCGAGACCAGCGCGCGCGGATTCACGCTCTATGCCACGCCGCTGGACATCGCCCCGCTCTTTCAGCAGCGGGTGGGGGCGCAGCCGTGCGCCCAGATCTTCACCTCCGCCACGCTCGCCGTGCGCGAGGATTTCGGCTATTTCACCCGCCAGCTCGGGCTGGAGTTCGCGACCACGCAGTGCGTGGAGAGCCCGTTCGACTACGCGCGCCAGGCGCTCTTGTATCTGCCCGCGATCGCGCTCGACCCCCGCGAGCATGGCTACACGGCGGCGGTGATCGAGGCCGCGCTGCCGGCGCTGGAGGCGAGCCGCGGCCGCGCGTTCCTGCTCTTCACCAGCCATCGCGCGCTGCGCGAGGCCCGCGAGCTGCTGCGTGCGCGCGTGGACTATCCGCTGTTCGCGCAGGGCGAGATGCCGCGCGGGGAGCTCCTGGAGCGATTCCGCGCCACGCCGAACTCGGTGCTGCTCGGTACGGCGAGCTTCTGGGAGGGCGTGGACGTGCGCGGCGAGGCGCTGTCCTGCGTCATCATCGACAAGCTGCCGTTCGCGGCGCCCGACGATCCGATGACCCAGGCGCGGATCCGCGCGCTCACGCGCCGCGGCGTGAACGCCTTCCGGGACTATCAGCTCCCGGAGGCGGTGATCGCGCTGAAGCAGGGCGTGGGCCGGCTCATCCGCGACGTGCACGACCGCGGTGTGCTGTGCCTGTGCGATCCGCGGCTGCGCGGCCGGTCCTACGGCAAGGTGTTCCTGGCCGCGCTGCCGCCCATGCGGCGTACGCAGCGGATCGAGGACGTGCGCGAATTCTTTTGGGAGTCATAGCACGATTCCAGTGCAGATCCTCGGCCCGTCCCGTTCCCGCTCGGCTAACGGTCGCGATACATCCTGTATCGCTCCCTACCGCGATGTCGTGCTCGCTCTCCCTGCTGCGCGCGACATCGAGGCGCGCCGTGCGGGAACGGGACGGGCCAGTGCCGCGTTGGCCACGTGGCATCCTGCGCGGAGAAAATGCGGAAGGGCAATGACATCAGCCGGTTATACGCCTGAACCGGGTTGATCTGTGTCAAAGTGCCACCCGCGGTTAGTGCGAAATTACGCTGGCCCGGCGGCCCGTGCCGGGCGCAATTGAGGAGGCGAACACACCATGCAGACCACGGCCGTTTTCGATAGCGATCTCATCCAGCGCTACGATCGCCAGGGTCCGCGCTACACCTCCTATCCCACTGCGGTGCAATTCCAGGAGAGTTTCGGTGAGGACGAGTACCGGGATGCCGTGGCCGTCACCAACGGCGATCTCATCCCGGCGCCGCTGTCGCTCTACTTTCACATCCCGTTCTGCGCCACCGTCTGCTATTACTGCGCGTGCAACAAGGTGGTCACTGCCAATCGCGCCCGGGCCGAGCAGTACCTGCAGCGTCTGCTCAAGGAGGTCGCGCGCCAGGGCGCGCTGTTCGATCGGTCCCGCGAGGTCGAGCAGCTGCACTGGGGCGGCGGCACGCCGACCTACCTCTCCCGCGAGCAGATGCAGCGGCTCATGCAGGCCACGCGCGAGCATTTCACCGTGTCGGAGGACGGCGGCGTGGAGTTCTCGATCGAGATCGATCCGCGCACCGTGAGCGCCGAGGACGTCGCGTTCCTGCGCGAGCTCGGCTTCAACCGCGTCAGCCTGGGGGTGCAGGACTTCGACCGACGGGTGCAGGCTGCCGTCAACCGCATACAGCCGGCGGAGCAGACCATGGCGGTCATCGACGCCGCCCGCGCCGCGCGCTTCCGTTCGATCAGCATCGATCTCATCTACGGACTGCCGCTGCAGACCGTGGCGAGCTTCGATCGCACCCTGGAACAGGTGATCGAGGCCGCGCCCGATCGGATATCGGTGTTCAACTACGCGCACCTGCCGCACATGTTCAAGGTGCAGCGACAGATCCAGGAGTCGCAGCTGCCGGAGCCGGCCCAGAAGCTGAACATGCTCGCGCACACCGTCGAGCGGCTCACGGCCGCGGGCTACGTCTACATCGGCATGGACCACTTCGCGCTGCCGCAGGACGAGCTGGCGGTCGAGCAGCGCGAGGGGCGCCTGTCACGGAATTTCCAGGGTTACTCGACACACGACCACTGCGACATCGTCGGTCTGGGGGTCTCCGCGATCGGCCGCATCGGCAACGTCTACTGCCAGAATGAACGCGAGCTGGCGCGTTACCAGGCGCGCATCGATGAAGGCGGTCTGGCGGTATTTCGCGGTGTGGAGCTCAACAACGACGACGAGTTGCGGCGCGCGGTGATCATGCAGCTCATCTGCAATTTCGAGCTCGATACGGCCGCCGTCGAGGAGCGCTTCGGAATCCGCTTTAGCCGCTATTTCGCCGACGAGCTGCGGGTGCTGGAGGGCATGCAGGCCGACGGGTTGCTGAGGATCGACGGGGCGCGCATCGAGGTCCTGCCGCGAGGGCGCCTGCTCATCCGCAACGTCTGCATGGTCTTCGATCGCTACCTGACCCACCACGGGGACGATCGGCCGCGCTATTCGCGCGTCGTCTGAGGGCGCGCGCCGTTGCGGGGCGGCGGCCTTCGCCGGGCCGGGATCCGATCGACACGCCGGCCAGGGATTACTTCCCGCAATCGGCAAGAGCATGATTCAATAACCGCATCCGGGAGAACGCGGCGAAGACGATCGCCGCCGCGGGAGGGGCGTGATGGACAGCGCATGGTGGTGGCCCCGCGTCGCGCCCAGGGCGGGCGGCCGGCGCATCTCGCCTGCGTCCCGCCCCGTCAGCCCTTTCCCACGTCTGCCGAGCGGCACCGCCCGCGCCGATGCGCCGTTTCCTGAACACCTCCGCAGATATCATCCCTCTCGCCCGGCTATCGTTGAACGTGCCAGGCGGCCATTGTCCGTCGCCAGCCAGGGCCGGGCCCGGTCGCCCGGATGGCACGGCTTCTGCCAGCGAAACCTGGTTTTCGTCGAAGGTCGTTTTCAAGGTCCAACCCGCAAGAGGAAGACATCATGGACGTGATTTCACAGTGGTGGCCACATCTGCTGGCGGCCGCCGTGCTGGGCACTGCGCTCGGCTACTGGTTGCGCCGCGCCGGCGCCGCCGCCGCGGCGGGGCCGGCCGACACGGGCACGGCGGCCCAGGAGGCCCCGATCGCCGATACTCCGCGCCCGCCAACGGCCGACGTCGAGACCGGGCACGAGCCGGAGGCACAGCGCGCCGAGCGCGCGCAGGCCGAGCCGAGCGAGCTGCGTCACGGGCAGGACCGGCTGCAGGCGGATCTCGGCCACCGCATCGAGGAACTCGAGGCACAACTGCGCGAACGCGACGATTGCATCGCCCGGCTGACCGACGCAGCGCGCGCGGACCAGCCCGCGCGCATGGCGTTCGGCAGCGAACCGCCCATCAGCCGGGAGGAGGTGGACACGCTGTTCGCCGAGATCATCGAGGCGCGCAAGGCCATGAAGGCCGCGGAGCAGGAGGCGCGCCGGCGCGAAGAGGAGGTCGCCGGGGAACTGGCGGAGGCCTATGCGGAGCTGCAGGCGGCCAGCGCCGCGATACGCGGGCGCGAGCAGCGGCTGAGCGGCGAGCTGGAGGAGGCGAGGCGGGAGCTCGAGGAGGCCGCGGATCGGCTTGCCGCGACCCGCGCCGTGGAGCAGGCCCTGCGCGGGGAGCTGGAGCAGTCCCTCGCCGCGGAATCCGTGGCGCGGCGGCAGGCGCAGGAACTGCTGGAGGAGAACGCCCGCCTTAGCGTCGCGTACAGGGAGCTCGAGGCGCGATTGAGCTCGGCCATGGAGAGGGAGCAGGCGGTGAATGCGGAGCTGCGGGCGCAGCTCACCGAGGCCCGCGGCCGCGTCGCGACGATGGACGAGGAGGAACAGGGACTACGTGAGGAACTGATGGCATCGCAGCGCCTGGCCGAGGTCGCGGCGGAGCGCGAGACGTCGTTGAGGCTCCAGCTCGACCGCGCCGGGCAGCGCATCGCCGCGCTGGAGGCGCGGGAGGCGGCGAGATCGGGCGCTGAGCGGCCGGCCCCGCCGGCCGCGAGCATCCATCGACTGGAGGTCCCCGTGCCCGACGGCCGGGAGTCGCGCGACAGCCGGAGCGAAGAGGGCGGCGGCGTGCCGTCGCGCGCCGCGGGGTTGGCGGTGGAGGAACTCGAGCGCCTGGTCCTCGCGGCGGGCGAGGGCTGCAAGCCGGCAGGCGGCGAGCTGGCCGACGGGCAGCGACCCGACGATCTCAAGGCCATCGGCGGGATCGGACCGGTGAACGAACGCTGGCTGCACGGCAACGGCATCTACTTCTATGCCCAGATTGCCGGCTGGTCGCCGGAGGAAATGGCGTGGGTGGCCCGGCATCTGCCGAATTTCGGCAAGCGCGTCTATCGGGAGAATTGGGTGCGCCAGGCGGCGGAGCTGGCGCGGCCGGGTGCGTCAATCGGGACCGACCAGCGTCGGCGGGCCGATCGCCACTGAACTCCTGCGACGGCGCTCAGCCGCCGCCGCGCCGGTAGTGCTTGAGGAACTCGTCGAGAAATTGCGCGGCGTGTGCGCGGCTGCCGTCCCGGAACTCGAACGTCAGCCGCAGTCGGGGCAGTCGCAGCGAGGCGATCCGCAGCGGCGGCGCATCCGCATAGCGGATCGTAATGCGTTCCCGGCCCTCGCCCGTCTCCACTGACCCCGGCGCCCGCCGGTAGCCGCGGCCCGCAAAGGCGACGGGCAGCAGCCGGAGAAACTCCGGCTCGTCCAGGCTCATCATCAATTCGACGCGATGGAGCTCCCCGGCATTCAGTGCGGAATGCCCGCATCCATCCGCCGCCTCCGGTCCCTGGTTCCTCAACCGCCGGCCACCGGCGGCCACACCGCCAGGGTGTCGCCGTCCCGCAATATGGCCTGGTCGCGTTCGGAAGGAGGGACGTAGACGCCGTTGAGCACCACGAGATGCGCGAGTCTGCGCGGCACGCCGTAGCGGTCGATCACCTGGTTCGGGGTAGTGCCCGGCGCGACCTCCGATTCGATCCGATGATCGCGCGCGTCGTCCGGCAGGTATTCGCCCAGCGTGGCGTAGAGCTTGAACGTCAGTTTCATGCGCAGCCTGGCTCCGGTCCGGAGCGCCGATCCTACCAGCCGCAGCGCGATCCGCGCGCCGTGGCCCTCAGATGAGACCCGCGTTGAATCCCACCGCCTGGGTGCTGCCCAGGTAGGCCTCCATGATGCGAGTCGGATCCTTGAGGAGTTTTTCCTTCCACTCGCGCAGCCGGGTCTTGGTCTGGATCAGTCCGCGCAGCACGCCGACGTGCTCGGTGAGGCCCAGGCTGGTGGCGCCCACCAGCACGTCGTCCTCGAACTGCAGATTGAGATAACGATAGCGGCCCGGGTCGCAGAGCTCCGTGCTTTCGCCGTCCTTTGCGCCCATCCACAGGCCGAAGGAGCTCGAGATGAGTCCGAGGGTGTCGAGCACGTTCATGTTGACGCTGCCGCGGTGGACGGCGCCCCGCCGCCCCGCCATGTTGCGCGCCGCGAGCTGGCCGTGGTCGGCGGCCGTGGGCTGTATGGCCTGCACCGAGTACTCGCCCGTGGAGAAGTCCAGGCCCTGCGCCACGTCGCCTGCGGCGTATACGTCCGGGTTGCTGGTCTGCATCTGGCGATCGATCAATATGCCGTGATCGGTCTTGATGCCGCTGCCGTGGAGGAACTCGACGTTCGGCCGCACGCCGGTGGCGGAGATGATGAGGTCGGCGGCCAGCACCGTGCCGCTGTCCAGGCGCACGGCGAACTTGCGCCCGCCGGCCCCGGGCTCGATCGCCACGACCTTGGTGGAGGTGTGCACGTGCACGCCCTTTTCCTCGCACCACTTCTTGATGAGGCTGCCGGCGGTGTTGTTCATCATGCGCGGCACCATGCGGTCGGCCATCTCCACGACGGTCAGGTCCACGCCCCGCTTGGCCAGCGCCTCGAGGATGATGCAGCCGATGAAGCCCGCGCCCATCAGCACGACCTTCGCCCCGGGCACCGCGCCCTGCGCGATATGCCGGGCATCCGCCAGCGTCCAGCAGGGGTGGATGCCGGGCAGGTCCATGCCGGGGATCGGCGGCGAGACCGGACGCGAGCCGGTGGCGAGGAGCAGCTTGTCGTAGGCCAGCGCGCCGCCGCCGGCGAGCTGCACGCTCCTGGCGGCGGTATCGACACTCTGCACGCGGTCGCGCTTCAAGTCGAGGCGCAGCCGCTCGAAATGCGCCGGGTCCTTGCGCAGGTGCGTGCCTTCCTCGCCGACCTTGCGGATCAGCAGGTAGGGCAGGGCCATGCGCGAGTACGGCGGCTCGGGTTCGTCGCCGACGATGGTCACGCTCGCCTCGGGTTGCAGCCTGCGCAGCGTCTCCGCCGCGATGACTCCCGACGGTCCGGCACCGATGATGAGGTGTTTCATGTCAGAGCCCCAGGCGCGCCTTGGTGGCCTGCATCGGTTCGCCTTCCGGCGTCCAGCCGCGGACCTTGTAGTACTCCGGCAGCATCTTGTGCAGGTCGTTGGCCTTGCCCTTCGCCGGCCCGGTCTGCGCCGGCTCCGAGAGCAGGCGCTTGGGCAGCGTGTCGTCCTTGGCGGTGAAGCCGGCGGCGTTGTTGAACATGCGCTCCATGTTCCAGATCCGCTCGCCCACTTCCAGCAGCTTCTCCAGCGACCAGTCGCCCTCGCAGGCTGCCGCGACCTGCGGCTGGATGTCGTTCAACGTCCATGCAAAGGTGGTGAACACGCACAGACCCGTGGAGTCGACCACCGAGGTCGCGTCCTGGAAGGCCTTGACGAGTTCCGCCTTGCCGTCGGTCACCAGCGGATCGGTCTTCACCGGGATGCCCAGCACCTCGGAGGCGACCGTATAGCCGCGCAGGTGGCAGGCGCCGCGATTGGAGGTGGCATAGGCCAGGCCCATGCCCTGGATGCCGCGCGGATCGTAGGCCGGGAACTCCAGACCCTTTACGCTCATGGACAGTTCCGGACGCCCGTACTTCTCGCACAGCCGCTTGGATCCCAGGCCGATGTCCCGCCCGAAGCCTTCGCCCCGGCAGGTGAGCTCGGTGAGCTTGGTGAGCGCCTCGGCGGAACCGAACTTCAGCTCGAGGCCGCCGGTGTGCGCCTTGGTGATCAGGCCCGTCTCGTACAGTTCCATCGCCGCGGCGATCGTCGAGCCGAGCGTGATGGGATCGATGCCGTCCTCGTTGCAGAGGAAGTTGGCGTAGGTCAGCGCCTCCAGGTCCGAGACGCCGGTGTCGGATCCGAGCGCCCAGGCCGCCTCGTACTCCAGACCGCCGGAGGCGCCCCAGTACTGCGGCTTGTTGACGATGGTGTAGTGGTTCTGGTCGATCACCGAGATGCGGCCGCAGGCGATCGTGCAGCCGAAGCACGCGGCGTTGGTGACCAGGTTGGCGCGTCCGTCGCTCGCGCGCACCTCATGCATGGCCTCGCCGGAGATCTTGCTTGCGCCCTCGAACTGGACTTCGCGCATGTTGCGCGTGGGCATGGCGCCGATCTCGTTAATCACGTTCATCAGCACCTGCGTGCCGTACTTGGGCAGGCCCTGGCCGGTCACCGCGTTGTCGGCAAGCACCTTCTTGCCGGCGTTGACGGCCTGCATGAAGGCCTTCGGATCCTTGATGTTGCCGACTCCCTTGGTGCCGCGCACGACCACGGCCTTGACGTTCTTCGACGCCATCACGGTGCCCACGCCGGAGCGGCCGGCGGCACGATGCAGGTCATTGACGATTGCCGAGAACAGGCAGCCCTGCTCGGCGGCGCGGCCGACCGCGGCGATGCGGATGAGCGGGTCCTGGTGCCTGGCGTGCAGGAGGTGGTCGGCGTCCCAGATGGACTTGCCCCAGATCTCCGCGGCGTCCATCAGCTCGGCGTGATCGTTCTCGACGTAGAGATAGACCGGTTTCGGGGACTTGCCCTCGAAGATGATCATGTCCCAGCCGGCGCCCTTGAGCTCGGCGCCGATGAAACCGCCGGAATTCGAGCAGGCGATGGCGCCGGTGAGCGGCCCCTTGGTCACCACCGAGTAGCGGCCGCCGGTGGAAGCCATCGTGCCGGTCAGCGGGCCGGTGGTGAAGATGAGCTTGTTCTCCGGCGACAGCGGATCGACCTTCGGATCGATCTCCTCGACGAGGTATTTGCTGGCCAGGCCACGCTGACCGAGGTACTGGTTGGCCCAGTCCATGTTCAGCGGTTCGCGCTTGATCGTGCCCTTGGCCAGGTTCACGCGCATGACGTTACGAGTCCAACCCATGGCTGTCTCTCCTGTCCGTAAGGTTATGCCGAGGCTCCGAGCGATCGCTGCGCGTGCGCGCGCATGCGATCGAGCCCGGTCTGGTCGATATCGACGTAGGTGATGGCGCCGGTGGGGCAGGCCTCGGCGCAGGCCGGCTGGCCGCCGCAAAGATCGCACTTCTGCACCTTGCCGGTGTCGTGGTTGTAGTTCACGGTGCCGAACGGGCAGGCGATGGTGCACACCTTGCAGCCGACGCAGACGTCCTCGAGCACGTCCTTGGCGCCGGTCCTGGCGTTGATGACGATGGCCTCCACCGGGCAAGAGTGCAGGCACCAGGCCTCCGCGCATTGGGTGCAGGTATAAGGCGCAAACCTGCCGCTGTCGTGAAAATTGAATACCTTGATGCGCGACTTCGAGGGATTGAAGACCTGCTCGTTCTCGTACGAACAGGCCATCTCGCACTGCAGACAGCCGGTGCACTTCTCGGGCTCAAGCTTCAGGGCTCGTAGCATGGTCTTCTGTCTCCTCCACGTGCGTGGTGGCGGCCGCTCCCGCAGCCATGCCGTTCTTGATTGTGGGCAGATGCCGCCGCCTATTCCGGCACTGGCGCGCATATGCATGATCAAACTATAGCCGGGCACGATACGCCGCTAAAGGCCCGGTTGCCTGCCTGTTGCACAATCGTACATGCTGCGTCGCACCACCTGCGGGGATCAACTCGACGCCAGCGCTCCCGGCTGGCGCGGGCGCCGCCTTCCGGTTCTGCAACCGCTTTCACGGACAAGGATTTCGGCGCCTTCGAGTTCAGGCGATGTTCATTGCGCGCCCACTGAAATTGCCCGCCATCGATCGACGAATCCCGCGCGCCGCAGCGCATGGCTGCGTGCGGGTCGGGCATCGGCGGTCGCCATGCATACCGGGTCAGGGCGGCGTCAGAGGCCTCGCCCTGGTCCCTGATTGTCAACCAACGATGAAAGCCAGCGACGAAAGGAGATCTGGTATGAACGCGAAGTCGAAATTTGCGACCATTGTGGCCGCCTTGTGTGCGGCGGCCGTGCTGTCCGGGTGCGGAACGACCCCGCTCGATCGCGGCGTGAGCGGAGCGGGTATCGGTGCCGCGGCCGGCGCGATCGGCGGTGCCGTTGTCGGCGCCCCGGGCACCGGCGCGGCGATCGGCGCGGCAATCGGCGGCGCCGCCGGTGCGCTCACCGATCCGGAAAAGGTGGATCTGGGCCGGCCGATCTGGAAATAGTCGCGCGTGGTCCGGCGTGGAAGGGGCGCCGCGGCGCCCCTTTTTTATGGTTCATCTCCCAACTCCGGGGAAGGCGGCGGATTTTCAGGAAGAAGTAGGCGTCGTCGCGGAAGCCATAGGCCATGCGTTTGATGACTTTGATTTTGTTGTTGATGCCCTCGATGAGGTTGGTGCCGAGGGGGTATCGGCAGTGGGCGAGGATGCCGGGCAGGTAGGGTCGCAGGCGTTGGGCGAAGCGGCGCAACGGTTCGATGCGGCTGCGCAAG
This sequence comes from Gammaproteobacteria bacterium, assembly GCA_041395385.1. Lineage (GTDB taxonomy): Bacteria > Pseudomonadota > Gammaproteobacteria > JAJPIJ01 > JAJPIJ01 > JAJVHZ01. Next base: position 89,719 of record JAWLAN010000013.1, read on the forward strand.
GCCTTGCGATACCAGCTGCGCCAGGCACGGGCGGCGTAGCCGGGGTGGCGATAGCCCCAGAGATCCTTGAGGGCGTCGCGCAGCACGTAGACGACGAACAGCTCGTGGTTGGCCGCCAGCAGCTCCTCGAGCTGCACGTCCTCGCCGGAACGCAACGAGTCGCGGTTCTTCAGCAGTAGCCAGCGGGCGCTCTTGACGAGCTTGCGGTGACGCCGGTCGCCGCGTAGTGCGTTGGCGCGGTCGACCCGGACCCGGTCGATGACCTCTCGGCCGTACTTAGCCACGACGTGGAACAGGTCGAAGACGACGACGGCGTTGGGGCAGTGGCGGCGAACCTCGAGCTCGTAGCTGGTGTTCATGTCCATGATCGCCGCGCGCAGCCGCCGGCAGCGTTGCGGCCCGAGCAGCGCGAAGAACGGGCGGACATCCTCACGGCCCCGGCCGCGGCCCACCCACAGGACCCGCTTGCGCACAGGCTCGACGATCACCGTGGCGTAGCGGTGACCCTTGTGCAGCGCGAATTCATCCAGGCCGATGACCTCCAGGCCCTCCAGGTCCACCGGCCCCAGGGTCCGCTGCAGGTAGGCGCAGTCGAGGTCCTTGACCGTCTTCCAGTCCAGCCCGAAGAAGCGGGCAACGTGCAACACCGAGGCGATCTGGCACAACCGCGCCACCGATTCGCCGAGCCGGCGAGTGACACGGGCGTAGGGGTCCAGCCATGGCAATCGCTCCAGCTTCGGGCCGCAGTCCGGGCAGGCCACCCGCAGCCGCGGCACCACCAGCTCCACCGCATGCTCGAACAGCGGCAGGTCGCGGATCCGTCGCCGCTCGCTGTCATGGACGGCCCGGACCGGTTGTCCACAGCCGCTGCAGCAGCGCTCGATACCGCGCCTCGGCTGTAGCCGGATCACGCACCAGGACCGCTCACCGCGCCGCTCGATCCTCTCCTCGGCCACCTCATAACCTTCCCAGCCGCCGAGCCGGGAAATACGATGCTCTTGGGCCACGGTCGCCCTCCTGCCACCTTGATGCCTCGTAACACCAAGTTAGCAGCGACGACCGTGCGCCCGCTCCCGTCACCCCGGAGATCGGAGAAGAACCTTTTTTATGCCGCTGTCGGCGCGGATCAGATGAGCCCGGCGAAGGGCTGCACCTCGACCGGCTCGCCGGCTTCCACGCCTGCGCAGTCCTGCGGCAGGATGATGAAGCAGTTGGCGTGCGACATGGAGGTGAGGATCCCGGAGCCCTGCATGCCGGTCTTGCGTACGAGCAGGTCGCCGCTGTCGTCCTGCTCGAGCACGCCGCGCTGGAACTCCACCCGCCCGGGGCGCTTCTTCAGCCTCGAGAGGCTGGTGGCCTTCAGTCGCAGGCCGGCGGTCTGCGTCTCCCCCATCATCCGGCGCAGGGCCGGCTGCACGAACTGGTAGAAGGTCACCATCACCGACACCGGGTTGCCCGGCAGGCCGAAGAAGACCGCCCCGCGCACACGCCCGAAGGTCAGCGGCCGGCCCGGCTTCATCGCCACCTTCCAGAATTCGGCGTGGCCGAGCTCGTTCAGTACCGATTTGACGAAATCGGCCTCGCCCACCGAAACGCCGCCGCTGGAGATGATCACGTCCTGGCCCGCCGCCGCGGCCTCGAAGGCGGCGCGCGTATGCTCCGGCGTGTCGCGCACGATTCCGAAGTCCTTGATCTGCACGCCCAGGCGCTGAAGCATGCCCCGCAGCGTGTAGCGGTTGCTGTCGTGCACGTCGCCGGGTCCGAGCGGCTCGCCCACCGGCTTCAATTCATCGCCGGTGGAGAAGATGGCGACCCGGAGCCGACGATGCACCGCGACCTCGGCGATGCCGAGCGAGGCGATGAGTCCGATATCCGCGGGTATGAGCCGGCGCCCCGCGGCGAGCACGGCCTGGCCCTCGCGGATGTCCTCGCCGGCCTGCCGCACGTTGTCGCCCGCCCGCAGACGGCCGTCCAGCCGGATGGCTCGATCCCCGCGGCGCTCGACCCGTTCCTGCATCGCCACGGTGTCCGTGCCCGGCGGCAGAGGGGCGCCGGTCATGATGCGCACGCACTGCCCGCGGGCAACCGCTGCCTGGCAGGGCCGCCCGGCATAGGCGGTGCCGACCACCTCCAGATCGCGCGTGCCCTGCGCGGGGATGTCCTCGCCGGCGAGCGCGTAGCCGTCCATGGCCGAGTTGGTGTGTGCCGGGACGTTCATCGTCGAGACGATGTCGGCGGCAAGGATGCGGCCCAGCGTGTCAGCGACCGGCACCGGCTCCGGGCCGCACACCGGCGCGACGTTCGCGAGTATGCGCGCCAGGGCGTCCTGCACCGTCAGCGAGGTCGGATCATAGTCGTCGGCGCAGCTGGGCGCGGTCTGTATGGCCTCGGTCATCAGGGAGTCCCCATGTCCGCCAGTTCGCGGCCCACGTTATCCGCCAGGCCGAGGTGGCGGAGGATGAAGGCGACGATCTGGTCCGGGTCGTTGAGGTCGAGCAGTGCGACCGACGGCGGCGTGGCGATCGGTCGATCCGTGGCGATCGCCACGATGTTCGGGTCGTCGGGAAACAGGGTCGGCATCCCCAGCGCGGGGCGGTGCAGCTCGATCTTCGGGATGGCCTCGCGCTTGAGGCCCTCGATCAGGATCAGGTCCAGCGCCTCCCCGCCCAGGTGGGCGAGCATCTCGGCCAGCGAAGGATCCTCCTGCAGGTCGGTCTCCACCACCAGGGCCCAGCGCCTGCGCGAACCGACCAGCACGTGCGTGGCGCCGGCGCGGCGCAGCTCATAACTGTCCTTGCCCGGGATGTCGATGTCGAAGTCGTGGTGCGCATGCTTGACGACGCCCACGCGCAGTCTGCGCTCGCGCAGGCGGGGAAGCAGCGCCCGCAGCAGCGTCGTCTTGCCGGTCCCGCTCCAGGCGGCGAAGCCGATCATGGGGATCCTGTTGTAAGTCTTGTGCATGGCTTACAGCTTGCGTGCTGTGGATCGCGATGACAAGCCCCCGCCCTCGTCTTCGGCAGCCGTGTGTGGAAGCCGGCAGGGCACGGCAACGCCGGTCGCGTGCTCCGGAGGCGCGAGGCGCACGCGAGTCACTCGCCGCCCGTGCGGCCGCTCGCGGCGGCACGCGCCTGCAACATCGCCTCGGCGGCGGCGAGCTCCTCCGGCGTGTTCAGGTTGTTGAACATCCCGGGCTCGTCGGAGAAGTCCACGCGGGTCATCGGATGCTGTGCGTACCATCGGTCGATCTTGCGTTCGCCGGCATCGAGGTAGGCGAGCAGCGACGGCAGCAGGGTTCGATCCAGCAGCGCGAACACGGGCTCGAGGCGCTCGCCGCTGTCGGCCACCGCGATCCGCGCCCCGTCGCGGAGGAGGCCGCGATGCAGACGCGCGGCGAGATCCTCGGACAGGAACGGGGAGTCGCATGGCGCGGTCAGGACGTAAGCGGTGCGCGCGACCTTCATCGCGCTGGCCATGCCCGCCAGCGGTCCGCAATAGCCCTCGATGAAGTCGCTGACCACGGTCACGCCGAATTCCCGGTAGCGCTCGAGATTGCGGTTGGCATTGATCAAGAGGTCGCTGACCTGCGGGCGCAGGGCCCGAAGCACGTGCTCGACCATCGGCCTGCCGGCGACGCGCAGCAGACCCTTGTCCTCGCCGCCCATGCGGGTGGCGCGTCCGCCCGCGAGTACGACGCCCGTGATCTCGCTGCGCACCACGGGATCGACGCTCATGCGCGCAGGTCTCTCGATGACACTGCCCCGGTCGCGGCACGCGGCCGGCGCATGGCGGCGCTCATGAGTCCGATACCAGGCGGAACAGCAATTTCATCCCCGTCTTGCGCGGTGGCAGGCGCAGGACGGGTTTGAAGCCGTAGCGATCGAAGAGCGCGCGCAGATTTTCCTCGGTGAACAGCCCCGTGTGCACCGGAGGCGCGAAGCCCGGCCATTCCCCGACCCTGGCCGGGACGTTCGGGCTGCCCAGGTCGGGCGTGGTGATGAAGGCGTATCCGCCCGGCCGGCAGCAGGCGACCAGCAGCCGCATGAGCAGGTGCGGATCCGGGGCGTGTTCGATCACTTCGGAGCAGTGCACGAGGTCGTAGCGCGCAGCCGGCAGGAAGGTGTCCAGCGGCGCGCAATGGAACTCGCATCGCGGGTAGGCGCGGCGCGCGTAGGCGATGGTGCTGGCATCCACGTCGACGCCGGTCGCGGTGGCGGCACCGAGCAGGCGCGCGGCGCCCACGAAGAATCCTCCGCCGCAGCCGATGTCGATGACGGTCCGGCCGCGGATGCGGCGGATGAGGCGCAGCGCGCGGAACAGGGCCTTGCGCCGCCGCGATGCCGCATGCGGGTAGTACTCCGCGGTGATGCCCTTGTGACCCTGGTACTCGGCGTTCAGATCGATCTGGCTCGGCATCGGATCGAGAAACGCGAATCCGCAGTCCGAGCAGCGGTGGTACGCGTAGCCCTTGACGACGACGTAGGGCGCATGGCGTGGCCCTAAGCAGAGGGGGCAGGTATTGCTGGCGCGGGCGGCGACGCTCATCCGGCGTCATTATGGCGAAGTTGCGTCGGCCGGCAAGTGCGCGCCCGCCGACTCGCGCATTAACAAGACCTCGCTGGACTGGTCCATTTGACGCGGCGGTCCTCGCCCATGGCCATGGATGCCGCTGATTGCGGGATCCTCATGCGGCGGGGGTGAAACAACCGGGGGCGCGGGTGCTGTGGCGGGCCGCCGCGGCAGGATGGCGGCGCGCGTCCGGCCCGGAGGAACGCCTCAGCCGTTGCCGGCGAGCGGTCGCGGCGTGGTCTCCTCCAGGTCGGCGCGGATGCGCTCGCGCTGCAGGTAACCGGTCATCTGCGCCGTGTCCAGCGGCGCGCTGAACAGGTATCCCTGTCCCTGGTCGCAGTGATTGGCGCGAAGGAACGCGAGTTGTTCCTTGGTCTCCACGCCCTCGGCGATGACGTTCAGGCGCAGGTTGCGCGCCAGGCCGATGATCGCCTGGGTGATGGTGGCGTCGTCATGGTCGCGCGGGATGTCGCTGACGAAGGAGTGATCGATCTTGAGCGTGTCGATCGGGAAGCGCTTCAGGTAATGCAGCGAGGAGTAGCCGGTTCCGAAATCGTCGATGGCGATGCCCACGCCGAGGGTCTTGAGCCGCTCCAGCGTCGCCACCGAGGCCTCGGGGTCCTCCATGAGCACGCCCTCGGTGATCTCGATCTCGAGATGCTCGCCGGCGAGACCGGTCTGCGAGAGCGCCGCGGCGACGACCGCCGCGAGGTCGCACTGGCGAAACTGGCGTGGTGAGATGTTCACCGACACGCGCGTGCCGGGCAGCCCCAGCTCCGACCAGGCGCGGATCTGCCCGAGCGCCTGCTTCAATACCCACTCGCCGATCGGAAGTATGAGACCGGTGTCCTCGGCCAGGGGAATGAACTCCGCGGGCGACAGCAGCCGTGCGCCGGGTCGCTGCCAGCGCAGCAATGCCTCCACGCCGTGCAGCCTGCCGGACTGCAGATCCACCTTGGGCTGATAGTGCAGGACCAGCTCGTTGCGGTCGATCGCCTGGCGCAGCGCCGCCTGCATCCGCAGGCGCTCGCCGGTGAGCTCGTTCATGGCCGGCGTGAAGAACTTGAAGCCGTTGCGGCCGGCGGCCTTGACCTGGTACATGGCGGTGTCGGCGTTCTTGATCAGGACGTCGGCGCTGTCGCCGTCGAGGGGATGCAGCGTGATGCCGATGCTGGGAGTGACGTAGAACTCCTGGCCGCCGACCATGAAGGGCCGCGAGATGGCCTCCACGATCTTCTGGGCGATCGCGGCGGCCTCGTCCGGCGAGCGCAGCTCCTCCAGCGTCACCGTGAATTCATCCCCACCGAGCCGCGCCACCTTGTCGCTCTCGCGCAGGCACGAGCGCAGCCGCTTGGCCACCATGACCAGCATCCGGTCGCCGGCCTGGTGACCGAGCGTGTCGTTGACGGCCTTGAAGCGATCGAGATCGATCATCATCAGCGCGACGCTGCTGCGGCGGCGCGCGCCGCGCTCCAGGGCCTGCTCGAGGCGGCGGCGGAACTGGCTGCGATTCGCCAGCCCGGTGAGGCTGTCGTAGTGCGCCAGCCGCCGCAGTTTCAGCTCGGCCTGCTTGCGCTTGATCGCCTGGCGTATGGTGCGGGCGATGACGTGCCCGTCGGTCTGTCCCTTGACGATATATTCCTGCGCGCCGGACTCGACGGTCTCGAGGATGGCCTGATCGTCGTCGACGGCGCTGAGTACGACCACCGGTATGTAGCGACAGATCTTCAGCAGCCGGTGCACCGTGTCCAGACCGCGCGAATCCGGCAGGTTGAGATCCGTCATGACCACGTCGAACGGGGTGGTCTTCAGCGCCGCCAGGCCCGACCTCAGGTCGGCGACGTGGGTGATCGCCATGGTGGGGCCGGCGCATGCCGCCAGCCGCCTCTGGATCAGCGCCGCGATGTCGGACTGATCCTCGATGAACAGAACGTTCACGGGCGTAGCTGGCGCCAAGGGTTGCACGGAGCGCAGCGGGACTGGTTCGTTTTATTGGTGTCGCGCATCTCCGGTGCATAGCGGCCGGATGCGTCCAGACTTTAAACGCGCGGCGAGCGGGAGCCGGGTGAGAGGCGAGGTGAGAAAACCGGCCCCGGGACAGTGGGTCCCGCGCTGCGCGCCTACCAGCGCGCCAGATGCAGCAGGATGCTCCACAACCGGCCGATCACGTTCGGGAACAGGCGCGGAAACAGGAAGGCGACGAGGGCACCGGCGGCGATCGCGACCGCCAGCGCCCGCGAGCCGACGTAGTGTCCGGACCCGGCTATCCCGGCATTGACCCACAACCAGATCAGGCCGCAGGTGGGGAGCGTGACCAGCACCGAAAGCGCGGCGGCCAGCATCCTATCGAACAGGCCCGCGGAGGCAGGGTGCCGGTCCATACGCCGGTCAATCGTGTTCCGCCGGCCTTGCGCCCGTACCGAGCGGGCGCGGCGGCGGCATCTCGTCGTGGAGGATGTTCTCGGCGCCGTGGAACGCGAGGAAGTGCCGGCCCTTGGCCCGCGCGATCAGGGTGACCCCGACCTTCTGCGCGAGCTCCAGCCCCATCTTCGTGACGCCGGACCGCGAGAGCAGCGCGGGGATGCGCATCTGCGCGACCTTGATGACCATCTCCGAGGTCAGCCGGCCGGTGGTGTAGAAGACCTTGTCCTCCCCGGCGATTTCCTCGAGCCACATCTGTCCGGCGATGGCGTCGACGGCGTTGTGGCGGCCTACGTCCTCGACGAAGCTCAGGATCTCGGTGCCCGCGCACAGCGCGCAGCCGTGCACCGCGCCGGCGTTGCGATACACCTCGTTGTAGGCGTGCAGGTTCTTCAGCAGCCCGTAGATCATGGACTGGCGCAGCGGCACCTGCGGCAAACGCAGCTCGTCCAGTTCCTCCATGATGCGGCCGAAGACGGTTCCCTGCCCGCAGCCGGTGGTCACCGTGCGCCGGGCGAGCCGCTCGTCCCAGTCCGCCGTTCCACGGCGCGTGGTGACGACAACGGCATTGACGTCCCAGTCTACCTGCACGGAGACGATGTCCTGCAGCTCACTCACCAGCCTCTGGTTGCGCAGGTAACCGAGGGCCAGAAGCTCCGGATGCGTGCCCAGCGTCATCAGCGTGACGACCTCGCGCTTGTCGACGTAGAGCGTGAGCGGATTCTCCGCGGCGATCTGCGTGCGCTGCGGCTGGCCGTATTCGTCGAAAGCGGTGACGGCGTGCGTCGCCGGCAGACCGCCGCTGGTCATGATCGGGCGATAGCGGGCTGCAGCGGTCGTCATGGCGATGGTGCGGAAGGGGGCGCGGTCACGTTGCCGGCGGAGCTGCGGTGCGCGTACGGCGAGCGGCCATGGCTGCGGCCCGTAGCCCGGCGACGCTCAGCCGCCGGTCACGTTCATGTGCCGGAAGATGACCGGTCGGGCAGCGAGATCGAAATCGTGTCCCTGGGGCTTGATCGCCATGGCGTCGCGGATGGCCTGCTTCAGCGTCCCGAGATCGCCGGGGTTGGCGCGCACCACCCGCTTCAGATCGACGGAATGCTCCTGGCCGAGGCAGAGCAGCAGCCGTCCCTCCACCGTCAGGCGCACGCGATTGCACGTGTCGCAGAAGTTGTGGCTGTGCGGCGAGATGAAGCCGACTCGCGTTCCGGTCTCGTTGATGCGGAAATAGCGCGACGGACCGCCCGTGGTCTCGGCCGTCGCCGTCAGCGTGTATTCCCGCTCGATGTCGCGGCGCACCTCGTCGCTGGAATAATAGGCCTCGGCGCGGTCGTGATCGCCGATGACACCGAGCGGCATCTCCTCGATGAAGCTGATGTCCATGCCGCGCTCGCTGGCGTAGCGCACGAGGTCGATGACCTCGTCGTCGTTGCGGTGACGCAGGATGACGGAGTTGATCTTGATGCGCTCGAAGCCGGCCCCGCTTGCCGCCTCGATGCCCGCCAGGACCTGGTCGAGATCCCCGACCCGCGTGATCCGCCTGAAGCGGTCGGCGCGCAGCGAATCCAGGCTGATGTTGACGCGCCGCACCCCGGCATCCTTCAACTCCTGCGCCATGCGCGGCAGCTGCGAGCCGTTGGTGGTCAGCACCAGCTCGCGCAGCGGCAGCGTGCCCAGGTCGCGGAACAGTTGAATGACGTTACGTCTCACCAGCGGCTCGCCGCCGGTGATGCGTATCTTCTGCACCCCGAGCTCGACGAAGGCGCGCCCGATGAAAGCCAGTTCCTCCAGGGTCAGCACCTGCGCACGCGGCAGGAACGCCATCTCCTCGGCCATGCAATACACGCAGCGGAAGTCGCAGCGATCCGTCACCGAGATGCGCACGTAGCTGACGGTGCGGCCGTAGCGGTCGATGAGCTGCGCGGAGGGATGGGCGGGAGCGGGGCTCATGGAAATCCTCGAACAGGGACGAAGTATACCACCCCGCATGCGGTCGCAGAGGCTTGTCGGGACAATGACTTGACTTATCGTAGCCGGTTAGACACTCTGCGGCCCTGCACGGTTCGAATTTCCCGATCCGATCGCCACGGCGCCGACCGCTCGAACGATAACAACGCCTGACTGGGAGGACTCTGCATCATGGCGCAGCTGCTGTCCAAAGAACGCATCATCGCCAGGCCCGGATTCAACCGCTGGCTGGTGCCGCCTGCCGCCCTGGCCATACACCTGTGCATCGGCATGGCCTACGGCTTCTCGGTGTTCTGGAAGCCGCTCGGCGGCGCCCTGGTAGGTGCCGATGGCAATGCGGTGCCGGCATGCGCGGCCGGCGCCACCACCTTCGCCGAGAAGGCGAGCGGGACGCTGAAGGCGCTGGTGGCCACCGACTGCAACTGGACGCAGTTCGACCTGGGCTGGATGTACACGCTGTTCTTCGTCGTGCTGGGCTGTTCGGCCGCGGTGTGGGGCGGATGGCTGGAGCGTGCCGGCCCGCGCAAGGCCGGCCTGGTCTCGGCCGTTTGCTGGTGCGGCGGGCTGCTCGTCTCGGCGCTCGGCGTCTACTGGCATCAGCTGTGGATGATGTGGCTGGGATCGGGCGTCATCGGCGGTGTGGGCCTCGGCCTGGGGTACATCTCGCCGGTTTCGACCCTGATCAAGTGGTTCCCCGATCGCCGCGGCATGGCCACCGGCATGGCCATCATGGGCTTCGGCGGCGGCGCCATGATCGGCTCGCCGTTCGCGACCCTGCTGATGAGTCATTTCAAGACCCCGACCGATCCCGGTGTCTGGCAGACGTTCGTGACCATGGCGGTGGTGTATTTCGTGTTCATGCTCGGCGGCGCCTTCGGATACCGCGTGCCGCCGCCCGGGTGGCGACCGGAGGGCTGGAGGCCGGTGGCGAGCACCGGCAGCAACACGATGATCACCATGCACCACGTGCACCTGAAGAACGCCCACAGGACCCCGCAGTTCTGGCTGCTGTGGCTGGCCTTGTGCCTGAACGTGTCCGCCGGCATCGGGATCATCGGCGCCGCCTCGCCGATGCTGCAGGAGACCTTCGGCGGGCAGTTGTTCGGCAAGCCGGAGGTGGGTTTCGGACAGTTCACCGACACGGACAAGGTCGCGGCGGCGGCGGTGGGCGCCGGCTTCGTGGGCCTCATCTCGCTGTTCAACATCTTTGGCCGTTTCCTCTGGGCGTCGTTCTCCGACAGGCTGGGGCGCAAGCGCACGTACTATACGTTCTTCCTGCTAGGCACCGTCCTCTACGTGCTGGCGCCCTTCGCCGCCAGGGGCGATCACCTGGCGCTGTTCGTCGCCTGCTTCTGCATCATCGCCTCGATGTACGGAGGCGGCTTCTCGACCATCCCGGCCTATCTCGCGGACATGTTCGGGACGCAGTTCGTCGGCGCCATCCACGGCCGCATACTCACGGCGTGGTCCACCGCGGGCATACTCGGACCGGTCGTGGTCAACTACATCCACGACACGCGCGTGGCGCAGGGCATCGCCCCCGAGCACCTCTACGACTCCACGTTCTACATCCTGGCCGCCATGCTGGTGCTGGGCTTCGTTGCGAACATGCTGGTGAGGCCGGTGGCGGACAGGTATTTCATGACGGCCGCCGAGCTCGACGCGGAAAGGAAACTCAGCCATGAAACAGCAAACGCCAAGTAGGGAATCGGCCCACGCCGGCGGCCTGGAGTCGGGACCGGAGTGGCATCCGGATCCGTCGAGCTGGCCGCTGGTGGCGGCGAGCTGGCTGCTGGTCGGCATCCCGCTGCTGTGGGGCATCTACACGACCTTCGAGAAGGCCAAGGTCATGCTGTTCGGCGCCTGATCCGGCGCGTCGACGGGCGACGCCCGCGACGCGAATTGCCCCGTGGCGTTGACGGCCCCGGCTCAGGTCGGGGTCTTCCAGTCCTTGTAGGGATGCCGCACCAGGTTGCTGTTGTAGTAACGCGGGTCGTGGGAGACCTCCTCGGCGATCCAGTCCGGCCGCTCGAAGGCTTCCTGTTCGTGCCGCAGTTCGATCTCGGCGAGCTCGAGGCCGGCGTTTTCGCCCTCGAAGACGTCGATCTCCCACCAGTGCCCGGCGTGCTCGACGTAGTGGCGCATCTTCTCGATGTAGGGGCGCACGCACAGCTGTTCGAGAATGGCGCGGCCGTCGGCGGCCGGGATGCCGAAATCGAACTCGGTCCGCGTCGTGCCCAGTGTGGCGCTCTTGATGTTGAGACGGGCCTCCTCGCCGTCCACGCGCACGCGGATGGAGCAGGTGCTGCCGGCGCCGGTCTGCAGGTAACCCTGGCACAGGTGCACGGACTTGACCACGCCGTTCTTCCAGCCGTCGTGGCGCAGCAGGAACTTTCTTTCGATCTCTATACCCATCTTCTCCCTCTCGCGGTGTAAGCTTCTGCACTGTTTGGCCGGTCGCGGCCGTTACTCTACATGACTGGCCACATGGAGCCGAAGTCCACATCGTCAGTTTCCGGTCGCCGCCTGGCCGAGATGGCGCTGCTGGGATTCGCCTCCGGACTGCCGCTCGCGCTCACCGCCTCCACGATGCAGGCCTGGCTGACCGTCTCCAATGTCGACATCAAGAAGATAGGCCTGTTCAACCAGGTTCAGATCCCCTACACGCTGAAATTCCTCTGGTCGCCGCTGGTGGATCGCTATTCCGTGCTGGGGCTGGGGCGCCGGCGTGGCTGGATGCTGCTCAGTCAGCTGGCGCTGATCGTCGCGATCGTCTGCATGGGCATGCTCTCGCCTGTCGAGCACCTGCCGCTCATTGCCGCGGCGGCGCTGGCCGTGGCGTTCTTCTCCGCCACCCAGGACGTGGCCGTGGATGCCTACCGCACGGACTCCCTGAAGGAGCGCGAGCGCGGACTGGGCACCGGGGTCTTCATCTCCGGTTACCGGGTGGCGATGCTGACCTCGGGCGCCCTTGCCCTCATTCTTGCCGCCAGCGTCGGCTGGCGTTACACCTACTGGCTGATGGCGGCGCTGATGATCGTCGGGGTGCTGACGACGCTCAACGCCCGCGAGCCGGATGCGCACGGGCAGCAGCCGCACACGCTGCGGGCGGCCGTGGCGGAGCCGTTCCTCGAGTACTTTTCACGCCGCGGCGCCGCGGCGATGCTGGTGCTGGTGCTGCTGTACAAGCTCGGGGACGCGCTCGCCGGGTCGCTGAGCACGACGTTTTTCATCCGCGAGCTCGGCTTCACGATGCAGGAGGTCGGTGTCATCAACAAGGTGCTCGGCCTGGCGGCGACGATACTCGGCGCCATCGCGGGCGGCCTGTGGATGACCCGGCTGCGGCTGTATCCCGCGCTCATGGGCTTCGGCATTCTGCAGGCGCTGACCAATCTCGGGTTCTGGGCCCTGGCGCTCGCCGGCAAGAGCTACCTCGGCATGGCCGCGGTGGTCGCGCTCGAGAACCTCGCCGGCGGCATGGGCGCAAGTGCGGCGACCGCCCTGCTCATGGCGCTCTGCAATGCGCGCTACTCGGCGACCCAGTTCGCGCTGCTGTCGGCGCTCGCGGCGGTGGGGCGCATCCTGATCGGGGCGCGCGCCGGATACATGGTCGAGGCGTGGGGCTGGGCGCAATTCTTCCTGGTCACCTTCGCCGCGGCGCTGCCCGGCCTCGTGGTTCTGTACCTGTGGCGCGGTCGCCTGCCGATGTCGACGATGAACAACAGCGGCGCAGCCTGATCGACCGTTTGCGATGAGCGCAACACGATTCGCCACCGAGTCCCTGCATGTACTGCCGCGGCGCGCCGTGCCGGCGTTCCCGGGCTGGCTGGCCGCGCTCGGTCCGGGCGTGGTGTGGATGGCGCTCGCGCAGGGCAGCGGCGAGCTCATCTGGTGGCCGTACATGGTAGCCAAGTACGGGCTGGCGTTCCTGGTGCTGCTGGCGCCTGCCTGCCTGCTGCAATACCCGCTGACGGTGGAGATAGGGCGTTATACGCTGGCGACCGGCGAGAGCGTCTTCCACGGCTTCATCCGGCTGAATCGGCTCTTCGGGATACTGCTGTGGATACTGATGACCGCCTCGTTCCTGTGGTTCGGCGCCTTTGCCTCCGCCGGCGGCACCGCGCTGGCGGCATTGACCGACTTTCCGCACGGCTGGGATCAGCGCGGCCAGTCGCTGTTCTGGGGCTACGCCTCCATCGCGGTCTTTTTCGTGGCCATCGTACTCAGCCCGGTCGTCTATCTGCTCGTCGAGTGGTTCATGAAGGCCGTGGCGGTGATCACCGTGCTCGGCCTGCTGTGGGCCTGCGCGCAGCCGGAGGTGCTGCGCGTCTTGCCGGCATTCCTGGGCGGGCTCGCCGGTCAGGGCGGACCGATGCCGCGGCCGTGGGACCCGGCGGACGCGACCAAGCTGCTCACCGCGATCACCTTCGCCGGCCTGGGCGGCTTCTGGATCCTGTTCTACTCCTACTGGCTGCGCGACAAGGGCAGCGGCATGGCCGCGCACAACGGCCGCATCACCGGGCTCATCACCGGGCGCGCGGAGACCGCGGCGGTGAGCGGGAGTCTGCCGCTGGATACTGGCGAGGACGCGGCGCGCTGGCGCGCATGGGAGAAGTATCTGCGCACCGATACGCTGATTGGCATCCTCGGCAATCTTGCGACCACGATGATGACCTGCCTGCTGGCCTACGCGCTGCTGTTCCCGCAGGGACTGTTGCCGAAGGATTACGAACTGGCCGTGGTGCAGAGCGAGTTCTTCGCGGCGAGCCTCGGCGAGGCAGGGCGCGTGCTGTTCCTCGTCGTCGCGGCCGCGTTTCTCGCCGACACCTGGCTTGTGACCGCGGATGCGGTGGCGCGGACGCAGGCCGACATCGTGCAGGTACTGTTCCCGGCGGCACGACGCTACTCGCAGCGACGCTGGTATTTTCTGTTCATCTGCGTCCTGACCGCGGTTACCGGCCTGACCGTGCTGGCCGATCAGCCGGGCACGCTCATCCTGTTGAGCGCGGTCATCGGATTCATCGGCACGGTGACGTTTCCGGTTGCGCTCTACCTGCTGAACTATCGGCTCTTGCCGGCACATCTGCCGCCGTGGGCCAGACCGCGGCGGCGCCGCGCCTGGCTGCTGGGCGTGAGTTTTATCGCCTACGTGGCGCTGGCGGCGATGTACCTGCTGGCGGTGACAGGCGCGCGGGGGTAGCCGGCATGGCCGGCGCGCCCTAGTCCGGGGACCCGCCGGCGCCGAGGAAGGCCGTGATGGCGGGCCAGTACCCGGCGTGATCTGCGATGTTGGCGTGATCGGTGCCCGGCAGCTGCAGCCAGGTCTTCGGCCCGCCCCAGGCATCGTGAAGGATGCGCGAGTGCAGCGCGGGAATGACCTCGTCGCTCGTCGCGGTGACGAACAGCGCCGGTTGCCGGATCGCGGCGGCACGCGAGAGCGAGTCGAAGGGGTGTTTCAGCAGCGGCCTCACCGGTACGTACGGGTAGCGCCTCTGGGCGAGGTGCACGATGCTGTCGTACGGCGTGACGAGAACGATGTGACGGACCGGGCGGCGCGCGGCCACGTGCACGGCCACGCCGCTGCCGAGGCTGCGGCCCATCACGGAGATCCTGCGGGCATCGACGTCCCGGCGCGCGGCCACGGCATCGAGGATGAGCAGCGCGTCGTCCAGCAGCGCCGCCTCGCTCGGTCTGCCGCGACTGAGCCCGTAGCCGCGGTAGTTCACCAGCAGCAACGCGCGATCGCCGAGCGATGCCTGATGCGCTATGCACGAGGACACCTCCTCGTTGTTGCCGCCGTAATAAATGAGCAGCGGGCAGGGCGCCTCGATCCGTGGCCGCACCAGCCAGCCATGCAGTCGGGTGCCGTCGCGCGCCTCGAAGCGCAGCTCCTCCGCGTGCCCGTGTTCGCCGCGGATGCGCGCGGCCTCCTCGGCGGACAACGTGCTGCGTTCGAACAACAGCCGCTCCTGCCGCAGATACATCCAAAGGGGGAGACCCACGGCGGTGGCGGCGGCCATCTTCGCGGCCTGCAGTGCCCGTTGTGTCCACATCGTGCCATTCTACTTCATGCCCGTGCGGCGCCGCACACGCCATGACAACGATCAAATCGGCTCCTGGCGCCAGCCCTTAGACTTTGCCGGTGCGCGCGGACGATGCAAGTGGCTGACGGCTGGCTGCAGTGGGCCTGGTGGCCGTTGTTGGCCTGGATACTGTGGGGGGCGCCGTGGCGGTGGCTGCTTCGCAACGGCAACCTCAACCGGCTGCTCGTCTGCGCGGCGGTGCAGTTCCTCATCTGGCAGATCCGCACCGACATCCTCGGCCTGAACCTGCACCTGCTGGGAGCGACGGTGATGACCCTGATGTTCGGGTGGCGGCTGGCCATCCTCGGCGGCAGCCTCGCCATCGGCCTGAACCTCCTGCGCTGGCATCCGCCCATGGCGGCGGCGATCACCGACGCCTGGGTCACCGTCGTGCTGCCCGTGGCGGTGAGTTACCTGCTGGCGCGCGGTGTGGAGCGCTGCCTGCCGCGGAATTTCTTCATCTACGTCTACGCCTCGGCCTTCCTCGGCGGCGCGCTCAGCATGCTGGCGATGGGCACGGCGACCGTGCTGCTGCTCCCCACGGCCGTGCCCTACGGGGATGAATGGTTCGCCCGCCTCATGCCTTACGTGCTGATGATGTTCGGCGAGGCATTCGTCAGCGGCGCGCTCATCACGCTCATGGTCGCCTACCGCCCCTCCTGGGTGGCGTCCTTCGACGACCGTCGCTACCTCGCCGGCCGCTGAGGTTCAGATCCAGCCGGCGCGGCGCAGGCGCCGGTGCAACAGGACACAGGCGCCGAATGTCAGTGCGAGCACCAGCGGATACCCCCAGCGCCACCTGAGCTCCGGCATGAAGTCGAAGTTCATGCCGTAGACGCTGGCAACGAGCGTTGGCAACGCCAGGATCCCCGCCCAGCCGGCCAGACGTTTCACCACGTCGTTCTGCCGTATCGTCACCATGGCGATGTTGACGTCCATGGCGCCGGTCAGCGTCTCGCGCATGGTGTCGATCGCCTCGTTGATGCGCGTGGCGTGGTCGGCGATGTCGCGGAAGTAGGGGCGCACCGCGTCGGGCACCAGGTTGGGGTGCAGGCGGATCAGCTGGTTGCAGATCTCGATGACCGGCACGACGGCGAGCCGCAGCTCGACCAGCGCGCGCCTGAGATGATAGAGGCGCATCAGCGTGGCGCGGTTGAACGAACCCTCGAACACCAGGTGCTCGATGTTGTCGAGCTCCTCCTCGAAGCCGTCGACGACCGGCGCGTAGTTGTCGATGATGCGGTCCATGACCGCGTACAGCGCGTAGGAGGAGCCGTGGCGCAGGAGCGAGGGCTGCTCCTCGCAGCGGGCGCGCACGTCGGTGTAGCCGCTGGAGGCCCCGTGCCGGACGGTGATGAGATAGTGGCGGCCGAGAAACAGATGGCTCTCGCCGAAATGCAGTTCGCCGGCCCGGAACTGCGCGGTCTTCAGGACGATGAACAGGCCGTCGCCGTAGGTCTCCAGCTTGGCGCGCTGATGCGCGCGGTGGGCGTCCTCGACCGCGAGCTCGTGCAGGGTGAACTCCTCCCGGATCTTGCTGAGAAGCGCCTGGCCGGGCTCGTGCAGGCCGATCCAGACGAACCCCTCTGTCCTCGGTAGGACGTCGCTGATCTCCTCGACGGTGCAGTCCCGTTCGCGCCGGCCCTGCGGAGTGTAGATGGCGCAATTGACGACGCTTTCCATGTTTCCCTCTGCACTTGTCATCGCCCAGGGGGCGTGCCATGGTCGCTCTCACGAGAGGCGCAATGCGCCGAGCGGAGGTGTGAGCGATGCATGGACAGGGCCCACGTGTGGCGATCCGGTACTGCACCCGGTGCCGCTTCGTCCTGCGCGCCGGCTGGCTGGCGCAGGAGCTCCTGATGACCTTCGGCGAGATGCTGGGCGAGCTCGCGCTGGTGCCCGGCACCGGCGGCGTGTTCGAGGTCTATCTCGACGGCGAGCTGCTGTTCGCGCGGGAGCGTGAGGGGCGCTTTCCGGAGTCCAAGGAACTCAAGCAGCTGATCCGCGACAGGATCGCCCCGGCGATGGAACTCGGACACAGCGATCGCGGCGGCCAGCGATGAGCGCGCGCCTGCGCTAATCCTCGCGAACGACGCGGAAGCCGATGCTTTCATGTCCGCGCGCGGGCGGCCACTTGTCGCGACGGGCGGCGCGTATCGATTTCGGCGGCACGTCATAGCTGCCGCCGCGCACCACCCGTTCGGTGCACTCCTCCGTCTCACGGGCGCTGCCGTCCGTGGGCGCCTCGTCGTAATTCGGCAGATAGCAGTCCTGCACCCATTCGGCGACGTTGCCGGCGGTGTCGAAAAGGCCGAAGGCGTTGGCGCCGAAGCTGCCCACGTCGACCGGTTTGACCGGCTTCAGATCCGGCGAGCACCCGAAGCAGTGCGCCATGGCGGGCTGCGGTGTGCGGCCCCAATGCCAGTACTGCGGATCGGATCCGGCGGCGGCCGCGTACTCCCACTCCGCCTCGGTCGCGAGCCGATAATTCTTGCCCGTCTGCGCCGACAGCCAGCGCGCGTAGGCCACCGCGTCATTCCAGCTGATCCCGGAGACGGGAGCGGAGTCTCCCAGTCCGAACGGGTTCGGCGGCTGTCGGAACTGCGCGTACTGCGCATTGGTGATCTCGGTGCGGCTGATGGCGAACCGGCGCAGGGTCACGGAGTGACGCGGATGCTCGGTCGCCTCCGGCCAGCTTCCCGCGCTGCCCATCTCGAAGCTTCCACCGTGCACCCACACCATGGGCGGTCCATTGCCGTCGCGGAATTCCTCGATCGGCGGAGGCGGTGTGGTCGTGACCGCGGGTTCCGGTTGAGGCGCGGCCTCCGGGGCGGGCGTCGGCTCCGGCTCGGTCGAGGTGGGCGCGGGCGACGGTTCCTCCGGTTCCGGTGCGGGCGTGATCGTCGTGGTCGTCGGCGCGTTCACGCCGGCGAGTAGGGCGGCCACGGTCGGGTTGGCCAGGATCTGGTCGCGGTAGAGATAGGCGGCGGCACCGCCGCCCGCCAACGCCAGCAGCAGCAGTACCAGCGGCCAGCGGCTGGGACGCACGTAGGCGTCGCGCGGGTCGGTGCGCTTGGCCGCGCGCCGGACCGGGCGCGGCGCAGGGGCCGGTTCGGAGACCGGCGTGCTGGCGAACTCGGCCGGGCCGCTGACGGAGGCGGCCGCCCGCTCCGCGGATCGGCCCTCGGCCACGATGTCCTTCAGCACCGGCTTGCCGTTGGCGGTGCGCTCGCCGCGTCCGGGCAGGTCGATGACCACGACGGTGGTGTTGTCCTGTCGCGGGATCGCCGCCTCCTCCACACCCTTCAGGAGCACCGACACGAACTCGCGCGCGCCCTTGGAGCCGTCGGAGTAGGAGAGGATCTTGGCCGAGTTGAGCGAATCCAGACCGTCGGTGGACATGATGATCCGGTCGCCGGGGTGCAGCGCGTACGGTTCGTCCGGGCAATCGACCTCGGCGATCTCGTCACCCGAGAGCGCGCTCATCAGCATGTTGCGGGAAAAGCCCGCCTCCGGCTCCACCGGCCGGCCGGCCGCGGCCATGCGATCGAGAAATCCGCCGTAGCTGTGGCAGACGTTCTTCTTCTCCAGCGTGCCGCTGCGCAGAAGGTACAGATGACTGTCGCCGACGCTGATCCAGTAAAGCTTCTGGTCCACGACCAGTGCGGCGACCAGCGTGCAGCCCATCCCGCGCAGCGCCGGGGTCTCGCGTACGGTGTCGGTGATCGAGGCGTTGGCGGCGCGCACGGCCTCCTGCAGCATCGCCGGCACGTCGTTGGTGGGGAAGTGAGAGGTGACGTGCTTGTTGAAGGTCTGCACCGCCATGTTGCTGGCGACGTTGCCGGCGGCGTGCCCGCCCATGCCGTCGGCGACGATGACCAGAGACGCCGAATCCTTCTCCTCACTGCCGCCGATGGTTGTGATCAGAAATGCATCTTCCTGATAATCGCGGGCCCCGTTGATTTGCGAGCCGGAGATGTCTAGCGTCTGCGCCATGTTTAACCGTCGCCCGTCTGTTACCCGTCTGTCGGGCCAGCACCTGGCCCATGGTTGGACTGACCCTGCCGCTCATGCCGGCCCCGGGTCCGCACTGCCCGTTTTCGTGCTCCGCACACGCTATATCGAATGCTATCAGGCGGTTACAGGGTAATGCTAGCAGCAAACCTAAGAATTGACAAAGATTCTCCCGCCGGTCTGTCCCGAGGCTGAGCCCCTGGCCATGGACGTCCACACCCAGGCGGAGCTCAACGCCGCGCTGGCTGATTGTATGCCGGCGGACCGGCGCGCGCTGCAGCGGCTTTGGCATCGCCTGCGGCATCAGCGCGGACGCCCGGAGGGCTCGCCGCTGGCGAGCGAGTTTCAGGTCCGGCTCGCACGTGCGCGCGAGCGGCTGCAGCGGCGGGCCGGGATGCTTCCGGCGCCGACCTTCCCGGCGGAGCTGCCGGTGTGCGCGCGCCGCGACGAGTTGGCGCGCGCCATCGCGGCCCACCAGGTCGTCGTCGTATGCGGGGAGACCGGTTCGGGCAAGTCCACCCAATTGCCGAAGATCTGCCTGTCCCTGGGCCGCGGCGTTCGGGGTGTCATCGGGCACACCCAGCCGCGGCGCATCGCGGCCCGAACGTTGGCCGCCCGGATCGCCGCGGAGCTGGGCAGCGCGGTGGGCGCGGCGGTCGGCTACAAGGTGCGCTTCAGCGAGCAGGTCGGCGAGAACACCTACGTCAAGCTCATGACCGACGGCATCCTGCTCGCCGAAACCCAGGCCGATCGCCGTCTGGAGGCCTACGACACGCTCATCATCGACGAGGCCCACGAGCGCAGTCTGAACATCGACTTCCTGCTCGGGTACCTGAAGTCGCTGCTGCCGAAGCGGCCCGACCTGAAGCTCATCGTCACCTCCGCCACCATCGACCCGGAGAAGTTCTCGCGCCATTTCGACGGGGCGCCGATCATCGAAGTCTCCGGGCGCACCTATCCCGTCGAGATACGCTACCGGCCGCCGCTGCAGGACGAGGAGACCGAGGAGGTCGACCTCAACGCCGGCATCGTCGAGGCGGTGCGTGAGCTCTCGCGCATCGATCGCGGCGACATCCTGGTGTTTCTCCCCGGCGAGCGGGAGATCCGCGACGCCGCCGAGGCGCTCGGCCGGGAGCGACTCGGCGACACGGAGATCCTGCCGCTATACGCGCGGCTCACGGCCGCCGAGCAGCAGCGCATCTTCGAGCCGCACGCGCGCCGGCACATCGTGCTCGCCACCAACGTCGCCGAGACCTCGCTCACCGTACCCGGCGTGCGGTACGTCGTCGACACCGGGCTCGCCCGGGTGAGCCGCTACAGTCCGCGCACCAAGGTGCAGCGCCTGCCGATCGAGCGGATCTCGCGGTCCTCGGCCGATCAGCGGGCGGGCCGCTGCGGGCGCACCGCCGAGGGCGTGTGCGTGCGCCTGTACAGCGAGGAGGATCACCTGAGCCGGCCGGCCTACACCGATCCGGAGATCCGGCGCACCAACCTGGCCGCGGTCATCCTGCAACTGGAGTCGCTCGGACTCGGGGAGGTCGACGAGTTCCCCTTTCTCGACCCGCCGGAACGGCGCTACATCAACGACGCCTACACGCTGCTCTACGAGCTGGGAGCCGTGGACGAGGCGCGAGCCCTCACCGCGCTCGGCCGCACACTGGCGCGACTGCCGTTGGACCCGCGCATCGGCAGGCTGATCGTCGCCGGGCACGAGGGGCACTGCCTGACCGAACTGCTCATCATCGCCGCTGTGCTCGGCATCCAGGATCCGCGCGAATTCCCGCTCGAGGCGCGCGAGGCGGCCACCGCGGCCCAGGCAGTCTTCAACGACGAACGCTCGGATTTTCTCTGGTACGTCAATTTCTGGAACGCCTACGAGGAGCAGGCGCGCTCGCTGTCGAAGCAGCGGCTGGCGCAATGGTGCCGCGAGCATTACGTCTCGCCGGCGCGCGTGCGCGAGTGGCGCGACACCTGGAACCAGTTGCGCGAGCTGGCCTCGGAGCTGAAGTACCGCGGCAACGCGGCGCCGGCGCAGTACGCCTCGGTGCACTGCGCCCTGCTGACGGGGTATCTCAGTCAGATCGCATTCCGCACCGACGCCAGCGAGTATCTCGGCACGCGCGGCATCAAGCCGGCCATCTTCCCGGGCTCGGCACAGTTCCGGCGCCGGCCGAAGTGGTTCGTGGCCGCCCAGATCGTGGAGACCTCCCGGCTGTACGCGCGCAACGTCGCGGCCGTGGAGCCGGAGTGGATCGAGCAGACGGGCGGGCACCTGCTGCAGCGCAGTTACGGCGATCCACACTGGGAGCGGCGCGCCGGGCGCGTCAGCGCCTACGAAAAATCGACGTTGCTCGGCCTGACGATTGCCAGCGGGCGCAGGGTGGACTTCGGACGCATCAATCCCGCCGAGGCGCGCGATATCTTCATCCGCGAGGCGCTGGTGAACGGCCAGTTCGATACCGACGCGGCGTTCTTCGCCCGCAACCGGGTGCTGTTCGAGGAATTGCGCATCTTCGAGCACAAGGCGCGGCGGCTGGACATCCTCGCCGACGAGCAGGCCATCTTCGACTTCTACGACCAGCGCATCCCGGAGAATGTCTGCGAGCGGCGAACCTTCGAGCGGTGGCTCAGGCAGGCCGAGCGCGCCGACCCGGATCTGCTGCACATCCCGCGCGAGTATCTGCTGCGCGGCGAGCCGGTGGCCGCCGGGCTGTTCCCGGACCAGCTGCGCATCGGCGGACTGGATCTGGCCCTGTCGTACCGCTTCGAGCCGGGCCACGAGGAGGACGGAGTGACGGTGACCGTGCCCCTGCTCGCCTTGACGCAGCTGTTGCCGGAGCCGTTCGAGTGGCTGGTGCCCGGGCTCATCAAGGAGAAGGTCGGGCTGCTGCTGCGTTCCTTGCCGAAGGCGCAGCGTCGCGCCCTGGTGCCGATACCGCAGTTCGTCGAACGCTGCCTGGGAAACATGCCCTTCCGCGCCGGCAGCCTGCGCGCGGGGCTGGCGCGTCATCTCGCGGAGACCGCGGGGGTGCGGCTGAGCGCGGCGGATCTCCGCAACGAGGTGCTGCCGGAGCATCTCGTGATGCGGTTTCGCGTGCTGGACGAGAACGGGCGCGCGCTGGCCGCGGGGCGCGATCTCGTGGACCTGCAGCGGCGGCTGGGCGGGACGGTGCGTGCGTCCTTCGCGCAATCCGCGGGATGGGAGCCGCACCCCGGCAAGATCACCCGCTGGGATTTCGGCGATCTGCCGGCCACGGTGCTGGTGGAGCGCGCCGGCGCGAAGGTGACGGGCTACCCGGCCCTCGAAGACCTCGGGGATGGCGTGCGGCTGTGCGTGCTCGACACCGCCGCGCGCGCGAGCGCGCTCAGCCGCGCGGGGCTGCGGCGCCTGTACATGCTCGAGCTCAACGCCCAGGTCAAATACCTGCGCCAGAACCTGCCGGACTTTCAGAGGATGAGCCTGCTGTTCGCTCCCATCGGCAAGGCCGAGAGCCTGCGCGAGGACATCGTGGCGGCGGTCTTCGACCGGGTGTTTCTCGCCGACGCCGGCGTGCCGGCCGGGCAGGAGGAGTTCCGCCGCCGTCGCGAACAGGGCAGGGCACAAGTCGTACCGGCCGCCAACGCGCTGTGCGCGCAGGTACTGGAATGCCTCGAGCGCGCGCAGCAACTGCGTCAGCGGCTCGCCGCGCTCGATCGGCCAGCCTGGCAGGAGACGCTGGCGGACGTGCGGGCGCAGGCGCAGGCGCTGGTGTATCCGGGCTTCGTGAGCGCCACGCCGCCGGAGTGGTTCCGGCATCTGCCGCGCTATCTGAAGGCGGCGATCGCCCGGCTGGACAAGCTCGCGCGCGAGCCGGCCAGGGACAGGCAGCGCGCGGACCAGCTTCGCCCCCACCTGCAGCGATACGCCGAATGCTGCCGCAGGCAGGGGGCGGATGCCGGCCCGGCACCGCTGCAGGCGTACCGGTGGATGCTCGAGGAGTTCCGCGTGTCGTTGTTCGCGCAGGAGCTGGGCACAGCCACCGCCGTCTCCGCGGCGCGGCTCGATCGCGAATGGCAGAGCCTCGCGGCGACGAGCCCGAGCCGCTGACTCGCAAAGCGGAAATGCCAGTCAGGTCCCAGGCGCCGTTCCGGTCGCGGCTGCGGCTGCCGCTCGCGGGACGTCCTGTCCCGCGCGCTACCGTGATGTCGAGTTACATTCCCGACTGCGCTCGACATCAAGGCGCGCCGACTCGGATTTCCGCTTTGCGAGTCAGGCGCGCGCCGCCAACGGCCGCCGCTAGGACGCCGGCCGCGATCGCAGAATCCCCATGAAGTTGTCGTAGAGCGTGCGGGCGTCGCGGGCGAACGCGGGCAGCCTGACCTCGGTCTCCCGCGCCAGCGTCGCCGCGGCGCCGACGCCGAGCACCTTCTCCAGCGCCGCCTCGTACTCTGGCACCGCGGACCACTGCGGCACCGTCTCGGCCGTCACCTCGACGTGGAACTGGATGCCGTAGGCGTGCTGGCCCACACGCATCGCCTGCACGTCGCACAGCGGCGAGCTGGCGAGCACCGTGGCGCCCGGCGGCGGTTCGAGCACCGCGGCGCCGTGCCATTGCAGACATTCCATGGTCGGGGAGATGCCGGCGAACAGCGGGTCGGCCTGCCCGGCGCCGTTGATCTGCACCTGCATCACGCCGACCTCGGGCGCGCGTGCCTTGCCCACGCGTCCACCCAACGCATCTCCCAGCAGCTGGTGACCGAGGCACAGGCCCAGATAGGGCATCTGGCGATCGAGAACCGCCGCGCGTATGGCGCGCTTCTCGGGCACCAGCCACGGATGCCGATCCTCCTCCCACACGTCCATCGGCCCGCCCATGACCAGCAGCGCCGTGTACCAGTCCAGGTCGGGGATGGGATCCCCCGCGTCGAGCTCCACGACATCCCAGGGAATTCCGTCGGCATCGAGGAAATCGCGGAAGATGCCGGGGTGTTCGATATCGAGGTGCTGGAAGACTAAAATGCGCATGGGTTCGGCTCCAGTTCGACGTGACGCGCATGCTACCAAGCCGGAGGCGGCGCTGACGATACCAACTTGGTGTGATGACGGGGATGCGACATTGCTGGCGAACGACGGTGCTCTGACCCTGATCTGCGCGGATCTCGACGCGCGTCCCCTGTTCTGGACCGAGGCGGATCGCCGCCGGCACGGCTACGAACCGGCCGTCGCCGCGGCGGCGGCGGGAGCCATGGGATTGACATTGCGGTGGCAGTTCCGGCGCTGGGCCGAATTCGTGCCGTCGCTGCAGGCGGGCGAGGCCGACGCCATCTGGTGCGGCTGCGCGATCACGGCGGAGCGCGAGCAGAGTTTTCTCTTCTCCAGACCCTATGCGATCTTCGACGAGGCCGTGCTCGTCCGGCGCGGCGCGGGCGTGAGCTCCCCCTCCGATCTACGTGGGCGCCAGGTCGGCGCGATCGCCGGCAGCACCAACATGGATCTGGCCCGCGGCTGGGGTGACTGCGAGCTGGTGGCTTTCGACGGCACCTCCGACGACGTCTTCCGGGAGATGATCGATGCCCTGCGGTCGGGGCGGATCGACGCGGTCGTCGACGACGAGCCGGCCTTCGGCGGTCTGAGCGAGGATCCGGAGCTCGAGACCGCGTTCGTGGCCGCGACCGGGAATCGCTGGGGCGCGGCAATGAGGCCCGACGCGCGGGACCTGAAGCGGCGGCTCGACGCGGCGATCGGAGCGGTGGTCGACTCGGGCGAGCTCGCCGCGATCTGGCGCGCGTGGTTCCCGCGCAAACCGTTGCCGCCACTGCAGGGGGACGCATTCGGTGCATGACGGCTCCATTGCCAACGCGATCTTCCTGATCTTCGTCGGCGCCTCGGTGCTCGCCACGCTGGCCTTGTACGCGCGGCAGGCGATGATCGTCGCCTATATCGTGGTCGGCATGCTGCTCGGGCCCTCCGGGCTGGGACTCGTGCACGACGTCGTCTGGCTGAACGGGATCGCCGAGATCGGCATCATGTTCCTGCTGTACCTGCTCGGCCTCAATCTGGCCCCCAGTCAGCTGACCCGCATGTTCCGCGAGGCGCTCTGGGTCACGGTGGCGAGCTCCCTGGCGCTCGGACTCATCGGTTTCGCGGTTGCCAGCGCCGGCGGATGGACGACCACCCAGGCGCTCGTGGCGGGCGCCGTGCTCATGTTCTCCAGCACCATCATCGGTGTGAAGCTGCTGCCCACGACCACGCTGCATCAACAGCGCATGGGCCAGGTCATGATCAGCGTGCTGCTGCTGCAGGATCTGATCGCCATCGTCATCGTGCTGCTCATCGAGGGCGCCGGCGGCGGAACCGATCCCCTCGGCGGCATCGCGCGGCAGCTCGGCGCGCTGGTCGCCGTGGGTGCGATGGCGGCGATATTGGAGCGACTGCTGATCGAAAGGCTCATCGCGCGTTTCGATCGCATACAGGAGTACCTGTTCCTGCTGGTGATCGCCTGGTGCCTGGGCATCGCCGAATTCGGCGCGTGGCTGGGCCTGCCGCGGGAGATAGGCGCCTTCGTGGCGGGGGTGACGCTCGCGGCCAGCCCGGTGTCGCAGTTCATCGCCGAGAGTCTGAAGCCGCTGCGCGATTTTTTCCTGGTGCTGTTTTTCTTCTCGCTGGGGGCGGGTTTCAATCTCTCCTCGCTCGTCGAAGTCGCATGGACCGGGGGACTGCTGGCGCTGTGCTGCCTGGCGCTGAAGCCACTGGTGTTCCGTATGCTCCTGACGAAGGCCGGCGAGAAACCGCGTATGTCTTTCGAGATCGGGGTTCGTCTCGGCCAGATCAGCGAGTTCTCGCTGTTCGTCGTGGTGGTCGCGCTCAAGGCGGGCGTGATCGGACAAATCCACGCCGATACGCTTAAAATGGCGACGCTGCTGACATTCGTGGCGTCCTCTTACTGGGTGGTGATGAGATATCCGACGCCGATGGCGATTGCGGACCGACTGCGGCGCGACTGAATTCAACGGAAAGAACATGAAGAAGACCATCGCGGTTGTCGTCATTGCGCTCCTCGGCGTGGCGGGCGCCGACTATTTCGGCCTGTTCGGCGTCAGGCAGGTCGACATGGCCGATCTCCTGCAGCTGCGCGTGAAGCCCGTCGACAAGGACTCCGGCCGGATCATCACGGACGTACACGTCACCTGCGTGCGGCGCCGTTCGGAGGAGGCCTGCTCCCAGAAGCAGCAGACCGGCGACGGCGTGCTGACGCTGAATTTCCTCGTCAACCGCAGCGCGAAGTACTCGCGCCTGTTCAGGTTCAAGACCGCCGAGAAGCTCTGGCTGGACGAGGAGGCGATCGTCGTGCTCGTGTTCATACACCCGAACTACGATCGACTGTTCCTGCAGGTCACGACGCCGGATATCGTGCAGTGGGGCGAGGCCGTGAAGGTGATCGAGCTCGCGCGGACCGCGGAGGCGGGCGGGGCGGCTTCATGAGCGAGGCGCTGGAGTATCTGCTCGCCGCGCGTCCAGAGGCGATGCGCGCGTATTTTCGCTTCCTGCGCGAGGCGGGCACGCACCTGGACCCCAAGACCCGCGCGCTCATCTCCATCATCACCAAGGTTGCGGCTCAGACTGACGACGGATTCCGCCAGTACCTCGCCCGCGGCCTGCAGGCGGGACTCACCGCCAACGAGATACTCGACGGCCTGCTGACGGCCTTTCCTGCGCTCGGGCTGAGCAAGATCACCTGGGCCGTGGACCTGCTGGTGGAGATGGACATACCGGAGTTCCGCCTGGAGGCGCTGAACGCGCAGCCCGGCCGGTGGCACCGCGTGGCCGCCATCGCCGATCTGCCCGCCCGCGGAGTGCGGCGCGTGGCCTGCGACGGCCGCGAATTGTTCGTGAGCTGCCGGGATCTCGAATTCCGGGTCCTCGACAGCCGTTGCCCGCACCAGGTGACGAACATCCCCGAGCTCGCGTTGCAGGGCGATCGCCTGATCTGCCCGCGCCACGGCTGGGTGTTCGACGTCGCCACGGGCGCCTGCGTGGAGAAGGGCGATCGGCCGCTGCGTCACTTCGAATCACGCACCGAGGAAGGTTCGCTGCTAGCATACTGGTAAGGGTGTTGCGCCGCTCCGGCGGCGGCGCGGGGCTCGAGGAGATGGGGAAGACGGGATACGAATGAGGCCATTCGAACGATTGCTGTACGCAACCGACGCGGAGTTGGCGAGGATATTCCGGCACCTGCAACCGCCCGCGCCGGGGCAGCAGGAGCGTCTGCTCGACGAGGAGGCGCGCGAGCTGGGCCTGGAGCGCGCGCAGCTCATCTGCGCCTGCGGTTTCAACCCGAACCTGCTGCGCGTCCCGGCGCTGGTGCGCCTGCTCGGCTACGCGAATTTCGACGGTCTGTGGAAGAGCCGCAACCAGATATTCGTCGCGGACGCCTACCGCAGCCTGTCCATCGACGACATACTCGCCATCTATACCGTGCTCGGACGGGGCGACGGCGACACGGCGTTCTCCGATCTCATCAAGGAGCGCCTCACGCAACTGGAGGAGAACATCGAGGCGACGATCAATCCGATCACGCTCGGCAGCTACAAGCTCGAAGTGCGCAGCATCTACGAGCGCAATCTGGTGTCACGGCGTTTCCTCGACTGGCGGCTGAGCGGAAGCTACGCGGTCCTGCGCCGGCAGACCGGCGAGGTGGCGATGATGCTGGGCACCGGCCTCATCACCCCGGCGGAGATCCTCGCCGAGCCCGGTGTGACCGTCGAGGAGAAGGCGCGACTGGTGCAGGACGGTCTGGTCCCGGTGGCGACGGCGCGCGAGCATCTCGCCGAGCCGTCGCTCTCCGACGGCGAGCGACGCGCGATGCAACAGGCGATCGCCCGGGCTGCCGCGGGTTGAAACCGGCGGCTGCGCCGCGCGCAGGGCCGGGGACTCAGCGGGGCGAGACGTTGGCGGCGTGCCGCAGTCGGGCGCGCTCCGACGGCGACAGTCCGCGGGGGTCGAAGCGGTGGCGGTTGTGCAGATCCAGCAGGACAGCCAGACGCCCGATCTCGGCTCGATCCGCGGAGGACAGCCGGTGCAGCCAGGCCCTCAGGGTCTCGCCCTCGCGCGGCGGCGCATGCCGACGGCTGAGGCGGTCGACCAGCGCATAGAATTCGGAATCCGCACCGCGCGTCGGGATCGAAGCCGGCGGGCTGGCAGGGCCACGCGCGCCGATGCGGCGCGTCCGGCGCAGCCGCCACAGCAGCAGCGCGATGAGCGGCGGCAGCATCCACGGCAGTGCCGCGCGCAGTCCGGCGCCCGAGGCGCGCACCTTCGACCAGCGGTAACCGAGCCACGCCTTCAGGTCAGTGATGGCGAGCAGCGGGCCCGAGGCCGCGTCCTCCTCGGCACGCCAGGTGGCCGGCGTGGTGTCCACGACCCGCCATGCCCCGTCTACGTACGCCAGGACCCAAGCGTGCGCGTCGCGCTGCCGCGCGACATAGCTGCCCTCGAGCGGACTGTACTCCGAGACCGAGTAGCCCACCGCGTATCGCGCGGGGATCCCGAGCTCACGCAGCAGCAGCGCGGTTGCCGTGGCGAAGTATTCGCAATGCCCGCTGCGACGGTGTAGCAGAAATTCGTTGAGCGGCTGTGTCCAGGGCCCGCGGCCGCGCTGCACCAGCGAGTAGCTGTAATTTCGCTGGAAGTAGCCTTCGATCGCTTTCAGTCTGCCGCCGTCATCGGCGGGCAGGGAGCCCAGCTCGGATCTCACCCGGGTCAACGTCGATCTGTATGCCTCTGGCACCGCCAAGTCCCCGGGGCGGGGCTCGGGCTCGCCGCGCGGCTCCGCGCCGAATTCCACCTCGTAGCTGAGATAGCCGGGGCGCGCGTCGACCAGCAGGGCGCCGCCGTAGTGGCGCTGCAGCCCGAGGATGTCCCTGCTCGCCAGTCCGTAGGCGCCCTGGGGGACAGGGATCACCTCCGGGTCGTTCTTGACTGGCGCGGTGAGGACGGCACGCGAGGCGTTCGCGGGCGCGTCCGCCAAGCGCCAGCGGTGGCCGTCACCATATGGATCGATGGCCAACATCGAGCTGTCCGTGTTGCGCCACGTCCCGTGGCGAAACTCCTCATAGGTCGACTCGCGCAACAGCAGCGGTCCGGTCAGCTCGGTTTCGGTCCTGATCCGCAGGCGAACGCGGTCGGAGAATTTCAGGCGCCCGAGCATGCCGATCGCCGTGAACGCCTGGTTCGGCGAGACCGACGCGGCAATCGAATCCTGCATCCATCGCATCACCCAGAGTTCGACACGCTCCTGCAGCTGATAGAGCGCCGAGCGCGTGGCCAGACCCGCGCCCAGGGCCATCAGCACGCACAGTGCCCACGGCAGGAGGCTCCGCCGCGACCACCGCGGCGGAACGAGCATGGCCACCAGCAGCGTGAAGGCGGCGAGCAGAAACGCCTCGCTGGCTTTCGAGCCGACGCTGGCGGCGATGAGACAGACGATGACATAGGGCCGGGTGAGGTCGGCAAGCCTCGGAACGTGCTCCAGCACGGTCCCGCCGGTGCGGCGGAAGCTCGCGAACAGCGCCGACAGCGGTATGCCACCGTCCGTGCTGTAGCGTTGCGCGATGAGCAGCGGCGCCAGCACGGCGGGCATCCACTCGAGGATGCGGTAGATGCCGCCCACCGCGTCGTCGCTGAAGCCGATGAACACCAGCGCGAGGAAAAGCACACTGGTTACGTCCGCGATGCGCTGGAAATCCGCCTCGCGCAGCTCGAGGCGGCGGCGCACGAACGGCGGCGCCTCCAACACCACGGCAAGAGGCACCGCAACGTAGAAATGCCCGCTCTGCCAGCCCCAGAGCAGGAGGGCGGCGGCGAGGATCAATGGCCGCTCGTTCATGCGTGCACGGCCATGGCCGGTGCGACCGATGACATGCGCGCGCGGTGACGGGCGAGATCCTCGGCCATGGACTCCGGCCGTACCGCCAGCACGCCTTCGGCGTCCGTGACCGGCGCCGATGGCGTCCCATGCGAGGTGACGAAGCACTGCAATGGCATTCCGCGTGCCCGCAGTGCGCGCAGGAAGGCCCGCCGGGACTCGTCCCATTGCGGCAGCACGATGATCGCCGCGCTGATCCGCGGCAGCACCGCAAGCACCCCGCGCGTGAAGCGATGGAACTCCCCGGGCGGCGCGGGTTCGGCGCAGGCCAGCAACGCCAGCTGGGCGTCGACCGTCCCGAGACCGCGACCGGAGGAGCTCTCGAACAGGCGCGGGCCCATGAGCATCAGATCGATGACCATGTCGGCGGGATGATCGCCGGTCAAATAGGACGCGCCGATGGACAGCGCCGCCTCGAGCGGCAGCCCGGGCGGCGTGCAGGTGTCGAGTATCAATGCCAGCCGGCTCAGGTACTCGTTCTCGAACTGCTTGACGATGGGAGCGCCGGTCCGTGCCCAGCTGCGCCAGTGGATGTGGCGCAGCGGGTCGCCGCGCGTGTACTCCCGCAGCGCAAGGAACTCCTGGGAGTCGCCGACGTTGCTGGCGCGAGGCAGGCGGCCGGCCTGGTGCCGCCGGGACATGCCCGCGTCGAGCCGCGGGACCGCGTACCTGCGCGGCAGTATGAGCAGCCGGTCCGGCGCGCCGCCCGACTGCAGGGCATTGATGAGTCCCAGCGGGTCGGGCATGCACAGGCAGGCATGGCCAAAATGCAGATAGCCGCGGCGCAAGGGCTGCAGCGCCATCTCGAGCGAGGCGGCGGCACCCGGCGGCAGTGCATGCGCGTGCCGCGCCGGGATGATCCCGCCGCGGCGCGTGAGCGCCAACCTGAGCCAACGCCGGAATCCCAGCCAGCGCTCCAGTGGTCCGTCGAGACGATCCGGCTCGACGAAGCGCGCGTACTCCTCGCGTGTCGGCCATGATGCGGCCAATTCGTCGACGAGCTCGAACTCCGCCAGCGAACGGGAGGTCGAGAGATTCGTGATCCGCAGCGTGTAGGCAAGCGGCACGCCGACGGTGCCGTAACGCGGCAGTTCGCGCGAGCAGGCGATGCGCGGGCGCCGGCGCAGCAGGAAGATCGCCGACACCAGCAACAGGCCGGTCGCGGCGGCGGCGACCTGCAGCGCGCGCGTGCGCGCGATGTCGATGCCGAACGCGGTGGCGACGATCGCGGCGGCCAGGACGGCGCGACCCGAGGGTGTGAAACGCAGACGCAGCGCCCGGCCCATGTGCGCCCCCCAGCGCAGGACCAGCATCTGAGCGGCGCGCCACATGCGCGATCGCCTCTAGCGCGGCACCGGCAGCCGCCGCAGGATGCCCTCGACGATCTGCGCGGCCGAGAGCCCGCCGAACTGGGCCTCGGCCTCCAGTCCGATCCGGTGGGCCAGCACCGGTATTGCCAGTTCCTGGATGTAATCGGGAGAGACGTAATCCATTCCGTCGGCGAGCGCCAGCGCCTGCGAGGCCTTCAGGAGCGTGATGGAGGCCCGCGGACTGGCGCCCAGGCGCACGCCGGCGGCGGAGCGCGTGGCCGCGACGATGTCGACGATGTACCGCTTGATCTCCTCGCTCACCCGCACCGTCGTCACCGCCCGGCGCATGGCATGCACGTCCTCCACGGTCGCCACCGCGCGCAGATCCTCCAGCGGCGGATGATCCCGGTGCGCATCGAGGATCTCGATCTCCTGCGCCGGCGTCACGTAACCGAGTTGCAGGCGCAGGGCGAATCGATCGAGTTGCGCCTCCGGCAGGGGGTAGGTGCCGTGCGTCTCGACCGGATTCTGGGTGGCGATGACGAAAAACAGCTCATCGAGCCGATGCGTTTCCCCCTCCAGGCTGACCTGGGACTCCGCCATGGCCTCGAGCAGCGCCGATTGCGTGCGCGGCGAGGCGCGGTTGATCTCGTCGGCGAGCAGCACAGTGGTGAAGATCGGTCCGCGGTGCAGCCGAAAGCTCTGATCGCGGGGATCGTAGATCGATGCGCCGAGTATGTCGGAGGGCAGCAGGTCGGGGGTGAACTGGATGCGCTGAAACGGCGCATCGACCGATCGGGCCAGCGCCTTGGCAAGGGTCGTCTTGCCGGTTCCCGGGTAGTCCTCGATCAGCACGTGCCCGCCGCTCGTGAACGCGGCGAGCAGCAGCCGTATCGCCGAGCGCTGGCCGCGTATCACCTGTTCAACATTCGCCGCGATGGCGGCGATCGAATCGTGGGGAGGCATGGTCCGTGCTCGCGCTGGCTGTGGCGCGCCCAGTTATCGGGTATTCATCCGCGAATTGCAACCGTGCGGCAGCGCGACTCGGCGCCGCGCGTTGCCGCGAGCGCAAGGTTGCGGGGAGCTACAGCGGGCGCTCAGTCGCCGCGTTTGCGGGTGAAGCGCACGATA
The DNA here is from genome assembly GCA_041395385.1 of Gammaproteobacteria bacterium. Lineage (GTDB taxonomy): Bacteria > Pseudomonadota > Gammaproteobacteria > JAJPIJ01 > JAJPIJ01 > JAJVHZ01. The sequence continues at coordinate 122,116 of JAWLAN010000013.1, forward strand.
TGGCGGCGGTCGCGCTTGCTCGGCCGGCCCGCGAATCGCGGCGCGCTCGCCGCCGTCAGCCGCAGCTCGCGCGCCAGGGCCTGCCTGCGCTCGATGCTCTCCGCGGTCTCCTCGTAGAGCGCCGTCGCCACGCTCGCGGGTCCGCGTTGGCGCGACAGCGCCACGACCCGGACCACGGATTCGAACTGGCCGCGGCGTACGCGCAGCGTGTCGCCGATACGCACCTGCCGCGCGGGCTTGGGCCTCTCGCCGTTGATCTCTATCTTGCCGCCCTTGATCGCCTCTTGCGCCAGTCCGCGCGTCTTGAAGAAACGCGCCGCCCACAGCCATTTGTCGAGGCGAAGGTCGTCGTCGGATTCGGGGGGCATGGTTGCCGTGGCTGCCGGAGGCGTACGCGGTGATATGATACCCGAGGTCGATTCGATCACCGCAGCAGCGAGCAACACGATGGAGCATCGCAGTGAACGGCAGTTCGTCCCGTTGGGCATCGGCGTGCTGACCGTCTCCGACACGAGACGACTGGACAACGACAAGTCCGGCGACACGCTGGTGGAGCGGCTGGAGTCGGCGGGTCATCGCCTCGCGGGCCGTCGCATCTGCCGGGACGACGTGTACGCGATCCGGGCGATCGTCTCGAACTGGCTGATCGAACCGGAGCTGCAGGTCGTGCTGACCACGGGCGGCACCGGCGTCACCGGCCGCGACGGCACGCCGGAGGCGGTGCGCGTGCTGTTCGACAAGGAGCTCGACGGCTTCGGGGAGATGTTCCGAGTGCTGTCCTACGAGGAAATCAAGACCTCGACACTTCAATCCCGCGCCATCGCCGGCGTGGCCAACGGCCGCTACGTGTTCTGCCTGCCCGGGTCGCCCGGCGCATGCCGCACGGCATGGGATCGAATCATCCTCGACCAGCTCGATTACCGCACGCGTCCGTGCAACCTGGTCGAGCTGATGCCGCGCCTGCTCGAACGCTGACGATTCCCTCCAGGAGCAATCATGCCCGTCGCGCTGCATACCGCCGGCCTGCTGGTGCTGTCCAACGTTTTCATGACCTTCGCCTGGTACGCGCATCTGCGCAATCTCGGCGGCAAGCCCTGGTACATCGCCGCGCTGGTGAGCTGGGGCATAGCGCTGTTCGAGTACCTGCTTCAGGTTCCCGCCAACCGCATCGGCTATACGCAATTCTCTCTGGCGCAGTTGAAGATAATGCAGGAGGCGATCACTCTCGCCGTGTTCGTGCCGTTTGCGCTGGTGTACATGCGGCAGCCGCTCAAGCTCGACTACCTGTGGGCGTCGTTGTGCATCATGGCGGCGGTCTACTTCATGTTTCGCAACGGGGCGTGACTACATGGCGTCGCCGGGGCGGGCTTCCGGATCCTGCTTCCCTTCGTCGATTTCGAAGTAGACCAGCAGCGTGCTCTGCAGCGCGCTGTTGTTGTCGTCGCTGACCATGAAGTAGCGGTTGTCCCGATGGTGCGCGAGTCCCTCGAAATTGTCGACCGACCATCCCTGCGTGTTGTCGAGGATCGCCACGTCCTCGACGGCCACGGGGCCGCCGTTTGCCTGGCTCGCGGGATCCGGGCGCAGGCGACGAATGGCGAAGACCACCGGCGAGAATACATTCCTGTAGCGGCGTTCGAGTACCAGCAGCCCGCCCTGAGGCGTGCTGGCAAGATCCACCACCGAACAGTGACTCTCCGCGATGGACGGGAAACTCCACGCCCGGGATCTCTCGTCGTAGACGGTGTGGCGGTTGCGGGGCTCACCGCGCAGCGGGCGTTGCGGGGCCAGCATCAGACCGAGGAGCGGATCGAGCGCGATGGCCTCGAGCTGGCAATTGCGGCAGACGTACCGCGAGCCATCGCGGAGCAACGCGGGTATGGGCACGCTCGCGACCCATCGGCCGTCCGGGCGATAGCGATCGACGCGCGGTGTGCCCTCGAAGGAGATCAGCAACTCCGCGTCGCCCGCCACGCCGTTGCTGCCGTTGACCATGGCCAGCCCTTCGGCGTCGCCGAGATAGTGCGCCAGGCGGTTCTGTTTCCTGCCGCGCAGGCCGTAGGTAGCCGTCAGCTCGACGCCGACGAGGTGCCCCTGCTCGAACCGGGGTCGCATGTGCAGCAGATACCCGCGGTCGGAAACCGCGTAGAGCAACTGTTCGTCCTCGTCCCATGCCAGACCCGACAGGCCGCTGGCGGCGTGACCGTCCACTGGATCGTTGGAAAGGCGGACCGTCCCGAGCAGGCGGATGCCCATGAAGCTGTCGCCGGCACGATAACGCGCGGAGATCTCCGTCGGTGTGCCGATCTGCGTCGCGACGCCGGCGCCGGGAAGGAGTGTCGCGGCGGCGAGTAGACCGGCCGCCAGCTGCCGCATCATGCCCATTGTCCCAATGATATCGCAGTGGCGCTCGAACTTCGGTGGGCGAAAGGTTAGTCTCGACGGGGTGAAACGGAGCGCGGCGTGAGGAACTGGATCTTTCTGCGGATCGGGGCCTGGTCGGCGCTGCTCGCCGTCGTCGCCGGCGCCTTCGGCGCGCACGCCCTGGGGTCCCGTGTCGAGGCGAATGCGATGGAGACATTTCGCACCGCGGCCCTGTACCACTTTCTGCACGCGCTCGCGCTGCTCGGCATCGGCGCGTGGCCGGTTCCGCCAGTCATCCAGGTCTCGGTGCAACGCTCGGCGTGGCTGCTGGCCGTGGGCACGCTGCTGTTCAGCGGCAGCCTGTACCTGCTCGTGCTGACCGGCGCGCGGTGGTGGGGGATGCTGACTCCGGTCGGCGGGTTGTTGCTGTGCGCGGGCTGGGCATGGCTCGGCATGGCGACCGGCAGGCTGCGGGGCCGGGGCCCATCGAGCCCCTAAGCCTTTGTGTTGAAACTGGTTTTCATCCGCCAAATACGGCATGATTGCGCCCGGCGAAAGAGAACTGAGAACGCCGGCGGATTTGCCCGGTCGAATTTTTGATTAACTGCATCGGGGCCCGACGAGGAACCAGCATGACCATTAGCAGGACGGAGAACTTTGCAATTGCGAATCGAAGTACGCCCATGCAACGCGGACTGAGCGCGGTGGTGATGTTGTTCGCCTGCCTCTCCGTTGCCGCCGAGACGTTCGTGCTGCCCGCCAACGGCGACAACGTCATCGGCGCCCTCAACATGGCCACCGTGCCGCCGAACGCGCGCGCCGTGGACGTTGCGATGGCCTACGACCAGGGTTATCAGGAACTGAAGATTGCGAACCCGGGCGTGGACATGATCGCCCACAACACGTTCGCGGAAGTGGTGGTGCCGAGCCAGTACGTGCTGCCCGACAGTCCCCGCGAAGGGATCGTCATCAACGTGCCCGAGATGCGTCTGTACTACTACCCGAAGCGGCCGGAGGGTCAGCCGCAGGTGGTCGTCACGCATCCCGTCAGCATCGGTCGCGAGGACTGGACGACCCCGCACGGTGTCACCAAGGTCGTCAAGAAGATCGAAAACCCGACCTGGGTGCCTCCGGCGTCCATCCGCGCAGAGCACCTGCGCGACTGGGGAGAGGTCCTGCCGGCGGTGGTCCCCCCCGGCCCGAACAATCCGATGGGTCTGTTCAAGCTGCAGCTCGGCCTCCCGAAGTATTACATCCATGGCACCGACGTGGCCAAGGTCGAGGGCATCGGGATGCGGGTGACGCACGGGTGCATCCGCATGTATCCCAAGGACATCGAGTCATTGTTCCATCAGGTCGAAGTGGGCACGCCGGTGCGCATCATCAATCAGCCCATCAAGCTCGGCCGGCTCAATGGCGCGTTGTACCTGGAGGCACATCCTCATCTCGAGGAGGATCCGACGGTCGCGCACGATCAGTACGACAACGTGGTCAACCAACTCATCAAGGTGATCGGCGAATCCGGATCGGAGGTGGACTGGAATCAGGTGCGCAGCGCTCTCGGCATGCGCAACGGAATTCCGGTCGGCATAGGCCAGTGGTTTTATCAGCCGGCGGGTCAGCGCACCGCGGATGTTGCCGGTGAACAGAATCAGGGCACGGGGGTCGGACAGGTCTGGTGAGCCGGCGTCCGCCGGCGGGATATCCGATTGCGGGCGGCATGCGCCGAAAAAAAATCCCCGGTGATCACGGGATCACCGGGGACTCATCTACAGATTAAGTAACTGCTTTCGTCTCAGGCGCAATTACTTGCGCATGATGCGGTTCCACAGCTGATCGATCTTGTCGCTGTTGGCCTTGCAGCAGGCGTTGGCTTCGTCCGCCGCACGCTTGGCCTCGTCAGCCGACGCCTGAGCCGCGCTGGCTGCGGAAGCAGCAGCGTCAGCAGCAGACTTGGCCGCACGTGCCTCGCTCAGGGCGGTGTCGGCCGTCGACTTCACGGCCTCGAACTCTTCCCGGGTGATCTGCTGGCAGCCGGCTGCCATCGCGAGGATCATGGCCAGTGCGGAAACTTTAACGAACTTCATCTGCATGATGTTATCTCCTGTTTTTCACTTATCACGAAGGGCCCCAAGGTCTTTCGACCTTTAGGCGATAATGATGAACCATTTTTTCAGAAATCGCAATTTCCCCTTGTCGCGCGTAGCGATTTGTGCAAATCGGGGGCAAGATTGTTCAGGATCGCGACGAGGTTGACGAGCATCGTCGCCGTCGCTCCCCAAATCAGATCATTACCATATTGGATGCTGTCGAAAACGCGAGCTTGATCGCGATCAGGCATGGGCCGCACCTGGTAATTTTGACGATCGAGAACGTACGCCAGGGGGACCTCGAATACCGAGGCCACTTCGGTCTGCTGCAACACCAGCCGGAAACCCTCCTCGATCACGCCGACGACGGGCACGACGCTGAATCCCGTGCGGGTGTCGAGCGCAGGCAGTGCACCGGCGAGGTGCACGTGGCGCCGGGCGATCCCGGTCTCTTCCTCCAGCTCGCGCAGGGCGGCCTGCGCGTAGGTTGCGTCCCGGGCGCTGACGGTGCCGCCCGGGAAGCAGATCTGGCCGGCATGATGGGTCAGGGTCGGTGCACGGCGGGTGAACAGCACGGCGTTCCCGTCGCACCGGCTCACGATCGGTATGAGCACCGCGGCCGGGCGCAATGTCGGCGTGGGGCTCGACGGCGCGCACTCCGGCGCAGCACGAAGGCAGGCGCGCAGGGCGGTGGCCAGATCGACCGCAGGCAGCGCTCCGCGTTCGGAGAGGTTCAGGGCCACCGGGCGTCGTTTGCGGGGCTGGCCTTCTGTCGCTTCTCGTGCATTTCATCGACGAGAGCGTGCATCGCGTCGGCGAAGCTCATCGTCTGGCTGTCGGCGCAGTGCGCATCCAGCCATGCGATGACCGCGTTCGTATCCATGTCCGGAACGATGTTGTAGGTCTCCGGCATGAAGGCGTTGTACGCCGTGATGTAGCCGGTCACATAGCCCTTGTAGTGCTCGAAGTTGTCGGCGGCACGAGCCTGGTTGTAGCTGTAGCAGGAGTTCTGGCCCAATCCCCAGATGACGTAGTGATCCTCGATGTCGGCCGCCTTCGAGATCGATGCCGGCATGAGCAGGGTCAGGGCAAGCAGGAAGTTCACGCGCACGGGTTTGCCTCCTCGGTGTTCGTTGGTTTCGAATTTTCAGATTGTCGCCGCGGCGGCGAGTTCAGCCGCCCTCGTGGAGCGCGCTCCGAATCCCGTTGGCCAGCCGCTTGACACCGGCGATGGCGGAGTCGGGGTCCAGGGCGCCGTATGACACGCGTATCGTGCAGCCCTCGTCGATGCCGAAGGCCGTCCCCGGCAATACCGCCACGCGGTGCTCGCGGATGAGCCGCTGAGTGAGCGCCAGCGGATCCATCTCCGTGTCGAGCCGCACGAGCAGGTAGAAGGCGCCGGTCGACGAGGAGAGCCGGCAGCCATCCCCGAGCGCCGAGAGCTCCTGCATCACCACCTCGCGAACGCCGCCCAGCCTGCGGCGCATATCCTCCCGGTAGCCAGTGCCGGTCTCGATGACGGCGGCTGCGGCCTCCTGCGCGAGCAGGTTCGCGCAGATGAGGTTGGTGTCCTGCGCCTTCAATACCGCGCCATACAGGTGCTCGGGCAACACCATGTACCCGATGCGCCAGGCCGCGAAGCCGAAACTCTTCGACAGCGAATAGATGGAAATGGTATGCCGCGCGCCGTCCGGCAGCGCAGCGGGGGAGAAATGCGTGCTGCCGGCGTAGGTGAAATGCTCGTAGGCCTCGTCGCTGACGTGATAAATGCCCATCTCCCGGCACAGCGCATTCACGGCGCTCAATTGCTCCCGCGAATACACCATGCCGGTGGGATTGTTCGGCGAGACGGTGACGACGGCGCGCGTGTGGGGCGTGATCGCCCCGCGCAGGGCCTGCAGATCGAGGTTGAGATCCGAGGCGGTCGGCACCGCCACCGGCCGGGCGCCGACCATGCGTATCGCCATCTCGTGGTTGAAATAGTACGGCAAGGGCAGCACGATCTCGTCGCCTGCATCGCAGATCGCGAACATGGCATTCAGAAAGGCCATGTTGCCGCCGGCCGTGACGACGATGCGACCGCCGTCGGCGTCGACGTCCATGCCGTTCTCGCGCTTCAGCTTGGCTGCGATCGCGGCGCGCAGACTAAAGGTGCCCTGCACAGCGCCGTACTTGTGATGACCATGCCGCAGGTAGTGCTCCGCCGCTCGCATCGCCTCCGGCGGGGGCGGGTAGAAGACCACGCCCTGCGCGAGCGAAAGCGTGCCCGGGTGCTCGTGGATCCACCTTCCCACCGTTGGAATGATGGGGGCCTGCACCGCGCGCATGCGCTCGCTCTGTCGCCAGCGGCTGTGTGAGAGAGGCGCCATCGGAGGAACGTGACTCAAATTCTCGGAGGCTCGCGAGTCCCGAGGGTTAGCTGAGATCGGGATAGCTGATGCCGGTAATCTCCAGCTCCACGTTCCCCGCGGGTCTTTCCCAGGTGACGACGTCGCCCACGCGACGCCCGATGAGCGAGCGCGCGAGCGGCGACACCCAGCTGATCAGTCCGGTGGGCGCGCAGGCCTCCTGTTCGCCGACGATCACGACGTGGTGCCGATGGCCGTCTTCATCGAGGAGATCGACGGCGGCTCCGAAGCGGATCTCGTCGTGGGATGCCGGCGGGGCGACCACGATCGCGTTCTGCACGCACTGCTCGAGGTAGCGCTCGTCGCGCTCGACGCGCTTCAACTCGGCCATGACGGTCATGTCCTCGCCCCTGGCCCGCAGGCCGCGCTGCTGTTCGCGCAGTTCGTGCAGATCCTGCTGCAGCTTGCGCAGGCCGCGGGGCGTGACGTAGAGCGGATGTTCGCTCAGCGGCCGCTCCGGCAGATCGGTGTCCGCGGCGTCGCCGTCGGGTTCCTTGACGAAGGCCCGGCTCACGGCCGCACCCGCGGACGGGTTGAAGTGATGGACGCGTGCATGGGGGGATTGTAACCGGAATGCGGGGCGTTTCCCGCGCGGGATGCGACGGCCCGTCGCTCGCGGCCGTCGCCGCCAACCGGACCCGCCGCAGGCGCCGGCCGGGCGCGGGGCGATGCGAGCGCGCGTACCTCGGAGTGACGCTACTGGAAACTCAGCAGACGGCTCTTCTGCTTGAACTGCGATTTCAGGAATTCCATCTGGTCGACGAGGATCCTGCGATTGCTCAGCGCCAGGAACTCGGCCCAGTTGGGCACGTAGGGAATCGCCAGCAGGCTCACGCCCGCCTCCTCCGGCAGGCGGTTACCCTTGCGCGCGTTGCACGACTTGCACGCGGCCACCACGTTGGACCAGCAATCCCGGCCGCCACGTGACAGCGGGATGACGTGGTCGCGGGTGAGCTGGCTGTCGTGGAACTCATCGCCGCAGTACATGCAAAGGGCGCCGTCACGCAGGAAAAGCTCGCGATTGTTCAGTGGCGGTATGCCCCGGCGCTGGTAACCATGACGGTCGGAACGCTTAACGGCGATGATCGAATTGACCGTCACCAGCGACGGGGCGCCCGTTCGCCGCGAGATACCGCCGTGAAAGGTGAACACGCTCTCCCCGGCGGTCCAGGCGATCATCTCCCGGCTGTACAGGCACACCGCATCCTCCCAGGGTATCCAGGTGATGGGAGTGCCCGATATGTCGAGTCTCAGGATGAGTGGCGACATGACGCTCTCAGGAGGACTTTGCCCAGTTTCGACCGATAATCCCGCATGCCGTTCATTCTACATGCGAATTAGCGGTTAAGATCAACCGGCGCGCGCCGTCGTGGCGGCGGGCGGCGCGCGCGGATGAACGGGACCCTGCCAATGACGAGCATCGAGCGACTGTTGGAGATCATGGACCGGCTGCGGGATCCCGAATCCGGCTGCCCGTGGGATCGCGGGCAGAGCTTCGCGACCATCGTGCCGCACACGCTGGAGGAGGCGTACGAGGTCGCCGACGTCATCGAGAGCGGGCGCTACGACGCGCTGGCCGGCGAGCTCGGTGATCTGCTGTTCCAGATCGTGTTCTACGCGCGGATGGCCAAGGAGCGCGGCTGGTTCGATTTCGAATCGGTGGTCGAGGCGATATGCGAAAAGCTCGTGGCCCGGCACCCGCACGTGTTCGCCGGCGCGCCCGTCGGCGACGCCGGAGAACAGACGCAGCAGTGGGAGGCGATCAAGGCGCGCGAGCGCCGCGCCGGGAACGCGGCCGCCGGCACGCTGGACGGCATCGCCCTCAGCCTGCCGGCCGTCAGCCGCGCGGCCAAGCTGCAGCGGCGGGCCGCGCAGGTCGGCTTCGACTGGCCGGAGGCGGGGCCGGTGTTCGACAAGGTCCTGGAGGAGCTGGGCGAGGTGCGCGACAGCCTCGCGCAGGGGACGGAGCGCCGTGCGGCCGAGGTCGGCGACCTGCTGTTCGCCTGCGTCAACCTCGCCCGGCACCTGGACGTCGACCCGGAACAGGCACTGCGCGGGGCGAACGCCCGGTTCGAGCGGCGTTTCGTTCACATCGAGAGGAGTCTTGCCGGGCAGGGCAAGGCGATTGCGGAGGCGACCGCCGCGGAGATGGAGGCGCTCTGGGAGGAGGCGAAGCGCGGCGACGGCGGTCACTGAGCCCGGCGCCGGCGACTCAGGGCCGGTAGCGCTCTATCTGCTGGATCCGTCCCCGATGGTCGAAGGTGATCTCGGTCACCCAGCCCCGCTTTCCATACGCCGGCAGGTAGGCCCAGCGCTTGCGGATCGGAAGGAAATAGTAGTCCGAGTACACGGTTTCGTAGTCGTAGGGACCCAGTCGATACAGCACCTCGGCCTCGGTCATGCCCTCCTCGAGCATGATGTAGTCGCGCATGTCGACCTCGCCGGCCACGGCAGACGCCGCGCTCCAGAGGGCGCCGACCAGCGCCAATGGCGCCCAGAACAGCAGCGACCGGCATCTTGGGTTCATCGATATGTACCTCGAGCGGCCTTGAATGGGGGCGTGGGCGGCGGTCCGATCAGATTACGCCACATATGGTCCGACGCCGCGGCTGAACGGAGGCTTACGGAAAAATCAGGGCGCCCGAGGCGCCCTGCAAGACCCAAGGGAGGAGTGCAACAGTCACTAGACTGATGTTACACGGCCCTGGACCTGCATCGGCTGTGCCAGGTGGGACAAGCGGGGCCGAAACAAGCAGTTACACGCGGCCCACGGGACGAAACCCGGCGGGTGTCAAGATCCCGGCAGCAGGCGTTGTGGCACCGCAAGCGGCGCCGGGGCGCGCATGCGCATCCCTAGTTTTGACGCGCCGCCCGGCCTGGGTACGGCTCGGCATCCTTGTCGCGCGTGATCATCGCGTAGGCGGAATGGTTGTGGATGGATTCGAAGTTCTCGGACTCCACCACGTAGGCGGCGATGCGATCGTCGCCGTTGAGGTGCACGGCGACGTCGCGCACGATGTCCTCGACGAACTTCGGATTGTCGTAGGCGCGCTCGGTCACGTACTTCTCGTCCGGGCGCTTGAGCAGCCCGTACAGCTCGCACGAGGCGATCTTCTCGACCATGTCGATGAGCTCCTCGATCCAGAGAAACTCGCGGATCCGCACGCAGACGGTCACGTGCGAGCGCTGGTTGTGCGCGCCGTAGTCGGAGATGCTCTTCGAGCACGGACACAGGGAGGTGATCGGCACCAGGACCTTCACCCAGATCTCCGAGCGGCCGCTCTTGACCTCGCCCACGAAGGTCACGTCGTAATCCATCAGGCTCTTCACCCGCGAGACCGGCGCGGCCTTCTGGACGAAATACGGAAAGGTCATCTCGACGTGGCTGTCGCGGGCATCCAGGCGGCCGGCCGTCTCGTTGACCATGCGCATGAAGCTCTCCACCGAGATCTCGTACTCGTGCTCATTGAGGATCTCCACGAAGCGCGACATGTGCGTGCCCTTGAAGTTGTGGGGCAGGCCGACATACATGTTGAACTTGGCGACGGTGTGCTGCTCCCGCCCGGATCGGTCGCGTACGACGACCGGATGACGGATGTCCTTGATGCCGACGCGATCGATGGATATGCGGCGCAGGTCCTCGGTGGACTGCGTGTCGGGGATGGTCCCGGCGATGCCGACGGGCTTGTTCATCAGGCTTGCTCCTCTCCGCGGGATGCCCGCTGACGCAGGCGGATATCCAAGTGCTCAGATGGGCGCGCGGGGCACGAAGTTCAACGGTATTTCCTGCTTTGACCGGATTCTAGAGGAGTTTGCGCATCGCGGCCATCAGCGGTCGCGGCGGACGATGTAATCGGCCATCGCCCGCAGATTCTCGCCCTGCGCGCCGAGTATCTCGATGGCGCCGATGGCGTCCTTGTACAGGCGTTCCGCCACGGCCTTGGCCCCCTCGAGGCCGAGCAGGTTCGGATAGGTCGGCTTGTTGCGAGCGGCGTCCGAGCCCTGCGGCTTGCCGATGGTCTCGGTCGCCCCCTCGATGTCGAGTATGTCGTCCTGCACCTGGAAGGCCAGGCCGATGCAGCGCGCATAGTCGTCCAGCCGGGCGAGCGTTACCTCGGTGACCGAGGCGCAGGCCAGCGCCCCGAGGCGAACGCTGGCGCGGATGAGGGCTCCCGTCTTGTGCAGGTGCATGCTCTCCAGCTCCTCGAGCGTGAGGCGGCGGCCGACCGCGGCCAGGTCGAGGGCCTGTCCACCGGCCATGCCCAGCGAGCCGCTGGCGCCGGCCAGCGTATCGATCATGGCCAGGCGCTGCGCGGGGGTGAGGCCGCCCGCGCTCGCCTGCGCGATCACGTGCAGGGCGTGCGCCTGCAGCGCGTCGCCGGCCAGTATGGCCATCGCCTCGCCGAAGACGCGGTGACAGGTCGGGCGCCCCCGCCGCAGATCGTCGTTGTCCATGGCGGGCAGGTCGTCGTGCACCAGGGAGTAGGCGTGGATGAGCTCGACCGCGACGGCCGGCGCGTCGAGGGCCTCCAGCTCCGCGCCTACGGCTTCCCCGGCGAGGTAGACCAGCAGGGGCCGAACGCGCTTCCCGCCGCCCAGCACGGAATAGCGCATCGCTTCGTGCAGCAGGGTCGGCGGCAGGGTGGTCGGGGGCAACCAGCGATCGAGCGCGGTTTCGCTGCGCGCCTGCAGGGCGCGCACGGTGACATCGAAGGACATGGGGCTGCTATTCGTCGTTGTCGTTGGTGTCGGGACTGGCGGCCTCGAAGTCCCGCAGGCCAGCCTCGCCGTCGCGGGACAGTAGTATCTTCACCTTCTGCTCCGCGTCGGTGAGCGCCTTCTGGCAGGCGCGGGTGAGCGCGACACCACGCTCGAAATCCTTCAGCGATTGCTCGAGCGTCAGCTCACCGCTCTCCATGCGCTCCACGAGCGCCTCGAGTTCGGCGATGGATTTTTCGAAATCAACGCCTTCGCGTTTCTTGGTCACCTTCTCGCCGCTCCCCCTCCCATCCCGTGCGGGCGCAACGTTAGCCCAGTGTCGGGATCGGGGTCAAATTGACCGATGGCAATGACGCTCCAGCGGAATGTTGACAGTCTTGGGGCATGGGTTAAACTCAATTAGACCAAGTCCAAATTTGGCGCAAACCACGTTCTGTAACGACCCATCGCGGCAGTCATAGAGGAGGTCCAAATGGCAGCATTGAAAGGCAGCAAGACCGAAGAGAACCTGAAGTACGCATTCGCCGGCGAGTCGCAGGCCAACCGGCGTTATCTGTACTTCGCCCAGAAGGCCGACGTGGAAGGCTACAACGACGTCTCCGCGGTGTTCCGCTCCACGGCGGAGGGTGAGACCGGGCATGCGCACGGGCACCTCGAGTATCTCGAGCAGGTCGGCGACCCGGCCACGGGGCTTCCGATCGGCAGCACGTCCAACAACCTGAAGGCGGCGATCGCGGGCGAGACCCACGAGTACTCCGACATGTACCCGGGCATGGCAAAGACGGCCCGTGAAGAGGGGTTCTCCGAGATCGCAGACTGGTTCGAGACCCTGGCCAAGGCCGAGCGTTCTCACGCCAACCGGTTCCAGAAGGCGCTCGATTCCCTGGGCTGACCACGCCCGCGTGTCAGACGCAGAGCCGGCCCAGCGCCGGCTCTGCGGTTTTCGGGACTCGACGGCACCAGGTGCCGAGGCCGTTTGAAGAGGGCAGAGCATGGCAGCAGGCAAAGAAGGTTCGCGCGAGGGGAGCCTCCAGGCGCCGACGCGGCACACCGTGCCCTGGCGCGAGGCGGAATTCTGGGATGCGGCCGCACTGGAGAAGGAGCTCGAGCGCGTCTACGACATCTGCCACGGCTGCCGCCGCTGCGTGAGCCTCTGCCACGCCTTCCCGACGTTGTTCGACCTCGTCGATGAATCCTCCACGATGGAGGTCGACGGGGTCGCCAAGGAGGATTACATCAAGGTCGTCGACCACTGTTACCTCTGCGACCTGTGCTACATGACCAAGTGCCCCTACGTTCCTCCGCACGAATGGAACGTGGATTTTCCGCACCTGATGCTGCGCGCCAAGGCGCAGAAGTTCAGGCAGGGCAAGACGGGTTTCCGCGATCGCATGCTGACTTCCACCGATCTGGTCGGTTCGCTCGCCGGCATACCGGTGGTCGCGCAGGCCGTCAACGCCGCCAACAGGATGCCGCCGGTGCGCAGGTTGATGGACCGCGCGCTCGGCATCCATGCCGACGCCGTGGTGCCGGAGTACCACAGCCGCACCGCGCGCAAGCGGGTCGCGGGGCGCGCCGGAAGCGATATCAAGGCTGCGCCCACCGATCAGACCCGTGGCAAGGTGGCGCTGTTCGTCACCTGTTACGGCAACCGCAACGAGCCCTCGACGGTGGAGGATCTCGTGGCGGTGTTCGAACACAACCAGATACCGGTGACGCTGGTGCCGCAGGAACGCTGCTGCGGCATGCCCAAACTCGAGCTCGGCGACCTGGAGACGGTCGAGAAGCTCAAGGATTTCAACGTGCCGAGGCTCGCGCGGATGGTGGATGAGGGTTACGACATCGTCGCGCCGATTCCCTCCTGCGTGTTGATGTTCAAACAGGAGATCCCGCTGCTGTTCCCGGAGGACCCGCTGGTCCCGAAGGTGAAGAAGGCGATGTACGATCCGTTCGAATATCTCATGCTGCGCCACAAGGCGGGGGCGCTGAAGACCGATTTCCGAAACGGACTGGGCAAGGTTTCCTACCATGTCCCGTGTCATCAGCGCGTGCAGAACATCGGCCTGAAGACCCGTGACGTCCTGCAGCTGGTGCCCGGGACGACCATTGACGTCATCGAGCGCTGCTCGGGACACGACGGCACCTACGCCGTGAAGTCCGAGTATCACAGGATCTCGATGAAGATCGCCGGGCCGGTGGTCAGCCGCGTGGAGCAGTCGGGCTGCGACCACTACGTCAGCGACTGCCCCATGGCCGGGCACCAGATCGAGAACGGCCTGAAGGAGAAGCGGCAGCCGGAGAGTCCCTTCTCGCTGCTGCGCCACGCCTACGGGATCTGAAAGATATAGAAATGAGTGCGACGATGAGAGCGTTGGCCCGCGAAGACCTGATGTCCCTGGAACAGTACGCCAAGCAGCGCGCGGCCTTCCGCGCGCGGGTGCTGGAGCACAAGCGCGCCCGGCAGCTGCACCTCGGCGAGCATGCGACCCTGTATTTCGAGGACCGGATGACCATTCAGTACCAGATCCAGGAGATGCTGCGCATCGAACGGATCTTCGAGGAGGAGGGCATCCAGGAGGAGCTGCAGGCCTACAACCCGCTCATTCCGGATGGCCGCAACTGGAAGGCGACGTTCATGCTCGAGTACGCCGATCTGGCGGAACGCACGCGCGCGCTCACCGAGCTGGTCGGCATCGAGCGCCGCGTCTGGATGCGGGTCGACGGCCATGAAAAGCTCTTCCCCTACGCCGACGAGGATCTCGATCGCGCCACGGAGACGAAGACCTCGGCGGTGCACTTCCTGCGCTTCGAGCTGACGCCTGACATGATCCGCGCCGTGAAAGCCGGCGCGGCCGTCGCCGCCGGCATCGACCATCCGAAGTACCAGTTCTCGCTCGCGCGCATCGAGGAGGCCATCCAGGCTTCACTGGCCGCGGATCTCGATGCCGTCTGATTCCGGGCCGGGATCAAGCCCCGGGTTGTTCGATTAGGGCGCGACCGCCGGCGTCGGGGCGCCGGCGCCCGTGTCTATTGACCGCCCGCCGCCGTCTGCGTTAGAAACGCGCAGCCTTTCGCGGGTGGCCGCACGCGCCGCCCGCCTCGCCGCGGCAGAAAAAGGGGACCGGTGTGGCCACTCGCTACGACGCTGCAGACATAGAAGTCCTGACCGGACTCGAGCCGGTGCGCAAGCGCCCGGGCATGTATACCGACACCTCTCGCCCGAACCATATGGTGCAGGAAGTCGTCGACAACAGCGTCGACGAGGCGATTGCGGGCCACGCCTCCGAGGTCTCCGTGATTCTGCATGCCGACAATGGCGTCACGGTCGCCGACGACGGGCGCGGCATGCCGGTGGACATCCATCCCGGCGAAAAGGTCTCGGGCGTGGAGGTGGTGCTCACCCGGCTGCACGCCGGCGGCAAGTTCTCCAGCAAGAGCTACCAGTTCTCCGGCGGGCTGCACGGCGTCGGCGTGTCCGTGGTCAACGCCCTGTCGAGCAAGCTCGAGGTCTGGGTCCGGCGCGGGGGCTTGGAGTACTACATGCAGTTCGCCGGCGGCGAACCCAAGTCCAGGCTCAAGGAGATCGGCACCGTCGGCAGGCAGAATACCGGCACCACCATACGTTTCCTGCCCGATCCGAAATACTTCGATACGCCCAAGATTGCGGTGCCGCGCCTGAAGCACCTGCTGCGCGCCAAGGCGGTGCTGTGTCCCGGCCTGCGCGTGAAGCTCAAGGACGAGGTCGCCAACGAGATCGAGGAGTGGTACTTCCCCGACGGCCTGAAGACCTATCTCGCGGAGGCGCACCCGGAGTGCGAGCTGCTGCCGCAGGAGCCGTTCATGGGCAGCATGAAGAGCGCGCACGAGGCCGTGGACTGGGCGGTGCACTGGCTGCCTGGCGACGGAGAGCCGATTGCCGAGAGCTACGTCAATCTGGTTCCGACGCCGCAGGGCGGCACGCACGTCAACGGGCTGCGCCAGGGTCTGCTCGAGGCCGTGCGCGAGTTCTGCGAGCTGCGCAATCTGCTCCCCCGCGGCCTGAAGCTCACCGCCGAGGACGTCTGTGATCGCTGCAGTTATCTGTTGTCGGTCAAGCTCGAGAATCCGCAGTTCGCCGGCCAGACCAAGGAAAGGCTGTCCTCGCGCGAGTGCGCGACCTTCGTCTCCGGCGTCATACGCGATGCCTTGAGCCTGTGGCTGCACCAGCACGTGGAGGCCGGCGAGAAGATCGCCGCCATCGCAATCGAACGGGCCAGCGCGCGGGTGAGGTCGGCCAAGGCCGTGGTGCGCAAGCGCGTCACGGGCGGGCCGGCGCTGCCGGGGAAGCTTGCGGACTGCACCGCCCAGGACCCGAGGATTACGGAGCTGTTCCTGGTCGAGGGGGACTCCGCCGGCGGTTCCGCCAAGCAGGCCAGGGATCGCGAGTTCCAGGCGGTCATGCCGCTGCGCGGAAAGATCCTCAATACCTGGGAGGTGGACCCGGGGCAGGTCCTGGCCTCCCAGGAGGTCCACGACATCGCCGTCGCCATCGGCGTGGATCCCGGGTCGGCGAACGTGGAGGCCTTGCGTTACGGAAAGATCTGCATCCTCGCCGATGCGGACTCCGACGGCCTCCACATCGCCACGCTGCTCTGCGCCCTGTTCGTGCGCCACTTTCGTGTGCTCGTCGAGGCGGGCCATGTGTTCGTCGCGATGCCGCCGTTGTATCGCGTCGACATCGGCAAGGACGTCTATTACGCCCTGGACGACGCCGAGCGGCAGGGCATCGAAGACAGGATTGCCGCCGAGGGCAAACGCGGCAAGGTCAACGTGCAGCGTTTCAAGGGCCTCGGCGAGATGAACCCGCTGCAATTGCGCGAGACCACCATGGCGCCGGCGACCCGCCGGCTGGTGCAGCTCACCATCGAGGACGATCGGATCACCGATGACCTGCTCGACAAGCTGCTGGCGAAGAGGCGTGTCGCGGAGCGCAAGGAGTGGATCGAGACCAAGGGCAACCTCGTGGCGGTCTAACCGCCGCTTCCTGCGGCCAGCCGCGCCGCTTTCTCCGCCCGATGCAGCGCGGTTTCCAGGCATGGATCTGGTTCCCGGCTGCTCCCGCCCCCCGGCCGCGGCCATAGCGCCTCCCCCTGGCGGCCGGTCACCGCGGTATGGAGTTCAGTCCGCGTTAAGTTGCAGCGCCACAAACTACGCGCCCACGCACAAAAAGTGGCCGTCGGTCACGTTTTTTGTGCCACAGCATCAGTAAGTTGGGCAGAACCACAAGAATGCTGCGCTGCAGCGACCAATGTCGCCGGAAAGGCGTCGATCGCGGAGGTTTGCAAGGGTGGAACGACGTGATTCACAGGGCCCTGCGGGACCAGGGAGTGACTTGAACCCGGGAGAGGGCGTTTCCGCCGGACCGACACCGCTGGCGGTGCGTCACCGGCACGCCGGCTGGGCGGCGCGCCTCAGGGCCGTCACCACCACCTTTTTCGTCGTCGTGGCGGTCATCGGTGTGCACCTCTCGACCTGGGCGTGGCTGAACCGGCCGGTCGCGGAGGTGGCCTACACGGACATCATCCGCGGGGTGTCCTTCAGTCCCTACCAGCCCGGTGACAACCCCTACGAGGAGCTCTATCCCTCCGTTGAGGAGATCGATGCCGATCTCGGCCGCCTGCAGGGCAAGGTGGCCGTGGTCCGTACCTATTCATCCACCAACGGCTTCGAGGCCGTCCCACGGCTGGCGCAGCAGTACGGCATCAAGGTGATGGTCGGCGCGTGGCTGGACAAGCGCAAGGAAAACAACGTCAAGGAGATCGTCAACGCGGTCAAGAACGCGCAGCGCTACTCCAACGTCAATCGCGTCATCATCGGCAACGAGGCGATCCTGCGCGACGACCTCTCGGTGGAGGAGCTGACGAGCTACCTGAAAAAGGTTCGCCAGCGCGTGCGCCAGCCGGTCAGCACCGCCGAGCCGTGGCACGTCTGGCTGCAGCACCCGGAACTGGCCAGATCGGTGGATTTCATCACCATTCACGTGCTGCCGTACTGGGAAGGGGTGCCGGCGGAGCAGGCGCTCGACTGGGTCTTCGAGCGTTATCGCCAGGTGCAGGCCGCGTTCCCGAACAAGAAGGTGGTGATTGGAGAGACCGGCTGGCCGAGCAACGGCAATCGCAAGAAGGACGCCAAGCCCTCGATGGTCAACGCCTCTCGCTTCATCCGTCAGTTCCTCAACCAGGCGCAGTCGCGCAAGCTCGATTACTTCATCGTCGAGGCCTACGACCAGCCCTGGAAGCGCCTCGAGGAAGGCAGCGTGGGCCCGCACTGGGGGCTGTTCAACGCCGAGCGCGAGCAGAAGTTCCCGATGACCGGCGAAGTGGTGAACGACGAGTACTGGCTGCCGAAGGCGCTGGCCGCCTCGCTGCTGGTCCTCGGTCCCATGCTCTGGTTCGCCGGCCGCCGGCAGGACGTGCGCGTCGGCGGACGGCTGTTTTTCGCCTCGCTGCTGCAGATGACCGGTGCCGCGCTCGTGATCGGCGCGCTCATGCCCATCGCCGAGGGCCTTGCCGGCGCGAGCCTGCTGGTCTGGGCGTTCCTGTTCCCGGCGCAGTTGATGCTGCTGGCCGTGGTGCTCATCAACGGCTTCGAGATGGCCGAGCTGCTCTGGCAGCAGCGCATGCGGCGGCATTTCAAGCCGTTGCCCGCGGGAACCGGCGACTATCGTCCGATGGTTTCGCTGCATCTGCCGATCCACAACGAGCCGCCCGAGGTCGTCATCGAGACGCTCAACAGCCTCGCGCGACTCGACTATCCGGATTACGAGGTGCTGGTGCTCGACAACAACACCAGGGACCCGGGCGTGTGGCAACCGGTGCGGACGCACTGCGAGCGTCTGGGGGCGAGGTTTCGCTTCTTCCATCTGGAGAACTGGCCCGGCTACAAGGCCGGGGCACTGAACTTCGGTCTGACCGTGACCGCCCCGCGGGCCGAGGTGATCGGCGTCATCGACAGTGACTACGTCATCGACGCCAACTGGCTGTCATCGCTCGTCCCCTATTTCGAGCGCAGCCAGGTCGGTTTCGTGCAGGCGCCCCAGGATCATCGCGCCTGGGACAACAGCGTCTTCAAGCAGATGATCAACTGGGAGTACAACGGCTTTTTCGAGATCGGGATGGTCCAGCGCAACGAGCGCAACGCGATCATCCAGCACGGCACCATGACGCTCATCCGGCGCAGCGCGCTGGAGGCGAGCGGCAACTGGGGCGAGTGGTGCATCTGCGAGGACGCCGAGCTCGGCCTGCGCCTGCTCGCCGGCGGTCACGAGGCCGTCTATGTCAATCACGTGTTCGGCCGCGGGCTCACGCCGGAGACCTTCTCCGCGTACAAGAACCAGCGCTTCCGCTGGGTGTTCGGCGCCGTGCAGATTATCCGCGGCCATTGGCGCAAGCTGCTCGGTCTGCAGCCGGGCCTGTCGCCGGGCCAGCGCTTTCACTTCATCGGCGGCTGGCTGCCGTGGTTCGCCGACGCCGTGCACCTCGTGTTCACGGTCGGCGGCATCTTCTGGACCATCGGCATCCTCGCCTCGCCGCGCTACTTCGAGTTCCCCATGCGCGATTTCATCTGGCCGGTGATGGCGGTGTTCGCGTTCAAGCTGATACACAGTCTCGCCCTGTACGAGGCGCGCGTGAAGTGCGGCAGGGTGGACCGGATTGGCGCGGCTATCGCGGGCATGGCGCTGACTCACACCATCGGCAAGGCGATCTTCACCGGCGTGATGCACAAGTCCCGCCCGTTCCTGCGCACGCCGAAGTCCGAGAGCAGGCACGCGTGGGCGCAGGGGTTCGCGATGGCGAGGGAGGAGACGCTCGTCGCGGTCGCGCTCATCGCCGCCGCCATCGCCTCGGTGTGGCGGTACGGTTCCGACAGCGCCGAAGTCACGTGGTGGGCGGCGGTGCTGATCGTGCAGAGCGTACCGTACCTGGCGGCTTTGGCCATGGGCGTGGTGAGCGGCTTGCCGGAGCGTGCGGCCAGGCCGGCCGCGCAGGGGGCGCTGCAGCCGGCGACGACCGCGGCCTGAGCGCGCATTTCGTCCCCGCAGCAATTAATATAACCGCGGTAAATGCCGCCCCGATCGGTCCTCGCCGGTCGGGGCGTTGATTTTTCCCGAGCAATTCCCGCCGGAGAGTCAGATGAGCACGACCGTGCGATTCGAAAACGTCGAGCGCCAGCCCTTGCACCAGTTCACCGAGGGCGCGTATCTCGCCTATTCGATGTACGTGATCCTCGATCGCGCCCTGCCGCACATCGGCGACGGTCTGAAACCGGTCCAGCGCCGGATCGTCTACGCGATGTCCGAGCTCGGACTCGACGCGGGGGCGAAGTTCAAGAAATCCGCGCGCACCGTGGGCGACGTGATTGGCAAGTTCCACCCGCATGGCGATTCCGCCTGCTACGAGGCCATGGTGCTGATGGCGCAGCCGTTCTCCTACCGCTACCCGCTGGTGGACGGACAGGGCAACTGGGGCTCGATGGACGATCCGAAGTCCTTCGCGGCCATGCGCTACACGGAGGCCAAGCTCACCCGTTACGCCGAGCTGCTGCTGAGCGAGCTCGGACAGGGCACGGTGGACTGGATGCCCAATTTCGACGGCACGCTGGAGGAGCCCCGCGTCCTGCCGGCGCGTCTTCCGAACGTGCTGCTCAACGGCACGACGGGCATCGCCGTCGGCATGGCCACGGACATCCCGCCGCACAACCTGCGCGAGGTGGCGGCCGCCTGCGTGCACCTCATCGATCATCCCGAGGCCACGGTGCGGGAATTGTGCAAGCACGTGCCGGGTCCGGATTTCCCGACCCGCGCCGAGATCGTCACGCCGAAGGCGGAGCTCCGCCAGATCTACGAGACCGGCTCGGGGTCGCTGCGCATGCGCGCCGTCTACGAGCGCGAGGACGGCAACATCGTCATCACGGCGCTGCCCTACCAGAGCTCCGGGGCAAAGATCCTCGAGCAGATCGCGCAGCAGATGAACGCCAAGAAGCTGCCGATGCTCGAGGACCTGCGCGATGAGTCCGACCACGAGACTCCCACCCGCCTGGTGCTCGTCCCGCGTTCAAATCGCGTCGAGGCGCAGCCGCTCATGGCGCATCTGTTCGCCACGACGGATCTGGAGCGCAGCTATCGCGTCAATCTCAACGTCATCGGCGGCAACGGACTGCCGCAGGTCAAGGACCTGAAGACCCTGCTGGCGGAGTGGCTGGAGTTCCGCGTCGAAACCGTCCGCCGCCGGCTGCAATACCGGCTCGACAAGGTCATTGCCCGGCTGCACATCCTCGATGGCCTGCTCGTCGCCTTCCTGAATCTCGACGAGGTGATCGGCATCATCCGGCGGGAGGACGAGCCGCGCGCGGTGTTGATGGCGCGCTTCGGCCTGAGCGAGGCGCAGGCCGACGCCATACTTGATCTGAAGCTGCGGCATCTGGCCAAGCTCGAGGAGGTGAAAATCCGGACGGAACAGAAAGATCTCGCTGCCGAGCGCGCCGATCTCGAGCGGACGCTCGCCTCGCGCGCCCGGCTGCGCACGACGGTGAAGAGGGAGATCGAGGAAGACGCGACGAAGTACGGCAACAAGAGGATGTCGCCCATTGTCGTGCGCGAGCAGGCCCAGGCCATGAGCGAGACGGATCTGATCCCGGCCGAACCGGTCACCGTCGTGCTCTCGCAGAAGGGCTGGGTCAGGGCGGCGAAGGGTCACGACATCGATCCGATCGCGCTCAGCTATCGATCCGGCGACGCCTACCAGGCGCACGCCCTGGGACGGTCCAACCAGACCGCCGTGTTCATCGACTCCACCGGCCGGTGCTACTCCCTGGCGGCGCACAGCCTGCCCTCCGCGCGCGGTCTGGGCGAGCCGTTGTCGGGCCGCCTCACCCCTCCGGACGGCGCGACCTTCGCCGGCGCCATGCTCGGGAACGCGGAGTCGCACTATGTGCTGGCCACGGAGGCGGGCTACGGCTTCGTCGCCCGGCTGGAGGATCTCTACGCCAAGAACAAGGCCGGGAAGTCGGTGCTGAGCGTCGGGCAGGGCGGGGTGGTCGCGCCGGCGGCGGTCACGAGCCCCGAGACCGACGAAGTGCTGATCGTCACCCGCCAGGGGCGCGCCCTGGCATTTCCAATGCGCGAGTTGCCGGTCATGAACAAGGGCAAGGGCCTGAAGCTCATCCAGATCCCCGCCGCGGATGTCGCCGCGGGCGCCGACGGCGTGGTGGCCGTGCTGGCGGTGCCGAGCGGCGCGGCGGTAAGGATCTACAGTGGCCAGCGCTACATGACCTTGAAGTCCGGCGACCTGGCCGGGTTCCGGGGCGAGCGCGGTCGCCGCGGCGAGAAACTGCCTCGCGGCTACCAGCGCGTGGAGCGCGCGGCGCTGGCCATGGCCTGAGCGAAATCTCGAAACGGTACGAACTGTCGCAAAAAAGCCGATGTCTATCATTCAGATATCGGCACTTCCGAAGGAAAAGGTGCCGGGGCGTGGGGAGCCCCGGCGGAATTGGAACGGACCAGGGAGGGGAGGGGAATCCGTTCCAATATCAGGTATCGGCGCTGCCGATCGATACTTGAGTTTTTTTTTGCCGCTCCCACCTTGTCGTTGACGAATACCTGCGCCGATCGCATGTCAAAGGCGGACGTGGCAACATTGAGCCCATTGATCAGGAGGGGCATAGCGTGAAGAGATTGATGCTGTTCCTGGGTACCAACATCGCGGTGTTGGTGGTGATCTCCGCCGCCCTGAAGGTCTTTGGCCTCGAGCGATTCCTGTACCAGCAGGGTGTGGGCATGAACCTGGGCGGGCTGCTGGCGGCCTGCGCCGTCATCGGCATGACCGGCTCGGTCGTCTCACTGCTGATGTCGAAGTCGGTCGCGAAGATGTCCACCGGGGCGCGCGTGATCGCCCAGCCGGGCACGCCGCTGGAGCAGTGGCTGGTCACGACCGTCACGCGCCAGGCCAGCGCTGCCGGGATCGGCATGCCCGAGGTGGCCGTATACGAAAGCGCCGACGTGAACGCCTTCGCCACCGGCTGGAACCGCAACAACGCGCTGGTGGCGGTCAGCACCGGGCTGCTTTATTCCATGGACCGCGCCGAGGCGGAGGCGGTGCTCGCGCACGAGGTATCGCACGTGGCCAACGGCGACATGGTGACGCTCGCGCTCATCCAGGGCGTGGTCAACACGTTCGTGGTCTTCCTGGCGCGCGTCGTCGGCATGATCGTCGACCGGGCGCTGTCGCGCGGCGAGGATCGCCAGGGCTATGGGCCGGGATACTGGGTGACGACCATGGTGATGGAACTGCTCTTCGGCGTCATCGCCAGCATGATCGTTATGTGGTTCAGCCGCCAGCGGGAGTTCCGGGCCGACGCCGGCGGCGCCTCGCTGGCCGGTCGTGACGCGATGATCGCGGCGCTGGAGCGTCTGCAGGCGCTGCACCGCCCGAGCCAACTGCCGCAGCAGATGGCCGCGTTCGGCATCTCGGGCAATCTCCGCCAGGGGCTGATGCGACTGTTCATGACGCATCCGCCGCTGGAGGAACGCATCGCCGCCCTGCGCCAGGCGGCGGGCGGCGAGGAGCGCCGCGCCGCCTGACACGCACGCGCGGACGCGCCGCGGCGGAAAAAAAAGGTTCATCTCCCAACTCCGGGGAA
>JAWLAN010000014.1:0-139767 GCA_041395385.1 Gammaproteobacteria bacterium
TCAAGCAGGCCATGCTGACCAAGACCCTGGATGACCTCGTCACGAAGGTCGAGCTGGCGAAGCCTGCCGAACCGGTCGTACCGCCACCGGACCCGCTGACGGTGGAGCACTTCGATGAGCAGGGTCGTCCCATACCGCCGCCTGCGTCGACCGCTCCGGCAGCGGAGCCGCTGCCGGAGCGGTCGCCGGCGATGCCGGAGTCGCCGGACGCGCCGTAGTCAGATCGAGGCGACCGCCTTCAGCGCAGGCTGAAGGCGGTCCTGCAACCATGCCGCGAACTGCTGCGGCGGCAGTGGAGGGCTGTAATAGTACCCTTGCACTTCGTCGCACTGCAGCTCGCGCAGCAGACGTACCTGCTTCTCGGTTTCCACGCCCTCGGCAACCACGCTCAGGCCGAGACTGTGCGCCAGGGCGATGATGCCAGCGACGATGGCGCTGTCGGCGTGGCTGTTGGCCGACTCCATGATGAAGGAACGATCGATCTTCAGGGCGTTGATGGGGAATCGCTTCAGGTAGCTGAGCGAGGAGTAACCGGTCCCGAAATCGTCGATCGACAGCCACAGTCCGAGCGCGCGTAGCTTCTGCATCAGGCGGATGCTCGCCTCACCCTCCTCCATCAACAGGCTCTCGGTCAACTCGAGCTCGACCAGGGCCGGATCGATGCCGGTGCCGGTGAGCGCGTTGGCGACGATCAGATGCAGGCCGCTGTTGCGAAACTGCGCGGAGGAGACGTTGATCGCCACCCGCAGTGGCGGCAGGCCGGCCTGTCGCCACTCCTGCACCTGCCGGCATGCCTCGAACATGATCCACTCGCTGATCGGCACGATGAGCCCGGTCTCCTCG
Source organism: Gammaproteobacteria bacterium (assembly GCA_041395385.1). Lineage (GTDB taxonomy): Bacteria > Pseudomonadota > Gammaproteobacteria > JAJPIJ01 > JAJPIJ01 > JAJVHZ01. The sequence continues at coordinate 844 of JAWLAN010000014.1, forward strand.
GCAATCGGGATGAACGTCGCGGGCGAGATCAACCCTTTCTCCGGATGGCGCCAGCGCAGCAGTGCCTCCATGCCGTCGGGCATCTCGTCGCTGGTTCGCACCTTCGGCTGGTAGTGTAGCTCGAACTGGCCCGCAACCAGCGCCCGGCGCAAGTCGCTCTCGAGCTGGAATCTGTCGGTCACGCGGCGACTGATGGCCGCGGAGCTGAAGGCCCATTGGTTGCGTCCGAGGCTCTTGGCGTGGTGGAGCGCGGTGTCGGCCTGCTGGAGGAGCATGTCGGCGTCGGACGCATCGGCGGGGAAGCCGCTGATGCCGATACTGGCGTTCACGGAAACCTCGTTCTCGCCCGCTGAGAACGGCAGCGCCAGCGACTCGGCAAGCTTGCGCGCGAGCGCCGCCGCGTCCTCCAGCTCCTTGAGCTGGGTGAGCACGACCGTGAACTCGTCTCCGCCGGTGCGCGCGAGCAGGTCGCCGTCGGGCTGCAGCTCCTCGCCGACGCGTCCCATCGCGCTGCAGGGCCGAATGCAGGTGCCGAGGCGCGAGGCGACGACCTTCAGCAGGGCGTCCCCGGCGCCGTGACCGAGGGTGTCGTTGACGCGGGAGAAGTTGTCGAGATCGATCGCCATGACGACGACCACGCCGAGGTTGCGCCGCGCGTGGGCGATGGACTCGGTGAGATAGCGGTGCATGAGCTGGCGGTTGGGCAGCCCGGTGGTGGCGTCGAAGTTGGCGATCTTCAGCACCTTTCTTTCCATGTTGCGCCGCTCGGTGATGTCCTGCAGCGTCGCGGAGACCGCCAGTCCCGCCGGCGTGCGAACGATCTCGCCCTCCTGATACATGATGCGCACCGTCTTGTCACGACGGACGATGCGGTGCTCGAGACTGTAGCCCATGCCGGTCTTCACGGCGCTGCGCAGTTCGCCGGCGAAATGCACGCGATCGCGCGGGTGGATGAAACGGAGCAGGTCGCGATTGGTCGCGACGCTGCCGTCGGCTGGAATGCCGAACAGCCGGTAGACCTGCGGCGAGCAGTAGACGCGTCCGGATTCCAGTTCCCACTCGAAGTGGCCGAGGCGGGCGATGCGCTGGGCGTTGGCGAGGCGCGCCTCGCTGGCCCGCAGCTCGTCGGCGGTGCTCTTGGCACGCAGGATGTAGCGGACGCGATGCGCGACCAGCGGATAGTTGATGGGCTTGGTCATGAAATCCGTGGCCCCCCCCTCGTAGGCGCGATCGATGGAGCCGACGTCGTCGAGCCCCGTCATCATCACGACCGGCACGTGTCGCGTGGCGCGCTCCGCGCGCAGCGCCGCGCAGGCCTCGAACCCGTCCATCTCGGGCATCACCACGTCCATCAGCACGATGTCCGGCGTCTGGGCGCGCGCCTGCTCGAGCGCCTCACGGCCGTTGCCCGCTTCATCGACGGCGAATCCCGCGCTCTCGAGCGCCTCGCGCGCGAGCGCGCGCGCCGTGACGTCGTCGTCGACCATGAGGATCAGCGGCGGACGGGCCTTAGGGTTGTCCATATCGAATCTGCTGTTCATTGCGTTGCGCTCCGCGGAAGAGATCCTGGCAAAAGTGGCCGCTCTCAGGCCGCCTGGCGGGATGCCTGCCTCAACAACGCATCGCAGGCGGCCTTGAACTCGAACTCGAGCACGTCCAGCTCGGCCCGGATGCCGTCGAGCTTCCCGTCGCGGCCCATCGCCTCCAGACTCCGGCAGACCGCAGCGAGCCTGGTCGCACCAATATTGGCGCTGCTGGACTTCAGCGAGTGCGCGCCATTGCGCAGCGCCGGGGCATCACCGTTCGCGACCGCCTGCCGAATGGCGGCGAGCACCCCCGGAGAGTGGTCAATGAAGAGTTGGACGATCTTGGCCAGCAGGTCCGGGGCGCCCGGCTGCTGCAGCTCGCGAATGCGGCCGATGGCCTCCATGTCCAGAACGCCCGCGTCCGCGGGCAGCGGATGCTCGGCGCGGACTGCCTCCTTTGCAGCAGCCCCGACCGCTGGCCCGGCATCGCCCGTCGGCACGCGCGATTTCATCGGCAGCCAGCGCTGGAGGGCCGCCGAGAGCTCCGAGCGCCGCAGCGGCTTGGAGAGATAGTCGTCCATGCCGGCCTGCAGGCAGCGTTCCCGAGCACCCGGCAGCACGTCGGCCGTGAGTGCGATGATCGGCGGGCATTTCCCGCGGCCCTCGGTTCGGGCCCATTCGCGTATGCGCCGGGTCGCGGCATAGCCGTCGAGTATCGGCATCTGGCAATCCATCAGCACCAGGTCGTAAGGGTCGCGCGCCAGGTCCATCGGCCGGCTGGTGACGGCATCCGCCGCTTCCTTGCCGTCGCCCACCACGCGCACGCGGCAGCCGTAACCTTCGAGGAGAGTGACGATGACCTCCTGGTTGACCGGGTTGTCCTCGGCGACCAGTACGTGCGCGGCATAGTGCGCCTCCTCGGCGCTGGATCGGGCGCCCACCGGCGCAGTCACGATGCGGCCGGCGCGTCCCAACACGCGCAGCAGGCATTTCTGCAGATCGAGCTGGCGAACTGGCTTCTCGATGTACGCGTCGACGCCAGCGGTCAGCCATTCACCGGTGTCCTCGAGATTCGCCACGGCGGTCAGCATGATGATGCGGATGTCGGCGATGGCGGGTGTCGCCCTGATGACGCGCACCAGATCGACGGCGGCGATGCCCGGCGCGGAGTGATCGAGGATCGCCGCGTCGAACGGCTGGCCGGAGGCCTTCGCCTGTTGCAGGACCTCAAGGACCTGGTCACCGTTCGTGACCGCGAGCCCCTTCATGCCCCAGGCCACGAACTGCATGCGCATGGCCTCGCGCGAGCCGCGATTGTCGTCGAGGATCAGCATCCGCGCGCCCTGCAGGGCCTGGATGTCCTCGCTACAGACGACCTCCTGGTTGCGGGCCTTGGGCAGGCTGAGCGTCGACGAGAAGGTGGAGCCTTTTCCCGGCGCGCTCTTGGCGCCGATCTCCCCCCCCATGAGCCTGACGATCTGGGCGCAGATCGCCAGCCCCAGTCCGGTGCCGCCGAACTGCCGCGTGGTCGAAGAGTCTGCCTGCGAGAACGCCGTGAACAACCTGGGCATCGCCTCCGGGCTGATCCCGATGCCGGTGTCACTGACCTCCAGGCACAGGCTAACGGTATCGAGCTCGTCGCGAAGCGGCACGACGCGGGTGACCACCTCGCCGGCGGCGGTGAATTTCACCGCGTTGCCGACCAGGTTCACCAGCACCTGCCGCAGGCGGAAGGCATCCCCCCGCAGGGTCGTGCACAGGTCGGGCGGGCACACCGTCGTCAACGCCAGGCCCTTGCGGTGCGCCTGCTCGGCAAACATGTCGTTGACGTCCTCGATCAGGCGCCGAAGGTCGAATACCGACTCGTTCAGCTCGAGCCTGCCGGCCTCGATCTTCGATAGGTCCAGCACGTCGTTGATCAGCGCCAGCAGCTGCTCGCCGCAACGATTGATCGTCTCGGCGAGGTGGCGCTGTTTGCGGTTCAGATCGGTGGCGAGCAGCAGCTCGGTCATGCCCATCACGCCGTTCATGGGCGTGCGGATCTCATGGCTCATGTTGGCCAGAAATTCCGACTTCACCTGCAGGGCGCGCTCCGCGGCCCGTATGGCGCCGCCGAGCTCCTGTTCGGTGCGCTGATGCGAGCGCACCAGCACGTCCAGGTCGTGCCGTGCCGCCGTGAACTTGCGCTGCGCGGCCTCCAGCGACCGGCTCAAGTCGTCAAGCTCACGCTCGCGCCGGGCGCCCTGCGCGAGCAGGTGCAGTGTGCAGACAGTCAGGCCGACGACCAGCAGCACGAGCGGCATGCTGAGCTGCGACTGCTGGCTCCAGAGGATCGCGGAGACCACGGCGACCACCGCCGTGGCCGCCAATGCCAGCCGCCAGCCGGGGCCGGCCGATCCGACCGACTCTTCGGCGCCTCTGCCTTGATCGATATTCATCGGGTCGTCCGGCCTCGCTCCGCTCCGGCCTGGGGCTCGCCGCCCGTCATGGGAGCTGGAGCCGCAGAAGCTCGGGCCCGCGCCCGGGGCGTCTCGGAGTTGGTCGGATTCATCGAGCGCTGTTCCATGCGGGAGTGCTGCCGCGCAACGCCTGGGCCTCAGTGCCGGTGCCGGCTGACGCTCATTGCCGGCAAGGCGTCCGTCGCGGCCAACAGAAGTCGATAGGCGTATCGGCTGCCGGTATCCTGCCACTGATCGTAGACACGGAAGAGGTCGACCATGATCTCGTCCTCGTCGAGCGTGCGCATGACCTGCAGCACATCCATGAGCTCGACGAACTGGTCCGCCAGCCGCCGGAAGATCGGGTTTGCGGTACGGCGCGCGGCCTCTTCGAACGCATAACGGCCGGTGTCGACGAAGTGACGCACGGGCAGCCCCTGGGCGAGCGCCTGGTCCGGCATCAGACCGGCGATCACCAGACAGCGGTCGCCGGCGTCGATGAGCCCCTCGGTGGTCAGCGTCTCCGATGCGCCGCCCGCGCTCAGCGCCGGAGGTTCACCCGCCCCCTGTCCGCGGCGGGCGAAGCGCAGCAACAGCATGACGAGGTAGCTTTCCAGGTCGTCATCCAGGCACGACTGCACCGATGCCTCCGCGGCGGTGACCAGGGCGCGCCAGTGGGCGGTGTCACGGGTATGGAGGGCGAGCGAGCTCATGGTTCGAAACTCCTGTGGATACCGGTTTTTTATCGGCGGCGGGCGGCCTTACTTGAACGGGGCCGGGCCAATACCGCGGCGGCACCCGCCGCCATCGTGCTCCCGCCCGCAGCCACGGGGTATACTTTCGCTTCCGCAGCGCACAGCGTACGCCGTCGCCGCCGCTATCCAGCCTCATCACTCGCGCGAAAAACAAGGCCAAAATAGATAGTGACCACTAACTTCGAAGCGTCTGCCCACGCGGCGCATGAAAGTTTTCAGGGGCTGATCCAGGTCCTGCAGACCTATTGGTCCGGACATGGGTGTGCGATCGAGCAGCCCTACGACATGGAGGTCGGGGCTGGCACCTTCCATCCCTCGACCTTCCTGCGCGCCGTCGGTCCGGAACCCTGGCGCGCGGCCTACGTGCAACCCTCGCGACGCCCGACCGATGGCCGCTACGGCGACAATCCCAACCGCCTGCAGCGCTACTTTCAATTCCAGGTGAACCTCAAGCCCTCTCCCCTGAACCTGCAGGAGCTCTACCTGCAGTCGCTGCGGGTGATCGGCATCGATCCGCTGGTGCACGACATCCGCTTCGTGGAGGACAACTGGGAGTCGCCGACACTCGGCGCCTGGGGCCTGGGCTGGGAGGTCTGGCTCAACGGCATGGAGATCAGCCAGTTCACCTATTTCCAGCAGGTCGGCGGACTGAACTGCGATCCTGTGGCCGGGGAGCTCACCTATGGCCTGGAGCGCATCGCCATGTACCTGCAGGGCGTGGACAGCGTCTTCGACCTGGTCTGGGTGCGTGGTTCACAGGGCGTGATCACCTATGGCGACGTCTATCACCAGAACGAGGTCGAGCAGTCGGCCTACAACTTCGAGCATGCCGACACCGCCTCGCTGTTCGAGTGGTTCAACGTCTGCGAGCGCGAGTCACAACGCCTCATCGACAAGCAGCTGCCGCTGCCCGCCTACGAACAGGTGCTCAAGGCCTCGCACACCTTCAACCTGCTTGACGCCAGGCGCGCGATCTCGGTCACCGAACGGCAGCGCTACATCCTGCGCGTGCGCACCCTCGCGCGCGGCTGCGCGGAGGCCTATCTGGCGCGCCGCGAGGCGATGGGATTCCCGCTGCTGAAGGACTCCTCCCGCCCGGGCACCGGGGCGTAATCCGCGGCGAACGATCCGCCGCCTCCATCAACAGCGCCTCCGGGTACGGACATGGCTGAAAAAGACGATCTGCTCATCGAACTGGGTACCGAAGAACTGCCGCCACGGGCGCTGCTGACGCTGGCGCGCGCGCTGGCCTCCGGCGTCACCGGCGGCCTGGCCGCCGCGGGCCTGACGCATGAGGAGGCAAGAATCTACGCCACCCCGCGACGGCTCGCCGTGCTGCTCCGGCAACTGGACCGCGCACAACCGGACCGCGTCGTGCAGCGCCGTGGCCCGGCCGCCGCCGCCGCTTACGACAGGAACGGCAACCCGACGCCGGCAGCCATCGGATTCGCGCAATCCTGCGGCGTTACGGTCGATCAGCTGGCCCGGATCAAGACGGACAAGGGCGAGTGGCTGGGCTACCAGATGCAGGAGCGCGGCAAGGCGGTGAGCGAGCTGGTCCCGGGCATCCTGCACGCCGCCCTGGAAAAGCTGCCGATACCGAAGCGCATGCGCTGGGGCGGCGGCAAGTCGGAGTTCGTGCGTCCGGTGCACTGGGTGGTGCTGCTGTTCGGCAGCGAGGTCATCGACGCCGAGGTGCTGGGCGTGCGCAGCAACCGCTACACCCAGGGCCACCGTTTTCACCACCCCGCGCCGATCGAGTTAAGCCACCCGCGTGACTACGAGCAGGCGCTGCTGACGCGGGGATACGTGATTGCCGATTTCGACGCGCGCCAGGCCCGCATACGCGAACAGGTGGCCGCGGCGGCGGCGCGGGAGCACGCCCAAGTGCACATGGACGCCGATCTCCTCGAGGAGGTCACGGCCCTGTGCGAGTGGCCGGTCGCGATCACCGGAGGATTCGAAGCGCGCTTCCTCGCGCTGCCCGCCGAGGTGCTGATCGCCACGATGCAGGAGCACCAGCGCTATTTCCCGCTGTGGGAGCGCGCCGGGAAGCTGCTGCCCCGATTCGTCACCGTCGCCAACATCGAGAGCAGCCGGCCGCTCGCCGTGCAGCAGGGCAACGAACGCGTCATCCGGCCGCGCCTTGCCGATGCGGAGTTCTTCTGGAACCAGGACCGCGCCCAGCCGCTGGCCGCGCGCGTAGATGCCCTCGCGTCGGTGGTATTCCAGAAGGACCTGGGTACGCTGCGCGAGAAGACGCAGCGTGTCGCAGCGCTCGCGACCGAGATTGCCGCCCTGATAGGCGGAAATCTCGAGTGGGCGCATCGCGCCGCCATGCTGTCGCGCTGCGACCTGCTCACCCACATGGTCGGCGAGTTCCCGGAGCTGCAGGGATTGATGGGCCGTTACTACGCCACCCACGACGGCGAGCCCGGGGAGGTGGCGCACGCGCTGGAGGAGATGTACCGCCCGCGCCAGGCCGGCGGCGAGCTGCCCTCGACCAGCACCGGCGCGGCGCTGGCGATCGCGGACAAGATCGACACATTGGTCGGGATATTCGGAATCGGCCAGCCGCCCACGGGCGAGAAAGACCCTTACGCGCTGCGGCGCGCGGCGCTCGGCGTGCTGCGCATCCTCATCGAGCAGCGCCTGGACCTCGATCTGGAAGACCTCCTGCGGCTGGCGGCACGCCAGTACGCCGGCAAATTCGACAATCACGAACGGCTGGTCGCCGATGTAATGGCTTTCCTGCTCGAGCGCCTGCGCGGCTATTACCTCGACAACGGGACCCGCCCCGATATCTATGAGGCCGTGTTCGCGACCCGGCCGACCCGGCCGCTGGACTTCGGCGCCCGCCTGCGCGCGGTAAGCGCCTTCAGCCACCTGCCGGCCGCGGAAAGTCTTGCGGCCGCCAACAAGCGCATCGCCAACATCCTGAAGAAGACCGAGGAGGCAATCCCGGGGCGCGTCACGCCCAGCCTGCTGGTGGAGCCCGCCGAGCAGGCCCTGGATCAGGAGTTGCGGCGCACCACGGGGGTCGTCGCGCCGCTGCTGTCGGAGCGTGATTACGCCGAGGCCATGGCGGTGATGGCCGGATTGAAGGAGCCGGTGGACGCATTCTTCGACCATGTGATGGTCATGTGCGACGACACCGAGCTGCGCGGCAACCGGCTGGCAATGCTGCAGGAGTTGCGTACACTGTTTCTGAAGGTGGCCGACATCTCGAGACTGCAGGGCTGAAACCGATGAACGCCGTTCGCGTGGCCCCGCCCCGCCTCTCGCCGTCCTGCCATCCCCGGACGTCGTTGCCGACGCTGCCCGCGACGGCGTTGACCTGAGGCCCAATCCTCGACGATGCGGCTGCTCATCCTCGACCGCGATGGCGTGATCAACCAGGACTCCGATGATTACATCAAGTCACCGGAGGAATGGCACGCGATCCCAGGTAGCCTGGAGGCCATCGCACGCGCCTCGCGCGCCGGTTGCCGTGTCGTCGTCGCCAGCAATCAGTCCGGAATCGGTCGCGGGCTTTACACCATGGACACGCTCAATCAGATCCACCAGAAGATGCTGCGGGAGGTCGCGGCGGCGGGCGGCACCATCGAGGCCATCTTCTTCTGTCCCCATTTGCCCGAGGACAACTGCCACTGCCGCAAGCCCCGACCCGGGATGTACGAGGAGATCGGCCGCCGCCTGCGCACCTCATTGGAGAACGTGCCGATCGTGGTGGACCGGCTCAGCGACATCAAGGCCGCGCGGGCCGTGGGGGCCAAGCCCTACCTGGTGCTGACCGGCCGCGGCCAGCAGGCCTTGAGGGAGGCCGACGGCCTTTACACCGGGCCGGCATACGCGGATCTGAACGCCGTGGTGGAGAAGCTGTTCACCACCGGCTGGCTCGACTAGGACGCATCCCGCCCATCCTTGCCACCGGTCATGCGGGTATTGCGCGCGCTGCTCTATTATCTCGGCATCGGCCTGGCGGCGATCGCGATTGCCCCCCTCGCCCTGCTGCTGTGGCCGCTGCCGCTGCGCCTGCGCTATCGCTTCGTGACCCTCTGGAACCGCTTCGCGTTGTGGTGGCTCGGGGCAACCTGCGGCCTGACGCACCGCGTGCACGGCTGGGAACACGTTCCGACCGACGGCAGTCCCGTCATCATCTTCTGCAAGCATCAATCCGCGTGGGAGACGATCGCGCTGCCGCCGCTGTTCCCGCCGCAGGTCCTGGTATTCAAGCGTGAGCTGGTGCTGATCCCATTCTTCGGGTGGGGCCTGGCAACGCTCAACCCCATCATCCTCGACCGCAGCGCGCGTCACCAGGCCCTGCGCACGCTCATCGATCAGGGCCGCGAGCGGCTCGCACGCGGCCTGTGGGTGACGCTGTTTCCAGAGGGCACACGCGTCGCCCCCGGCGACAAGGGTCGCTACAACGTCGGCGGGGCGATGCTCGCGGCCGACACGGGGGTCCCCGTGCTGCCCATCGCGCACAATGCCGGCGTCTTCTGGCCGCCCCGCACGTTCGCCAAGCGCCCCGGCATCATCGATCTGGTCATCGGTCCGAGGATAAGCACGGCCGGACGCGACGCCCGCGAGATCATGCGCGAGGCCGAATCTTGGATCGAGGAGCACTCCAACCGGCTGCTTGCCGGCAGCGCCAGCTTTCCGGGCAGCGCGCCAGGGTCGCGTTAGGGAACGCGCGCCCCGGCACCGCCGGCCGCCGATCGCCGCCGCACTACCAGGGGTCGACGAGCACCGTGCCCACCGGATCGCCGGAGACGGCGTCCAGCAGCACGGCGGCATCCTCGCTCTTCGCGCGCAGCGGCAGGTAGCGCACGCTCCGCACGGCGCGATCGAGGCGGGCAAGCGCCCTCTCGATGGTCACGCGCTCACGGGCCAGGAGCTTTTCCAGGGGTTCGGCCCTCTTCAGGGCGGTCTCCGCCACCTCCGCGTACGGCACGTAGTACTGCGGATACATCTGCAGGTCCTTGCCCGAAAGCGCGGTTATCGTCACCTTCAGCCTCTCCTCGGGGTCGGAAGGCGCGATCACGCCGATGTAGCGTGGCCCGCCGGGGCCGGGGCGTTTGAACTCCGGACGGGTCACCAGCACGAGATCGGCAGGATCCAGGTCCTTGGCCGTCACCAACTCGAAGCGATCGACCGTGAAGACCAGGTACACCGGGCGCGCCAGGTGGACGGTGTGCACACCGTAGGCGAGCGCGGCGGCCTGCATCAGGGCGATGACCGTCAGGTCGAACACGAGGCCCTTCTTGCCCGACTTGAAGATGATCAGTGTGAGTAGGGGCCCGATGGTCAGGTGGACCGCGGCGAGAATGAGTAGAAGGCGCTTCCCGCCGGCGGCCTCGAACAGCGGTGAGGGGTACCAGAGGCGGAGCATGACGAGCACGACGCCGCCGATTATCGCGGCCGACAGCAGTAGATGTATTCCGGCAGCCTTCCAGCGGGACATGGCGGGCGTTACGAGAAGGACCGCAGCGATCTACTCCGTATGGGAACTGCGCGCACCATTCTATGTGCGCGCCGCGCGCCGTCAATCACGGCGGGGACTGGAAGAGGCCTTCCATGTCGACGATGTTGCCGGAAAGCGCGGCGTCGTAGCCGGGCAGCGCCGCGATCCGCCGGCGATACTCGTCGCTGCGCAGCGTCTCGCGCAGCCGCGCGATCTCCGCGGCCCGCAATCGATCCCGGTGCAGGACGAAGAGGTAGTTCTCCTGCACCAGCGGGATGAAGGTGAGACCCAACTGCGCGGCGGCCGCGCGGATCCCGAAGCCCGCGTCCGCGGCGCCGCTCGCCACGATCGCCGCCACCGCCATGTGCGTGAACTCCTCGTTGCCGTAGCCGTGGATCCTGTTAGCATCGACGCCGGCATCGGCCAGTATCGCATCGACGATGAGCCGCGTTCCGGAGCCGGGCTGTCGGTTTACCATGGTGACGCCCTTGCGCGGGAGGTCCTTCACGCCCGCAATCTTCTTGGGATTGCCCGCTGCCGTCATCATGCCCTGGTCGCGGCGCACGACATGGATCAGGACATCTTCAGCCGGGTCTAGCAGACGCCGGAACCGCGGGCCGAGCTCCGCGCCGAGCCGTCCTTCCGGCAGGTGGAACCCGGCGATGTCGCACTTGCCATTGCGATACACGCGCAGGCTGTCGAGGCTGCCGCGAAACTGCAGATCGATCGCGCCGGCCTCGATCGCGTTGAGCATGTCGCGCAGGATGGCGATGGCCAACCCATGGCTCGCGTGCACGCGCAACGGCGGGATCTCCTTGGTCCGCATCATGGTGCGGATCTCCGCGTCGATCTCCGAGGCAAGGCTCTCCAGCATGGGGCCGAGCCGCGCATCGACCTTGCGCTGCGCCCACAAGAGCTTCGCGCCCATGGCCGTGAGCTTGGTGCCTCGGCCGCGCTGCAGCTCCGCCAGCGGATGCCCGATCCGCGCCGACCACTTGCGGACGAGCTCCCAGGCATAACGGTAGGAGATCCCGAGCGTCCTTGCGGCGACCAACAGCGAGCCGCTGCTCTCTATCTCCTGCAGGAGGTTGAAGAGATCCGGTTCTATCTGCAGCGTATCCTTGCCCTGCAACTTCCACCGCACTTCAAATCCTATGCTCAATGTCGTCTCCCGGGTGTACCCGCTGCTGAATCGTCGGATCAGTTCGCCGGCGTCGTGGCGTTCGGGAAGAAGAGGACCTGACCGTCAACCGTGAACGCACCGATCAGCGCCTGTCCCGCTGGTGAAACCAGCCAGTCGGCGAATTGCCGGGCCTCTTCCGTCTTTACCGCCGGATGCAAGGCCGGGTTGATCTCGACGACGGCGTACTGGTTGAAAAGTCGAGGGTCGCCCTCCACCAGAAGCACGAGGTCGCCGCGATTGCGGAATGTCGCCCAAGTGGCACGATCGGTCAGCGTGTAAGCTCCCAGCCCGGCGGCGGTGTTCAGCGTTGCGCCCATGCCGGCGCCGACCTCCTTGTACCAGCCCCCGGAGACCGATTGCGTGTCTATGCCCGCAGCCTCCCACAAACGCAGTTCCTGGCGATGCGTGCCGCTGTCGTCGCCGCGCGATACGAAGTCCGCTCCGGCGCCGGCGATCCGGCTCAAGGCCTCCGCGGCGTCGTTCAGCCCTCGCACTCCCGCCGGGTCGCGGGCGGAACCGACGATCACGTAATCGTTGTACATGACCTCGCGGCGACTGACACCGTGCCCTTCGCCCAGGAACCTCATCTCGCCGGCTTTGTCGTGCACCAGCAGCACGTCGGCATCGCCCCTCTCGGCCAGCTTGATCGCCTGTCCCGTGCCGACGGCAATGACACGAACCTCGATGCCGGTCTGCTCCGTATACCTTGGCAAGAGGTAGTCGAACAGGCCGGAGTTCTGCGTGGAGGTGGTCGAGGCCAGCGTGATGAAGCGATCCGCGGAATGCGCGAGCTGCGCAAAGATCGCAATTCCCAACAACATGAGCAGCCGAATTTTGCGAAGCAGTCTTTTCACTACTGATCTCTCCGTGTCGGAACGCGCTTACCAGAGCAGTTCCCCGCGCAAAAAGGCGCGCGCTGCCTCGTTCTCGGGTCCCGCAAAAAAGTCGGCGGCTGACCGCTGTTCGAGCAACCGGCCGTTGTGCAGAAAGACGATCTCCTCGGCGAGACGGCGAGCCTGTCCGAGGTCGTGGGTCGTCATGACGATCTTCGTGCCCGCGCGCGCGATCCCGGCGATGGCCTCCTCGACGGCCCGGGTGGCCGCGGGGTCGAGGTTGGCGGTCGGCTCGTCGAGAAACAGGACCTCGGGATTCAGCGCCCAGGCCCGCGCCAGCGCCACGCGCTGCTGCTCGCCGCCGGAAAGCACGCCCGCCGGGCGTTCCGCAAGCGGCGCCAGGCCGGTCATCTCCAGCGCCTCGCGTGCGCGACTCGTTCGCAATGCCCTGGGCAGCCGCCGCACCGCCAGGGCGTAGTCGACGTTGGCGATGACCGATCGGCGAAGCAGCATCGGCCGCTGAAAGACCATCGCCTGTCGGGCGCGCGCCTCGCTCGCCCCCGGCCCCATCCACTCGACCGTTCCGGAACTCGGGGGAATCAGCCCGTGACAGATCCGCAACAGCAGGCTCTTGCCGGCTCCATTCGGGCCGAGCACCACCGTGCGGGCGCCCGCCGTCAACGTCAGACTGATCCGGTCGAGCAGCACCCGCCCGCCCGCGTTGAGGCAGACGTCGCGCAGCACGAGTGGCTGTATCGAGGGCCCTCGCGCCGACATTTGCCGCTGCCATTCAATCGCCGGCAGAGCCATACATCATGCTCCCGCGTATCGTCTGGCAATGCCGCCGGTGAGATAGACCAGCGCATTGACGACCAACGAAACCACGATGAGTATGATTCCGAGGCCGAGTGCGAGGGCGAGCTCCCCCTTGGAAGTCTCCAGGGCGATTGCCGTGGTCATGACGCGGGTGTGGTGCGCGATATTTCCGCCGACGATCAGCACGGCGCCTACCTCGGCGATCGCCCGCCCGAAACCGGCCAGCACGGCGGTCAGGAGTCGATAACGCGCCTCCCGGATGAGCGTCAGCATGGCGCGCGCGCCCCCCACTCCGAGGGAGCGCAGTTGCTCGCTGAGCTCCACCCACAGGTCCTCGATCACGCCGCGGGTCAATGCCGTGACGATCGGCGCAATCAGGATCGTCTGCGCGATGATCATCGCCTGCGCCGTGAACAAGAGCCCCCAGTCCCCGAGGGGCCCCGATCGGGACAGCAGCAGGTACACGCAGAGGCCAACGACCACTGGCGGCAGACCCATCAGGGCGTTGACAGTGACGACAAGACCCTGCCGCCCCCGGAACCGGAACACGGCAAGCGCCGCGCCGGCCGGTATGCCGATCAGCGCCGCGACGATCACGGCCGAGACGCTGACCTGCAGCGACAACCGCACGATCTCGATCAGCGCCGGATCGGCGCGCGCAACCAGATCGACCGCCGAGGCGACCGCCTGCGTCATTTCACCCATTGGTCACCCTAATATGCTCAGTCAAGCATATCTATGCATGCAAGAGCCAATATTAAACCACTCTGCGGCCCGGCGTCTAAATGCAACACCATGCCGAAAGGAGAAACCATGGGCGCCTCGCCGTTGCTCCCGGTGCGCCGCGTCATGACTGAAGGCAACCATGGGCGGGATCTGTTTCCGCATCGATACCCCACAGCCCGACGGTGTCCGCTCACGCGGACGGTCATGCGGCGGGGGCGCGAGTAAGCGACTGACGAATCGCCTCCGATCCCCACCCGCCATCGGGCCCGGCCGCTCTCGCGCTTTCAATTCGCCCGTCGCATGCGGTGCTTGCCAGCCCGGATCCCCATGGCGGATGATGCGGCTCGGGTTCAAGCGGGGGGCGTGGCCATGAAGATCAGCGCGCGCAATGTATTGAAGGGCAAGGTCAAGGCCGTCGTGCACGGCGAGGTCAACAGCGAAGTGACCATCGAGCTGCCGGGCGGCGCGGAGCTGGTGTCGATGATCACCAAGGCCTCCGCGGATCACCTCGCGCTGAGGAAGGGCAAGAAGGTGATGGCCGTCATCAAGGCCTCGAACGTGATGCTCGCGACTGATTAGAGAGCCAGGCGCGTTTCGAGGCCAGACCGGGGCGGTACCGGTCAGGCTGGCTGTCAGTGACACCAGGGAGGAGACAGGGCCGCGTCGGTTCAGGTGCCTACGCTGGCGGCGCGAGGTAGCGCACTTCGTGCCCGGCGCTCGGATGGAACGACGCTATTGCTCGGTCAGCTGGTACTTCGCGAGCGTCGCGGCCAGCTGTCCGGAACCCTTCAGCTCCGCGATGACCTCGTTGACGACGGCCAGCAGATCGTCGTCACCTTTGCGCACCGCCACCGCGTACTCTTCGTGAGACAGGAGCGGCGAACGGTGGTAGCCCGCGTGCCCGTCGGCGATGAAGGCATCCAGATTGGCGTGCATGGCGACCATGCCGGCCACCTCCCCCGATTCGATCATTTCGATGCCGTCGTCGAACCGGGAGACGTACTCGATCTCGACCTTGGCTCCCTGCGCCGCGGCCAGTCCCTGCACACCGCCGGGATCGTGAGACTTCTCCTCCATGGCGACGATCGTCTTGCCGTCGAGGTCTGCGAGGCGTCTGAATCGGGTACCCGATTTCTGCAAAACGGCGAGCCCGCCGGAGTAGTACGGTGTGGAGAAATCGACCAGCGCGCGGTTCTCCTCGTCGACGCGGAACATCGAGATGCCGATGTCGACGGTCCCGTCGGCCACAGCCGGCAGCCGGTAGCGCCGCTTGAAGACCTGCAGGTCAAGCTTGTTCTCGTCGCCGAGGATGCGCCTGGCGATGTGACCGGCCAGCTCGATCTCGAAATTGCGCTTCTGGAAATGGGCGGGGTCGTTGTGCTCGGTGCGCGTGACCGCGCCCTCGTTCTTGACGCTGACCCGCAGCACGTCGCGCGCGCGGATTTCCTCCACCTTGCCGCTGGCGATTGCGGCCGAACCCCTATGACACTGAATAGCAGCGCAGGTACGGACAATTTCTTCAACATGGTGTGCCGTTCCGGTTGCATCAAGGCGCTATTAATTTGGGAGACGCTGCAGTAATGCCAAGCAAAAAAAGGAGGGCCACCCCCGCCATTTTGGCGCAGCAGGCCTTGCGTATCACGATAAGCAACGGCGGTCAGACCCGACCGCGTCGGCGCAAGGAAAAGCGGCACGATTGCCGACCCAAGGAGCCATACGGATGCCGGCAGCGGCACGTCCTGTTACATCGCCCTCGAGCGCAAAATTATCAACTCTCCACGTCGCATTGGAGGCTGGCGCAGGATTCCCTGACGACTATCGACACCGGCTCCGCACCAGTTGCAAACAGGCGAAAGGTAATGGTCCCAGTCAGGTTGGTCAGTGCGAGCGAGCCACTGATGGTGTTAAGGATCCTCGAGTAAGTTCGCCGTTCCCGCCGTCGACCAGCGTTTCATTTATCCAAAATTGCCAATCTTCGGGCCCAAGCCCTTGTGCGCCATTTGAACCCTGCTGACCAAAGCTGAAGGCATTCAAATCAAGTTCATGAGCCAGTTTGAACTGAAATCTCGAATAGAAAGGCGTTCCCCTTCGATTACTCCCAGCGTCGCCGGATTATCACCCAACTCCTAGATCCAATTGCGCGACCAGAGGCGCTGTTCAGGCCATTGGCGCTCTAGCGAGGTTCCGTCTTCAGTGGTCCACGTAGTGGCGCTCAGATCGTTGGGTTCAAGACGAGAGAGGCTCTTTCCCCTGTCAGCGACTCCCAAAGTTCACCGCTGTATTCAAAAACGTCCCGCCCCCATTGTCGGCAAAATATACGTCGCAACCGGGGCCGCCGACGCATCGACTACAAGGAACGGAAAGGCCAATGTCACCACAGGCAGAATCCGTTTCATTGCCACACCTCACGATCGTAGAAATCGAGCAACCATTAGTTACCAACGACTTTGTTTGAACCCCGGCTGCAGCTACGCGCAGGAGTTGCTCGCACGCCGTTTCTTATTTAAAAAGAATAAGTTTGGCGCCTATATTAATGTAGCTTGTAGATCCAAGTTTTCTGTGCATGCTACGCCGGATGCGGGTGGGCAGGTCAATATGAGGTTGCCCGCATATGCATTAAATTGAATGTGATGGGCGGACCGGAGAAGCGGCATGGGAACGGCGGACATCGAGTCGCGATCGCGTCTGCTGATCGGCATCGACGACACCGACAACCTCGAGAGCCGGGGTACGGGCTTTCGCGCGCGTGAACTTGGTGCCCAACTCACCGACCTGGGTCTGGCGTCGCTGAGGAGCGTCACCCGCCACCAGCTGTTCGTCAGCCCCGACATCCCCTACACCTCGCACAACAGCGCCGCCTGCCTGGAGTTCGCCGCCGACGCCGGGCGGCTGGATGACATCAGGGAGTACTGCCGCGCCTATCTCGCGCGCGCGAGCGCGCCTGGATCCGACGCCGGTCTCTGCATCGCCACACCGCAGCAGGTCAACGGCCGCGTGACCGCCTACTCCGAGAGCGCCAAGCAGACCGTGCTCAGCATGGACCACTGCTACGCCACCGCGCGCGCGGAAGGCATCTACGTGGAGGGCCTCACCGGCACCCGCCAGGGCGTCATCGGCTCGCTGGCCGCGGTCGGCCTGCATCACGGCGGCAATGACGGCCGCTTCCTGTGGCTGCGGGGACTGCGCGAGCTCGCGCCTGGCGTATACGCGATCGAAGAGCTGCGCAGGCTGGTCGACATCGACGACTACCGCTCGCTGGACGGCGAACCGCTGACCGACGAGAACACTCGCATAAGAATCACGGAATGGGCCAAACCCATCCTCAAGCACGGACGCTCGGTACTGCTGGTCGAACCGGAGGGCGAATACCATGAAGACCCAAGCTGCCGCTGGTGCGTGGTCAGAAAAGAAATCATCAAGCAGTATTGAGCGCGGCGCCGGCGCCGGCGCGGCGCAGACGCGACAGCTCCTGCTACTCATCGGACTGGGCGCGGCGATCCCCGTCCTGCACGCGCTGCTGCACTGGCCGCTGAGGCTGCCCGGCCATCACGGCCTGGAGTACATGGCGCTGATGATGTTCGGCCGGACCGTCGTCGACCAACGCTGGGCCGCGCTGATCATCGCTACCAGCGCCGCCGTGACCTCCTTCATTCCCGTCTTCGGCTTCAACGAGCTCGGCATGCGCTTCAGCTTCCTGCTCGCCGGCCTCACCGTCGATCTGCTTTATCGATACGTGTCGTGGCGCAACCCGATCGTCCTGGCCGCCATGGCCGCGCTCGCACATGCGACCAAGCCCTTATGGAAGTGGGCGGCGGCAACCGGCTGGAACCTCAAGTTCGGATCGCTGGCATCCGGTGTGGGCTTTCCGCTGATGACGCATCTGTGCTTCGGTTTCGTGGGCGGCATGATCGGCGTGCTCCTCGGCCGAGCCACCAACCGCATGCTGAAGAAGTCATAGCGCAGGACTGAGCTTCCGCACCCGATTCATCGCCATTGCATGAGTAATTCAGGTCAACGCTGGATCGTGGCGCTCTGCGCAGCAGGCCTGCTTGCCGGTGCGCGGGCGGCCTGCTCGCAAGAGATTGATTCCCAGCCCTACGAACTCGGCGAGATCGTGGTGTCCGGTGCGCAGCCGGTCGTCGAAGAGGCCGGCACATTGCAGGAGCTTACCGGCGAGGACCTGCAGCGACGCGGATCGCGTACCCTCGAGGAGGCCATCGAGCTGGAGCCCGGCGTCAACGTCTCCACCCGCGCCGATGGCACGCCGCGCATCGATGTGCGCGGCCGGCGCACGCGGCACGTCAAGCTCTTGATCAATGGCGTCCCCTTCAACAACGCCGCCGACGGCCAGTTCGACCCGACCCTCATCCCCACCGAGCAGATCGCCCGCATCAAGATTACCAAGGGCCTGCAATCGCAACTGTATGGCGACAACGGTCTCGGCGCCGTGATCAACATCGTCACCAAGCAGGCCGTGGAGGGCAAGCACGCCAACCTGCTGACGGAGGTGGGCAACGGCAACGCCCGCCGCGTGGTCGCCACCTTCACCGGGGCGAACAAGGAGTTCGGACTACTGGTCAGCGCAGGGCACCAGGAACGCGACGGCTACGACCTGGCCGACGAGTTTCGCGCCACGCTGCTGGAGGGCGGCGGCCTGCGCGAGAACAGCGACCGGCGCCGCGAGACGCTCTACGCGAATGCCACCTATACGCCGCGCAACGATCTCGATTTCGGACTCACCTTCAATTTCGTCGACGGCGATCACGGGGTGCCCTCCAGCGTGTTCGACGATACCGAAGATCCCTTCGTCAATCCGCCGCGCAACGAGCGTGTCGACGAGGAGCGGGCCTACTACGCGCAGGTCAGCGCCGACTATTCCCCCGAGGGGCCGTGGTCGCATCGCGGCTGGGCCTACGTGAGCCAACTCAACGAGGTCACGAACCGCTATTCGGACGGCACCCTGCGGACCTACAACGACCCTACGGTTTACGGGACGTTCTCCAACGACGCCGATTCGCGCATCGTCGGCGCGCACGCGCAGTCCGAGTACCGTGATCCCTGGGGCGGAACGCTGTCGTTCATGGTCGAGGGGCGGGAGGAACGCCTGGCCGAGGAGTGCGCGGTGCGCGACGTGCCGCGGCTGGTGGCGCCGGTCGATCCGGCGCCCGGTCCGGCGCCGGCGCCGACGACGGCGACCATCGAATACACCTACACCACGACCAATCTGGCGGGCGACACGACCGCTGCGGGCACCAATGCCCCGGTCGCGCGGCTGGTAATGACAGATCGGCCGGGTGGCGGCGTGGACTTCAGCCTGACCAACGTCGCCGGCGAGAACTTCGGGTCCAACGACTTCCTCTCGCGTCTCTTTCTCAGCGTCGACCCCAGCGTGGACACCAGTGCCTGGGGGTTCAGCAACGCCGCCAACAGCCAGGCGAGTCTCGGCGGCGTCACCTTCGGCACCAATAACGAGGTCGTGGACGGCTACCTCTATCCGATCCGCGTTAACTTCCAGCGTCCCGGCGGCGCGGGCGGGACCGCCGACCCGCTGTTGGAGGGCGAAACGGCGCGCTTCCTGTTTTCCGAGGGCAGCGTGACGGACCTGATCTCGACGCCGGTATCGCGCGCAGGCGGCGGCGCGCCCGACATGTACTCCGCGATCGGCTTCCGCGGGGCGGATGCCGCCGGCTTCTGGGGCGTTTCCAGCATCGACATCACCGGGCAGGGGGCCGTACCGAGAGTGAATGTGCAGGCGCCGGCCGTGGCGCTGGGTGGCGACGATGAACCGCCTTTCTCGCCTTCGCCGCCAACGGCCGCCACGTGCGATGGGGGGGGCGGCGGTGGTGACGATGCCACACCCGTCGGCCCGATACCCGGCTTCGTGTTCGACGTTCGCAACCTGGAGCAGGAGAACGCCATCCAGGTCGTCTCGGCCGCCACGGAGTACGGCATAGAGCCCATCCCCGGCTGGGGTGGCACCGTTGGCGTAGGTCATCACTGGCTGTTGCGCGAGGAGGAAGAGTCCTCCGGCGCTTTCACGTTCGGCGTCGGCGCCTACCACGATCTCAGCGATGCCACACGCATCCGCGCGAGCGTGAGCCGCAAGGTTCGGCCACCGTCCGTCTCGCAGCTCTACAGTTTCCGCGGCGGCAACCCTGATCTCGATTTCGAGCGCACTATTGGGTACGAGATCGGCTTGCGGCAGCATATCGGCCCGCGCCTGACCGCCCACATTGTCGGCTTTCATGACGACGTGTCCGATCTCATACAACGCGACCGCAGCACCGGCTTGCAGGAGAATTTCGAGGAGGTGCGTTTCCGGGGCGTGGAATTCACCGCGGATGCGACGCCCATCGATCGCCTCGCGCTGCAATTCAACTACAGCCTGGTGGACAGCCTGGACCTCTCGCCGGACACGGTGCGCGAGGAGATACAGAACGTTCCCGGCGACACGGTCAGCGTCAAGGCCAATTATGACTGCTGCGCGGGCTGGAGCGCGAGCCTTTCGTGGCTGTACGTCTCCGACGAGTTCTTCTACGCGCGCGGCGGCTCGGCACTCAAGGCGGAGCGCGACCCCTACGCCCTGCTCAACCTCAAGCTGGAACGCTCCTTGTTCAGCGAACATGCCGCCCTTTTCGTCGGCGCCGACAACCTGCTCGACGAAGACTACGACGAGAGCTACGGTTTCCCCCAGGCCGGCAGGTTCATCTTCGGCGGCATGAAGGTCCAGCTCTGACGCGATGACCGAAGGCCGCGCCGGTGTCCGGCCGCAGGCGTTAGTCCGGTTCGTCGGTCAGTCGCCCCGCCGCAGGACTGCGATGAGGGGATTGTCTTTCTTCATCGCACCGAGCACGACGCAGTCGAACCGATCAGTCAGTGCAAGGGCCTGCTCGGCCGCCTGCCGCGCCAGCCGCTCGCACCCGGGGTCGTCCACCATGTTGATGAGCGGCACGACCTTGCAGCCACGGGTGTTCCTGAGCATCCCGTCCGCGCTGCTGAGCAAGCGGGCAACGTGCTCCGTCGTAATCGCTTCACCGATGCACGCGCCGGTCACCGCCGCCACGCGCTCCGGGCGATGCGCCACCTTCTCGGACAGAGGCTGGCCGATCACGCGCGCCGACACGACCGGCACGACGACGGTCGTGCAGGCCGCGATCGGCGGTTCATGCTCCGCCGGCGCCTTGATCAGCTTCCCCCGCGCGCCATCGGCCTTGACCACGCAAACGTCGAAGCCGCCATCGACGTACAGCCGTTGCAGTTCCTCATCCGAAATTCCCGCATGGCGGCCGGGCAGATCGCAACTCTTCGCGAACGCGACGACGCGGGCACTGCGCAGGGCACAGACTCGCGTATGCAGTTCCTCGCCGTCGGCCAGCACCGAGGCGTCGCGATAGCGGCGGGGGAACCGCTCGATATGCGCCGTCGCCGTAATTGCAACTCGCCCCGGATGACCGTCGGCGATGCGGAACATCGCTGATTTCTTGCCGCCGGCTCCGACGAAACTGATTACCCCGGCATCGGCATGCAATGCACCGATCAGACCCCCAGCGAGGCCGCCTCTATATTCACTTTTATTCATATGTTCAGTTTTGCTCATGGAGCATTTCGCGCCGCAGCCAGGCCCGGTTTGTAGCATTTTGCATCACTTGATTGATTCCTAATAAGTCAGGCGGAAAATCGTATTGACCCGGCAGTTTTTTCGCGAATACTGGGCCTTACTGCATTCGGATTCCTTATGCAGGGATCAGCGACCGCCGCCTGCGGGCGGCCAACTTAGCCTAAATCAAGGTGCGCTGGCGCCCGACCGACGATGCTCCGCTGCAACTTTTTTGAACGCGTTCTTCACGATCGTGCTGAGATGATATCCGGCGTTTCATCGCTGCCAGCGCAGTTCGCGAACGACCCAGACAACGCCAGCACGGGCTCGTCTCCCCGCACACGCACCATCACTTGACGTACGTAGGAGGTTAAATGAGCGCAGCAGCAGAAGATCTTTCCCAGGGCACGAAGGGTTACGGACTTCCGGGCACCCCCGGGGCACGGGTTCAGTTCAAGGCCAAATATGACAACTTCATCGGCGGAAAATGGGTTGCGCCCTCGAAGGGGCAGTACTTCGAGAACATCACGCCGATCACCGGCAAGGTGTTCTGCAAGGTAGCCCGTTCGACAGAAGAGGACGTCAATCTCGCGCTCGACGCCGCGCATGCGGCCGCCGAGAAGTGGGGGCGCACCTCACCCACCGAGCGCGCCAACATCCTAAACAAGATAGCCGATCGCATCGAGCAGAACCTCGAGAAGATCGCATATGCGGAGACTATAGATAACGGCAAACCGATCCGCGAGACGCTGGCCGCCGATATCCCGCTCGCCGCCGATCACTTCCGCTATTTCGCCGCCTGCGTGCGCGCGCAGGAGGGCAGCGTCTGCGAGATCGACGAAAGCACGGTCGCGTACCATTTCCACGAGCCGCTGGGCGTTGTCGGCCAGATCATTCCCTGGAACTTCCCGATCCTGATGGCCGCCTGGAAGCTCGCGCCGGCGCTGGCTGCCGGTAATTGCGTGGTTCTCAAACCTGCCGAGCAGACTCCGGTGGGCATACTGGTGGTAATGGAGCTGATTGCGGATCTGCTGCCGCCGGGCGTGCTCAATGTCGTCAACGGCTTCGGGCTGGAGGCCGGCAAGCCGCTGGCGTCGAGCAGCCGCATCGCGAAGATCGCTTTCACCGGCGAGACCACCACGGGCCGGCTGATCATGCAGTACGCCAGCCAGAACATCATCCCGGTGACCCTGGAGTTGGGCGGCAAGTCGCCGAACATCTTCTTCAGCGACGTCTGCGCCGCCGACGACGACTTCTTCGACAAGGCTATCGAGGGCTTCGTGCTCTTCGCGCTCAACCAGGGCGAGGTCTGCACCTGCCCGTCCCGCGCCCTGATCCAGGAGTCGATCTACGACAAGTTCATGGATCGCGCACTGGCCCGCGTGAAGGCGATCAAGCAGGGCAGCCCGCTCGACCCGTCCACCATGATCGGCGCCCAGGCCTCGCAGGAGCAGGTGGAGAAGATCCTCTCCTACATCGACATCGGCAAGCAGGAGGGCGCGCAGTGCCTGACCGGCGGCACCCGGCCCAAGCTCGGCGGCGAGCTGGCCGACGGCTACTACATCACGCCGACCGTGTTCAAGGGCCACAACAAGATGCGCATCTTCCAGGAGGAGATCTTCGGGCCGGTGGTGTCGGTGACCACCTTCAAGGACGACGCCGAGGCGCTCGCCATCGCCAACGACACGCTGTACGGCCTCGGCTCCGGCGTGTGGACCCGTGACGGCAGCCGTGCCTACCGCTTCGGCCGCAGCATCAAGGCCGGCCGCGTGTGGACCAACTGCTATCACCTGTATCCGGCGCACGCGGCGTTCGGTGGCTACAAGCAGTCGGGCATCGGGCGCGAAACCCACAAGATGATGCTCGATCACTACCAGCAGACGAAGAACATGCTGGTGAGCTACAGCCCGAAGGCGTTGGGCTTCTTCTAAACGGCCACCCGCCGTGGACGGAGGTTGGTCCGGGGACCGTGAGGGGTTGCGCGACCCTCTGCCGCAGGGATGCGGCAGCGGAGCGTACAGGGACGTATTCACAGCATGTCGCGCGGACCCTCACGGTCCCCGGGCCGTCGCCGCCGGAAAGCGGCACTGACCGGATAGGTCCATGGTCTCACGCGTCGTAGCGACAGACGCCGCGCTCGCGCTCATCAGGCTGCTCGAGGGCAAGCACGGCAAGCTCATGTTCCACCAGTCCGGGGGCTGCTGCGACGGCAGCTCGCCGATGTGCTACCCCCTGGGCGAGTTCCAGGTGGGCGACGCCGACGTGCAGCTGGGCGAGATCGGCGGCTGTCCGTTTTACATCAGCAAGTCGCAATTCGAATACTGGAAGCACACCCAGCTCATCATCGACGTGGTCAACGGGCGCGGCGGCATGTTCTCCCTCGAGGGCCCGGAGGGGAAGCGCTTCCTGACGCGCTCGCGCCTGTTCACGGATGAGGAGTGGGCAGAGCTCGGAGAGAGCGCTCCGCCCCCGGTATCGACAGTCACCTGCGCGCCCAACGTGGTCGACATCAACAGAAACCCCCGGTGAGCGCCCCTTGGCCGCTCTCCGGAAACACTCAGCACCGGAGTCCGGAGGATGGAGATGACTGAACTCGCTACGCTGCGGCAGGTAGCCGGCCTCGGAAGTGTGCCGGCGCCGCTGTCGAGATCCGCCTTGATCATGATCGACTGCCAGAACACCTACCGCACCGGGATTATGAAGCTGGCCGGTGTGGAGGAGGCTTTGGAGAGGGCGGCACAGCTGTTAACGCGCGCCCGGTCGCTTCGCATCCCGATCATCCACATCATGCACGATGCCGGCGCTGGTTCTCCCTACGACATCCGCGCCGAGATTGGACGGATTGCCGACCCAGTCGCTCCAGCGCCGGGGGAGCAGGTGATCGTCAAGAACTATCCCAACTCGTTCATGGCCACCGACCTCGATGTGCGTCTGAAGGCGGCGGGCGTCACCGATCTCGTACTGGCCGGCTTCATGACTCACATGTGCGTCAACTCGACGGCCCGGGGGGCTTTCAACCTCGGCTACCGCCCCACCGTCGTGGCCAGCGCGACGGCGACCCGGGATCTGCCCTCGATCTCCGGACACGTCGTTCCCGCACAGACCCTGCACGAAGCGAGTCTCGCCGGCATGGCGGATCTCTTCGCGATCGTCGTGCCCGACGTCGCCGATCTGAAGTAACGCAAGGCCGGATTGTGCCGCCCCCGAGCCGGCGCGGCCGATTCGGGGCGGAGAGGACGTGCCGGCGTGCCTGGCAGGCGCGCGTGTCCGCGGACGGCCGCCCGCCGGATCACCTCACGCCGCGCTGCGCGGCTTCGGATCCGTCACGCAGCCCAGGGCCTCGCGCACGATCTCGTCGAGGTCGCCACCGCCCTTTTCCCGATACTCGAGGATCTGTTCCCGCATACGTGGCTCCCAGAAGCGCTGTATGTGCTGAGCAATGCCTCGCACGGCGTCCTCTCGATTTGGCTCGGACTTGAAGAAATCGCCGATGTCGTTGGCCATCTTCACCAGACGTTCGATGTGCATCGCTTGTCGCTGCCAAGGGTGGAATGAAGTCGATGGGGATGGCTGCATACGGCGTGGCTGCCCTCGCGCGCGAATCCGACGAGCGTCACGCCGGCCTCCTCGGCGATGCGGGCCGCCAGCATCGTCGCCGCGGATACGGCGACCAGCATCGGTATGCCCACCGCTGCCACCTTCTGCACCATCTCGTAACTCGCACGGCTCGTGACGATGACGTAGCCGCTGGAGAAGTCCTGCGAGGCCCGGGCGAGCGCGCCAATGACCTTGTCCAGCGCGTTGTGGCGCCCGATATCCTCGCGCACCAGGCCGATCTCCTCCCCGGGTCGCACCCACGCCGCCGCATGCGTGGCGCCGGTCACGGCATTGATGATTTGCCAGCGCGGGAGGTCTCGCAGGCGCTCGTGCATCTCGGACGCCGGCAGCCGCCACGCGCCGTCCGCAGTTCGCGAAGGATGGCGTATCGCCTGCTCCAGGTGCTGGGTCCCGCACAGCCCGCATCCGGTGCGGCCGGCCAGGTTGCGTTGGCGATCGGCGAGGGCAAGCAGGCGCTCCCGCGGAATGCACAACTCGATCTGCACCCCGGGGGCGCGTTCCCGGATCGTGATCGATCTGATCTCCTCCCTGGACGCGACCACCTGCTCGCTCAGACTGAAGCCGATCGCGAAGTCCTCCAGATCGAGCGGCGTGGCCAGCATGACCACGTAGGGAATACCGCTGTAGACCAAGGCAACCGGCACCTCCTCGGCGAGTCGATCCGGCGTGGAGATCCGCCCCCCGTTACGCCAGCGTTCGACGGTTTGCACGCCGACAGCCGGGTTGGCTTCGCCCGGCCCCGACACGGCAGTGATCCACTCAGGAGCGCAAGCCATGACGCTCCTCGAGCAACCGCGACTGCTGCTCGCTGAAGGCGCGGTGGCGCCGCTGCCACTCCGAGGGCTGCGACACCTTCGTCACTTGCACGGCCGTCACCTTGTACTCCGGACAATTGGTCGCCCAGTCCGAGTTGTCGGTGGTGATGACGTTTGCGCCCGATTCCGGGAAATGGAAAGTGGTGTAGACCACGCCTGGCTGGACGCGCTCGGTGATGGTCGCGCGCAATACTGTCTCGCCTGCGCGGCTCTGTATCCCGACCCAGTCGCCGTCGCGGACGCCGCGCACTTCCGCATCGTGGGGGTGTATCTCCAGGCGATCCTCGGAATGCCACAGCGAGTTCGGCGTGCGGCGGGTCTGGGCGCCGACGTTGTACTGCGACAGGATGCGACCGGTGGTGAGGATGAGCGGGAAACGGCTGTTGGTGCGCTCGTGGCTGGGCACGTACTCGGTGAGCATGAACCGGCCCTTGCCGCGAACGAACTCGCCCACGTGCATGATCGGCGTGCCCAGCGGATGGCCGTCATCGCACGGCCACTGAATGCTGCCGAGCTCGTCGAGCCTTGCGAAGCTCACGCCCTTGAAGGTGGGCGTCAGCGCCGCGATCTCGTCCATGATCTCCGAGGGGTGCGCATAGCTCATCGGATAGCCCAGCGCATTGGACAGCATCACCGTGACCTCCCAGTCCTCCTTGCCCGCGAGCGGCGGCATCACCTTGCGAACCGGCGAGATGCGCCGCTCGGCGTTGGTGAACGTGCCGTCCTTCTCGAGGAACGACGACCCGG
The DNA here is from genome assembly GCA_041395385.1 of Gammaproteobacteria bacterium. Taxonomy (GTDB): domain Bacteria; phylum Pseudomonadota; class Gammaproteobacteria; order JAJPIJ01; family JAJPIJ01; genus JAJVHZ01. The sequence continues at coordinate 27,365 of JAWLAN010000014.1, forward strand.
GCAGGAACACGTGCGCGAACATCGCCGTCTCGTTGAGGAAGAGATCCTGCACCACGACGCATTCCATCGCGGCGAGCGCGGAGTGGACGTGCTGCGTATCCGGGTCCGACTGGGCGATGTCCTCGCCCTGTATGTAGAGTCCCTTGAAGCTGCCGTCCAGCGCGGCTTCGAACATGTTGGGTATGCGCAGACCCGGCTCGCTCTCGAGCGTCGCTCCCCACGTCTTCTCGAACAGCGTGCGAACGGAGTCGTCGGAAACGTGCCGGTAGCCGGGAAACTCGTGCGGGAACGAGCCCATGTCGCACGAGCCCTGGACGTTGTTCTGGCCACGCAGCGGGTTCACGCCGACGCCATCGCGCCCGATGTTGCCGGTGCACATGGCCAGGTTGGCGATGCCGATCACCATCGTCGACCCCTGGCTGTGTTCGGTTACCCCGAGGCCGTAATAGATGGCGGCATTGCCGCCGGTTGCGTACAGCCGCGCCGCGCCGCGCACCAGCCCGGCGGGCACCCCGGTGATCGACTCCGTGGCCTCGGGCGAGTGACGCGCCTCGGCAACAAAGGCCTTCCATTTGCGGTAGGAGTCGATTTCGCAGCGCGCCTCGATGAAGTCCTCCCGGCAAAGGCCTTCGGTGACGATCACGTGCGCCATCGCGGTGACCAGCGCCACGTTGGTGCCCGGTTTCAGCTTCAGGTGGTAGTCGGCGGCGACATGGGGGGCGTTGACCAGGCCCGTCGTGCGCGGATCGACGACGATGAGCCTCGCGCCCTCGCGCAGGCGTTGCTTCATGCGCGAGGCAAACACCGGGTGCCCGTCCGTGGGATTGGCCCCGATGACCATGATGACGTCCGTCTTCATGACGGAATCGAAGGTCTGTGTCCCGGCGGACTCGCCGAGCGTCTGTTTCAGACCGTAGCCGGTCGGCGAATGGCAGACACGGGCGCAGGTATCGACGTTGTTGTTGCCGAATCCTGCGCGCACCAGTTTCTGCACGAGATAGGTCTCCTCGTTGGTGCAGCGCGAGGAGGTGATACCGCCTATCGACCCGCGTCCAAAGGTTGCCTGTATGCGCTTGAACTCGGCGGCGGCGTGGTCGATCGCTTCCTGCCATGATACCTCCCGCCATGAATCGGTGATCCGGGCACGAATCATCGGCGTGGTGATGCGATCCTTGTGAGTGGCGTAGCCGAAGGCGAAGCGGCCCTTGACGCAGGAGTGGCCGTGGTTGGCACGGCCGTCCTTGTTCGGCACCATGCGCACGATCTCGCTACCCTTCATCTCGGCCCTGAACGAGCACCCGACTCCGCAGTAGGCGCAGGTCGTGACGACGCTGTGGTCGGCCTGCCCCATCTCGATGAGCGACTTCTCGCTGAGGGTCGCGGTCGGGCAGGCCTGTACGCAGGCGCCGCAGGACACGCACTCGGACTCCATGAACGCCTGGTTCTGACTGGGCGCGACCTGGACTCGAAGCCGCGGGCCTCTATGGTCAACGCGAACGTCCCCTGCACTCCTCGCAGGCGCGCACACAGCGGGAACACACGATGCACTTGCTGGGATCGAAGGTGAAGTACGGATTGCTCTCGTCCTTGCCCACGAAGCGCGGGTTCTCTCGCTCGCCGCTGCGCGAATGCACGTGATTGGCGCCGTCGTAACCGTATCGCACCTCGCGCAGACCGACTGCCCCGGCCATGTCCTGCAGCTCGCAATGACCGTTGGCCGGGCAGGTAAGGCAGTCCAGCGGGTGATCGGAGATGTACAGCTCCATGACGCCCCGCCGCAGCTCGCCGAGCTTGCCGTTTTGCGTCGTCACCTTCATGCCCTGCGCAACCGGCGTGGTACATGAGGCGGGATAGCCGCGCATGCCCTCGATCTGAACGAGGCAGAGGCGGCACGATCCGAACGGCTCAAGGGCATCGGTGGCACACAGCTTCGGGACGCCGATACCGACCGTGGCGGCGGCCCGCATCACCGAGGTGCCTTCGGGTACGGTAACCTTGAAGCCGTCAATCTCGAGCGTGACCTGTTTGGCCGATTCGACCGCGGGTGTACCGAGGTCCTTGTCGCTGATCGATTGCATGGAGTTAACCCTCTTGATCGGGAGCGGGGAGGATCAGGCGACTTTTGCCCCTTCGGCGCCAAAGTCTTCGGGGAAATGATTCAGTGCGCTGAGCACCGGGTATGGAGTCATGCCGCCCAGGGCGCACAAGGAACCGTTCAGCATGGTGTCGCACAGATCGCGCAGCAGCCGGAGGTTCTTGCCGTGCTCTACGCGCGCGAGAATGCGATCGATCACCTCCGCGCCGCGCGTGGACCCGACGCGACAGGGCGTGCACTTGCCGCAGGACTCGATGGCGCAGAACTCCATGGCGAAGCGCGCCATCCTTGCCATGTTCACGGTGTCGTCGAATGCGACCACGCCGCCGTGCCCGAGCACCGTCCAGTTGGCGGCGTAGGCCTCGTAGTCCATCGGCGTGTCGAACTGCGGCTCCGGCAGGTAGGCGCCGAGGGGACCGCCGACCTGCACCGCGCGGATTGGCCGTCCGCTGGCCGCGCCTCCTCCAAAGTCGTACAGCACCTCACGCAAAGTGATACCGAAGGCCTTTTCGATGAGACCGCCCTGCCTGACGTTGCCGGCGAGCTGTATGGGCAGCGTGCCGCGTGAACGGCCCATCCCGTAGTCCCGGTAAAAGGCCGCTCCATTGTCGAGTATGACGGGGACGGTGGCGAGCGAGAGCACATTGTTGATGACGGTGGGCTTGCCGAAAAGCCCCGCGATCGCCGGCAGCGGCGGCTTGAAACGCACCATCCCCCGCTTGCCCTCGATGCTCTCCAGCATCGCCGTCTCCTCGCCGCAGACGTATGCGCCCGCCGCCTTTCGCACCTCCAGCTGAAAGGCCTTGGCGCTGCCGAGGACGTTCTCGCCCAGGTAACCGCCCGCACGGGCGACCTCGATGGCACGGTTGAGCACCGCAATGGCGTGCGGGTACTCGGAACGCACGTAGACGTAACCCCTGGTGGCGCCCACGGCAATACCGGCAATCGTCATCCCCTCGATGAGTACGAACGGATCGCCTTCCATGATCATCCGATCGGCGAAGGTCCCGGAGTCGCCTTCATCGGCGTTGCAGACCACGTACTTCTGATCGGCCGTCGCGCCGAGCACGGTGTTCCATTTGATCCCGGTGGGGAAGGCCGCGCCGCCGCGGCCGCGCAAGCCGGAATCGGTCACTGCCTGCACGATCCCCGCGCCAGTCATGTCCAGCGCGTTGCGCAGGCCGCGATAGCCGCCGTGCGCCAGGTAATCCTCGAGCGAGAGGGGATCGGTGACGCCGACGCGAGCGAACGTCAGCCGTTCCTGTCTCTTCAGGTAAGGAATGTCTTCCGTCAGGCCCTGCTTGAGAGCATGGCCGCCTCCCGCCAGGAATCCGGCGTCGAAGAGGCCGGCGACGTCGTCGACGCTCACCGGGCCATAGGCGATGCGGCCGTCCGGCGTGGCCACCTCGACAAGAGGCTCCAGCCAGAACAGACCGCGGGACCCGTTGCGCACGAGTCGCACATCGAGGCCACGCCGGGTCGCCTCGGCGACGACAGCAAGCGCGACGGCCTCCGCGCCGAGCGAGAGCGCCGTCGCATCACGCGGGACGAAGACATCGACCGTCATTGCGCATCCTCCGAGATTCCGGACAGCAGCGCGTCGAGGCGGGCCGGCGTGACGCGTCCATGGAGATCGTCGTCGATCATCACGGCCGGCGAGCAGGCACAGTTGCCGAGGCAGTAGACCGGCTCCAGCGACAGCGCGCCATCCGGCGTCGTGTCGTGATACCCGATGCCGAGGCGTCGCCTTGCATGCTGCTCCAGCGCAGCGGAGCCCATGGACTGGCAGGCCTCGGAGCGGCAGATCCGCAGCGTATGCCGCCCCGGCGGTGTCGTGCGGAAATGGTGGTAGAAGGTGATGACGCCATGGACCTCGGCGCGCGACAGATTCAGTGCCTCGGCAATGATCGGCACGGCCGCGGGCGGCACGTAGCCGAGCGCGTCCTGCAGCGCATGCAGAACCGGCAGAAGGGCACCCGGCCGGGCGCGATGTGCCTCGAGGATCTGCCGCAGGCCAGCCGCGAGGTCCTCGCGTGTTGCCGGGCTCAGACTGGTTGGCGTGGTCGTCATCAAGTGGACATATTCCTTCAGGTATTATGCAAAAATACGCATATAGAGCCGTCTTTTCGGCGTCGGTGTATGGAAAGTTAGCAGAGGGCGTGCAAATAAAAAATATGCATGAAGATGATGAATTTACGATCGGCGGAGTTCGGCGTGACATCCGCCCCGGGCAGCGCGCGCAGCCCTGACCACGGCTCGAATCGCCGCCAGTCTCGCCCTGGGGGAAACCGCCGGCCAACCGGCCGGCACGCCCGGGGCGGCCCCGGACCGGTTGCGCGCTATAATTCGCCACTGTTTCCCCCTTTCCCGCAGCGACCGCCATGAGCATCGATCTCCCCGGTTCCTATCCGCGCACCCGTCCGCGCCGCAACCGCGCCAGCGTCTTCTCGCGGCGCCTGGTGCGCGAGAACAGGCTGACCGTCGACGACCTCATCTGCCCGATGTTCGTCTGCGAGGGCAAGGGCGTGCGCGAACCGGTCGCGTCCATGCCCGGTGTGGAGCGCCTCAGCGTCGATGAGCTCCTGCGCGAGGCCGGCGAGCTGGTGGACCTGGACGTGCCGGCGATCGCGCTGTTCCCGGTGACGCCGCAGGCGGCGAAGACGGAGGACGCGCGCGAGGCCTACAACCCGGAGGGCCTGGCGCAGTTCGCGGTGCGCGAGCTGAAGGCGCGATACCCGGCGCTGGGTGTGATCACCGATGTCGCTCTGGATCCGTTCACGACCCACGGCCAGGACGGACTCATCGACGACCAGGGTTACGTGGTCAACGATGCCACCGTCGACGTGCTGGTCCGCCAGGCGCTGTCGCACGCCGAGGCCGGGGCGGACGTGGTCGCGCCATCCGACATGATGGACGGCCGCATCGGACGGATACGCGATGCGCTCGAGACCGCGGGCTACGTCAACACGCGCATCCTCGCCTACTCGGCGAAGTACGCCTCGAGTTTCTACGGGCCTTTCCGCGACGCGGTGGGTTCGGCGGCGAACCTGAAGGGCGGCGACAAATACGGCTACCAGATGGACCCCGCCAACGCCGAGGAGGCCTTGCGCGAGGTGGGGTTGGATATCGCGGAGGGCGCCGACATGGTCATGGTCAAGCCCGGCATGCCGTACCTGGACATCGTGCGCCGCGTGAAGGAGCGCTTCGGCATGCCGACCTTCGTGTACCAGGTCAGCGGCGAATACGCGATGCTGAAGGGCGCCGCGCAGAACGGCTGGCTCAGCGAGCGTGCGGTGGTGATGGAATCGCTGCTGGCGATGAAGCGCGCCGGCGCCGACGCCATCCTCACCTACTACGCCAAGGCGGCCGCCAACTGGCTGCGCGACTGAAGGTTTGGATGCCTTTGGCGGGTCGCCGGCACTGAGGGGGTACGAGAAACTACTGACAGGGCGGGCACTGGGGCCGGATGGCGACGCGCGCGGGGCCCCGCAGGGACCGGCCGCGTATCAGACGTCCATGTCGAGTTCCTTGATCTTGCGCGTCAGCGTATTGCGTCCCCAGCCCAGCAGCTTGGCCGCGTCCTGCCTGCGCCCGCCGGTCTTCTTCAGGGCGCTTTCGATGAGTATGCGCTCGAATGTCGGCACGGCGCGCGAGAGCAGATCGCTCTCCCCGTGGGCGAGGCAGTGGTCAGCCCATCCCGACAACACGGTCTGCCAGTCCGTGCCGGCAGCCGTGCGCTCGTTGTTGCGCAGCTCCGCCGGCAGATCCTCGACATGCACCTCGCGGCCGGGCGCCATGACCGTGATCCAGCGGCACACGTTCTCGAGTTGCCGAACGTTCCCCGGCCAGTCGTAGGCGAGCATGAGGTTGGCGGCGTCGGCCTGGATCACCTTCGGCTCGATGTCCAGCTCTCTGGCCGCCGCGGCAAGGAAATGGTCCACCATCGGCCGGGTGTCTTCCTTGCGCTCGCGCAGCGGCGGGATGTGCAGATGGATGACGTTCAGGCGATGGAAGAGGTCCTCGCGGAACAGGCCGGCCTTCACACGCTGCTCGAGGTCCTGGTGCGTGGCCGCGATGACCCGCACGTCGACCCGTATCGGCGTGGTGCCGCCGACGCGGTAGAACTCGCCATCGGCCAGGACGCGCAGCAGGCGGGTCTGCAACTCCGCCGGCATGTCGCCGATCTCGTCGAGAAACAGCGTACCGCCATGCGCCTGCTCGAAGCGGCCGATGCGCTGCTGCGTGGCGCCCGTGAACGCGCCGCGCTCGTGGCCGAAGAGCTCGGATTCCAGCAACTCGCGCGGGATCGCCGCGGTGTTCAGCGCGATGAAGGGCTTGTCGGCGCGCGGGCTGTGACGCTGCAGGGCGCGCGCCACCAGCTCCTTGCCGGTGCCGGACTCCCCGGTGATCAGCACCGTGACCTGCGAGCGCGAAAGGCGGCCTATGGCGCGAAACACCTCCTGCATGGCCGGCGCCGCGCCGATCATGTCGGTGCCCGGCTCGCCGCGCGCCTGAACCACCGAATCGTTCTCCGCCTGCTTGCGGACCGCGCGCTTGACGATGCTCACCGCATCGTCGATGTCGAAGGGCTTCGGCATGTACTCGAACGCCCCGCCCTGGAAGGCGGCCACCGCGCGGTCGAGATCGGCGTACGCCGTCATGATGATGACCGGCAGATTCGGGTGCCTCTCCTTGACCTGCTGCATCATGGTCAGACCGTCGGTACCGGGCATGCGGATGTCGGCGACGATCACATCAGGGACCACCGAGGACAGTTTCCGCAGCGCGGCATCGGCGGTCTCGAAGCTGGTGACGTTCATGTCCGCCTGGCTGAGCGCCTTCTCCAGCACCCAGCGGATGGATCGATCGTCGTCGATGATCCAGATCTCGTTACCCCTGCTCATGGTTGCCCACTGGTAGCCAGATGCTGAAGGTTGTCCTACCTGGTCGACTCTCGAACGCAATCATGCCTCCCTGACGCTGGACCAGCGTCCGCGTGATGGAAAGTCCCAGGCCGGCTCCGTCGGGCCGCCCCGAGACCATGGGATAGAAGATCTGGTCGGCGATCTCGGGCGGGATGCCCGGACCGTTGTCGGTGATGTCGATACGGGCGACAAGCCGATGGCGTCTGCCGCCGATGGTGAACTGCCGCTCCACGCGAGTGCGCAGGACGATGCCGCCGCCTTCCCGCACGGCATGGACGGCGTTGCGCACGACGTTGAGCACGGCCTGGATGAGCTGATCGCGATCGGCAAACAGCTCCGGCACGCTGGGATCGTAGTCGCGCGCGATCGTGATGCCGGTGGCCTCGGCCTGCACCAGGCTGCGCACGTGCTCGAGGACCTCGTGCAGATTGAGGATCTGCTTGTGCTGGGCGCGATCCGGCAGCAGGATGCGGTCGATGAGTTTTCGCAGCCGGTCGCACTCGCCGATGATGATGCGCGTGTACTCGCGTTGATCCTCGCTGGCAAGCTCGCGCTCCAGCAGCTGCGCCGCGCCGCGTATGCCGCCGAGCGGATTCTTGACCTCGTGCGCCATGCCGCGCAGGAGCGCGCTGGTCATGTTCTGCTGGGTCGTCAGGTTCTCCTCGCGCGCGATCTGGTGCAGTCGATCCACGTTGACGAGCTCGAGCACGACCCTGGCGCCGGATATCTCTTCGCCGGTGGGAGTGATGATGCAGTCCACCGTCAGCGGCTCGGCGTTCGGGCCGTGCAGCGTGACCTCGCGTTCCGCCAGGGGCTGCCCCATCCGCACGGCGCGGTTCAGGCCGTCGCTCAGCTGCAACGGCACCTCCGGCAGCAGGTGTTGCACCGCGACGCCGAGGGACTTTCGCGAGCTCACCGACAGCAGGGCCTCGGCTGCCGAGTTCATGTAGATCACCCGCAGTTCCGCATCGAACAGCAATACACCGGTGGACAGCGAATCCAGGAGCGCACTGGCATCTCGCACCGAAATCACCCGCGAATTCTCTTCATTGCACCATTGTAGTGCGCCCGGACGCGACATGGTCGGCTTTCCGATCTCGGTTGTAAAAAATATATCTTGAAAACAAACAATTAGAATCCAAGTCTGACACGCGTGGCGTCGTCCCTGGAGTTAATCAGCAATAATCAGACCACGGAACCGGGCAGACCGGAGGCAGCGCCTGCACCGCGAAAAGGCGGCGCCAGATGGGAGCGGGGCTAGGGGGTGGCGGCCGGCGGGCTCGGCGCAGGAGAAGGGGCCGGGCCGGGAGCGGGCGTTGGAGCGGGCTTCTTCTGAAGGACGGAGGTCCTTTGCAGCGTGAAGATCGAGGTGGTTGTCTGTACCGTGCTTCCGGCCCCGTCGATGACGGCGGCGGAGATGGCATGGGTGCCACGGTCGATGCCCGTGAAGCTGAACTGCGTGGCGGCCCCGCCCTGCGTCTGTCCGGCCAGCATTACCCGTACCGTGTGGCCCAGATCCACCCGCAATGCCGGCGTCAGTGAGACGGTGACGGATACCGCGCCCGCGCCACTGTTGTCGCGGACGATGCCGTTGTCCGGCGGCTCGGTCACCGCGAACTGCTCGTATCCGGCAAAGGTCTCGGCCGCCGGCGCCGCCGGGGGAGCCTCGACAACTGGCGTCGTTCCCAACTTGGGCACGCCGTGGATTTCTATTTTCTCCGCGCCGGGCGCGGGCTGGTCGGAGTAGTGGACGCCGTCCTTGTCGACCCACTTATACAGTTCCACGGCCCCGGCCGCGAAGGCCGAGAGCGTCAGCAGCACGGTAATGATCGAGTTGCGCATTGAAGCAGAATAGCCAAGCCAGGGGGACCCAACAAGTTGGACCCAAAAGAAAAGGTTCTTCTCCGATCTCCGGGGTGACGGGAGCGGGCGCACGGTCGTCGCTGCTAACTTGGTGTTACGAGGCATCAAGGTGGCAGGAGGGCGACCGTGGCCCAAGAGCATCGTATTTCCCGGCTCGGCGGCTGGGAAGGTTATGAGGTGGCCGAGGAGAGGATCGAGCGGCGCGGTGAGCGGTCCTGGTGCGTGATCCGGCTACAGCCGAGGCGCGGTATCGAGCGCTGCTGCAGCGGCTGTGGACAACCGGTCCGGGCCGTCCATGACAGCGAGCGGCGACGGATCCGCGACCTGCCGCTGTTCGAGCATGCGGTGGAGCTGGTGGTGCCGCGGCTGCGGGTGGCCTGCCCGGACTGCGGCCCGAAGCTGGAGCGATTGCCATGGCTGGACCCCTACGCCCGTGTCACTCGCCGGCTCGGCGAATCCGGTGGCGCGGTTGTGCCGGATCGCCTCGGTGTTGCGTTTGCCCGCTTCTTCGGGCTGGACTGGAAGACGGTCAAGGACCTCGACTGCGCCTACCTGCAGCGGACCCTGGGGCCGGTGGACCTGGAGAGGGCCTGGAGGTCATCGGCCTGGATGAATTCGCGCTGCACAAGGGTCACCGCTACGCCACGGTGATCGTCGAGCCTGTGCCGCAAGCGGAGTCCTGTGGGTGGGCCGCGGCCGGGGCCGTGAGGATGTCCGCCCGTTCTTCGCGCTGCTCGGGCCGCAACGCTGCCGGCGGCTGCGCGCGGCGATCATGGACATGAACACCAGCTACGAGCTCGAGGTTCGCCGCCACTGCCCCAACGCCGTCGTCGTCTTCGACCTGTTCCACGTCGTGGCTAAGTACGGCCGAGAGGTCATCGACCGGGTCCGGGTCGACCGCGCCAACGCACTACGCGGCGACCGGCGTCACCGCAAGCTCGTCAAGAGCGCCCGCTGGCTACTGCTGAAGAACCGCGACTCGTTGCGTTCCGGCGAGGACGTGCAGCTCGAGGAGCTGCTGGCGGCCAACCACGAGCTGTTCGTCGTCTACGTGCTGCGCGACGCCCTCAAGGATCTCTGGGGCTATCGCCACCCCGGCTACGCCGCCCGTGCCTGGCGCAGCTGGTATCGCAAGGCCTTGCGCAGCCGCATCGAACCGTTGCGCCGCTTCGCCCAACGCCTGCGACCCTACCTGCCCGGCATCCTCGCCCACTGCCGATACCCCCTCGGCACCAACCTCATCGAGGGCATCAACAACAAAATCAAAGTCATCAAACGCATGGCCTATGGCTTCCGCGACGACGCCTACTTCTTCCTGAAAATCCGCGCCGCCTTCCCCGGAGTTGGGAGATGAACCAAAGAAAAGCCCCCGTTCGGGGGCTTTTCGCGGCAATTTCGCCGACCGGGCGGACTATCCCGAGTAGTACATCTCGAACTCCAGCGGGTGGGTGGTCATGCGGAAGCGCGTGACCTCCTCCATCTTCAGCTCGATGTACGCATCGATCATGTCATCGGAGAACACCCCGCCCTTGGTGAGGAAGGCGCGATCCTTGTCGAGCTCACCCAGTGCCTGGTCGAGCGAATGGCACACGGTCGGCACCTTCTTCGCCTCCTCCGGCGGCAGGTCGTAGAGGTTCTTGTCGATCGGGTCGCCGGGGTGGATCTTGTTCTGCACGCCGTCGAGCCCGGCCATCATCAGCGCCGCGAAGGACAGGTACGGATTGGCAAGCGGATCCGGGAAGCGCACCTCCACGCGGCGGCCCTTGGGGTTGGATACGTAAGGGATACGGCAGGACGCCGAGCGGTTGCGGGCCGAGTAGGCCAGGTTGATCGGCGCCTCGAAGCCCGGGACCAGGCGCTTGTAGCTGTTCGTGCCCGGGTTGGTGATGGCGTTCAGGGCGCGTGCGTGCTTGATGACGCCGCCGATGTAGTACAGCGCGAACTCCGAGAGACCCGCATAGCCGTCGCCCGCGAACAAGTTCTGACCGCCCTTCCAGATCGACTGGTGCACGTGCATGCCCGAGCCGTTGTCGCCGACGACGGGCTTGGGCATGAAGGTCGCGGTCTTGCCGTAGGCATGCGCGCAGTTCCACACGGTGTATTTCAGGATCTGCAGCCAGTCGGCCCGCTGTACCAGCGGCGCGAACCGGGTCCCGATCTCGCACTGGCCAGGCGCGGCCACCTCGTGGTGGTGCACCTCCACCTCCACGCCCTGCTTTTCCAGCGCGATGCACATGGCGTTGCGCAGGTCGGCCAGGGAGTCCTGCGGCGCCACCGGGAAATAGCCACCCTTCACCGGCGCCCGGTGACCGATATTGCCCTCCTCGTACTCGATCCCGCTGGACCAGGGGGCCTCTTCGGACTTGATCTTCACGAAGCAGCCCGACATGTCGACGCTCCAGGTGACGCCGTCGAAGACGAAGAACTCCGGTTCCGGACCGAAGTAGGCGGTGTCGCCGATGCCGCTGGACTTCAGGTAGGCCTCGGCCCGCTTGGCGATGCTGCGCGGGTCGCGGTCATAGCCCTTGCCGTCGGCGGGATCGACGACGTCGCAGGTGATGTTCAGTACCGGCTCTTCGGTGAAGGGATCCAGGCGCGCCGTCGCCGGGTCGGGAATCAGCAGCATGTCGGAGGCCTGTATGCCCTTCCAACCTGCGATCGAGGACCCATCGAACGCGTGCCCGCTCTCGAACTTGTCGGCATCGAAGTGACTGCTGGGTACGGAGACGTGCTGCTCCTTGCCACGCGTGTCGGTGAAGCGGAGATCGACGAACTTGATCTCCTTGTCCTTGATCATTTTTAGGATCTGGTCGGGTGTAGACATACTCTCCTCCGGAAGGGATATCGGGGTTCAGTTCAGTTGTGATTGCTGCAGCGACTACTCGATCTAAAGGCGATGACGCCCGTTTACGAATCACGGTCTGCGCCCAGTCAGCAGGAAATATGCCACCAGTTTCCACTGTAAAAACAAAGACTTTAAAACAGCCGCGACCGCGCTTCGCACCAAAATCGTGCGGCCCTATGCCTATGCGCACCATTCTAGTGCGCGACACGTCTACAGGGCGGTTTCGCCGGCCAGGAGCTGTCCCACCGTCTCGCGCGCGCGCACCAGATGCGCCCGCGCGCCGTCCACCATGACCTCCGCCGCGCGTGGCCGGGCATTGTAGTTCGAACTCATCGAAAAACCATAAGCGCCGGCTGACATCACCGCCAACAGCTCGCCCTGTGCAGCGGCGATGGTGCGATCGCGGGCAAGAAAGTCTCCCGTCTCGCACACCGGCCCCACGACGTCGCACGGCACGGCCGGCGCCTCGGAGTCCCGCCGCACGCGGAGTATCTCGTGCCACGCCTCGTACAACGCCGGGCGGATCAAGTCGTTCATCGCCGCATCGACGATGACGAAGCGCTTCTCCGGCGTCTGCTTCACGTATTCCACCCGCGTGAGGAGGATGCCGGCGTTGCCGACGATCGCCCGTCCGGGCTCCATCAGCACCTCCCTGACCTGCCCGGCGAGGCGTCGGCAGATGAGTTCGGCGTACGCATCCACGGCGGGCGGCTCTTCGTCGCGATACTGGATGCCCAGGCCGCCGCCGATGTCGATGTGCTCGATCTCCACGCCGCGCGCCCGCAACTGGTGCACGAGGTCGAGCACCTTCGCCACCGCGTCATCGAATGGTCCGACCTCGGTAAGCTGGGAGCCGATGTGGCAACCGATCCCGACCACCTTCAGATGCGGCATCCGTGCGGCCCGCTCGTAAACCGACAATGCCTCCTCACCCGGGATCCCGAACTTGTTCTGCTTCATCCCGGTGGCGATATACGGGTGAGTGCGCGCGTCGACGTCCGGATTCACGCGCAAGGCCACCGGCGCACGCACTCCCATGCGCCGGGCCACCTCATGGATGCGCTCGAGCTCCGGCACGAGCTCGACGTTGAAGCAGCGGATGCCGACCTCGAGCGCGCGGGCGATTTCGTCCTCGCGCTTGCCCACTCCCGCGAACACCACCTTGGCCGGGTCCCCGCCGGCGCGCAGGACGCGCTCCAGCTCGCCCACCGAAACGATATCGAATCCGGAACCCAGGCGCGCGAGCACGCCGAGGACGGCGAGGTTCGAGTTGGCCTTCACGGCGTAACAGATGAGATGCGGTAGGCGGGCGAATCCCTGATCGAAGGCCTGCCAGCGTGCCTCGATGGCGGCGCGGGAATAGACGTAAGTCGGCGTGCCGTGGCGATCGGCGATGGCGGTCAACGCCACCCCCTCCGCGTGCAACACCCCATCGCGGTAAGCGAATGCCTGCATTGGCTCAGCCCCGCGCCGTCGTCGAATCGGCCCGCGGCACGGCGGAGGTCTGCTCCGGCAGGTAGAGGTCGCCCTTCTGGCCGCAGGCGGCAAGCAACATCAGGCCGGCGGCGGCCATACCTAGCAGAAGGGTGCCGAGGAGAGTGCGAGGGCGCATGCGTGCGTGTCGGATGAGGTTTTGCTGCGGCGAGCATCGTCGCGCTGAAGGCATGATAGATTGGGTGACCGAGAATTCCTACCTGACAGATTGCCGATCGCCCATCCCATGAGCAGCACACCGCCCCCCGTGATAGTCGAAGGCGCCGGCGAGGTCACGGCAGCGGTCATCTGGCTGCACGGCCTGGGCGCCGACGGCCACGATTTCGAGCCCATCGTGGCGGAGCTCGACCTGCCCCCCGGCCACGGCATCCGCTTCGTCTTCCCGCACGCGCCGGTGAGGCCCATCACCATCAATCGTGGCATGGCGATGCGCGGCTGGTACGACGTCGCCGCGAACGATCTCACCCGGCTCGAGGACGAGGCGGGTATCCGCGATTCGGCACGGATCCTGAACGAGCATGTCGCCGCCCAGAGGGCGCGCGGCATAGACAACAGGCGGATCGTGGTCGCGGGGTTTTCCCAGGGCGGGGCGATCGCGCTGTTCGCCGGGCTGCGTCACCAAGAGCCCCTGGGGGGGATCATGGCGCTTTCCACCTACCTGCCCCTGCCGATGACGCTCACCGCCGAGGCCAACCCGGCCAACGTCGATGTCCCCATCTTCATGGCCCACGGCAGTTTCGACCCGATCATCCCCGCCCACCAGGGGGATGCGTCGGCCAAGCTGCTCAAGACCTCCGGCTACAAGGTCGAGTGGCGCAGCTACCCGATGCCGCACTCGGTCTGCGAGGAGGAGGTCGCGGACATCTCACGCTGGTTGCGACAGCGCCTGCCGGCCTGAATACGGCGCGCCGGCCGCGCGTGATCAGGTCGCGGGCTGCGCCGCACGTGGACCGCGGGGCCGGCCGCGCCGACCCCCACCGCCGCCACCCGGGCGCGGCCCGCCACGGTGCGGGCGGCCGCCGCGCGGGCGCTCCGTACGCTCCTCGCGGGCGATCGGCTTGAGCTCCACCAGCAGGTCCTCCGTGATCTTCTCCGTCGGGAGGCGGTGGCCGATGTACTCCTCGATATCCATCAGGGAATACACATAGTCCTCGCAGGCGAGACTTATGGCATCGCCCGTGGCGCCGGCGCGGGCGGTACGTCCGATGCGATGCACGTAGTCCTCGCCATTCTGCGGCAGGTCGTAATTGATCACGTGACTGACCCCGGGGATGTGCAGACCACGCGCGGCCACGTCGGTGGCCACCAGCACCGGCAGATCGCCGCGCGCGAAGCGCGCCAGCAGCGACTGCCGCTTCTTCTGGGGGACGTCGCCCGAAAGCACGCGCGCCTCGCAGTCGTTGCTGCGCAGGGTATCGGCGACCAGGTCGGCGGCCCGCTTGGTATTGACGAACACCAGCGTGCGCACGGGGTTGATCCGGCGCAGCAGCCCCATCAGCAGCCGCAGTTTCTCGCGGTTCTCGACGTGGTAGAGCAACTGTGCCACCGCATCGGCCGTGACCTTGTCCGGGTTCACCTCGACCAGGCGCGGATTGTTCATGTGTTCGTAGGCGAGCTCCTGCACGCGCAGGGACAGGGTCGCGGAGAACAGCATCGACAGGCGCCGCTCCGGGGCAGGCATGCGCCGCAAGAGGAACCGGATGTCCTTGATGAATCCCAGGTCGAACATGCGATCGGCCTCGTCCAGCACCATCACCTCGATGGCGCGCAGGTCGAAGACGTGCTGTTTGAAGTAGTCGATGATGCGCCCGGGCGTGCCTATCAGAATCTCCACCCCCGCCTGCAGTTCGGCGCGCTGCTTGTCGTAGTCCACGCCGCCGTAGACCAGAGCCATCTTCAGGCCGGTGAACTGCCCGAGCACTTGCGCGTCCTTGTGGATCTGGATGGCGAGCTCACGCGTCGGCGCCAGGACGATGGCGCGGGGCTGATTCGGCTTGCGCTGCTCGAGTGCCGGTTTCTGCATCAGGCGCTGCATCAGCGCGAGCAGGAATGCCGCGGTCTTGCCCGTGCCGGTCTGCGCCTGCCCGGCGACGTCCTGGCCTGCCAGCGCCAGGGGCAGGGTCCCGGCCTGGATCGGCGTGCAGCGGACAAACCCGGCCGCCTTCACGCCCTGCAACAACACGGGATGCAGCCCCAAGTCCTCGAACAGGGTGTCTTTTTCCATCTCGGTCTCAGTCATGGCGGCTAGCATAGCGTAAACCGATCGCCGCCGCCGGGGCGCGCCCTTGCATCGCGCCGGGCATTGGCCTGAGAATGAGGGCGGTTCCCATCCGGAAAGATACGACGCATGAGTAGTGACAATATCGTCCACGTTACCGATGCCAGCTTCGATGCCGACGTGCTCAACTCGCAGGTACCGGTGCTCGTGGACTACTGGGCGGAATGGTGCGGTCCCTGCCGCATGATCGCCCCGATACTGGACGAGATCTCGCAGGACTACGCCGGCCGGATCAAGGTCGCCAAGGTGAACATCGACGAGAACCGCGACACGGCGACCAAGTTCAACATCCGCGGCATTCCCACCCTGATGCTGTTCAAGGACGGCGGCGTGGCGGCCACCAAGGTCGGCGCCCTGTCCAAATCGCAGCTCGCCGCCTTCATCGACGGCAACATTTGAGGTCGTCCTGGCGCTGGCGCGCGCGCCGGGACGCCGTTCAGGCATCCCCCTGCGCCGTGGCACTGGACGAATCGCGGATGCCGTGCTAGCTTTCTTCCTAATGCAGTAAAGCAGTTGCTGTGACCCGCCGACTCCGGCACATCTTCCAGTTCACGAATTCCAATTGACGTCGTACCCGTGCCGGCTGCGCCTCGCACGTCCATTTTCTCAAGCACGCCAGATCATCCATGAACCTCACGGAACTCAAACGCAAACCCGCATCAGAACTCATCTCGCTGGCCGAGGGACTCGGTATCGAAGGAGCAGCGCGCTCCCGCAAGCAGGACGTCATCTTCGGCATACTCAAGGCCCAGGCGAAAAAGGGCGACGAGATCTGGGGCGATGGCGTCCTCGAGATACTGCAGGACGGTTTCGGATTCCTGCGCTCGGCGGACTGCTCCTACCTGGCGGGACCCGACGACATCTACGTGTCGCCCAGCCAGATCCGGCGCTTCAACCTGCGCACCGGGGACAGCATCTCCGGCACCATCCGGCCTCCGAAGGAGGGCGAGCGCTATTTCGCCCTGCTGAAGGTCAGCGAGATCAACTTCGAGCCGCCGGAGAACGCCAAGAACAAGGTTCTGTTCGAGAATCTCACGCCGCTGTTCGCCAACAAGCGCCTGGCGCTGGAGCGGGGCAACGGCAGCACCGAGGATCTGACGCCGCGCGTGGTCGACCTGGTGGCGCCGATCGGCAAGGGTCAGCGCGGTCTCATCGTCTCGCCGCCGAAGGCCGGCAAGACGATGCTGCTGCAGAGCCTCGCGCAGTCCATCGTCACCAACCACCCCGACTGCTACCTCATCGTCCTGCTGATCGACGAACGCCCCGAGGAAGTGACCGAGATGGAACGCTCGGTCCGCGGCGAGGTGGTATCCAGCACCTTCGACGAACCCGCGACCCGGCACGTGCAGGTCGCCGAAATGGTGATCGAAAAGGCCAAGCGGCTGGTCGAGCACAAGCGCGATGTCGTGATCCTGCTCGATTCGATCACCCGCCTGGCCCGCGCCTACAACACCGTGGTGCCGTCCTCGGGCAAGGTGCTCACCGGCGGTGTCGACGCCAACGCCCTGCAGCGTCCCAAGCGCTTCTTCGGCGCGGCGCGCAACATCGAGGAGGGCGGCTCGCTCACCATACTCGCCACCGCACTCATAGACACCGGCTCGCGCATGGACGACGTCATCTACGAGGAGTTCAAGGGCACGGGCAACATGGAGCTGCACCTGGAGCGCAAGATCGCCGAGCGGCGCATCTTCCCGGCCATCAACATCAACCGCTCCGGCACCCGGCGCGAGGAACTGCTGGTACCGGCCGACGAGCTGCAGAAGATGTGGATCCTGCGCAAGCTGCTCGCGCCGATGGACGAGATCGCCGCGGCGGAGTTCCTGCTCGAGCGTCTGAAGGTTACCAAGAACAACGACGACTTCTTCGATTCGATGAAGCGCACCTCCTAGCTGACTCGCCGACGGGCGCGAGTCGCGCGCCCTGCCCTGCCGGGCGCGGCGGCTCAGCCGGGCGGCCAGCTGAAGGCGCGGCCTCCCATCAGGTGCAGGTGAAGGTGGAACACCGTCTGTCCGGCATCCTCACCGTTGTTCACGACCAGCCGGAAGGCGTCCCCGTAGCCCTGGTCCCTGGCGATCCCGGCCGCCGTCACCATCAGATGCCCGAGCAGCTCGCGATCCTCCGGGGTGGCCTCCCCGAGCATGGCGATCGGCTTCCTGGGCACCACCAGGATGTGCATGGGCGCCCGCGGCGCCACATCATGGAAGGCCACGCAGAGATCGTCCTCATGGACGATCCGGGCGGGGATCTCGCGATCGATGATCTTGGCGAATATGGTCTTGGACATGGCGCACCTCTTGCGTTTCTCAGGCCAGTATAGCGTCACCGGCGCGGACCGGGCTCCTCGAGCATATCGATCGACAACGCCCGCGCGGGGCGCCGGCAGAGCTCATCCGTGTGGCCTATGTCACTGTAATCGATGGTGAATCAATGGGGCTACGTTATAATGGCCGTCATTGCAGAGCGGCAGCGCGCCGAGCAGCGGGGCCGTCTCGCGCGCTGTAGATCCCCCGTAGTGACCAATGGCAGTGATATGACCATTCGCACCCTGGACCAAACCCATCTCGACTGGCTGGAAGCCGAATCCATCCACATCCTGCGCGAGGTGGCGGCGGAATTCGAGAAACCGGCGCTGCTGTTCTCCGCCGGCAAGGATTCCTGCGTCGTGCTGCATCTCGCGCTCAAGGCCTTCCGGCCCGAGAAGCTGCCGTTCCCCCTCCTGCACGTCGACACCGGTCACAATTTCCCGGAGGTCATCGAGTTCCGCAATCGGCGCATCGCCGAGCTCGGCGAGCGGCTGGTGGTGGCCGAGGTGGAGGAGTCCATCCGGCGCGGGACGGTGTCGCTGCCGCATCCCCTGGCCTCGCGCAACGCCGCGCAGGCCGTGACCCTGCTGGAGGCCATCGAGGAACACCAATTCGACGCACTGCTGGGCGGCGCGCGCCGCGACGAGGAGAAGGCCCGCGCCAAGGAGCGCATATTTTCGCACCGCGATGCCTTCGGTCAGTGGGATCCCCGCAACCAGCGGCCCGAGCTGTGGAACCTGTACAACACCAAGCTGCACAAGGGCGAGAACATGCGCGTGTTCCCGATCTCCAACTGGACGGAGCTGGACGTCTGGCAGTACATCGAGCGCGAGAACATCCCGCTGCCACCCATCTACTACGCCCACGAGCGGCAGGTGATCCCCCGCCGCGGCCTGCTCGTTCCGGTCACGCCCATCACCCCGCCCGAGGAGGGTGAGGCGGTGGTGACGCGATCCGTGCGCTTCCGCACGGTCGGCGACATCTCCTGCACCTGCCCGGTCGCCAGCACGGCCAGGACGATCGACACCATCATCGCCGAGACGGCGCTGACGGAGATTACCGAGCGCGGCGCCACGCGCATGGACGACCAGACCTCGGAGGCTTCGATGGAGCGCCGCAAGAAGGAAGGGTATTTCTGATGTCCGCGCACGAATACGACCACGCGCACTCCTCCCATGGCATGCTGCGGTTCCTGACCGCCGGGTCGGTGGACGACGGCAAGAGCACGCTCATCGGCCGCATACTCTATGACAGCAAGGCCGTGCTCGCCGACCAGGTGCAGTCGCTGGAGCGCGCCAAACACAAGCGCACCGAGGCCGGCGTGCTTGATCTATCGCTGCTGACCGACGGCCTGGAGGCCGAACGCGAGCAGGGCATCACGATCGACGTCGCCTATCGATATTTCTCCACCGGCTCGCGCAAGTTCATCGTCGCCGACGCCCCGGGCCACGAACAGTACACGCGCAACATGGTCACCGCCGCCAGCACGGCCGACGCGATCGTGGTGCTGATCGATCCCACCCGCGTGACGATCGACAACGGCGTCGCGGAGCTGCTGCCGCAGACGCGCCGTCACAGCGCGATCGCCGGCCTGCTCGGCATCCGCCACGTCACCGTGGCGATCAACAAGATGGACCGCATGGGTTTCGACGAGGGCGTCTTCAACAGTATTCGCGACGCCTACGTGGAGCTCGCGCGACGCCTGTCGCTCCCCGATCCGGTCTTCGTGCCGGTCTCGGCGCTGGAGGGCGACAACGTCGTCGAGCCGAGCGAGCGCATGCCCTGGTATCGCGGCCCGGCATTGCTCGAGCACCTCGAGCGCCTGCCTGCCGGCCGTGCCGGCATCGATGGCCCGTGCCGTTTCGTCGTCCAACGGGTGCAACGCGTCTACGGCGCCGAGACCGCCGCGGGCAGCGCAGTCGACGGCTTGCGCGGGCTGCAGGGCTTCGTCGCCAGCGGCACGCTGCGCGTCGGCGACGCCATGCAGGTCCTCCCGGCCGGCCTCGCGGTCACGGTACGTTCGATCAGCCTCTACGAGACCGGGCTGGCGCAGGCGACCGCCGGCCAGAGCGTCACGGTGATGCTCAACGAGAACGTCGATGCCTCGCGTGGAGACGTGCTGGCCTCGGGCGCCCTCCAGCCGACGTCGGCAAGGCAGCTGGTCGCCGACATCTGCTGGCTCGACACCAACCCGATGAATCCGTCGAAGAAGTACTGGCTGAAACTCGGCGCCCGCACCGTACAGGCCAGGGTGCAGGGTGTGGACAACAAGCTCGACCTCGCCGAGGTCCAACGCGTGGCCCACGATCAGCCGTTCACCTTGAACGAGATCGGCCAACTGCGGATCGCGCTGGCTCAGCCCATGCCGTGCACGCTATTCACCGAGGATGCGCCGCTCGGCCGTTTCATCCTGATCGACGCGTTCTCCAACCAGACCGCCGCCGCCGGCCTCATCCGCGCGGCCTCCTGACCGCCGGCGTGACGCCGGGGCGTCGCCGATGAAATTCCGCGCGCCCCGCTAGCGCGGGCGGCGGTGATGATAATGCGCGTCGCCTTCTTGCCGAACGATGTCGCCGATGTGCACACCGAACCGCCCCTGGCGGCGATCCTCGTAGTAGAACTTCAGCGTGTGCAGGATCGTGGGAAAGGCGAGGTCGTCCCACGGGATCTCGGGCTCCGCGAACAGCCGGACCTCGAGACTCTCGTGCGTGGGGCCGAAGCTGGGCTCAAGCAGGCGCGCCCGGTACATCATGTAGACCTGATTGGCGTGCGGGAGGCTGAGCAGCGTGTGCAGGTCCAGCAGCTCCACGCGCGCGTCCGCTTCCTCGTGCGTCTCGCGAATCGCCGCCTCGCCCGTGGTCTCGTCGTTCTCCATGAACCCTGCTGGCAGGGTCCACAGGCCGTAGCGCGGGTCGATGGCGCGACGGCAGAGCAGGATGCGGTCCTCCCACTCCACGATGCATCCGGCGACGACCTTCGGATTCTGGTAATGAACCGTCGCGCACGCGGTGCATACATCGCGCTCGCGATTGTCGCCGGCGGGAACCTTGCGCTCCACCGGCTGGCCGCAATGGCTGCAGTATTTCATGGGGACTTCATCTGCGCGGTGCGCGTCTCCCGCAACAGCGGCTCGATGGCGGGCCAGACGTTCTCGAGTATCCGCGGCTGCGCGTTCTCGTTCGGGTGCAGGCCGTCGTCCTGTATATACCGTGGATCCCCCGACACGCCATCGAGCATGAATTTCGACAGCGGTACGTTCCAGTCCCGGCCGACGCCTTCGTAGACGGCGACGAACTTTTCCACGTACGCGGGTCCATAGTTGGGTGGCAGGCGCATGCGCAGCAGCAACGGACTTGCACCATGGCGACGCGAAAGGTTGACGATCTCGCCCAGGTTGGCGGCCATCTCCTCGAGAGCCTGGCCGCGAAGTCCATCGTTGGCGCCCAGCTCGATGATGACGATCGATGGCCTGTGTCTCTTCAGTGCCGGCTCGAGTCGATCGAGCGCGCCGCGCGTGGTCTCGCCGCTGATGCTCGCATTGCGCACGCGGTGCGGATAACCTTGTTGCCGCAGCCGTTGCTCGAAAAGGCTGACCCAGCCACGGTCGACCCGCAATCCGTAGGCCGCGCTCAGACTGTCGCCCAGCACCAGCACGACGGGTGCCGCGTCTCGGGCGTCGTCGGCGGCCGCGCTCACCGGCTCACCCGCCGCAGGTGCGGCAACGATCCACAAACCAATGAGAAATCCACGACACCAACGCATGGTAGAGGCCATCGATACACCGATCATACTCGCGGACGCGCTCGGCAAGACCGTACGCAGCCCCACCGGTGATCTGACTATACTCGATGATATCAGCTTTCTCATTCGTCCCTCCGAGGCAGTGGCGGTCGTCGGCGTGTCCGGATCTGGAAAGTCCACGCTGCTCAGCCTGCTTGCCGGGTTGGACACCCCGACTCGCGGTCGGGTTCTGCTGGATGGCGTCGATCTGAACTCGCTCGACGAGGATGGACGCGCGGCGCTTCGCGCCCGCCGCGTCGGCTTCGTCTTCCAGAGCTTTCAGCTCCTGCACAGCATGACCGCCAGGGAAAACGTGATGCTGCCGCTCGAGCTCGCGGGCAGCGCGGACGCCGCGGCACAGGCCGAGGCAATCCTCGCTCGCGTCGGACTTGGCGAGCGCACCGGTCATTACCCGAACCAGCTCTCTGGCGGCGAGCAGCAGCGCGTGGCAATCGCGCGGGCCTTCGTCACGCGGCCGCGCATCCTGTTCGCCGACGAGCCCACCGGCAATCTCGACGGCACGAGCGGCGCGCTGGTCGCCGATCTGCTGTTCTCGCTGCGGGCCGAGGCCGGGACCACGCTGGTGCTGGTCACTCACGACATGAAGCTGGCGACGCGTTGCGAACGCCGGATCACGCTGAGCGCCGGACGCATGCTCGCCGCTCCATGATCGCCCGCATGCTCAGGCTCGGTCTAGGCAACGTGCGGCGCGATCTGCGCGCCGGCGAATTGACGCTCATCCTGGTGGCGATCGTGACCGCGGTGGCGGCGCTGAGCGCGGTCAGTCTGTTCGTGGATCGCGCCGAACGCGCGCTCGCCGCGCAGGGCAATGCCTTGCTGGCCGCGGACCTCGCGCTGGAGTCCGCCAATGCCATACCCGAGACGCTGGCCGCCGAGGCGCGAGGACTGGGACTGGACGTCGCGCGCACGCTCTCCATGCGCAGCGTCCTGCAGAGCGGCGACCGCCTGCAGCTGACCGAGCTGAAGGCGGTCGACGGGGACTATCCCCTGCGTGGGCAGGTATCCATCGCCGACGCCCCGTTCGATACGGCGCGCGAGGTGAGCGAGGTGCCGGCGCCGGGGACGCTATGGGCGGACGCGCGCCTGCTGCAGTCGCTGAGCATCGAGGTCGGCCAGAGCGTGATCGTCGGCGCCACCGCGCTGCGCGTCGACAAGGTGCTGGTGCTCGAGCCCGACCGCGGCGGCGACTTCTTCAGCATCGCGCCGCGCGCAATGATGAACCTCGCCGATGTCGCGGCGACGCGGCTGGTGATGCCCGGCAGCCGCGTCAATCATCGCCTGCTCGTGGCCGGCGGGGAGAAGGGGATCTCGGCCTTGCGAGAGCGATGGCAGCATCTGAACGACCGCGGCGCGAAGATACTCGATGTCCGCGACGCCCGCCCCGAGGTTCGCACCGCCCTGGAGCGCGCGGACCTGTTCCTCGGCATGGCGGCCCTGACGGCGGTCATCGTCGCCGGCGTGGCGATAGCGCTCGCCGCCCGTCGCTATGCCGAGCGCCATCTCGACACCGCCGCCATCATGCGCTGCCTCGGGGCCACGCAGGCGACCATCACCGGCATGCTGCTGACGGAGATGCTGGTGCTCGCCTCTTTCGCGAGCCTCGCGGGCGTCGCGCTGGGCTACATCGCACAGCACGTGCTGGCGGCGACCCTCAGCGGATTCGTCGGCGACGCGCTGCCGCCGCCGTCGCTCGCCGCCGTCGCCGGGGCGATGCTGATCGGCATCATCGTGCTCATCGGCTTTGCGCTGACGCCGATACTGTCCCTGAAGAGCGTGCCACCATTGCGCGTGCTGCGCCGGGACCTCACGCCGGTGCCGCCGCGCAGCGCGATGGTATACGCGGTGGCGCTGCTCGCGCTGCTCGGCATCGCCCCCTGGCAGGCGCGCGACGTCGCGCTCACGCTTTACCTGCTCGGCGGTTGCCTGGCGGCGATCGCGGCCCTCGCGCTGGCGGCGTGGCTGGCCGTGCGCGTGCTCGGCCGCCTGCGGCGGCACGTGGGAGTGAGCTGGCGATACGGTCTTGCCAGCGTCGCCAGACGGGCGCGCACGAGCAGCGTCCAGATCGTGGCGCTCGGCCTGGGCATCATGGCGATGCTGTTGATCACCCTCGTGCATGGCGATCTCATCGCCGGCTGGCAGAGGAAGATTCCGCCCGGCGCGCCCAACCAGTTCGTCATCAACATCCCGCCGGCGGAGGTCGAGCCATTGGGCGATTTCCTTGCCGGGCACCGGCTGCACGCCGGCGGCGTGTTTCCCATGATTCGCGGCCGGTTAACGGCCATAAACGGGCGGCCGGTCCAGCCCTCGGATTACGACGACCCGCGCGCGCGGCGGCTCGTCGATCGCGAATTCAATCTCTCGTGGACCGTGGGACTGCAGCCCGACAACGTCGTGACCGCCGGCGCATGGTGGCCGGAAGCAGCCGGAGCCCCGCCGCAGTTTTCGGTGGAATCCGGCATTGCCGAGACGCTCGGAATACGCCTCGGCGACACGCTGAGCTACGACATCGTCGGGGAGACGATCACGGCGCCGGTGACCAGCCTGCGCGACGTGCAGTGGGATTCCTTCAACGTGAATTTCTTCGTGATCGCCGCGCCGGGGCTGCTGGAGCAGATGCCGGCCACCTACATCACCAGCTTCCATCTCCCCGCCGCGGAGCGCACGGCGCTCAACGAGCTCGTGCGACGCTTCCCGAGCGTCACCGTCATCGACGTCGCCGCCGTCATGGACCAGGTGCGTCTGATCATGGATCGGGTGAATCTCGCCGTCCGCTTCGTATTCCTGTTCACGCTCCTGGCCGGGGCGCTCGTGCTCGTAGCCGCCCTGCAGGCCACCCAGGACGAGCGGGCGCGGGAAAGCGCGTTGCTTCGCAGCCTCGGCGCGAAGCGCGCGATCGTCGCGCGGAGCCTGCTGGCGGAATTCATCGTCATCGGGCTGGTCGCCGGCGTGCTGGCCTCCAGCGCCGCCGGTCTGACCGCGTGGATGCTGGCCGAGCATGTGTTTCACGTCGACTACCGGATTAACCTCTGGCTGTGGCCGATCGGCACGCTGGCAGGCGTGCTGGGCGTAGGCGCCTTCGGTCTGGCGGGGCTGCGCGGCGCCCTCGCGGAACCGCCGGCCAGCGTGCTCCGAAGGATAGCCTGAGCCGCCGCGTACGCGAGCCTGTGCCGATCACTCCGCGCGCGTGTCGTCCTCGGCGCGCCACGGAGGACTGACGATGCAGAGGAACCGCAGCGGATTGATGCCGGGGTTCTCGATCCACTGCACGGCCTCGGCCGGGACGTGAACGACGTCGCCTTGCATGCAGGGCCGCGCCTCGGCGTCGACATGCATCACTGCGCAACCTTCCAGGATGTAGTAGACCTCCGCGCTCGCCAGCGTGTGCCGATATGACCGGGCGCCGGGCGCCACCCGCGCCTCGGCGAGTGAATACGGCAGCCCGATGGCCTCATTCTTCGGATGCAGCAGCTCGCGTACGGCGCAGCCGTCGTTGGCCGTAACGGGCTCGCAATCCGCGGTTCGCCTGATGTACACGTATTGTCTCCTGCTGCCGGGGCCGATGGCTTGCTATACTCGCCGCCCGTACTCGCGGTAGCAAGCCACTGGCGCATGACTGTCTATCAGGGAGAATCCGATTTCCGCCACGACGCGCGCAGCGGACTGGGCGTGCTGCTCACCAATCTCGGCACGCCGGAAGAGCCCACGCCGAAGGCCCTGCGCCGGTACCTCGCGGAGTTCCTTGCCGATCCACGCGTCATCGAGACGCCCCGGATCCTCTGGCTGCCCATCCTGCACGGCGTCATCCTCAACCTTCGCCCCGTGAAGTCCGCGCACGCCTATCAGCAGGTGTGGACCGCGGAGGGCTCGCCGCTACTGGTAATCTCGCGGCGGCAGGCGGCCGCCGTCCAGCAGTCACTGCAGGCTCGCTGTCCAGGCCCGGTGCGGATCGCGCTCGGCATGCGCTACGGCAATCCGTCCATACGCGCAGCGATGGAGGAATTGCGCGGGGCCGGCGCGCGACGCCTGCTCGTGCTGCCGCTGTATCCGCAATACTGCGCCGCTACGACCGCCTCGACCATGGACGCCGTGAGCGCGGTGCTGCGGACCTGGCGCTGGGTGCCGGAGATGCGTACGGTGATGAGCTATCACGACGACAGCGGCTACATCGGCGCGCTGAAGCGATCGGTGGAGTCGCACTGGGCGAGCCACGGCCGCGGCGAGCGGCTGCTGCTGTCGTTTCACGGCATACCGCGCAAATACATGCTGGCCGGCGATCCCTATCACTGCCAGTGCCAGAAGACCGCGCGGCTGCTCAGCGAGGCGCTGCGGCTGGGAAAGGAGGAATGCCTGGTCACGTTCCAGTCGCGGGTCGGGCCCGCGCAATGGCTGCAGCCGTACACGGACGTCACCTTGGGCGAGCTGCCCGCCCGCGGCGTGAAATCGCTGGACGTGCTCTGCCCCGGGTTCTCGGCCGATTGCCTGGAGACGCTCGAGGAGATCGCCATGCGCGGCCGCGACACCTTCCTGCAGGCCGGCGGCGAGCGATACAGGTACATTCCCGCGCTCAACGACGACGCCGGGCACATCGAAACGCTGGCGGAACTGGCGCTGCGGCATGCCGCCGGCTGGCCCGAGACGGACCGCGCGTGGAACGCCGCGGTCGATGAACGCGAACGCGCCGCCACGCTGGCGCGCGCGCTGGCCCTCGGCGCGGAGCGGTAGGCGCCGCGAAAGCGGGGCACAGCCGCCGACACCCGCTGAGCAGCGTCAGCGGAACAGCGCGCAGCGATCCAGGCGGGCCTCGATCTCGGTCACGACCTGGGCGTAGGCCTCGCTGTCGCGATTCGAGAAGCGCCGGATGAAATCCGGTTCCTGCATGCCTTCGGGCAGGTCTACCACGGACGGCATGAGCTCGCCCTCCTCGGCCACCGCGGCAACGCGCTGCTGGAGCGCGGCGGGTGATCGAATGCCGAGCCGTCCGAAGCGAACCCCGGCCCGGTCCGCGGCGAGATCCGCAAAACTGAAGCCGGAGCCGCCGCGGGAGTCCTGGACCTCCTTGAACACACCCATGACGTCGGCGATCGCATCGTTGGCCGCGGCGCTCAGCGCCGCGGAGACGAGGAAGTGCTTGGCGAGATCGGCGCGCCCGTCGAGCGTGACCTCGATCCCCTTCAGCGGCGGCAGGCGTCGTGCCTCCTCGTCGCCGAACACACGCCCCAGGTCCTCCGGCGCCGCCGCATGGATCGCCATTGCGACCATCGCCGCCTTGTTTTCCTGCGCCGGGTCATTGCCGTCCTCGCTGCGCTCCGCGGCGTAGGAGAACATCGGCCGCAGCAGGTTCAACAGCGTATCGCCGTCCTTGAGGCGGTTGCTCAGGATCCTGGCGAGCTCCTCGTAATGCGCCTGCAGGCGGGCGCGCTCCTCGGCCGGCAGCACAAGCTCGCGCCCGTGCCGCTCGACGCGCCGGGCAAGGTCCCCATGCCATTGCATGACGAACGCGACGCGCCCCGGCTGGAAGTCCACTTCGGAGATGGCCCGCGCAACGTCGCTCGCCTCGCGGTAGCCCGCGACCGCCCGCGCGCGCCCGTGCGCGAACGCGAGCGCACTGCGCAGCAGCCACCCGGGGACCGGCACGCGTCCGACCCGCAGCGCGTCGACGGCCACGCCGCGCTCGGCGGGGCGCAGGCGCATCGACACGTTGCAGTACTCGCCGAACGGATTGCCGGGCGTCGGAACGGTCGCCTCGACCGTGGCGTGACCGGCCGCGAGCGCCGTCCGAGCCGCCGCACCCTTCACCAGCGGCAGCCGGGCCAGTATGTATTCGACGCCGAGATTGATATCGCGCTGGCTCAGCTCGATGCGGCGCGTCTCGCCCGCGCGCAGGTCACGCGGGTCGTTCTGCTCGAGCACGGTCTTGAGCCGCTCGACGTCCTCGACCTCGATCTTCGCGTCGCCGGCGACGCGGGGGACAGCCTCGAACACCATCGGTGCCAGCACCAATGGGCCGAGGAGGATCGCGATCAGCGCCAGCCAGAATGCATACTTGAGCATTCGCCACACCCGTGGGCACCCCGCGCCTATGGCTCGCCCTCCGGCAGGGCAAAGACGAGGAACCCGTCGCCGGTCTTGAAGTTGAACAATGAATTCCCCCCTGCCGCCACCGCCACGTACTGCCTGCCTTCGGCCTCATAAACGACCGGCGGGGCGTTGACCCCGGCCTCAGCCTGGTAGCTCCACAGGCGCGCGCCGCTGTCGACGTCGAAGGCGCTGAAGCGGCCGTCGCCTTCCCCGGCGAACACCAGTCCGCCGGCGGTGACCGCCAGGCCGCCCAGCATCGGCTCCGGCATCCGCTGCTGCCAGCGTATTCGGCCGTTGGCCGCGTCGACGGCCGTCAGCGTGCCGCCGCGCTCGGACTTGGACAGTTCCATGTACGTGTAGCTCGTCCACGGCATGCCGGGGGCGGGCGTGAGCGGTTTCGTGTAGTACGTCGCGGGATGGTGGACCCCTTCGATGAAATACGTGTGGGTCGCGCTGTCGTACGCGGCCGGCGACCATTGCCCTCCGCCCAGTATCGCCGGCGCGATCTCCACGCCCTCGACGGTGGGTCGCGCGAACAGGTTGCGTTGCGGGACGAACGGCTCGGATTTGTAGAGCAGCTCGCCCGTGCGCCGGTCGAGGACATACACCCAGCCGGTCTTGCCGGCCGCGGCCACGGCGGGGATCGCGGTCCCGTCGCGTTGCACGGTGATGAGCACCGGCGGACTGGCGGCGTCGTAGCCCCAGCGATCGTGCGGCACCAGTTGATACGCCCACTTCAGCTCGCCGCTGTCGGCGTCCAGGGCCACGACGCTGCTGGTGTAGAGGTTGTCGCCCGGACGGGTCTGGTCATCCATCTGCGGGGCGGGATTGCCGGTGCCGATGAAAAGCGTGCGCGTCTCGGTGTCGATGGCCGGTGTGGTCCAGATCGATCCGCCGCCGAGCCGCCACGCGTCCCGCCACTTCTCCGCCGCCGCCTTCTCCGCGTCGAGATCGCGGTTCAGCGCCACGCCGTCGGGCGTGCTCGCGCGCCACTCGCCCACCCAGCGCACGTCCTGCACGGTGTGCCAGCGCCAGAGCTCACGGCCCGTCGCCGCCTCGTAGGCCGCCAGAAAGCCGCGCAGGCCGTTCTCGCCGCCGGAGAAGCCGACGACCGAGAGGGCGGCATCGCCCTTGTCCTTAAGATCCAGGTGCAGTCCGTAGCCGGTGCCGGTGATGCCGACGTAGACCTTGCCGTCGAACACCTGCGGCGCCATGTTGGCGCTGTAGCCGGTGCCGCCGGTGACGGTCGCGTCCTTGAACAGGGCCTCGCCGAGCAGCGGCGCCACCGCCTCGCGCACGCCGGGGTCGGTGTTGGTGATCTCGACGTCCCAGGCGACGGCGCCGGTCGCCGCCTCGAGCGCGATGAGCCGGTTGTCGATCGTCGCCATGTACACCCTGCCGCCGGACACGCCCGCGCCGCGATTGGCCGGTCCGCAACAGAACTCCTCCGCGCGCAGCACGTGGTTGTAGCGCCAGATCTGCTCGCCGGTGGCGGCATTCAGCGCCAGCACGTCGTTGAAGGGGGTCGTGATGTACATGACGCCGTCGACCACGATCGGCGTTGTCTGGAAGGAGGCCTTCCGGCCGGTGTGGATCTTCCACGCCAGTTGCAGTTTGCCGACGTTCTCGCGCGTCACCTGCCGCAGCGGACTGAAGCGGGTGTTGCCGTAATCGTAGCCATGCAGCGGCCAGTCACCCTCGCCCGCACACGCCGCCGAAACCGCCAGCAGCGCGAGTAAACTCACGACCGCGTGCGCCACTCTCGACCTGGAACCCATGCTCACTCCCCCTGAACGGTGACGATGACCTGCCGCGCGTGCGCGGCGAGGCGATGCTCATACAGATAAATCCCCTGCCAGGTGCCCAGCCGCAGGCGCGCCCCGCTCACCGGCAGCACGACGCCCGCATGCGTCAGCACCGAGCGCACGTGCGCGGGCATGTCGTCGCGCCCCTCGGCCGTGTGCCGGAAGAGCCGATCGCCGTCCGGCACCAGCCGGGCGAGATAGGCCTCCAGGTCGCGCAGCACCTGCGGGTCGGCGTTCTCGCAGACGATGAGCGAGGCGCTGGTGTGGCTGACGAAGACGTGGCAGGTGCCGACGCGCACGCCGCTCGCCCCGACCACGCGCTCGACCTGCGCGGTGATGTCGTGCGCGCCGCGTCCAGCGGTGCGGATACTGATGGATTCCTGCGCCGCTGTCATGCCGGCGACAGCGTGAAGACCGGGATCACCTCGCCCGTGGTCACGCCGCGCCAGTTGCGGATCGGCGGCCGCGCATGGCGCTCCAGCGGCGTGTCGGCGAGCTCGCCCACCAGCCCGAGCTGGCGCAGCGTCTCGACGATGACCACGTGCAGGGCGCGGGCCGCGCCGTCCGCAACCTTGATGGCGATGCCGATGCCGCGGCCCCGCACCAGCATCGCGTGCACCGCCTCGGCACCGCTCTTGGGCAGGAAATCGCCGTGGCCGGCATGCGCCAGGGCGAGGTCGATGCGCTTCATGCCCGAGACCATCTCCGGGTGCGCCACCATGGATTCGACGATGATTCGCGGCGCCTCGCCGTAGGTCTGGTCGGGTTCGGCACGTCCGAGCCGGGCGTAGGCGCGCGCCAGCGCGGCCAGAGGCAGCGCGAAGTTGGGCGCGCTGCAGCCGTCGATGCCGACCACGAGGTCCTCGGCGGGAACGCCGCTGAAGTGCGCCACCGCGGCGCGTATTGCCCGCTGCACCGGGTGATCGATTTCCACGTAGCTCTCGATCGGGGCCCCTAACAGCTCGCTCAGCGCCAGCATGCCGGTGTGCTTGCCGGAGCAGTTGTGGTGCACCGGCGCGTAGACGTCCTCGGCGCGGGGCCGGATGTCCATGGCCTCGAAATACAGCGGCGGATGCGTGCCGCACATCAGGTCCTGCTGTCTGCGTCCTATCTTTTGCAGCATCTCCGCCACCGTCTCGGCGTGCCGCGGCTCGCCGGAATGACTGGCGCAGCAGAGCGCGATCTCGCGGCTGTCGAAATGCAGCCGTGCGAACTCCGGATGCGCGATGAGCGGCATGGCCTGGAAGGGCTTGAGGCTGGAGCGCGGGAAGATGACGGCCTCGCTGTCGCCGCAGGCGTGCAGGGTGCGGCCGCCGGCATCCACCACCGCGATCGAGCCGTAATGCACCGCCTCGACGATGCCGCCGCGTGTGGCCACCGCGAGCGGGACATGCCCCGGCACCCGCAGCGCGGCGCCCGTCACGGCAGCCGCACCAGCACTTCGTCCACCGGTTTGCGCGTCGTGGCCGGTACCTCCGCCGCGTAGCCGTACCAGAACAGCCCCACCACCGTTTCGCGCTCCGGGTCGACCCAGGTCAGCTCGAAGAAGCGCGGGTCATGAACGACCTGACCGGTCGTCCACTTCACGCCGACACCGGCGCTCCAGAGATACAGCATCATGTTCTGCGCCGCGCAGCAGCAGGCGGCATAGTCCTCCCGCGCCCGCACCGGGTCCTCCGATCGCTCGCAGGTCAGCAGCAGCCAGCCCGGCACGGCGCGCCACCGCTTGCGTTTTTTCGCCGCGCCCACGGCGTCGCCGCACTCCGCGATCATCTCGGCATTGAGGTCGGCAATGGCCTCTGCGGTCTCGCGCCCGAGCAGGTAGAAATGCCAGGGCTCGGTCAGGCGGTGGTTGGGCGCCCAGCGCGCCGCGTCGATGGCGGCGTGGATCAATTCCTGCGGCGGCAATTCGGCCTTGAAGTCGTGGATGGTGCGGCGCGTCGACAGCAGATGCGCGACGTTCTCCGCAGAGAGCGTGGGCTTCGGTTCCATGTAGGTGGTCCGGTCGTGGCCTATGATCTCACTGTTCGGCAGTCAGCCTCTCGAGGATGAGGCCATGAAAGATCGCCTCGCCCGCCTGGTAACGCCAGCCGAGGTGTCCGCCGCACTGTGCGCAGACGGCGATCTGCCACCGATAGCCCTCGAACCAGGTGTGCTCGGCGACGGGTTCGCCTACCGTCGCACAGCCGACCGCGTCACGAAAGCATCCGATCTCGTAGACCCAGCCGGAGGGATTGGCGAATCGATGGGCATGGCTGCCGCCGACCACGATGCGCTGCTCGGCCTCGGTGATGGCATGGCCGCATCGGGCGCAGCGCAGCCGCCGTCGCGGCCCGCGCCGGGTCTCGGCGCCGCGCTCGCGTTCCCGGACGCCCAGCTCGAACGCGCCGACCTTCAGGCAACGCCTGACCGCCGGGATTCCGTACGGGCGAACCTGTCGAGCTTGCTGCATGCGCCGATCATAACGCCGATGGCGCGCACGGCGACCGCTTCAGCCGATGAGCATGCGGATGCCGACGATCGCCAGCACCGCCGCAAAGATCCGCCTGAGCGCCGCCATCGAGATCGCATGCGCCACGCGCGCCCCCAGCGGCGCGAAGACCACGCTCGCCAGCCCCGTCACGACGACCGCCGGCCAGTAGACGTATCCGCTCGCCCCCGCGGGCAGCCCGGCCGTGTGCAGCCCGGCCGCCACGTGGCTGAGCGTGGCGGCCAGCGCGATCGGCAGGCCGCAGGCGGCCGAGGTCGCGACCGCCTGGCGGATCCCGACGTTGCACCACACCAGGAAGGGAACGGTCATCGTGCCGCCGCCGATGCCCAGCACCGCCGAGAGTCCGCCGATGCCCGCGCCGACGGCCGCCATGGCCCCCGAGGACGGCAATGTGCGCGTCGGCCTGGGCTGCAGGCCGAAGGCAAGCTGCGCGGCGACCAGGAGCTCGAACAGCCCGAAGAAAATGCGCAGGGCGCTGCCCGCCAGCTGATCCGCGAGCACGCCCCCGGCGAGACTGCCGAGCACGATGCCCGGCGCGAATCGCGCGACCGCGGGCCATTGCACGGCACCGCGGCGGTGATGCGCCCAGGTCGAGACCGTCGCCGTCAGCACGACCGTGGCGAGCGAGGTGCCAATCGCCATGTGCATGATCGCCTCGGGCAGGAATCCCAGGCCGCGGAAGATGAAGAAAAGCGCGGGCACCACCACGATGCCGCCACCCAGACCCAGCAGACCGCCGAGAAATCCCGCGAACACGCCGAGCAGCAGATAGATGAGTACCGTCATGATGGGTTCGAGTCTCCGTGGCCCCGGGGCGAGCGGCCCCATGCGCCGCCGGCGGAATGATCGCAGATCTCGCCGCGGATTTGCGCGCGCGGTGAGGCCGCGCTGACCGCTCGCGGCTCGCGGAACTCGCGTCGCATCGTAGCCCCGGCCGCGGCGCGGTGGCCATCCCGCGCCGGCGTCTTGTGCACGGACCACATGCCGGCAACAATGAGCGCATGCGTGTCCACTGCTTGCCGCCATGGCAGCGCCGCACCGGTCGCGTCGTGCTGCTGCTCTGCGCCCTGACCACGGGCGCGACGGGACCGGCGTCCGCAGCCGCCGAGGCGGTGCGCGATCAGTTTCGCCGCGCCTACGCCGCCTTTCAGTCCAAGGACATCGCCAGGGGCAAGAGCCTGAGCGACGGTCTGGAGGACTACCTGCTCTATCCGCATCTGCAGTATGAGTCCTTGCGGCGCGAGCTGGAGAAGGGCGGTCCCGACGCTGCTCGCGCCGAGGTACGGCAGTTCCTCGCCGCCCATGCCGGGACGATGGTCGGTGAACGCCTGCGTACGCAATGGCTGACGATGCTCGCCAAGCAGGGGCGATGGTCGGCGTTTCTCGAGGACTATGCCCGCCAGCAGAAGATCCCGCTGCGGTGTGCGCGCGTCCAGGCGCTGGCGGCGGCCGGCAATGTGCCCGAGTCCCTCGAGGCCGAGGCGCTCGAACTGTGGATGACCGGGGAGTCGCTGCCGCCGGAGTGCGATATCGTCGACGACTGGCTCGGCCGCAGGGACGCGTTGACCGCGGACCTCGTGCTGCGGCGTCTCGGCCTGGCGCTCGACGAGGGCAACATCGCGCTGGCGCGGCAACTTGCGCGCGCCCTGCCTGAATGGGATCCGGCGTTGCTGAAGGTCTGGCAGGACGTCGCCGGCGACCCCCGGACGCATCTCGGCAATCCGCTGCTGCGCGCCGACACGCCGGTCACCCGCGCCATCGTGCGCAGCGGCATCGAACGTCTCGCGCGCCGCGACGCCGGCAAGGCCTCCGCCGAGTGGCAGAAGCGACAGGAGGACTACCGGTTCAGTCCCGAGGAGCGGGGACGGATCGCCGCGACCATCGCCATCGCCGCCGTGCGCCAGGATCGCTCCGATGCGCTCGCGATCCTCGATGCGGTTCCGCAGGGTTACGCCGGCGCGGACCTGCAGCGTGCGCAGTTGATGGCGGCGCTGGAGCATCGCGACTGGGGCCGTATCGAGCGCTGGACCACGCAGCCTGCCGCCGCCGACATGAACGCCTCGCGCTGGCGGTACTGGCGCGCCCGCGCGCTGCAGCAGCTCGGCAGGCAGGGCGAGGCCGAGGCGCTCTACGGCCAACTGGTCCCGGAACGCGACTACTACGGCCTGATGTCGGCCGGCATACTCGGTGCCGACTACAGCTTCAATCACCGCCCCCTGCCCGTTTCCGCGGCGCAGGTGGACGCGTTCCTGGGCAGGCCGGGCATCGAGCGGGCGCGTGAGCTGCACGTCCTCGCGCTCGATGCGCCGGCGCGCGCGGAATGGACCTTCGAGATCGCGGACCTGGACAGGCAGGGACTCATGGAGGCGGCGGCGGCGGCGCACCGGCTGCAGTGGCACGACCGCGCGATCGCCTCGCTCGGCAAGGCCAGGGAATACGACGATCTCGAGGTGCGGTTCCCGCTCGGCTACACCGACGTCGTCGAGCACTACGCGCGCGAGCGCGCCCTGGAGCCGGCCGTGATGCTGAGCTTCATCCGCTCCGAGAGCGCCTTCAATGAAGTGGCCCGCTCGCCTGCCGGGGCGCTCGGGCTGATGCAGGTCATGCCGGCCACGGGCAAGTTGACCGCCAGGCGCATCGGTCTCGCCTCGCACACGACTGCGGACCTGCTGCGCGCACGGTCCAACGTCATGATAGGCTCCGCCTACCTGCGCGACATGCTCGACAAGCACGGCGGCAACCTCGCGATGGCGGCCGCCGCGTACAACGCCGGCCCGCTGCGGGTGAAGAAATGGCGGCCGATGCGCGATTGCATCGAGGCCGACCTGTGGGTGGACACGATCCCGTTCACCGAGACACGCCGCTACGTGCGCAACATCCTCTTCTACACCGCACTGTACGAGATGCGGCTGCAGGAGAAGGTCCGGCCGCTGCGCGAGCGCGTGGCCTACGTCGCCGCGGAGAGCACCGCCCCGGCGAGCTGCGGCGCCGGTCCCGGGCTGGCGCAGCTGGGAGCGGGGTCGCCGTGAGCCGCCGCCCGCGCCTTGCCGCGTAGAACCCGTCAGTCTGGAGGCATCGATGCAGATCCGTAACGTTTGCGTACTGGGAGGCAGCGGTTTCGTCGGCCGCCACCTCGTCAACCGTCTGCACATGGAAGGTTGCCGCGTGCGCGTGCTGAGCCGCCATCGCGAGCGCAGCCGTCACCTGCTGGTGATCCCCACCGTGGAGGTCGTCGAGGTCGACGTTCACGACCCGATGCGGCTGCGCGAGGCGATGGACGGGGCCGATGCCGTCATCAACCTGGTCGGAATCCTCAACGAGCGCGGTGATCAGGGGCGCGGCTTCCACAAGGCGCACGTCGAGCTCACCACGCGGGTCATCGATTTCTGCAAGCGCAACGGCACCAAGCGGCTGCTGCACATGAGCGCGCTGCACGCCTCGCCGCAGGGCCCGAGCAATTATCTGCGCAGCAAGGGCATCGCCGAGGAGCACGTGATGGCCGCCGCAGGCGCCGGGCTGCAGGTGACGGTGTTCCGGCCCTCGGTCATCTTCGGGCCGGAGGACAGCTTTCTGAACCGCTTCGCCGGCCTGCTGCGGCTGTCCCCGGTGCTGCCGCTCGCCAAGCCCAACGCCCGCTTCGCGCCGGTCTACGTCGGCGACGTCGTGGAGGCCTACGCGCGCGCGCTGCGCGAGAAGACGACCTTCGGCAGGCGCTACGACCTGTGCGGCCCGCGCACCTACACCCTGCGCGAGCTGGTCCTCTACACCCGCGCCCTGGTCCGGTCGCGGGCCATGGTCATCGGCCTCGGGGATCTCCTGTCACGCCTGCAGGCCGGCGTCATGGAATACGTGCCCGGCAAGCCACTTTCGCGCGACAACCTGCGTTCGTTGAGCATCGACAGCGTTTGCACCGGCGAGAACGGCCTCACGACGCTGGGGATCACGCCCACCGCCCTGGAGACCATCGCGCCACAATACCTCGCGCACCGCTACTCGCGGGCGCGCTACGCGGAGTACCGCAGCGAGGCGGGCCGCGCGCGCGCCTATTGATGCGCCGCCCCCCAGCGGCGGCAGCGCGCGCCCGGGCCCGCAAGACCGGGCATCGGATGGCGATGCGCCAACCGCGCCGAGGTCCGCACCGGATCCGATGACGACCAACCCGCCATGAGTCTGCCCTCGATGCAGGTCTACCGGGTCGGCGGCGCGGTGCGCGACCGCCTGCTCGGCAGACCGGTGCAGGACTGCGACTGGGTGGTGGTAGGCGCCACGCCTGCGCAGATGGAGGCGCTCGGCTACAAACCGGTCGGCCGTGACTTCCCCGTCTTCCTGCATCCCGTCACCAAGGAGGAGTATGCGCTCGCACGCACGGAGCGGAAGTCCGGCCGCGGCTACAAGGGCTTCCTGGTGCACGCCTCCCCGGAGGTCACGCTCGAGGAGGACCTGCGCCGCCGTGACCTCACCATCAACGCCATGGCGGAGGCCGCGGACGGCACGCTCATCGATCCGTACGACGGCCAGGCCGATCTGAGCGCCGGCGTGCTACGTCACGTCTCGCCGGCGTTCGTCGAGGATCCGCTGCGCGTGCTGCGCGTGGCCCGGTTCGCGGCCCGTTTCGATTTCCGTGTCGCCGCGGAGACGATGGACCTGATGCGGGCGATGAGCGCGGGCGGAGAGCTGGCCGACCTCACGCCCGAGCGCGTCTGGCAGGAACTCGAGCGCGCGCTGGGTGAGTCGCGCCCGCGCCGGTTTCTGGAGGTGCTCCGGGAGTGCGGCGCGCTTGCCGTGCTGTTTCCCGAGGTCGACCGTTTGTTCGGGGTGCCGCAGCGTGCGGACTATCACCCGGAGGTCGACACCGGCGTGCACCTGCTGATGGTCATGGACCAGGCGACGCGACTCTCGGGCGAGGCCACCGTGCGCTTCGCCGCGCTCACCCACGACCTCGGCAAGGGCACCACGCCCGCGGACGTGCTGCCGAGACATTACGGCCACGAGGAACGCAGCGTGACGCTGCTGCGCGAGCTGTGCCGTCGATACCGGGCCCCCAACCCCTTTCGCGATCTCGCGCTCATCGTCGCCCGCTTCCACGGCATCTGTCATCGCATCGACGACGTCAAGGCCGCCACCGTGCTCAAGCTGCTGCAGGGCTGCGACGCGTTCCGCCGCCCGGATCGCTTCGAGCTGTTCCTGCTCGCCTGCGAGGCGGATTTCCGCGGCCGTCTCGGGCTCGAGGACCGGCCCTACCCGCAGGCGGAGTTCCTGCGCGCCGCGCTGCGGGCGGCACGGGGCGTGGATGCCGGTGCACTGCGGGAGCAGGGGCTGGAAGGCGAGGACTTTGCACAGGAATTGCAAAAGCGGCGCATCGGCGCCATCGACGAGGTGCGCCGCGCCCACACCAGCGGCTGAGCCGAGGAACGCCCGTGGACGACTCCCACGATCTCACCGTCATCCTGAAGTCGCGCTTCCCGATCGTGCTCATCGAGACGCACGAGGAAAGCCGCGTGCTGGCGCTGCTGGAGCGGGTGACCAATCTCGAGGAGTTGGCGCTGTTCACCTGGTCGGTGACCGAGGGCCTGAACCGGCGCGGGGCGCAGGCGGCCACGCCGAACACCACGGAGCTCACCGACGCCCTGCGACACATCGACCGAACCATCTTCAGCGGCGTGTACGTGTTCCTGGACGCGCATCCCTTTCTCAAGGAACCGCTTAACCTGCGCCTTGTGCGCGAGATCGCGCTCGACTACCAGAAGTCGCCGCGCACGCTGGTCTTCGTCAGTCCGCAGCTGGAGCTGCCCAAGGAGCTCCTGCGCATGAGCGCCCGCTTCAGCCTGAAGATGCCGGGCACCGGCCAGCTCTGGCAGCTGCTCATGGAGGAGATCCAGGCGTGGGAACGCGACGCCGGCCAGCGCATACGGACCGAGCCGGACGTCATCCGGCAGTTCGCCCGCCACCTCACCGGGCTGTGCTACGAGGACGCGCGCCGTCTCGTGCGCGAGGCCATCGCCCACGACGGCGCCATCACGCGCGAGGACCTGCACCGCATCACCCGCTACAAGCAGAGCGCTCTCGACGCCGAGAGCACGCTGTCGCTGGAGCTGGACACCTGCAACTTCGACGCGGTCGGCGGACTGAAGGCGCTGAAGCGCTGGCTGGACGTGCGCCGCAAGGCCTTCGTCGGCGACCCGGAGAAGACCGGGATCGATCGTCCCAAGGGCATCCTGCTGACCGGCGTGCAGGGCAGCGGCAAGAGCCTGGCGGCGAAGTCCGTGGCTGGCGCCTGGGGGCTGCCGCTGATGCGGCTGGATTTCGCCACGCTGTACAACAAGTTTTTTGGCGAGACCGAGCGCAACCTGCGCGAGGCGCTGAAGGCCGCCGAGGGCATGCAGCCCTGCGTGCTGTGGATCGACGAGATCGAGAAGGGCCTGGCCACCGACCACGGCAGCGGTGTGGACGGCGGCGTGTCGCGGCGCGTCCTCGGCACCCTGCTCACCTGGCTTTCGGAACGGGATACGCGCGTGTTCATCGTCGCCACCGCCAACGACATACAGGGGCTGCCGCCGGAGCTGCTGCGCAAGGGCCGGTTCGATGAGATCTTCTTCGTCGATCTGCCCGAGGCCGAGGCGCGGCGCGACATCCTGCGCATCCACCTGAAACGCCGCGGGCTCGACCCGGCGCAATTCGATCTGAACGGGCTGGCGGCGCTCAGCGAGGGCTTCTCGGGCGCGGAGATCGAACAGGCCATCGTCTCCTCGCTCTACGAGGCTCATGCCGAGGGCAGGCCGCTGACCAGCGCGCTCATCGCCGCGGAGATCCAGCGCACCCGACCGCTGTCGGTGGTGATGGCCGAGCGCATGGCGGCCCTGCGGGCCTGGGCCCGGGAGCGCGCGGTGCGCGCCGATTGACCCGCTGCGGCGTGTCGCCTCGACCGCCGAGGACGTCGCGCACCACACTGGGACGCGGCCGCTTTCCGGGCTAAGGTTGTGGCTATGGCATCCCTGCCCGCAAAGACCCGACGCTGCCCATGGGTCGACATGGGCAAGCCGGACTACGTCGCCTATCACGACGAGGAATGGGGAGTGCCGGTCCACGAGGACCGGCTGATGTTCGAGTTCCTGACGCTCGAGGCGGCGCAGGCGGGCCTGAGCTGGTACACGGTGCTGCGCAAGCGCGCAAACTACCGCGCCGCCTTCGACGACTTCGACCCCGCCCGGATCGCCCGTTACGACCGCCGCAAGGTGGCGCGGCTGATGCAAAATCCCGGCATCATCCGCAACGAGCAGAAGATCCTCGCCGCCATCAACAACGCGCGGCGCTATCTCGAGCTGCAGGCGCAGACGGGAAGCTTCGCCGAATTCCTCTGGCAGTTCGTCGACGGCAGGCCCCTCGTGCACAGGCTGCGCACGCTGAGCGACTATCCCGCCCGCACGCCGCAGTCCGACGCCATGAGCAAGGAGCTCAAGCGGCACGGCTTCAGCTTCGTGGGCTCGACCATCTGCTACGCGCACATGCAGGCCACCGGCCTGGTCAACGACCACAGCATCGCCTGCTTTCGCCGCCGGCAACTGCTGGGCGACGGTCAGCCGCCGCGAGGCTGACCTTCCAGCGCGCGCGTCCGGCGTCGGCCGCCGCGACTCGACCCGCGCGAGGCGCGTCGCGAGTCAACCGACCGGCGTTTTCCGCGCGCACCTTGCTAGTCAGATTGCGCAGACCTAAACTCCGAAGCGGAGTTGCGGTTCATCCAGTCTTTTCAATCGTGATCGATGGGGGGATAAATGGCTGCAAAGAAGAAGTCACGTCCGGCAAAGAAGGGCAAGAAGAAAGCGGCGAAGAAGAAGGCACCCGCGCGCAGGGCGCCGGCGCGCAAGAAGGCCAAGAAGAAGGCCGCTGCACGCAGACCGGCTGCGAAAAAGAGGAAGGCGGCGGCGAGACCAAGGAAGAAGGCCGCTGCGAAGCCGAAGAAGAAGGCAGCGGCGAGGAAGACCCCGGCTCGCCGGCGGCCCGCGAGGCGAAAGGCCCCCGCCAAGGCGATGCCGGCGGCCATGCCGGCCCCGGTCATCAGCCAGCCGACCACCGAAGGCGGCGCCGACCAACTTCCGCCGCAGTAGAGTCCTGATGCGCGAGGGTGGCGGCCATGCGCACGCCACCCTCGCGCAGCGCTCGCCCCCTTTCGCCTCAAAGCCTGTGCAGCAGGTCGCCGGCGCGGAACCCCTGCAGGTTTGTCTCCACGCCGCGCAGCAGCGCCAGCACCTTGAAGCGCTCACCCATCTCGGCGGGCAAGGTCAGGCGGCGCACCTGCTGCGCCACCTCGATCTCGCGCCTGCGATCGGCCGCGGCGATCTCGCCGACGAGGTCCAACAGGCCCAGCGACAGGAGAAACTGGGCCTGGGTGGCATAACCGGCGACGGCGAAGCCTGCATCCTGCGCGGCCTCGGCCGCCGCGGTGAAGTCGACCGAGGCGGTGATGTCCTGCAATCCCACATATATCAGTGGATCAGCGTGCGCGCGCTGGCGGTAATGACACAACAGCGTGCCGGTGGCCCGATCCGGATGGTAGTACTCGCGCCGGCTGTAACCGTAGTCGATGATCAGTGCAGCGCCGCGGGCCATGGCGGCGGCCAGCGCCTCGAACCACGGACGCAGATCCGCGCAGACCTCGGTGGTGTATCCGGCCGGCAACGCGCCGTGCTCGCGTTCGATCGCGTCGATGCATGCGGCGAGCGCGGAATCCGCGCCGAGCGGCATCGCCTTCCAGCAAAAGCCGCCTGCCGCCAGCCCCACGTGCAGTTCGCTCCAGTCGTGCGTGCCCCCCTTGCGCAGCAGGGTCACGGGCATGGCGTCGAGCACCTCGTTGGCGATCGCCACCCCGGCGAAGTCATCCGGCAACGCGTCCAGCCAGCGCACCCGCCCGGCGAGCGCCGCCGGCAGTCCCGCAAGCAGTCGGCGCTGCCGCTCACGCAGATCTGCGCTCACTTCGAGGATGAGATAGGTCGCGGGCGGCGCACCGAGGCGCTCGAGCTCCAGTAGGAGGTCGCGTGCCAGCCGCCCGCTGCCGGCGCCGAACTCCAGCACGTCGCCGCCGCCGAGGCTGCCCAGGATCTGCGCCACCTGGCGCGCGAGACACGCCCCGAACAGGGCCGAGATCTCCGGCGCCGTGACGAAATCGCCGGCGGCGCCGAACTTGGCGGCGCCCGCGGAATAATAGCCGAGGCCTGGTTCGTACAAGGCCATCGTCATGTACCGCCGGAAGGGGATGGCGCCGCCCGCGGCGGCGATCGCATCGGAGATGCGTCGGACCAAGGCCTCGCTGACGGCGAGGGCCTCCGGCGAGGGCGGCGGGAGATCCAATCCCGTGCGCGCGCTCAACGGTTTTTCTGCATGTTGCCGATGAGGTCCGGGAACTCCGTCTCGAGATACCAGCGACTCCGCTCCTCGTCGTACCACCAGTGCTGCCTCTGGGCGAGGTTGTGCAGGACGTTGGATTCCTCGTGGTAGTAGGTCATCGCCACCCTGACGTCCGCCTCGGTCTCCTCGGGCGTCAGGATCTGTTCGACCACGTCGTAGGACGCGAGCCGCACCTGTTTCAGCGCATCGAGATCGACCTCCGCGAGTTCCTGGACCTTGCCGGGACGGAACCGGACGTAGGTGAGCGCACCCTCGTAATCCCCCCAGCGCATCAGGATGCGATATTCATTCAGCGTGTCGGACAGCGAGTTGGCCCGCTTCTGCGACTGCAGCCCGCCGCAGCCGCCCAGCAGCAGACCGACGACGCCCACGAACATGACGAGTTTCTTCATACGCTCCCCTCGCTCGCCCGCCGCCGCGTGATCAGCAGTGACCGCGCTCGATGATCACGCCGACGTCGCGAACGCCGCGCACCGCGCCCTGCTTGTTGATCTTCAACCGCACCCACGGCACCTTGAATTCGTTGAGCAGCATGTCGGCGATGCGCTCGGCCAGGGTCTCCACCAGGTTGAAGCGGCTCTCCTCGACGTAGGCGGTGATGCGCGTGGCAACCGCACCGTAATCGATGGTGTCGCTCAGATCGTCGGTCGCGGCCGGCCTGCGGTTGTCGATGCCGAAGTCCAGATCGATGACCAGCGTCTGGCGTATGCGCCGCTCCCACTCGAACACCCCGATGGTCGCCTCGATGCGCAGGTCGTGGATGTAAACGATGTCCATGGATCTTCTCGAATGTTCTGATCGCCCTGGCCGCCCGCCACTAGAACCGATGCGATCTTGACCTGTCAAGCGCGAGCCAGTCCAATAGCGGCCGTGATGACCGCGGCCATTCTCATCGTCGTCGCCTATCTGCTCGGCTCCCTGTCCGCGGCCATCATCGTCTGCCGCGCGATCGGCGCACCGGACCCGCGCACCGTCGGCTCCGGAAACCCCGGCGCCACCAACGTGCTGCGCGTCGCCGGCAAGAAGGCGGCCGCGGCCACGCTGCTCGGCGATACGCTGAAGGGACTGCTGCCGGTGCTCCTCGGGCGCGCGCTGGGACTGCCGATCGAGGCGCTGGCAGCCGTCGGACTGGCCGCCTTTCTCGGCCACCTGTACCCCGTCTTCTTCCAGTTTCAGGGCGGCAAGGGCGTGGCGACGCTCATCGGCGCGCTGCTCGGGATCGCCTGGCCGCTGGCGGTCTTTTTCGTGGTGATCTGGTTCGTGGTCGCCAGACTGAGCAAGGTATCCTCACTGGCCGCGATCACGGCGGCCGTGCTCACACCGCTGTACGCCTGGTTGCGCGGCTACCCCGCGCTGACCGTTCTGGCCATCCTCGC
The DNA here is from genome assembly GCA_041395385.1 of Gammaproteobacteria bacterium. Classification (GTDB taxonomy): domain Bacteria; phylum Pseudomonadota; class Gammaproteobacteria; order JAJPIJ01; family JAJPIJ01; genus JAJVHZ01. The sequence continues at coordinate 70,118 of JAWLAN010000014.1, forward strand.
CATGGTCGTGCTGCTCGTGTGGCGGCATCGCTCCAACATCCGCAAGCTCATCGACGGTACGGAATCGCGTATCGGCGGCAAGTCTTCCACCGACCCGCAGTCGGAGTAGCGCCACCCTGCGCAGCTTGTGGGCGGGGCGGAGGGCGGTCTGCCCGTGGTAAGCCGCTGCACAAGGTTTCGGGCGGACTGCCGGTGCTTGCCTGGCGCGCCTCGGCGGCGCGCGCAGCAGGGATGGACGAGCACGACGCCGCGGTAGCAAGCGGTACATGGATGTACCGCGCAGCGGTAGCCAGGCAAGCACCGGCGGTCCGCCGGCAGTCCGCCCGAGACCCCGTGCCGGCGGTGGGAAAAAAGGCGCTTCGGCGGTCAGGCCGCCGGCGGCAGCTCCGCCATCGGCCAGCGTGGATAGGCCTTGAAGGCGAGCGGCTCGTGATAGCCCGCCGCGAGCCGCAGCGCGCCGGCAAAGGCGATCATGGCGCCGTTGTCGGTGCAGAAGGCCGGACGCGGATAGACCACGCGCGCGCCGAGCTCCGCAGCGATCTCCGCCAGGCGCTCCCGCAGCCTCGCGTTCGCGCTCACCCCGCCGGCGGCGATCAGGCACTTCAGCCCGGTCTCCACGAGCGCGCGGCGGCACTTGATCGCGAGCGTCTCCACGACCGCGTCGGAGAAGGCCCGCGCGATGTCGGCCCGGGTCTGCCCGTCGTCGCCCTCCTGCTGCAGCGTGTTCAGCGCGTAGGTCTTCAGGCCCGAGAAGCTGAAATCCAGGCCCGGCCGGTTGGTCATGGGCCGCGGGAAGTCGAAACGATCGGGATTGCCGTCGCGGGCCAGCCGCTCGATCGCCGGCCCCCCCGGGTATCCCAGCCCGAGCAACTTGGCGGTCTTGTCGAATGCCTCCCCGGCGGCATCGTCCAGCGACTCCCCGAGCAGGGTGTAGCGGCCCACACCGTCGACCCGGAACAGCTGGGTATGGCCGCCGGAGACCAGCAGGGCGACGAACGGGAAGGTCGGCGGGTCGGGCTCCAGCAGCGGCGCCAGCAGGTGGGCCTCCATGTGGTGCACGGCGATGGCGGGGATCCCGAGCGACCAGGCCAGCGAACGACCTATGGCCGCCCCGACCAGCAGCGCGCCGATCAGGCCCGGCCCGGCGGTATACGCCACGCCGCCCAGATCGCGGGCGGAAATGCCCGCCGCATGAAGGACTTCGCGGATGAGCGGCAGGGTCTTGCGGACGTGGTCGCGGGAGGCCAGCTCCGGCACGATGCCGCCGTACTTCGCGTGCAGGTCGACCTGGCTGTAGAGCACGTGCGCGAGCAGCCCCTCGCCCGGCCCGCGGCGCGGGTCATAGACGGCCACCCCGGTCTCGTCGCAGGAGGTTTCCACGCCCAGCACCGGCCCGGCGATGGCGCCCGCGGGCGCCGATTTCGGCTTTGCAATTGCCATGTCGTCCACTACAATACCCGCCCTTTCAAACACCTGCCGTTCAGCGTTAGGAGTACGAATGCCGTCAGTCAAAGTCCGTGAGAACGAGCCGTTCGACGTCGCCCTGCGTCGCTTCAAGCGCGCCTGCGAGAAGGCCGGCATCCTTGCCGAGATCCATCGCCGCGAGTTTTACGAGAAGCCGACCCAGGTGCGCAAGCGCAAGGCCGCCGCGGCGGTGAAACGCTGGCAGAAGAAGATGATCCGCTCGAACATGACCATGGCCCAGCGCGCCCGCGCCGCCGCGCAGCGCAATGCCGCTCGCGCCGGGGGTCGTGGCGGCTCCCGCGGCCCGCGTTCATTCTAACCACCGGTATCCTCCCCTGCGGCGTGCCCTCGGGCGCGCCGTGCATTTCCCGCCGACCGTGAGTCTAAAGGATCGCATCAACGACGAAGTGAAGACCGCCATGCGCGCCCAGGACAAGCGGCGCCTGGGGGTACTGCGCCTCATCACCGCGGCCATCAAGCAGAAGGAGGTCGACGAGCGGATCACGCTCGACGACGCGCAGGTGATGTCGACGCTCGAGAAGATGGTCAAGCAGCGCCGCGACTCCATCCAGCAGTACCAGGCCGGCAACCGGCCGGATCTGGCCGAGCAGGAGCAGTTCGAGATCGGCATCATCCAGGGCTTCCTTCCCGCGCAACTCTCCGAGGCGGAGATCGACGCGGCCGTCGCCGAGGTCATCGCCGCCACCGGCGCGGCCAGCGCCAGGGACATGGGCAAGGTGATGGGCGCCCTGAAGTCCAAGCTGGCGGGCAAGGCAGACATGACGGTGGTCTCCGCGCGGGTCAAGCAGAGACTCGGGGGCTAGTCCCGCCGCCCGTTCGCTCTCGGCCGTCCGCCGGAAACGCAGCGGCCGCCGCCTCGGTTATCCTACGCCCGACATGGCTGGGCGCATCCCGGAATCCTTCATCAACGACCTGCTCGCGCGCGTCGACATCGTCGACGTGATCGACGAGCGCGTGCCGCTGAAGAAGGCCGGCAAGAACTACCAGGCCCGCTGCCCCTTCCACGAGGAGCGCACGCCCTCCTTCACGGTCGCGCCCGACAAGCAGTTCTATTACTGCTTCGGCTGCGGCGCGAGCGGCACCGCGATCGGCTTCCTGATGGAGTTCGATCGCCTCGATTTCGTGGAAGCGGTGCACGACCTCGCGGCCAGGGTCGGCATGACGGTGCCGGCCGAATCGGGCGCCGGCCCGGGCGCAAAGGGCGGCGACGCCGCGCGCCTGTATGCCCTGCTCGAGCAGGCGCAGCAGTATTATTCGCGCGAGCTCAAGGAACATCCGCAGTCGGAGCGCGCGAAGAATTACCTCAAGGCCCGCGGCCTGGACGGGCAGACGGCCGCCGCCTTCAGGCTCGGCTACGCCCCGCCCGGGTGGGACAGTCTGCTCAAGGCCCTGGGCACCACGCCGGAGGCGGTGCGCGACCTCGAAGCCGCCGGCATGCTCGTGCCCAAGGAGGGCGCCGGCGCGACCACCGGGCAAAGCCGGCACTACGATCGCTTTCGCGACCGCATCATGTTCCCGATCCACGATCACCGCGGCCGCGTCATCGGCTTCGGTGGCCGCATCCTGGACCAGGGCGAACCGAAGTATCTCAACTCGCCCGAGACGCCCATCTTCCACAAGGGCCGCGAGCTCTACGGGCTCTATCACGCCCGCAAGGCCAACCGGCAGCTCGCGCGGCTGTTCGTGGTGGAGGGCTACATGGACGTCATCGCCCTGCACCAGCACGGGGTGACCAACGCCGTGGCCACGCTCGGCACCGCGACCACCCGCGATCACCTCGAGCGGCTGTTCCGCGTCACGCCCGAGGTGGTGTTCTGCTTCGACGGCGACGAGGCCGGCCGCAAGGCGGCGTGGCGGGCGCTCGAGACCTCCCTGCCCCTGCTCGGCGAGGGGCACTACGTGAGCTTCCTGTTTCTGCCCACGGGCGAGGACCCCGATACGCTGGTGCGCAAGGACGGCGCCGGCGTCTTCCAGGACCCCGCGCGGTTCTCGCCGCTCTCGGACTTCCTGTTCGACACGCTCTCCGCGCAGGTCACCCTCACCACCCTCGACGGGCGCGCCCGGTTGGTCGACCTCGCCAAGCCTCTGCTCTCGCTGGTGCCGAGCGGCGCGCTCAAGCAGATGCTGGCGCAGCGGCTCGCGCGGCTGTCCGATCTCGACCTGCGCACGCTGGCGCCGATGGTGGGCGGAGTGCGCGCGCCGCCGCCGGCCGGCGACGCGCGCCAGGGCACGATCGCCGCCCCCCGCGAGGGCCGGTCATTGGTCCGCCACGCCGTCACCCTGCTGCTGCACCGGCCGGCACTGGCGCTCAAGGTGGAGCGGGCCGAGCAGCTCATCCGCTCCGGGCAGAGCGGCGCCGAGCTGCTCGCTGAACTCATCGCGTTCGTACAGTCAAATCCCAATGCCGGCAGCGGAGCATTGGTCGAGCACTGGCGGGATCGCCCCGAGGGGCGGCACCTGCAGAAGCTGCTGGCGCAGGAACTGGCCACCCCGGCCGACGGCGTCGAGGCCGAGTTCCTGGCTGCGATAGAACGGCTGCGGGCCCTGGCGCACAAGACCCTGCGCGCCGAGCTTGCCCGCAAGCCGTTGAAAGACATGACGGAAGAGGAAAAGTCCCTGCTGCGCCAGTTGTCCGCGTCGGAAAAGTGACGGACCCGATCGGCGGCTGACAGCCCCTGCCCTGCTCCTGTAGAATTCGCGGTCCTTTTTTGGTGCCCCCGACCCTGGCGCCCGGCGGTTCCTGGTCTAGACTTAGGTCTCAACAGGAACCCCAAATCGATTTTCAGACAGATACTTAAGATTAAGACCCGCCAGAGACCCTTGATGGATATCCTCGAAGACATTGAAGGCGGCGACGAACAGTCGCAGCTGAAGCTCCTCATTGCCAAAGGTAAGGAACAGGGATTCCTGACCTACACGGAGGTGAACGACCACCTCCCCGATGACATCGTCGATCCGGAGCAGATCGAGGACATCATCAACATGATCAACGACATGGGCATCACCGTGAGCGAGACCGCCCCGGATCCGGATGCCCTGCTGCTGGCCGAGGCACCGGCCAGCCAGACCGACGAGGACGAGGTCGAGGAGGCCGCCGCGGCGCTCGCCAGCATCGATGCCGAGCTTGGCCGCACCACCGACCCGGTGCGCATGTACATGCGCGAGATGGGCACGGTCGACCTGCTCACCCGCGAGGGCGAGATCGCCATTGCCAAGCGGATCGAGGACGGCCTGAACCAGGTCCTCTCCGCCCTGGCCGACTTCCCGCAGATCCTGGAGATGTTCTTCGCCGAGTACGGCCGCGCCGAGGCCGGCGAGATCAAGCTGACGGACGTCATCAGCGGCTTCATCGACCCCAACCAGGACATCGCCGAGCCCACCCGTGACCTCGAGCTGTCCGAGGAAGAGGGTGCCGCGAACGCCGACGACGAGGCCGAGGAGGCCGAGGCCGAGGAAGAGGCCGACCCGCTGGCCAACCAGCTCGACCCCGAGGAGGCCAAGCGCCGCTTCACCGCCTTCCGCCGCCTGCACAACCGCACGATGACGGCCATCAAGAAGAACGGCCGCAGCGACAAGAAGACCAAGAAGCTGCGCGAGGAGCTGGCCCAGTCCTTCCTCGAGTTCAAGATCGTGCCCAAGCTCGTCGAGGCGATGACCGTGCACGTGCGCGCGGTGGTCGATCGCATCCGCGAGAACGAGCGCGAGATCATGGATTTGTGCTGCAAGCAGGCCGGCATGCCGCGCAAGGACTTCATCGCGCAGTTCGTCGATCACGAGGCCGACGTGCGCTGGGTGAAGAAGATCACCAAGGGCCGCCACGCCTGGAATGCGGCGCTCAAGAAGCATGAGCCCGAGATCATCGAGGTGCAGAAGCGGCTGGCGGCGGTGGAGGAGGAGAACACGCTGACCATCGCCGAGGTCAAGGACGTCAACCGGCGCCTCTCCATCGGCGAGGCCAAGGCCCGCCGCGCCAAGAAGGAGATGGTGGAGGCCAACCTGCGACTGGTGATCTCGATCGCCAAGAAGTACACCAACCGCGGTCTGCTGTTCCTGGATCTGATCCAGGAGGGCAACATCGGTCTGATGAAGGCGGTGGACAAATTCGAATACCGCCGCGGCTACAAGTTCTCGACCTACGCGACCTGGTGGATCCGGCAGGCTATCACCCGCTCGATCGCCGACCAGGCGCGCACCATCCGCATCCCGGTGCACATGATCGAGACCATCAACAAGCTCAACCGCATCTCGCGACAGATCCTGCAGGAGAAGGGCCGCGACCCGACGCCGGAGGAGCTGGCCGAGAAGATGGAGATGCCGGAGGAGAAGGTCCGCAAGGTGCTGAAGATCGCCAAGGAACCGATCTCCATGGAGACGCCGATCGGCGACGACGAGGATTCGCACCTGGGCGATTTCATCGAGGATCAGAACACCCAGATCCCGGTGGACTTCGCCACCATGGAGGGACTGCGCAAGATCGTGAAGGACGTGCTCGAGAGCCTGACGCCGCGCGAGGCCAAGGTGCTGCGCATGCGCTTCGGCATCGACATGAACACCGATCACACGCTGGAGGAGGTCGGCAAGCAGTTCGACGTCACCCGCGAGCGCATCCGCCAGATCGAGGCCAAGGCACTGCGCAAGCTGCGCCACCCCTCGCGCTCCGAGCAGCTGCGCACCTTCCTCGACTAGGGAAAAAGAAAAAAAAAGAAAAGGGGTCGGCGTGATTTATCTTCCGTATTGCATTACGGGGCAGGCGTCCGCGTAGCCGAAGATAGATCACGCCGACCCCTTTTCCCGCTTTTCCCGCGACTGACGCCGCAATGCCGCGGCACCCTCGCTTGCCCTTCCCTCTCCCCCCGGGGAGAGGCCCGGGTTGAGGGGGGGCAATATCGCACTGGGCCTGTAGCACAACGGTTAGTGCAGGGGACTCATAATCCCTTGGTTGCAGGTTCGAATCCTGCCGGGCCCACCATACCAAATGCTTGATCCGCGGAACGGGCGCGCGGGCTGCCGCGGACCCCTGCGCCCAGGGCGATCGCGCCTTCATGCTTCCGTAGCCATGCAGCAACGCTCGTCCCCCGAAGGCGGCACGGGACGCGGCGAGCGGGACGTGCGCCAATTGAGTCCGGTCAAGATGAGTTGACCCCGCAGGCGCTTATGATGTGCGGGACTCTTCCGCGGGCATTGCGAGCGGTCGCGCCTGCGGCCTTCGTGCTGGACCTGTGTTGCGTAACCGGACTCGAGCAATGGCCACCGACTTTGGCGCAGGGCGTCGCTTCCTCAAGGGTCGCAGGCCCGAGCAGCGGCTGCCCGTGCGTCCGCCGTGGGCGGTGGCCGAGGAGTTGTTCACGGACATCTGCAACCGCTGCATGGCGTGCGCGGAGATCTGTCCGCAGGGGATCCTCATCCAGGGCGCAGGCGGCTATCCGGAAGCCGATTTCTCGGAACGCGGCTGCACCTTCTGCGGCGAATGCGTCACCGCCTGCAAGCCTGCAGCCCTCGTCCGCCCGGCGACGGAAACGGCGCAACGGCCGTGGTCACACCGGGCGTCCATCCAGGGTAGCTGTATCACCAACGCCGGCTCGGTGTGCCGCACCTGCGTGGATGCCTGCAGTCACAATGCGATCCGGGTCGTGCCCTCGGAGGACGGCGGCGCCTCGCCCGAGGTCTCCGCTGTGGACTGCATGGGCTGCGGATCCTGCGGCGCCGCCTGCCCCGTGAAGGCCATCACCCTGGTGCCCGCGCCGATCTGAGGCACGAGATACGACGCCGCGCCGGCCCCGGGGCGCGCGACGGTCGGCAAACCTCTGCGCGCTACACGGCGACGGGTTTGGCGCCAGTGCCGCGATTGGCTGCACCCACGCTCGAGTGTCTGCCTTGCGCGCATGCACCGACGCGGCGCCGATGGCTTTTCAGGATCGAGTACGGGGTGTGCCGGCATGGCCTGAGTGCCAGTGCCGATGACCGGCTTTGGGCCGCAAGCGGGCACTCGCCCGAGCCCAGTACCGGACGCCGCAATCCTTCGCGGCGGAGATCCGACTGCGGCATGCCCAATCCGTCGATATGCTAATGTCATAGTTCCGCTGCTGGATCGAGAGGCTGCGGGAGAATCGGGCGGAAAGGACGACCCAGGTGATGGCAGGAATTCATCGCGCATCGGCGGTTCCACCGCCTTTCACATCGCCACGCACATGCCAAGGGAGATCCCATGCGCCAGCTGGCCGTTGTCGCAATCAGTCTCGCTGTCGCCGGGTGCGCGCCCCAACCATATAGGGATACGCCCCAGGCCAGGTTCACTGGAGTCCTCGAGGTCCGGTGGGTGAGGAACGACTACTTTCTCTTCCTCCCAAACAAGGACGCACCCTTCACGCTAGTTCGAGCGAACGGCGCCAAACTGCAGCCGGGCCCCATGTACACGGACGGCGGATCCATTCCCCGCTTCCTCTGGGGAGTCGAAGGCTACTCCCCGTGGGGGTACGCCCCTGCCTACATAGTCCACGACTGGTTATTCGAGGCGCACCACTGCGGGTACGAGCCGGACGACAAGCACACCTTCGAGGAGTCGGTAGAAGTGATGGCCGAAGGCCTGAAGGCCGTGATGGAGGCCGCGCCCGAAGTCCGCAATTACTTTGTGTTCGACACCGTCGTCAGCTCGGTGGCGTCACCGATCGCGCGGCGCCTTTGGGACCAGGGTTCCTGCAAGGCTCCACCCTTCGAGCTCACAGCAGTCCCCGAAACGGCTGCTCCGGGAGAACTGCTGATGACCATTCGCTACGAGTGAGGCGGCCCCACCTGCCGGCCAGCCGGACACGCAGTGCCGCCTGCCCGTTCGCGGTGAACGTCCGCTATCGGCCTAAGACCGGCCGCTCGCGCAATTTCAAGAGCAGCCGGGCGCTCCCTGGAGACGACGACGGCCGGAAGGCGCTGGGCCGTCTTGAGCGCCTCGATGAGCCCTGCGCAGGCGTCGCCGCACTCCTTGCACACTTCATGTTTGTCCTCGTGCTCGCGGCATTCCTTCTCGCTGTCTTCGCAGATCGCGATGCATACGTCGCCGAGCACCTTCGCGTGACTCGAGCCCGAGGTGGCAAGCTGAGCCATGGCGTTACAGAAGGGGATCATTTCTGCCACCGGCCTCGCGCAGTCCGCCAGTCCCGTAGCGCCTGCCTGAAACTTTCCATGCAATGGCTGATGCACGCGCGACCACTGCTCACGCATCCCTCGGCTACGTCCACGATGGGCGACCTCGCAGCGCCGTGATGGTGTTGGTGACCACCCTCACCGGCTACCGCACCGGCAGCCACGGCAAACAATGCGCCACTCGTCGCCATGGTCAGGGAATCGCGTTTGCCCTGGTTTGGCGGTGTGACATCTTGCATGGCTGGCCTCGCTCGGAATTGCCAGGGTTATTCGATTGCAGGGGTGATCTCGTGCGCGTCCGACCGGCTCTTGCGAAAAACGGACAAATCACGACCCCCTGCGCTCACATAAGTACAGGTCGTCACTGGGCGTTCTTACTCAGCGCTGAGCGGCTCCCGCCTGACGACCCGCCGGGTGCGTACGCAGATTGCAGGAAGTCGAACCGTTGATTATGTCGTCGCGACCGATCGACGCTGCGGGAGTCCGTTACCTCATCAAGAGCACGCTGCAGATGCGCATGGTCATGAGCGAGTGGTAACGGGATAGGATCAGCCCGCGGACGAAGGCGGCGCTTGCGGCGGTAAAGGCCCGTGAGCTGAAGCTCGGAGAGACCGGATCGGCGAAACTGCGACGGCATCTCGACCAGCGGACAGCGGAGGCTGTCTCAGGCGCAGCGGGGGATCAGACAGCCGGTGCGACGCGTTGCCTCAGCCAGGAGTGCGGTGCAACTCAAGCGGCCTCGCCCGGTCATTTGTGGACGGCCGATACCCCAGGGTTGGCACCAATTTCACACCGGACCACCGGCGGTCGGCTTCGCGCGATCTCCACAGTGATGTGTGCCAGCTCGTCGTGCACGGCCAGCGCCTGCCGCACTTCGTCTGCGCGCAGCACCACCTGGGAGTCAAGGCTCAGTATGCATGCGTATTTCGCCTTTCCAACCCGCCAGACGTGCAGGTCACGCACGATCGCCGCAGGATCCATTTCCCGCACAGCCTGATGTACCTCGTCGACAACCGGCGCATCCATCTCCGCATCGAGCAACACCCGCCCCGCGTCGTGCAGTAGGCCCCACGCCCAACGACCCACCAGGAGTGCGCCGGCGATCCCCATGGCGGGATCGAGCCAGTGTGCCCCGAAATACTTGCCCCCGATCAGAGCGCTGACTGCAAGCACCGATGTCGCGGCATCGGCCACAACGTGCAGGTATGCAGCCCTCAGGTTCAGGTCACGATGATGGGCATGCCCGTGCTTTTGCCGGTGGCCGTGACCATGATCATGGGCATGCCCGTGATCCCGATGGTGGGTGTGGCCTGACTCGCCCGTGGACAGCAACCATGCCGAGATCACGTTGACCGCCAGACCGAGCACGGCGACCGGTATCGCCTCGTCAAAACGGATCGGTGCCGGCGCAATTAGTCTGCTCACGGACTCGAATGCCATGTACGCGGCGACCGCCATTAGCAGTACCGCACTCGTATACCCGCCCAGTATCTCGATCTTCCACGTGCCGAACGTGAATCGCGGGTTATTTGCCAGCCGGCGTGCGAGGACGTACGCACCCGCGGACACCCCAAGCGCCAGGGCATGTGAGCTCATGTGCCACCCGTCGGCCAGCAGCGCCATCGAGCCGAACATCGTGCCGGCTACGATTTCGATGACCATCATGGCTGCCGTCAGCCACATCACCTGACGGGTTCGGCGTTCCGCCATCGGGTTGTCGGAATGAAACACGTGGTCGTGCAGCGGCGTGATTTGTGGAGTCATCTGGCGAGACAGGATGATATACTCCCGGGGAGTATATCAGGGAGACTGCGATGTCACATGTGCAACGTGGCCGGGAGGCGCTATTGAAGCGAACGCGCCGCCTGAAGGGCCAGATAGACGCGGTCGAGAAGGCCCTTCTGGGTGGTCGCGGCTGCGACGAGGTGCTTCAGCAGCTGGCTGCCATTCGCGGCGCCGCGAACAGCCTCATGGGCCAGGTGCTCGAAGGGCACGTTCGTGAGCACTTCCGCGCGCGGTCAGAGACGGACCTAAGCGTGGTGGTCGCGGTCCTCCGGCGCTACTTGCGTTGAGGGCTGTCCACGCAATCCGTCACGCAGCAGGGCCGACACGCCGGGATGCAGGCGCCCGCACGCGCCAGCGCTCTCGGAAAGAGGGTCTGGGCAATGAACGGCGAAGTCGGCTTGCGGAGAACGCCGCGGAAGGTATGCAAGGCTGCGCCCGGTCGAGGGAAGACGGCACTACCGCGCTTCGCGGCGCCATCGTGCGGGCGCTCGCCGCATTTGATGCCGCTTGCGCTTCGCGGAGCAGGCTCGGGTAGCGAACAGGCGGCGGTCACCGGCTGTTCGATTGATCCGAATGCGGGGTGACCTGGCCGTTCCACGGTCGCGAGTCCGGTCTTGCCGGACCCCGGACGGTCTGCAGCTGCGGGTGCAGGACGAATGCCCGCGGCAGCGCGGGGAGGTGGAACTGCGCTCCGGCCTTGCCACCAGGACGCGCGCGCGGAGGTCACGCAATCGTCGCAGGCGGGCGATTGGCGCGCCTGGTCCTGCTGCGACGGCAGTTCCGCCACGAGCGAGGTGACTTGCACCGCCGCGCCCTGCCGGCCCAAGACGAGCCGGGACGCGAAGGTGGCAGCGGGTACGGGGCGCTGCAGCTTGCGCGTGTCTTCGCAAACCGGTCCCTTGGCGAAATGCAGCCGCATGCAACTGCCGCGTGCGGCGTCCGCGGTCAGGCGGCTACTGCGCCGCATTCCACACGTGGCTGCGCGCGAGCCACGTTCCATCCTTGCCCTGTTCCAGCACGCTGGTGGTGATTCCGCCGAAGCCGGGAGTCTTGCCGTCGGCGGCGAGGCCCTCCGCGCTCCAGCGCGCCACCTGGAAGATCAGCGTGTCGGTGCGGCCCACTTCGATGATCTCCAGTGTGTGGTTGTGTACACCGGCCTCGACGAAGCCACGGAACAGCGCTTCGATCTCCACGCGTCCGACCAGCGTCTTGCCATTCCCCGGCGACACGATGGCATCTTCCGCGTAGAGCGCGGCCAACTCCTGCGGGTTGCCGCTGTTCAGGGCCTGGTTCCACGCCGCGTTGGCGGCCTCGGCGATGGCGCGCGCATCCTCGCCGGCATGGGCGGTAAGCGTAGGACCGAGGGCCAGGGTTGCAGTGAGGGCGGTTGCACATAACTTGTTCATGATGACTCCTTGAAGTGAGTTGGGAATGGTCTTTATGGGCTGGTGCGAAAAGGTAATTAGGCAGCTAACCATAGCGGCAAAAAAAATCACTCGAATACCGTGCTGCGCTCCTTGAGAAGCAGCAGGTTCTGCAGTAGCTGTTCGCGCTGCGCTGCGGACAGGACTTCCATCATGCGCTTCACTCTCGGGTAGTAATCAGGCATCACTTCGTCCAGCTTGGCCTGCCCCGCCGGGGTCAGCCTGATGGTGTACTTCCTTCGGTCGTTGCGGTCGTCCAGCCGTTTCACCAGACCCTCGCGCGCCAGCCCGTCGAGCAACCGGGTCATGGTGGCACGGCTGACGCCGGATTTCTCCGCCAGCCGGGACGGGTTCGAGGTCAGATCGTCCTCGCGCATGAGCAGGATCAGCACCCACCAGCGTCCCTGCAGCAGGCCGTGCCTGGCCAGAAAGCCGTCCAGGGCTTCGGAAAGATCGGTACCGATGCGAAGTATGCTCAGGAAATGGAGTACCGCATCGACATCCACCTCGCCGTAGCGCTCGGCGAACTTGCCGAGTATCAGGGCGTTCGGGAGATCTCTCAGCTGCAGCATGGCCGCTCATTATAGTTAGGTAGCTAACTATGTCAACAGGCCGAGCGCGACATTCGCGATGGTGCGGCAGGAAGACAGGCTCAGCCTGCAGGCGCCTGGACCTGAAACGATCTGCTGGCTCTGACCGCATTCGGGAATGCAGACCGCGTCCAGCCAACGACCGTTTTAGACGGGCGGAAAGGCGAGGTCGCTGCCTGCAGCACCCCGCGGCGCCATCGCGCCGGCGCCGCCCGCATCCAATGCTGCTTCACCAGCGCTCATCTCCGCCGGGTACGGGGCGAGCGCCTCGAGCGGCCGACCGAATGATTGCCGATATCGCCGGGTAATCGCCCTGCGACCTCTGGACGCGAGTCCCGCTCGCGCCGCCCCTCCGTCGTCTCGACGGTTGTGCGGAGGTTCTCCACGAGCCCTTGGTGCCGCCCTTGCTGCCCGTGTCCCCTGGCGCGGGCGAATGCCAGCGCGGCCTCAGGCCGTCACGACACGCGTGTGGGATTGCGCGAATCTCCGCGACAGCTTTCGCGGAATGGCGCCGTCGGTGACGAGCAGATCGACCGCCTCGGCGTCGCAGACCTTGACCGGGGCGCGGGTGCCGAACTTGGAACGATCCGCGACCACGATGACCTCGCTGGCCTGTTCGATGACCGCGCGCGAGAACTCGCCCTCGCAGAGATGGTAGTCCATGAACACGCCGGCCTCGTTGATCGCGCCGATGGAGAGTATCGCGTAATCGACATGGAAGCGCCGCACGAAATCCTGCGCCGCCTGCCCGAAGGCGGCGCCGTCATCGGCGCGCAACTCGCCGCCGGCCATGTAGACGCGATTGCCGTTGCGGCTGGCGAGCGTGCGCGCAATCTCCACCGAGTTGGTGATGATGACCAGATTGGAGTGATTGGCGAGCCCGAGCGCGGTGTAGGCGGTGGTCGAGCCGGTGTCCAGCATGAGGGAGTCCCCGTCCTTGATCCGCGCGGCCACCGCCGCGGCAATCCGTTGCTTGGCCTCGCGATGCTCCTGCATACGCCGCTGGAATGGCGGCTCCTTCAGCCGATCGGGCAGCACGATGCCGCCGTGGACCTTCCTGACCAGGCCGCTGCTGACGAGCGGCTTGACGGTGCGCCGGATGGTTTCCTCCGACACCCCGAAGCGGGCCGCAAGCTCGCCGATGCTGCAGGAGCCCTGCAGACGCACGGCGTGAAGTATCTCGGACTCCCGACGTGTCGAGAACATGGACGCGATCGCCTGTACGGCCGGTGTCGCCCGGCTCAATCGGTTGAGTTCGATGAGCTTAGTTACGAATCCCACACAAAGCAACAAAGCATGATCGTTTCGTGTGGGTTTTATTGACTGTATGTGGGATCAGGAGGAAGATGACGCGGAACGGGCCCCCGGGAAGATTGCGCACGAAGATCGCGCCGCACAAATCCGGATCCTGCTACCTTCAGGCGGGGCTATGCTGTTTTTGCGGGCAGTTCCGCGGTTACACGAACCAACAGAGGAGGCGTGTCCGATGAAAACACAGCGGCGCAGATTGATCGGCGGCATGTTGCTGGGGCTGGCGTGCGGGCTCTGCGGCAGTGCACAAGCCGCCGAGTCGCAGGACCCCATCAAGCTGACCATACATGACTGGACCGGCCAGTACGTCACCACGCACATCATGGGCGAGGTGCTGAAGTCGATGGGCTACAACGTGGAGTACGTGCAGGCCGACTACCTCGCGCAGTTCAGCGGCCTGGAGTCCGGGGACCTGACGATCGCCATGGAGATCTGGCAGACCACGGGCAAGGAGGCGATGGATGCCTCGCTCGCCACGGGCAAGACGATGGATCTCGGTGAGACGGGCATGGAGGCGAAGGAGGAGTGGTGGTTCCCCGCCTACATGAAGGAGAAGTGCCCGGGGCTGCCGAACTGGGAGGCGCTGAAGCAGTGCGGGGAGGCGTTCGCCACCCCGGAAACCGCGCCCAAGGGCCGTTATCTCGGCGGGCCGGTCACCTGGGGCGGTTTCGACGAGGAGCGCGTCGAGGCGCTGGAGCTGCCCTTCGAGGTCGTGCACGCCGGCACCGATGCGGCGATGTTCGCGGAGCTGGAGTCCGCCTATCAGCGCCAGGCGCCCATCATGCTCTGGATCTACACGCCGCACTGGGCGCCGATCAAGTACGAAGGCGAGTGGGTTGCGTTCCCCGAGTACGAGGACGCCTGCTACACCGACCCGGCCTGGGGCATCAATCCCGGCAAGACCCATGACTGCGGCAAGCCGCACGGCTGGATCAAGAAGGTCGCCTGGAAGGGCGGAGAGGAGAAGTGGCCCATGGCGTACGCCGCCGTGCGCAACTTCCGGATCGACAACATGACGATGGGCGGGCTGATCGCCAAGATCGATCTCGAGGGCGCCAAGCTCGAGGACGTCGTCGCGGAGTGGATGAAGAACAACGAGGCCACCTGGAAGGCATGGACGCAATAAAGCCTAGCGAGTGCCGATGAGCGACGGACCGCGGGCCGTTCCTCCCGCGGTCCGTTGAACCCTCGAGAAACGGTCCGCAGGAGCCATGGCAGATCCCGCTACCAGTGACGCGGACCACCCGGTGCGCGGCACGCGCGCCATCAAGCTCGCCTGCCGCGGTCTCTGGAAGGTCTTCGGGACGAGTGCCGAGCGTTTCCAGCAGATGTTCCCGGGCGCGCCGTCGGCGGCCGACCTGCACGAGGCGGGCCTGATCGCCGCGGTCCGCAACGCCGAGTTTGCCATCCACGAAGGCGAGATCTTCGTCATCATGGGCCTGTCGGGCTCCGGCAAGTCCACCCTGGTGCGCTGTCTGTCCCGGCTGGTGGAGCCCTCGGCGGGACAGGTGCTGTTCGACGGCAGGGACCTGCTGAAGGCGACCGAGCGGGAGTTGATCGACATCCGGCGCCACAAGATGGGGATGGTGTTTCAGAACTTCGCCCTGCTGCCGCACCTGACCGTCCTCGGCAACGTCGCCTTTCCGCTGGAGGTGCAGGGCGCGCAGCGGCAGGCGCGCGAGGCGCGCGCTCGCGAGATGATCGAGCTGGTGGGGCTTAAGGGCCGGGAATCCTGCTATCCCCGCGAGCTCTCCGGTGGGCAGCAGCAGCGCGTCGGGATCGCGCGTTCGCTGGCGGTGAAGCCGGACATCTGGTTCCTGGACGAGCCCTTCTCCGCCCTGGATCCGCTGATCCGCCGGGAGATGCAGGACGAGTTCCTGCGGATCCAGAGCGTCCTGAAGAAGACCATCGCGTTCATCACCCACGATTTCGACGAGGCCATCCGGCTCGCCGATCGCATCGCGATCATGAAGGACGGCGAGATCATCCAGATCGGCACGCCCGAGCAGCTGATCACGCATCCGGCGACCACGTACGTCTCCGAGTTCACGCGCGACATCCCGCGCGCGAAGGTCCTGAGCGTGCGGGCGCTGATGCGCGCCCCCGGCGAGCAGGTGGCGTATGCCGGGCAGGTGCGGGCGGACGCGCGGATCGCGGCGGTGGCCAGGCAGATCGTCGAGAGCCCGCAGCCTCACGCCGTCGTCGACGGGAGCTCCGCCATCGTCGGGATGATCGATCGCCAGCAGGTGATCGATCTGCTGGTGCGGCAGGACGGCGGCCAGGAGCGGCCGAAGTGACCGCCAGCACTGTCGCGGCATTACGCGCGGAGGCGGCGGCGCCGCGCTCGGCCGTGCCGTGGGTCTGGGCCGCCATCGCGGCGCTGGCGGTGTGCCTCTACCTCGGCCGCGCCGCGGTGCCCTGGGCGGTGACGTTCCCGGAGGAGTGGACACTGCCCGCGCAGGGCTGGGTGAGCCGTTTCGTGAAGTGGCTGTACGAGGACGCCAGCCTCGGCCTGTTCACCTTCCAGCAGCTCACGCGCGGCGTCTCCTGGGTGCTGCAATGGCCGCTGGAGGCCGCCAAGAGCCTGCTGTCCGCCGGTTTCGTGCGCGGCGTGGGCCAGCAGGCCGTGCTCATCTGGCCGCCGTTGCCGTGGGCGGGGGTGATCGGCGTGGTCACGGTGATGTCCCTCTACGCCCGCGACTGGCGCCTGGCGCTGCTGGTGTGCGGCTGCTTCCTCTACATCGCCATCTTCGGGCAGTGGGACAGCGCGATGGTCACGCTGTCGTCGATCGTCATCGCCGTGCCGCTCGGCGTGGCCGGCGGGCTGCTGCTCGGAATCCTCGCCTTTCGGCACCCCAGTTTCGAGCGCGCCATCACGCCGCTCATGGACCTGATGCAGACGGTGCCCGTGTTCGCCTACCTGGTGCCGATCCTGGTGCTTTTCGGCTTCAACCCGGTGGCGGCGATGATCGCGACCATCATCTACGCGCTGCCGCCGATGGTGCGCAATACCATTCTCGCGCTGCGTCGCGTGCCCACCGAGATCGTCGAGTTCGGACGCATGGCCGGCTGCTCGCGCAGGCAGCTGACCTGGCGGGTGATGGTCCCGGCCGCGCGCAACGGGCTGATGATCGGCGTCAACCAGGTCATCATGCTGTCGCTCAACATGGTCATCATCGCCTCGATGATCGGCGCCGGCGGGCTGGGGCGCGATGTCCTGAGCGCGCTGCGCAGCCTGAACTTCGGCGCCGGGCTGGAGGCGAGCATCGCCATCACGCTGCCGCGATCGCGCTGGATCGGCTGAGCCAGGCCTACGCGGCCTGGCCGCCTCGGCGCATCCGCCGGGCGAGTCCCGCCGCGGATGGCGCCGCCACCTGTATCTCGCTCGCCGCGACCGCGGTGGTCGCGAGCTGGCTGCTCGGCTGGCTGGTCCCCGCCGTGCAGCAGTATCCCGAGGACCTTCAGATCACCACCGGCCCGCTCATCAACGAGACGATGAAGTGGCTTAACGTCAACTTCTTCGACTACATCGAGGCGCTGAAGTCCTGGGTGCTGCTCAATCTCATGGTGCCGATCAAGCGCCTGTTCGTCGCGCTGCCGTGGCTCGCGGTGGTTGCCGCGCTGGCGTACGCCGGCTGGCGCCTGGGGCGCTGGAGGCTCGCGCTGCTCGTGGCCGCGCTGGCGGGCTTCATCGCCGTGACCGGGCAGTGGGAGAAGGCGATGCAGACACTCTATCTCTGCGGACTGGCCACACTCCTCGCCTGCGCCCTCGGCATCCCCATCGGCATCCTCGCCGCCCGCCACGAACGGCTCAATCGCGTGGTGCAGGTGATCATCGATACGCTGCAGACCCTGCCGGCGTTCGCCTACCTGATGCCCGTGGTGATGCTGTTCCGCGTCGGGGACTTCACCGCGATGCTGGCGGTGGTCGCCTATGCCATCGTCTTCCCCGTCCGCTACACCATCTTCGGCATCCGGCAGATCGATCCGGCGCTCGTCGAGGCGGCCGTCGCCTCCGGCTGCACGCGCAGGCAGCTGCTCTGGAAGGTCCAGCTGCCCCTGGCGATCCCGGAGATCATGCTCGGGGTGAACCAGACGATACTGATGGCGCTCAGCATGCTGGTGATCACGGCGCTGGTAGGGACGCGCGAGCTCGGGCAGGAGGTCTACATCGCGCTCGCCAAGGCCGACGTGGGCCGCGGCGTCATCGCCGGCATCTGCATCGCCTTCATGGCCATCATCGCCGACCGCCTGATCCAGCCGTGGGTCGCGGCGCGCAAGCAGCGGCTCGGCATCGCGTAGCTCGCTGCCATGGACCAGGCCAGACAGAGGGCGATGCGACTGGGCTGCTGGCGGATGCCCGTCGATCCGATGCCGCTCGCCGGCGGGATCACCAACACCAACTTCCTGGTCGAACACGGCGGCGAGCGCTTCGTAGTCCGCGTCGGCGACGACATACCGGTGCACGGCGTGTCGCGCGCCAACGAGCTGGCCGCCGCCAGGGCGGCGTGCGCGGCGGGGATATCGCCCGAGATCGTGCACGCCGAGGCGGGAGCGCTCGTCATGCGCTACATCGAGGGCACGACGCTGACGCCGGAGATGGTGCGCCAGGACGCCGTGCTGCAGCGGATCGTCCCGACGATACAGCGCTGCCATCGGGACATTCCGAAGTACTTCCGCGGTCCGGCGGCGATGTTCTGGGTGTTCCAGGTGTTGCGCGACTACGCCATGACGCTGCGGGATCGGAACAGTCGCATGGGGCCGGAGCTGCCGCGCCTCGCCCGGATCGCCGAGCAGCTCGAGAGCGCCGTGGGCCCCGTCACCATCGTGTTCGGCCACAACGATCTGCTCGCCGCCAACTTCATCGACGACGGCGCCAGGATGTGGCTGGTCGACTGGGACTACGGCGGCTTCAACAGCCCGCTGTTCGATCTCGGCGGCCTGGCCTCCAACAACGGGCTCGCCCCGGAGCAGGACGAGTGGCTGCTGGAAGCCTACTTCGAGCAGGCGCCGACGGAGGATCTGCGCAGGCGCTACGCGGCGATGAAGTGCGCCTCGCTGCTGCGCGAGAGCATGTGGAGCATGGTCTCGGAGATCTACTCGACACTCGAATTCGACTACGTCGCCTACACGACCGAGAACCTGCAGCGGTTCGAGCGTGCCTGGGCGGAGTTTCAACGGCGGTTCGGAAGACCATAGAGGCTGGCGCAGAACATGACGCTCCCCAGCAGCACGCGCGTTGTCATCGTCGGCGGAGGCATCATCGGTTGCTCCGTGGCCTACAACCTGGCACGACTCGGCTGGAAGGACGTCGTCCTCCTGGAGCGGCTGAAGCTGGCGGGCGGAACCAGCTTTCACGCCGCCGGCCTGGTCGGACAGCTGCGGACGTCCGCCAGCATCACGCAGCTGCTCGGGCACTCGGTGGCGCTCTACAAGACCCTGGAGGCGGAGACCGGCCAGGCGACCGGCTGGAAGATGAACGGGGGGCTGCGCCTGGCCTGCACCGAGGCGCGCATGACGGAGCTCAGGCGACAGGCGACCACGGCCCGGAGCTTCGGACTGGAGATGCACCTGCTGACGCCGACGGAGGCGAAGGCGCTGTGGCCGCTGATGGAGATCGACGACGTGGTGGGCGCGGCGTTCCTCCCCACCGACGGGCAGGCCAGTCCGGCGGACATCACGCAGGCGCTGGCGATCGGCGCGCGCCGGGGCGGCGTGACGATCATCGAGGGATGCAGGGTGACGGGTGTGGAGACCGCGGGCGGGCGGGTCGCCGCGGTGACGACCTCCATGGGCCGGATCGCCTGCGAGGTGCTGGTCAACTGCTGCGGCCAGTGGGCGCGGGAGTTCGGCCGGCTCGCCGGCGTCAACGTGCCGCTGGTCTCGGTGCAGCACCAGTACGTGATCACCGATCCCATCGACGGCGTGGCGTCGACGTTGCCCACGCTGCGCGATCCGGATCGGCTGACTTACTACAAGGAGGAGGTCGGCGGGCTGGTGATGGGCGGCTACGAGCCCGACCCCCTCCCGCACGACGCGAGCAAGGGGCCGCCGCGCGCGTTCCGCCTCCTGGAGCCGAACTGGGCCCACTTCCAGCAGCTGACCGACCTGGCGGTCGGCCGGGTGCCGGCGCTGGAGACCGCCGGCATCAAGCAGCTGGTGAACGGCGCGGAGAGCTTCACGCCCGACGGCAACTTCATCCTCGGCGAGGCGCCGGAGCTGCGGAACTACTATGTCGCCGCCGGCTTCAACGCCTTCGGGATCGCCTCGGCCGGCGGCGCCGGCAAGGCGCTCGCAGAGTGGATCGTCGGGGGCGAGGCGCCCTACGACCTGTGGCCCGTGGACATCCGCCGCTTCGGCCGCCCGCATGGCGACGCCGGATGGCTGCGCAAGCGTACGCTCGAGATGTACGGCAAGCACTACACGGTGGCCTGGCCGCACGAGGAGCATCGCAGCGGGCGGCCGCTGCGGCGTTCGCCGCTCTACGACCGGTTGCAGGCCGCGGGCGCTTGCTTCGGGGAGAAGCTGGGCTGGGAGCGGCCGAACTGGTTCGCGCCGCCGGGGCAGACCCCGGAGGACGCCTACGGCTTCGGCCGGCAGAACTGGTTCGCCGCCGTGGGCGAGGAGCACCGCGCCGTGCGCGAACGCGTGGGGCTTTTCGATCAGTCCTCGTTCGCGAAATTCCTGCTCCTCGGCCGCGACGCCGAGTCCTGCCTCGACTGGATATGCGCCAACGACGTATCCGGGGCCCCAGGCTCCCTGACCTACACCCAGATGCTGAACAGCCGCGGCGGCATCGAGTGCGACCTGACCGTGGCGCGACTCGCCGGGGATCGGTACTACATCGTGACCGGCACCGGCTTTGCCACGCACGACTACGACTGGATCCGGCGCAACGTCCCGGCCGGCGCGCACGCCGAGCTCGTCGACGTCACCTCGGCGCACGCCGTGCTCTCGTTGTTCGGGCCGCGCGCGCGCGCGGTGCTCGCGGAACTGTGCGAGGACGACCTCTCCAACGCGGCCTTCCCCTTCGCCACGACCCGGACGCTGCAGGTCGCGGGCGCGCCGGTCACCGCCCTGCGCGTCACCTACGTCGGCGAGCTGGGATGGGAGCTGCACGTCCCCGTGGAGTTCGCGACGGGCCTCTACGACGCGCTGATGGCCGCGGGGCGCGCGCACGGCATCGCCAACTGCGGCTACCGCGCGATCGAGAGCCTGCGCCTGGAGAAGGGCTACCGGGCCTGGGGCGCGGACATCACGCCCGGCACCACGCCGCTGGAGGCGGGTCTCGGCTGGGCGGTGAAGCTCGACGCGGACGTCCCGTTCCTGGGGCGCGAGGCGCTGGTCGATGCGCGGCGGCGGCCGCTCGCCAAGAGGCTGGCGTGCTTCACGGTCGAGGATCCGGAGGTCGTGCTGCTCGGGCGCGAGACCATATACCGGAACGGCGAACGCGTGGGCTGGCTGACCAGCGGCGGATTCGGCTACACGGTGAACGCCAATATCGGCTACGGCTACGTGCGCAACCCCGACGGCGTCGATCGCGCCTACCTCGAGGGCGGCGACTACGAGCTCGAGGTCGCCACGGCACGGGTGCCCGCCCGGGTGCATCTGCGCCCGCTCTACGACCCGACCATGGAACGCATCAGGGCATGACGCGCGGCGGCGGGCGGGGAGGACGCGGCGGGCCATGAGGATACTCGTCTGCGTGAAACAGGTCCTGAACCTGGACGACGAGTTCGAGATGCGCGGCGACGGCCTCGACGTGGACCGGGACTACTGCGACCGCGATCTGAACGAATGGGATGACTACGCCCTGGAGGAGGCGCTGCGCATCCGGGAGCGCGCCGGCGGCGACATCGAGGTCGTGGCCGCGACGGTCGGACCGGAGGAGGCGGCCGCGGAGCTGCGCAAGTGCCTGGCGAAAGGCGCGGACCGGGGCGTGCGGGTGTGGGACGAGTGCCTGCAGGACGGCGACGGCATGATGATCGCCCACGTGCTGGCCGCGATCGTGCGCCGCGAGAAGCCGGAGCTGGTGCTGACCGGGGTCCAGGGCGCCGATCACGGCGAGGCGCAGACGGGCGTGGCGCTCGCGGCGCTGCTGGGCTGGCCGTGGGCGGCCGTCGTGCGGGCGCTCGAGCTCGGCGCCGATGCCGGCGAGGCGCTCGTACGGCGCGAGCTCGAGGGCGGCCTCGAGGAGTGCATCCGCATACGCTGCCCGGCCGTGCTGACGATCCAGGTCGGCATCAATACGCCGCGCTATGCCTCGCTGCGCGGTATCACGCAGGCGGCCGGCAAGCCCGTGGACACGCCGGCGTTCGGGGAGCTGGCGATCGACGGCGCCGCGATCGCCGCGGCCCGGGCCTCGCGCGTGCGCCGCATGTACGTGCCGCCGAGGCCGAGCCCGAGCATGATCGAGGGCGATGCCGCCGAGCAGGCCGCGGCGCTGGCGGCGCTGATCCGGGAGATCCGCGGAGGGCCGCGGTGAGCGCGATCCTCCTCATCGCCGAGCACCGCCGCAACGCCGTGCGGCCGGTGACCCTGGAACTCGTCTCCGCGGCGCTCGCCGTTCGCGGCGAGCTCGGGGCGCGCGTGGAGGTCGCGATCATCGGCGCGCAGCCCGACGCCCTGGCGCCGGCGCTGGGCCTGGAGGGCGTCGACGAGCTGCTCCTCGTGCCGGCCCCGACCGGCGAGTTCCAGCCGGAGTGCTACGCCACGGTCGCCCAGGCGCTGATCGCGGCGCGCAGGCCGCGCCTGGTGCTGATCCCGCACAGCGTCGACGGGATCAGCTACGCACCGGCCGTCGCGGCGACCGGGGGCCATGGCTACGCGAGCGACGTCTCTGCCTTGCGCTGCGTAGGCGGGGCGATCGTCGCGACGCGATCGGCGTACCGGGAGAAGGTGCGCGTGGAGCTGGATTTCCCGGGCAGGCGGACGGTGGTGCTCACGGTGCGACCGGGAAGCTTCCCCGCGGCGGGCCGGGCCGGCGGCGTGCCGGTGACGACCCTCGCGCCAGCCGGCGGGCCGCTCAACAGCGAGCACCGCGGCTACATCGAGCCGGAGCCCGGGGGCGATGTCGACGTCAGCGCCGCGGAGTTTCTCGTCGCGGTGGGCCGGGGCATCGGCGACCGGGAGACGACCGAGGAGGTCTCGAAGCTGGCCGAGCGGATGGGCGCGACGCTCGCCTGCTCGCGGCCGATCGTGGATGCGGGCTGGCTGCCGAAGTCCAGGCAGATCGGGCAATCCGGCCGCACCGCGACGAACTGCAAGCTGTACCTCGCGCTCGGCATCTCGGGGGCGGTCCAGCACCTGGCCGGAATGAAGCACGTCGAGACCGTCATCGCCGTCAACAAGGATCCGGATGCGGCGATCTTCAGCGTGGCGAAGTTCGGCGTGGTGGGCGACGTCGCCGAGCTCGTCGCGGAACTGCGCGCGCTGTACCCCTAGCCGGGAGCCGCCGTCAGATCCCGTTCACCGTCCAGGCCTCGGCCCGGGCGCGCGCCGGCCGGCCACCCCTGCGGCCGGCGTTCGCGCACCTGGCGCCTGCGGCCGACTGCGCCCATGACCAGCAGCGCACCGCCGAGCAGCCAGAACGCGGCGGGTATGGGCACGGGCGCGCTGCCGAACAGAACATCGGGAACGTGGGAGCGGATCCAGTCCTGGTAATACGCGACGGAGGTTCCGACGGTCCGGTAGCCATCGTTCCAATCGGGTGCTTCGCGGGGATCCCGCAAGTCGTTCTCGTCGAAGACGAACGACATGATGGCCGCCACCACCGGGCCGCCGCCGTAGTCGAGCCACATCGGAGGCGATCGGCGACAGCGCGCCGGCCGCCATGAGGATCATCCAGATCTGGCCAAGCAGCCTGGACATCGTGTGTCCCCTCCCTTTTCGGCGTGAGTCCCCCAGGCAGGCTGCATCGTGACCCAGGGTTCGCGTTATCGACGGCATGACGATGCCGCATCCGCCGTCTGGACCGATGAATGAATACAGAAGAGTCTAGTCTGCGTGCACGGGATGTCCGTTCTGCGGACACGTCATCCAGGGCTAGCCGGCACCGTGCCGTGCCTCCCCCAGGAGGATCGCCTTGACCCGCGCCGGCCCTATCGCGGCAACGAATTCAGAACTGACGCAGTACAGAAACAGACCAAACACGGTCCACAGACACGTCACTCCGAACAAGGGCCAGGGGATCTCGTCATACATCGACCGGACACCGGCCCAGAAGCCGCTGTGCTTTTGGATCAGTGGTATCGACTCTTCCAGGAGACGGAAAGCGAGCACCACCACGCCGTAGAGGAGCGTCTTCCACAGAACGTGGATGACGCCCGTCCCGGACAGACGTCTGCTGATCGGGAGGGCATCCACGACGAGTATGGCCTTGGCGACGATAAGCGCGCCTACGGTCGCCGCCGTCGCGCGGAGTGCCGTAATGCTGTACTCGTCCAGCACGACGGCCTTGGTCAGGGCGATCATGTGAAACAGGATCAGAAAGAAGATTGTCGCCGGCAACGCCTCGCGGATCTCCCGCGCCACCACCCCTGCCGTCTTGCTCATCTCGACCTCTCCTCAGCTGATTCGAATTCGTTGAATTTCGCGCCGTACACGTTCAATCACCACGTCAGGTGACTCGCGCCGTTCGCCGGGCCATGACCGTCAGCCACTGTTCGAGAGTTTAGGCCAGGCGCCGGCTGTGCGTTCACGGTCGCTGCCGATCAACCGGACGACGCAACGCACCGGGGCCGGCAACGTATCAGGGATCCCGCATCGGCACGTGTCGGCCGCGGGGAGCAATGGCGGTCCGGTAACGGCGCCCCTCCACTCACGGCTCCGGAACCGCCGGTGCCCAGGGAGGATTTCGACCGCGATGGAACGGGCGCAAACGCGCCGGCTATTTCCTGTGGCGAATCGCGCCCAGCGCCAACAGCGCGCTGCCGAACAGCCAGAACGCCGCGGGTACGGGCACTGGGGCGCTGCCGAACTGGACATCGGGAACGTGGGAGCGGATCCAGTCCTGGTAATACGCGACGGAGGTTCCGACGGTCCAGTAGCCATCGTTCCAGTCGGGCGTCTCGGGCGGATCCCGCAAGTCGTTCTCGTCGAAGACGAACGACATGATGGCCGCCACCACCGGGCCGCCGCCGTAGTCAAGCCACATCGCGCCGCCGCTGTCGCCCGGCGCGCCACCCGAGGTGCCATACGTGCACAGAAGCATCGGCTGCGAACAATCGAAGGGAAAGCCCGGATCGAAAAGCGGCGGCGGCGTCGGACCAACGGGATCGGTGGCGGCAACGCCGATGCGCCGCAGCATCGGGTCGCCCAGGTCCACGGTGCCGTCGACCTGCGTCAGGCCGTAACCGGTGAGCGTCGCCGTGACCGGCAAGCCGCCGTGCAGGGCGACGTTCGAGAGCATGGCGAAGGAGGCGTCGACGACGCCAGGAACCGGGATGATAGGCGTGATCAACGCGAGGTTGATCAATGCCAGATCGTCGTGAAACTCGCCGGGCACGTAATCCGGGTGAACGATGACCTGGTCGGGAAGAAAGATCCCTTCCGCATCGGTGTTCGGGTCGCCCATGACCAGGAACAGCGCACCGGCGTCGACCACGTGCGCCGCCGTCAGGACCCAGTAGGTATCGAGCGCGACGACGCTGCCCAACCCGCCGGTAAACACGAAACCGACTGGGGAGTAGGTGTTGTCGACGTCCACCGTGCCGACGGTGATCGCGTGGGCGCTGGAGCTCAACGCCAGACAGCACGCCGAACAGCGAAGAAGCCTCTTCATGCATGACCCCGTACGCCTGAGGCGGCGAATACTGGAAGTATAGGCGGTCCTCCTCGGGATGATCGGCGGCGCGCCGGCGCCTGGCCGCTGCGCTACATCCGAGTCGGTCCCGTCGTTGCAGCGAGCAGCATGTCCGCGATCGCCGGGCCGGATTCGGCGAGCGCGCTGTAGACCTGCACGAGATCGGCGCCGGCGCGCAGATAGCGGCCCGCGGTGTCCGCCGTGCGCACGCCGCCCACGGCGATGAGCGCGGTGCCCTCCAACCGCTCGCGCAACCTCGAGATCCGGCCGCAGATCGATTCGACCGACGGCCAGCGCTCGAAGGCCGCGACCACGCCGTCGTATCCCAGCGCGGCGGCGCGCCCCGCCGCCTCCGGGACGGACTGCGCGTCGTCCGGCAGCGCGGCCACCTTGACCAGCAGGGGAATGCGCCGCGAGAGCGTGCGGCCGGTCGCGTCGACCTGGGCTCGCATGCGCTCGAGCAGCGTTTGCAGCGCCCGCCCCTCCGCCACCCCGTCGCGGCACGCGCTTCCGGGGCGGCTCAGGTTCACGACGAGAAAATCGGCGAGCAGCGTCAGGGCGTGCGCGCCGACGGCGATCTCGGCCGCGGCAACCGTGTCGAGCTCGTCGCGCTGGCTGCCGATGCTGACCCCGATCACCGCGCCGCGCCGGCCGCACGCCGGCGCCGACTGCAGGCGATGGCAGGCGAGATTCCTGACGATGGGTTGCAGCATGGCGATCGCGCCCGCCCCGGCCGAGACGTTGATCGTACCGACCTCGACGAAGGCGAAGCCCGCCGCCGAGAGCTCGGCCAGCTGGCTGCCGTCGCGGTCGTAGCCCGCCGCCACGCCGATGGGATGGGCGAACTCGATGCCCATCACCCGCCGCGGGCCGTTCGCCATGGACGTTACCGCCTCACGCGGCCGCCTGCCGCCGCGCGGCGAAGTCGCGCATGAACGCGAGCAGCGCCTCCACCGAGGAATCCGGTGTCGCGTTGTGCAGGCTCACCCGCACGCCGCCGACGGCGGAGTGTCCCTCGAGATGATGCAGGCCGCGCCGCGCCGCCTCGTCCAGGAACTCGCGCTCCAGCTCGCCGCTGGGCAGGCGGAAGCAGAGGTTCACCTGCGATCGGTGCGCCGGCTCGACCGGGCAGAGATAGAGCGGGCTGCCGTCGATGACTTCGTACAGCCGCGCGCTGCGGCGCGCCGCGTGCTGCGCGAAGGTCGCCACTCCGCCGTTGCGGCGCATCCAGGCGAACATCAGCCCGGCGCAGTAGACGCTGAACGTGGGCGGCGTGTTGACGCAGCCGTTGCACTCGGCCTGCCGGCGGTAGTCGAACGCCGCCGGTGTGACGCCTGCGGCGCCGCGCAGCATGTCCTCGCGGACGATGACGATGGTCAATCCGGCGCAGCCGGCGTTCTTCTGCGCGCTGGCGTAGAGCAGGCCGCAGCGGGCGACCTCGATCGGCTGCATGAGAAAGTCCGAGGTCACGTCGGCGACCAGCGGCACCGCGCCCGTGTCTGGCAGCTCGCGGAACTGCACGCCGTGGGCGGTCTCGTTGGTGGTGAGGTGGCAGTAGGCGGCGGCGGGGTCGAGCTGCCAGCTCTCTCGCGGCGGGATGCCGCAGAAACCCTCGCGCGCGCCGCTGGCCGCGATGCGCACATTCCCATGGCGCCCCGCCTCGGCCGCCGCGCGCTCCGACCACAGGCCGGTCACGACGTAGTCGGCGCCGCGGCCGGGCGCCAGGAGATTCATCGCCAGGATGCCGAAGTGCGCGTAGGCGCCGCCCTGCAGAAAAAGGATGTGATGGCTCGCCGGCACGTCGAGCAAGGCCCGCAGGTCGCGCTCGGCGGCGGCTGCGATGGCTCGATATTCCGGGCAGGAGAACGGCATCTCCAGGACCGACATGCCGCTGCCGTGCCAGTCGAGCATCTCGTCGCGGATCTCGCGCAGGACCTCCTCCGGCAGGCACGAGGGGCCGGAGGAGAAGTTGTGGATCCGGCTCATGACGGACGGGCGAACGGCCCGGTCCTCAGAACAGCGTGGGCGCGTGCGCCCCGGCGGTCATCAGGAAGACCGCGGGGAAGGACAGGATCGTGTTGGTGCGCGAGGACAGGAAGGTGATGCGCGAGCAGCGCACCCGCTCCGCGTGCGCCGCCGGCACGAAGCCCAGCACCTTCTTCTGGTGCGGCCACAGCACGAACCACAGGTTGGCCGTCATCAGCAGGCCGATCCACACGCCCAGGCCGAGCACGGCGAACTGCCCCTGCAGCGTGAGCGCCTCGGTGAGGATGCCGCGGAACCACAGCATGTAGAGCCCGCTCGCCAGCACCACCAGCGAGGCGTACCGGAACGTGCCGTGCTCGCGCTGCGCGGCCTGCATGAACAGCTGGTCGGCCGCGGCCGTGTCCACGGGATCGACGGGCCGATAGCGCGGCCGCTGAACGACGTTCGCGTAGTTGTGGCCGATCCACACCAGCAGCCCGAGCAGGTGCAGCCAGCGGGCGAGCACGTACAGCTCCAGCGTCATATCTCCGGCTCCTGATCCGAATCCTCCACCCGCCCTAGACCATCCAGCGCGCCAGCAGATACAGCAGCGCCGTCAGCAGCAGGCCGCACGCGACGGTGCCGCCCAGCGTCTCGTGCGGCAGCCTGAAGCGCGGCGGCCTCATCCGCCGCAACCCATGAACGCGGTGTTGATGCTGTCGCGCCGCCGCATGACGATCGGGCGGTGGCGGCGGTGCGGCGCCGACGCTTCCGCGACCGCCTCGACGACCAGGTGATGCTCCGGCGACTTCGCGCACACCGGGTCGGTGTTGGCGGCGTTGCCCGTGAGCAGGTAGGCCTGGCAGCGGCAGCCGCCGAAGTCCTGCTCCTTCTCCGGGCAGCTGCGGCACGGCTCCTTCATCCAGGCATCGCCGCGAAACTCGTTGAAGACCGGCGACTCGTGCCAGATCCAGGCGAGCGGCGACTCGCGCACGCTGGGAAACTCGAGGCCGGGGATCACGCGTGCCTCCTGACACGGCAGCGCGCTGCCGTCCGGCGCGATGGTGAGGTGGATCGCCCCCCAGCCGTTCATGCAGGCCTTCGGCCGCTCGTCGAAGTAGTCCGGGATGACGAAGTAGATCGTCATCTTCTTGCCCAGCCGCTCCCGCGCACGCGCCACGGCGGCCTCGGCGGCGGCGATCTGCTCGCGGGTGGGCAGGAACTCCGAGCGGTTCAACAGCGCCCAGTTGTAGTACTGGATGTTGGCGAATTCCAGGTAGTCCACGCCGATCTCCTCGGCCAGCCTCAGGATCTCCTCGGTCTGATCGATGTTCTGCCGGCAGATCGGCACGTTCAGCACCATGGGGAAGCCGTGCTTCTTGATCTCGCGCGCCGCGGCGAGCTTGGCGTCGAAGGCCTTCGCCCCGACCAGCGAGTCGGTGATCGCGCGATCGCTGGACTGCAGGCTCAGCTGGATCTGCTTGAGCCCCGCGGCCTTCAGGGCCTGAAGCCGCTCGCAGCTCAGGCCGATTCCGGAGGTGATGAGGTTGGTGTAGAAGCCGAGGCGATCCGCCTCGCCCACCAGCTCCTCCAGGTCCTCGCGCAGCAGCGGCTCGCCGCCGGAGAAGCCCAGCTGCAGCGAGCCCATCGCGCGGGCCTCGCCCAGCACGCGCTTCCATTCCTCCGTGCTCAGCTCGTTGCGGTAGCTGTCGAAGTCCAGCGGATTGTTGCACCAGGCGCAGTGCAACGGGCAGCGGTAGGTGAGCTCGAGGACGAGCCACATCGGGATGCGGTCGCCGTCAAGACTTAATCCTGATCCAGCCTTTGGCATGAGAAGTCTCCAGGAAGCGGTACACGCCGGCGGACACGTCGGCGTTGGTATAGCGGCTGTTGAGATCGGCGACGATGTCGGCGGCGGTGCGTTGCCCGTCGCACAGCAGCAGGATGGCCGCGGCGGTCTCGTTGAGCTTGACCACGCCCTCGGGGTAGAGCATCACGTGGGCCTGCTGGGGTTCCTCCCAGCGCAGCAGGTACAGCGGGTTCAGCAGCGGCACGTCACCGGCCGCGACGGTGTTGTTCTCGGTCATACGGTGCGGGGAAGGACGGATGGAGCGATGCGCGGGCGCCGGAGGGAAAGGCCGGGCAGGATGATCCTCCCGGCCTTCGCGTGCTCGCCCTGATCAGCGCACGTACACGTACGCGGTGACTTCGAAGCCAAGACGCAGATCGCAATACGCGGGATCGATCCAGTTCATTGCCTACTCCTCTCATCGTTTGATGTCGTGGGTGCACTACGCATGTCGCCTTCATCTCCTCGTTGCTCGAGCGAAGGCACTGCATGGAGCAGCAATGTCGATGCCACCGCATTTGTACCTGGTATCACTCGCAAGTCTCTGTCTGCGCGTGATTTGTGTCGGGGCGATCGGGCGTCTTGATTCATATCAAGGTTCATCACAACCACGAGGTGGTCGAGAGCAGCCAAGACAGCGTGTACTCGCGCCGCAGCACGCGCCGCGCGCGATGCGAAGCGTCCAACGAGTCTTGATCAAGGTCATGTCCACGCGATTGCACGGGTGGAATAGTTGCGCCGCCAAGACTACGCACGCATCCACCGATCGCGCCATTCGCCGCAATGTACGTTCACTCTCTTTACGCGCCATGGCGCGCAGACGGATTCGAGGCAGGGGGATGACCGCCAGGATAGAGCGCTCCGACGCCGAACGCTTCACGCCGCCCGTCAACGGCGTGGTGCGCGGCGTGTGCCCGCACGACTGCCCGGACTGCTGCAGCGTGCTGTATCACGTGCGCGAAGGCAGGCTGCGAAAGATCGAGGGCAACCCCGATCACCCCACGACGCGCGGCTTCATCTGCCGCAAGTTCGCGCTATCCCCGAAACGCATTCACTCCCTGGACCGCCTGCAGACCCCGCTGCGCCGCTGCGGACCGAAGGGCGACGGGCGATTCGAGCGGATCTCGTGGCCGGCGGCGATCGAGGAGATCCGCGGGCGATGGCAGTCGATCGTCGCCGAGTCAGGACCGCGGTCGATCCTTCCGTTCTTCGGGTCAGGCACCGAAGGGCTGGTCAACGGCCGCATCGCCGGGCGGCGCTTCTTCAATCGCCTCGGCTCGCTGCAACTGGAACGCACCATCTGCACGAAGTCAGGGCGCACGGGCTTCGACTACACCATGGGGTCCTCCATCGGCGCCGACCCGCGCGCCGTCTCCGACTGCGAGCTGATCGTGCTGTGGGGCTGCAACATCGCCTGCACCAACATTCATCAGCAGGCGCTGGTGCACGATGCCCAGGCGCGCGGTGCGATAGTGGTGGTCATCAACCCGATGCAGGTGAAGGGAACCGGCCGCGCCGATCTCATCGTTCAGCCGCGTCCCGGCACCGACGCGGCGATCGCGCTGGCCATCATGCACGTGATCATCCGCGATCGCCTCCACGACCGATCATTCGTGGAGCGCCATACGCTCGGCTTCGAGCAGCTGCGTGAACGGGTCGCCGACTACGCCCCCGAGACGGTGGAGGGGATCGCCGGCGTGCCGGCCGCGGACATCGAGAAGCTGGCCGCCTGGTACGCGTCGACGGAGAGCTCGTTCATATACATAGGACCGGGCTGCCAGCGCCACAGCAACGGCGGCATGACGGTGCGCGCCATCTCCTGCCTGCCGGCGCTGACCGGCGCATGGGCGCAGCGTGGCGGCGGCGCCTACTTTCCCACCAGCACGGTATTCCCCGTGGAGACCGAGGCGCTGGAAGGGGCCTCGATGCGGCCCAACCCGCCTGCCGGCTACAACATGATCGAGCTCGGCGCCATGCTGACAGAGCCGGGTCACGGCGTGCGCAGCCTCTACGTGTTCAACGGCAATCCCGCGGCGACGCTCTACAACCAGGAGCGGCTGCGCCGCGGGCTGGAGCGCGAGGACCTGTTCACCGTGGCGCACGAGCAGTACCTGACCGACACGGCGAGGTACGCGGACATCGTGCTGCCAGCGACGTCGCACGTGGAGAATCTCGACCTGCTCTTCTCCTACTATCACTTCGGCGTCATGCTGAACCGCCCCGCCATCCAGCCCGTGGGCGAGGCGCTCTCCAATCTCGATACCTTCCGGCTGCTCGCCGAGGCAATGGGCTTCCAGGAGCCCTGCTTCCGCCAGGACGCCTGGCAGGTGATCGAGGAGATACTGGCGCTGCGGCATCCCGCGCTCACCGGCGTCAGCGCCGAGCGCCTGCTCGAGCACGGCTGGTGTCCGGCCGCCGTCGAGGCGGCGCACGCGATGGTGCGGGACGGCCGCTTCCCGACGCCGTCGGGACGCATCGAACTGTACTCCCGGCGCATGAGCGATGACGGCTTCGATCCGCTGCCGGCGTACGTGCCGCTGCGCGAAGGCCTGGAGCGCACGCCGTCGCTCCATCAGCGCTACCCGCTTTATCTCATCACCCCGGCGTCGTGCTCGTTCCACAAGTCGAGCCATGCGCGCATCCGCGGCTGGGAGCGCTGGGAGGATCGCCCCACCCTTCTCATCCATCCGCGCGACGCGCACGCGCGCGGTATCGCGCATGACGACGAGGTGAGGGTATTCAACGACCGGGGCGATTTCGTGCTGTGGGCGGCCATCGACAGCGGCGTGCGCCCCGGCGTCGTCGCCGCCACCGGCCTGTGGTGGGACGAGCGCTATCCGGAACGCCGCAACGCCAACCACACCACGCCGGACCTGCCGGGCGACATGGGCGGGGGGTCCACCTTCAACACCAACCTCGTGGAGGTCGCGCGCGGGAGGGGCGCGCCGAGCCATGCAACCGACTGAAATGATCGGCGAGCGCCTCCTGCATCGCGGCCTGGGCGGCGTGGAGCTGTTCGACTTTCCGCAGCAGTCCTGTGGCGAGCTGCGCCGCACGCTGGCCGGGCTGAGCCGGGAGGGCTATACGCGACTGAGCTTCCACTCCCCGATGCCGAGGCCGACCTACTTCTGCCACAGCGGGGTGAGCTGCTTCTTCCTCCACGAAGACGCGTCGCTGCGCTATCTCTCCTACAGCGTGATCGAGGAGACGCTCAGCCACGCACGCGCATGGAACGCGGCCTACGTGGTGACGCACCTCACCTATGGGAAGACCGACACCAAGGACCGGGATTACGCGGTGCAACTGGCGCGTGCGGCCTGCATCCGGCTGGCGGCGCTGAGCGATCGCTACGAGATGCCGATTGACATCGAGTTCGCCGCCTACTCGAGCGCGTTCGCAAGTCCCGGGGACTTCCTCGCGGCCATGAGCGGCTATCCGCAGCTCGGGATCTGCATCGACACCGGCCACGCCTCGCTGGGAGCCCGGATCCGGCAGCGCTCGTACATGGAGGACATACGCGCGCTCGCGCCGCGGGCTCGTTCCATGCACCTGTGGAACACGCGCGGCCCGGAGGATCCGCTGCATCGCGGGCACGTGCCGCTGCACCCGACGCAGAGCCCCGAGCAGGGCTGGGTCGACATGGAGGAGACCTTGCGCATCGTGCTCGGGCACAACCCGCGCATCAACATCGTCTTCGAGTACCCCGTCGCGGAGCTGACGGCGGAGATACGCGAGGGCTACGACTGGATCGCCGGGCTGGTCCGGCGCCACGCAAAAGACCAACAACCGCTACCAGGGGCATCGGCATGAAGGAATTCAGGGTACTGCTCATCAACTGCAACACCATGCTGGACACGCTCGTGACCGCCGGCATCGGGATACTGGCCGCGTGCCTGAAGAACAGCGGCGTCGAGGTGCGACTGTTCGACACCACCTTCTACAGGACCGCAGAGAAGACCGGCGACGAGGCGCGGGCGCAGGCCCTGCAGGTGAGAAAAACCGACTTCGCCGAGCTGGGCATCGTTCCCGAGGCCGGCGACGTCGTCGAGGACTTCCGCGACCTCGTCGAGTCCTACCGGCCGGATCTCATCGGTCTGTCCTGCATCGAGGTCACCTTCCCGCTCGGGCTGAGGCTGCTGAACGCGGTGCGCCACACCGGCATTCCGACGATCGCCGGCGGCGTGTATCCGACCTTCGCGCCGGACATCGTCATGCGCCACGCGGCGATCGACATGGTGTGCGTGGGCGAGGGCGAGCTGCCGCTCATGGAACTGTGCGAGAAGATGCGCCGGGGCGAGGACATCACCGCCATCCGCAACGTCTGGATCAAGTGCGACGGCAAGCTCTACAAGAACCCGGTGCGCCCCGGCATCGACATGCGCCAGCTGCCCTACCAGGACTGGGACGTGTACGACCGTCGGCGGTTCTGGAAGCCCATGGGAGGGAAGATCTCGGTGACCGGCACCTTCGAGATGAACCGCGGCTGCCCCTACACCTGCACCTACTGCATCAACTCCGGGTTCGATCAGCTCTACGGCCCGCTGGGCGGCTACTACCGCGAGCAGGACATCGGGCGGCTCATCGACGAGATGCTGGAGAAGAAGGAGAAGTACAACCTCGCCTACGTCTACCTCGTGGCGGAGAGCTTTCTCACCACCAGCCGCAAGCGCGTTGAGGAGTTCGCGCGCCGCTACCCGGAGGTCGGACTGCCGTTCTGGGTGGAGGCGCGCCCGGAGTCGATCTCGACGGCCAAGGTGCAGGTCCTGAAGGACGTCGGCTGCGAGGGGATCAGCGTCGGTGTGGAGAGCGGCAACGAAGACTTGCGGCGCAACGTGCTGGGCCGCAACGTCGCCAACGACACCATCATCAAGGCCTTCGACCTGCTCGCCGACACCGGCATCCGGGTGAGCGCCAACAACATCATCGGCTTCCCCACCGAGACGCGCGAGATGATCTTCGAGACCATCGAGCTCGACCGGCGCATCCAGCCGCACGGCGTCATGGTCAGCTTCTTCAGCCCCTACCGCGGCTGCACCCTGCGCGAGGTCTGCGAGACCGAGGGCTACATCGGCGCGGAGGACATCGCCCTGGACTACCGCCTCGGGCCGACCATGGACATGCCGCAGTTGCGCCGTCGCGAGCTCGTCGGCCTGCACCGCGCCTTCCCGCTCTACGTCAAGTTCCCGAAGAGCGAGTGGGACAACATCCGGATCTGCGAAGGCGAAGGTCCGGAGGCGGAGGCGGCGTTCAGCGAGTACGCGCGCCGCTACGTCGAGACTTTCATGCGCTAGCCGGCGGATCCGCGCGCACATGTCCAGGGTCGCATTTCTCGGCACGGGTATCATGGGATCGGCCATGGTCCGGCGCCTGCTCGCCTGCGGTCACGAGGTCGTCGTCTACAACCGCACGGCCCCCAAGGCCGCGCCGCTCCAGGAGGCGGGCGCGGTGCTCGCACGCAGTGCGACGGACGCGGTCACCGGGGCGAGCTTCGTCGTTTCCATGGTGGGCGACGACGAGGCCTCGCGGGAGATCTGGCTGGGCGCGCGCGGGGCGCTGGCGGGGCGTCCCGCCGCCGAGGTGATCGCCATCGAGCACTCCACCCTTTCGCACGACTGGATCCGGGAGTTGAGTGGCGTGCTCTCGAACGTCGGGGTGCCGTTCATCGACGCTCCCGTCACCGGCGGCCCGGACGGCGCCGCGGCCGGCGAACTGACCGTGCTCGCCGGGGCCGAAGGCGCGACGCTCGAGCAGGCCCGCGCACTGCTGCAGGCCTACGCGCGCGAGCTGGTGCATTTCGGCCCGCCGGGTGCGGGCACCGCCTACAAGCTCATCGTCAATCTCATCGCCACGGCGCAGATCACGGCGCTCGCCGAGGGGATGTCGGCCGCGGAGCGGGCGGGCCTGGACCTCGCGCTCGTCGCCGCGACGCTGCGCAAGGGCACGGTCGCGAGCCCGGTGGTCAGGTACCTCACCGAGCGGATCGCGCAGGGCGATCACGATCACGTCTATTTCGCCACGCGCTGGCGATCCAAGGACGCCGGCTACGGGCTGCGGCTGGCCGCCGAGCTCGGCCAGCCGGTACCCACCTGCGAGGCGGCCGGCAAGCTCTTCGAGCTGGCAATGCAGGCCGGCCTCGGCGAGCGGAACTCCAGCGTGATCGTCGAGGTGCTGCGCCGCCTGGCTGACCGCCAGGGCGACACGGCGTCGACACCGATGATTCCACGACCATGAACCTGCCCGATTCGCCTCACGCGGCAGACGCCGCCCTCATGCCGGTGCCGATGCATGCGCCCGCGCATTGAGCTGGTGTGCCCGGCCGGCGGCCTGCCGGCGCTGAAGGCCGCGGTCGACAACGGCGCCGACGCCGTGTACATCGGCTTTCGCGACGGCACCAATGCGCGCAACTTCCCGGGCCTGGGATTCAGCGCCGAGGAGGCCGCGCAGGGCGTGGACTACGCGCACACGCGCGGCGCGCAGGTGCTGGCGGCGCTCAACACCTACCCGGACACCGAGCGCTGGGGCGCGGCCACGGCCGCACTCGCGACCGCGGCCTCCGTCGGGGTGGACGCCGTCATCCTCGCCGACCCGGGCCTGATGGCGCACGCCGCGCGCGCGCACCCCGGCCTGCGGCTGCACCTCTCGGTGCAGGGCTCGGCCACCAACCGCCACGCGATCGCCTTCTATCACCGCCACTTCGGCGTGCGGCGCGTGGTGCTGCCGCGCGTGCTGTCGCTGGCGCAGGTGCTGAGCCTGGTCGGCAAGGTCCCGGTGGAGATCGGTGTTCTGCTTCGGCAGCCTGGCGTGA
Organism: Gammaproteobacteria bacterium; assembly: GCA_041395385.1. Classification (GTDB taxonomy): domain Bacteria; phylum Pseudomonadota; class Gammaproteobacteria; order JAJPIJ01; family JAJPIJ01; genus JAJVHZ01. Next base: position 106,269 of record JAWLAN010000014.1, read on the forward strand.
TGGTCGGGCCGCTGCGCGCTGTCGGCGTACGTTACCGGCAAGTCGCCCAACGTGCACGGCGTGTGCTCGCCCGCCTCGGCCGTGCGCTGGGAGGAGACTGCCGCGGGCCGGCAGTCGCGCGTCGGCGGCATGCTGATCGATCGCTACCAGGACGGTCAGCCGGCAGCCTATCCGACCATCTGCAAGGGCCGCTACCGCGTCGGCGACCACGTCTATTACGCGATCGAGGAGCCCACCAGCCTCAACGTGATCGAGATCCTCCCCGAGCTGGTCCGGGGAGGCGTGGCCGCGCTGAAGGTGGAGGGCCGCCAGCGCGGTCCCGCCTACGTGGCGCGCGTCACGAAGGTGCTGCGCGCCGCCCTCGATGCCTGCTGCGCCGACCCCGCGCGGTTCACCCCGCGGCAGGAATGGCTGGACGAGCTCAACTCCATGGCCGAGGGCCGCTGTCACACCCTCGGCGCCTATCACCGCCCATGGCAATGAAGCTCTCTCTCGCACCCATACCCTGGTTCTGGGAACGCGCGCGCGTCTTCGACTTCTACGCGTCGATCGCCGCGACGCCGATCGACATCGTCTATCTCGGCGAGACCGTCTGTTCGAAGCGGCGCGAGCTGCGGCCGGAGGACTGGCTGCAGATCGCCGCGGCGCTGTCCGAGGCCGGCAAGGAGGCGGTGCTCTCGACGCTGACCCTCATCGAGGCGGAATCCGAGCTCGCGACGCTGAAGCGCATCGTGGAAAACGGCCGTTACCTGGTCGAGGCCAACGACATGGCCGCCGTGGAGATGCTGAGCGAGCGCGAGCTGCCGTTCGTGATCGGCCCGCAGGTGAACGTCTACAACGGCGAGACCCTGGCGCTGCTGGCGCGCCTCGGCGCGCGCCGCTGGGTGGTGCCGACGGAGATCTCCAGGGCACAGCTCGCCGCCCTGCCCGACCGGCGCTTCCTGCAGATGCAGACCGAGGTGCAGATATACGGCGACCTTGCGCTCGCCTACTCGGCGCGCTGCTACACCGCCCGCGCGCACAACCTGCAGAAGGACGCCTGCGCCTTCGTCTGCCGCGAGTATCCCGACGGCCTGCCGCTGGCCACCATGGAGGATGAGCCCTTTCTCGTGCTGAACGGCATCCAGACCCGCTCCGCGGCCGTCTGCGACCTGCTGGCGGATTGGGACGACTTCGGGGCCCTGCAGATCGAGGTCGGCCGCATCGTGCCGCGGTCCACGGGCACGGCGCGGATCATCGACCTCGCGCACCAGGTGGCCGTGGGCCGCCTGGACGCCGCCGCCGCGGCGCGCGAGCTCGCCGCGCAACGGGCAGCGCCGCACTGCAACGGCCACTGGCACGGTGCAGCCGGGATGGAGCAGGTGGGATGAGGGAGGCTAGCGCGCGGCGATCGCGGCGCGGGCCCGGCGCAGGCCGCGCACCGCATGCCCCGCGATCGGGGCCGGCAGCACCGCGCGCAGGTGCGCCTCCCAGTCGAACTCCTGCGCGTCGAGCAGGTTCTTGACGTGCACGCCGACCTCGGTGTCACCCTCGATGCACAGCCGGCGCTGGAAGAACAGCGCGTCGGGGTCCTCGCGCCGCGTGGCCAGCCGCAGGAATCCCTCCACGTCGCCGCGGATGACGACGTCGGGCGCGCGCGTGTCCACGGCGCGCAGCCGACCGCCATCGATGCGGAAACACACCGTGCGCCTCAGATCGGTGACCTCGATGGCGACGCTGCGCCCGTCGATCTCGCGCAGGCGCGAGCTGAAGGCCTGGCCGCGCGCGAGGTGGTTGAACAGCAGCGCGCCGGCCGGGGCCTGCAGCGCGCCGGGCACGATACGCAACGACCAGCGCAGCAGTTGCGAGGCGCGTGAGATGCAAGAGGAGGCGGACATGCAGATCGCTTTATCGTCCGTCGGCGCGGGCGGCCGGTTGATCCGGATCAGGCGGCGATGATCTTCCGGGACCTGCGCGAGTTCATCGTTTGCCTGGAGGCCATGGGCGATCTGCGCCGCGTTCGCCAGACCCTGGATCCATGCCTGGAGATCACCGAGGTCTGCCACCGCACGCTGCGCGCCGGCGGACCGGCCCTGCTGTTCGAGCATCCCGCGGGCGGCGAGATGCCCCTGCTCGGCAACCTGTTCGGGACGGTGCAGCGCGTGGCGCTGGCGCTGGGCTGCAAGAATACCCGGGAGCTGCGCGAGCTCGGCGAGCTGCTCGCCTTTCTCAAGGAACCGCGCTGGCCGAACGGCCTGGGCGAGGCCCTGGAGCGGCTGCCGCAGTTCCGCAGGCTGATGCACGTGACGCCGCGCGTGGTCGATCGCGCCGCCTGCCAGGAGCAGGTGCTGGAAGGCGACGAGGTGGATCTCGCGCGACTGCCGGTGCAGACCTGCTGGCCGGGTGACGCCGGTCGGCTCATCACCTGGGGCATGGTGATCACGAGGGGCCCTGCCAAGGAGCGGCTGAACATCGGCATCTACCGCCAGCAGGTCATCGCGCGCAACAAGGTGATCATGCGCTGGCTCCCGCACCGCGGCGGCGCGATCGACTTCCAGGAGTGGTGCGCGGCCCGCCCGGGCGAGGCGTTTCCGGTCGCGGTGGCCATCGGCGCCGACCCGGCGACCATGCTGGCGGCGGTGACGCCGATCCCGGACACCATCTCGGAGTTCCAGTTCGCCGGCCTGCTGCGCGGCGCCCGCAGCGAGGTCGTCCGCTGCCGGGGAGTACCGCTGCAGGTCCCCGCCTCCGCGGAGATCGTGCTGGAGGGCCACATCACTCCCGGCGAGGAGGCGCTGGAGGGCCCGTTCGGCGATCACACCGGCTACTACAATGCGCAGGCTCGCTTTCCCGTCTTCACCATCGATCGCATCACGCATCGCGGCGGTCCGATCTATCTGGGCACCTACATGGGTCGCTCGCCGCACGACGAACCCTCGGTCATGGCCTCGGCCCTGAACGAGGTATTCGTGCCGATCCTGCGCAAGGCATTCCCGGAGATCGTGGACTTCTACCTGCCGCCGGAGGCCTGCTCCTATCGGGTGGCGGTGGTGAGCATCCGCAAGCGCTACGCCGGCCATGCCAGGCGCATCATGTTCGGCGTTTGGTCCTACCTGCGCCAGTTCACCTACACGAAGTTCGTGATCGTCACCGACGAGGACATCGACGTACGGGACTGGCAGGAGGTGATGTGGGCGATCGCCACGCGCATGGACCCGGCGCGCGACACGGTGCTGGTGGAGAACACGCCGATCGATTACCTGGATTTCGCCAGCCCCGTGGCCGGCCTCGGCTCCAAGGCCGGCTTCGACGCCACCAGCAAGTGGCCGGGGGAGACGCAGCGGGATTGGGGACGCCCGATCGCCATGAGCGAGGCCGTCAAGCGGCGCATCGACGCGATCTGGGGGGAGCTCGGCCTCTGAGCCGCCGGCCGCGCGCGGGTGGCCGGACCCGCCATCCAGGCCGCGCCTCGGCAGCACCGGGCGATGGCGATCGCGGCCGGGCTCCATGGGCGCGCGGAGATCTTGATCCGGGTCATTTACGCGGCCGACCGCAGGCGTATCACGCCTCCTTACAGTCTCCCCGGAGCGGAGGACCCGATCGTGCCCGACGCCGCGATGCCGCAGGCGGGGCTTCCGCCGGGCCGGCCGGTGCCCGTGCGGCTGCTCCTCGTCAACCCGCGCTTCCCTGAAAGCTTCTGGAGCTTTCGCTGGGCACTCGGCCGCATCCTGCCGGGCAAGCGCGCCCTGAATCCTCCCCTCGGGCTCGCCACGCTGGCGGCCCTGTGCCCGCCGCACTGGTCCGTGGAGATCGTCGACGAGAACGTCGAGACCGTGCCGCTGCATCCGGCGGCCGATCTCGTCGGCGTCTGCGGCATGGGGGTGCAGTTCCCTCGTCAGCAGGAGCTGCTGCGCTACTATCGCGGCAAGGGCTATTACGTCGTGGCCGGAGGCAGCTACGCCTCCCTGTGCCCCGAGCGCTACACGGAGACTGCCGACACCGTCGTCGCCGGCGAGGCCGAGAACATCTGGCCCGCGTTCTGCTCGGATTACGCGTGCGGGCGGCCCAGGCGGCTCTACAAGGAAGAGGGCATCGTGGATCTGCGGCGCTCGCCCGTGCCGCGGTTCGATCTCCTGAAACTCGGGCGCTACGCGACCGTCGGCGTGCAGTTCTCCCGCGGCTGCCCCTACCGCTGCGACTTCTGCGACATCATCGTGATGTTCGGCCGCCGCCCGCGGACCAAGGGCCTCGAACAGGTCGCCGCAGAGCTCGACCTGCTGCGCTCGCTGGGCGTCAGCAACCTCTTCTTCGTCGACGACAACCTCATCGGCAACCGGCCCAAGGCCAGGGAGCTGCTCGACTTCCTGGCCCGGTACCAGCAACGCCACGGCTACCGCTTCCGATTCGGAACGCAGGTCTCGCTGAACCTCGCCGAGGACCGCGATCTCATGCGGCTGCTCCGCGAGGCCAACTTCAACTGGGTCTTCGTCGGCATCGAATCGCCGGACGAGGCCAGCCTGCGGGAGATGAACAAGGTCCAGAATCTCCGCCACGACATGCTCGAGGCCGTACGCACGGTCTACGCACATGGCATCGACGTGCTGGCCGGATTCATCGTCGGCTTCGATCACGACACGGCGGAGACCTTCGAGCGTCAGCACCGCTTCATCGTGGCCTCCGGCATCCAGGTGGCGATGATCGGTCTGCTGACGGCGCTGCCCAGGACGCCGCTGTACGCGCGGCTCGCTCTCGAGGGCCGCCTGGTCGAGTCCGACGGGTCGCATTGCGACAATGCCAAGCCGCGGACCAACCTGGTGCCGAAGCGCATGAGCTATGCGGAGATGATCGCCGGATACAAGTCGCTCTGCCGCCGCCTGTCGGTCGATCGACGCATCGCCCAGCGCATCCGCAACAAGCTGCGCTATCTCGGGGGTCCCTGCCACAGCGGGTACTCGCTCGGATCACAAATTCGAATCGTGGCCCGCCTGGTCTTCCATGGATTGCTGCGGGCGCCCGCGAGCCGCCTGCCGTGGTTTCTGCACTCCATGATGGCCTGCCCGCCCCGGGCCTGGGCACAGCTGGTCGCCGACTGGATAGCGGGCCTTTCCATCCAGGACTACGTGCAGCGGCACCTCGGCGATCCATCCGTCACGGAACTGCGCCGTGCCCGGTCCACCGCCGAGTCGATCCGCCGCCGCTGGTCGCACTGTCTGCAGCGCGGGAGCCTGCAGGTCGCCGTCGAGGACGGCACTGCCGGCTGCAGCGTAATGCTCGGTTTCAAACGGGGAATCGATCGCCGCTTCTTCGCCGGGGTGGCGGGCTGTCTCAGGCGGCTCCTGCGGCGCTCCGCCGTGAGCATTACGCTGCGGGTCGATGCCATGAGCCATGGTGAATGCGCCGGACTGGCGCGTCTGCTCCGTCAGCTCGCCGCCGACGGCGATCGAATCGCCGTCTACGTGGACGAGAGCATCCGTCACCTGCTTCCGATCGACTCCTCGGTGTTTCACCTCGTTCTAAACGCGCCCGGGGCCGCCTCGGACTGACCGGCGCGCGCGAACGGCAGCCGGCCGCTGCGTGCGCATCGCGCTGCTCGACCGGCGTGCGACTGACTCGGGCTGTCGTCGACGCGGCGGGCACTGCACGCCGGCACACCTTGATACGGATCAACGTGCGAGCGGGCTTGAACTGCTCGCGGCGTGAACTCAAGATAATGGGTTTTTTGGGGGAGGTCGGATGTCCCGCGGCCGTCGTCCCGATCTGGTGGAATCTGCCTCGGACGCCGCCCTCGCCGTCGGCGAGGATCTGCGCGTGCTCGCCGGCAACGCGCCCGCCCAGCGGCTGCTGGGTTACTCCCGTCACGAGATGCAGGGACGGCGCTGCTATGAAGTGCTGCGGGCGGTGCTGCCCACCGGCGCGCCCCTGTGCGGCCCGTCCTGTGACGGGATTACGTGCGTCGCCCAGTGCAAGCCTTTCTCCGTGCCTGCCTGCCTGGTGCTGCGCAGGGACGGTCAGTGGTTCCCCGTGGCGTTGAGCACCCTCATCCTGCCCGGCGCGGTGCGATCGACGGTTCGCATGTTGATACTCATCAGACCGCGCAGCGACCTCGCCGAGGCTGCGGCGTTCGGCTCCTCTCTTCGCATCTTCACGCTGGGCCGCTTCAGGCTGGTCTTCCGCGGCCGGGACCTGGCCGTGGAGAAGTGGGTGCGCAAGCACGCGGTTCAACTGCTCAAGCTGCTCGCGAGCTGCCCGGGCCACGCCTTGCATCGCGGGCGCCTGATCGAACGCCTGTGGAGCGAGGCAACCGAGAAGCGCGGGCGCGAGCGCCTGAAGGTCACCGTGTGCTACCTGCGCCGCCAGTTGATGTCGGTCGGACTGGGCCGCGACGTGGTCGCCAGGGAAGGCGAGTCCTACCTGCTCAGGTGCGAGGCCATGTGGATCGACGCGCGCACGTTCGAGCGCCTGGCGGTGCAAGGCATGCGCCTCGCCCAGCAGCACGAGCTCGAGCGCGCCCTGCATTGCTACGAAGACGCCCTGGCGCTCTACAAGGGCGATTACCTCGAAGAGGATCTCTACGCCGACTGGTGCGCGGAGGAACGCGAGCGGCTGCGCGAGCTCTGCCTCGAGGTGATCGCGCGGACGGCGGCCATCCACGCCCGGCTGCGACGCTACGAGCAGGCCGTGCAGCTCTGCCGGCGCGGGCTCATCATGGAGCCGTGCCGCGAGAGCATGCACAGAACGCTGATGATGTACCTGTTCCAGCTCGGGCGGCGCAGCTCGGCGCTGGCGCAGTATCGGCGCTGTCGCGAGCTGCTGCGGCGGGAGTTCGGGGTCGAGCCGCTGCCGATAACCCAGGCCCTTTATCGCCGCATTCTCGAGTCCGGCGCCCTGTCCTTCGACACCTGATCGCCCGGCGACCGCCCGCCGCTCGAACCCGCAATCCCGCTGCGCATGATCGAGGCGGGCGGCGTTCCCCGCCATCCCCCCGCGGCCCGATCTCCGCCGCGTCTCGCGCCCGCTCCGCCCGTCCGATCGCCACCCGTCACACTCGCCGGCGCGGCCATGCGCGCGCGCCGATCAACGCCTGCGCAACGGTGATGCGCCGGGCTCCCGTCGTTGTTACCGGACTGTTACCGCCGCGCCATACACAGTGACTTCAACTCGAGGTCGCGTGCGAGAGCGATGAAGCCGGACGACGACGCTGCGGCATCCTTCGTGGTGCGGATCTGGATGGAACGGACGACGAACGGGGAGCCGGCGTGGCGCGGGCACATACGCCACGTCCAGGGCGAGAGCGAGTGCTACTTTCGCGATCTCGGCGAGATGCGCGGGTTCGTCGAGCGGCTGAGCGGCGTACGCATGGCCTGCCAGCCCACGAGAAGAAAGAGGAGTCAGCGACATGGCGACGCCATCGGCGCGGAAGGGGGTTCGGATGCTTGAACGGTCACCGGCGGCGTCGGCAGCGCGCGCGGCCACGGTGCTGATCGTGGCGACGCTGCCGGGGCTCGCCGCCGCCCAGGGCCTGCCGCCGCCGACGCCCGATTACGCGGCGCCGGCGCTCGTGGACAGCCGGCTGGCGGTGTGGGTGGCCGCGCAGTTGCATCTCATGTTCGCCGCCTTCGTCCTGGCCGTCCCGATGTTCGCGCTGTTCATCGAGTACGTGGGCTGGCGTGCGCGGAAGACCGACCCCGCCTCCGCGCGGCGGCACGACTGGCTCGCCCACGAGATGGCAAGCCTGCTGCCCATCGCCTACTCGCTGACGGCGATCACCGGGGCGGCTCTCGGCTTCCTGCTGTTCACCGCCTACCCCCGATTCATGAACTATCTGAGCGGGGTGTTCGGCCCGACCTTCATCGTCTACCCGCTGTTCTTCATCGCCGAGACCCTTTGCCTCTACTTCTGGTACTACGGCTGGGAGCGCATGCAGGGCGAGCGCAAGTGGCTGCATCTCGTGCTGGGCCTCGCGCTCAACGTCTTCGGCACCGTCGTCATGTTCATCGCCGACGCCTGGGCCACTTTCATGATGACGCCGGGCGGCGTCGACGCGCAGGGGCAGCTGGTCAGCCTCTACGACGCCGTGTGGAACCCCGGCTGGATGCCTCTGAACGTGCACCGACTCATCGCCAACATCACCTTCGGCGCGCTGCTCTGCTCCGGTTACGCGGCATACCGCTTCCTGCTCGCCCGCACGCGCGCCGAGCGCGCGCTGTACGACTGGATGGGATACACGGGCAACCTGATCGCGCTGTTTACGATGCTGTTTCTCCCGTTCGCGGGCTACTACTTCGGCTTCGAGCTGTTCGCCTTCTCGGCGACCTACGGCGTGACGCTGATGGGCGGCGTGCTGTCGTGGCTGTTCATCATCCAGGCGATCGTGATCGCCACGCTGTTCATCGGCGCTGCGTACTACTCCTGGCTCGGTCTGCTGCGCATCCCCGGCTCCGAGCGGCAGCAGGCCTGGTCCTCCGTGTTCAACGTCCTGCTCATCGGCGGCTTCATGGTCTGGGCCACGCCCCACACCATGGCCGCCTCGCTCGAGGAGTCCACCGGCGGCTTCCATCCCGTGCTCGGCGCGCTCGGGGTCATGGCGCCGAAGATGATCGCGGTGACGCTGATCCTCGTGGTCCTCTATGGCAGCTACCTGCTGTACCGGCGCGCCGGCAAGGTGATCACGGTGTCCTGGGGCAGGACCGGGGAGCGGATCCAGTGGAGCCTGGTCGGCCTGACCGGGCTCGTGATCACGGCGCTCGGCATCTACGGCTACTTCGCGCCGGCCGAGGTCCGCATCCAGACCTCGATCTGGCAGATCGTCGTCCTCATGGCCGGGATCGTGGCGACCTTCATACTCGATCAGTTCCTGATGCGCGGCGCGCGCACCGTCGCGGACGTGCAGTGGGGCGGGATGCCCGGCCGCGGGCAGTACGTGCTGGTCGCGCTCGCCGTCGTCATCGTGTGGCTGATGGGGCTGATGGGGTATGCACGCAGCGGCGCGCGGCTCAACTGGCACGTCTTCGGCATCATGGAGGACACCTCCGCCGGCGCCGGGCTGCCCTCCCTGGGTGAGGCGGCCCTCGTCATCACGCTGATCACCGCGATCTTCTTCGCCCTGCTCGCGGTCGGCTTCTACATCTCCGCGCTCGCCCGTGGAGAAGGCGCGGACGCCGCGGAGCTCGAGTCCGCCGGGCTGCTCGCCGAGGAGGAACGGGCATGAACGGGATGCTGCGCCTGTTCACGCCGGCGATCCCGGCGGCCGTGGCCGTGGGTTTCTTCGTCTCCTTCGCCAACTGGATCCCGCAGACGCACTGGACGCCGCCAAAGAAGCTCGCGCTCACCGCCGATCTCACGCCGGCGGAGCTCGCCAGGGCGGGCGCCACCATCGTCCGCGAGCGCGGCTGCATGGCCTGCCACACGATGGAGCCCGGCGCGGGCGTCAAGGGCGGTGGCCGCGGGCCGAACCTCGACGGCATCGCCGCGCGCCGCGCGCAGGGCGCCGCCGGCGCGGCGGCCAACGCGGTGGATTACCTCGTGCAGAGCCTCTACGAGCCCGGCGCCCACCTCGTGGAGGGATACCCGAACATCATGCCACCGGCGACCGGCGCCCCCGCCAAGCTCGGCTACGAGGAGGTGACCGCGGTGGTGAACTACCTGCAGTCACTCGGGGGCACGGCGTCGGTGAAGATCGGCGAACTGCCCAGACCTGCCGTTGCCGGCACCGCCGCGGCGGCTGAGCCCGCGACCGCGCCGGCCGTCCCCGCCGCCGCCGGCGGCGCGCAGTTGCTGACCGACATGGGCTGCGTGGCCTGCCACAGCTCGGCGCCCGGCCAGCAGGGGATCGGGCCGGCGCTCGACGCCGACAGTATCAGGACGGCGGCCGGCGAGCGCCGGATGTCGCCCGAGGCCTACCTCATCGAATCCATCGTCGAGCCGGGGGCATATCAGCGCGAGGGCTTTCAGGCCGGGCTGATGCCGGCCGACTACGGCGCCAAGCTGACGGCGGCGCAGCTCAAGTCGCTCGTGGACTACCTGCTCGGGGAGGCCGGCTCATGAAACCCGGTGCCCTCGCCCGCCTCTGCGCGGCCACTCCTCTGCCGACCGGCGTGTTCCTGGTCGCCGCGGGCATCTACGTCGTCCTGAAGCTGGTGCGGCCGGTGATCCCGCACAGCGTCATCCTGCTGTACATGGGCTTCGTCGTCCTCGGCCTCGTCATCCACGTGACGCTGCGCGACGAACGGATCGAGCGCTTCAAGGCGTTCTTCGTCGAACAGCGGCCCGGTGAACCGCGCGCCATCCGCGCGCAGCGCTGGGGCCTGCTTGCCGTCCTGCCCCTGTTGCTCGGCTGGTGGGTATACGACGCCTACCGCCCGCGCTACGCCCCGCCGGTGGAGATCTTCCAGCGCCATCCCACCGTCGGCGAGGAGGTGCTAGGCCGCATCGAGGTCCCGCAGTGGATCGCAGCCGCGCCGGCGCAGTGGAACGCCGAGCTCGTCAGCGAGGGCAAGAAACTCTACGAGGCCAACTGCGCCGTCTGCCACGGCGAGAAGCTCGACGGACAGGGCGCGGCGGCCGAGGGGTTCCGCTATCCGATCCGCCCCGCGAACTTCCAGGACCCGGGCACGATCGCCCAGCTCACGCTGCCGTACATGTACTGGCGGCTGACCGTCGGCGGCATCCAGAACCAGTTCAACAGCGCGATGCCGCGCTGGGTCGCCCCGTCGGACAACCCCGACGTCTCCACGCTGCACAGTTACGACTTCACGGAAGAGGAAGCGTGGAAGGTGATCGCCTATCTCTACAAGGCCACCGGCCACGAGCCGAGGCGCTGACACGGCAGCGAGGACACGAACGATGAGCGAGCGGGAGTTCACGCGAAGGCAGTTCCTGAAGCGTACCGGCGTGCTCGCGGGCGGGGCGCTCGCCGGCTTGTCGGCGGATCTCGCGTTCGCGGGCCAGGCGCTCGCGCCGGTGCCGGACATCGCCAATCCGCTCGAGTACTACCCGGATCGCGACTGGGAGGAGGTCTATCGCGATCAGTACCGCTACGACCGCAGCTTCACCTACATCTGCGCGCCGAACGACACCCACATGTGCCGCGTGCGCGCCTTCGTGCGCAACGGCGTCATGGTCCGCATGGAACAGAACTACGATCATCAGAAGTACAAGGACCTGTACGGCAACCAGGCGACCCAAGCCTGGAATCCGCGCATGTGCCTGAAGGGCTTCACCATGCACCGGCGCGTCTACGGTCCCTATCGCGCCAAGGGCCCCATGATACGCAAGGGCTGGAAGGAGTGGGCCGACGATGGCTTTCCAGCCCTGTCCGACGATCCGGCGCTGCGCAGCAAGTACCGGTTCGACGCCCGCGGCACCGATCAATTCGTGCGCGCAAGCTGGGAGGAGGCGAGCGGTTACCTCGCCCGCGCGCTGATCGCCATCGCCAGGACCTACAGCGGCGAGGAAGGCCGCCGGCGGCTGATCGAGAAGGACGGCTACCCCGAGGAGATGCTCGAGCACTGGGAGGACGCGGGCACCCGGGTGATGAAACTCGGCAGTTCACTGCCGCTGCACGGCGTGGTGGGCAAGTTCGGCATCTTCCGCATGGCCAACCTGATCGGACTGATCGACGCCCATGTGCGCGGGGTGGGGCCGGAGGAGGCCCGCGGCGCGCGCGAGTGGTCCGAGTACACGTGGCGCGGCGACCAGGCGCCCGGGCAGCCCTTCGTCCACGGCCTGCAGACCTCCGACATCGATCTGAACGACCTGCGCTTCAGCAAGTTCACGGTGCAGGTCGGCAAGAACCTGATCGAGAACAAGATGCCGGAGGCGCACTGGCTGACCGAGATCATGGAGCGCGGCGGCCGCATCGCGGTGATCGCTCCCGAGTACAACCCCTCGGCGAGCAAGGCCGACTACTGGATCTCGGTGCGGCCGGGACTCTCCGACACGGCGATCTTCCTGACCGTGACGCGCTTGCTGATGGAGCGCGGATGGTACGACGAGGACTTCGTGAAGAGATTCACCGACTTCCCCCTGCTCGTCCGCACCGACACGCTGCAGCGGCTGCGGCCGCAGGACATCATCGCCGGCTACCGCAACAAGGACATCAGCGCCGGGCCGAGCTTCACGGTGCAGGGCATGACCGCCGAGCAGCGCGAGCGCGTCGGCGACTTCGTGGTCTACGACGCAGCGGCCGGCGCTTTCCAACCCGTCAGCCGCGAGGACGTCGGCGAGGCGCTCGCGGTCGACCCGGCGCTCGAATGGCGCGGCAAGGCGCAGCTCGCCGACGGCGGCGAGGTGGAGGTGATGACGGTCTGGGAGATGTACAAGGACCACCTGCGCGACTACGACGTCGACACGACGCACGAGATATCCGGCGCGCCCAGGGAGCTCATCGAACGGCTGGCGGAGGACTTCGGCCGCCGCTTCTGGGACGAGGACTTCAAGGGCAAGCCGCGCGAGGCCTACCCCATCGCCATTCACTACGGCGAGGGGATCAACCACTATTTCCACGCCACCCTGCACAACCGCGCCGTCTACCTGCCGCTCATGCTGGTGGGCAGCGTCGGCATCCCGGGCTCCGGCGCGCACACCTGGGCGGGCAACTACAAGGGCGCCCTGTTCCAGGGCTCGCTCTGGTCCGGCCCGGGCGTGGGCGGCGCCTACGTGAAGGAGGATCCGTTCAACCAGGTGCTCGACCCGGACGGCAGCATCGGCGAGGAGAACGTGCGCGAGCTCCTGCACGGGGAGGAGATGAGCTACTGGGGCTTCGGTGATCGGCCCTTCATCGTCGACACGCCGGAGGGGCGCCGGAACTTCACCGGCCGCACGCACCTGCCCACGCCGACCAAGCTCATGTGGTACAACAACGCCAACCTCATGAACCAGGCGAAGTGGATCTACCACTTGCTGGTGAACGTCAACCCGAAGATCGACTGCATCGTCGATCAGCAGGTGGAATGGACCGGTTCGGCCGAATACGCCGATGTGGTGTTGCCGGCAAACACCTGGCCGGAGTTCCAGACCCTGGAGATCGGCGGCTCCTGCTCGAACCCCTTCCTGCAGATCTGGGGCGGCGACGGCATCAAGCCGCTGTACGACTCCAAGGACGACGGCATGATCTTCGCCCTCGTCTCCGAGCAGCTCGGCGCGATCACCGGCGACCAGCGCTTCCGCGATCACTGGAAGTTCATGCTCGAGGGCAGGCCGGAGGTGTACATCCAGCGGGTGCTGGACAACTGCTGCACCACGCAGGGGTACACGGTGGCCGACATCATGGCCGGCAAGTACGGCGAACCGGGCGCGGCGCTGATGCTGTTCCGCACCTACCCGCGCGTGTCGTTCTACGAGCAGGTGCACGACAGCATCCCGTTCTACACCGACACCGGACGCATGAACGCCTACGCCGATCTCCCGGAGGCGATCGAATACGGCGAGAACCTGGTCTCGCACCGCGAGGCGCCCGAGGCCACCCCTTACCTGCCCAACGTCATCGTCTCGACCAGCCCCCACCTCCGCCCGCGCAACTACGGCGTCACGCCGGAGCTGCTGCAGAAGGAAGTGCTCGACGCGGACCTGCGCGCGGTGGCCAACAACAAGCTGCCCTGGTCGCAGGTCAAGCAGACCCGCAACCCGCTCTGGCAGGAGGGCTACACCTTCTACTGCATGACGCCGAAGAGCCGGCACACGACCCACTCCTCGTGGGCGACCGTCGACTGGAACTGGATCTGGAGCACGAACTTCGGCGACCCCTACCGGATGGACAAGCGCCAGCCCGGCGTCAGCGACTGGCAGGTGCACATGAACCCGCAGGCGGCCATGGATCTCGGCATCGAGGACGGCGACTACATCTACATGGACGCCAACCCGACCGACCGGCCGTATGCCGGCTGGAAGGAGGGCGATCCCCGCTACAAGGCCTTCCGCCTGATGACGCGCGTGAAGTACAACCCGGCCTATCCCTACCACGTCGTCATGACCAAGCACAGCGCCTGGATCGCCAGCGAGCGCACCGTGCAGGCGCACGAGACGCGTCCCGACGGCCGGGCCCTGGCCGCCGACACCGGCTACCAGTCGAACTTCCGCTACGGCTCGCACCAGAGCGTGACCCGCGGCTGGGCGCCGCCCATCCACCAGACCGACGGCCTGTTCCACAAGAAGGTGGGCAGCATGGCCTTCGTGTTCGGGTTCGACGTCGACAACCACGCGGTGAACACCGTGCCGAAGGAGACGCTCGTGCGCGTGCAGAAGGCCGAGCCGGGCGGGCTCGGCGGCACCGGCGTGTGGCCGCCGGCCGAGAGCGGCTACACCCCCGGGCACGAGAGCGAATTCATGGCGCGGTACCTGCGGGGCGAGGCGACGCGGGTGAAGGGGTCGGCATGAAACCGGCCGAACCGCACGACCCGATGGAGCTGGTCGGCGTGGCGCTGCCCGGCGGCAGCATGCAGGCCATGGCGGCCTGCCTGGTCGAGGAGTACCTGATGCTCGGCTACAGCGACGAGCAGCTGCTCGCGCTGTTCCGGCGGCCGTGTTTCGGCGCCACGCACGGCATTTATCGCGCCCGGGGGGAGGACTACGTGCGGGCGCTCATCGGCGAGGTGCGCCGGCGCTACACCGAAACCTATCGAGCGGGGAGCAACACCGATGAGTGAGGTCTACAACTGGCAGCTCGGCCGCCCGATGAGCTATCCGCATCCGCAGGCCGCGCCGCGATGGCAGTTCGCCTTCGTCTTCAACACCAACCGCTGCATCGCCTGCCAGACCTGCACCATGGCGTGCAAGTCCACCTGGACCTTCTCCAAGGGGCAGGAGTACATGTGGTGGAACAACGTCGAGACCAAGCCCTACGGCGGCTATCCGCAGTCCTGGGACGTGCGCATCCTCGAGCTGCTCGATGCGGCGCACCGCGACGCCGGCCGGGAGGCGATCTGGGATCCGGCGGCGGGCGAGGCCGCGAAGGCCCCGTACGGCGTGTTCGACGGCATGACTATTTTCGAGGCGGCGCGCCGGCAGGCCAAACGCGAGGAGGTCGCGCTCGGCTACGAGCCGACCGATCTGGAGTGGCGGTCGCCGAACTTCTACGAGGACACGGCGACCGGCTCCACCGCGGTCCGCGACCGGCTGAATCTCGATCCGGCCACGCTGCCGGAGCACCAGACGTGGTTCTTCTACCTGCAGCGCCTTTGCAACCACTGCAGCTACCCGGCGTGCCTCGCCGCCTGCCCGCGGCGGGCGATCTACAAGCGCCCGGAGGACGGGATCGTGCTCATCGACCAGAAGCGCTGCCGCGGCTACCGCAAGTGCGTTGCGCAGTGCCCCTACAAGAAGCCGATGTTCCGGGCGACCACGCGCGTGAGCGAGAAATGCATCGCCTGCTACCCGCGCATCGAGGGCAAGGACCCGCTCACCGAGGGCGAGCCGATGGAAACGCGCTGCATGGCGGCCTGCGTCGGCAAGATCCGCCTGCAGGGCCTGGTGCAGGCGGGCGAGGACGGCACCTGGACGGAGGACCGGCAGCACCCGCTGTACTACCTCGTGCAGGTCGAGAAGGTAGCGCTGCCGTTGTACCCGCAGTTCGGTACGCAGCCGAACGGCTACTACATCCCGCCGCGCTGGGTGCCGCGCTCCTACCTGCGGCAGATGTTCGGGCCCGGCGTGGACGCGGCGATCGAGAAGTACACGCGTCCATCGCGCGAGCTGCTCGCGGTGCTGCAGCTGTTCCGCGCGAGCCAGACGATGGTCTTCCGCTACGAGATCATCGAGGGGCCCAAGGTGCTGGAAATGACGATCGGCGGGCAGCCGTGGTCGATGTACAACGACACCGTCGTCGGCTACAGCAGGAGCGGCAAGGAGGTCGCGCGCGTCACCGTCGAGGAACCGAAGATCGAGCGGGACGCCAAGCATTACAACTCCATCTGAGCGCGAAACCATGCCAGCACACGCGATTCGCGAGCCGCTGCTCCGCAGCCGCCTCTACGGGTTCCTCGCCTGGGCCTTCGGCGCGCCGGACGCGGATCTGGCCGGCGACCTCGCCACCGCATGGCAGGACATTGGCCAGGAATTCCCCGTCCCCGGCGATGAAGCGGTGCGCGCGGCATGGGCTCGCCTTGGCGCCGCGCTCGATGGCCTCGATCCCGCCGACCTCGAACGCGCCTACCTCGGCTGCTTCGGATATGCCATCTCGAAAGACTGTCCGCCGTACGAGACCGAATACGGCCAGAGCCACGTCTTCCAGAAGGCCCACGAACTGGCCGACATCGCCGGGTTCTACCGGGCGTTCGGCCTGGAGCCGGCCGCGCACACCCATGACCGGCTCGACGCGCTCAGCGTGGAGCTGGAGTTCATGCAGTTCTTGTGCATGAAAGAGGCCTACGGCGCGGCGCAGGGACATGCCGCCGATCGCGTTGCCGTCGGCCGCGAGGCGCAGGCGAAGTTCTTGCGCGAGCATCTGGGCCGCTGGACGTTCGGCTTCACGCAGCGGTTGGCAGCCAAGGCCTCCGCAACCGTCTACGCGGATCTTGCGCGCCTGCTCGAGGCGCATCTCGAGGCCGAACTGGCCAGGTTCGGGCTGGCGCCGGCGGACGTGGCCGGCCCGAATGTACTTTCCGACGCGGTCGATGTCGGACGTTGCGGCAGCTGCGGGCCGAGCGACCCAGGCATCGTCGCGGAATGCGGAGGATAGCCCATGCGAAACGAAAGTGTCAGCCGCCGCCGCCGCGCACTGCTCGGCGCGTCTATCGCGTTGTTTGTCATCCCTGTGCCGCGGCTGGCACGGGCGGCCGCGAGTCAGAAGGCGAGCCTGCTCGCGAGGCGGGTGGAACGCGTCCCCGAGGACCCCTCGGATGCTGCATGGGGAGAAGCCGACGTGCTCGATGTTCCGCTCGCCCCGCAGGCGGTCGTGAAGCCGCGCGCCTACGAGACCGGAGTGAAGTCTGTCAGCGTGCGCGCCCTGTATTCGCAGGAGCGCGTGGCGTTGTGCATGGAATGGCGGGACGGCGCCCGCGACGGCATGGCCGGCCAGGCGGAGGCCTTTCGCGACGCGGTGGCGGTGGCGTTCCCCGCAGACCCGCGGGCCGGCGGTATCCCGTATTTCGGCATGGGCGAGCCGGAGCGGCCGGTCACCATCTACCAGTGGAAGGCGGACTGGCAGGCCGGGCCGATGACCGACGTCGATGAGCGCTACCCGGACATGGCAGTGGACTGGTACCCCTTGGCCGGTCGTGAGCCCGGCGCGATCGTGGAAACGGCGGATTACGGCAAGCAGGATGGCGCCAAGGCATTCGTGACCTCATGGGGCGCGGGCAGCCCGCTCGCCGATCCCCAGGTGCAGGCGGGCACGCCGGTGGAGAAGCTCGTGGCGCGGGGCTTCGGCACCCTCACCTCGGTCGATCGCCCGCAGCAGGACGGCGCCGGCAAGGCGGCATGGAAGGACGGCGTGTGGCGCGCATGCATCTCGTTTCCGCGCGCGCAGGAACAGTTCACCTTCGAGCAGGGCATGACCCTGCCGGTCGCCTTCGCGGCCTGGGACGGCGCGAGCCGCGAGCGCGGCGGCGAGAAGGGCGTTTCCACCTGGTACTTCCTCAGTCTCGAACGACCGGTCGGGACGGTTGCCTACGCCGCGCCTCTGGCGGTGGCGGCCGGGGTGGCCGGCCTGCAGGCATGGGGCCTGCGCCTGCTGCGTCGTAAGGCGAAGGACGCGGGACCCGGGGGGCCCGGCTCATGAGTGCGACGGCCATTGCGAGCGAGGCGGCGCCAGAAGCCGGCACGACCGCCAAAGTCCCGTGCGAGTCCGCCGCGTGGCGCCGGATCCTGGTCGCCCTCGACGGATCCGAGCACGCCGAGCAAGCGCTGAGGGAGGCCGTGCGGCTCGCCTCCGGGGCAGGCGGCGAGGTCTGCGGGATCCACGTGTACGCCGCCCGCCTGCACGACCGCCGTTTCCGCGAGATGGAGAGCGGCCTGCCGGAGCGCTACCGCGCGGAGTCGGCGCTCGAGCACCAGCGCGCAGTCCACGATGAGCTCATCACCCGCGGCCTTCGGCTCATCAGCGACAGCTACCACGACCATGGGGAAGCGGCCTGCCAGGCCGCGGGCGTGCCCTATCGCCGGATCAACAGTGAAGGAAAGAACTACCGCGGCATCCTCGAGGCCGCTCGCAGTGGCGCACACGACCTGCTGGTGCTGGGCGCGCAAGGTCTCGGACTCGGCGCGGAAGCCCCCCTCGGGACCGTGTGCATCCGCGTGGCGCGGCGCTGTCCCGTCGACTTGCTGGTGGTCCGCGGCCGGGCGCCGCGGATCGGCGCCGGCCCTCTGGTGGTAGCGCTCGACGGCTCTCCGCACTCCTTCAGCGCCCTGCGCGGAGCATTGCGCCTGGGCGAGCGGCTCGGCGCCCCCGTCCACGCGGTCGCCGCTTTCGACCCCTACTTCCATTACGTCGCCTTCGGCAAGATCGCCAGGGTATTGAGCGAACAGGCGCGCGCGACGTTCCGCTTCGAGGATCAGGAGCGCCTGCACGCGGAGCTGATCGACGGCGGGCTGGCGAAGATCTATCGCTCCTATCTGGAGGTCGGCCGGGCGATCGCCGCCGCCGGGGGCATCGAGCTCGCCTGCGAACTGCGCGACGGCAAGCCGTACCAGGCCATCCTGCGCTACATCGAGGAGGTCGGGGCGAGCCTGTTGCTGGTGGGCAAGACGGGGATGCACGCCGACACGGAGCTCGATATCGGCGGCAATGCCGAGAACCTTCTCCGCCTCGCGCCATGCAGCGTGGTGCTGGCCGCGGGGGAGTACGAGCCGCCGCTGGAGATGATGGCACGGGAGACGATCACCTGGACCGAGGAGGCGGAGTACCGGCTCGAGCGGGTCCCGCAGATGGTGCGCGCCATGGTGCGTACGGCCATCCTGCAATTTGCCTCGGAGCGCGGCCATACCGTCGTCACCGCCAGCGTCGTCGAAGAGGCTACCGCTCGCCTTTGTCCCCATGCCCGCCCGGCGGAGCCGGGCTGAGCCCATGAACGCGGCGATCGCCCCGCCGATTCTCCTCGCGCTGAATCTCACGCGCCGCTGCAATCTTGCCTGCGCGCACTGCTACCTCGACGCAGGGACGCGCGGCCACGGGACGGCGGATGAACTGAGCACGGGCGAGGTCAGGACGCTGCTCGATCGCATTGCGGCCCTGAGCAGGGAGATGCTCGTGGTGTTGACCGGCGGCGAGCCCTTGCTGCGCGCGGATGTCTGCGAGCTGGCCGCGCACGCCACGCGGCGCGGCCTGGCGGTCGTGGTGGGCACCAACGGCACGCTGCTGGACGACCGCCGCGTTCGGGCGCTTCAGGGGGCCGGGGTGCGGGCGCTGGGCATCAGCCTGGACTCGCTGGACGCGGACCATCACGACCACTTTCGCGGACAGCGCGGCGCGTGGGTCATGGCCGTGCAGGGAATCGACGCGTGTCGCCGAAACGGCCTGATGTTCCAGATCCACTTCTCGGTCACCGACGCCAATGCCCACGAGCTGGATGCCATGATCGGCTTCGCCCGCTCCGCGGGCGCGGCGGTTCTGAACGTATTCTTCCTCGTATGCACCGGCCGCGGCGCCTCGCTGTCCAACGTGTCGGCTGGCGTCTACGAGCGTGTCCTGGCGCGCATCGCGGTGGCGGCGCGCGAGGAGAGGGAGCTGCTGGTGCGCGCCCGCTGCGCGCCGCACTTCCAGCGCCTGGCCAGGACGGCGGACGGCGCAGATCAGGACGGCTCGATGCTCGGCCTGGAAGCGGCCGGCTGCCTGGCGGGCAGACGCTACTGTCGCGTGACACCCGAGGGCGAGTTGACACCCTGTCCCTATATCGAGGCCTCGGCCGGTTCCGTGCGCAGCGCGGATCTTGCCGAGTTGTGGGCCGCGGCGCCGCTGTTCGCGCGCCTGCGCGCGCCGGCGCTGGAGGGTCGCTGCGGCGCCTGTGAGTACGCCAGGGTATGCGGCGGCTGCCGGGCGAGGCCCTACGCCAGGGACGACAACCTCATGGGTGAGGATTTCCTCTGCACCTATCAGCCGCGGGGCGGCGAGGTCATCGTGTCGGCGGCGGACGCATGCGCACACGCGAAGCTCACCTGGACGGCGCAGGCCGAGGCGCGGCTGAGCCACGTGCCGGCGTTCGTGCGGAGCTTCGTCCGCCAGCGGGTCGAGACCCATGTGCGCGAGCGCGGGGCGGAGGTCGTCACGGAGCAGGATCTCGACTCGCTCGCCAAACGGCGCTTCGGGGCGCGGCCCGGTGACGGGGGCGATCACCGCAGCGCAGGCATCGCAACGGCGGATCGCGCACCGCGGCCGGGCGGCGGTCCATGACCGTCGACGTGGCGGTGATCGGCGGCGGCATCTCGGGGCTGGCCGCGGCGTGCGAGTTGCAGCAGCGGGGCTACCGGGTCGCGGTGCTCGAGCGCCAGGTGCGCGTCGGAGGGAAGGCGCAGTCGGAGCGCATCGGGAGCTATCTGATGGAGCATGGGCCGACCGCGGTCAGCGCCGCGTCCGCCGCCGCGAGCGCCTGGTCGCGTGCGCTGGGGCTCGATGCGCAGCGGCTGGACCTCGGACCGGGCGTGCGGCAGCGCTACCTGCTCTCCAACGGCAGGCCCGTGGGAATTCCGCCGCACGCCTTCGCCTTCCTCGCGTGCCGTTATCTGTCGGTGCCGGGGCGCCTGCGCATGCTCGCCGAGGTGCTCCCGACCTGGGGAAAGTCGCGCGCCGAGGAGAGTGTGACGGAGTTTTTCCAGCGGCGTTTCGGCAGGGAGTTCCTGGAGCGCGTGATCGAGCCGCTGGTCGGCGGCATGTTCGCCGGCGACCCGGACAGGATGGTCATGCACGCCGCCTATCCTGCCCTGGTCGGCATGGAACGCCGGCATGGCTCGGTCATCCGGGGGCTGATCCACAGCCGCCTCTGCGGCGGCCGGATGCCGGGACGACGCCTGTACTCGTGGCGCGAGGGGGTGGGAGCCCTGCCGCGCGCCCTCGCACTCTGCCTCGGTCCATGCCTGAGAACCGGCGTGACGGTTCGCATGATCAGGCGCCGAGGGCAGTACGGCTTCCGCGTCGAGACCGCAGGAAACGGTTGCGTGGATGCCTCGGCCGTGGTCGTTGCCACGCCACCGCACGCCGCGGCGGGATTGCTGGAGCGCGTGTCGCCGGAAGCCGCAGAAGCGGCCGCTGTCATCGAGGCGCCGCCGCTGGCGGTCGTGTTCCTGGGCTATCGCCGCGACCAGATCGAGCATCCCCTCGACGGACTGGGCTGCCTGCATCCTCGCACCGAAGGGCGGGTCCTCTCCGGTGTGCTCTTCTCCTCGACCATGTTCGAGGGTCGTGTTCCCGATGGGCAGGTCGCCCTGACCGGGTACGTGGGCGGCGCGCGGGCGCCTGAGCTTGCCCGCCTGCCCGAGGACGACCTGATCCCGGTGGTGCGATCCGAACTGTCCGACCTGCTCGGTATCGCCGGCCCGCCGCTGCTGGCGCGGTTCCGTCATTGGAGGTACGGCCTGCCTCAATACAACATCGGCCACGACGCGCGCATCGCCGCCCTGCGCGCCGCCGAGGAGACTCTTCCCGGACTGTTCGTCACAGGTAATTACCTTCATGGCATCTCGGTGGCGTCCTGCCTCGAGCAGGCGACGCGCACCGCCGAACGCGTGGGCAGCTTCCTGGCGGAGCGATCGCGATCGACGTCAGTTCTTGGTCCGCAGGCCCGGGAACAGCTAATCGCTCGTTGCCAGCCCTCGGGATCAGTGAGCGGCCACCCTGCCCCGGTCCGGCACGCGACATCGGAGGCCTCGCCAACGACCTCGAGCACGGCTTGCCCGTGCGAACTGTCGACGGCCGCGAGAGGCGCGTGAGCCCGCGGGTCGGGGGATAGGGTTGCGGCGCGGGTGACGCGGTGGGCATGCGGCGGATCGGCCGCGACGCGTGTCGAGGCCACGCGCCCCCGTAACCCCCCGCCCTCTCGCAGGCTGGTCGGCGCTGGAACCCGCTGACAGGGCGTCAACGGCCGACCACATCCACGCTGCTTTCACGACCGGCCCCCAAGGAGATCGACCTCCGGGCGCGTAGACCCCCAACCCACGCGGCGAGTCTTGATATAGATCATGGTGAATACGAATGAGAATACGTATCATTTACATTGCGGACGTTCCAGCAAGGGCGCTGCGAGAGGGCTTGTCACGCGATCACCGCAGCCACACAGCGACGGCGGGTTTGCCAGCGAGCCCGTGCGCGACGGCACCTCCGGTACCGGCGCCGACCCACCGCTCCCGGGCGGCGTGGCGCACAGCTCGATGGCCGCCGAGTGGATCGATCCGCACACGTTCAACCCTTCCAGGTGGAGGCCATGATGAAGCTGAAGTCACCCTGTCTCGCGGCCGGCGCGTTGCTGACCTGCGCCGCCACATCCGTCCAAGCCATCGAGTACCCGATCGGCACACCACAGCACCGCTACGGCATGGAGATCGCGGCGGTCTATCTGCAGCCGATCCTCATGGAACCGGACGGCATGATGCGCAAACCGGAGGAATCCGACGTGCACATGGAGGCCGACATCCGCGCCCTCGGAGACAATCCGAACGGCTTTGCGGAGGGCGAGTGGATCCCGCATCTGGTGGTCCGCTACGAGGTGACCAGGATCGACACCGGCGATCGGATCCAGGGCGACTTCATGCCGATGGTCGCCAACGACGGGCCGCACTACGGCGACAACGTCAAGCTCATGGGGCCCGGCCAGTACCGCGTCAAGTACACCATCCTGCCCCCGTCCGAGAATCCGCACGCGCATTTCGGCCGCCACACCGATCGGCTCACCGGCGTCCGCCCCTGGTTCAGGGCCTTCGACGTCGAGTACGAGTTCACCTATGCCGGCATCGGCAAGCGTGGGGGATACTGAGGTGCGCGCGGCAACGAGGCAGGGTCCGGCCCTCGCGATCGCGCTGTTCACCGCGCTGCCGGTCCCCGCCGCGGAACCGACGATGGCCGATCTGCTCGCCGAGATCCGCCGGCTGGAGGCGCGGCTGACGGAGATCGAGCATCGCCAGAGTTCTCAGGCGGCCGAAGCGACCGCAGATGTGTCGCCGTCCGCGCCCGGCGCGGACGTGCCGGCGCTGGCCGAACGTGTCGAGGCGCTCGAGGCCGCCAACCGGCGCGTCGAGCAATCGATCGCCGACGATCACATCAGCGAACGCGACCCCGAGGTCGTCGCGCGCCTCAAGGACGTCGAGATCCGCACGCTCGCCGTCCAGAGACAGGCACGCACCATCGAGGCCCTCGAGGGCATCACCGCCGGCGCGCAGCTCACGATGGTCGGCCAGTACGCGGACGAGGAAAGCACGTTCACCGGGGAGGACGACTCCGAGCTCAACTACCGCGGCGACGTGGCCGTGACGCTGCCAGGCGGCGAGTTCGGCAACGCCGAGGGACGCATCTTCGCGCAGTTCCGCTTCGGGCAGGGCAATGGTCTCAGCGAACTGAACCCGACGTTCACCAGCACACCCAACACCACCGCCTTCGCACTCACCAACGGTGACGACTCGGCGGCGCTGCTGGCACAGGCTTGGTACCAGCTCGATGTGCCGCTGCCGCTCAAGGGCCACAAGCCGCTCTCGAAGAAGCACCTGGAGCTCAACTTCGGCAAGATCGACCCGTTCGTGTTCTTCGATCAGAACGTCGCTGCCGACGACGAGTCAACGCGGTTCCTCAATAACGTCTTCGTGCACAACGCGCTGCTCGACTCCGGCGGTGACATGGGCATGGACATCTACGGCTTCACGCCGGGCGTGCGCCTCGCCTACCGCAGCGACCAGCAGGACCCGGAGTGGTGGCAGGCCTCCGTCGCGGCGTTCGGCGCCGGCAGCGGCGCGAGCTTCGACGACAGCTTCGATTCACCGATGTTCGTCGGCCAGCTCGAGTTCGGCCGCAAGTTCTTCGGCGGCCTGGACGGAAATTATCGCCTCTATGCCTGGCACAACCCCCAGGCTCCCGGCTTCGACGGCCTGAGCCGCACGCACGAGGGCGTGGGACTGAGCTTCGATCAGCGCGTGCACGACGCCATCACGCTGTTCGGGCGCTACGGCCATGCGCTGCAGGAAGGTCAACGAACCTTCGACAAGGCGCTGACGCTGGGTGCGGAGTTCGGCGGCCGCTACTGGGACCGTTCGAGCGATGCCATAGGAGTCGCCTGGGGCTGGCTCGACTCGACCGACGACTTCCAGGACGCTTCAGCCACGGTCGATGCCGACGGCGACGGCACACCGGATTTCGGCTATACCGCGGACGGTGCCGAGCAGATCGCGGAGATCTATTACCGCTGGCAGCTGCACAGTCAGCTCGACATCACCCCTGACTTCCAGCTCGTGCACAACCCCGGCGCGAACGACGCCGCCGATCTCGTGAAGATCTTCGGCGTACGCGTGAAGGCGGCGTTCTGATGAGCGCCTCCGTCATCTTCCGCCCTGCCCGCCCCCGCCGCGGGGGCGGCGTTCCTCGGCGGCAGGCGTCGAATGCGGCCCGCGGGACGCTCGTGACGGCGGCGATTGCGTTGCTTGCCGCCTTCGCTTCGGCATCGGCAGGGGCCGGGGAGCTGCCGACGTTTCACCTGGAGGCGAAGGCGGGACGCTTTCATCCCGAGCGCGTCACGGTGCCGGCGGGCGTGCGCTTCAAGATCATGGTGCACAACCGCGGGCCGGGACCGGAGGAGTTCGAGAGCCTCGAGCTCAAGAAGGAGACGGTGCTCGCCCCGGGCGTCAGCCGCGCGGTCGTCTTTGCCCCGTTGAAGCCAGGGGTCTACCGCTTCTTCGGCGAATTTCATCCGGAGACGGCGCGCGGAGAGATCGTGGTCGTCGACGACGGCGCCGCGTCCAGCCAATGAGGAGCCGCGACCGCACCTGTTCCGATCCCGGGCTGCGCGCCGAGTCCTGCCGGGAAGGTGCGGCCCGCGCCCTGCAGCCATGAGTTTCGACATCTCCGCGGGCGGCGGCCTCGCCGGATCGCCCGCCGGGCGCGCAGTGGCGGCTGGGCCGGTGGCACACAAAGGGAGGACGTGACGCATGGGCAGCGCCTTCTTCATCGTCTGGCGTGAATCGCTCGAGGCGGTCCTGATCGTGGGAATCCTTTACGCGTGGATCCGCAGGAATCGCGTGGCCGGCGCGCGCCTGTACCTCTGGGGCGGCGTCGCCGGTGGCATCGGGCTCGCGGCGGCGCTCGCGCTGGCAATCTTCTCGGTGCAGGGCCAGCTCGGCGGCGAGGCGCTCGAGTACTTTCAGACCGCCATCATCGCGATCGCCGCGGCGCTCATCATCCAGATGGTGCTCTGGATGCGGCGGCACGGCCGCGAGTTCGCACGCACCCTGGAGGCAAGCGCCAGCGCGGCCTCGGGCAGCGGCAGGCTGTTCGGACTGGCGGCGCTCGCAGCCATCGCGGTCGGACGCGAAGGCGCGGAGACCGTGATCTTCCTCTATGGCCTGGGCCTGGAGCGCGGCGGCGCGGATCTCGCGGCGTATCTCGGCGCGGCTGCCGGCGGACTGGCAGCGGCCATGCTGACGGCATGGGCCATGTGGCAAGGCGCGCTGCTCCTGTCATGGAGCACGTTCTTCCGCGTCACCGGATTCATCCTGCTGCTGCTCGCATCGGCCCTGATCGTGACCACCGTCGAGCGCCTCATAGGCATGGAAGCGCTGCCGGCACTCGTCGATCCGCTATGGGATCTGTCCGACGTACTCGACGACAGCGCCGGGATGGGCAACGTCGTGGCCGCGTTCACCGGCTGGCGGGCCCGACCCGCGCTGCTGACGGTACTGGCGTGGTCGTGCTACTGGCTCGCGCTCGCGGCTGTGCTGCGCCCCTTCCGCCTCGCAGCGCGCCGGGCATGACGGATGGCGGCCTCGCGGAGCTCCTCTTCGTGCGCGACCCGCATTTCCGCCCCGATAGCTGCACGGACGTGAGTGCCTGCCCGCCGCAGCCCGCCGCGGCCGCGGCAAGGCTGCGCTGCGGGAGCTCGCGGCGGGGCGGCGGGGGAGATCCGCCCGACGGCGTCGCCGATGGCGCCGTGGCACGCCTTGGCGAGCTCCTGCGCCGGCGCCGCGGCGTCGTGACGGCCGTGCAGGTCATCGTCGCGGCCTTCTATGTCGGCCTCATCACCGTGCCGGCCTTCCTGCCGCTGCCGGCCATGGACGCGCGCATGGGCAGCAGCCTGACGCTCGTCGCGCAGTTCCTGTTCTGGGGGCTGTGGTGGCCGTTCGTGATCGTCTCGGTCCTGCTGGCGGGGAGGCTGTGGTGCGGCCTGCTATGCCCGGAGGGAGCGCTCAGCGAGTTCGCCAGTCGCCACGGCCTCGGGCTCGGCATCCCCCGGTGGCTGCGCTGGCCGGGCTGGCCGCTCACTGCATTCCTCGCGACCACGGTGTACGGCCAGCTCGTGAGCGTGTACGACTATCCGAAGCCGGCGCTGCTCGTGCTCGGCGGCTCGACGCTGGCGGCCATGGCGGTCGGCTTCCTCTACGGACGCGGCAAGCGGGTGTGGTGCCGCCACCTGTGTCCGGTCAACGGCGTGTTCGGCCTCCTGGCACGCGTAGCGCCCCTGCATTT
This sequence comes from Gammaproteobacteria bacterium, assembly GCA_041395385.1. Taxonomy (GTDB): domain Bacteria; phylum Pseudomonadota; class Gammaproteobacteria; order JAJPIJ01; family JAJPIJ01; genus JAJVHZ01. The sequence goes on from JAWLAN010000014.1 coordinate 132,829, forward strand.
CCGCGTCGATCGCAGGCGCTGGGAATCGAGCATCGACCCCCGCGGCGCGGTCGACTGCGCGCCGCTCGTCGACATCCGCCGCATGACCGGCGCGGCACAGTGCCACATGTGCGGCCGCTGCAGCGGACAGCGCGGTGCCGTGACGCTGGCGCTGCGCGCGCCGGGACGTGAGGTGCTGGAGCTGCCGCAGGAGAGCGTCAATCCGTGGGAGGCGCGCCTGCTGGTCTTCGGCGTCATTGGCACCGCCATCGGCGCCTTTCAATGGTCGGCCTCGCCGTGGTTCGTCGCCGCCAAGCAACTGGCGGCGGAATGGGCCGTGACGCGCAGGCTGTGGTGGCTGCTCGACAGCGGCGCGCCGTGGTGGGCGTTGACCCACTACCCGCAGACGGCCGACACGTTCACATGGCTGGACGGCCTGCTCATCCTCGCCTACATCGGCGCGGCCGCGCTGATCATAGGAGGATGGGTGTGGTCGTGGCTGCACGTGGCCGCCGCCTGTCTTCCGGGTCGCAGGTCCATCAATGCCGCCCGGCTCGCCTACGCCCTGATCCCGATCGGCGGCATCGGCGTGTTCCTGGGCCTGTCGGTCCTCACCGTCACGATGCTGGCCGCCGAGGGGGTCCGGCTGCCGGGGCTGGAATGGGGGCGCGGCCTGTTGCTCTCCGCAGGAGCGGCGTGGAGCGCGGTCCTCGGCTGGCGTCTGCTGCGCTTTCGCGAGACGCCGCGGGTAAGAATCTGGGCCGCCTACGGCGCGCTGCTCGCGGCCCTGTCTGGCGTGCTGGTCTCCTGGAGCCTGCTGTTCTTCATCTGGTAGGCGGCGCCTGCGGCTCGACACGCGCTCGGGGCCCGCATGTCGCCTGTACGCCATATATGGGCATTCCATGACATGGATCAACGACATGTTGTGGTCATGTGCGCCATAATCTGCCCTCAATCGGCCGCGGCGGGGACGCCCGGGGGCGCGGCCTGCCAAGAACAGAGACGCCGAATTGGGGGGAGTGATGTCAGCAACGAGCCTCGCTGTCGATCCGTCCGCGCCGCGTACCGCCGCCGCTCAGGGCCTGCTTCCCGCGCGCATCGTCAAACGCACCGGCGTCGAGGCGCCGTTCGACGCCGAACGCATCGTCTCGGCGATTCGTCGCGCCGGCAATGCCACCGGCGAGTTCGAAGAGGAGGAGGCGCGCCTACTCACCGGCCAGGTGCTCAAGGTGCTGCGCCATCGTTTCGACGGCTCCCCGCCCACGGTCGAGCAGGTCCAGGACATCGTCGAACAGACCCTGATCGTCGGCAATCATCTGCGCACGGCGCGCGCCTACATCGCCTACCGTGATTCGCGCGCGCGCCAGCGCCAGGACCGCCGCACCCTGCTGGACGTCGCCGCCTCGATCAACGAGTATCTCGATCGCGACGACTGGCGGGTGCAGGCCAACGCCAACCAGGGCTATTCGCTCGGCGGCCTCATCCTCAACGTCTCCGGCAAGGTGGTGGCGAACTACTGGCTCTCGCACGTCTATCCCCCGGAGATCGGCCAGGCCCACCGCGAGGCCGACATACACATCCATGATCTGGACATGCTGGCCGGCTACTGCGCCGGCTGGTCGCTGCGCCAGCTCCTGCACGAGGGCTTCAACGGCGTGCCCGGCAAGATCGAGGCCGGTCCCCCCAGGCACCTGTCCAGCGCGCTGGGCCAGGCGGTGAACTTCCTCGGCACGCTGCAGAACGAGTGGGCGGGCGCGCAGGCCTTCAGCTCCTTCGACACCTATCTGGCGCCGTTTCTGCGCAAGGACGCGCTCGACTACGAGGCGGTGCGGCAGACCATCCAGGAGTTCGTGTACAACCTCAACGTGCCGTCGCGCTGGGGCACGCAAACGCCGTTCACCAACCTGACCTTCGACTGGGTCTGCCCGGAGGACCTGCGCGAACAGGTCCCCGTCATCGGCGGCGAGGAGATGCCGTTCACCTACGGCGAGCTGCAGTCCGAGATGGACATGATCAACCGCGCCTACATCGAGGTCATGACCGCGGGCGACGCCAGGGGGCGGGTGTTCACCTTCCCGATCCCGACCTACAACATCACGGCCGATTTCCCGTGGGAGTCGGAGAATGCGCAACGCCTGTTCGCCATGACCGCCAAGTACGGGCTGCCGTACTTCCAGAACTTCCTCAATTCCGATCTCTCCCCCGGCATGGTGCGGTCCATGTGCTGCCGCCTGCAGCTCGACCTGCGCGAGCTGCTCAAGCGCGGCAACGGCCTGTTCGGCTCCGCCGAGCAGACCGGCTCCGTCGGCGTGGTGACCATCAACTGCGCGCGGCTGGGCTACCTGCACAAGGGGCGCGAATCCGCGCTGTTCGAGCACGTCGACCGGCTGGCGGAGCTGGCGAAGCAGAGCCTGGAGATCAAGCGCAAGACCATACAGCGGCTGATGGACGGGGGCCTGTTCCCGTACACGAAGCGCTATCTCGGCACCCTGCGCAATCACTTCTCCACGATCGGCGTCAACGGCATCAACGAGATGATCCGCAACTTCACCGGCGGGAGCGACGACATCTCCACCGAACGCGGCCACGACATGGCCGTGCGCCTGCTCGATCACCTGCGCGAGCGGCTGCGCGCCTTCCAGGAGGAGACCGGGCATCTCTACAATCTGGAGGCGACGCCGGCGGAGGGCACGACGTACCGGTTCGCCAAGGAGGATCGCAAGCGCTATCCCGGCATCCTGCAGGCCGGCACGCCGGAGAGGCCGTACTACACCAACTCCAGCCAGCTGCCCGTCGGATACACCGACGATCCCTTCGAGGCCCTGGGCTGCCAGGACGCCCTGCAGACGCGATACACGGGCGGCACGGTACTGCACCTGTACATGAGCGAGCGGATCTCCTCGGCGGACTCCTGCATGAAGCTGGTGCGCACGGCGCTGTCGCGTTTCCGCCTGCCCTATCTGACCATAACGCCGACGTTCTCGATCTGCCCGCGGCACGGTTATCTCGCCGGCGAGCACGAATTCTGTCCGAAGTGCGACCAGGAGATCCTTGCCCGCAAGCAGACGGGCAAGGCGTGTGCAACGTCCATCTGCGAGGAGGAAGCGACACCATGAGTCATGAGATCGAAGCGGTCCTGCGCGACGAGGAACGTACCCGCTGCGAGGTGTGGACGCGGGTCATGGGCTATCACCGCCCGGTATCCGAGTTCAACCCCGGCAAGCAGAGCGAGCACCGCGAACGCCTGCACTACACCGAGCAACGCGCGGAGCGCGCGCTCGTCCGCTGACGGTGCCCCATCCGGCACCGGTGATAGGGGGCATCGCCCCCTTCACCACCATCGATTTCCCGGGCAGGCTCGCGGCAGTGCTCTTCTGCCAGGGCTGCCCGTGGCGCTGCAGTTACTGTCACAACCCCGCGCTGCTGCCGTTCCAGCCGGGGCGGCTCGGGTGGGAGCAGATCCGCGCTTTCCTGCTCGCCCGCCGCGGCCTGCTGGAGGCCGTGGTCTTCAGCGGCGGCGAGCCGCTGTCCCAGCCCGCACTGCCGGCGGCGATGGACGAGGTGCGCGAACTGGGTTTCGCCGTCGGTCTGCACACCACCGGTGCGAGTCCGGCGCGCTTCGAACAGGCGCTGGCGCGGGCCGACTGGGTCGGCTTCGACGTCAAGGCGCCCGTCGACCGTTATGGCGAGGTCACCGGGCACGGCGCCGGCGCGATCGTGTATCGAAGCCTGGCGACGCTCGTCTCATCGGGCGTCGCGCACGAGGTGCGTACCACCGTGGACCCGCAGCAGCTCGGCGAATCCGACCTGCTGGAGATGGCGAGGCAGTTGGCGGATGCCGGCGTGACCCACTGGGTCCTGCAACGATGCCGCGGGGGCGGGCCGCGACGGATCGATCCCCTCGAGGATACCTCGCTGATCGCGCGACTGCGCACGCAGATGCCGTCACTGACGGTGCGTTGATACGCCCGGTGACGCGGCCCGCTGCGGGCCGGGCACGCATGCGGCGTCGAACGCTGGCAGCCGAAACAGGGACTTGTCGCGCACTGAACGGTCGATATCATGGATGCGTCATGGCTGCGATCGATTGCGGGGTTCGGGAACCGTGCGCTTACCCGCCCGCCGCTGGCGAGGCGCCACACGGCGCGCGCCTGGCCCATGCGACCCACGGCACGCCGAGTGCGTCGCGCGAGAACCGCATCGTCTTTCCGACGTATTGCACACCACCACCCATCGCTCCGACGGGCCGACCGTCGTCGCCGGCAAGGCGTTCCATCCGCCGCGATACTGCGTTGCGTCCGCTCGCAGCGTGGCAGGTGTTCGCGTCGTCATCCTGCGTAGCATCGAACAGCGCGAGCCTCGGCCCGTCGCGCGTGGCATGCCGCGCCGGCGGCATCGTGCCGCCACGGGCGCGTCGACGATAGCCGTGTATGGAAGGGGCGATCTGGGGGAGCTTCGCGGCGCTGTTTCTCGGCGGGGCGGACTTCGCGGGTCGCTTCAGCGGCCGCGCGCTCGGCGCGCCCAGCGCCATGCTCGGTGTGGTCGCGGTCGGCAGCTTTCTCCTGACTATCGCCGTTCTGGGCGGCGGCGACTTCCCGCCGATCGCGCCTGCCGGGCTGCTGCTGATCGCCGGGTACGGCGTCAGCACGGCCGTCATGGGCGTGATGCTCTATGCGGCGCTCGCACGCGGTCCCGTCAGCGTCGTCGCGCCGATCGTCGCCAGCCATCCGGTGCTGATCGCCGCCTACTGGTATTCACGGGGCGTGCGGCCCGATGCGATCCAATGGGCAGCCATCACCGGGACGATACTCGGTGTGATGCTGGTCGCACTCAGCCACGAGCAGGGGGGCAACGGGGAGGAGCGGCGCGCTCGGGGCGCGCTCCACGTAACGTTATTCATTGCCGCAGGGGCTTGTCTCGCGCACGCGGTGTTGGTCATCGCTGCCCAGGCCGCCACGCCCTATTACGAGCCACTGCAGATCGCCTGGATGGGGCGCATCGTGAGTTTTATCACCCTGCTGGGATACTTCGCTGTGCTCCGACAAGGGCCGAACGTTCACGGACGCTGGTGGCAATTCCTCATCGCGCAGGGTCTCATGGACGCAGCCGGCCATTACTGCCTGTTTGTCGGCAGTCGCAGCGACAGCGTGACCGCTGCCGTGGCGACCTCGGCGTTCGGTGCCGTGACCACCCTGCTGGCCTGGCTGGTGCTGCGCGAAGCGATGGGGCGTATCCAGTGGCTGGGCGTGGTCCTCGTGTTCGCAGGGATAGGCGTGCTTGCCGCCCGGGGATGAGGGTTCCTGTCTCGCACGCGCGGTGATTGAACACAGCGTAATCAGTTCCGCACATACCGCCGAGCACACGGCGCTCGTTCACACGCCGGTCGCTGGTCACCGGGGGGACAGCAGGTTCGAGGAAGGGTCAGATGGGGAATTGCCGCAGTGCGCAATTGTGCGCTGCCGGCGGCCATGATCATGCTGGCGCTTGTGCTCTTTCAATCCGCGCTGGCCGCGCGGAGGCAGCGCTGTATAATCTCCGTTCAAGGGGCGCAGCGGTGCATTCGCCGCCCCCGCTGGTCAGCCCCAAAAAATTGTCTGGCCAGCCACGTTTCGAAGACCGCATCCTGCCGGCACCACCATGACCGTGGCGACCGGCGCCTCTCGGGTCCCGTCCCCACCCGGTTCTGGAATTTGTTGCAGCGTCGCTGCGAGGGAGACAAATGTGCTTATTCTCACCCGTCGGATAAACGAAAGCGTCAATATTGGTGACGACGTCACGGTCACCGTGCTCGGGATCAAGGGCAATCACGTGCGCATTGGGATAGGCGCACCGAAGCATGTCAGCGTGCACCGCGAGGAGATCTACGAGCGCGTCCGCCGCGAGCGCGAAGGCGCCGCCAGTTCCGCCAAGGCGTCCACCACCGATGTGACTGCCTCCGCCGTGCATGGCGAGGGGACCTGAGCCCGACCCGTCGTTTTTGTCTTCCAACAAACTCCGGAGTAGCCTGCCGCCGATGGCAATTCATGCCTCGGCGGCGGGGTGGTGCCGTGCGTCGTCGGCTCGCCAATCAGGGACGCGCCTGCACCAAACGTTCGAGCCCGCGCGCCGATCGCGGATGATCACGCCATGATCCAGTCAATCGACCATCCTTTGCGGCGCCGATGCGGGTGAATTCCGCCGGCACACCAGGCACAGGGGAGCCCATGCGTGATGTGGACAGTGCGTAAAAAATTCGCGGAAGTCTTGTTCGCCGGCTACGTGCTCCTCGGACTTCTGTGGCTGCTCCTGACCGAATCCAGCCTGCCGCCGGCCGCCGCCGACCCCGGCCAATTCGAGCGCGCCCACGTGCTCAGCTGGGTGGGCTTCATCGTCGTATCCGCGCTCATCGGGTATGGACTGGCCCGAAAGGCGCGCGCCGACCAGTTCAGATTGCAGGATCGGCTCGCCAAGATCGCCTCCTCATCGCCGAGCGTCATCTTCTCCTTGCGCATGCGGCCGGAGGGAACCTTCAGCTTTCCCTACGCCAGCCCTGCGATCGAGGAGATCTTCGGCGTCCCGCCCGATGCGCTGCGCAGCGACGCAAGCTTCATCACGACGATGTTCCCGTCCGCGGACGCGGAGCAACTAAAGTCGACCCTGCGCGCCTCGGCTGACAGGATGTCGCCATGGCGCACAACGTTGCGGGTGCGCCATCCCAGGAAGAGTGAGATCTGGATCGAGGGCAGCGCGATGCCCGTGCGCGAAAGCGACGGCAGCGTACTCTGGCACGGTGTCATCACCGACGTCACGGCGCGGATGGCCGCGGAGCAGTCGCTGAGGGAGAGCGAGACGCGTTATCGGACGTTGTTCAACGCCGGCCGCGACGCCATCCTCCTTTTCCCAATCGACGAAAGGGGTCTGCCTCTGAGGGATCCCCACAAATTTCATGACTCCTCGCCCCAGCAGGCGGCGTTCATGAGG
>JAWLAN010000015.1:0-135956 GCA_041395385.1 Gammaproteobacteria bacterium
CGTCAGTCACCGGGATATCGGCCACGAGTCGTCCCGGGCGGGTTAACGCAAGGCCGGACGGAAGGGATTTATGAGCGTCGGACTATTGATCATCACGCACGACGATATCGGGCGCGCGCTGCTGGATTCGGCGCACGTCGCACTGGCGGATTCCCCGCTCGCCACCGACATGATCAGCGCGTCGCGCGATTGCGATCCGGAGGCGTTGCTGCAACGGGCAAGGACGGCGCTGGCTGCGCTCGATACGGGCGACGGCGTCCTCGTGCTGACCGACTTGTTCGGATCCACGCCCAGCAATATCGCGGCGCGGCTGCTGGATTCGGGCCGCACGCGGGTGGTGACGGGCATCAACCTGCCGATGCTCATACGCGTGCTGAACTATCCGCAACTGGACCTGGCCGCGCTGGCCGCCAAGGCGGTGAGCGGAGGAATGGACGGCGTGTTCGAGATGCCGGAACCTGCGAAGGAACCCTGAGGCGCATGTACAAGCAATCGGTGACAATCTGCAACAAGCTCGGCATGCACGCCCGGGCCGCCGCGAGGTTCGTGCAGCTGGCATCGCGCTACGAGTCCGAGATCAAGATCACGCGCGAGGCCAAGGAGGTGAACGGCAAGAGCATCATGGGCGTCATGATGCTGGCGGCGGGCAAGGGCACGAGCATCGACATCGTCGGCGAGGGTCCGGATGCGGAGCAGGCGGTCAATGACCTCGCGCAACTGGTGAAGGATCGATTCGGAGAGGCTGAATGACCTTTACGATCCACGGCGTAGGTGTCTCGCGCGGCGTCGTCGTCGGCCGGGTGCACATACTCGAGCGCGACCAGCTTGAGGTCCAGGAGTACGCCATCGCCAAGGAGAAGGTGAACGCGGAGATCCTGCGGCTGCAGAACGCGATAACGGCCGCCCGGCTCCAGCTGCGCGCCATACGCGAGCACGTGCCGAAGTCCACGGCGGCGGACGTCGCCGCGTTCATCGACACCCACCTGCTGATGCTGGAGGATTCCTCCCTCACGCAGGAGCCGGTTCGACTGATCGCCGAGCTGCGCTGCAACGCGGAGTGGGCGCTGAAGCTGCAACGCGACGCGCTGGTCGTCGTCTTCGACGAGATGGACGATCCGTACCTGCGCACGCGGCGCGACGACGTCGATCACGTGGTCAACCGCATACAGCGCATTCTCGCCAACCAGATCCCGGCCAAGCACGAGATTCCGGACAGCCGACTCCGCGACCTGGTGGTGCTGGCCGACGACCTGACGCCTGCGGACACCGTGCTCATGCAACATCACGGCATCGCCGCCTTCATTACCGAGTACGGCGGACCGACCTCGCACACGGCGATACTTGCCCGCAGCCTCGGCATACCGGCGATAGTGGGCGTGCATCAGGCGCGTCGTTACATCCGCGATGACGACATCGTCATCGTCGACGGAAAGAACGGCGTGGTCATCGTCGAGCCGGACGACAACATCCTCAGCTACTACCGCGACAAGCAGGCCGCCGACAGCCGCTATTACGCGGAGTTGGCCAAGCTGAAGGAGGCCCCGGCGGTCACGATGGACGGCGTGGAGGTGAGCCTGCTGGCGAATATCGAGCTGCCCGCGGACTTCGAGGCCGTGCGGCGGATCGGCGCCAAGGGAATCGGGCTTTATCGAACCGAGTTCCTGTACATGAACCGGCAGCATCTTCCCGATGAGGAGGAGCAGTTCGAGCGATACTCCGACGTGCTACGCGCCCTCAACGGCATACCGGTGACGATACGCACGCTCGATCTCGGCGCCGACAAGACCGTCGACGGCGGCTATCAGGACCGGCCGGTGGCCGCCAACCCGGCGCTTGGCCTGAGGGCCGTGCGGCTGTGCCTGAAGGACCCGTCATTGTTCCGGCCTCAGCTGAGAGCGATCCTCCGCGCCTCGGCGCTCGGGCCGGTTCGGCTGATGATCCCGATGTTGTCCAGCCTGCACGAGGTGCAGCAGGTGATGATGCTGCTCGAGGAGGTGCGATCCGAGTTCCGCGCGCGCGGCATCGAGTTCGATGAGGGGATGAAGGTCGGAGGCATGATCGAGGTGCCGGCGGCGGCGGTCTGCGCGGATCTGTTCGTCAGGCACATGGATTTCCTCTCCATAGGCACCAACGATCTCATTCAGTACACGATGGCGATCGATCGCGTCAACGACGAGGTCAATTATCTTTACGATCCGCTGCATCCGGGCGTCCTGCGTCTGATCCGGCACACGATCGAGGCCGGCGAGAAGAGCGGCAAGGCGGTGGCCATGTGCGGAGAGATGGCCGGCGATCCTCGCTACGTGCGCCTGCTGCTGGCGCTCGGGCTGAAGGAATTCAGCGTGCATCCCGCGGCCCTGCTCGAGATCAAGCGCATCATCAAGGACAGTCACGCCGGGGCGCTCGCGAAGTTGCAGTCCGAGATCCTGGCCTGCGCCTCGGGTCAAGAGGTAGCCGCGGTGTTGGACAGGATCAACTGAGCGATCGGCCCGATCGTCGACCGGCGGGACATCGCGGCGGGAAAAATGGCGCCGACCGCATTCCGACGTTGTTGCGGGCCGCGACAGCGAGAAACGATCGTTACAGACTCAGACGCTGGAAAAAATCTTCACCCAATTCCTCCTGCAGTGCCTCCGCGAGCCTCTTGCGTTCGAAGTACTCCTCGATGCGCTGTCGCGACGGCTTGCCGGGCCGGTTCTTCGTGGATTTCACCGCGGGAGCCTCGGAGTAGCCCTCCCCCGGCTCCTCGTCCCCTTCCCTCCACGCTGCCTCGTCCGACATTCCTACGGGCAAGGATTTCTTGCTCATTCACAGCCCCCCACACTTTCGCTGCAACTTTCTGGACGTCGATCACCAGAAATACGACAGTGAAGATTGCGGGCAACTAATTAATCCAAACGCTGCGGCTTGTAAAGAGACGCCGCGAGCACCCGTGCGCAAATCGCCGGGGGCAGGGGATGCTGCAAAGCGAAACGGGATGGGGATTGCGTGCGCTCATCCACACCGGCTGCGCGCGGCTTTGCGGCAGGCGGCGTGGCTAACGGGCGGCGGGAGTTCGCAACGAAGGAGACCTTCGAGACCGGCCCTCGACCTGCATCGGTCGCCGCCGCGGGACTCAGTCCCAGCTGAAAATCACCCAGCTCGGAACGACGAAGTTGGAATTCAGGTGGCTCATCCGCGACTCGAGCTTGCCGTCGCCGTCTGAGTCCACGAGATAGTAGGGCTTGCCGATCTTCGGGGTGACCTTGACCATGTACAGGCGCCCGGACACGCGGTATTCCTCGACCTGGCCTTCCTTGTCGGCGCGTATGGTGACCTCCGGCTCCAGGGTCTCCCCGCTCTGGACGCGCGGCGGCGGCGGTGGCGCAGCCTCCGGCACCTGCTCGAGTTTCTCCTCGGCCGGGCAGACGGTCGGAGCGGCCAGGATCGCTGCGATGAACACGGCTAGGACATCATGTCTGAACATCATAACTCTCTGTGATCGCGGGGATATCGAGTTGGAGGCCCGCCACGGGGGTAGGTTCCGCAGGAACCTCCGATGATGCCGCCCAAGGCGTGCGGATAGCATCCACTACTTCCCCGGCTTTGTCCAACGCACCGCAGGGGCCGCTGAATGCTATCGTAGCCCCATGAACGAGTCGGATTGCGACGTCGCCGCATGAACACGGAACCCGTGCTGCTGCTGGTCGACGGTTCCTCCTGGTTTTACCGCGCCTTTCACGCCCTGCCGGCGCTGACCACCTCCCGCGGGGAGCCCACCGGCGCGATACACGGCGTGGCGGCCATGCTGCGCCGCCTGATGAAGGACTATCAGCCCGCCTACGTCGCGGTGGTTTTCGACGCACGCGGTCCGACCTTCCGCGACGAGCTCTTCGCCGATTACAAGGCGCACCGTCCGCCCATGCCCGATGAGCTGGCGGCGCAGATCGAGCCGCTGCACGCGCTGGTGCGGGCGATGGGTCTGCCGCTGCTGATGGTCGAGGGCGTGGAGGCCGACGACGTCATCGGCACGCTGGCGCGGCAGGCCGAGGCCATGGGCCTGCGCACCTTCGTCGCCACCGGCGACAAGGACATGGCGCAGCTGGTCAGCGACAGGGTCACCCTCGTCAACACGATGGACAACAGCACGCTCGACACCGACGGCGTCAAGTCGAAGTTCGGGGTCGAGCCGGCACAGATGGTCGATTACCTCGCGCTCATCGGCGACAGCGTCGACAACGTGCCGGGGGTGGAGAAGGTCGGACCCAAGACCGCCTCGAAATGGATAAGCGAGTATGGCGGCCTCGATGGGGTCATCGCGCGGGCCGACGAGATCAAGGGGAAGATCGGCGAGAACCTGCGCGCCGCCATCGGCCATTTGCCGCTGTCGCGGCGTCTGGTGAGCCTGAAGCTCGACGTGCCGCTGCCGCTCGGGCCGCGGGATCTGCGGCCCGCGGCCGCCGACACCGAGAGGCTCAAGGCGCTGTACCGGCAACTGGAGTTCAAGACCTGGCTGAACGAGCTGCTCGAGGCCGAGCGCGCGGGCGACGGCGAGGCGGCCGCGGTGGCGCCCGACGCGGGCACGGATGTCGGCCAGGAATACGAGTGCATACTGACGCGCGAGGACCTCGAGCGCTGGCTCGAGCGCCTGCGCGCCTCGGAGCTCTTCGCCTTCGACACCGAAACCACCGATCTCGACTACATGCGCGCCCGGGTCGTGGGCCTGTCGTTCGCGATGCGGCCCGGCGAGGCCGCCTACGTTCCGATAGCCCATGACTACGCCGGTGCGCCGGAGCAGCTCGCGCCGGAAACGGTGCTCGAGGCGCTGCGGCCATTGCTCGAGGATCCGCACAAGGCGAAGCTCGGTCACAACCTGAAATACGATCGCAACGTTCTGGCCAATCACGGCATAGAGCTGCGCGGCATCCGCCACGATTCCATGCTTCAGTCATACGTGCTCGACAGCACCGCCACGCGGCACGATCTGGATTCCCTGGCGCTGAAATACCTCGGGCGGCGAACGATCCACTTCGAGGATGTCGCCGGCAAGGGCGCGAACCAGCTGACCTTCAACCAGGTGCCGCTGGAGCAGGCCAGCGAATACGCGGCCGAGGACGCCGACGTGAGCCTGCAGTTGCACCGGGGATTCTGGCCCCGGCTGTCGGCCGATGCCCGCCTGCGCGGCCTGTACGAGGACATCGAGATCCCCCTGGTGCCGGTGCTCTCGCGGATGGAGCGGGCGGGCGTGCTCATCGACACCGCCTTGCTCGCTGAACAGGGCCGCTCGCTCGCCGAGCGCATCGCGGCGCTGGAGCAGGAGGCGCACAGGGAGGCGGGGCAGCCCTTCAATCTCGGCTCACCGAAGCAGATCCAGGCGATTCTCTTCGAGAAGATGGGCATTGCGCCCATCGAAAAGACGCCCACCGGGCAGCCGTCGACCTCGGAATCGGTGCTGCAGGAATTGGCCGTGACCTATCGCCTGCCGGCGCTCATCCTGGAGCATCGCGGCTATAGCAAGCTGAAATCCACCTATACCGATGCGCTTCCGCAGCAGGTCGATCCACGCACCGGCCGCGTGCACACGAGCTACCACCAGGCGGTGGCGGCCACCGGGCGGCTTTCCTCCTCGGATCCGAACCTGCAGAACATCCCGATTCGTACCGAGGAAGGCCGGCGCATACGCCGCGCGTTCGTCGCCTCGCCGGGCTGCCGGCTCGTGGCCGCGGACTACTCGCAAATCGAGTTGCGCATCATGGCGCACCTGTCCGCGGACGAAGGGCTCGTCGGCGCGTTCGCGCGCGGCGAGGACATACATCGCGCCACGGCGGCGGAGGTTTTCGGCCTGGAGCCCTCGGCGGTCGGCGATGATCAGCGGCGCGCCGCCAAGGCCATCAACTTCGGCCTCATCTACGGCATGTCGGCGTTCGGGCTGGCCCGCCAGCTCGGCATCGAGCGCGGCGCTGCCCAGCGCTACGTCGACCTGTATTTCTCGCGCTATCCCGGCGTGCGCGCATACATGGACCGGATCCGATCCGAGGCGCGCGAGCGCGGCTATGTGGAGACCATCTTCGGGCGGCGCCTTTACCTCCCCGACATCAACTCCCGCAACATGCAGCGGCGCCAGTACGCCGAGCGGACCGCCATCAATGCGCCCATGCAGGGCTCGGCGGCCGACATCGTCAAGCGGGCGATGATCGCGGTCGACGCGTGGCTGCAGGACAGCGCCTTGCAGGCGCGTCTGGTCATGCAGGTGCACGACGAGCTGGTGCTGGAGGTGGCCGGGGATGCGGTGGATGCCGTGCGCGCGCGGGTTCCGGAGCTGATGAGCGGGGCGGCCTCGCTCGCGGTCCCGCTGCTGGTCGACCTGGGAGTCGGCGCGAACTGGGACGAGGCGCATTGACGGACCGGCCGCCTTGCCGGCCGCGGGTCGAGAACGCGCTGACCGCTGAATTTTGAACTGAGAACGCTATCTACAACCGGCGCAGGCGCTGTGCTACCATTTAAACAACCGAAGCCTCACGACGATCCGCACGTCATCGCTACCCCGGCAAGTCGTCTCTTCACCGTTCTCCCTCCGCGTTAAGCCGAATGCTTCTCATCCCTGCGATCGACATCAAGGACGGAAAATGCGTCCGACTTCGCCAGGGGCGGATGGAGGATGGCACGGTCTACTCCGAGGATCCGGTCGCGATGGCGCGGCGATGGGTGGAGGCGGGCGCCAGGCGGCTGCATATCGTTGATCTGAATGGCGCGACGAAAGGCCGGCCGGTGAACGCCGAGATCGTCCACCGCATCTGCGAGGCCTGCCCCGGAGTGCCGATCCAGGTCGGCGGCGGGATCCGAGACGAGGACACCATCCAGCAGTATCTGGACGCCGGCGTCACCTATGTCATCCTCGGCACCAAGGCGGTCACGGCGCCGCACTTCGTCGCCGACGTCTGCATGGAGTTTCCGAGCCACATCATCGTCGGCCTGGATGTGAAGGACGGCAAGGTGGCAATCGAAGGCTGGTCGAAGCTCGCCCGCCACGACGCGGTCGATCTCGCGCTGCAGTTCGAGCAGGATGGCGTCTGCGCCATCATCTACACCGACATCAGTCGCGACGGCATGCTGAACGGCGTGAACATCGATTCCACGGTGGCCTTCGCCCGCGAGCTGGCGATACCCGTGATCGCCTCCGGCGGCGTGACCAACCTCGAGGACATACGCAGGCTCTGCGAGGTCGAGGGCGAAGGGATCTGTGCGGCGATCACGGGTCGCGCCATATACGAAGGCAGCATCGACTTCGCCGAGGCGCAGAAGCTCGCGGATTCCCTCGCCACACCCGGCAAGAAGTAAATTCCCATGGCGCTCGCCCGGCGCATCATTCCCTGCCTGGACGTCGATGCCGGCAGGGTCGTCAAAGGCGTCCGCTTCGTCGACATCCGCGACGCCGGCGATCCTGTGGAGATTGCGCGTCGCTACGACGAGCAGGGTGCCGACGAGCTGTGCTTTCTCGACATCACCGCCAGCCATGAACAGCGCGACACGATGGTGCATGTCGTGGAGGCCGTGGCCGCGCAGGTCTTCATCCCGCTGACCGTCGGAGGCGGCATCCGCACCGTCGAGGACATACGCCGCCTGCTGAATGCCGGCGCCGACAAGGTCAGCGTCAACAGCGCGGCCGTGGCGCGACCGGATTTCGTCGGCGAGGCCTCCGCCCGCTTCGGCTCGCAATGCATCGTCGTGGCGATCGATGCGCGGCGCGCGGCCAGGGGCGGCGAAGCGGCGCGCTGGGAGGTGTACACGCACGGCGGCCGCCGCGGCACCGGCATCGATGCGGTGGAGTGGGCAATGCACGTGAACCGCCTGGGCGCGGGCGAGATCCTGCTCACCAGCATGGATCGGGACGGCACGGGAGACGGTTTCGATCTGGAGCTCACGCGTGCGATCGCCGACGCCGTGAGCGTTCCTGTCATCGCCTCCGGCGGCGTGGGCAATCTGCAGCATCTCGTCGAGGGCGTGCGGGAGGGGCACGCCGACGCGGTGCTGGCAGCGAGCGTCTTCCATTTCGGGCAGTACAGCGTGGCGCAGGCCAAGGCCTGCATGCGCGAGGCCGGCATCGAAGTCCGTCTATAGGATCGCAGATCGTGAACTGGCTGGATGAAATTAACTGGACTCCGGACGGTCTCATTCCGGCAGTCGCCCAGGAAGCGGGTACCGGCAAGGTGCTGATGGTCGCCTGGATGAATCGCGAGGCGCTGGCGCTGACCGCGGCGGAGGGCAGGGCCGTTTACTGGTCCCGCTCGCGAGGCGGGCTGTGGCGCAAGGGCGAGGAGTCCGGCCACGTGCAGACCGTGCGCGAGATTCGCCTGGACTGCGACAACGATGTTATCCTTCTCCTTGTGGATCAAAAGGATGGCATCGCGTGCCACACCGGCCGTCACAGTTGTTTCTTCAAGCGCCTGCAGGATCATCGGTGGCTCGAGGTCGAGCCGATCATCGCCAAGTGACGGCCGCCAACGACCGGAGGACAACTCGAACATGAAACAGCGCACTCTCTTCGTCGGATACGCGTTGCTGGTGGCGTCGTTGCTGGGGTACACCGGCACGGCGACCGCGGCCGAGGAACAGCGAGTGAAGGTCAAGGAGGCCACCGAGGTCATGGAGGACATCATGGCCATCCCCGAGAATGCCATTCCTCCCAACCTGCTCGCCAACGCGCAGGCGATCGCTATCGTCCCGGGCGTGATCAAGGCGGGATTCATCGTCGGCGGCCGCTACGGCAAGGGGATCGTGATGCGCCGGGACCGTGCGCGACGCCAGTGGAGCGACCCGGTGTTTCTCACCCTGGCCGGCGGCAGTGTCGGCTTCCAGGCCGGGGCTTCGGCGACCGACGTGATCCTCGTATTCAAGAATTACCGTGGGCTGGATAGCCTGGTGAACGGCAAGTTCACCCTCGGCGCCGACGCCGCGGTCGCGGCCGGTCCGGTGGGCCGCAGCGCGCAGGCGGCGACCGACGTGCAACTGCGGTCCGAGATCCTGTCGTACTCGCGCAGCCGTGGCCTGTTCGCGGGCGTCGCGCTCGACGGTTCGGTGATGGAGATCGACCACGCCGCCAACGCCAGCTACTACGGCAAACGCGGCATCACGCCGCGGGAGATCTTCGAGAATCGCGCGCCGCAGCACCCGGCCGATGCGGCGCGGTTGAAGGCCCTCATCTCAAAGCACGCCGGCCGCTGACGTGAGCGACGTGCTCGCCGAGCTGAACGCCGTGCTGCGGGCCCGCAAGAACGCGGACCCGGAGAGTTCCTACGTCGCCCGCTTGTATCACAAGGGCCTCGACACGATACTGAAGAAGATAGGCGAGGAGGCCACGGAGACCGTCGTCGCGGCCAAGGGCGGCGACCCGCGCCAGGTCGTGCGGGAGACCGCGGATCTGTGGTTCCACAGCATGGTGCTGCTCAGCCACCTCGATATACCCGTCGCCGAGGTCCTGGCGGAACTGGAGCGGCGCGCGGGCACATCGGGGCTGGAGGAGAAGGCGAGCCGCGATCCCCGTGCATGACGGCGGCGAGCACCGACACTGACGGTTAACACGCAACGGCCGGGCCTGCCCCGGCGGGAAGATGACACATGCGATTCGGAATCTGGGAGCTACTGCTAATCTTGGCGATCGTCGTGCTGCTGTTCGGCACCCGCAAGATCAAGTCGCTGGGCGGCGATCTCGGCAGCGCCATCAAGGGCTTCCGCTCGGCGCTGCGCGAGGGTGAGGATGACGCCTCGAAGTCCGCGAGCGATCGGGTGATCGAAGGCGACAGCGCCAAGCAGGGCGACAAGACCTCGTCCTAGGCGGCGGGACGGCGCGGCGGGCTCCCCGGTTGCCCCGCTCGCGTTGTGCCCGCGCCCGTCACGCGCATGTTCGACATAGGATTCTGGGAGTTGGTGGTCATCGCGGTCATCGCGCTGGTCGTGTTCGGGCCGGAGAAGCTGCCGCAGTTCGCCCGCCGCGCGGGTTACTGGATAGGACGCATCCGCCGCCAGGTGAACGACGTGCGCAGCGAGATCGAGCGGGAGATCGCCTTCGACGAGATGCGCCGGGCGCGCGAGAAACTCGAAGCCCCCCTGAATGCGCTCGCCGGGGACCTCGAGAAGGCGACCCGGACCGACCCGGCGATCGCCGCCGGGCGCGCCGACCCCCCTGCCGGCGAGAGCGCCCCTCCGAAGCAGCCCTGATCGGCTCGCTGCCGCCCCGCCACCCCTGAGGCCATGGACACCGAAGATCAAGCGCCGCCCGGCGATCGCGAGCAGACCTTCATCGAGCACCTGGTCGAGCTGCGCACGCGCCTCATGCGCAGCCTGCTCGCCGTGCTCGTCATCGTGGTCGGCCTGTCGTTCTTCGCGGACGAGATCTACACCTGGATGGCCCAGCCGCTGATGCGGCTGCTGCCGGCGAACGCGACCATGATCGCCACGGGCGTGGCGGCGCCGTTCATGGCGCCATTCAAGCTGGTTGCCGTGCTCGGGCTGTTCATCGCGCTGCCCTACGTTTTGTACCAGGTGTGGGGATTCGTTGCGCCGGGCCTGTACGCATCCGAGCAGCGGCTGGTGTTGCCGGTGCTCGTTTCCAGCACGCTGCTGTTCTATTGCGGCGTTGCCTTCGCCTATTTCGTGGTGTTCCCGGTCATCTTCGGCTTTTTCACCAGTACGGCGCCGACCGGGGTCGCGGTGATGACCGACATCAACAGTTATCTTGACTTCATACTCTCCATGTTCGTGGCATTCGGCGTGGTGTTCGAGATTCCGGTGGCCACGGTGCTGCTGGTGCGCGCCGGGGTCATCGAGCGCGCCAAGCTGAAGGAGATGCGGCCCTACGTGGTCCTCGGGTGCTTCGTAGTCGGCGCATTCCTCACCCCGCCCGACGTGGTTTCGCAGTCGCTGCTGGCCGTGCCGATGTGGTTGCTCTACGAGGCCGGCGTTTGGGTATCGGGTCTGCTGCCCCGGCGCGCGGAGGACTCCGACACGCCTACCATACACCCTGCCGGTTGAACCGCGACGGGCAGGCGGCGCGGCTCAGCGGCGGAAGAACCAGAATGCGGCCGAAAGGATCGCGCTCAGGATGAGGCCGCTGACCAGCGGGATGTAGATGCGCACGCCTTCGCGTTCAATCACGATGTCGCCCGGCAGCCGGCCCAGACCCAGCCGGGCGATGAGCGGCCACAACAGCCCGATCACGATCAACAGTACGCCGGCACCGACGAGGATTCGGGATACGGGCGGCAGATCCGGCATCGCGAGGGACCCCGGCCTTCGCCCTAGATCTTCTCGACGCCGCTGTCGCGACCGACGAGCAGGACGTCGGCCGGGCGCCTGCCGAAGATGCCGTTGCAGACCACGCCGGCTATCTGATTGATCTCGGCCTCGAGCCCGGCGGGCTCGAGGATCCTCAGCCCGTGCACGTCGATGATGAGATTACCGTTGTCGGTGGTGACTCCCATGCGCAACTCGGGTCGGCCGCCGAGCTTGACGAGCTGCCGGCCAACGTAGCTGCGCGCCATCGGGATCACCTCCACCGGCAGTGGAAAACGGCCGAGCACGTCGACCAGTTTCGAGTCGTCGACGAGACAGATGAACCGGCGGCTGGCGGCGGCCACGATCTTCTCACGCGTCAGTGCGCCGCCGCCGCCCTTGATGAGCGCACGTTGACGGGTCGCCTCGTCGGCACCGTCGACGTAGACGGTGAGATCGCCGACGCTGTTCAGGTCGACCACCGGGATCCCGTGCTTGCCGAGCAGCGCGGTGGTGGCCTCGGAGCTGGATACGGCGCCGGCGATTCGCCCCCTGATTGCCGCAAGCTTCTCGATGAAGAAGTTGACCGTGCTGCCGGTGCCGACCCCGATCACGGCATCGTCCTCGACGTAGGCCAACGCGGCCTCGGCCACCTGCCGCTTCTTGTCATCCTGGGTCATCGCCGGTCGTTCTCAGGGGTATGGGGTTAAATGCTATTCTACCGTCGATGTTCGAAGACTACCTCAAGATGATACTGCGCGCGCGCGTCTACGACGTGGCGCGCGAGACCCCCCTGGATTCGATGCCCGAGGTGTCGCGCCGCCTGGACAACGCCGTATGGCTGAAGCGCGAGGATTTGCAGCCGGTGTTTTCCTACAAGCTGCGCGGCGCCTACAACCACATCGCCTCGCTCGATCCCCGGCAGCGCAGCCGCGGAGTCATCGCCGCGTCCGCCGGCAACCACGCGCAGGGGGTGGCGCTGGCGGCCGCCCGCCTGCGGATCCCGGCGCTCATCGTGATGCCCAAGACCACGCCGGAGATCAAGGTCACCGCCGTGCGCAGGCATGGCGCCGACATAGTGCTGCACGGGAATACCTACGACGAGGCGAGCGAGCATGCCCATGAACTGGAGCGCGAACGCGGGCTGACCTACGTCCCGCCGTACGACCATCCTCTGGTGATCGCCGGCCAGGGTACCGTGGGCATGGAGATCCTCCGGCAGTCCTCGCGCGACATCGACGCGATCTTCGTGCCGGTCGGAGGCGGCGGTCTCATCGCCGGCGTGGCGGCCTACGTCAAGGAGGTCGCGCCGCAGACCCGGATCATCGCCGTGGAATCCGACGAGGCCCCGACCTTGCACGCGGCGTTGCGCGCCGGCGAGCGCGTCGTGCTGCCGTCGGTCGGCATCTTCGCCGATGGCGCCGCGGTCCGGCAGATCGGCGAGGAGACCTTCCGTATCGCCCGCCAGCTGGTCGACGACTCCTTGCTGGTGAGCAACGATGAACTCTGTGCCGCCATCAAGGACATCTTCGAGGACACCCGCGCCATCGCCGAACCGGCGGGCGCGCTGGCGCTGGCCGGCACCAAGCAGTACGTGGCGAAGCATGGCCTGCGCGGTAAACAGCTGGTGGCGATCTTCAGCGGTGCGAACGTCAATTTCGATCGGCTGCGGCATATCGCGGAGCTGGCCGAACTGGGCGAGCAGCGCGAGGCGCTCATCGCCGTGACGATACCGGAGCGGCCCGGCAGCTTTCGCACCTTCTGCCACGCGCTCGGGCCGCGGCAGATCACCGAGTTCAATTACCGCTACGCCGATCCGAGCCGCGCGCACGTCTTCGCAGGCGTTCGCGTCCGCAACGGCCTGAAGGAGAAGGATCAGCTCATCGACTCGTTGCGCGAGAAGGGCTTCGAGGTGTCGGACTTGTCCGCGAACGACATGGCGAAGATGCACGTGCGCTACATGGTGGGCGGCCACGGCAATTATGTCGAGCACGAGCGCATCTTCCGGTTCGAATTCCCGGAGCGCAGCGGCGCGCTGCTGCATTTCCTCGGGGAGCTGGGCAGCCGATGGAACATCAGCCTGTTCCACTATCGCAACCACGGCGCCGCCTATGGCCGCGTGCTGATGGGCATGCAGGTGCCGCCGGCGGACGCGACCGAGTTTCAGGGATTTCTCGACCGGCTGGGGATGGTCCACGTCGAGGAGACGGCCAACCCCGCGTACCAGATGTTTCTCGGCTGAGCCATGGCGCACATCGTCCTGCGCCGACGGATAGTCGCGGCGGCGCGATCCATCAACGAAACCGGGCTCAACCCCGGCAAGGCCGGGAACGTCAGCGCCCGCGTGCGCGGGGGCTTCCTCATCACCCCGACGGGCACGCCGTACGCGAGGCTGCGGCCCGAGTCGATCGTGCGTGTAACCATGGATGGAACGGTGCCGGGCCGCCAGCCGCGGCCGTCCAGCGAGTGGCGCGTCCATCGGGACATCTACGCCGCGCGGCCGGAGGCGGGCGCGATCGTGCACGTGCATTCGCCGTATGCGACCGCCCTGGCCTGCACACGCCGCCCGATCCCGGCCTTTCACTACATGGTTGCCGTCGCCGGCGGGGATTCCATCCGCTGCGCTCCCTATGCAACTTTCGGCACGCAGGCGCTGTCTGACCACGCATTGCGGGCGCTCGCCGGCCGTCGCGCCTGCCTGCTGGCCAATCACGGCATGCTCGCGTTCGGCGAGGACCTCGACGGCGCCATGGCACTCGCGATCGAGGTCGAGTTCCTGGCACGGCAGTATGCGCTGAGTCTGCAGATCGGCCGTCCCGTCCGACTCACGCGCGCCGAGATGCGTATCGTGCTGGAGAAGTTCAAGAGCTACGGACGGCAGGAGCACGGCAAGCGATGAAGAGTACCCACATTCTTTTCCCGCCGGCCGCGATGCTGGTCGCGTGGATGCTGTCGGGCTGCGCATTGAGCCCGCAGACCGTGCCGCTGCAGCCGGCGCTGGCAATCGATGAATTGAATATCGGCCAGGGGCGGTCGGTGGCCTTGGACGCGATCGATCATCGCGCTGAGAAGACCATCGGCACGCGCGGCGGCGTCTACCGGGACAGCGCCACCATCTCCACCGGAGACGACGTCGCGGCGGCGTTGCGAAGATCGATGGCCGACGCGCTCGGCGCGCAGGGCTTCCGTGTTCTGGAAGCCGGCGCGCCGGCGGACTTCGGCATGATGGTCGGGCTGGATCAATTGTCCTACAGGGCCTATGGCGACCCCGTGGTGCGCACCGTGGAGATCGCGGCCAAGGTCTCGAACGTCATCACGCGCGGCGAGCAGCGCTACGCCGCCAGCGCCGGCGTCTCCGATACGCGCAACGTGCTGCGCGCGCCCGCGCCGGAGGACAACGAGGCCTACATCAACGACACGTTGGCCAAGGCGCTCGAGAAGCTCCTGAAGGACCCGCGCTACCTCGAGTTCGTGAAGTGAACGGGCCGGCTTTCCACCTCGCCCTCCCCGTGACCGACCTCGCGGCGACGCGCGCCTTCTACGCCGACGTGCTGGGCTGTCGCGAAGGTCGCAGATCGGCGACATGGATCGACTTCGATTTCTTCGGGCACCAGTTGTCGGCGCACCTGAGCCCCGCGGCCGGCGCCGCGGTCGGATCGGTGGACGGGCAGTCGGTTCCCATTCCGCATTTCGGGGTGATACTGCCGTGGCATGATTTTCAGCATATGGCGCAGCGGCTGCACGCGCGCGGAACGCGGTTCCTGGTTGAACCGACCGTGAGGTTCGCGGGTCAAACCGGGGAGCAGGCGACCATGTTCGTGCTGGACCCGAGCGGAAATGCCCTGGAGTTCAAATCATTTCGCGATGAGGCGCAGGCATTCGCCAGCTGATCGCGCTCGAGATGTCGATAGCGCGGGGTCAACCGGATTGATGCAGATCGTAACAGGACTACCAGGAGCGATGCGATGAAAAGCCTGAGCCCGGTGCTGTTCATGTTCATGGCTCTGACCGCCAACGCCTTGGAGGGCGACCCGCCTTGGCTGCAGGTAATCAACCAGGCCGATACGGATGCCGACGGCAGCGTGAGCATGAACGAGGTGAAGGAGTACGCGCACAACGACCAGTACGTCGGGTTCCAGGCCTTCATGGCCGATCACTTCATCACCCTGGACACCAACGAGGACGGCATGGTCAGTGTCGGGGAGCTCAGAGCGGGGCTGCTGCGCCTGGGCATCTCGGATGACGAGGTCTCCGAGGGCTTCACCAACGGTTTTGCGTTCATGTCGAGGGACTAGCGCCGCCGCGCCGGCCATCATCCGCGCCGATCTCCGCTCGCCCCCTACCCCAACCTCCTGCAGCGCCGGGCTCCAGACCGGCCTTCCGCGCCGGCCCTCCGGCACTCTTCCACGTCCTGCGCGCGCCGCACTCCTGCGGTCCGGCGATCGACTCCGCGGGCCTCGGTATTTCGTGGCATCGCTTCGCCCCCGCAACCGGCTGCGGGGTGCCGCGCCCTGGTCGACGCCGCGCGATCCACGTATGCGCATGATTTCAAGAGAAAAAGCAGCAGTCTCGCCGTCTGGCATGGCGATTGAAATATCGCCGGCAACACCCCGGAGGCGTTCGGAGGTGCGGAGAGCCATCGGTGGCGTGAGATCGTTCCCCGCCGACGAGACTATCGATACATCAACCCATAGAGGATGCTGCAATGAAAAAGACACTCATCGCATTGGTGCTCACGTTCGCCGCCGGTTCGGCTTCCGCGGCCGGCGAGACGGGATTCATGCCGTGGACGACCTGGATGAAGGACATCTGGAGCGGTTTTGACAGCAACAAGGACGGCAGGCTGAGCATGGACGAGATCAAGGAGATGAATCACGTGCTCGGCGAGGACTTCAACGGCTTCCAGCCGTGGATGACCGACCACTTCGCGGAGCTCGACGCGAACAAGGACGGCGTGGTCGACACCGACGAGCTGCACAACATGATGGTCGCTCACCAGTACACCGACAAGCAGATGGTGAACGAGTGGTACAAGAACACCGGATTCATGCCGCACAACCCGGCCAACCAGAACTGATTGCCGAAGAGTCGGACTTCCCCCACCGGTTAGCAACCGGTAACCTTCAGGCCCATCCCGGCAACGGGATGGGCCTTCCTTTTGCCCTGGACCGTTCGCGTCAATACCATTGACCGCTGGACTGGTCGAACATGTCGTGCTTGACCTTCTTGCGGGTGGCCATCAGCTCCTTGACCGTGGGTTCGCCCTTCATCGCGCGCCGCACCGCGAGCTTGGTCGCTTCATAGTTGTTGCGGAACAGCTCGTCCTTGTCGAGATTCGCGTCCTTCGGCGCGCGCGGATCGATCCAGATGAGCGCCAGGATGCACAGGTCGTTGACCTGCGCGGCGGGTATGATCTTCTCCTTCACGCAATCGACGATCGCGTCGGCGACGGCGGACTGCACCACGCCGCCGAAGAGGTTCACGTAGGCCTCGTCCTTGATCGTCACCTTGGTCGCCATCATCGTCGGCGGCCGCACCATGTAGTTGCATGCCCGCACGGCGAACATGCAGGTGTGGCCCTTGCTCTGCGCCATCATGTTGGCGAAGGCGTGACCGACCGGCCCGCTGACGTCACCGATGAGTATCTCCGGCATGGCATCCGTGAACTGTCCTTCGGATGCGAACACCGTGGCCTCACCGGCCCGGAACAGGATCTTCTTTGCCATCTTGCCATCTCCTCGTTGTTACTTCGGGTCATACGTCCAAGTGCCGGGAGGCTCCTGCGCCCGGGCGCTCGATGAGCAGGCGTTGCTCATGCGCCGGGCGCGCTCGCAGGCGCTGCTCGGGAGTCGCGGATCCCCGGGCCGGCTGGGCCGGCGGCGCCGCCATGTTAGAGATTGCCCCACCGGCCAGCAACGGCTCCCAGGCGAGGGCGCGGCCCCGCTCCGGGCTCGAGTGGTGGTTTCGCAATTCCCCCGTATAATGAGCCCCCTTTATCTCCCCCCGGAATCTTCAAGTGATTGAGAAGTTGAGAAATATCGCCATCGTCGCGCACGTCGACCACGGCAAGACGACGCTCGTGGACTGCCTGCTGCAGCAGGCAGGCACTCTGGGCGAGCGTGCCGCCGCCCCCGAGCGCGTGATGGACAGCAACGACCTGGAGCGCGAGCGCGGCATCACCATCCTCGCCAAGAACACCGCGATCCGCTGGCGGGACTATCGCATCAACGTGGTCGACACCCCCGGCCACGCCGATTTCGGCGGCGAGGTGGAGCGCATCCTCTCGATGGTGGACTCCGTGCTGCTGCTGGTCGACGCCGTCGACGGCCCCATGCCGCAGACGCGCTTTGTGACGCAGAAGGCCTTCGCCCGGGGGTTGAAGCCCATCGTGGTGGTCAACAAGGTCGACCGCCCCGGCGCGCGTCCGGATTGGGTGATCGACCAGACTTTCGATCTCTTCGATCGTCTGGGCGCCACCGACGAGCAGCTGGACTTTCCGATCGTGTACGCCTCGGCGCTGGAGGGCTGGGCGACGCTCGACCATGCCGCCGGCAAGGGCGTGGACATGACGCCGCTGTTCGAGACCATCGTCAAACACGTGCCGCCGCCCGACGTCGACATGGAAGGGCCATTCCAGATGCAGGTGAGCGCGCTCGATTATTCCAGCTACGTGGGCGCCATCGGCATCGGCCGCATCACGCGCGGCCGCGCGAAGCCGGGAATGGCCATCGTGCGCGTCGACGAGCTCGGCAACAGGCACAGTGCCAGGCTGCTGCAGGTCCTGGGGTTTCACGGTCTGGAGCGGGTGCCGATGGAGGAGGCCGCGGCCGGGGATATCGTGGCGGTCAGCGGCATCGAGGGCATCCGGATCTCCGACACGCTCTGCGATCCGGGATATCCCGAAGCGCTGCCGCGGCTGTCGGTGGACGAGCCCACCGTCAGCATGACATTCCAGGTGAACGATTCCCCCTTTGCCGGCCGCGCCGGCAAATTCGTCACCAGCCGCCAGATCCGCGAGCGCCTGGAGCGCGAGCTGATTCACAATGTCGCGCTGCGCGTGGAGGACACCGGCGACCCGTCGAGTTTCCTCGTCTCCGGGCGGGGCGAGCTGCACCTGTCGATCCTGATCGAGAACATGCGCCGGGAGGGATTCGAGCTCGCTGTCGGCCGGCCGAAGGTCATCTACAAGCACATCGAGGGCCTTGTTTACGAGCCCTACGAACAGCTCACGGTGGACGTCGAGGAGCAGACCCAGGGCGGCGTCATGGAGAAGCTCGGCAGCCGCCGCGGCGAACTGGTGAACATGATGCCCGACGGCAAGGGACGCGTACGGCTGGAATATATGATCCCCTCGCGCGGCCTCATCGGTTTCCGCACCGAGTTCATGACGCTGACCTCGGGCACCGGACTCATGTACCACACCTTCGACAGCTACAAGCCGGCCAAGCCGGGCGCGATCGCGCAGCGCACCAACGGCGTGCTCATCGCCATGGAAGAGGGCCAGGCTCTGGGCTACTCGCTGTTCAACCTGCAGGAGCGCGGCCGGCTGTTCATCGGCCACGGCGAGGAGGTCTACGAGGGGATGATCATCGGCATCCACTCGCGCGACAACGACCTGGTGGTGAACCCTCTGAAGGGCAAGAAGCTCACCAACATCCGCGCCGCCGGCTCCGATGAGAACATCATCCTCACCCCGCCGATCCGTTTCGATCTCGAGCAGGCGCTGGAGTTCATCGACGACGACGAGCTCGTCGAGGTTACCCCCAAGGCCATCCGCCTGCGCAAGAAGCTGCTCAGGGAGCACGAGCGCAAGCGCGCCGATCGCGCCGTCGCGGAGTAGGGTTCGCGTGGGCCGCGTCGCGTCCATCGGCCCGGTGCGCGGCGGCGGCTGGCGGCGCGTGGCGTGCGCGGCCATCGCCGTGACCGCAACGGCGGCGGCGCAGCCGCCTCTGCCCGAGCTCTGGCAGAGGCAGCTGCCCGAGGCGGGCGCGGGGCCCGGCTACATCGAGCTGGTGCCGATGGCGGACGGCGATGTCGCCGTCGTTCGGGGAGGCGAGGCGGTGGCCTTCTTTTCGGGCGCGGTCCTCCAGGCCGGGAGCGCCCGCTCGGCCGCGACCTCCTCCAACGGCAGCCCCTACGGGGCCACGCTGGCCGATGGCGGCACCGTGCGTCGCATCGGGCCTCCCGGCTGCGTGCAGCGGCCCGGAGTGACCGTCGCCGTCGAGGACGCCGGTCGGCATACGATGGCGGAGTACGCCCTGCTGTGGGTCCTCGAGGAGCCCCGGACGCTGACGGCGGGCGACTGCGATCTGCACGACTTTCCGACCGTGACCCAGCGCGTGACGATACTCGATCCGCAACTGCTCGGACTGCGCGACGGCACTTTTCTGGCGGCGGACGCCCGTGTCGGCCTGGTTCTGCGTTTCACGCCGCGATTCGACAGCGGCACGCCATTGTTGAACCACCGTCTGCTGCGGATGCCGGCGGCCGAGATCCGCGACCTGGTGCGGCGGCACGATCGGCCGGCGCGGGAGGGTGGTTTCCACTGGGCCGGGTTCCAGCTCGAGCTGGAGCGCTGGGTGCAGAGCCACCGCCGCCCGGACGCACCGAACGGACGCTCGCCATGATCGGTCTGTTGCAGCGAGTGCTCCGGGCGAGCGTGGAGGTCGACGAGGAGGTGGTCGGACGCATCGACCACGGGCTGCTCGTACTGATTGGAGTGGAGCGCGGCGATACGCGGGCGGAGGCCGATCGGCTGCTCGATCGGCTCCTGGGCTACCGCGTGTTCGCCGACTCCGAGGACAGGATGAATCTGAGCGTCCGCGACGTCGCTGGCGGCCTGCTGCTGGTACCGCAGTTCACCCTGCCTGCCGACACGCGCAAGGGGATGCGCCCGAGCTTCACGCCCGCGGCGCCGCCGGAGGACGGCCGGATCCTGTTCGACCATCTGGTTGGTCGGGCCCGCACATTGCACCCGATCGTGGCGACCGGAACCTTCGGCGCGCGGATGCGGGTCAGCCTCGTTAACGACGGGCCTGTCACGTTCTGGCTTCAGACCTCTCCCGGCCGCCCCTGACGGCGGCGGTTCTCCCCGGGGCGCCATTGCCTCTCCGCCAGGGCGCGATGCGCTCCTCGTTCCGCGCCGCCATGCCCGAGGCGCCGCAGGGCGCGAGCAATCGCTGCCGTTGGCCTAAAGCGCGCACCTGCACGGCCGCTACACTCATCGACAATTCCTACAAGAACAGAGTGTGCGACATGAACCCGGCCTCACTGCAGAGAACATCGGAGACCCCTGATCACGGTGCCCGTGCCGAGGAGCCCGTGCTCGTGTTCGAGTCCAACCTCGGCGGGCAGCATGGCCGGGGCGTGTCGTTGCTCGCGGAGAAATGTCACGGCGCCGTCGACGGCAAAGGCTGGGGGCATCACGGAAATGCCTATGGCATCCCCACGCTGGACAGCGAGATGATGCCGCTCACCCGCGGCGTGCTCGTCAACTACGTTCAGAACTTCCTCAAGTACGCCGCGGCTCACCCGCAAATGCAGTTTCGCGTGACCGCGTTCGGATACGGCAATCCGAACATCGGCATGGGCGAGATCGTGGAGATCTTCCGCCAGGCGCCACGCAACTGCCTGCTTCCCGGGCGCTGGATGGAGATGCTCGGCCGCCTCGACATGGTGCGGCTGCTGTTGCTGGATGCAAGCGGGTCCCTAAGGGGGACTGTGGCGCAGGAAAGCTTGGATGAGTACTTCGCGATCAACGCGCCGCTGTGGGCGGAGAAGTCGGTGGAGATCGTGAGCGTCGGCTCGGCGGTCTCCGTGGTGGCCAACGACAAGTTCGCGCGCCGCCGCAACTATCGACATCGCATCATCAGCGTCAACGAAGGTTTTTACAGGAATTATCTCAACCTGGCGCGCGAGGAGATGGCCGTGTGGTATTCCACCCGCCTGGTGACGGTGTTGGAGCCGGATCAGACCTCCCAGGGCAACACACTGCGTCTGCTGCAGGCCGCGACTCGCGCCGGCCTGGAGATGGACGAGATCCAGCTTGGCGGGGATTGATACACGAAGTCCGCGCGTCGGCGTTCGGCGCGGACGCATCCGCGCCAGGTCAAATCCAGTCCCTTGCCACGAGGTAATGCTCGTGCAGGGCAGCCTCCGGGCTGCCGGGATCGGGGTGCCAGTTGTAACGCCACCTCGCCAACGGCGGCAGCGACATGAGGATCGATTCAGTGCGGCCGCCTGACTGCAGGCCGAACAGCGTGCCGCGATCGTAGACCAGATTGAACTCCACGTAGCGGCCGCGCCGGTAGAGCTGGAAGTCGCGTTCACGCTCGCCGTAGGCGACCGACTTGCTGCGTTGCACGATCGGCAGGTAGGCGGGCAGATAGTGATCGCCCACGCTGCGCTGGAAGGCGAAGCAACGCTCGAATCCCCATTCGTTGAGGTCATCGAAGAACAGTCCGCCTATGCCGCGCGGCTCGTTGCGGTGCTTGAGAAAGAAATACTCGTCGCACCACCGCTTGTAGCGCGGGTAGACGTCCGCGCCGAACCCTTCGCAGGCGGCGCGCGCCGTGCGGTGCCAGTGGCGCACGTCTTCCTCGCTGGCGTAATACGGTGTCAGGTCGAAACCGCCCCCGAACCACCACACGGGCGCGCTGCCCGGTTTCTCGGCGACGAAGAAACGAACGTTCATGTGCGAGGTGGGCACGTACGGATTGCGTGGATGGATGACCAGCGACACGCCCAGCGCCTCGTAACTGCGACCGGCAAGCTCCGGTCGCTGCGCCGTGGCCGATGGCGGCAGGCGCTCGCCGCGCACATGGGAGTATCCCACGCCGGCCTGCTCGAACACGGCGCCCTCGGTCATCACGCGCGAGCGCCCGCCGCCGCCCTCCGGGCGGTCCCAGCGATCCTCGGCGAATCCTCCGCCGCCATCCTCTTGAGAGAGCGCCGCGCACAACCGATCCTGCAGGTCCAGCAGGTATCGTGCGACGGCGTCCGTATCGACGCGTTCAGTCATGATCACCCCCGCATAGCTGCCGCCTATGATAGCGATTGGCGCGCCGAAAGTGCCGAGAAACCGTGATTCTGCTAATGTAGCGGTCCTGCCCGGATTAAGCCGCAGCGATTCGACGATGACCCGCCAAGCCACGGTAAGACGCGACACCAGGGAGACGCAGATCAGCGCCACGATCAATCTCGACGGCACTGGCCAGTGCAAGCTCGGCATCGGCCTGCCGTTTCTCGAGCACATGCTCGATCAGGTGGCGCGGCACGGCATGATCGATCTGGAGATCGCGGCCAAGGGAGACCTGGAGATCGACGCGCATCACACCGTCGAGGACGTCGGCATCACGCTCGGCCAGGCCTTCGCCCAGGCCGTCGCCGACAAGAAGGGCATACGGCGCTACGGTCACGCCTACGTGCCGTTGGACGAGGCGCTGTCACGCGTGGTCATCGACTGTTCGGGCCGGCCGGGGCTGGAGTATCACGTCCAGTTTCCGCGCGCGCGCGTCGGCGATTTCGATGTCGACCTCTTCTACGAGTTCTTCCAGGGCTTCGTGAACCACTCGCTGGTGACGCTGCACGTCGACAATATTCGCGGACGCAACGCCCATCACATCATCGAGACGGTCTTCAAGGCGTTCGGACGGGCGCTGCGCATGGCGGTGGAGGCGGACCCGCGCGCCGCGGGCCTAATCCCGTCGACCAAGGGAGCACTCTGATCCACGCAACGGCCGCGCCGTCGGCCGGCGGACCTTGCATCATGCGGACCGTTGCCATCATCGACTACGGCATGAGCAACCTGCGCTCGGTGGCCCGCGCGCTGGAGTTCGTCGCCGCTGGCGGCCACCGTGTCACCATCAGCGCCGATCCCGACGTCATCGCGGCCGCCGATCGCGTCGTCTTCCCCGGCCAGGGCGCCATCGGCCAGTGCATGAGCAATCTGCGATCCCATGGCCTGCTCGACGTCCTGCGGCGATGCCTGCAGGAAAAGCCGTTCCTCGGCATCTGTCTCGGGCTGCAATCGCTCATGGAGTGGAGCGCCGAGGACGGCGGGACGGCGTGTCTCGGGTTTCTGCCCGGCAAGGTCGTTCGCTTCCCGGACACGCTTGCCGACCCGGCCTCCGGCCTGCGCCTGAAGATCCCGCACATGGGTTGGAACCAGGTGGTGCCGACGCGATCGCACCCGCTGTGGGAGGGCATCGATCGCGGCGAGATGTTCTATTTCGTGCACAGCTACCACGTCGCGCCGGAAAGCGAGGGCGACGTCGCCGCACGCACGGATTACGGCCCGGAGTTCGTCTCGGCGTGCTGCCGGGGCAATGTCTTCGCCACCCAGTTCCATCCCGAAAAAAGCCAGCGCGCGGGGCTCGCGCTGCTGGCCAACTTCCTCGCCTGGGCGGGCGAGTGATGCGGCCTTGAGCCTTGATCGGCATCAGGCTGCCGGTCATGGGCTATGCTATAGAATCCACGAACCGTCCACTGGGGGAGTGTGTATGCCGGACATTCGCCGAATCCTGTGCGCCACCGATTTTTCCGGGGCCTCCAAGCACGCCTACGAGTACGCCGTCGATCTGGCGGCCAAGCTCGGGGCGGCGGTGAGCGTGATTCACGCCTATCAGATCCCGGCGTACACCCTTCCGGACGGCATGGTCGAGGTGCCGGTGGAGGTCGAGACCAGCGTGCGCGAGCGACTCAACGAGCAACTCCGGGAATTCTCGCGCAGCATCGACACCAAGGGCGTGAGCGTCGACGTGCATCTGCTCGACGGCGTGCCGTACGTGGAGATTACGCATGCGGCGCGCGAATTGAAGGCCGATCTCGTCGTGATCGGCACTCATGGCCGCACCGGACTGGCGCACCTGCTGCTTGGCAGCGTCGCCGAGCGCGTGGTGCGCACGTGCGAGGCGCCCGTGCTCACCATACGCGGACCCGGGAACGCCTGAGCGGCGGCGGTCGGCTCAGGCGCGCTCGCGCGCGACGGCGCGAAATCCGATGTCGCGCCGGTACCGCATCCCGTTCCAGCTGATCCGGGTGACCTGCTCATAGGCACGTCGCTGCGCCTCGCGCGTCGTCTCGCCGAGGGCGCAGACGCAGAGGACGCGGCCACCGGCCGTCACGACCTCATCGTCGCGCAGCGCGGTGCCGGCGTGGAACACCTTCACCGACGGCGCCGTCGCATCGTCCAGACCGCGGATCGGGTCGCCCTTGATCACCGTGCCCGGATACCCGCCGGCGGCGAGCACCACTCCCAGTGCGACGCGTGGATCCCATTCGGCGTGGACGCCGTCCAGTCGGCCGTCCAGCGCCGATTCGCACAGATCGACCAGGTCGGAGCGCAGGCGCATCAATATGGGCTGGGTCTCGGGGTCGCCGAAACGGCAGTTGAACTCGAGGACCTTCGGGCTGCCGTCCGGCGCGAGCATCAGGCCCGCATACAGAAAGCCGCGATAGCGGCGACCTTCCGCCCGCATGCCGCGCAGGGTGGGGGCGATCACCTCGCGCATGATGCGCGCATGCACCTCGGCGGTCACCACCGGCGCCGGCGAATAGGCGCCCATGCCGCCGGTGTTCGGGCCGCGGTCCGCCTCGAGCAGGCGCTTGTGGTCCTGGGAGCTGGCTAGCGGCAACGCCTGCTCGCCGTCGGCGATGACGATGAAGCTCGCCTCCTCGCCCTCGAGGAACTCCTCGATGACCACGCGGCTGCCTGCCTCGCCGAGCAGATTCCCGCTCAGCATCTCGCGTACGGCGTCCTCGGCCTCCGCACGCGTGGCGGCAATCACCACGCCCTTGCCGGCGGCCAGGCCGTCGGCCTTGATCACGATCGGAAGCGGTTGGGTGCGCAGGTGCTCCAGGGCCGGCGCGATCTCGGTGAAGGTCCCGTGCGCGGCCGTGGGGATGCCGTGCCGCAGGAGAAATTCCTTGGTGAACGCCTTGGAGCCCTCGAGCACGGCGGCGGCACGACTCGGACCGAAACAGCGCAGTCCCGCGGATTCGAATTCATCGACGATGCCGGCGACCAACGGCGCTTCCGGCCCGACGACGGTCAGGTCGACCCGCCGGTCACGAGCGAAGTGCAGCAATGCAGCGATGTCCTCGGCGCCGATGGCGACGTTCTCGACCTTCGGCTCGCGAGCGGTGCCGGCGTTGCCCGGCGCCGCGAAGACCTGGGTGACCCGCGGGGACTGAGCCGCCTTCCATGCCAGCGCGTGTTCGCGGCCGCCGCCGCCGACGATCAGTACTCTCATCGCGCGCGCCGGTCAGTGTCGGAAGTGGCGTATGCCCGTGAACACCATGGCGACGCCGTGCTCGTTGGCGGCGGCGATGACCTCCTCGTCGCGCGCCGAGCCGCCGGGCTGGATGACCGCCAAAGCGCCGGCCTCCGCCACCACGTCGAGGCCGTCGCGAAAGGGAAAGAACGCGTCGGAGGCGACCACCGAGCCGCGCAGACTCAAGCCCGCGTTCTCGGCCTTGATGCGTGCGATGCGGGTGGAGTCCACGCGGCTCATCTGACCGGCGCCGACGCCGATGGTCTGGCCGTCGCGGCAGTAGACGATGGCGTTGGACTTCACGTACTTGGCGACGCGCCAGGCGAACAGCAGGTCCGCCAGCTGCGCCGCGGTCGGTTCTCTGGCGGTCACGACCCGCAGCGACTCGGCGGTGACCTCGGCGTTGTCGGCGGTCTGGATGAGCAGGCCGGAGCCCACCCGCTTGACGTCGTGCGCGTTGTGGCCGCGCTCCCAGGGGCTGCCGGTGGCCCTCACGCCATCCAGGGGGATCTCCAGGAGCCGAACGTTGCTCTTGTGTGCAAACTCATCCATCGCCTCGGGCGAGAACGCCGGGGCGATCACCACCTCGACGAACTGCCGCGCCACGGCCTGCGCGGCGGCGCCGTCGACGGGTCGGTTGAACGCGATGATGCCGCCGAAGGCGGAGGTGGGATCGGTGGCGAAGGCGCGCGCGTAGGCATCGGCCGGAGTCGCCGCGAGCGCCACGCCGCAGGGATTGGCGTGCTTGACGATCACGCACGTGCAGGAGTCGAAACTCTTCACGCACTCCCAGGCCGCGTCCGCGTCGGCGATGTTGTTGTACGAAAGCTCCTTGCCCTGCCGCTGGCGCGCCGTGACCAGCGACCCCGGGGCCGGGCCGAGGTCGCGATAGTAGGCCGCGCGCTGATGAGGGTTCTCGCCGTAGCGCAGGTCCTGGAGCTTGACGAACCGCCCATTGGCCTGCGCGGGGAACTCGCTGCGGCTGCCATCGGCGCGAAACGACGAGAGGTAATCGCTGATCGCGGCGTCATAGTTGGAGATCCGGTTGAACGCCGCCACGGCGAGCGCAAAGCGCGTGGCCTCGGAGACCTCGCCGGAACCCTTGATCTCGCTCAGCACCTGCTCGTACTGGGCGGGGTCGGTCACCACGGCGACGCCGCGCCAGTTCTTGGCGGCGGATCGCACCATCGCGGGGCCGCCGATGTCGATGTTCTCGATCGCCTGCTCCAGCGTGCAGCCGGGCTGGGCCACCGTCGCTTCGAAGGCATAGAGATTGACCACCAGCAGGTCGATCGTCGCAATGCCGTGGCTGGCGAGCGCCTCCATGTGCGCGGCGTGCTCGCGACGGGCGAGCAGGGCGCCATGTATCCTCGGGTGCAGCGTCTTCACGCGGCCATCGAGCATCTCCGGGAAGCCGGTGAACTCGGACACCTCCACGACGGCGATGCCGTTCTCGCCCAGCAGCCTCGCGGTGCCGCCGGTAGAGATCAACTCCACCCGGAAGGCGCGCAGCTCGCGGCAGAAATCGACGATCCCGGTCTTGTCGGTGACGCTGATGAGCGCGCGCTGGATCTTCGCAGCCATGATACGTTCCGTTGAGGGCGTGGATGCGGTTGGCGGTCGACGGCGGCCGCGCTCAGGCGCCGGCGTCGCCGTTCTTCTCCAGTCCGTACTTGCGGAGCTTCTTGCGCAGGGTGGCGCGGTTCAGCCCGAGAACCGCCGAGGCGCGCGAGAGGTTGCCTCCCACCTCCGTCAGGACGACCTCCAGCAGCGGCGCCTCGATCTCCGAGAGCACCAGTTCATACACCTCGGCGGTCGCATGGCCGTCCAGGTTGCGGAAATAGGCGCACAGCGATCGGCGCACGCACTCGCGCAGAGGCGGAATGTCGCTGTCGAGTTCGACGAGATCGGACTTTGCCTGCTTGGGTCGCCGCCCCCGCTTGCGCGTCTTCGCGATCATGCCGCGAGCGCTCCCGGGCACGGTGCGAAGTGACTCCTCACCAGCGTCAGCTGCAGTTCGGCCGACTCGACGCGGTTGACACTCTGCCAGAGTGCCTCGCCGCCGGGAACGCGGTGCAGGTACCAGCCCAGATGCTTGCGCGCGATGCGCGGACCCTGCTGCTCGCCGTAGAAGTCGTAGAGCCGGCGCAGATGCTCCGCGAGCACCGCGCCGATCTCGGGCGGGGACGGTGGCGCCAGCGTCGCGCCGGTGGCGAGGAAGTGGTTGATCTCGCCGAAGATCCAGGGGTTGCCCTGCGCGGCCCGTCCAATCATCACCGCATCGGCTCCCGTATGCTCAAGGACCGCGCGGGCCTGCGCCGGTGTGCGGATGTCGCCGTTGGCGATGACCGGGATGCCGACGGCTGCCTTGATCGCGGCGATCGTGTCGTATTCGGCATGACCGCGGAACGCACACGCGCGCGTGCGCCCGTGCACGGCCAGCGAGCGTATGCCCGCGGCCTGGGCGATCCTGGCGATCGTCACCGCGTTGCGGCGGGCCGGGTCGGGCCCGGTGCGGATCTTCAGCGTCACCGGAACGTCGACCGCGCCGACGACGGTCTCGAGTATGCGCGCCACGAGCCGCTCGTCGTGCAACAGGGCGGAGCCGGCCATCCGATTGCACACCTTCTTCGCCGGACAACCCATGTTGATGTCGATGATCTGCGCGCCCCGATCGGCGTTGTAGCGGGCGAAGTCGGCGAGCAGGGCCGGCTCCGCACCCGCGATCTGCACCACGCGCGGGCCGGGCTCACCGCGATGATCGGTCCGGAGCCGCGACCTGATCGTGTCGCGCAGCAGCGGGTTCGCACTGACCATTTCCGAGACCGTCAGGCCCGCGCCCAGCCCTCGGCACAGTTGCCGAAAAGGCCGATCGGTGACGCCCGCCATGGGAGCGAGCACGGCGCGCGACGCCACTGTGTACGGTCCGATGCGCAGCACGAGAGACGGGTTCTGGTTATGGGGAGGGGGCGAGGATGATAGCCGCAAACTCAGCCCCAGAAAAGCCGCGCCATAAGCCGTTAAGAGGTCAGAGGAATTTGAACTCGAAGCTCACGGCCTCGGAGGATGTCCCGGCGATCTCGAGCACGACGTAGATGGACTGACGCGGCATCATGCCCGCTTCGACGTTCACACTGGCGTCGAGATACTCGTGCGGCTGGAATCGGCGCACGCCCAGTGCAACGCCGGCCTGATCGAACAGCGTGAGCTCGACCACCGGGAATGGTTGCGTGAACTCCGCATCGTTGACGATGGTTGCATTGACGAGCAACGCATCCCGGTATTGGGGGTGGTCGCGCACGTCGCGCGAAACGACATGGAGCATGGCGACATCGCGGCGCGGCGGCAGTGCGCAGGCCTTGCCCTCGCACCACGCCTGCCAGTGCGCGCGCAAATCCGGCACGTGAGCGAGGATCCATTCGCGTTGATGCCATGCCGTCTGCGCGAGCAAAGCGAGGAGCAGCAGGGCCGCGGCGATGCCCCACCATGGAGAGCCGGCCCGATAGCGTGCTTCGCTTTCGCGCAGGTAGCTGCGCAACGCCTCGACGTCGTCGCGCTCGACGCTCACATGGGGCAGATCGGACAGCAGGATCGCATCGGTGTCCGGTTCGCGGCGCATCGAGCCCTCCTCGGGCGCCGCCGCGGTCAGCGGCGGGGCCGCTTGCACCGGCTCCGCAGGCGGCTCCGCCTCGTGTTCCGGCTCCGCGGCGCGTTCTTCGGCGGATTCCCCGGCGCGCCTGAGCGCTTCGAGTTCCTCCTCGAACGCCCGGATCGCCAGATCCGCGTCGCGCTCCTCCATCGCCGCGGCGGCAATGCGCAGGGACTCCTCGTCGATCGGTTCCGGCGTTGCCGCGGCCTGCGCCTCCGGAGGCGGCACATCGTCGTATGCCCATTCCGGCATCTCCGTGGGCGCCGGCTCCTCGGGCGCCGGGGCGGCGCCTTCGGGCGGCGGCGCGGGCAGCACCTCGGACTCCTCCAGCAGGTTCTCGATGGCGTCGAACTGCAGGTCGCACAAACCGCACTGTACCTGGCCGCGCGCCATCCTCAGGTGCTCCGCGGACAGACGGAACACGGTCTGGCAGCCCGGGCAACGCGTGATCATGCGCCGTCCCCTGGGCCGGACGCGCGGCGTGTGCCATGCAGCATCGCCCAGTCATCGGCGACCCGCGGCGGCTGCATGTCGAAGTACGCGGAATAGGTGTCCAGGCACGCCTGCGCCTGCGGCGCGAGCAGGCCGGAAAGCACGATGTCGCCGTTCGCGCGCACGTAACGCGAGAACGCCTCCGCCAGCTCGTGCAGCGGACCGGCAAGGATGTTGGCGATCAACACGTCGACGGTCTCGTCCCGCCAGTCCTGCGCCAGGTGAACGTCGATCCGTTCATCGACGCCGTTGCGTCGGGCGTTCTCGTGCGTGACCTCCAGACATTGCGGATCGATATCGACGGCGATGGCGCGGCGGGCGCCGAGCCGGATGGCGGCGATCGCGAGGATGCCGGAGCCGCACCCGTAATCGAGCACGGTCCTCCCGGCAAGCCTGGCGCCATCCAGCCATTGCAGGCACAAGGCGGTGGTCGGATGAGTGCCGGTCCCGAAGGCCATGCCGGGGTCGAGGACGAGGTTGACTGCGTCGGGCCGCGGCGGCGCGTGCCAGCTCGGCACTACCCATAGCCGCTTGCCGAATCGCATGGGTTTGAACCGGTCCATCCAGGCGCGGTTCCAGTCCTGGTCCGCCAGCAGTGAGGCCTCGTACGCCGGCAGCGGAGAGTCGCCGAGGTTGGACCGCAGTCCCTGCAGCAGCCGATCGAGGTCCACGTCGGCGCCGAACAGTGCGGTGAGGCTGGTGCTCGCCCACAGGGTCGGCGACTCGTCGACCTGATCGAAAAGGCTGTCGCTTCCCGCCCCCTGAAACGTCACCGCCTGCGCCCCCAGGTCTTCCAGCGCGTCGGCGAGCCCTTCGGCGTCGTCGCGACCGACGGTGAAACGCAATTGCAGCCAGGACATGGAGATCACCTCGCCAGGCGGCGGCCGCGGGCGTTTTCCACCGAAGCGGACATCGCAGAGCGGCCGGTCAGCCGATCCCGAGCTTCTTTTCCAGATAGTGATTGTCGATGCCACCGGCCTGAAACGCGGCGTCGGCCATCATGTCGCGATGCAAGGGCAGATTCGTCCTGATTCCATCGACGACGATCTCGTTGAGCGCATTCTGCATCCGCGCGATGGCGTATGCGCGGTTCTCCGCGTGCGCGATCAACTTGCCGATCATCGAGTCGTAGTAGGGCGGAACCTTGTAGCCCTCGTAGATGTGCGTGTCCAGGCGTATGCCCGGTCCGCCCGGCGGGTGGTACAGCGTGATGGTGCCGGGCGAAGGCATGAAGGTTTCCGGGTCCTCGGCGTTGATGCGGCATTCGATCGCGTGCCCGCGCGGCTCGATGTCCTTCTGGGCAAACGGCAGTTTCTCGCCGGCCGCCACGCGGATCTGCGTCTTTACGAGATCGATGCCGGTGACCATCTCGGTCACCGGATGCTCCACCTGCAGGCGCGTGTTCATCTCGATGAAATAGAACTCGCCGTTCTCGTATAGAAACTCGAAGGTGCCCGCGCCGCGGTAGTTGATTGTCTTGCAGGCCTGGATGCAGATCTCGTACATCCTGTGCTTCAGTCTGGTGTCGATGCCCGGCGCCGGCGCCTCTTCGATCACCTTCTGGTGCCGCCGCTGCGTGGAGCAGTCGCGCTCGCCCAGGCACACCGCGTTGCCGTGCGTGTCCGTGATCACCTGGAACTCGATGTGGCGCGGCGTCTCCAGGAACTTCTCCATGTAGACGACCGGGTTGTTGAAGGCCGCCTGCGCCTCGCCGCGCGTCAGGCCGATCGCGCCCCGCAGCGCCGCCTCGGTGTGCACCACGCGCATGCCGCGCCCGCCGCCGCCGCCGGCGGCCTTGATGATCACCGGATAGCCGATGCGGTGGGCGATCTCCACGCAATCCTCGACGTCCTCCGGCAGCGGCCCGTCGGATCCGGGCACGCAGGGCACGCCGGCGGCCTTCATCGCCTCGATGGCGGAGATCTTGTCGCCCATCAGCCGGATGGTCTCGGCGCGCGGGCCGATGAACACGAAGCCGCTCTTCTCGACACTCTCGGCGAAATCGGCGTTCTCGGAGAGGAAGCCGTAACCGGGATGGATGCCGGTGGCATCGGTCACCTCCGCGGCGCTGATGACCGCGGCGATGTTCAGATAGCTGTCGACCGAGCGTGGCGGCCCGATGCAGACGGATTCATCGGCCAGCCGCACGTGCTTGAGGTCGCGATCGGCGGTGGAATGCACGGCCACGGTCTTGATGCCCATCTCGCGGCAGGCACGGAGGATGCGCAGCGCGATCTCGCCGCGATTGGCAATGACGATCTTCTCTAGCATGGCGTTGC
Organism: Gammaproteobacteria bacterium; assembly: GCA_041395385.1. Lineage (GTDB taxonomy): Bacteria > Pseudomonadota > Gammaproteobacteria > JAJPIJ01 > JAJPIJ01 > JAJVHZ01. The sequence goes on from JAWLAN010000015.1 coordinate 31,941, forward strand.
GGCAGACTTAAACGATCGTGAACAACGGCTGGTCGAATTCCACGGGCTGGCCGTTCTCGGCATGCACGGCGGTGATGGTGCCGTCGCGATCGGCCTGAATCTGATTCATGATCTTCATCGCCTCGATGATGCAGAGGGTATCGCCCTTTTTCACCTTGCTGCCGACGGCGACGAATGCGGCGCTGGCCGGCGAGGCCGAGCCGTAGAAGGTTCCCACCATCGGCGCCTTGACGGTGTGGCCCTCCTCCACCGGAGCCGGAGGTGGCGCCACCGCGCCGGCGGACGCGGTGAGGACGGGCGCGGGCGCCTGCGGCGCGGCGAAAGTCTGCACCGAGACCGCGCTCGCGGCATTCGCCTGGCGGCTTATGCGCACCGATTCCTCTCCCTCCTTTATCTCGATCTCGGCGATCCCGGTTTCCTGGAGCAGATCGATGAGCTTCTTGATTTTGCGTATATCCATCGTGGAACGGCCTTTTTCATTCATGTGTTCTTTGCGATGTGACGCACTGCGGCCTGCAGCGCGAACTCGTAGCCCTGGGCGCCGAGGCCGGCGATGACGCCGACGGCGACGTCGGAGAGGTAGGAGCGCTTTCTGAACGACTCGCGCGCGTGCACGTTCGAGAGGTGGACCTCGATGAACGGTATCTTCACGGCCAGGAACGCGTCCCGCAGCGCAATGCTGGTGTGCGTGAATGCGCCCGGGTTGATCAGGATGAAGCGGACGTCCTCGGCGCGCGCGGCGTGCAGGCGATCGATGAGCGCGTGCTCGGCATTGCTCTGGAACGCCACCAGCTCGTGCCCGGCCGCCTGCGCGGCGGCGGTCAGTCGGCGATTGATGTCCGCCAGCGTGTCGCGGCCATAGATCTCCGGCTCGCGCTCTCCCAGGAGATTGAGATTGGGGCCGTTGAGGACCAGGATCCGGGACATCGACGAGCCTCCGCAGGGGCTACGAGTTGGTTGTTATTTCGACGAAGTTGGCCGCAGGTTACCACGGAATTCCGCGAATTTCGACCAACCGGGGGCTACCGGACCGACCCCTCGGGCGGCCGCCCCGGGGCGGCCGGGGCCGCGCCCTGTGTGCGTTGCGGCTGGAATTCTACAGGTTCTGGATCGGAATGGACGCGCACGGCCCCGGGCGGACACCGGTGCCGGGTCTCGCCGCGTCACAGCAGGGCGCGGAGGGCTTTCTCGAGGTCGTCGTGGCGGAACAGGCCGCGCCTCACCGCGGCGATCCGGCCGTCGCGGTCGATGACCACCGTGTAGGGCAGAGCGACCATCTCGTTGCCGTACTGCCGGGTGATCGCCCCGGTCTCGTCGCCCACCAGGACGAGGTAGTTGATGGGGGTTTGCTTCAGGAACTCGCGCACTTCTTCGACCCTGTCCATCGCCACGCCGATGAACTGCACGTCGCGGGCGGCATACTTGTCCTGCAGCTTCACGAAGTCCGGGATCTCTTCCCGGCAGGGCGGGCACCAGGTGGCCCAGAAGTTCACGACCACGACGCGGCCGTCGAACTCGCTGAGCGACCGATTCCGGCCCTCCAGATCCGGGAGAGTGAAATCCACCCGTGGCTTGCCGGTGACGCCGTCCTCGCCCCCGCGCAGGTGGCGCTGGGCGTAAAAACCGATCGCGGCGGCCAGGACCGCCGCGACGACTAGCAGTAGGTTTGACCAGGGGCGTTGCATCGGCCGATCGCGGTGTCGAGGTGCTTGACGAAGGGTTCGGGGCCGACGAAACCCTGCAGCCGATAGGGCCGTCGCTCCCGTCCCTCGGCATCGAAGAACAGGATCGCGGGTGGACCGAACAATCCGAGCTCGCGGAGCAGCCCCTGGTCGACCTCGTCGTTGGCGGTCACGTCGGCGCGCAGCAGCACCGCGTCGTTGAGCGCGGCGCGCACCTGGGCGTCCGTGAACGTCTCCTTCTCGAGCTTCTTGCACTCCACGCACCAGTCGGCATAGAAATCGAGCAGCACCGGCTTGCCACCGGCGGCCTGCAGGGCCGCCTTCAGCCCCGCGGCGCCGCGCACGGGCCGGAACGCGAGCTCCGCCGGTGCCGAGGGCGTGCCCGCGTCCGCCATTGCCGCGTCCCGAGGGGCGGCGAACTGCGCCAGCGGCTGCAGCGGGTCATCGTTGCCCCGCAGCGCCCCCAGCAGCAGCGCCGCGCCGTAGACGCAGGCCGCCCAGCCCAACCCCTTGCCGAACCGGCGCAGGCCCGAGCTGCCCTCGGCCAGGGAATGAAAGGCGCCGAGCAGCGTGGCGGCGATCACCGTGACGAGCGCGTACAACGCCAGCGTGACCGGGCCGGGCAGGATGCGCGAGAGGAACCACACGGCGACCGCCAGCATCAGGACGCCGAAGGATCGCTTGACAGTCTCCATCCATGCGCCCGCGCGCGGCAGCAGGTGGCCGGCGGAGGCGCCGACCACGATCAGCGGCATCCCCATGCCCATGGCCATGGCAAACAGCGCCGCGCCGCCGAGCAACGCATCGCCGCTCTGGCCGATGTACACGAGCGCGCCGGCGAGCGGCGGCGCCACGCAAGGGCCCACGATCACCGCCGACAGCACCCCCATCACGGCGACACCGCCCAGCGACCCGACGCGCTGGCGCTGGCTCAAGTGCGTGAGCCGGGACTGCCAGCTCGCCGGCAACTGCAGCTCGTAGAGCCCGAACATCGACAGCGCCAGGGCCACGAACACCAGCGCGAATGCAATGAGCACCGCGGGCTGCTGGAACCAGGCCTGCAGGTTCTGACCGAACAGTCCGGCGAGCACGCCGGCGGCCGCGTAAGTCAGCGCCATGGCAACGACGTAGACGCTCGAGAGCAGAAATCCGCGGGCGGCCGTCACCGTCTGTCGCTGGCCGACCAGTATGCCCGAGAGGATGGGCACCATCGGAAACACGCAGGGCGTGAGCGCCAGCAGGAGGCCCACACCGAAGAAGGCGGCAAGCATGCCGCCGCTGAAGCCGCCGCTCAGCAGTCCCGTGTAGCGGTCGGTCTCCGAGACGGTCGGCGTGCCGCCGCCGCGCTCGCCGCTGGGCGGCGGCGCGCTCGGGTCCACCGACTTCAGCGCGACCGGCACCGTCTTGGTGATCGGCGGATAACAGATGCCGTCCTCGGCGCAGCCCTGGTACCCGACCGTCAGCGCCACCTCCGCCGGCGTAGGCGCGCCGGCGGCGACGACCAGCGGCAGGTCCACGGCAAAGCTGCCGTGCATGATCTCCACCTTGCCGAAGTACTCGTCGTCCTTCATCTCTCCGGGAGGCACCGTGACTGCGCCGAGCTCGACGCCCTGGCCCTCGACCTTGAAGGTGAGCTTGTCGCGGTAGAGGTAGTAGCCCTCGGCGACCTCCCAGCGCGCCGCCAGGGTGCTGGCGTCCTTGGCTCCGGCGCTGAAGACGAATGCGCGGTCGGGCTCGAGAAACTCCCTCTTGCCGCCGACCAGGCCCTTCAGGGCGGCGAACGGGTCGCCGTCGCCGCCGGCCGCCAGTGCTCCCGGCGCGAGGGCCGAAAGCAGCAGCAACAGGGGCGCGAGGAGGGTCTTCATCGGGGATCGCATAGGTTTTGGCATATCCAGGACAGATACTCGCTCGAACCGGCCACGATAGGGACTGCCACGACCTCCGGGAGTTCATACGGATGGTTGGCCTTGATCACGTCCTGCAGCGCCTCGTAGCGTGTCGCGGCGGTCTTGATGGACAGGAGGTGCTCGGCGGAGCTCTCGACCGTCCCCTGCCACCGGTAGACCGAGCGGACCCCGGGTTGGATATTTACGCAGGCCGCGAGGTTACGGCTCACCAGGAGATGAGCCAGCCGCTCGGCGCTATCGGCGTCCGGGCAGGTCGTCAGCACCAGCCAGTATGACGCGTTCTTGCCCCGGTCCTCAGCCATTTACCTTGACTCTGTTTCGCCCGCGCCTATACTGGCACTCACCGAAGGGGAGTGCTAGTAGCAGGCCCCCACAGCATACATCAACCCGAGAAGAATCCATCCAGGAGAACTGCATCATGAAACTGCGTCCGTTGCACGACCGGGTCATCGTCAAGCGTATGGAGGAGGAGAAGAAGAGCACCGGCGGCATCATCATCCCCGACAGCGCCACGGAAAAGCCCATCCGGGGCAAGGTCATGGCGGTCGGCCCGGGCAAGGTCAACGACAAGGGCGAGCTGTCGAAGATGAGCGTCAAGAAGGGCGACACCGTCCTCTTCGGCAAGTACTCGGGCACCGAGGTCAAGGTGGAGGGCGACGATCTGGTCGTGATGCGCGAAGACGACATCATGGCGGTCATCGAGTAACGGCAGTTCCCCGCACAGGCAACGAACAAACATCAAGGAATCGCATACATGGCAGCCAAAGATATCCGTTTCGGTGAAGAATCCCGCCAGCGCATGCTGCGCGGCGTGAACGTCCTGGCCAACGCGGTCAAGGTCACCCTCGGCCCGAAGGGCCGCAACGTCGTGCTCGAGAAGAGCTTCGGGGCCCCGACCGTCACCAAGGACGGCGTTTCGGTGGCCAAGGAGGTCGAACTGTCCGACAAGTTCGAGAACATGGGCGCGCAGATGGTGAAGGAGGTGGCCTCCAAGACCTCGGACGTGGCCGGCGACGGCACCACCACCGCCACCGTGCTGGCGCAGTCGCTGCTCACCGAGGGCGTGAAGGCGGTGGCCGCCGGCATGAACCCGATGGATCTGAAGCGCGGGATCGACAAGGCCGTGCACGCGGTGGTCGAGGAGCTGAAAGAGCTCTCCAAGCCGTGCAAGGACGACAAGGCCATCGCCCAGGTCGGCACCATCTCGGCGAACTCCGATGAGGAGATCGGCAAGATCATCGCCGAGGCCATGGGCAAAGTCGGCAAGGAAGGCGTCATCACCGTCGAGGAGGGCTCCGGCCTCAGCAACGAACTGGACGTGGTCGAGGGCATGCAATTCGATCGCGGTTATCTCTCGCCGTACTTCATCAACAACCAGCAGTCGATGAGTGTGGAGCTCGACAACCCGGTCATCCTGCTGCACGACAAGAAGATCTCCAACATCCGCGAGCTGCTGCCGGTGCTGGAGGGCGTGGCCAAGGCCGGTCGCCCGCTGCTCATCATCGCCGAGGAGGTCGAGGGCGAGGCGCTGGCGACACTGGTGGTCAACAACATCCGCGGTATCGTCAAGTGCTGCGCGGTGAAGGCGCCGGGCTTCGGTGACCGCCGCAAGGCGATGCTCGAAGACATCGCGATCCTCACCAACGGCACGGTGATCTCCGAGGAGGTCGGCCTGACGCTGGAGAAGGCCGGCCTGGATGACCTCGGCACCGCCAAGCGCGTGTCGGTCAGCAAGGAGAATTGCACGATCGTCGATGGCGCCGGCTCGCGCAAGGCGATCGAGGGGCGCATCAACCAGATCCGCGCCCAGATCGAGGAGACGACGTCGGATTACGACCGCGAGAAGCTGCAGGAGCGCGTGGCCAAGCTGGCCGGCGGCGTGGCGGTCATCAAGGTCGGCGCGGCCACCGAGGTGGAGATGAAGGAGAAGAAGGCCCGCGTCGAGGACGCGCTGCATGCTACCCGCGCCGCTGTGGAGGAAGGCGTGGTGCCCGGCGGCGGCGTGGCGCTGGTGCGGGCGCTGGTGGCAATCGAGAAGCTCAAGGGGGACAACCATGACCAGAACATCGGCATCGACATCGCCCGCCGCGCGCTGACCGAGCCGCTGCGCCAGATCGTCGCCAACAGCGGTGACGAGCCCTCCGTGGTCCTCGCCAAGGTGCAGGAGGGCAAGGGCAACTTCGGCTTCAACGCCGCCACCGGCGAGTACGGCGACATGGTCAAGTTCGGCATCCTTGACCCCACCAAGGTCACCCGCTCGGCGCTGCAGAACGCGGCATCGGTCGCGGGGCTGATGATCACCACCGAGTGCATGGTGGCCGAGGCTCCGAAGAAGGAGGCCCCGGCCGGCGGTGGTCACGCCCACGGCGGCATGGGCGGCATGGAAGACATGATGTAGCGCGTTGCGCCCCGGCTCGCCGGCGAGTCGGAAGCCTGACCGCGGAAAGCCCCGCCTGGTGCGGGGCTTTTTTTGCTCCTTGCGTCGCGGTCGCCTCCACCGCCGATCATCGCCGCGCGAACGCCTCCGCGATTCTCACCCGGTCGCGCGCGGCGGCGGTTTGCGCTAGGCTCTCTCGGCGCGGACATCCTCGCCACCGTCATGAATACCCCGCTCATCACACGCTACGAGCTGACCACGTGGATCCTCTTCGCCACGGCTCTGCTGTTGCTGCTGCACCTGAAGCTGTTGCCGGCGCTCATCGCCGGCCTGCTGGTCTACAGCCTGGTGAACATGCTGGTGCCGGCGCTGAAGGTGGCGGCCCTGGGCCGTGAAGGGCCGCGGCTGCTGGCCGTGACGCTTATCGCGGCCGTGGTCATCGCGCTCATTACCGTTGCCGCGCTCGGCCTGACGTCGTGGCTGCGAAACAGCGGCGAGAACCTGCCGGCGCTCATCCAGCGCATGGCGGAGATCATCGAGGGCTCGCGCGACCGACTTCCGAACTGGCTGCTCGTCTACATTCCCGAGGACACCGAGCAGCTGCGCCTCGCCCTGGTGGAATGGCTGCGCAAGCACGCCGCCACGTTCCAGGTGGCCGGCACCGGCCTCGGCCGGGCGCTGGCGCACATCCTGATCGGCATGGTGATCGGCGCACTGCTGTCGCTGGAGACCGCGGTGCCCGGACAGCGGCGCGGGCCGCTGTCGGCCGCGCTCGGACGCCGCGCGCGCCGCCTCGGCATCGCCTTCCGCCGGGTGGTGTTCGCGCAGGTCTGGATCTCGGCGATCAACACCGTATTCACCGCGCTCTACCTCGCGGTGGTGCTGCCAATGTTCGGCGTCAATCTGCCTTTCACGAAGATGCTGATCTTCATCACCTTCGTCGCCGGGCTGATCCCCATCCTCGGCAATCTCATCTCCAACACGGTTATCTTCGTGGTCAGCCTGAGCCAGTCGCTGGTGGTGGCGGTGGGGTCGCTGGCGTACCTGGTGGTGATCCACAAGCTCGAGTACTTCCTCAACGCGCGCATCATCGGCAGCCATATCAGGGCCCGCGCTTGGGAGATGCTGACCGCGATGCTGGTGATGGAGGCGGCCTTCGGGATACCGGGGCTGATCGCCGCGCCGATCTACTACGCCTATCTGAAGGACGAGCTGCGCGAGAAGGGCCTGATCGCTCAGGCCGGCGCCGCAGCGCTCGAACGCGACGAGCCGGCCGCGGCCGCCTGACGCCTTGGGGGCCGGCTCGCGCGCCGGGTCGCCCGCGGGCTGCACCTCAGCTCGGACGCGGGGCGGCGCCGGGCGGCGGCGCCTCGGGCGGCGGCGAGTTCACCCGTCCTGCCTGATGATGCACGATCTGCCAGCTGCGGCCGTCGCGCCGGAAGACATTGGTGGCGACCAGCACGACGGAAGGCAGTTTCTCGTAGCAGATGACCAGCGCGATATCGCCGAGCAGGTGCGGCTGCGCGCCGTAGAAAGCGATCGAGGAGGTGTCGCCGCCGCTGAATATTTCGCGCCAGGAGGCGATCACGGCCTGCCTGGTCGTCAATGCGTCCCAGCCGGGGTGTATGCAGGTGACGGGACCTTCGCGTGCCCAGAGCGCGTCCATGGCCTGCAGGTCGGCGCGCGCGAAGGCCGAGTAGAACGCCTCGTTGGCGAACAGCACGGCCTGGCGGTCATTCATGCAGGCCAGTCTACAGCGACTATCATGGTGGAAGACATGCGAGGGGCGCGCTCGGGATCAGGGGGGACAACATGAACGGGTCGCAGTTGGCGTGCATTCCGATGTTGCTCGCCGGGCTCATCGCCGGAAATGCGGGGGCGCAGAGCGAGACGGCGGCCTTCGCCGCGGACTTCGAGCGCTTTCGCGCGGCGATCCGCGCCGACGACGCCGAGGCCGCCGCCGACCTCACGGCGCTGCCGTTCCTGTTCGACGGCCGGCCACGCGACCGCGCCGGCTTTCTCGCCGAGGTCTATCCTGCCCTGTTCGATGCCGAGGTGCGCGAGTGCATAGCGGCGGCGGAGCCGGCGCAGGAGGAGTCGCACTTCGTGGTCTACTGCGGCACCTACATCTTCTACTTCGGAAGGACGGCAGGCGGCTATCGGCTGCAGGACTTCGTCGCCGATCCCGAGGCTTCGGAATAGCCGGCGCGCCGCGCGCACAGGCCTTTCGGGTCGCCGGGCCCGGGGACACCGCGTGCGCGGCTTGCGGTGAGGGATTCCGATCAAGGATGATCCGCGGCGAGGCTCGATACATGGCCGCCGCCGGCCGGCGGGTTTCGCGCGCAGATGGAGGGTGATGGATGCAGGAACTCGTCAGGCTCGTCCGCAAATACCGCGTCGTCAACGGCAGGAAGTTCGACCTCGCGGACTTCGACCCTGCCGACACCAACGGTCTCACCGCGGACTTCAAGGACGACGCGCAGGCCCTGCTGCGCGAAGGCATAGAGCGACTGGGGGACCTGCAGGAAAAGCTCTACGCACAGGACAGATGGTCGGTTCTGCTCATCTTCCAGGCGATGGATGCCGCCGGCAAGGACAGCACCATCAAGCACGTGATGTCGGGCGTGAACCCCCAGGGCTGCCAGGTCTTCTCCTTCAAGGCGCCTTCCGCCGAGGAACTCGATCACGACTACCTGTGGCGCACCACCAAATGCCTGCCCGAGCGCGGGCGCATCGGCATATTCAATCGCTCCTACTACGAGGAGGTGCTCGTCGTGCGCGTGCACCAGGAGATACTCGCCGGACAGCGCATACCGCCGTCGCTGGTGACCGCGGACATCTGGAAGGAGCGCTACGAGGACATCAGCGCCTTCGAGCGTTATCTCAGCCGCAACGGCACGGTGGTACGGAAGTTCTTTCTGCACATGTCCAGGGACGAGCAGAAGAAGCGCTTTCTCGAACGCATCGAGGAGCCCGCCAAGCGCTGGAAGTTCGCTGCCGGCGACGTCGCCGAACGCGCCCACTGGGATCGATACATGAACGCCTACGCGAAGATGATACGCCACACGGCGAGCCGCCATGCGCCCTGGTTCGTGGTCCCGGCCGACAACAAGTGGTACACGCGGTTGATCGTCGCGGGCGCCATCGTCGACACGCTACTGGATCTCGATCTGCACTTCCCGAGGTTCGACGCCAGGAAGCGAAAGGAACTGGAGGCCGCGCGGGTGGCGCTGATGGCCGAGAAGGGTAAGTAGCCATGCGCATGAGGACGACCGTGCGAACCGCGCTCTGCGGCTGTTTCACCCTGCTGTCGCTGCTGCTGCCGCCGGCGGCGCCCGCGCAGGAATTGCATTCCCGGCCACACGCCGCGGCGATCGCGACCGCCGATGAGCAGGCCACGGAGGCCGCCGCCGACATGCTCCGCAACGGCGGCAACGCCTTCGACGCCGCGGTGGCGGCGACAGCGGTGCTGGCCGTGGTGGAGCCGTTCAACTCCGGGCTGGGCGGCGGCGGGTTCTACCTGCTGCACCGGGCCCGTGACGGGCGGCAGGTCGTCATCGATGCGCGCGAGACCGCGCCAGCGGCCGCCACCGCGGACATGTACCTCGACGCCCGCGGGCGGGTGATCGCGGAGAAGTCCACCGATGGGCCGCTCGCCGCCGCCATCCCCGGTATCCCGGCCGCGCTCGATCACCTGGCGCGGAACTATGGCCGGCTGCCGCTTGCGGTCACGCTGGCACCCGCGGTCAACCTGGCGCGCAACGGCTTCCAGGTCGGCGAGAGTTACCGCCGGATGGCGCAGGCGCGGATCGAGGCCCTGCGCCGCTCGCCGGCGGCCTCCGCCGCGTATCTCGTCAACGGCGAGGTGCCCGCGGCCGGCTACGTCGTGCGGCAGGTGGAGCTCGCGGATACGTTGGAGAGGATCTCGCAGGCCGGCGCCGAGGCCTTCTACAGCGGCGATCTCGCCCGCCGCCTGGTGGACGGCGTGCGTTCGACGGGAGGCGTGTGGACCGATCAGGACCTGGCCTCGTATCGAATCCGCGAGCGGGCGCCGCTCGTCGGTCAATATCGCGACATACGCGTGATCTCGGTCCCGCCGCCCTCATCGGGCGGCACGGCGCTCATCGAGGCGCTGAACATTCTCGCCGGCGTGAGCTTCGATCCCAGGCAGCCGGCGGCCCGCAAGCACTTCATCGTGGAGGCGATGCGTCGCGCCTATCGCGACCGCGCCGAGTTTCTCGGCGATCCCGATTTCGCGCCGGTGCCGGTGGAAAGGCTGACGAGCGCCGCCCACGCCGATGCGCTGCGGGCGGGGATCGCGGCGGGTCGCGCCACGGCCAGCTCCGCCTTGGCCCCGGCAGTGCCGTCGGGCGCCGCGCGAGCGGCCGGCGGGAACACCACGCATTTCTCCGTCCTCGATGCGGAGGGGAATCGCGTCGCGGCCACGCTCAGCATCAACACGCCGTTCGGATCGGCCTACATGCCGCCCGGCACCGGCGTCGTGCTGAACAACGAGATGGACGATTTCGTGGCCGCGCCCGGCCAACCCAACTCCTACGGGCTCGTCGGCGGGCAGGCCAACGCCATCGCGCCGGGCAAGCGGCCGCTGTCGAGCATGACGCCGACCTTCCTGGAGTCCGCCGATCGCGTCGGCATACTCGGCACCCCGGGTGGCAGCCGGATTATCACCATGGTGCTGCTCGGCGTGCTGGAGTTCCAGGCCGGTCGGCCGCCGCAGGCGTGGGTGTCCCTGCCGCGATACCACCATCAGTACCTTCCCGACCGGGTCGAGGCCGAGACCGGGGCATTGAACGACATCGAGCGGGCGGCGCTGCAGCGCTGGGGGCACGAGATCGAGGTCCTGGAACGGCAGTACGGGAACATGCAGGCCATCCTCTGGGATCGCGCCAGCGGCGAGGTCAAGGCCGCCTCGGACCCGCGCGGAGAAGGTGCCGCGGCGGTGCTGCAGTGAGCCAGGCAGGCCGCAGCGCATGCGGGGCGCCGAGCAATCCGCTTGGCGTGGGTTAGCCCGCGCCGGGCGCGGGCTCGGGATAGTAGCGAGCCCGCATGCGCTCGCAGTAGGCGAGCAGGGATGGCCTGCCCATCGCGTGCGCCTGCAACGGCGGGTTCAGCGGCACCCATAGCACGTTGGCGAGGAAGGCGTATGCGGACGCATCGACGGAGGTCGGCGCCTCACCGATGAAATAGGGCTTGCCGCCGAGAAAATCCGCGAGCGCCGAGATGTCGCTGCAACCCAGCGCATGGATCTCCTCCGGCCGATGCCGGCCGATGCCGTGACCCCGGAGCTCCCTGCGCAGCGCGGCCCTGACCAGGCCGGGCACGAACCATCGCAGAGGCGCCGGCAAAGATCCGAAAAACACCGGTCGCAGCCTGCGCCAGTTCTCCTCTTCCATCCAGCGCGCGTACAGCACGGCCCAGTACAGATGCTCTTCCATCAGGCGCGTCAGCGCCACGCTCGCGGCGCGCTGCTCCACGGTCAGGGCCGCGTCCAGTGTGTCGCCGTACTTGGACTTCAGGTAATCGAGGATGAAGCCTGAATCGGCGATCACCTTGCCGTCGTCCTCGATCCACGGCGCCTTGCCCTTCGGGGCCCGGCGCAGGTTCGCGTTGACGCTGCGATATGGAAGGCCGGCCATGCGCAGATAGGTCTCCACCTTCATGCAGAAGGGGCTCAGGTTGGGCACGCCGAAGGCGGAGGGGAACTGATGCAACGTAATCATGAGCGAACCTCCGGAGCGAAATCGGACGTGACTGTGCGCCCCGGCTTGGCCTTTCGCTCTGCCATCTAGCGCTGGCAGCGGGGGCAGTAGTAGCTGGCGCGGCCGACCATGACCAGGCGCTTGATGGCAGTGCCGCAGTTCCGGCACGGCAGGCCCTGGCGCTCGTACACCCCCAAGGTCTGGCGAAAGTATCCCGGCTCGCCGGTCGCCGAGACGAAGTCGCGCAGCGTCGTGCCGCCCAGGCGTATCGAACGCTCGAGGACCTTGACGATGGCGGCGGCGAGGCGGGCGTACTCCTCGAAGGAGACGCGGCCGGCCCCGCGGCGCGGACGTATGCCGGCCTCGAACAGCGATTCCGAGGCGTAGATGTTGCCGACGCCGACGATGGTGCGGCTGTCCATGATGAAGCTCTTGACCGCCTGACGGCGGCCTCGCGAACGCCTGTACAGGTATTCGGCCGACGCATCCCAGGGCTCCGGTCCCAGGCCGCGCAGAAGCCGGTGCGCCTCGGGCCGCTCGCTCCAGAGTACGGCGCCGAAGCGGCGCGGGTCGTGCAGGCGCAGGGCGCGGCCGTCGTCGAAGACGATGTCGAGGTGATCGTGGCGGCGCGGGGCGTCGGAGGCGCGCACGATGCGCAGGCTCCCCGACATGCCCAGATGCACGATGACGCTGCCGCCGTCCACATCCAGCAGCAGGTACTTTCCGCGGCGGCGCACCGCCCGCACGCTACGCTTGACCAGCCGCTGCGCGAGTCCTTTCGGAACCGGCCAGCGCAACGCCGGGTTGCGAACGACGACCGCGCGGATCCGCCGTCCGGTCACGTGCGCGGCAATGCCGCGCCGCGTCGTCTCCACCTCGGGCAGCTCGGGCATCGCGCCTCAACGTTGCGTGGCGGCCGCGGCAGGGTCGAGCGCCATCAGGCGCGCGGCCGTCTCCGCCGGGAATTCGTAGACGATGCCGAGATCCATGCGACCGAGCCGCAGCGCGGGTTCGCGCGCAAGGACCGCGTATTCGATGACGCCGCCGTCGCCGCCGACGATGTGGACGGTCTCCGTCGCGCCGCGCTTTCGATCCTCCTCGGCCATGGCGCGCACCTCCATCGCGCGCGCGTGCCGCCACTCCTCGATGAAGCGCGCGACCGTGTCCGCGGACCCGCTTCCGGTCGACGCGCGCAGGCGGCCGTCGCGTTGCTCGACCGTCAGCCCCGGCACGGTGATGCTGGCGATCGCGAAGTCCTCATCCAGCAGGCGCGGGTCGATATAGCTCTCCACGCCGGAGTTCAGGTGCTGGTTGATGATGTCCGTCACCAGGTGAACGGTATCGCCGCTGCGCACGTAGCGGTTCGGCGCCAGGGGGTGCTGGATGCCGAACTCGAAGCGCTGATCGTTCAGGATCAGGACCGAGTTGGGCTCCGCCAGGCCATACTTGCCGAGATCTCCCTCGAGCGCGGGGAAGCGCGTGAGACTGCGCGCGCCGAGGAAGTCCAGCAGCAGATTGATGCGATCGGCATCGGCGCGTATCGCATACGGCTGCGTCATCCGCCAGCGCGCCTCCGATCGCTCCAGCACCATCGTCGCCGCGCGCGGATGGCGCAGCTCTATGCGCGATACCGAGTCCTTCGCGAGCGCGGTGAGCAGCGGCTGTTCGTCGGCGCTCCCCGGGTCCCCCGGTTGCTTCAGCGCCAGCCACAACAGCGCCGCGGCCACCAGCGCGAGCAGCGCGTTGAGCACGGTGCGCGCCTTCATCGACGGCGGCGCCTGTACCAGATCCGCGCGCCCGCGGCCAGCAACAACAGCGGCAATACGAACAGGAAGCCGAAGCCGACGGCGAGCGTCGCGGCGCGCGTAAGCTCGAGCGTGGCATCCGGCGCGGTGCGCGCCGGGATCGCGACGAGCTCGTCATCGCCGGTCAGCCAGGTGAACAGCCGCAGGCCAAGGTCGAGATTGCCGCTGTTACCGAGGTAGGTGTTGGAGAGGAAATCGCCGTCGCCGATCACCGCCACCCGCTGACCGGCCGAGCCGGATGCCCCTGCCTTCCCCCGGGTCACGGTCATGCCCACCGCGAGCGGCCCCTGCGCGTCGGCCGCCGCGTCGAACGCCACGTTGCCGCTCAACTCTCCGGTCTCGGCCCAGGCGCCCGCGGCGGTCTCGAGCAGCGGCGCGTGCTGCCAGCCTTCGGCCGGTTGCGCCCTCAGTCCCGCCGCGTAGGGGAAAAGGGTCAGGACATTGAAGCCCCTGGTGGCGGGGTGATCGGGATAGTTCGCGATCAGCGCGAGCGCGGCGTTGTCCAGCCCCAGCTTCTGGCTCGTGGGATCCACGATCGTGCCGGCCAGCACGGCGATTCCCAGCGCTTCGAGCAGGGGGTCCAGCCCACGCTGCGATCCGGGTTCGGTGAGCAGGAGCAGATTGCCGCCGCGCTCGAGGTAGTCCCGCACGACGCCAGTCTCGGCGGCGAGCCAGTCCGACTGCGGGCTGGCGATCACCAGCAGCGCGGTGTTGTCGGGAACGGCGGCGGTCTCGGCGAGCAGCAGCGGCTGCACCCTGAAACCGCGATTGGAAAGCTGCGCCGCAAACTGACCCAGATCGTGATTCGCCTGGCCGTGCGGGTCACGCTCCCCGTGGCCCTGCGCGAAGGCTACCCATCGTTCGCCGCCGCGCGCGAGCGACTGCAGCGCATTGGTCAGGGCCTCTTCGGTGATGCCGTCGACATGCTGTTCACGCTCGCCGTAGCGCACGATCATCTCGCCGTCGAACCGGATCCCGGCCTGGCGCGTGCGCTCCGGATCCCGATCCGGATCCACGAACTCCAGCGATACATCCGGCTTCGCGCGCTGGTAGCGCTCGACGAGGAAGCGTGCCTGCTCGCGCAGGGGGCTGGATTTCGCCATGTACGCGCTCACGAGCACGGGCCTGTCGAGCCCCGCAAGCACCGCGCGACTGGCCTCGGCGATCGTGTGTCGCCTCGCCGCCGTCCAGTCGTACACGCGCTCGTAGCGCAGGCTGAGGTAGGCGGCCAGCACGCCGATGGCGATGATGAGCACCGCGCTCAGGTAGCCCTGCCACTTCAACCACAGGCGCCGGGAGTGGGGTTCGGCCATGCGCTCAGCCGTGCAGACGATCCGCGTCCAGGCGCCAGATCGCCAGCGCGAGACACACGAGCGTGAGGATCACGAAGTAAAGGATATCGCTCGAAGCGAAGCGGCCCGCGAGCAGCGGCTCGTAGTGCCGGCTCATCGACAGGTAGCGCATCAGCACGCCGGTGCGGGTCTCCGTGGCGACCTCCGTGGACCAGTCGATGATCTTCAAGAGCAGCAGGGCCCCGAAGGTGATCATCGCCGCGGCGATTGGCTCCTCCACGGCGCTGGAGATGAGCACGCCCATGGCCACGAAGGCGCTCAACAGCAGGATCAACGTCAGCACGCAGGCCCCGAGGTGGCGCCAGTCGGGCACCGTGCCGAGCGCCAGCGAGGCGGGCATGGCCGCGACCAGCAGGGCGAGGAGGGCAAAAAAGGCGAGCAGGCCGAGGTATTTCCCCAGCACGATCTGCGTGGAGGAGACCGGCGCGGATTGCAGCAGCACGAGCGTGCCGGCGCGGCGCTCCGCGGCGATCGCGCGGTGCGTGAGCAGCGGCGCGACCAGCAGCAGTATCATCGCCGCGAACTCGAACAGCGGCGCGGCGACGATCTCGGTGACCCCGGGCGCGTACGGCAGCCCGGCGAGGCGCGGTTGGATCTCCGTGAACACCTGCACCTGCACCAGGAACGCGTAGGCGAGTATGACGACGACTACCGCGAGGATCACCCACGCCAGCGGGGAGAGAAACAGCGAGCGCAGCTCGCGCGCGGCGATGGCGGCCGTCATCTACGCCGCCTCCGTGGCGAGATCGCCGGAGGTCACGCGCAGGAAGACCTCTTCCAGCGATCGATCCTGCGGTGCGAGCTCGATGAGGCCCCAGTCCGCGCCGACGCAGCGGCGCGCGAAGTCCTCGCCGTCGAGCTGCGGGCCGGCGATCAGGAAACACTGCGCGTCCAGCATGTCCACCCGTTGCACGCCCTCGAGCGACTTCAGCGTCTCCAGGGGCGGCGGCCGGCGCAGACGCACGCGCCAGCCGCGGGTCGCCTCGGACAGCGCGGCCAGGGTCGAGTCCAGCACGATCCGCCCGGCATTGATCAGCAGCACGCGATCGCAGACGGCCTGGACCTCGGGCAGAATGTGCGTGGACAGCAGGACGCCGTGGTCGGCGCGCAGCTCGCGTATCAGTTGCCGGATCTCCCGGATCTGGATCGGGTCGAGGCCGACCGTCGGCTCATCGAGGATCACCACCTCCGGGGAGTGGACGATCGCCTGCGCTATGCCGAGGCGCTGCTGATAGCCCTTGGAAAGGCTGCCGATCAGCCTCGCGCCGACTTCCTGCAGGCTGCACCGGTCCTTGACCCTGGCCAGCGCTGCTCCCGCCTCGCAGGCGGCCACGCGGCGCAGGCGCGCGCAGTAACGCAGGTACTCATCGACGGTCAGTTCGCGATAGACCGGCGGCTGCTCGGGCAGGTAACCGATGCGGCGCTTCGCCGCGATGGGATGTTCCAACAGATCGATGCCGGCGATGTGCACCGTGCCGCCGCTGGGCGCGAGCACCCCGCTCAAGATGCGCATCGTCGTGGATTTTCCGGCGCCGTTGGGGCCGAGGAAACCGACCACTTCGCCCCGGCGAACGGCGACGTCGATGTCATGCAGCACGCGCCGTTCGCCGTACACGCGCGACAAACTGCTTGCGGCGATCAGGAGTTCATCGGGGCTGGCCATGTTCGCGGGCTATTATTTCGTTTCATCCGCGCATTGCCAAGCCGCGGTCCGTTCCGAATCCGGCGCCGCCGCAGGGCGATCTACGGTCGCTGCGAGACCTCCGCCTCCAGGCGCAGCACGGCGCCCCCGTCCGGATGATCCGGGAAGCGCCCGGCAAATCCCTTGAGCACGTGCGATGCCAGCTCGGTCTTGCCCAGGGTGAGGGCAAGGCGTGCGATCGGCAGGACCTGGCCGGCCTCTTCGACACGGAACTCCCGGGACAGCGACATGCACCGCTCGTAGACCTCCAGCGCTTCGGCAAGCCGCCGTGTCCGCACCAGCCGCGTGATGAGGATTTGACCATGCCGTAACGCCGGCTCGGGCGTCGGCCAGTCCAGCAACTGCCCGTGCACGTAAATGTGGTCCTCGATGCGATCGCCTAGACGCTTCAGCCCCGCCTCCAGGGTCGCCATGGCGTCGCGGCTGCGATTGGCGCTGGCGGCTCGATAGGCCTCGTCCAGCACGCGGTTGACCTCCGCGCGTAGTCTGTCCCGGCGTTCCGATTCGTCACGCTCCGGCGTGAGATCCGGCTCGAAACCCAGCGCATCGCGATGCCGGTAGAGCAGGCGCCCGGTCAAATGGAAAGTCGCGATCACCGCGTACAGCATCAGCGCGAAGGTGAGCGCGGGCGTCAGATGCCCGGCGGCGAAATAGATCGCCACGCCGAGGACCAGCGGCACCGCGGTGACGATGGCGTAATCGCGCCCGCACGCGCGCACCAACCCGAGCAGGGCGGTGGGGTCCAGCGCCATCAGCAGATCGTCGTCGAGCGCGATCTGGGCCGCGACCGCGGGCTGCAGCAGCAGTATGAGCGTGAACAGGATGGCCGACGCCCAGCGTCCGAGGAGCGCCTCGCTCCAATAGCACAGGGCGAAGGCGGCCAGCAGGAGCAGCAGGTGCTTGAGGGGTTGCTGGCTGAGGGGATTCACCAGTTCGACCGTCATCGGCGGCGGCTCGAAATGGCCATGGGCGGTGCGCTCGAGGACGTGATAAGCGTATTTCATCGGCCAGGAGACGGCGATGATCGCCGCGACCAGGCCCAGCGGCGACAGGCTCCCGATCCAGAACAGGACGGCGAATACCGCGATTATCACCACGGCATGACCCCTGCATGGATAACTCAGGGCCGCCGGCAGCTCCTCCAGCATGGAACCGTCCCGGGAGGCGTCATCGCGGCGGTCTAGCGGCATGGCCGAACCGATGCACCGCAGCGGGCCGCCGCCGGTCGGGGCGCCAACGCCGGTTTCAGGAGTTCTGCGCGCATCGTCATTAGACCGTAGGATCGTCTTCGGCTACAGTTTACCCGGAAGCTGGGGGGAGGTTGGTATGTTCAATGGCCTGATCGAACTGCCGTGGTGGGGATACGTGCTGGCGACCCTGGCGTTGACGCACGTCACCATCGTTTCGGTTACGGTTTTCCTGCACCGCCATCAGGCGCATCGCGCGATCGATCTGCACCCGGCGGTCTCGCATTTCTTCCGATTCTGGCTGTGGCTGACGACGTCGATGAACACCAGGGAGTGGGCAGCGGTACATCGCAAGCATCACGCGCGGGTCGAGACGCCGGAGGACCCGCATAGCCCCCGCGTCTACGGCATCGCCACCGTCCTCTGGCAGGGCGCGGAGCTCTACCGGCTTGCGGCAAACAACAAGGCGCTGGTGGAGAAATACGGCTACGGCACCCCGGATGACTGGCTGGAGCGCAATGTCTACTCCCGCCACAAGGACCTGGGCATCGTGTTGATGCTGCTGGCAGACCTGGCGTTGTTCGGAGTGATTGGGCTCACCGTCTGGGCGGTGCAGATGGCGTGGATACCGTTCTTCGCGGCCGGCGTCATCAACGGGGTCGGACACTATCTCGGCTACCGGAACTTCGAGGTCGCGGACGCCTCGACGAACATCGTGCCCTGGGGGCTGCTGATCGGCGGCGAGGAACTGCACAACAACCATCACGCCTTCGCCAGTTCTGCCAAGTTCTCACAGAAGCCCTGGGAGTTCGATCTCGGATGGGGATACATCCGCACACTGGTGCTGTTGGGCCTGGCGAGCGTTCGCAGGGTGGCGCCAAAGCCGGCGAAAGTGCGCGACAAGGTGGGCATAGACATCGATACCGTCCGCGCCATCGCGACACATCGCATGCACGTGATGGCGGCGTATGCCCATGAGGTGGTCGCGCGCGTCTACCGGGAGGAGATCCGGCGCGCCGGCCTGGAGTCCCGTTCGCTGCTCAAGCCCGTGAAGCGCTGGTTGAACCGCGAATCGCTGCTCGATGAGGCCACGCGGGCCCGGCTGAGCCAGGCGCTGGAACACAGCCATGCGCTCGCGCGCGTCCATCAGTTCAAGCATTCGTTGCAGTCGCTTTGGTCGGCGCGCTCCGCGGCGCCCGAGACCCTGGTGGCCGCGCTGCAGGAGTGGTGCCGGCAGGCAGAGGAGACCGGCATCAGCGCCCTGGCGGAGTTCGCCGCCAGCCTGCGGAGGTACTCGCTGCGGCCGGCCTGAGCGGGTGCCCGCGACGCGGCCGGCGTGCGCGGTCCCGTGCGGGGGGCGGTCGCCCTCACTCGTGTCGCAGGGCGTCGATCGGATTCAGACCCGCCGCCCGGCGCGCGGGGAAGTAACCGAAGATCACGCCGATCGCTGCGGAGAACAGGAACGACAGCAGATTGATGCCGGCGTCGAACATGTAGGGCACGTTCATCACGCCTGCCAGGAAGATGGACGCCGCGGTGGCGATGGCGATGCCGATCAGTCCGCCCAGGCTCGATAGCACCACCGCCTCGATCAGGAACTGCAGCAATACCTCCCGCTCCAGCGCGCCGATGGCGAGCCGGATGCCGATCTCGCGGGTCCGCTCCGTCACCGACACCAGCATGATGTTCATGATGCCTATGCCGCCGACCAGCAGGCTGACCGCCGCCACGGCGCCGAGCAGCATGGTGAGGATTTTGGTCGTGCTGGTGAGGGTTTCGGCGATCTGCCGGGTGTCCATGACGCGAAAGTCGTCGTCCTCGTTCTCGGCAATGTTGCGCCGTTCGCGCAGCAGCAATGTGAGCTGTTCCTTGACCGCGTCGATGGACGCGCCGTCCTTCACGGAGACGGTCAGGCGGCTGATGTCCTGGGTGCCGGTCAGGCGTCGCTGTACCGTGCGCAGCGGCATCACAACGGTATCGTCCTGATCCGAGCCCATGGCCGACTGGCCCTTGGCCTTGAGCAGGCCGATCACCTCGCACGCGAACTGCTTGATGCGGATCTCGCTGCCCACCGGGTTCTGTCGGCCGAACAGCTTCTCGCGCACGGTATCGCCGATCACGCACACCGCCTTGCCGGCCCGCTCCTCCGGCTCGCTGAAGTTGCGTCCGGCTGCCAGCACCCAGTTGCCTGCCGGAAAGTAGTCGTTGGTACTGCCGGTGACCACGGTAGACCAGTTGCTGGCCTGAAACACGGCAGTCGCCGCCGTGCTCACCACCGGGGCGACTCTTTCGGCGCCGCTGATCTGATTGCGCACGGCATCGACGTCGGCGCTCTTGAAGTTGGGCGCCGCCTCGGCGCCGGGACCGAAGCGCTGGCCCGGCCTCACCATCAGCAGATTGCTGCCCATGCTGGAAATCTGGTCGGACACGGACCGGGTGGCGCCGTTGCCGAGGGTAACCATGGTGATGACGGCGGCAACGCCGATGACGATGCCCAGCACGGTGAGGAAGGAGCGCATCAGGTTGCGCCGGATCGCGCGCAACGCGAGCAGCAAGGTGTTCCACAGCATCAGGCGGCCTCCGCGTTGCGTCGGTCGCTGTCGACGCGGCCGTCGAGAAAGCGGACGATGCGCTTGGCGTGTGCTGCCATGTCCGGCTCGTGGGTGACCATCAGTACGGTGATACCCTGCTCGCGGTTGAAGGTGCCGATCAGATCCATGATCTCCTCGCTGGTACGGGTGTCCAGATTGCCGGTCGGCTCGTCGGCCAGCAACACCGTCGGGCGGGTGACGATGGCGCGGGCGATGGCCACGCGTTGCTGCTGTCCGCCGGACAGCTCTGCCGGCGTGTGATGCTCCCAGCCCCTCAGACCCACCTGCTCGAGCGCCGCGCGCGCCGCGGCGTGACGCGGGCCGGCGCGCTCGCCGCGATAGATGAGCGGCAGCTCGACGTTTTCCAGCGCGGTGGTGCGCGCCAGGAGATTGAAGCCCTGGAACACGAAGCCGAGATAGCGTCGCCGGAGCAGCGCGCGCTGGTTGCGCGACAACGCCTCGACGTGCACGCCCTTGAACTCGTAGCAGCCGCTGCTGGGGGTATCGAGGCAGCCGAGGATGTTCATCGCGGTGGACTTGCCGGAGCCGCTAGGGCCCATGATGGCGACGAAGTCGCCCGCTTCGATGTCGAGATCGATACCCTTCAGGGCCTGCAAGGCGGCCTGACCGCGGCCGTAGGTCTTGGTGATGCCGGACAGCCTGATGAGCGGGACCGCGTCGGTCATGGCGCCGTGCTCATGCTCTCCGTGATCACCTGCATGCCGGCCTCGAGCGGGCCGTCCACGACCTCCGTCACGCTGCCGTTGGTAGCGCCGGTCCGGATCTCGATGGCCGCGGGCTCGCCGTCGCGCAGCACCCACACGCGCGGCGCGCCGTTGCCGGTCATCTGCTGGACCTTGCGCACCTGCGGCGGAGGTCGCGGGATGAGGACCCCCACCAGGCCGCGGCCCGTGGTCGCATTCGCGGCATCGGTTGCCGCCGGCGGCGTGTAGCGCAGCGCCGCATTCGGCACCAGCAGTGCGTTCTCGCGCGTGATCGTGGTGATCTCGGCGGTGCCCGTCATGCCAGGGCGCAGGCTCAAGTCATCGTTGTCTACTTCGAGCACGGTCAGATACGAGATGACGCCTTCCTTCTCCTGCGAGCCGTAGCCGACGCGGGTGATGACCGCGTCATATCGGCGGCCGGGCCAGGCGTCGACGGTAAAGGTGGCCTTCTGCCCGGTCTCGACCTGGCCGACATCGGCCTCGTCGACGTCCACCTGCAGCTCCATCTTCGAGAGATCCTCGGCCAGCGTGAACAGCACCGGCGCCTGGAAGGAGGCGGCGACCGTTTGCCCCGGTTCCACCTGACGCGAGAGGACCACGCCGTCGATCGGTGAGCGGATGCTGGCCTTCTCGATGTCGGTCTCGTTGGACTGCAGCTCGGCGCGCGCCTGGGAGACGCTCGCGCGGGCGCTCGCCTCGTTGGCCTCGGCCCGTTTCAGGTTGGCCTCGGCCGCGTCCATCTCGGTCTTGGAAGGCACCTTGCCCCCGGACAGTTCCGAGACTTGCCGAAAGCGTGCGAGCGTGGCGCGGGCCTCGGCCACGGTGGCCTGCGCCTGCAGCACGGCCGCCTCCGCAGCGGCGAGACTGGCACGCAACCGGGCCATCGCATCCTCGAGCTTGGAGAGATCCAGGCGGGCCAGCACCTGGCCCTTGCCAACACGATCGTTGTCGTCGACGAACACCTCGGCGACGATGCCCGAGAGCTCGCTGCCGACGTCTACCTGGTTGGTGGGCTGAAGATTGCCCGTGGCCGACACCCGGACCACCAGCGTCCCGACGGTGACCGCTTCGGTGATGTAGCGTGGCGCCACGGTCTGCTCTTCCCTGCGGAAGTACAGGAAGGCCGTTCCTGCGGCCACGATCAGCACCGCCGCCGTCCATAGCGTGCGCCGCAGAAGCCGGCCGCCGGATTGGCTGCCCAGAACGGCCTCGAGGGTCTCGCCCCGATCGGAAGCCGCCGTCTCGGCGGTGGAATTCGAGGTGTTCATGGAATGTCCTTTGTCGCCGCGGGGGGCTCGGTCGCCGACCAGCCGCCGCCCAGGGCCTTGTACAAGCTTACGAGAGCCAGCACCCCGTCGGCGCGATTGCGGGCGAGAGTTTCCTCCAACAGCAGCACGTTGCGTTCGGTGTCGAGCACCGACTGGAAATCGATGAGGCCGGTGCTGTAGCGCAGGCGCGCGAGCTCCGCGGCGCTGCGGGCGGCGCCGACCGCACTGGCCAGCGCCTCGTTGCGATCGCGGTTGCGGGAGACATCGACCAGCGCGTTCTCCACCTCCTGCAAGGCGACCAGCACCGCCTGCTGGTAGGCGAGGAGCGCCTGCTCGCGCACCGCGTCCTGGATCTCCACCTGCGAGCGCAACCGACCGGCATCGAAGATTGGTGCGGTGACGCCGGCGAGCAGCGAATTGGTCACGGCGCCGCTGTCGCCGAGCGCCCCGAGCGTCAGTGCTTCCAGGCCGATCGAACCGGAGAGGCTGAAGGAAGGATAGCGCGCCGCCTCGGCCACGCCGACCCGTGCGGTCTCCGCCGCCAGCCTGCGCTCTGCCGCCCGCACGTCCGGACGCTGTCGCAGGGTGTCGGCCGGGATGCCGACGGCGATCTGCGCTGGCACCTCCGGCAGGTCGCCGGCCCCGGCCAGGCGCTCGTGCAGCGTGCCCGGGGGACGGCCCAGGAGCGTCTCCAGACCGTGTTCCGCGGCGGCCAGGTTGGTTTCGATAAACGGGATCTGGGCCCTGGTCTGTTCGCGGCTGCTGCGCGCCTGCTCGACATCCTGGCTGCTGACGAGGCCCGCCTGGGCGCGCCATTCCGTCAGCTGCAGCGTCTCGGATTGCGTGGCGAGATTGCCGTGTGCGATCCCGAGCAGGGCCTGCTGGGCGCGCACCTCGATATAGTTCGAGGCCACCTCCGCGGCCAGCGAGACCTGGGTCGCGTGCAGATCGGCCCGCGCGGCCTCGAGGTCTGCTTCGGCCGCCTCGACGCTACGCCGCACGCCCCCGAACACGTCGAGTTCCCAGCTGGCGTCGAAGCCGGCGCTGTAGAGCTCACGAGCTTCGCCGCCGCCGATCTCCTCGCTGGAGTCCGTGCGGCTCGCGTTGCCGGCTGCGTCCACGGCCGGATAGCGCTCGGAGGCGGCGACTGCGCGCCGGGCGCGGGACTCCCGCACCCTGGCCCGCGCGCTGCGCAGGTCGGGGTTCGCCCGCAGCCCCTCGGCCACCAGCTGCGCGAGCAGGGGGTCGTTGAGGCGGCGCCACCACTCACTGAGATCGCCGGCGGCTGCGGGCCGCGCCGTCGCCACGGTCGAGGTGTCGAGCTGGCTCCAACCGGCGGGCGCATCCGGGTCCGGCGCGACGAAATCCGGCCCGACCGCCGAGCATCCCCACAGGCTGAATGCCGCGAGCACTGGCAGCGCGCATGCGTATCGAGGTGTTTCCATGGAGGCAGACATGGGGAACGAGGCGGTCATGATCGTACAAGCGGCCCGGGGCCATCTTGATCTCGGCGCAAGAGGATGTACGCGCCGGCGACCGCGGCGCAGGCGAAACCGTGCCCGCGACGACCCTGATCCGGTCGATTGCCGTCGTCGCCGGCCGATGCACGGGCACCGGCCCCGCCCGACGGACCGCAATAAAAGGTAATTCCTAACCTTTCCGGACCAGAATTGTGTTGATTTCGGAAATGCTCAGAGTCGTTAGTAGCCGTTTTAATAGGGGTTTCAGGTCCTCGTCGCGATGATTGAACCGCCAGCAAACTTCGGCCAAGTAGATGTGGAAGAATTTCGTCGGTACCCCGCGATAGGGATAAAGCCAATTCTTCGCATAGCTCCAGAAGCCCTCGATGCCATTGATGTGGTCCCGTCCGAGCGGTCGGCCCTTCTCCTTGCGGATCATCACCTGCTCGCCCCGTGTCTTCAGCGTGGCGTAGGCCTGCCACTCGTCGGTGTAGTACAGCGAGCCCTCGCGAGTATTGGCCTGGATCTGGCGCATCACCTCCGCTTGGCTATGGGCGGCGATCGGCATCGCCTTGACCTGGCCGTTACGCTTGACCACGCCAAAGACGATCACTTTGCCCACCGCACCCCAGCCCCGTTTGCCGTATTTTGCCCCGCCAAAGGTCGTTTCGTCGCACTCCAGCGCGCCGCAGAACGGCTCCCGCAGCTGCTCTTCCCACGCACAACAGGCCCGACACAACCGGTAGAAACGCTCCATGCTGGCGGCGCTCGCCGGGGCGAGAAAGCGCTGCCGCCACACCGGTACGCCCAGGACAAACATCTCCAGCAGTCGCGCCTTCGTATGCCCCGGCAGTCGACTCGATGCCCACACGGAGGTCCAGCTGTAACGACGACCACAGCCGCGACATTTCCGCCGGCCATCGGCCAGCCGATACGCTCTGGCGTAACCGCATTCAGGACATCTTTTCATCTTCGGACCAGTCTAAATCTGGTCCGGTTTGGTTAGGAGTTACCTTTTGTTTTGCCCGTCCGCCGCCGCCGCATGGGCGATCCTGCTCGTGTCGGCCAGCCCTGTCGCGGCCGACGGCTGCGGCGTCGATGGCTACGACCGGAGCGCGGTCATCGCAACCGTAATCGATGGTGACACCGTGCGCCTGCGCGACGGATCCGCGGTGCGCCTGCTCGGCATCAATGCCCCGGAACTCGCCCACGAGGAGCGCGATCCCGAGGCATACGCCGTCCAAAGCCGGCAGTTTCTGCGCCGTCATCTGCCGGTCGGCAGTCGCGTCGGGCTGGTCCTTGACGAACGGCGCCACGACCGGCACCACCGCCTGCTGGCGCACGTTTTCCGCATCGCCGACGGCGAGAACGTCCAGGCGCTGATGCTCGCCGGCGGGATGGCCGCGCAGTTCACGGTCCCGCCGAACGAACGGTTCATCGATTGTTACAGTTCGCGGGAGGAACATGCACGCCGGATCGGTGCCGGTGTCTGGACGGAGTTTCGGGCGCAGCCCGCCCGGCGCTCGCCCGGCCGCGAGGGATCCTTCGTGCAGCTGGTGGACGACATTCGCCTCGTGCACTCATTCCGGCGTGGTATCCGACTGCAGATGGGCTCGGGCTTGGAAGTCTTTATCGACCGGCGTGACTTGCGCTATTTTCGTGGCCTGGAGCCCGAAAGTTGGCAGGGGCGGCGCGCGCATGTGCGCGGCTATGTTGGAAGACGCGAGGGTCGCCCCAGCGTGCGACTTCGACATCGGTCCAACATCCGGTTCATCGAGCGACTGAATGGGAGGCCATCATCATGAGACACACTACCCGCCTGCTCGCAATCCTCGGCCTCGCCGCCATCATCCTCGCCAGCGGCTGCGCCACCAACCCGGTCAGCAAGCGCTCCGAGTTCGTCCTGATGTCCGAGGAACAGGAACTGGCCCTTGGCCGCCAGATGCACGCGGAAGTCCTGCAGGAATACGGGGAGTACAAGGACCCGAAGCTGCAGGCTTATGTCCAGCAGGTCGGCGAACGGGTGGCGGCGCTGAGCGACCGTCCCCAGCTCATCTACCGCTTCACGGTCCTCGACAGCCCGGAGGTCAATGCCTTTGCGCTGCCCGGCGGCTACATCTATATCACACGCGGGATCATGGCCTATTTCAATTCGGAGGCCGAGTTGGCCGCCGTCCTAGGCCATGAGATCGGACACGTCACGGCGCGCCACGCGGTACGCCAGTACACCGCCGCGCAGGCCACGGGAATACTAGCGACTATCGGCTCGATCTTCGTGCCCGGGCTCGGCTCCTACGGTGGCAGCCAGCTCGTCAACGTCCTGGGTACTGCGCTTTTGCGCGGCTATGGGCGCGAACACGAACTGGAGGCCGACGGGCTGGGCGCGAAATACATGGCCAAGGAGGGCTACGACCCGATGGCCATGCTCAACGTGCTCGGCACACTGAAGAATCAGGAGATCCTCGAGAACCAGATCGCCAAGCAGGAGGGGCGCGAACCACGCGTCTACCACGGCGTGTTTTCCACGCACCCCGACAACGACACGCGCCTGCAGGAGGTGGTGGGGGCCGCGCGGCAATTGCAGGCCGGCGGCGCCAAGCGACTCGACCGCGACCGCTACTACTCCCACATCGACGGAATGATCGTCGGCGACAGCCCGCGCGAAGGGTTCGTGCGCGGGAATGCCTTTTATCATCCCGAGCTCGGCTTCGGGATGCGCTTTCCGAGCGGCTGGAGCGTGAAGAATTACCCGAACCGCGTCCTGTTCGTCGCCCCGGGGGGCAAGGCGATAATGCAGATGGGCGCGGAGGACCTCAACAAGCGCATGTCGCCCAAGCAGTTCATGACGGACAAGATGGGACTGAAAAAGCTCTCCTATGACGGAGCGATCAGCCCGGCAGGACTCGACGGCTACACCGCGGTGGCGCCGGCACGCACCAGCAAAGGGACCCGCGAAGCGCGCTTCTCGGTGGTCTTCTACGACAAGAAGGCCTATATGTTCGCCGGGGTGGTCGACTCTGGCGGCAGTGTCGCGGTCTACGACAACGCGTTTCTCGATACCGTCAGTTCGTTTCACCCGCTGACGGCGCAGGAGCGCGAATCGCTCAAACCGCTGCATCTGCGGATTGCGCCGGCCGCGGCCGGAGACACCTTCGGAAAACTGGCGAGGGAATCGCCATATGAAACCAATGCCGAGGCGAGGCTGCGTCTGATGAACGGCTACTTCCGGGGCGGAGAGGTCCCGACCGGGGACCTGATGAAGGTCGTCGAATAGGCTGCGCCGGGCCAGCCCCGCAAGGCATTGCGCGGCGCCCTCGGGGCTTGACAATTCCCGCTTGGCGAGATCTGTGGATAACTCTGTTGAAATGCTGCGCCTATCGGCGGGATAGGCCGGTCGGGAGGTGCGGCCGTATCGTGTCGGCCATCAGGATCAGCGATTTATTCTTAATCAGAACAATTAGTTAATTTCGCCGCTCTCGGTTCCTGCGGGGCTTTTTCGCTAACTCATTCTCCCAAGAGGAGAATTTTCCCGGTGTGCATAACTGGGCGGGCCGCGGGAACTTAGCGCCCTCGGGGTAGTCTCATTTGGCACGTTCCTCATGAACGTGTCCTGCTCAATATCCTCCCAGAGCGGGACGTAAAGCCCGGTCTCCCCAGCCGGGCGGTTTGGCCCCGGGACGAAAATATTCCCCCCTATGTGATTTCTCCCGGGGCCTTCTTTATCCCCGCGTATCACCCCGTTGCTGCGATCTGTCGCGTCATTGACCTGACTCAAGCGCGGCCCCGGCCGGCGCCGTGGTCATCGGCGATCCGCATCCCAATGCGCAGGCTCATGGTGTATGCTTTTGATTCTAACGGTTACTCAACGAGAACAAATCCGAGATTCCAGCATGCATCGGCCTTTCCTCGCGTGGTTTTTTGTCCTATCACTGGCAGTCAACCTTCCGTTCGCGTATGCCCAGGGTGGCAGGGAAAAAGCGGCCGCCTGCGCCGCGTGTCACGGCGCCGACGGTAACAGCGCCAACGCCGAGTGGCCGAAGCTTGCCGGGCAGCACGCGGCCTATATCCGTGCGCAGCTTTCCGCCTTCAAGTCGGGCGCGCGCCAGAACGCGCTCATGAGTCCGATGGCGACCGGCCTGAGCGAGGAGGACATGACGCTGCTGGCGGAGTTCTTCTCCGGCCAGAACATACAGCCCGGCACGGCAAAGAAGGAGTTGCTGGACGCCGGCCAGAAGATCTACCGCGGCGGCAACGCGGCGACCGGGGTCCCGGCCTGCATGGCTTGCCATGGCCCGCGCGGGTCGGGAAATCCTGCCTCCGGTTATCCCGCGCTCCACGGGCAGCACGCCGTCTACACGGCGAACCAACTGAAGGCGTACAAGAACGGCGAACGCACCACGGACGCCAATTCGGTCATGCGCGCCATCGCCGGGCGTATGAGCAGTGCCGAGATCGAAGCGGTCGCCTCCTATCTGGAGGGACTGCACTAGCGGCGGGATTGCCAGCGCCTGCGCGGCAGCGCGACAGGCGTTGCGGATCCAGACCGTTATCGCCAGTGCAACCGGCGGCGGGAGGAAACTTTTCTCCGCGGCCCCATCTCCAAGGAACCACTATGAAGAGACTTCTCGCTGGCCTTGCCGCCGTTGCCGGTGTTGGAATCCTGACCGCTTCGCTGTGGACCAGCGCCGAGGAAACGGCGTCCGACACGGCGGTCGCAGCCCCATCACCCAATACCGTAATCGTTTTGGAGGAGGGCAAGAATTTCCGTACCGTGAGTCCTCCTCAGCCCACCCAGTCGGGCGGCCAGATAGAGGTCATGGAAATATTCTGGTACGGCTGTCCCCATTGTCACGATTTCGAACCATACCTGCTCAAGTGGCTAGAAACCAAGCCCGCTGATGTCGCGTTCCGTCGGATGCCCGGGATATTCCGGGAATCCTGGATACCAGCGGCCAGGGCTTTCTACACCGCCGAGACCCTGGGCGTGTTCGACACGATGCACCCCGCGCTGTTCAAGGCCATACACGAGGAACAGCTCGGACCCTCGACGAACGAGGAGTGGAGCAAGTTCTTCGGCGAGCTTGGCGTCCCGGAGGCGGATTTCGCACAGGCGTGGGATTCCGTGGAGGTGGCGAAAAAGGTCCGCGAGACCATGGCT
Source organism: Gammaproteobacteria bacterium (assembly GCA_041395385.1). Lineage (GTDB taxonomy): Bacteria > Pseudomonadota > Gammaproteobacteria > JAJPIJ01 > JAJPIJ01 > JAJVHZ01. The sequence goes on from JAWLAN010000015.1 coordinate 60,875, forward strand.
CAGGTGCAGAATTACGGCATCGAGGGCGTTCCGGCCGTGGTTGTGGCAGGCAGGTATCAGACCTCTGCGGGCATGGAGGGAGTGGGCAGCTTCGAAACCATGCTTAAAGTTGTCAGTGCGTTGGTCGATAAGGCTCGTACAGAGGCCAAGCCGGCCGAGTAGTCGTACGGCGCGATCGCCAGTCCTTCCGGGGGCAGTCCCGCCGCCCCGTCCGATGCTGGGGAAGTTCGACGCATTCTTGCTCGGTCAGGCCGTCACCGCTCAGGCGCCGCGACGGCCGGTTCGCTACAGGCTTGGAGGAGAGTTGTTTGGCTCAGCTACCAGGCCAGGAAGCGACATGGAATCGACCACATCACGCCTCGGCGCGCTCTTGAGAGACAGTCGCAATGACGCAGCGGCGGAGCTCGCACGGATCCAGCGTTCGCTGCTCAAGCTCGCCTTCGCGCTGAGCGGGCGCAGCACGGAGCTGGACCGGGTGCTCGCGAAACTCACCAACGCGCTGCGCAGCGGCGAGCGCAACGTCAACGTGACCGGCATCGTTGACGAGATCATCACCGCGATCGGGCAGGAGGATCTCTCCGTCACGCGCAAGAACGCCTCGCTGGTTACCGCGCGCTCGGTTGCCGCGCAGTTCATCGATGCCTTGGCGGAAGCGGTCGCACCGCCGGTTCCAGAGGAAATCGCCAACGGCAAGACCCGCCTCGAGCACGTCGAGAATGACCGCGCACTACTTGCCCTGACCTCGACCCTGGCGCAGGCGCTCGCCGGGAGCCTCGTTCAGGTCCACAAGGATGCGGCCAACGATGGCAGCGGGCTTGCGCTGCTGCTGCAGACCCTTAACCAACTCCACTTCCCCGAATCCCTGACCGGCGGCGTGTGCGCCTTGCGCACACGCCTGGCGGAGCCTCCGCCACCGACGGATGCCGAGGCGACGCGCGCCGTGGCCGAACTCATCACCGCCGCGCAGGTAGAGGCGCAGCAGGAGTCGGATCGCCTGAGCGCGTTCTTGCGACAGGTTGCGGTCAAGATTGCACATCTCCAGCAGCAGCTTCACTACGTGAACGAGTCGCGCTGCGCGTCGATCCGCGAAAGCGAGGCGATGTCGGAGAACGTCGTGGGATACGTGAACGACATACGCAGCAGCGTCGAGGTCGTCGACGACATACACGCGCTGAAGGCCAGCATCGCGGGCAACCTCGAATCGCTGCACAAGGGCGTGGATGAGTTCATGACGTCGGCGCGGGAGCGCAGCGAGCAGACCGAGGAACTGCTTACGCTGCTGAACGGGCAGCTGCACACGCTGGAAGGGGAGACCAAGAAACTCCGCGAGGGGATAGAACAGGAGCGCGAACGCGCCAGCACCGACGCTCTCACCGGGGTGGCGAACCGCCTCGGCTTCGAGGCCTTCCACGCCCACGAGTTCGCGCGCTGGCAGCGTTACGGCGGAGACCTCTCGCTCATCATCGGTGACATCGACCATTTCAAGCTCATCAACGACGAACACGGGCATCTGGCCGGGGACAAGGTACTGAAAACGGTCGCAGACCAATTGCGCTCCCAGCTTCGCGAATCCGATCTGATGGCGCGCTACGGCGGAGAGGAGTTCGTCGTTCTGCTCCCCAACACCAGCCTCGATCAAGCCAACGCCGTTGCCGAGAAGCTGCGTCGCCATCTGGAGTGCTGCCGCTTTCATTCGCGCGAGAAGATCGTTCCGGTGACCTTGTCGGCAGGCGTTGCCACCTACCGCACGGGAGACGGCAAGGACGCCGCGCTCGAGCGTGCAGACCGCGCGCTGTACCTCGCCAAGCGCATGGGGAGAAACCGGATCGCCAGCGAGGGCGACCTCCAACAGCGCGACCAGACGGTCGCGGGCTGACGGCTTTAATCACCCGCCGGCGTCGCGTCGCCACGCCAGCGCATAACGCCAAAGGAAGGTCTCCTCGCCGTTTCCCGGTCGCACGACGATGCGGTAGTCGTGGCCCGGGGTAAGCTCGAGCCGGATGGTCTCGGTGTTCTCCGCCCAGCTCGCCGACACGGCAACCCGCCTTGCTTCCGTGTCGTCGAAAAGCTCGAGGTCCAGGTCCACGAGTTCCGGCTCGCCCGCAAACGCCGTGGCGGAATCCGTCGAGATGCGGACATTCCACGCCAGCGTCGCCGTGAGCCAGCGGTGCCGCCGGCCGGCGCGGAAATGGTAGTTGGCCACCCCGTTGCTTCCGGCCTCGCCGCCGAATTCATCGTCGAAATCGTACCCGTAGGGCTTGATGGCCCCGCCGCGACCGCGATCGTCCTCGGCGCTGCGCTGCTCCCCACCGCTCAGGATCGCGTAGCTGTTGAGTATGTCGACCTGACCCGCGCCATAGATCCTATCCAGTCCATTGGCGCTACGGCGACCCAGCTCCTGGCGATAATCGAATTTCCCGTTGCCGGTCCGGAACTGGCGGCTGGCTCCGGCCATCAGCAGGGCCTTGATCACCTCCGGGCGCGCCCCGTCGGGCAGTACTCCGCCGTCGAGCGTTCGCACGGTGCTCCGCGAGAATGCCGCCCAGCGCTGCGCCGTTTGCGCGATAGCGGCGGCCGCGGCGGCGACGACGGGGGTCGCGGCGCTCGTGGTATCCATCGGCGCCACGAGCAGCGGCATGGTCCTTCCCTCCCGATAGACACTGTCAATCTCCGCGGTGCCCGAGCCGTGCCTGCCGTCGCTGCGCCCTACGGACACCACGTTGAACGCATTGCCGAGCAGAGGCGGCGAGGGGTCCCCGTTGCCGACCCCGACCACGTGTAGATTGCGATCGGCATTGATACTCCAGTCCAGCCGCCGCAGCATCTCGCTGTCGTACACGGGACTGCCCGTGGAGCCCACCCAGCTGTGATTGACGACGCGGGCGTTCATCTGCGCGGGAAAGTAGGTCGAGCCGGTGCGCAGCACGTCCCGCATCCAGTCGGTGGCACTGTACAGGTCGATATCCGTTGCCGCCGAAGCCATGGAACTGGACACCCCGTAGAGCAACCGGCCGACGCCCGTCGCGTGGCCCGAGACCCCGCCCTCGCCCATGGTAGTCGCGAACTGGAGCCGCTTGCCCTCGAAATCACCGTCATCGACGTCCGGCCACCATGCGCCGGAAGATGCAAACTGCCACAGCCCGGGCCTGCTCAACAATGGCGCCTCGACCTGGGCAATGCGTATACCTCGTCCATCCGGCGTGTTGGTCCCCAGCACCTGTTCGAGAAGACGGTAACCGATGATCTCGCGATAATCCGCCGCCCGGGCGCCGTAGCCGACGCCGAGCAGCAAGAGCAGCGCCGTTACCGCCATCACCCCCGGTCGGCGCCCGACGCGCCGCGGCGCGGGCCTAGATTGCCCCACAAGAGCCCTCTCACCCTGCCATTGGCGGTAAGATAGCCGGGACCAATCAAACCGGGGGCAGCGGAGAATGCGTTGGGAACGGGGTACCAGTCGCGGCAACATCGAGGACCGGCGCGGCGGTGGGATCAGCATCGGTGGCGGCGGGATTCGACTGGGATTGGGAGGCATGGCCATACTGCTGGTCCTAAGCCTGCTCACCGGCAGAAATTTCTTTGCCATCCTCGGTCCGGGCGGCGGCGTCGGCCTGCCCACGGAGCAGGGAGGCGAACCATACCAGCCCACGCCGCAGGAAGAGGAGATGGTGGACTTTGTCAGTTTCGTGCTCAATGACGTGCAGGATGTGTGGGGCAGCGTGCTGCCGCGCGCCACAGGGCAGCAGTACCAGGATGCGCGTCTCGTGCTGTTCAACGGCACCGTGCAGTCCGGATGCGGCTACGCCCAGTCGCAGATGGGACCGTTCTACTGTCCACTCGATCAACGCGTTTACATCGATCTCGGTTTTTACCAGGAAATGAAGAGCCGTTTTGGCGCGCCGGGTGATTTCGCCCAGGCATACGTACTGGCGCACGAGGTCGGACATCACGTTCAGAATCTTCTGGGCATTGCCGAAAAGGTCCACGAGCTCCGTCAGACCAATCCCGAGGCCTCAAATGTCCTGTCGGTGCGCATGGAGCTGCAGGCCGACTGCCTCGCAGGCATATGGGCCCATTCCACGCGGCAGCGCAACCTGCTGGAGGCCGGCGACGTCGAGGAGGGCATGAATGCGGCCGCCGCAGTGGGCGATGACCGCATCCAGAGACAGGCGACCGGAACGATCAGTCCCGAGGACTGGACGCACGGGTCCTCGAAACAGCGGGTCGCGTGGTTCATGCAAGGTTACCAATCCGGCGACGTCAACAGCTGCGACACGTTCAATTCCGAGTTGGCGGCGGATCGGGACAGCGCCGGCGGGAGCCTGTTCTAGCGGGAAAGCGCGGCCGTCACTATCCTGCGGCCGCCGCCGGTGCGCAGGTTAGCCGCGACGCGGCATCGGAATCTGCCTACCCGGTCGCGGACTGCATCTGTGCCTGCAGGCGGCGCGCCCGTGCCGCCGAAGCGAACTCCCGCAGCAGCGGCTCGGTGTCGGCCCAGCTCATGCACGCGTCCGTGATGCTCTGCCCGTAGATGAGCGGCTTGCCGGGTTTGAGGTCCTGACGGCCGCCCACCAGGTGGCTCTCCAACATGACGGCGAAGATGCGCGCCTCGCCGGCTGCCACCTGCCGCGCCACGTCGTGACCGACCTCGACCTGGCGCTCGTGGCTTTTCTCGCTGTTAGCGTGACTGCAGTCGATGCACAGCAGCGGCCGCAGACCGGCCCTGGCGAGCTTGCCAGCGGCGTCGTCGACGCTGGCCGCATCGAAGTTCGGCCGGCGACTGCCGCCGCGGAGGATCACGTGGCAATCGGGATTGCCGGAAGTCGCCAGGATCGCCGAGTGCCCCTGCTTGGTCACGCCAAGGAAGTGATGTGGGTGGGACGCGGCCTTGACCGCGTCGATCGCGACCTGCAGACTGCCGTCGGTGGAGTTCTTGAAGCCTATGGGACATGACAGGCCGGAGGCCAGCTCACGGTGCACCTGACTCTCGGTCGTGCGTGCGCCAATCGCGCCCCAGGCGACGAGGTCCGCGATGTACTGGGGACTGATCGGATCCAGAAACTCCGTGCCGGTCGCCACGCCCATCTCGTTCAGGTCAACTAGCAAGCGGCGCGCGACGCGCAAACCATCGTTGATTCGGAAGCTCTCGTCGAGACCCGGGTCGTTTATGAGCCCCTTCCAACCCACCGTGGTGCGCGGCTTCTCGAAGTAGACACGCATGACGATGAGCAGATCCTCGGACAGCTCATTGATCAGCGTCTTCAGCTTGCCCGCATATTCGCGCGCCGCGTCGGTGTCGTGGATCGAACACGGCCCGGTGATCACCAGCAGCCTGTCGTCACCGCCGTTGAGGATGTCTTGTATGGCGACGCGGGTGCCCGCCACCGTTCTCGCCGCGCGCTCGCTTATCGGCACCTCGGCGCAAAGCTGCGCGGGCGGAATGACTTCCTGGGTGGAACGAATTCTGAGATCGTCTGTTCTGGTTGACATGACAGTGTCCTCGACAAACTGGTATTGTAAGCGAGCTTCTCCTCGCCCCGCACCTGAAAATGCGCCTCATCGCCCCTTGCCCGCCGGCTATCCTACTGATGCTTGTTCTGCCTGGTTTTCTCGGCGCGTGCGGCCGGGCGACCAACGCATATTACCCGCTCGAGGAGGGCCTGCATTGGCGGTACGACATCCACGTCGTGACGATGGATGGTCCCCAGAGGAAGAAGTATCTGGTCGCGAACCTGCCGCCAGCGCGCCATGAGGGTCAGGTTCTGAACGTGCGCGCGAGCGCCGATGGCCGCTACACCTACTACCGCGTCGAGCCGGCCGGCGTCGTGCGCATAGGCGAATTCGCGCCGGACTCGCCGCTGCAGATCTACACCACCCCGCGTCTCGTGCTCCCCGCAAGCACCGATAAGCCCGTCTCCTGGACCGACACCGAGTTCACGGTCACCCTCGAGCACACCGGCCCGCCAGAGCACTCTCTCAATCGAATCACCGTGCCGGTGGACCTGCACTATCGCATCGAGGCCACCGATGACGAGGTCGCCGTCCCGGCCGGGACGTTCAAGAACTGTGTGCGCGTTCGGGGCGTCGGAACGACTTCGAAGAACGTCGGTTTTTACGTCGGCCAGACGAACATCCGCGTGGAGAACACCGAGTGGTACGCGCCAGGCGTCGGTCTCGTGAAGGCGGTGCGCGAGGAAACGACCACCAGCACCGTGCTGCCTCGCGGTTCCTACGAGCTCACCCTGACCGACTTCACTCGCGACTGACCTGCGCGACCCGACCGCCAGGCGCCTGGGTTACCTGCACGGTAACGTGAACGAGGCGGACCACACCCTCCAGCAGCCGCCGGTAGTAGTCGGGCGGCTGCGGGGCAGTGCTCTCAACCTCGACGATGGCGGCCATCTGGTTCGGCGCGATGTGCCAGATGTGCAGGTCCGCGACGCGATGTGCTCCGTCGCGTTCCACCGCATCGCGCATTGCCCGCTCGGTCGCCTCGTCGGCGCGTCTGTCGAGCAGTATCCCGGCGCTGTCTCGCAGCAGGCCGTAGCACCAGCGCGCAATCACCAGCGCACCGACGATACCCATGAGCGAATCCATCCATATCCACCCCAACAGCTTGCCACAGCCCAGCGCGATCAAGGCGAGCACGGACGTCAGCGCATCGGCGAGCACGTGCAGATACGCGGCGCGAAGGTTGTGATCATGCGCATGCGGATCGTGGGCGGCGTGTTGTTGCGGATCGACCGGCGGGCGGGAGTCCGCTTCGCCGTGGTCGTGCAGCCACCAGGCGCTGAGCAGATTGACGAGCAGTCCGAGCACGGCTATGGCGATCGCCTCGTTGAACTCGATGCTGCCCGGTCTGAACAGGCGCGCGGAAGACTCCAGGGCCATGAAGACGGCGACCACCATCAATGCGACTCCGCTGGCGAAGCCGCCCAACACCCCGAACTTGCCCGTGCCGAAGGTATAGACCGGACTGTCCGCATGGGCGCGCGCATAGCGATAGGCGAGCGCGGTGATGCCCAATGCCGCCACGTGGGTCGCCATGTGCCATCCGTCGGCCAGCAGGGCCATCGAACCGAAGGCGATGCCGCCGACTATCTCCGCAATCATCATGACCGCGGTGAGCGCAATCACGCGAATCGTGCTGCGCTCGGCGCTGGCGTGCAGCGCCTCGGCATCGAATCGATAGTAGCACTGACGATCGGCTTTCATCATGGAACTGACGGCGCGCGGTCGGAACCGCGGGGATTCCGGCGGCTATAGCGCGGCAGCGCCGGCGGCCGCGATCTGGCCGTCCTCGGAAGACTTCACGCCGCTGATCCCGATGGCGCCGACGATCTCATCCTCGAACACCAGCGGCACCCCCCCTTCCAGCGGCAGCATCCCGGGCATGGCAAGGTAGCCGTAGCGGCCGGCAGCGACCATCTCTTCCCAGATCCGCGTCGGCCGGCGGAACATCAGCGCGACCTTGGCCTTGGTTATCGCGACTTCAACGGATCCCAGCTGAACCTTCTCGCGCTGCAGATAAATCAGGTGGCCTCCATCGTCGACGATGGCGATGACCACGTTCCAGTTGTTGCGTCGCGCCTCCGCCTCCGCCGCGGCGGCCACGCGCTTGGCGTCGTCCAGACCCAGGATCTTCTTCTCATACATGACGATCATCTCCAGCCGGTTGCAGACTCCGAAGTCGTATTCTCGCACAACACAAAGAGGGGGGTGCGTGGCCGCGTCGATGGGCGCCGGAAGCGTCCTCGAGGCCCTGCGCCGGGCGCGGGCTTGTGTCATGCGCCGGCGCGATCGCGCCGGCAGCGCTTTTCCGGGGTCCCGCCGGGCTAGCGACCGAGCTCGGCGGCAAGCTGCTGCACCGCCCGGAAAAAGCTCTCCTCGCGATTCTTGCTGCAGTGATCGGTCAACCAGTACTGCAGACCCGAAGGGTCGATGGCGACGTCCCTGCCCTCCGGATTGGTGGCGTTGTATGCGCTGAGATAGCCCTGTGCCCACGAGATGAAGCCATTGATGGCGACGTCGGACTTCAGTGTCACGGCTTGAATGAAGTCGCCGCACTGCTTGGCGCCGCCGCCGGATATCGTCTGTGCGGGGGCGGGCGCGGCCAGCACGAGGCACAAGCCTGCAGCCGCACGGCAGATTCTTGAAAGCATCGTCTCGTATCTCTCCAGTGTCCAGGTGTCGATTCTACATAAGGCGACGGCCCGCATCACCGATGCCTGCCGCGCGTCGGCGCCAATACCTGTGACAAGCGCATAAGGCGCTTGTTTCACGGGAACTGCACTCGGAGAATGGCGGGCTCGAGGCCCGCATGCACGGCGCAGCCCCGCTGAACTCCCGTTCCCTCGGCTTGGGCGAAAACATCCCCTCCGTACCGCCCCGCCGCAGCCAGACCGATCCCGCGCGGTCACGCCCACGGACGCCAGCAGCCCTGGCCGGTTCCGTTGCGCGCGGCCAGTGCCTATACTCGCGCCCTCCGGATCGGGGGCATTGAACCGACATCTCATGGTTGATTGGGACCGCATCGACACCGTATTGCTCGACATGGACGGGACGCTGCTCGACCTTTACTTCGACAGCTACCTGTGGAAGGAGCACCTACCCAGGCGCTTTGCCGAACGCAATGCGCTGGACCTGGAAACCGCCAAACGCGAGATCGCCCCACGCATCCGGGCGCGCGAAGGCACGCTGCAGTGGTATTGCCTGGATCACTGGACGGCGGAGCTGGGCATCGACATATCGGCCCTGGAACGGGAAGTCGCTCATTTGATCGCGGTGCGACCGCACGTTCCGGATTTCCTGCAGTTCCTGCGCAGCCGCGGGATCGAGGTGGTTCTCACCACGAACGCCCACAGGCGCAGCCTCGCCCACAAGCTCGATCGCACCGGCATCGGAGCCTTTTTCGACCACATAGTCAGCTCGCACGATTTTGGGGTTCCGAAGGAGCAGACGGCGTTCTGGGGCTGCCTGCACTCGGCCGTGCCCTACGCCCCGGACCGGACGCTGCTGGTCGACGACAACCCCACGGTGCTGCGCTCCGCGCGCGACTTCGGCATACGTCACCTGCTCGCGATCAGGATGCCGGACAGCCGCGGGCAGCCGCGCGTCCACACCGATTTCGCGTGCATCGACAGTTTTCTCGACCTGCTGCCTCCGGCCTGAACACGCACCGTCAGCCGCGGCCGTACACGAAGTCCCGTACGACGTGCCCGAGTCGACCTCCGCGGCGCTCGTACCGCGTCGGCGGCCGCCATGCCGGGCGGGGCGCATACGCGGCCGGCGCAGCGAGATTGACCAGTCCACCGACCTGCGCCATCGCCTCGCCGATGTGATCGGCGTACTCCTGCCAGTCGGTGGCGATGAACAGCCTGCCGTTGGCGCGCAGGCGCTCGCGCAACGCGGCAATGAAGTCGGGCTGCAGCAGGCGGCGTTTGTGGTGCCGCTTCTTCGGCCAGGGATCCGGGAAGAAGACGTAGATTTGATCGATGCTGGAGATGGAGATCTGGATGGCGACCGCCTCGACCGCGTCGCGGTTGAGGATGCGCAGATTTCGCAGTCCGAGCGCAGCGGCCCGCAGCATCAGGCTGCCCACGCCCGGGCGATGGACCTCGATGCCGAGATAATTGTTGCCGGGGTTTGCCTGCGCGAGCGAAATAATGCAGTCCCCGTTGCCGCACCCGATCTCCAGATGACAAGGCGCATGGTTGCCGAAAAGTGCGAAAAGGTCGATCTCGGTGTCGGCGATCTGCACGCCGTAGCGCGGCGACAAATCCGCGAGCGCACGCGCCTGAGCCGGCGTCATGCGTCCTTCGCGGATGACGAAGCTCCGCACCCGCCGCTGCGGCGGCCACGCCGACGTCGAGTCGATCAGAAGAACAGCCCCTCTATCGGCGAGGAAGCCACGCCGTAAGGGCGCCGCGGCATACGCCCGGCAAGAAACGCCTCGCGTCCCGCCTCGATGGCCTTGCGCATCGCCGCAGCCATCAGGAGCGGGTCGCGCGCCTGCGCAATTGCCGTGTTCATGAGCACGCCGCCGCACCCCAGCTCCATGGCCACGGCGGCGTCGGAGGCCGTACCGACGCCGGCGTCGACGATGATTGGCACTTTCGCATTCTCGACGATGATGCGAATGTTGTACGGATTCCTGATGCCCATGCCGGAACCGATGGGCGCGGCCAGCGGCATGACGGCAACGCAGCCCATCGCCTCGAAACGCTTGGCCATGACCGGATCGTCGTTGGTGTACACCATCACTTTGAAGCCGTCGCGTATGAGCTCCTCGGCGGCGGCAATCGTCGCCGGGATGTCGGGAAACAGCGTCTTTTCGTCGCCCAGGACCTCCAGCTTGACGAGACTGTGCCCGTCGAGCATCTCGCGCGCCAGCCGGCAGGTGCGGATCGCCGAGGCGGCGTCGTAACAGCCGGCGGTGTTGGGGAGTATCGTGTAACGATCCGGCGGGAGAAAATCGAGCAGGTTGGCCGCTCCCGGTTCCTGCCCGATGTTCGTGCGGCGAACTGCCACCGTCACGATCTGCGCGCCGCTGGCCGCTATGGCGGCGCGTGTCTGTTCGAAATCGCGATACTTGCCGGTACCGACGAGCAGGCGCGAGCCGTAGGCGCGGCCGTCGATGACGAGCAAATCCTGCCGGGGGGTATCAGCGGTCATGCGTCCGTCGGGATTCGACACTTGGAGTTCGGTGCCAGTATAAGCCCACGGACGGCCGGTTCAATTCCGCCGGCCACGCGTGTCGCGACAGCCGCGCCGCGGCGACCTCAGCCGCCCCCGATCGCCTGCACGATCTCCACGCGATCCCCGGCTTGCAGCAAGGTCTTTCCGTGCTCGGAGCGCGGAACGATCTGCCGGTTAACCTCGACGGCATACCGCCCGCCGACGCGGAGCTCCCCGATCAGGTCCGCCACGGTGGAACCCTCGGCCAGCGACAGCGCTCTGCCGTTGACGGTGATCTGCAATCCCGGTTGTGCGTTCATGAGCGCGATACGTGCCCCGCCGCCGGAAGGCGCCCGCTCATATGGCAATCGTCAGCCCCTCGTGGGCCACGTGACATTCCATCCTGGATCGTCTGTCCTGGGCGATTCCAACTGCGCTGCGATGGATCATGGCGACCTCCTTGTCGTCGTACGTCGGATCATGATGATAGAGGTACAGAGTCTTCACGCCGGCATCGATGGCGGAATTCACGGTATCGATGTAGCAGGAGTGTCCCCAGCCGCGTTTCTTGTGGTAGTCCTCGGGCGTGTATTGCGCGTCGTGTATCAATATGTCGGCGTTTCGGATCATGTTGAGCTCGGTGTTTCGCTCTTCGTGCTTCATGCGTTCGAGCAGTACCTGCTCCTCGCGATTGAACTCCGAGTAGCGCATCTCTATCGACCGCTCGAGAAACATGAACTCGTTGTCGGAGACGTAGACGATGACCTTGCCGTTTACCTCGATCCGGTAGCCGTAGGTCACGCCCGGATGATGGACGTTCTGGTAGTTGATGCGCATCGGCCCATGCGTGAACCCGGCCTTGTTCGGGGCCGCATACGAGATGTTCGCCGCCCAGGTCTCCGTTTCCACGGGGAAGTAGGGCGCTTTCATCTGATCGGAGATACGCTTCTCGATGTCGCGGGCGCTTTCCCCCGGGCCAAAGAACGCGATATTCCAGTCGCGCCGGAAAGCCGGGGTGAAAAAAGGCAGTCCGCAGATGTGGTCCCAATGATAGTGCGTCAGCAGTATCAGCAGATTGTGCGGCGTGCCGTCGGCAATCAGCTTTTCTCCCAGCGGGATGATGCCGGTGCCGCCATCGCAGATGAGCACGTGCTCGCCGACGCGGATCTCGACACAGGAGGTGTTGCCGCCAATCTGCATGTGACTGGCAAACGGGGCGGCGTAGGATCCGCGCACGCCCCAGAACCGCACATATCCGGTACTCATGTCCGCCTCGTGATTGCCGTCCGTCCCCTGTCCAGCGATCGCTCGGCCGCGTCAGCCGTTGGCCGTGCGGCTGGCGGATTTCTCCCGGGCCTGCGTGTATTTCACGATCAGCTCCCGGATCGTCTGTGTGCGCATCGGCTTGACCACGAAGTCGACCGCGCCCAGGTTCTTGGCGACCATGCGATCCTGCGCGTAATCCTTCGAGGTAATCATGATCACCGGCGTTTCAGCCTGGAGAGGCATCCGGCGAAGCTCCTGCAGGAACGTCAGGCCGTCCTTGTCGGGCATGATGATGTCCAGGAAGACCACATCGGGGCGATGGTCGCAAAGATAGGCGACGGAATCGGCGGTGGAGGCGAAGGCGTGATAGTCGACTTCGTAGTGCGACAGGCAGCGCTCGAAGAACGCGTGGACGCTGGCGCTGTCGTCTATCACCACAACCGTCGGATTCGGCTTTTTCATCAGTTTCGAGGCGACCGGCCTGGTGATACCCGAACCGGCGTGTCGGAGGGCCCGAGACACCCACCGCCCGCCTTGCCGGCGGTCTCCGGCCTTCTGTCGGGGTTCCTGCCGTCGGATCTTGACCGCACTGCCGTTGTTTCCACTATTTAGGCAAGTCATCGTAGCACCAGTGCGCCGGGATGTCCTGCGGCCGGTATGCCAGATCTGTGAGCCTTCACCGGGTTAATGCCACCCGAGCGGACCGTCGCCGGGCCCGAACGGTCCGCCGGCCGCAGGCGACGCGAGTTTCCCGGCGGCCGGGAATTTCATTAGAATTCCCCCACCTCAACCGCGGGTGTAGTTCAATGGCAGAACTCCAGGTTCCCAACCTGGCGGCGTGGGTTCGATTCCCATCACCCGCTCCAATCGCGCGCGCCGCGCCGCATCAGCCCGGCCATGCAACGCAACGACGCCCTTGAGGCGCGTGCGTCGGCGCTCTACGACCCGACGCTGCCGTACCACAACTTCGCGCACGCGCTGGATGCGGTGCGGGCCGGGGAATTGCTAGTCCAGCGCTGCCGGGACGACGGCGTTCCCATCGACGCGGACGTCGTTTACTACGCCCTGCTGTTTCACGACGCCGGGTACCACCAGGATCACGCACGCCTCGGCTACGCGACCAAGGAGGAGCACGCGGCCGCCCTGGCCGCCCAGGTCCTGGCCGAGTTCGGCGTCGACTCCGAGACCATCGCGCGGGTTGCCGCCGCCATCCTGGCCACGCATCGTGATGCCGTATTCCAGACCAACGAGGAGAAGGCCGTGCGTGCCGCGGACCTGGCGGGCCTGGCTGCCGACTACCCGGTGTTCCGCGCGAGCTCCGAACGCCTGAAGCGGGAATGGGAGTTTCTGCACGGGATCGAGATCCCCTGGCGGCAGTGGATCGACGGAACCAGGGAGGTCATCGGGTTCTTCCTCGCCCAGGACATCCGCCTGACCCGCCATTACCTGGACGAGCACGGCGATTCGGCGTTCCACAAGCGCGCCGAGGCGAACATGCGACGCCTTTACGAAGAGAAGGTTGAGGCGGAAAGCGCGGGCTGAAACCGTCGCCCGACGGCGTCAGCCGTCCTTGAGCTTCAGCAGCATGTAGTCCATGCCGGCCTGCTGCAACCTGGCGCGCATCGTCTCCACCGTCTGGGGGTCTCGCAGCGGGCCGACACGCACGCGGTACCACGTGTCCTTGCCGTTTATGACGACGCGCTGTATGTCAGCCGTGATGCCGTTCAAGGCGAGTCGCGCCTTGACCTTGTCGGCGTCCTCGAATCGTTGGAACGAGGCCACCTGCAGCACATAGGCGCCCGGCTGCAGCTCCTGGGTCTCCGGCGTGCCGGCCGATGACGCCGGCCAATCCGGCACCTTCACCTCCATCTCGGGGAGAATGGTGTAAAAGTCGAAGCGCGGCTTTGGCGGCGGAGGCTCCGACGGCTCCGGTTCCGGCACCTCCGGGGCGGGTTCCGCGGCGGCGACCGGCGAGGGCGTGACGGAGGGCGCCGGACCGGCGGAATCAACGACGCGCGGCCGGTCCAGCTGCAGGTAGACGAGGAAAGCGGCAAACAGGCCCGCACCCAGCCCGGAGATGAACCACAGCCAGGACGCCGTGGCCTTGGTTCCGCGGCGATTGGCGGCATTCTTGTAATCGCGTGACATTTGCCGCGTTGCCGATATCTACATCGTTTCCGGTGCCGCAACACCCAACATGGCCAGACCACTGTGCAGTAGCTGGCGCGTAGCGGCGCAAAGACTCAAACGCGCGTCGCGCACATCCGCCGGGGCGGTGATGAACCGGTGGGCGTTGTAATAGGCATGATAGTCGGTGGCAAGCTGCAGCAGGTAGTGCGCGAGCTGATGCGGTTCGCGCTGCTGGCTGGCCGATTCCAGGACCTCGCCGTAGCGGGACATGGTCGAGAGCAGCGCCTGCTCGTGGGGTTCGCGCAACGCATGCAGCTGCGCCTCGCCGGCGACCGGATCCCAGCCGAGACCCTTCTCGCGCAGCTGCCGGAACACGCTGCAGATGCGGGCATGGGCATACTGCACATAGTAGACCGGGTTCTCGTTGGTCTGGGAACGGGCGAGATCGACATCGAACTCCAGGTGCTGATCGTGTGATCGGGCGAGGTAGAAGAAGCGGGTCGCATCTTTGCCGGCGTCCGCGATCAACTCCTTGAGCGTCACGAAATTTCCGCTGCGCTTGCCCATCCGCCCGGAGGAAAGGGTGACGAACTGCATCAGCTGCACCTGCAGCGCATCCTTGCGTCCGGTGAGCATCTCGATGGCGGCACGCACCCGCGCGATGTAGCCGTGGTGATCGGCGCCCCACACGTCCATCAGGTGCCTGAATCCGCGCTCGAGCTTGTGCACGTGATACGCGAGATCATTGGCGAAGTAGGTCGCCGATCCGTCCGCTTTGTAGAGAACGCGGTCCTTTTCGTCGCCGTATGCGCTGGTGCGCAGCCATTTCGCGCCATCCAGCTCGTAGACGTGCCCGGCGGCCTCCAACTTCTCCATGGCCGCCTGGACGTAGCCTTCCGCGACCAGTTCCCGCTCCGAGCGCCATTGGTCGAAATGCACGCCGAAGTCCTGCAGGGTGCTGCGGATCTCGGCGAGCTGATCCGCGAGCGCCCGTTGCCGAATGACGGCGAAGTCCTCACCGAGCAACGCGCGCGCCCGCTGCAGGAGCGCGTCGAGGTAGCTCTCCTGCCCGGCCTTCGCCTCGGCCCTCTCAGCATCGCTGGCGCCGTCGGCCGCCACCGGTTCCTCCGGCAGGTCCTGCAGGATCTCCGCGGCGGCGTGGCGATACCGCGGCCCGTCGCTCTCCAGTATGCGGGCGGCCGAAACCCGGATGTAATCCCCGGGATAGGCACGGCGTGGATGCGGCAGGCTCTCGCCGCACTGCTCCAGATAACGCAGCCAGATGCTGAGCGCGAGGATGTCGGCCTGGCGACCGGCGTCGTTGATGTAGTACTCGCGATGCACCTCCCAGCCCGTGGCGGCCAGGATGTTGCAGACGGAGTCGCCGTAGGCAGCCCCGCGCCCGTGGCCGACGTGCATCGGCCCGGTCGGATTGGCGGAGACGTACTCGACGAGGATCCGACCGCGCTGTCCGGACCGATCACAGGCGTAGCTCTCGCCCGCGGCGAGGATGCGTGCCACCAGCGACTGCAGCGCCTGCGGTTTCAGGTAGAAATTGATGAACCCCGGGCCGGCGATCTCGACCTTCTCGAGCAGCTCGGTGTCCGGCAGCGCGCTTACGACGAGCTCGGCAAGCTCCCTCGGTTTGCGCCGCGCCGGCTTCGCCAGCACCATCGCGACGTTGCTCGAGAAATCGCCATGGCCGGGGTCGCGGGTGCGCTCGATCTGCGCCTCGGTCGCTGCGGCCTCCGGCAGCTCGCCGGCACGGACCAGGGCGCCGACAGCCTCGGCCACCAGGGCACGCAGGTCATTTTTCACGATTCAATCACTCGGTGCCAAAAGGGTGGGCATTCTACCAGCCCCCCGCACGGGCGCGGCACCAGCATCGGACGGCGCCAGGGCGAATGCGGGATCAGTACAGTTCCGCGGGGTCGACGTCCAGCGACCAACGCACGCGCCTTGCCTCCGGCCAGGTCTCGATCTGCGGTACCACGGCATCTAGCAGGCGGTGCAGCGCCGGTCGCTGCCGTGATTGCAGCATCAGCTGCGAACGGAAATGGCCGGCTCGGCGCACCAACGGCGCCGGCAGCGGCCCGAAGACTTCCACCTCCCCGGCCTGCGCGCGGTCCTTTTCCATGGCCACGGCATCGGCCAAGCGTTGCAGGAAACTTTCCGGCGCCGCCGCCGCGGTGGCCTCGGCACGCACCAGCGCGAGCGCGCTGAACGGCGGCAGATTGGCCGACTCGCGCTCCTCCAGCATCGTCCGGCTCATCTGCGCGTAGTCCTGCATGCGCATCGCCCTGAACAGCCAATGCTCGGGCAGGCGTGTCTGTATCAGCACCATCCCCGGCTTCTCGGCCCGGCCCGCGCGGCCGGCCACCTGCACCAGCAATTGCGCCAGCCGCTCCGTCGCCCGCAGATCGACGCTGTACAGCTGCGCATCGGCATTGAGCACCGCGACCAGGCTCACGCCCGGGAAGTGATGGCCCTTGGCCAACATCTGCGTGCCGATGAGGATCGAGGCGCGCCCGGCATGCGCCGCATCGAGCGCCGCTTCCAGGGCTCCCTTGCGCCGCGTTGTATCCCGATCGATGCGCACTACACGGGTGCTGCCGAACCGCGCCTCGAGCAGCTCGGCAACGCGCTCCGTACCCTGGCCCAGCGGCAGCAGTGCGGCGACCCCGCATCGCTCGCAAGCCGCGGGGATCGGCCGCTGCGCGCCGCAATGATGGCATTGCAGTCGGTCATCGCGAGCATGGCAGGTCATGCGTGCGTCGCAACGCGCGCACATGGCCACGCCGCCGCAGGCATCGCACAACAGCGTCGGTGCGTAGCCACGGCGGTTCAGGAACACCAGCGCCTGCTCGCCGCGGTTCACGGCCTCGGTAATCGCCGTCAGAACGAACTCGCTCATGCCGGACTGCAATGGGCGCGTGCGCACGTCGAGGATCTGCAGCGCCGGCAGGGTGGCCGCACCGACGCGTTCCGGAAGGTGCAGGCGTGTGTACCTGCCGGCGCCGGCGTTGTGCTGGCTCTCGAGCGACGGTGTCGCCGAGCCCAGCACCACGGGTATCGCCTCGCGTCTTGCGCGCATCACGGCCACGTCGCGCGCCGAGTATCGAAAACCCTCCTGCTGTTTGTACGACTGGTCGTGCTCCTCATCGACGATGATGATTCCCGGCCGCGCGAGCGGAACCCATATCGAGGACCGCGTGCCAATGACGATGTCCGCGACACCGGTGCGCGCCTGCTCGTATGCAAGCGAACGTTGCGCGTCGCCCAGGCCGGAATGCATCAACACGACGCGCGCCCCGAAACGGGCCTGGAAACGCCGCACCGTCTGCGCCGTCAGGCCGATCTCGGGCACCAGCACCAGCGCCTGCCGACGGGCTTCGAGCACGGCGTCGATGACGCGAAGGTAGACCTCCGTCTTGCCGCTGCCGGTCACTCCGTCGAGCAAGAAGGCCTCGAAATCGAACAGCTGGCGCGCAATCGACTCGAGCGCCGCGGCCTGCGCGCCCGACAGCTGCGGCGGCTCATCGCGAGCGCATCCCGGTGTCGCGGCGTCACGACCCGCCGGCTCGATCAATCCGCGCGCGAGCAGGGTCTTCAGCGTCGCGCGTGCAGCTCGGTCGCGCGCAGCGAGAGCCTCCAGCGTCAGCGTCCCGTCATGCGACAAGAACGCCTGCAGCAACGCTGCCTGTCTCGGCGCGCGCCGCCGCAGGCGTTCGATCGCGGCCCTGCCCGCATCGCTAGCCCGGTAGGCCCCGGGCATCTCCGGCCGCCGTTGTACGGCGCGGCGCAGGGAAGCCGGCAACGCTGCCGCGACCACCTCGCCGATTGGGTGGTGGTAATAGGCGGCGGCCCACTCGATGATCGAAAGCAGGGCCGCCGACCAGAGCGGGGCCTCGTCGAGCACGGCGCGGGCGCGCTTGGGCGAGGAGTGGGTCCCTTCCCCGACCCGCCCGATCTGCATGATTATGCCGATGCGCTCGCCGCGCCCGAACGGCACCCGCACCCGTAGCCCCGGGCACATCGCCCCGGCATTGGTCCCGGAAGGCGGCAGGTAATCGAACAGCGTGCGCCGCGGGACATCGACCGCCACGCGCAGGATGTGCTCAACCGACGCACCCTCCGGGTCGGGCGGCGGCCTCGTCATCGCCCGCTCCGCGCGCTGTCAGCTTGCGGCGCCGGCCGTACCCGGCCGATCCACCAGCGCGCGGACAGTGGAGATGTCCGCGCGGGCCATCGGTTTGCCGGTCACGTCGCTCAGCGGGGCCTGACGTGGCCCGTTGTGCGGGAAGACGACCAGTTCTATCCGGCGCACGCCCGCCACGAAGCGGATCATCGGGTAGGTCCCCAGGTCGGAAAACCGCCGCTCGCCCAACTCACAGGGCACGCCACGATCATAAAGATACGCCAGGACCTCCTCGGCGGTCTCGGCGAAGACGTGCAGACAAACCGGCGACTCGCGCCCCGCCGTGCCCGCGAGTATCCGGCCCACCAGCCTCGGCTCGAACTCGGCCAGGAACTTCATGGCCTGCAATGCCTCGAGTCGAGACTCCTGCTGACGCTCGGCGTGGAGAGCCCCGCCGAATATGCGCTGGCTTTCCATCAATGCCGCCTCGACCTCCGCGAGGTCCGGCAGGTCGCGGCCGCGCACATTGCCGATGCGTTCGGCCGCCTTGCGCCGTGCTGCCCCGTAACTCAGCGCGCCGTCCTCCATCAACAGCTGCCCGGCGAGATGCGCGACGGTCTGGCGCAATTGCCGCGATGTCCTGCCGCCACGCTCGCGCAACGTCTTCACCGGCTGCCGGCCGCCTCCTCAGAACAACTGCTCGGGACCCTGGACGGCGGGGCCGTCGGCCCCGTGACCGAGTGGGGTACCGTCGGACTCCTGGATGGGTATTTCATTGCTGCGGAAGGTCTCGTAGACGGCATCCGCATCACTCGATCGTGCGAGATTGCCGGTATCCGGATCGATGCGTACGGTGACCAAGTCCCGCGGCTGCGGCATGGTCGCTTCCTCCATGCCGTCGAGAGCCACGGCCATGTAATTCATCCACATCGGCAGCGCGGCGCGCGCCCCCGTTTCGTCCTTGCCGAGCGGCTGCACCTGATCGAAGCCGACCCAGACGGTCGTTGCCACCTTGGCATTGAACCCGGAAAACCACGCATCGCGCTGCTCGTTCGTCGTGCCGGTCTTGCCCGCCAGATCCTTGCGCTTCAATGCGAGGGCGCGTCTGGCCGTGCCGGCCTTGATGACGTCCTGCATCATCGAGTTCATCATCCACGCGTTCTCCGCGCCGATGACCCGTGGGGCGAGGCGTGCCGGCCGCATCATCGGATCGACCGCCACCGGCGACATCGAGGCCGCCGTCTCGCACTCGGCGCAGACCCGCACCGGGTCCGCTTCCATGACCAATATGCCGTCGCCTGTCTCCACGCGCCGGATCAGGTACGGATCCACCAGGTACCCGCCGTTGGCGAATACGCTGTAGCCACGGACGACTTCGAGCGGTGTGGCCACGCCCGTGCCGAGCGCCAGCGACAGATCGCGAGGCAGTCGTTCGTTGGCGAACCCGAAGCGCCGCGCATAATCGGCCACGTAGTCGATGCCGACCGCGCTGAGCAACCGTATCGATACCAGATTGCGCGAGGCGCTGAGCGCCTCGCGCAGGCGCGTCGGCCCGTGATACTCCCCGCCGTAGTTCTCCGGCCGCCAGATTGGGTTCACGCCCCCCGGCGTGTCGAATACGACCGGGGCGTCGTTGATGAGACTGGCCGGGGTGAAGCCGGCATCCAGGGCGGCGGAATAGAGAAACGGCTTGAAGTTCGAGCCCGGCTGGCGCAGCGCCTGGGTGACCCGGTTGAACTTGCTCTGCTGGAAGTCGAACCCGCCGACCATGGCCTGTATGGCGCCGTCGGATGCCGATATGGACACCAGTGCGCCCTGTACGACCGGCACCTGCGCCAGTCGCCAGCGCGGCGCCCCGTCCTGCCTGCCCCCGGCGCCCTTCTCGGGATCCGTCGCCTTCTTGGGGTCCTCCCCCTCGACCTTGTCCTCGAGCTGGACGCGGATGACATCACCGACCTTCAGGATGTCGGCCGCCTTGCGTGGCGCCCGGCCGCGGTGGTCCTTGTCGATGTACGGCGCCGCCCAGGACAAGCCAGGCCAGGCGATCTCGATGGGGCCATGCAGGGCCGAGTATGCATCTACCGCCTGCTCGCCGACGCGCGTCACGACGGCGGGCTGAAGTCCGCCGAGAGCGGGAATGCCCTGAACCGCCCCCTGCCAGTGCCCGACGGCGGCATCCGGGGGCAACTCCACGTGGCGTTCGGGACCGCGATAACCGTGACGACGATCGTAGTCCATGAGTGAGGTCCGCAGCGCCTTGGTCGCGGCCGCCTGCAGCTTGCTGTCCACCGTGGTGTACACGCGATAGCCCGAGGTCATCGCCGCCTCTTCGCCGTACTTCACGACCATCTGCTGGCGGACCATCTCGGCGACGTCGGGCGCCTCGGCCTCCAGGCGCAGGCCATGCACCCGCGTCTCGATCGGCTCGGCCATCGCCAAATCGTACTGCTCCCGGGAGATGTGCTGCTTCTCGAGCAGCCGCCGCAGGACATAGCTGCGCCGCCTCGAGGCCTCCTTCGGGCTCGTGACGGGATTGTAGGCCGACGGCGCCGGCGGTATTCCCGCAATCGTCGCCACTTCGGCCAGGGTCAGCTCCGAGAGGCCCTTGCCGTAGTAGACCTGAGCCGCGGCCCCGATGCCGTATGCACGCTGGCCGAGAAATATCGTGTTCAGGTAAAGCGCGAGGATCTCGTCCTTGCTGAGCTCCTTCTCGATCTTCAGGGCCAGCAGCATCTCCCGGATCTTGCGGATGTAGGTCTTCTCCGGGCTCAGAAAGTATGCGCGCGCAACCTGCTGCGTGATCGTGCTGCCGCCCTGGCCCCGATCGCCGCGCCGCAGCTCGGCGGCCGTGGCACGGATTATGCCTTGCCAGTCCACGCCAGGGTGCTCATAGAATCGGTCGTCTTCCGCGTCGAGGAACGCCTTCACGACCATGTCGGGGACCTCGGTCAGCGTGACCGGGATTCGACGCTTCTCGCCGAACTCGCCGATCAGAACGCCGTCGCTCGTGTAGACACGCATCGGTACCTGCAGACGCATATCGCGCAGGGCATCGACGGCCGGCAGGCCAGGAATCAGGTACCAGACCACGACGGCGGCGGCGACAGTCGCGGCGAGGAACGCGGCAAGGAGCAGATTGAAGGTCCAACGCAACATATGGTGTTTCGGAAAAAATCCGGCTCAAGATCTGGTTCGGAGGCGCCTGATGGTCAAAATACCTTTGACATTTAGGGGATTACCTAAAAGATATGATTTGTTTTTTAACATCACTTCAACTATAGTTGCCCATACGAGTTAATGTTAAAAGCGATGTATGAAACATAAACGTCGACTTTAGAAGGGAAAACCAGTGGCGCTGCTACGGCAAAAAAAGGTTCCTCTACTCGGGATAGACATCTCGTCAACGTCCGTCAAGTTGATTGAGCTGAGCCGCCGCAGCAAGGGTTATCACGTGGAGAGCTATGCCGTGGAGCCCTTGCCGCCCAATTCCGTCACCGACCGCAATGTCTCGGACGTGGAACTGGTCGGCCAGGCAATCCAGAGAGCGGTCAAGAAGTCCGGGGCCCGCACCAAGTACGCCGCGTGCGCCGTGGCCGGCTCTGCAGTCATCACCAAGGTCATCACGATGCCTGCCAACCTCTCCGACGAGGAGATGGAAAACCAGATCATGATCGAGGCGGATCAGTATATTCCATATCGTCTCGACGAAGTACGGATGGACTTCGAGGTCCTGCGGCCGGTTCCCAACGAGCCGGGCAAGGTCGAGGTCCTGCTCGCGGCGTCCCGGCAGGACAACGTCGATGTGCGCGTCGCGGCGCTGGAGAACGCCGGCCTGATAGCGCAGGTCGTCGACGTGGAGGCCTTCGCGCTGGAGAACTCCGTGGGGCTGCTCATGCGCGACCTGCCGGGCCAGGGCGAAGACGCGGTCGTCGCCGTGGCTGACGTGGGCGCCACGCTCACGACGCTGAGCGTCATGCAGGACATGCGCATCATCTACAGCCGCGAACAGCAGTTCGGAGGCCGGCAGCTGACCGAGGAGATCCAGCGCCGCTACGGACTGTCCTACGAGGAGGCGGGCCTGGCCAAGCGGCAGGGCGGCCTCCCGGACAATTACGAGCCCGAGGTCCTCGAGCCCTTCAAGCAGTCCATGGCGATGGAGATCAGTCGTGCGCTGCAGTTCTTTTACTCGGCCAGCCAGATCGGGGCGGTGGACCAGATCTACGTCGCCGGCGGCTGCGCGGCGATCGGCGGCGTGGCCGATGCGATCGAGGCGAAGACCGGGACCCGCTGCACGGTCGCGAATCCGTTCGCGGGGATGACCGTCTCGCCGCGGATACGCAAGGAGGTCATCCAGAACGACGCGCCGGCCATGATGATCGCGACCGGACTGGCGCTGAGGAGCTTCGACTAATGGCTCACATAAATCTGCTTCCCTGGCGCGCCGAGATCCGGCGCCAGCAAAAGAAGAAATTCCTGTCGATACTCGCGCTTTCGGCCGTTGCGGCCTGCGGCATCGTCGCCCTGGTGCAATGGCACTTCAACCAGCGCATCGCCTACCAAGGGTCGCGCAACGCGCGGCTCGAGGCGGAGATTGCCACGCTGGACAAGAAGATCGAGGAGATCAAGACGCTCGAGCGGGAGAAGGAGCGCCTGGTCAAGCGTATCGAGGCCATCCAGACGCTCGAGGCGAACCGCCCGCTGGTCGTGCGGCTGTTCGACGAGTTCGTCAACACGCTCCCCGAGGGCATGTTCCTCACCAATGTCGATCAGGCCGGAACCGCCATCACCGTCCAGGGCACGGCGCAGTCGCAGACCCGCGTCTCCAGCTACATGCGCAATATCGAGGCGTCCAAATGGGTGACCAAGCCGAACCTGGACGTCGTGCAGACGACCTCGAAGGAAGGCGAGCGTCTCAGCGACTTCACGCTGAAGGTCGAACAGGTCGTTCCCAAGCCCCAGAGCGACTCGGAGACCGAGGCCTCGGGAGGCTCGGCAGGTAGCGGAGGTACGCCATGAAGCTGTCGGATCTGAGTAATCTGACGATGGAGAACATCGGGACGTGGCCGATCCCGGTGAAGGTCGCGACCGTTCTGCTCATCTGCGCCGCGGTCATGGGCCTGGGCTATTGGAAACTCACCACCCCGAAGATCGAGGAGTTGAAGACGGCTCAGAACCGGGAGCTGGAGCTGCGCGCGGAGTTCGAGGGCAAGCAGCAGAAGGCCGCCAACCTCGAAGTGTTGAAGAAGCAGCTCGAGGACATCAAACAGACCATGGGCGAACTGCTGCAGAAGCTGCCGAGCAAGACCCAGGTGCCCGACCTGCTGCAGGACATTTCCCAGACCGGGCTGGGTGCGGGCCTCGAGTTCGACATCTTCAAGCCGAGCGCCGAGCAGCCGCAGGAGTTCTATGTGGAGCTGCCTATCCAGATACAGGTGACCGGCAACTACCACCAGTTCGGCTCTTTCATCAGCGGCGTGGCCGCGCTGCAGCGCATCGTCACCGTGCACGACGTGAAGATTCGCCCCGCCGGCGGCGACAAGGGCAAACTGATGATGCAGGCGACGGCCAAGACGTACCGTTATATGGACGAAGAAGAGGAGGCGGCGGCAGAAAATGCGCAAGCCAGCCAATAGGACCTTCCGGCCCGCCGTGGCGGGCATCGTCGGTGCGACGGTGTTCCTGACGAGCGGATGTGTTTCGACCGATATGAGCGATCTCGAAAGCTATATCGCCGAGATCAACGCGCGCCCGGCACGCACGACGATACAGCCGCTGCCGGAGCTGATCGTGCCCGAGACGTACGCGTACCAGGCCGCCGAGGCCGGCAAGCGCGATCCGTTCGAAAGCTTCCTGAAGCAGCGCACCGAGGAGGCCGCCAGACCGGGCGGCGATGACGCCAAGACCGCGGCGCTGCGCCGGGAGATCGAGGGCCGCAATCCCGAGGAGCTCGAACAGTTCGAACTCGATGCATTGCGCATGGTGGGCACGCTGAACGACAACAATCAGCTCTGGGGCATCGTTCTCGACAAGGAGGGCACCGTTCATCGCGTGCGGGTCGGCAACTTCATGGGCAGGAACTA
This sequence comes from Gammaproteobacteria bacterium, assembly GCA_041395385.1. Lineage (GTDB taxonomy): Bacteria > Pseudomonadota > Gammaproteobacteria > JAJPIJ01 > JAJPIJ01 > JAJVHZ01. Next base: position 85,163 of record JAWLAN010000015.1, read on the forward strand.
CGGAAAGATCATGAACATCGCCGAGGACAAGATCGAGCTTCGCGAGATCATCAACACTAGCAGTGGGGGGCTCGAAGAACGCCCGGCGACGTTGGCGTTAACCGAGCAGGAGTAAGGCAAAGGGTGAGGTAAAACGACTATGACGACCGTTAAACTCAGTCAAACAAGTTACCGTCGGTTGTTGCGGATAACCGTCCTCGCAATAGGCGCCTTGCTGCTGCCTGCCTGGACCACGATGGCCAGCGCCAACACGCTGAAGGACATCAAGGTGTCGACACTGCCGGGCGACAAGCTCCAGCTTCGCCTGGAGATGGACGCGCCGCCGGCGGCGAAACCGCTGAGCTTCACCATCGACAATCCGGCGAGGCTCGCCCTGGACTTCCCGGGCACCGCGCTTCAGGTTCCGAACAAGACCCAGAACATCGGCACGGGCCTGGCGCAGAGCGTCAGCGCGGTGGAAGCCGGCGGTCGCACGCGCGTGGTCTTGAACATGTCGAAGATGGTGCCCTACGACGTCAGCCTCGACGGCAATACCGTGGTGGTCACCGTCGGCGAGAACGTCGCGCAGACGGCCACCGCGCAGCAGACCAGCGGCGCACCGGTCGCCGTGCCGGCCGCGGCGGCGCCCAACGGCAACCCCGCCATCAGCGACATCGACTTCCGGCGCGGCCCCGGCGGCGAGGGCATGATCCTCATCAAGCTCACCGATCCCTCCACGCCGGTCAACATCACCGAGCAGAGCGGCAAGGTGATCGTCGATTTCGCCAACGTCACGCTGCCCGCGAAGCTCGATCGTCGCCTCGATGTCATCGACTTCGCCACTCCGGTCAAGGAGGTCGACACCAAGCGGCGCGGCAACGGCGTGCGCATGATCATCGCGCCCACGGGCAAGACCCTCTATGACCATCTGGCCTACCAGACCGACAACCTGTTCACGGTGGAGCTCAAGCCGCTGACGAGGGAGGAGGAGGAGAAGGCCAAGAAGGAGAAGTTCGGCTACACCGGCGAGAAGCTTTCGCTCAACTTCCAGAACATCGAGGTTCGCGCCGTGCTGCAGCTGCTGGCCGACTTCACCGGCCTGAACATCGTCGCCGCCGACACCGTGACCGGCAACGTCACGCTGCGGCTGAAGAACGTCCCCTGGGATCAGGCGCTGGACATCATCCTGAAGTCCAAGGGCCTGGCGATGCGCCAGAACGGCAACGTCGTCATGGTCGCCCCGGCCGAGGAGATCGCCACCCGCGAGAAGCTCGAGCTCGAGGCCCAGAAGCAGCTGCGCGAGCTGGCGCCGCTGCGCACCGAGTTCGTGCAGATCAACTACGCCAAGGCCGGGGACATCGCCACGCTGCTCAAGTCGGAGGGCAAGAACATCCTCTCCGAGCGCGGTAACGTGTCGGTGGACGAGCGCACCAATACCCTGCTCATCCAGGAGACCGCGGAGAAGCTGGAGGAGATCCGCAAGCTGGTCGCCACGCTGGACATCCCGGTGCGGCAGGTGCTGATCGAATCGCGCATCGTGATCGCCAACGAGGACTTCAGCAAGGACTTGGGCGTGCGCTTCGGCTACAGCAAGAACTCCAACCAGAACGGCGGGCTGTCGCGCGACGACACCGAGTACGCCATTGGCGGCAAGCTGCCCGGCGACGTCGACTACAACGGCACCACCGCCTTCAACACCGACGGCCTGGAGAACTACATCGTCGACCTGCCGGTGGTCAACCCCTCCGGCGCGCTCGCCCTCGCCGTGGGCAAGATCGGCAGCTACCTGCTGCAGCTGGAGCTCTCCGCGCTGCAGGCCGAGGGCAAGGGCGAGGTGATATCCAGCCCGCGCGTCATCACCGCCAACCAGAAAGAAGCGGTGATCGAACAGGGTACGGAGATCCCCTACCAGGAGGCGACCTCCAGCGGCGCGACCTCCGTTTCCTTCAAGAAGGCCGTGCTGAGCCTTCGGGTCACGCCGCAGATCACGCCGGATGATCGCGTGATCATGGACCTGAAGGTCAACAAGGACGTCATCGGCCAGGTGTTCGCGGGCGTGCCGTCGATCGACACGCAGAACGTGGCCACCCAGGTCCTCGTCGACAACGGCGAGACCGTGGTGCTCGGCGGCGTGTACACCCAGGAGAACCGCACCGACGTGGAGCGCGTGCCGTTCTTCAGCGACATCCCCTACCTGGGCTGGATGTTCAAGAACACCGCCCAGCAGCACGACAAGGACGAACTGCTGATCTTCGTCACCCCGAAGATCATCAAGGACGGGCTGGCGCTCGAACAGTAGTCGGCCATTTCCGACCCCGGGGGGTGCATGGGCGACCATGCACCCCCTTCTTTTTGGTTCATCTCCCAACTCCGGGGAAGGCGGCGCGGATTTTCAGGAAGAAGTAGGCGTCGTCGCGGAAGCCATAGGCCATGCGTTTGATGACTTTGATTTTGTTGTTGATGCCCTCGATGAGGTTGGTGCCGAGGGGGTATCGGCAGTGGGCGAGGATGCCGGGCAGGTAGGGTCGCAGGCGTTGGGCGAAGCGGCGCAACGGTTCGATGCGGCTGCGCAAGGCCTGCGATACCAGCTGCGCCAGGCACGGGCGGCGTAGCCGGGGTGGCGATAGCCCCAGAGATCCTTGAGGGCGTCGCGCAGCACGTAGACGACGAACAGCTCGTGGTTGGCCGCCAGCAGCTCCTCGAGCTGCACGTCCTCGCCGGAACGCAACGAGTCGCGGTTCTTCAGCAGTAGCTGAAGCGGGCGCTCTTGACGAGCTTGCGGTGACGCCGGTCGCCGCGTAGTGCGTTGGCGCTGGCTGACCCGGACCCGGTCGATGACCTCTCGGCCGTACTTAGCCACGACGTGGAACAGGTCGAAGACGACGACGGCGTTGGGGCAGTGGCGGCGAACCTCGAGCTCGTAGCTGGTGTTCATGTCCATGATCGCCGCGCGCAGCCGCCGGCAGCGTTGCGGCCCGAGCAGCGCGAAGAACGGGCGGACATCTTCACGGCCCCGGCCGCGGCCACCCACAGGACCCGCTTGCAGCACAGGCTCGACGATCACCGTGGCGTAGCGGTGACCCCGTGCAGCGCGAATTCATCCAGGCCGATGACCTCCAGGCCCTCCAGGTCCACCGGCCCCAGGGTCCGCTGCAGGTAGGCGCAGTCGAGGTCCTTGACCGTCTTCCAGTCCAGCCCGAAGAAGCGGGCAACGTGCAACACCGAGGCGATCTGGCACAACCGCGCCACCGATTCGCCGAGCCGGCGAGTGACACGGGCGTAGGGGTCCAGCCATGGCAATCGCTCCAGCTTCGGGCCGCAGTCCGGGCAGGCCACCCGCAGCCGCGGCACCACCAGCTCCACCGCATGCTCGAACAGCGGCAGGTCGCGGATCCGTCGCCGCTCGCTGTCATGGACGGCCCGGACCGGTTGTCCACAGCCGCTGCAGCAGCGCTCGATACCGCGCCTCGGCTGTAGCCGGATCACGCACCAGGACCGCTCACCGCGCCGCTCGATCCTCTCCTCGGCCACCTCATAACCTTCCCAGCCGCCGAGCCGGGAAATACGATGCTCTTGGGCCACGGTCGCCCTCCTGCCACCTTGATGCCTCGTAACACCAAGTTAGCAGCGACGACCGTGCGCCCGCTCCCGTCACCCCGGAGATCGGAGAAGAACCTTCTTTTTCCGCGCCTCCGGCTGAAACCGGCTGGCGCCTTGCCATCGGCAGCGATCAATCACACACTCTTGGGCATGATCCCCTGCGAGAAGACGCGGACGTGAAGTCGCCCGCGACCGGAAATTTCTTCCTCGTCGGTCCCATGGGCGCCGGCAAGTCGACCGTCGGCAGGCAGCTGGCCCGCGCACTGGAGCTGTCCTTTCTCGACAGCGACCGGGTGATCGAGGAACGCACCGGCGCCTCGATATCGCTCATCTTCGAGATCGAGGGGGAGGAGGGCTTCCGCGATCGCGAGGCTCAGGCGATCGACGAGCTGACGCGGATGGACAATCTGGTTCTGGCCACCGGCGGCGGCGCGGTGCTGCGAGAAGTCAATCGCCGTCGCCTGCGCGAGCGCGGCTTCGTCATCTACCTGCGAGCGCCGCTTTCCCTGCTGGTCGAGCGCACGTCGCGGGACCACAATCGACCGCTGCTCGCAACGGCCGATCCACAGGAACGGCTGCGGGCGTTGCTGCAGGAGCGCGAACCACTCTACCGCGAGGTCGCGGATTTGATCATCGATACCGGTAACCGTACAGTACGGCAAGTCGTCTCCATGATCCGCCAGCAATGCAGACCAACTCCCCATCCATCGAACTGAAGGTCGCGCTCGGCGACCGCAGCTATCCGATCCTCATCGGTCGCGGATTGCTGGCCGACCCGTCGCCGTTCGAACCGCATCTTCGGCGCCAGGTGATGGTCGTGACCAACAGCACCGTCGGCCCCTTGTATCTTCAAGGCCTGCGGGCCGCGCTCGGTCAGCGCCAGGTGCAGACCGTCACGCTGCCCGACGGCGAGCAGTACAAGACGCTGGCGACGATGGAAGGGATAATCGGCGCGCTGCTCGAGGCGCGCTTCGACCGCGGCTGCACGCTGCTCGCGCTCGGCGGCGGCGTCGTCGGCGACATCACCGGCTTTGCCGCCGCCTGCTATCAGCGCGGCGTGGATTACATACAGGTCCCGACCACGCTGCTGGCGCAGGTGGACTCCTCGGTCGGAGGCAAGACCGCCGTCAACCACGCCCTCGGCAAGAACATGATCGGCGCATTTCATCAGCCGCGACTGGTCCTCGCCGATACCGACACGCTGTCCACGCTGCCCGATCGCGAGCTCCGCGCCGGGGTGGCGGAGATCATCAAGTACGGACTCATCCGTGATGCCGGGCTCTTCGGCTGGCTGGAGGCGAACATCCACGCCCTGCTGGCGCGCGACCCGCAGGCCCTGGCCCATGCCATAGAGCGCTCGTGCCGGAGCAAGGCCGAGGTGGTCGCCGCCGATGAGCGGGAGAGCGGCCAGAGGGCGCTGCTGAATCTCGGTCACACCTTCGGCCACGCCATCGAGACAGGCCTGGGCTACGGCTCGTGGCTGCACGGCGAGGCGGTGGCGGCCGGGATGTGCCTGGCGGCGGACCTCTCCGCGCGCCTCGGGTGGTTGAGCCGCGCCGATGCCGAACGCGCAATCGCGCTGGTCGATGGCGCGGGCCTGCCGACGCAGCTGCCGGCCGAGCTCGACCCGGAGCAGATGCTCGCCCTGATGGCGGTGGACAAGAAGGTTCAGGATGGTCGGATACGGCTCGTTCTGCTGGAAAAAATCGGCCGCGCGGTCGTCACCAGCCGCTACGACCCGGGGGCGCTGCACTCCACGCTCGCGCATCGACGCGGCGCGGCCGTGGCGCCTGCCTGACCCGACGGGCCCGGAAGTTGCACGCACCACTCGCACCCTACGCCGCCTGCGACAGCAATAGCCGGGGACGGCGACACCCGGAACCGCCCCCCACCTACCGCAGCGAGCACCAGCGCGATCGCGATCGCGTCATCCATTCCGCGGCATTCCGACGCCTTGAGTACAAGACGCAGGTCTTCGTCAATCACGAGGGCGACATGTTTCGCACTCGGCTGACGCATTCCATCGAGGTGGCGCAGATCGCGCGCACCATCGCCCGCGCACTGCGGCTGAACGAGGATCTGGCGGAGGCCATCGCCGTCGCCCATGATCTCGGCCACACGCCCTTCGGACACGCCGGCCAGCGCGCGCTCAACGACTGCATGCGCCCATACGGCGGCTTCGAGCACAACCTGCAGTCCTTGCGCGTCGTCGACGTCCTGGAGGAGAAGTACGCCGAGTTCGACGGCCTGAATCTGACCTTCGAGGCGCGCGAGGGAATACTGAAGCGCTGCCCGCGGGGCAAGGCGGATAGCCTCGGGGAGCTGGGCAAGCGGTTCCTGAGCGGTGGCCAGCCGTCGCTGGAGGCGCAGCTGACGAATCTCGCCGACGAGATCGCCTACAACAGTCACGATATCGACGACGGTCTGCGAGCCGGACTGCTTACCCACGAACAGCTGCTGCAGGTGCCCGTCTTCAGGCAACATTGCGAGTCCGTCGCCGCGCGCCACCCCACCCTCTCGCAACGCCGGCTGGCCTACGAGACCGTGCGCAGCATGATCGGCGCCCAGGTCACGGATCTGGTCGAGACCAGCCGGGAGCGCATCTTGGCGGCCGCGCCGGCGTCGATCGAGGAGGTGCGCGCGAACACCGCGCCGCTCATTGCGTTCTCCGATCCGATGCGCCGCGGCCTGAAGGAGCTGAAGGATTTCCTCATGACCAAGCTTTATCGCCACTATCGCGTCGTGCGCATGTCCAGCAAGGCCGACAAGGTCGTGCGCGAACTGTTCGCCGCCTTCATCGGCGATCCCCGACTGCTTCCCACCGGCACGCAGTCCGCGGCAATTGGGTCCGGTGAGGAGGCCGCGCGCGCCCAGGTCATTGCCGACTACATCGCGGGCATGACCGATCGCTACGCAATCGCGGAGTATGGGCGTATATTCACCCCAGGCGTACTGACCTGATCCGGGAGCGGCAGACGAACATTCGCCCGATGCAGGCACATCCCGAGGACTTTGGACCCGAATCGCTGCCAGGGCCCGCCGCCGAAGCCGCGCAAGCGGATCGTGAGGGCTATCTGCTCACGGCCGCGCTGGCGCAGCGCATCGATCTCATACGCCACCTGATCGATTTCAGCCGTCAGATCGTGCTGGTCATGGGTGATGAGGGCAGTGGCAAGACCTCGCTGCTTCATCACCTGCACGCGACGGCGGCGGAGAACTGGCGGGTGGCGAAGGTAAACGCCGACCCGATGTGTGACGCCGACGCGCTCATCAAGCGGCTCGGCGCCGAGTTCGACCTCAACTTCACCGAGCGCGACGACCTGGAGCGCCGCGTCGAGGGATTCAGCACCTTCCTCGCCACCGCGCGGCGGGCGCTGCTCGTGCCCGTGGTGCTGGTGGACGACGCGCATCTGCTGCCAGCCGACGCCCTCCTGCTGCTGCTGCGGCTGGCGCAGCCGGAATCCGAGGCCCCGCACCTGCGGGTGGCACTGTTCTGCGACTCCCGCGTGACCCGCCTGCTGGGCAGCCCTCAGTTGCACGCATTCAAGGACAGCCTGGTGCATACGGTCGAGATGGCGCCGTTCACGCTCGAGGACACGACCCGTTACCTGGCGACCCACTGGGCGGCAGTGGACCCCGACAGCGACCCCATACTCGACGAGGGCTACGTGCGCGAGGTCCATGTCGCCTCCGAGGGCATTCCCGGACGGATCAAGGCGCTGGTGCGCACCAGCCTCTCGGACTCGGCGACCGAGAGCGTCACTGCCGAGGAGCCGTTGAGCGGGCGGCGCCCGCCCCTGGGGTGGGCCGCCGCCGGCGGGGGGGTCGCCCTGCTGCTGGCCGTCGGATTCTGGTTGAGCCAGTCCGCGCGTGAATCCGCGCCGCCCCCCGGCGCCGAGGCGCCCATCGTGGAGTCCGTCCCGGTCCCGATCGCCACCGAGGGCCCGCCCGCGTCCCCGACGGTGACGCCGCCGCCTGCAGCGACCGCAGCGGGGCCCGTCCCGCCGATCGTCGACTATCCGATGGTCCCCGACGTCGCACCATCTTCGCCGGCGCCCACGGCGGTCACCAACCCGCCAACCGAGCCGGAGGCGCCGCCCGCCGCGCAGGCCACCCCGGTGCAGCGGGCGGAAGCGCCGCAGCCTCCGCCAGTGGCCGCCACGGCGCCGCCACAGCCCGCCGCGGCGCGCGCGGAGCCGACGCCGGCAAAGCCGGAACCCACGCCGAAGCCGACGACCGCGAAGGCCGCGGCGCCCACGGGCACCCAGTGGCTCAAGCGCCAGCCGGGGGGCAATTACGTCGTTCAGCTCTATGCCACCTACCAGCGCTCCTCCGCCGAGCAGTTCATCGCTCAGCACAAGCTCGGCGCGCAGGCCAAAGTCATCGCCACCGTCCGGGAGGGGAAGACCTGGTACGTGGTGGTCTACGGCTCCTACGCGGACCGCACCCGCGCCAGGAGCGCGATCGGCGGCCTGCCCGACGGGGTTCGGCGCCTGAGCCCCTGGGTGCGGAAGATCGCTGATCTGCGGGCCATCGCCGTCGATTGACGAACCGCCCGCGGCCGTTTTACAAGGCGGGTGACCGAGATATAATCCCGGCCCTTTTGTCCGCCGCTCATCGATACGAGCATCGCGAGGTCGAACCGATGCAAGACTCACAGAGACACGACGCGCTGTCCGAGCGCGGCGCCGGCGCGCCTGCCGCGCACGGACTCTACGATCCCGGCTACGAGCACGACGCCTGTGGAGTCGGCTTCGTCGTAAATATCAAGGGCCGCAAGTCGCACGCCATAGTCCAGCAGGCGTTGACCATCCTTCGCAATTTGCTCCACCGTGGCGCATGCGGCTGCGAGGTCAACACCGGTGACGGCGTGGGCATCCTCATCCAGATGCCCCATGCGTTCCTTTCCCGCAAGTGCAAGGAGATCGGCATCGACCTGCCGCCGGCCGGCCACTATGGCGCCGGCATGATCTTCCTGCCCCACGCGGAGGCCGAGCGCGGCTGGATCGTGGCCGAGTTCGAGAAGATCATCCGCGAGGAGGGCCAGTCGCTGCTCGGCTGGCGCCACGTGCCGACCGACGATTCCTCGGTGGGCCCAACGGCGCGCGCCTCTGAGCCCACCTTCAGGCAGATCTTCATCGGCCGGGCGGCAGGCCTGGACGATCAGGGCTTCGAGCGCCGCCTGTACATCATCCGCAAGCGCATCGAGATTGCCGTTCGCAACGCAGATCTCAAGGAGAAGGAGTTCTTTTATATCCCGAGCCTCTCCTCCCGGACGCTCATTTACAAGGGCATGCTGACGGGGCTGCAGATCGAGCCGATGTTCCCGGATTTGCTGGAGCCGGACGTCGAAACGGCCCTGGCGCTGGTGCACCAGCGCTTCTCGACGAACACGTTCCCGTCCTGGCCACTCGCCCATCCGTTTCGCTACATCGCGCACAACGGCGAGATCAACACGGTCCGCGGCAACACCAACTGGATGCGCGCACGCGAGGCCATGTGCGCCTCGGCGGTCTGGGGCGAGGACATCAAGAAGCTGTTTCCGATCGTCTACGAGGGCTCCTCGGACTCGGCCTGTTTCGACAACGTGCTGGAGTTCCTGCACATGTCGGGGCGATCGCTGCCGCACGCCATCCTCATGATGATCCCCGAGGCATGGAGCGGGCACGAGTCCATGGATGCCGAGCGCAAGGCGTTCTACGAGTATCACGGCTGCCTGATGGAGCCGTGGGACGGGCCGGCCTCGGTCGCCTTCACCGACGGCACCGTCATCGGCGCCGTCCTCGATCGCAACGGTCTTCGCCCGTCGCGCTATTACGTCACCAAGGACGACATGGTGGTCATGGCCTCCGAGGTCGGCGTGCTCGAGGTGACACCGGAGAACGTGCTCATCAAGGAGCGGCTGCACCCCGGCCGGGTTTTCCTGGTCGACACCGCCCAGGGCCGCATCATCGACGACAAGGAGCTGAAGGCCGGCTTCGCGAGGGAACATCCCTACGCGGAGTGGCTGCAGCAGCACCACATTCCGCTGGAGTCGCTGCCCGAACCTCCGCATGTGCCGGAACCGGACCACGGCACGGTGCTGCAGCGCCAGCGGGCCTTCGGCTACACGCACGAGGACCTGCGGCTGCTGATGCTGCCGATGGCGAGGAACGGCGAGGAGGCCACCGGCTCGATGGGGACGGACGCGGCGCTGGCCGTGCTCTCGGACCGGCCGCGCATGCTGTATGACTATTTCAAGCAGATGTTCGCGCAGGTGACCAATCCACCGCTCGATGGCATCCGCGAGGAACTCGTCACGCAGGTGGCCACACCGATCGGGCCGGAGGGCAATCTGCTGCAGCCAGGCCCTCTCAGCTGCAGACAGATCAGACTTTCCAGCCCCATTCTGAGCAACGAGGACCTGGCGCGCATACGCCACTTCGACAAAGAGGGCTTTCGCGGGACGACGATTTCCATCCTCTATCCGGTCGCCGGCGACGGCGAGGCGCTGGTAGAGGCGCTGGAGAGCATCTGTGCCCAGGCGGACAAGGCGATCGCGGAAGGCTGCTCGTATCTGATCCTCTCGGATCGCGGCATCAGCGCGCAGCTCGCCCCCATCCCGGCGCTGCTCGCGGTCGCGGGCGTCCATCACCACCTGGTGCGGGCCGGAACCCGCTGCAAGGTGGGTCTGATCCTCGAATCCGGCGAGCCGCGCGAGGTGCACCACATGTGCACGCTCATCGGCTACGGCGTCGGCGCGATCAACCCGTACCTGGCGTTCGAGTCGATCGACGACATGATCCTCCAGAACATGCTGACGGGCATCGACGGCAAGACCGCCGACAAGAACTACATCAAGGCGTGCAACAAGGGCCTGGTCAAGGTGATGTCGAAGATGGGCATTTCCTCGGTGCAGTCCTACCGTGGCGCACAGATCTTCGAGGCAGTAGGACTCGACCGGGACTTCGTCGAGAAGCACTTCACGGGCACGGCCTCGCGCATTGGCGGCATCGGCATGGGGGTGGTTGCCGCGGAACAGGGGCAGCGCCATCACCACGCATTCCCCGAGCGCCCGGCGGGCACGCCCGACCTCGATTGGGGCGGGGAGTATCAGTGGCGCCGCGACGGCGAGCATCACCTCTTCAACCCCGGCACGGTGTTCAAACTGCAGCAGGCGACGCGCACCGGTCAATACCGCGTATTCAAGGAATACAGCCGGCTCGTCGACGATCAGGACAAGAGGCTCGCCACCCTGCGCGGCCTGTTCGAGTTCAATCTGGCCCCGCAGCCAATACCGCTGGAGGAGGTGGAATCGGTCGAATCGATCTGCCGCCGCTTCCAGACCGGCGCGATGTCCTACGGCTCCATCAGCCAGGAGGCGCACGAGACGCTCGCCATCGCCATGAACCGGATCGGCGGCAAGTCCAACACGGGCGAAGGCGGCGAGGACCCCGAGCGCTACAAGCCGCTGCCGAACGGGGATTCCAAGCGCAGCGCCATCAAGCAGGTCGCCTCCGGCCGCTTCGGCGTGACCAGCGAATATCTCGTCAACGCCGACGACATCCAGATCAAGATGGCACAGGGCGCCAAGCCCGGCGAGGGCGGCCAGCTGCCCGGCTCGAAAGTGTATCCGTGGATCGCCAAGGTGCGCCATTCCACGCCGGCGGTCGGACTCATCTCCCCGCCGCCGCATCACGACATCTATTCGATCGAGGATCTGGCTCAGCTCATCCATGACCTGAAGAACGCCAATCCCAAGGCTCGTATCCACGTGAAGCTGGTCGCCGAGGTCGGCGTCGGCACCGTGGCGGCGGGCGTGGCCAAGGCACACTCCGACGTCGTGCTGATCTCCGGGTACGACGGCGGCACGGGCGCTTCGCCCCTGACGTCCCTGAAGCACGCCGGCGTGCCCTGGGAGCTCGGTCTGGCCGAAACCCAGCAGGTGCTGGTGGCCAACAAGCTGCGCGACCGCATCGTCGTGCAGACCGACGGCCAGTTGAAGACCGGTCGCGACGTCGTCATCGCCGCGTTGCTGGGGGCCGAGGAGTTCGGCTTCTCCACCGCGCCGCTCGTCGTCATGGGATGCATCATGATGCGCGTCTGCCATCTGAACACCTGCCCGGTCGGCGTAGCCACGCAGGACCCGCGCCTGCGGGCCAAGTTCACCGGCAGGCCGGAGCACGTGGTCAATTTCTTCCGCTTCATTGCCGAGGAAGTGCGCGAGTGGATGTCCAAGCTCGGTTTCCGCACCATCGACGACATGATCGGCCGCACCAACAGGCTGCACGTGAAGAAGGCCGTCGATCACTGGAAGGCGCGTGGACTGGACTTCAGCGCCATACTCAGTCCGCCGCCGGTGCCCGCTGGCGTGGAGGTGCGCTGTGTGCGCGAACAGGATCACGGTCTGGACAAGTCGCTCGACGTCGCGACCATCGTGCCGCTGTGCCGCCCGGCGCTCGAGGAAGGGAAGCCGGTGGAGGCCATCCTGCGCATCAAGAACATCAATCGCACCGTCGGCACCATCCTGGGCTACGAAGTCACCAGGCGCTACGGGGCGGCCGGCCTCCCGGACGACACCATCAAGCTGCACTTCAGCGGCTCGGCCGGGATGAGCTTCGGCTCATTCCTTCCGAAGGGCATCACCATGACGCTCGAGGGCGATGCCAACGACTACACCGCCAAGGGCCTCTCCGGCGGCAGGATCATCGTCTACCCGCCGCGGCACTCTACGTTCGTGCCAGAGGAAAACATCCTCGTCGGCAACGCCGTGCTCTACGGCGCGACCACCGGCGAGCTGTATCTGCGCGGCATCGCCGGTGAGCGGTTCTGCGTGCGCAACAGCGGCGCGCTCAGCGTCGTCGAGGGAGTCGGCGATCACGGTTGCGAGTACATGACCGGCGGCCGCGTCGTGGTCCTCGGCGCGACCGGTCGCAACTTCGCCGCCGGCATGTCCGGCGGTGTGGCGTACGTGTTCGACGTCAACGGCGATTTCCGCAGCCGGTGCAACACCGCCATGGTTGGGCTGGAGAGACTCGAGCAGGACGAGGACGTGGAGCTGGTGAAAGAGCTGCTCAATCGACATCTGAAATACACGGGCAGCACGGTCGCCAGGAAGATTCTCGCGAACTGGCATGCCATGCAATCGAAGTTCGTGAAGGTTATGCCGAACGACTACAAGCGCGTGCTGAGCGCAATCGACCGCGCGCGCAAGAATGGAATACCCGAGGACATCGCCGTCATGGAGGCTGCGCATGGGTAAGCCGACCGGATTCCTGGAGTTTCACCGTGCCAAGCAGCCATACCGGCCCGTCAAGGAGCGGGTGCTCGACTGGAAGCAGGTCATGGCCGGCTGGGCTGACGATGCCCTCAAGCAGCAGGCCTCGCGCTGCATGGACTGCGGTATCCCCTTCTGCCATCAGGGCTGTCCGCTCGGGAACCTGATCCCGGACTGGAACGATCTCGTCTACAACAACCGCTGGCGCGAGGCCATCGATCGGCTGCACGTGACCAACAACTTCCCCGAGTTCACCGGGACCCTGTGCCCGGCGCCATGCGAAGGCGCGTGCGTGCTCGGCATCAACGACGACCCGGTCACGATCAAGGCCGTGGAGCTCGCGATTATCGACCGTGCCTTCAAGGAAGGGTTGGTCGTAGCGCAGCCTCCCGCCAAGCTCACGGGCAAGAAGGTGGCTGTAGTCGGCTCCGGGCCGGCCGGCCTGGCCGCGGCGCAGCAGTTGCGTCGGGCCGGTCATGAGGTCACCGTATTCGAGCGCGACGATCGCATCGGCGGTCTGCTGCGCTACGGCATACCCGAGTTCAAGATGGAAAAGCGCGTGCTGAATCGCCGCCTGGAGCAGATGCGCGCCGAGGGCGTGACGTTCCGGACCGGCGCGCACATCGGCGTGAATCTGCCCGTGGAGTCGCTGCGCAGGGACTTCGACGCGATCGTGCTCACGGGCGGAGCCTGCCATGCGCGCGACCTCAACATCCCGGGGCGCGAGTTGAAGGGTATACACCTGGCCATGGAATTCCTGACACAGCAGAACCGGCGCTGCGAGGGGGACACGGTGCCGGAAAACGAATCGATCACCACCAAGGACAAGCACGTGGTCATCCTGGGCGGCGGCGACACCGGTGCGGACTGCATCGGCACCTCCCACCGCCAGGGGGCGAAGTCGGTGACCTCGCTGGAGATCATGCCGCGGCCGCCCGAGAAGCGCGGCGAGAACAACCCCTGGCCGGAGTGGCCCGTCATCTATCGCACCGCTTCGGCCCACGAGGAAGGCGGTGAGCGGCTGTATGCGGTATCGACCAAGCGGTTCGTCGGCGACGCGGAAGGCAACGTCAAGGCGCTCGAGCTCGTGAAGGTGGAACTGAAGAAGGGCGCCGACGGCCGCATGGCTTTCGAAGAGGTGCCGGATTCGGTGCACACCATCCCCGCCGACCGCGTCTTCCTGGCGATGGGTTTCCTCGGACCCGAGAAGCCCGGCATGATCGAGCAGCTCGGCGTGAAGCTGACCGACCGCGGCAACGTGGCGCACGACGAGAACTGGATGACCAGCGTCCCGGGAGTGTTTACGGCCGGCGATATGCAGCGCGGCCAATCCCTGATCGTTTGGGCCATCGCGGAGGGCCGTTCCGCAGCCGCCGGAGTCGATCGATACCTGATGGGCTCCACGGACCTGCCGGCCCCCCTGCCCTAGGCGCCGTCACGGCGGAGGGCCACCGCGAACGGACGCCGCGGTGGCGCGCCCGCGCCTACGGCACGCCCGCGCCACCGCGACACCCCCTCCTCGGCCACCGACGACCGACAGCACGCATACATCGATACCCCGCAGGACGTAGAATCGCCACGATGACCGCACTCAAGAACGATCGCTTCCTGCGCGCGCTGCTGCGCCAGGCGGTGGACATGACGCCGGTGTGGATGATGCGACAGGCCGGCCGCTATCTTCCCGAGTACCGCGCCACGCGACGGCGCGCAGGCAGCTTCATGACCCTGTGCACGACGCCCGAGCTCGCCTGCGAAGTGACGCTGCAGCCCATCGATCGCTATCCGCTGGACGCGGCGATCCTGTTCTCAGACATACTCGTCGTGCCTCATGCCATGGGCCTGGGCCTGACGGTAAACGAAGGCGTGGGGCCGCGCTTCGAGCGCCCGACGCGGACGGCGAGCGACATCCGCGCCCTCGGCGTTCCCGACCCCGAGACCGAGCTCCGATACGTCATCGACAGCGTGCGCCTGATCCGGCGTGAATTGCGCGGCCGCGTGCCGCTCATCGGCTTCGCCGGCAGCCCGTGGACCATGGCCACCTACGCGGTCGAGGGGCAGGGGAGCAAGGACTTCCACCGCATCAAGACGATGATGTACCGCGAGCCACGCGTGCTGCATGAGCTGCTCGAGAAGCTCGCGCGCGCGGTGGTCCTGTACCTGAATGCCCAGATTGCCGCCGGTGCCCAGGCTGTGATGGTGTTCGATACCTGGGGCGGGGCGCTTTCGACACCGGCGTACATGGAGTTCTCCCTGAGCTACATGCGGCAGATCGTGGAGGGCGTGCGCAGGGACAGCGAGGGCCGCCGCGTGCCGTGCATCCTGTTCACCAAGGGCGGCGGGCAGTGGCTGGAACTCATTGCCGAGACCGGCTGCGACGCCGCCGGCCTGGACTGGACCACGGACATCGGCGCGACGCGACGTCGCCTTGGCGATCGGATCGCATTGCAGGGGAACATGGACCCGGCAGTGTTATTGGCAACCCCCGAACGCATACGCGAGGAAGTCGCCTCGATATTGAAGGGCTTCGGCCCGCATGCCGGGCACGTCTTCAACCTCGGCCACGGCATCACCCCGGACGTGGATCCCGAGAACGCCGGCGTATTCATCGAGGCCGTTCACAGCCTCAGCGCGAAAGGGTAAAACCGGCGTGCGGCAACCCGGCCGCGGCGTAATCCTATCGCGCTCCCAGGACGTTCAGAGCCGGCTCGGACATCGCCGCGAGTTGTTCCCGCAGTGCGAGCACGTGATCCTGCCAGTATCGCTGCGTGTTGAACCAGGGGAAATGCATGGGGAAGGCCGGGTCGTCCCATCGCCGCGCAAGCCAGCCGGCGTAGTGAATCATCCGCAGGCTGCGCAGCGGCTCGATGAGCTGCAGCTCCCCGTAGTTGAACTCCGCAAACTCCTCGTAACCGTCCAGGACGCTCGCCAGCTGCGCGACCATGTCGTCGCGACCGCCGGATAGCAGCATCCAAAGATCCTGCGCGGCGGGCCCCGTCATGCAATCGTCGAAGTCGACGAAATGCGGGCCCGCGTCGGTCCACAGCACGTTGCCCATGTGGCAGTCGCCGTGCAGGCGCAATAGCTCCAGGTCGCCAGCGCGCTCGAAACCCGCGCGGACCGACTTCAGGACGTCGTCCACCGTACTGCGGTATGCAGCGAGCAGATCGGGCGGAACGAAGCCGTGGTCGATGACAAACCGAGATGGCCGCTCGCCGTACGCCTCGATGCTCAGCGTCGGCCGATGCTCGAACGCCGCGGCCCTGCCGACGGCGTGTATACGGCCGATAAATCTCCCCAGCCAGGTCAGCGTCTCCGCATCGCCCAGTTCCGGAGCGCGCCCGCCCTTGCGCGGATAAATGCTGAAGCGGTAGCCGGCATGAAGATGCAGCGTCCGCCCGTGGTCGTCAGCGATCGGCGGAACCGCCGGAATCTCGAGCTCGGCGAGCTGCTGGGTGTAGCGATGCTCCTCGAGGATTGCCGCATCGGTCCAGCGCCCGGGACGATAGAACTTGGCGATGACCGGCGGCGCATCCTCGATGCCGACCTGATAGACACGATTCTCGTAGCTGTTGAGCGCGAGCAGCCGTCCGTCGCAGCGCAGGTGCAGGCTCTCGACGGCATCCAGTATGCATTCCGGCGTCAGCCCCGAGTACGGCGCTTTCGCGCCTGCGCCTTCTTCCTCGACGCGCGGTGCGCGGCTCATTGGCGGTGCCGCGCACGCAGCCGGACGATCGCCAGCAGCATCGACGCCAGCACGACCAGCAGCGCATTGCCGATCCCGACATAAGGGGTGGAGCCGACATGCGCGGTGACCTCGCCGGCAAGCACATGGGCGATGAACTGCGGCGAACGCCCCGCGATCTCCCCGCGCGGATCGATGATTGCCGAGATCCCGCTGTTGGTCGCGCGCAGCAGATACCTGCCGGTCTCGACCGCCCGCATGCGCGCGATCTCCAGATGCTGATGCGGCGCCAGCGAATCGCCGAACCAGGCGTCATTGCTGACGTTGACCAGCAGATGCGACTGCGGCAGGAAGTCGATCACCTCCTCACCGAAAGCGTCTTCGAAACAGACCGACGGCGCGAGCTTAAGCCCGGCGGCGGACAGCGGCGCCTGCTCGGGCGCACCGTGGCTGAATTCGGACATAGGGATACTGAGGGACCGCAATATCGGCATGAGGATGGACTGGAACGGCGGATATTCCCCCAGCAGCACCAGGTGACGTTTGTCGTAACGGCTCACCGCCGAACCCAGGGCGATGATGCTGTTGTAATAGCTGATGATGCGACCCTGCCCGTCGCGGTCATCGACGGGCAGGCCGAGCACGATGTCGGTCCCCGAACGGGCTGCCCGGTCGTCGATCTCGGCGATGAAATCCTTCACTTCGGAGCCGAACGCCGGTATCGCCGTCTCCGGCCAGACGATGATCTCCACCTGCCCCCAGTACCTCTCGCTCAACTGGCGGTACAGCTCGAGGGTCCGATTCTTCATCTCCGGATCCCACTTCTGGCTCTGCTCGATCCCGCCCTGTACGAGGGCGACCCGCACCGGCGCCCCTTCCGCCTTCGTCCATGAGACCTGCGAAAGCGCCAGCGCAAGGCCCCACACGGCGCTCAGCATCAGGAGCGGACGCAGGCGCTCACCGGGCAACGAGGCAAGCGCGCCGGCGCTCGCCGCGACGGCCAGACCGACCAGGAATACGCCGCCAACCGGGGCGTAGCCCGCCAGCGGGCCGTCAATCTGGCTGTAGCCGACACTGAGCCAGGGGAACCCCGTGAACCACCAGCCGCGCAGCCACTCCACCAGGGCCCAGAGTGCCGGCATGACCACCAGCAGCGAGGCGCGCGGGTTGATCCAGAACCAGCGCTGCGCGGCGTAGCCGGCCAGGGCCGGGTATAACGCCATGAACATGATCAGCAGCGCGGTGACCGATGCGGAGAAGGCGAGCACGGGCAGCCCGAATTGATGCACGCTTATCTGCACCCATGCGATGCCGAAGCCGAACATCCCGAGCCCGAACAGCCATCCGCGCCAGACGGCGCGCCCCGGACGCACATCGAGCCAGCATCGAAACAGGATCGCCAGAGAGAGCACGGCGACAATGGACCAGCCGTAAGGCGCAAATGCCAGCGGCATGGCGGCGCCGGCGAGCAATGCCAGCAGATCGCCCAGATAGGCGCTGCGCCGGTTGCCGCCGAGGCCGTCACGATTCAATTCGTTTCTCCCGCTCGGCAGCTCGACCGCCGTTCCCGTCGCCGCGGCAATCCGAGCGCAGGTCAACCGTTCGTAGCGCGTCGTGCTGCCGCCTCGTCCGACGGCTGGTGACAGATGACGCGAAGTGTATGGATGCGGCGTCGATCGGCGCGCAGCACCAGGAAACTAAACCCCTTGTACTCCAGCCGCTCCCCCTTCTTGGGCAGGTGCCCGAGCTCCTTCAGCACCAGGCCACCGATGGTGTCGTAATCCTCGTTGCTGAACTGGACGTTGAAGTACTCGTTGAAATCCGCGATCGGCGTTCGCGCCTTGACCGTGAAGCGGGTGGTTCCGTGCGGCTTGATGTAGTCTTCGTCCTCGATGTCGTGCTCGTCCTCGATCTCCCCCACGATCTGCTCGATCACGTCCTCGATGCTCACCAGACCGGAAACGCCGCCGTATTCATCGACCACGATGGCCAGATGATTGCGGCTGGAGCGGAACTCACGCAGCAGGATGTTCAGACGCTTGCTCTCGGGCACGAAAACGGCCGGTCGCAGCACGTCCTTGAGCTGGAAGCGCTCGCCCGATTGCTGCGCGATGTAGGCGAGAAGGTCCTTTGCAAGCAGGATACCGACGACCTGATCCTTGCGCTCGTTCATCACCGGGAAGCGCGAGTGCCCGGAATCGATGACGGTCGGCAGGAATTCGCGTGGATCCACGCCCTCCTCGACGGCGACCATCTGCGAGCGCGGCACCATGATGTCGCGCACCTGCATCTCGGAAACCTGAAGCGCGCCCTCGAGCATCGCCAGGGTGTCGGTATCGACGAGGTTGGCGCGCTCCGCGTCACGCAGCACCTCCACCAGTTCGGCCCGGTCGCGCGGCTCAGCGCGAAAAACGCGCCGGAACCTCTGCAGCCAGGTCGGCCTGCCCGTCGCCTTGTTGCCGTTATCTGCCATCGCCGTGGAACTCAACCGCTGCCGTAGGGATCGGGGTAGCCCAGCGACCGCAATATCGATATCTCGCGGCGCTCCATCAGCGCCGCGTCCGTCGCGCGCCGGTGCTCATAGCCCAGCAGGTGCAGAACGCCGTGCACCACCATGTGCGCATAGTGCGCATTGGCCGGTTTGTGCTGGTCGCGGGCCTCCGCGAGGATGACGGGAACACAGAGCACGATATCTCCGAGCCACGCCACGGCGCCGCTCCCAGTCTCGCCCGGGAAGGAAAGGACGTTGGTCGCATAGTCTCGGCCGCGCCATCGACGATTCAGCGCCCGGCCCTCGCGTGCGCCGACGAAGCGCACCGTCAGATCCCCGCCCCGACGGCGCTCGGCCCGCAGGGCCGCCTGCGTCCACAGGCGGATCGACCGCGGGTGGGGCACGCCGCGCCGGCGCGTGGTGTACTGAACGAAGGTCCGCGCTTGCGCCATCAGCGGTCGGAGCCTGCCCGCCCCTGATCGAAGCTGTCGTACGCGTCCAGTATGCGCGCCACCACCGGGTGGCGCACGACATCCTTGGACCGGAAGAACGTGAAGCTTATGCCTTCGGTGCCTGCGAGCACGTCGATGACCTGCCGCAGTCCGGATGGCCGATCGCGCGGCAGGTCGACCTGGGTGATGTCGCCGGTGACGACCGCGGTGGAGCCGAATCCGATTCGCGTCAGGAACATCTTCATCTGCTCGACGGTCGTGTTCTGCCCCTCGTCGAGGATGATAAATGACTCGTTGAGCGTGCGGCCGCGCATGAACGCCAGCGGCGCAACTTCGATGACGCTGCGCTCGATCAGTTTCGCCACCCGCTCGAATCCGAGCATTTCGTACAGGGCATCGTAAAGCGGCCTCAGGTACGGGTCGATCTTCTGCGACATGTCTCCCGGCAGGAATCCAAGCCGCTCGCCCGCCTCCACGGCTGGACGCACCAGCACGAGCCGGCGCACGCGCTCGGACTCCAGGGCCTCCACGGCGCAGGCCACGGCGAGATAGGTCTTGCCGGTGCCGGCGGGACCGACGCCGAAACTGATGTCGTGCGATCGGATGGCCTGCAGATAGTTTCGCTGATTGGCGCCGCGCGGACGGATAACCGCCCGGCGGGTGCTTACCGCGATCGTCTCTCCGGCCTCGGCATCCCTGTCCAGCACGAGACTCTCGGCCTGCAAATGCAGGTGAACCTTGGCGGGCGTAAGAGTCCCCTCGCTGGTGAGCCTGTAGAGTCGTTCCAGGACGTCGCCCGCCGACTTGGTCGCGTCGGGCGCGCCCAGAATGCGGAACAGGTTGCCGCGATTGTTGATCTCCACGCCCAGCCGCTGCTCCATCTGACGCAGGTGCTCATCGAACTGGCCGCAGAGATTCGCCAGGCGCGCGTTGTCGAGTGGTTCGAGGACGACCTCGCGCGCCCGCGATCGGGGCAGGTTAACAGGCGTGTTCAAGCTGATTCAGAAGTTGGCCGCGCAGCGAATTCGGCAGCGCCTCGGTGATGCGCACGTCCACGAATTCGCCGGCGAGCCGCGCGGGGCCGTCGAAATTGACGATGTGATTGTTCTCGGTACGGCCGCTCATCTGCGCGGGATCCTTGCGCGAGGCGCCGGTAACCAGCACGCGCTCGACGCCGCCGACCATGCGCCGGCTCACCTCCGTCGAGAGTTCCTCGATGCGGCGCTGCAGGACGGCCAGCCGGTGCTTCTTGGCGTCCATCGGGACGTCATCGGGCAGGTTCGATGCCGGGGTGCCCGGCCTCCTGCTGTAGACGAAGCTGAATGAGGTGTCGAAGCCGACGTCATCGATCAGTCGCATCGTTGCGGCGAAGTCGGCATCGGTCTCCCCTGGGAATCCCACGATGAAATCCGTGCTCAGCGACAGCTTCGGGCGCAGCTTGCGCAATCGCCGGATCTTCGCCTTGTACTCCAGGACGGTATGACCCCGCTTCATCAGCGCCAGGACGCGATCCGAGCCGCTCTGCACGGGCAGGTGCAGATGGTCGACGAGCTCCGGCACCTCCGAGTACACCTCGACGAGCCGATCGCTGAACTCCACCGGATGCGAGGTGGTGAACCGGATCCGCCCGATACCGTCGATGGCGGCGACGTAGCGGATGAGCTCGGCGAGATCCGCGACTCCGCCGTCGTGCTTCGCGCCGCGGTAGGCGTTGACGTTCTGACCCAGCAAAGTCACCTCGCGCACACCTTGCTGAGCCAGTCCCGCAATCTCCGCCAGCACGTCGTCGAACGGACGGCTGAACTCCTCGCCGCGCGTGTAAGGCACCACACAGAACGTGCAGTACTTGCTGCAGCCCTCCATGATGGAGACGAACGCCGTAGGGCCTTCCGCCCTGGCCTCGGGAAGACGATCGAACTTCTCGATCTCCGGGAAACTGATATCGATGGCGCGCCGCCGTTGGCTTTCCACCGCATCCAGCATCTGCGGCAGCCGGTGCACCGTCTGCGGCCCGAAGATGATGTCGACATAGGGGGCGCGCTTCCAGATCGCGGAGCCCTCCTGGCTGGCCACGCAACCGCCCACGCCCAGCACGACCCCGGGGCGGGCCTCCTTGTACTCGCGCCACATTCCGAGCTGCGAGAACAGCTTCTCCTGGGGCTTCTCGCGCACCGAACAGGTGTTCACGAGCAGCACGTCGGCCTCGGCCGGGTCCTCCGTAGTGACGAACCCATGAGAGGCCGTCAATACGTCGGCCATTCTGGCCGAATCGTACTCGTTCATCTGACAGCCAAAGGTCTTGATGTACAGCTTGCGCGCCATGCTGGTATCGGGACGGGGAAGGCCGTTAAGTTAATCGTTTTGTGGGATTTTCGCCAGCAAGCGCACCCTCGGCCCCGCCCCGGCCGCTCAGGGCGGGGGGACCGCAGCGGTCACCGGGCACGGGTAACCCTGGTGCAGCGCCTCGCCCACGAGGAGGTAGGCCTCCTCGTCCAGTCGCTCCGGGCGGGCCTGCAGCCAGGCCACCGCCCGGCCGCGAACGTCCTCCGGGCTGACCTGATTCGGATCGATGCAGAACAATGCCGGCCCATCGCCCGCCTGCTGCATGACCGATACCGTCTGCACCAGCCCGACCATGAAAGTCATGCAGAAGGTATGTGCCTCCGCATCGGCTTCCCCGCGCGTACAGCTGTCGAGGAGCTCGCGGCCGGTGAGCACCTGCTCCTCCGCCGCCAGTTCGCCCCCCGGCGCCACCGGAGCCGCGGACGGGTCCTCGGCGAATGCGGGCTGGCTCAGTATCGCCGCGACCACCGCTGCGCTAACACATTGAACAAATTGCATATCGTGTCTTTCGAGTTCGGTCCCGCGCGCTTAAGCGGCGGGCCTTGTGGGTGTTCGTTGAAGGAGCATCCCTACCGCACCGGGGGGTTGGAGCGCCTGTGAGAGAACCAGTTCGCAGGACTATCGGCGCCGAGTGTCTCACAGTGTCCTCGAGCCTGTACAATGTCCCCGTCCGACGAGAATTCCGACGTCCAACGACAAGGAGCACCTGCCGAAGAGCGGGTCCCAAGGAAAGCGTGTACCAAGGGTTAAGAGCATGCCGAATTCCAACAAGCGCTATGCATTCGACCTCACCCGCCCGCTACACCGTTATGTCTGGCAGATGGGCGGCCTCCTGGGCAAGTTCAGCCTCATCCTCGACAGCCTGGGCGTAGTCGGCCTGGGGCTATCGGCCGCCGGGTTGCTTACCATGGTGTTCGCCGAGAATGACCGCATCCTGGAGCTCGGGCTGCGATCCGGGGTGATCGCGTTGTGCGCGGGCATCAGTTGCTTCGCCTTTGCCAGGCTGGTGGACTTTCTCGGCAAATTCCTGAATGGCGAGGATCCGCGATCACTGGTCCTCACGGAGCGGCAGAAGCGCGCAACCGATATCAGGGTCGCCAACGAGTCCAGCACCGACGCCGTCTGGCGGCAAAAGAACGCCCCGAGCACCGCGGCGACGAACGTACAGACCCTCCGGGTCGTCGCAGGCGGCGAGCCGCCCACCGACAGCACGGTGCCGCCGGCCAGGACTGGAACGACAGACCGGCCTTAGGCCGACCCCGGGTCGATTCGCACGCAGGGGGCGGACGAGGACACGGCCCCCCGGGGTGGCCGTCCCGCTCGACAGTGCCGTGACGGCACGCGCCACCCGCGCTAGCCGGCCCTTCCGACCCGAACCGCGGTCGTCAGCCCGCGCCGCGGGTGCGGGTGCTGGCGGCCTCCGTCGCCTTTTTCTCCGCGAATTCGACGATCAGGGACGCGATGTCCTTGCCCGTGGCGCTCTCGATTCCCTCCAGCCCGGGCGAGGAATTCACTTCAATCACCAGCGGGCCGCGACGCGAACGCAGGAGATCGACGCCGCAGACGTTCAGGCCGATCACCCGGGCCGCCTTCGCCGCCGTGGCGCGCTCCTCGGCCGCGATCCTGACCAGCTCTGCCGACCCGCCCCGATGCAGATTCGATCGAAACTCGCCCGCCCGCGCCTGCCGGCGCATGGCCGCGATGACCTTGCCATTGATCACGAAGCATCGGATGTCGCTGCCCTGCGCCTCGCTTATGTACTCCTGGACGAGAATGTCGGCCTTCAGGCCCATGAACGCCTCGATCACACTCTCGGCGGCGGTCACGGTCTCGGCAAGGACCACGCCGATCCCCTGGGTTCCCTCGAGAAGCTTGATCACCACCGGCGCGCCGCCCACCTTGCGGATGAGCTCCTGCACGTCGGTGGTCTCGTGCGCGAATCCGGTCGTCGGCAGGCCCACACCGCGGCGCGCGAGCAACTGCAGGCACCGCAGTTTGTCGCGCGAGCGCGTGATGGCGACGGACTCATTGACGCTGAAGACGCCCATCATCTCGAACTGTCGGACCACGGCGGCGCCGTAGAAGGTCACCGACGCGCCGATGCGAGGGATCACTGCATCGAATCCCTGTAAAGGCTCGCCCTTGTAGAACATCTGCGGATTCTTGGACGTGATATCCATGTAGCAGCGCAGGAAATCGATGACATGCACCTCATGTCCGCGCTTCGACGCCGCCTCCACGAGCCGCTGGGTCGAATATAGCTTAGGGTTGCGGGAGAGGATGCCTATCTTCATTGCTTCTTCTTTCGCGGCATTTGCGGCCTGCCGGCCAGGTACGACAGAGAGGGATCCACTGTCAGGCGATCGCGCATGGCGCTGCGCCCGAGCAGCATGCGATAACGCATGGTGTCGCGATCGGTGATCGTGAGCTCTATCGGATATCGCATATATCCGAGCACGATGTCGGTGACGATGACGATCCGCCGTTCCTGATGTCCCCCGGAATCGGTCACCGTACGCTCATCCACGATGTCGCATTCGCAGGCCACCGCAATGTCGGTGCGCAGGCGCCTCGGATGCAGCATGAACCGCACGCGTGGTGCGCCGTGCAGAAGAAAACGCTCGACGGAGTAAGCGTGCAGCGCGGAGGTCCTTGCACCGGTGTCGATCTTCGCCTTGATGGACCTTATGTTGAATTGCGGGAGTGCTACCCACTCCCGCCAGCCGATCCGAATGATGCCGGCGTCAGGACGATCGGGGGCCTGCGCACCGGTCGGCTCCGGCTCCACCCTCGAATCGGCGGGATCAGGCATGGCGCCCCTCAGGTGAGGAAACGCCCACCGTCGAGACGAATGATCTGGCCGGTGCAGTACGCCGCATCGCGAACCAGATAGAGCACAGCGGCCGCTGCGTCCTCGGGCGTGCCGGGGCGTGCCAGCGGCACGCGGGTCATGTACTCCCGCTTCATCTCTTCGCTGTAGGAATCGGCCCAGGCCACCACGCCCGGCGCGATGGCATTGACGGTCACGCGCGGCGCGAGCTCTATCGCGCAGGTGGAGGTGATCTCCATGAGGGCGGCCTTGGAGCTGTTGTAGGCCGCGAAGTGCTGCAGCGGTTCGCCCATGACGTGTATGTCTATGAAGTTGACGATACGTCCGGGACTCGAGGGATCGTCGCTGTGGTAATGGGCGCACAACATCGGTGCAAACTTCTGTATCAGCATGAGCGGCGCCCGCGCATTGATGGCCTGATTGCGGTCGTATTGCTCCACGGTAATCGTACCGAACGGGCTCGGATCGAAGATGCTGGCGTTGTTCACGAGCACATCCAGGCGGTCGAACCTGGAGTTCAACGCTCGATACATCTGTTCGGCGGCGTCGACGTCTTCCATCCTCACCTGCAGCGCGAAGGCACATCGTCCCAGAGCCGTAATTGCGGTGACGACTTCATCGGCCTCGGCACGGCTCTGATTGTAGGTGATGGCCACGTGCATTCCGGCCTTCGCCAGGGCAAGGGCGACTGCGCGTCCGACGCGTCTGGCGCCGCCTGTGACAAGCGCCACCTGATCAACGAGATGCTTTTGTAAGGCCATGCTGTCAAGTTACCCGATTGTCGTCGCAGGCGTCTATTATGCCGCACTGCGGGATAACGCACCCGGCGGATTCGGCGCAGCGCGGGTACTTGGCGGGCGCAACAGCTTTGGTCTATGCTTAAGCCCGACTGCAGTGACAGTGTCGCAGGTAGTAAAAAGAAGTTCCTCATGGTCTCCTTGCGCTGCCCCCCGATACTCTGCACGACACCCTTGGCGAAAAATCAGTGGAGTTTATTTGCATGGCTACCGGTACCGTGAAGTGGTTTAACGAGGCAAAAGGTTACGGCTTCATCACGCCGAGCGAGGGTGGTGACGACGTGTTCGTCCACTACTCTGCCATCAAGGGCTCTGGATTCCGCACGCTGCAGGAAGGCCAGAAGGTAAACTTCGAAGTGCAGCGGGGCCCGAAGGGTCTGCAGGCGGCATCGGTAACGCCCGAGGGCTGATCCCAGCCATCGGTCCGGGACTTCGGAAACCCCGCCGGCAAGCGGGGTTTCTTTTTTCGTGCTCGCTTTTCCTGTTCAACCGGGTCGCATAAAGTAGAACGGCGTCGGGCTTCGACGTCCGCCGTCAATCAATAGAGTCCCTTCATGCTCTCTGCCGCCCAGAAACACGAACTGGAGTCCAACAAGCTCGCCAAACGGCTGCGGCGCAACGTCGGTCGCGCGATCGAGGACTTCAACATGATCGAGCACGGCGATCGGGTCATGGTCTGCCTTTCCGGCGGCAAGGACTCCTACACGTTGTTGGATGTACTGCTGTCCCTGCGGCGCAGTGCCCCTGTGGATTTCGAGATCGTGGCGGTGAACCTGGACCAGAAACAGCCCGGTTTTCCGGCGCATGTACTTCCGGACTACCTTCGCCACCTCGGCATCCCGTTTCACATCATCGACGAAGACACCTACAGCATCGTCAAGCGCGTCGTCCCCGAAGGCAAGACCATGTGCAGTCTTTGCTCACGTCTCAGGCGCGGGATCCTCTACCGATTCGCGCGCGAGCACGGCATGACGAAGATCGCCCTTGGTCACCACCGCAACGACATCATCGAGACGCTGTTCCTAAACATGTTCTTCGCAGGCAAGCTCAAGGCGATGCCGCCAAAGTTGCGAAGTGATGACGGCGCCAATATCGTCATCCGACCGCTTGCCTACTGCAAGGAAGAGGACATCGCAGAATACGCCGATCAGCGCGCCTTCCCGATCATTCCCTGCAATCTGTGCGGGAACCAGGAGAATATGCAGCGCAAGCAGATCAAGGCGATGCTGAGGGAGTGGGACAAGCATCACCCGGGAAGACTCGAGACGATCTTCTCCGCGCTACAGACGGTCAGTCCCTCGCATCTGGCCGATCGCTCCCTGTTCGAATTCGGATCGCTGGGCGATGGGCGCGAGCGCGCGGTGAAAGGGTGGCTGATCCCCTCCGAAGATGACTGAGCAGGAGTCAAGAGCGCCCTTCGAGGCGTTGACGCAGGCCAGGGAGGCGCCGCTGTTCGGGCGTAGCTGGCGGCGCTGCCTCGCCGGCGCGCTGGTCCTGTCAGCGGTCGCATTGATGCTCGCCATCGGCGAGCGCCTGGACCTCCACTATGTTCAGGCGCAGCACTCTCAGCTGTTGAGCATCCGCACGGCACATCCGCTTGCCACCGCGGTCGCCTATTTCGCGGTGTTTTTCGCGCTGACAGCGCTGTCACTACCAGTGGCTGGTGTCCTGACCCTGCTCGGTGGATCCCTGTTTGGAATCACGACTGCGCTGCCTCTGGCGGCCGTCGCCAGTAGCTGCGGCGCGACCGCCGCGTTCATGCTCTCGCGTTATCTTTTCCGCAACTGGGTTTGCATTCGGTTTCCCGCGCGGGTTGCGATGGTTGAAGCCGGCGTCGCGGTCGAGGGGGCCTTTTACCTGTTCGCCTTGAGGATGATGCCGGCCGTCCCGTTCTTCGTACTGAATGCCGCCATGGGTCTGACCGGGATGCCTGCGGGGCGGTTCTTTCTGGTCACGCTGATCGGGATGTTGCCAGTCTTGTCGCTCCTGGCACTCGCCGGAGAACGACTGGCAGCCATCCGCTCCATGCACGACGTGCTCAACCCCGGACTCGTGATCGCGCTGACCGCTTTGGGCATGCTGCCGCTGCTGGCGCGCCGGTTCATTGGGTACCTGCGCCGGATGCGTCACCGCCCCGGCACCGACGGTGCAGACAAAAAAAAGCCCGCCTAAGGCGGGCAGAGGTCCCAACGAGAAGGGAACAGCGACAAAATCGGTTCAGACCGCCTGCAGCCGATCGCCCATCGTGCGCAGCAGTCGCAGGATGTACTGCTCACGCGAACGGTACAGCGCGCGCAGCTCGGCGAGGTTGTGAGGCTCCATCTGCTTCAGGTCGCGAAGGCGGTTCTGGTAGTAGCGCAGGTCTTCGCGAAGCTGGGCGCGCGTGCGCTCGAGCAGACCATCGAAGTACGGTGTCCCGCCGGGCAGCGAGCGGCTGTAGGCCTGCGCCCGCGCGGTGTTATCGACGACCAGCTGTAATCCCATATGCCCGAGCCTCGTTATCGATGGAGTCCTTGGAATTCCCACACACCTGCCTGTGTGTGCGATAGGCCTATTGCAGCCCATGTGCCAAGCCCGGAGGCGGTGGTGCGCCGCCAGATCCGAAGGCTCGCTAGCGGCTTTCAGTTCAAAAAACTAAAGATTTTAGTTAAAGTGAAATATCAAGAAAGGTGCGGCGTGCGCCGCACCGGCGGCCGTGCTGCGCACGACGGCTATGTCGGGGCCAGACGACAGGTGGCGCCTGCCGCCCGGGGTGGCGCCTAACGCACCATACCCTTCAGCGACGCCAACACCCGTCGGCCCTCCTCGGGGGAGGCCTGAGATTGGCCATCGACCCCGATCCAATCAAGGTCGTCTGGCGGTAACTCGCTGATAAATCGGCTTATCTGGCACTCCCGCACCTCTCCGTAACGGCGCCGGGAACCTGCCCAGGTAAAGGTCAAGGTCGACTTCGCCCGCGTAATGCCGACGTAGGCGAGCCGCCGCTCCTCCTCGATATCGCCCGCCTCCCGGCTGGTGCGGTGCGGCAGAAGTTCCTCCTCCGCGCCGACGAGGTAGACGTGCCGGAACTCCAGGCCCTTGGCAGCATGCAGTGTCATCAGGCGCACCCGGTTGGACTGCTCGTCGGCGTCGCGGTCGGCCAGAGCTTCCATCACGGTGAGCTGGTTGAGGATCTCCGGCAGAGGCCGATCCCCGCTCGGTGAGGACGACAGGCGGGCCATCCATGCCAGGAGCTCCTCGACATTGCCGTAGCGCCGCTCGGCCTCCGCGGGGGTGCCGGCCTGCGACTCCAGCCATCGACGATAGGCGATGGTCTCGACGATCTCCTTCAGCAGGGGCACGGCAGGTTCGCCCTCCGCCCGTTCGGACCACCTCGACACCTGTGCCGCGAAATCCCGCACCCGCGCGCGGACGCGCTCGCCGAGGGTGCTCAGCAGATCCTCCTCCCAACAGGCATCGAACAGGCTCGCGTCGCGCCTCCTCGCGTACGCGGCCAGCTTCTCCACGGTCGCCGGTCCGATCTCCCGGCGAGGGGTGTTGACGATGCGCAGGAATGCGCCATCGTCCGTCGGGTTGGCCAGCAATCGCATATACGCGAGCAGGTCGCGCACCTCACCGTAGTCGAAGAAGGAAGTTGCGCCGCTCACGGCGTATGGCACGCCGTGTTCCCTCAGCGCCTGCTCGAATGGCCGGGACTGGTGGTTGCCGCGGTAGAGAATCGCATAATCGCCGTACTCGGCTCGCGACATCAGGCGGTGATGCAATATCTGCGCGATCACCCTGCGGGCCTCGTCGTTCTCGTCATGCGCGCGGATTACCCGGATGGGATCACCGACGCCGAGGTCGCTCCACAGGTGCTTCTCGTAGACATGCGGATTCTGCCTGATCAGGTGATTGGCGGCCTTGAGGATGCGGCGCGTGGAGCGATAGTTCTGCTCGAGCTTTATCACCTCCAGCGCCGGGTAATCCCGGCCGAGCAGCTGGATATTCTTCGGCTGCGCGCCACGCCACGCATAGATCGACTGGTCGTCGTCGCCGACCACCGTGAACCGCGCCCTGGATCCCACCAGCAGTTTCATCAAGCCGTACTGCGCGCCGTTGGTGTCCTGATACTCATCCACGAGCAGGTATCTCACCCGGTCCTGCCAGCGCGCGCGAACCTCGCCGTCGCCAGCCAGCAACCGCGCCGGCAACGCGATGAGGTCGTCCAGGTCTACCGCATTGCGCGCGCGCATCTGACGCTCGCACTCATTAAGCAGCGCCTGTATCTCCCCCGGCGGAGGCGCCTGCGCTTCCCCCCCGTTCTTGCAGCGGGAGATCTGCTGTTGCGCCGCCGGCACGCGCGGGTCGCTCGCGTCGCAGCCCAGGATCTCCGCGAGCAGCTGGCAGACATCCTGGCCGTCGTAGACGGTAAAGCGCGGCCGGTATCCGAGGCGCGCGATCTCCTCCCGCAGGATGGCCAGGCCGAGCGCATGGAAAGTCGACACCCTCAATGCCGAGAGGTCGCGTCCCTTGATGCGCTTGCCAACGCGATCGCGCATCTCGCGCGCCGCCTTGTTGGTGAACGTGACCGCCACGATCTGCGCCGGATCGAGCGCACCGCGCTCCAGCAAGTGAGCGATTTTCTCGGTGATCACGCTGGTCTTGCCGCTGCCGGCGCCGGCCAGGACCATCAGCGGCTTGTCCAGGCAGCGCACCGCGGCACGCTGCGCGGCGTTCAACTCGCGCACGGGGGAACTCGACGTTGAGATAGAGGGGCAGATCGGATTATAGCGCCCGCCTGAGGTCGCCCGTAGGCTTGACTTCAGGTCGGGGTGTCGATCGCAGGGAAGTCGTAAATATCTCCCGCCATCCAATGCCTGGCGGCGGCATCGGGAGCGACGAGCGTCTTGAACAGCTGAGTGTCGGAGTCCCTGAGTCGCCGGCTGACTTCCCTGGCCAGATTCATGAGCAATATGGTGTACTGCTGGCGATCCATCTTGTAGATCTCGTACATGTTCGTGGTCGAGATCTCGATTGCGGTGCAGTCCTGGCGCGCGATCGCCGAGCCGCTGCGCGGTCCGAGATCGAGAAGCGTAAGTATGCCGAAGCAGTCGCCGATCGCGATCTTGCGCAGGAAGTACATCTGGTCCTTCCACCGCTTGACGATATCGACTTCACCGCGCTCCAGCACGAACACGGAGTCACCCGGATCATTCTCGCGGAAGAAATACGCACCGGCGGGCTGGGCGACGATACGGGTGAATCTGAGCAGGTAGCTCAGGACATCCTCGTTGATGCCGCCGAAAATCGGCATCCCCTGCAGTAACTGCAGTTGCGTCGCGGTCATCGTCGGCTGTCGCGCTGCGTACCGGGCGAGAACAATAACCGCGGGGTCAGCAAAACACAACCCGCGCGGACCGGAGCGGTCCGCGCGGCTGCCCTGAACCGCGAATCGTTACTCAGTCGTCCCGCTTGACGAAGGTGCGGCTGCCGCCGCGGCGATCGTCATGACCGCGATCGCGATGGTATCGGTCACCGCCATCCCGCCAGCGATGGCGATAATCGTCACGCCGGCCCTGATGATGCGGCTGACGGCGATCGAAGTGCCCGTGGCGCGGCTTGTAATAGTGATGGCGGTGCTGCGGCGTGTAATGATGATAGTAGTGCCGCGGCGTGTAGTAGTGATAGTAATGCCTGACGGGCGGCGGGTAGACCGGCACCGCGTGGACCACGGCCGGGTAGGGGTACGAATAGTAGCGAGTCGCCGGAAATCCGCTGCTGAAGCCGAAATTGAAGTACACGTTGTCCCGAGCTGAGCTCGTGGACGGCAGCAGCGTCGCCAGCACCGTCGCAATGCAAACCAGCATTCTGTTCAGGGCGCGCATGAGCATTACCTCGCTTTCGCAGGATTGCCAATCGCGCTCGACTCTAGGACCGATGCGCTGAACTACCGCTGAATTGGCGCGCTCGTTCTAGTAGGTATTGCGACGCGGACGGCCGTAGGCGTCGCCGGGCAACCTGAACGGCGTGGTCCGGCCGACGAGAGCCTCCAGCAGCTCCAGTTCCTCGTCGGTGTGATCCTTGAACGGCGCGGGTTCGATGAATTTGCCGCTGCTGCCGGCGGCGAGCACGTAACGCGGCGCGTCGTGGTGGGAGGCCTTGATGATCTCGCTACTTTGCGGATCGCCGACAGCCGAGATCTCCGTGGTGCCGTAACAAGTGCACACGTAGCTGCGTTCCGGCTGCGAGTCGACATACAGGCCCGTGCCGCGTATCCCGATCGTCGCGGTCACGGTCTCGACACGGTGCACGCCCCTGCCAAAGACCGACAGCAGCCGCCCGGTAACGAGTCGCAAGGTCCCCACCGCAAACTGCTCGGCGCCGGCGGCGATCATCTCCAGCCGGCTCTGACCCCGCAACAGGAAGGCGTCCTTGCCGACGACGAACGCCAGTCTGCCGTCGTCATCGGTCTCCACCAGGTCGCTTGCGCGGATCAACGTCGCGGCATCGAGCGGTCGTCCATTGACGCGCACCCCGCCGGAATAGGCGTGCACCGACCGTCCTGGCGGGAGAGGCCTCGGTACGGTGCCGAGCAGACCCGCCGCCGCGTCCGACGGGCGGCCCAGCATGTATGCGCCTGCCGCGAGCAGGGCGATCAGAAACTGACGGCGTGGGTCGTCCACCTCCCGTACCCGTGCACTCATAATCGTTCCCCCCTAGATTCGCACTGCCGAACGCCGCGAGTCCAACGATAGCAGCAGCGCGGCCGGTTTGCATCGGCTTGTTTGTTGCCGACGGCGGATTCACAATGAGGCGTCATGACAACCGGCACCTTTACTACCCGTCCACGCCGCCCCGCGACGGCAATGGTCTTGTTCATCCTGGCGTTCCTCGGGGCGGGCAGAGACGCCGCTGGGCAGAGTCACTATTTCGACGTCTCGCTGGATTACCTGCATGACGACAACATCGGGCGCGCGGAGTTCGACCGCGACATACTTGAAGACAATATCGTCATCTTGTCGGGTTCGCTCAACATGCCGCAGGTGCTCGACAGCCGTGCCGGCCTGCTGCATTCACTGCGGCTCGAGTATGCCGCGCATACCGAGTGGGAGGACCTGAGTGCGCTGACCGCGAGTGCGACCAGCACGTTCCGGTATCAGCCGGGCGCCTCCTTTTCGGCGCCGTGGTACGAGGCTCAGCTGGTTGCGGCCCTGCTGCAGCACCGCGACAGCGATATTCGCGACGGCGCGCAGGTGCGCCTCAATCTCGCGGTCGGCAGCAATTTCACCGACCGGCTCGTCGGAAGAATTGGCTACCGCTATGAGCTGCGCCGGGCCTGGGAGGAGGATGTCTTCGATCTGGACAATCACCGTTTCTCCGGCAACCTCGACTATGACGTCAGCGAAAGGGTGACCTTGTACGGAACGCTTGGCTGGCAGACGGGGGAGGTCGTATCGACGGCGACACCCCGGCCACAGGTTCTGAACGCCGCCGAGACGTGGCGCCTCGACGAGGCGCTCAGCGAGCGCCCCGCCGCAGCGGTCCCCGTCGGCGGCTTCTATCCGGGCGATCGGTACGCCTACCGGATAGACGCCGACACCCTCACGGGCGAGCTGGGAATCAACCTCGCCCTGTCGCAGAAGCTGGCCTTGGACCTCTCTGCTCTTCATTTCCGGGCATACGGCGAGGGCGACAACGACTACGACGGCCTGCTGCTGCGGGCCGGCCTTTTATACAGGTTCTAACCCATGGTGCAGCTCGCCCCGCGCGCGGTGCTTCAGTTCGCCTCGGGATTGCGATTTCCGCAGCTGTTCCTGCTGGCGCTGGGCCTTTTCGTCGTCGACGTCCTCGTCCCCGACTTCATCCCGTTTGCCGACGAGATCATCCTCGGCCTGGTAACGCTGATCGCCGCCAGCCTGCGCAAGCAATCAGCGCCACCGCAAGGGCGGGTCTTCGACAACGAGGGCAGTCCGCGATAGTTGTCGCGCAGGGAGGGAATTGCCGGCGGCCGCGGTTCTTGCGCCGCGGAATTCGCGGCGCGCCCTGAAGCGCGCGACCCGCGTTTCAGGCCGCTTCGTAGACGATGACCCCGCCGAGCAGCGTGTAACACACGCGACCGCGCATCGTCTGGCCCAGGAATGGCGAGTTCTTGCCATGGCTCAGCAGGCCGTCCTCGGTCAGCACCCACTGGACGTTGGCATCGAACACGCACACGTCAGCGGGCGCGTGCTCGCTCAGAGTGCCGGCCTCGAGGCCGAGTATCTCCGCCGGCGCGGTGGTCATCGAGGCGATCGCGGCCGGCATGTCCAGCACGCCCTCGGAGACCAGGCGCAGCGCCAGCGGAAGCCAGGTCTCCAGTGCCGACACGCCCGGCTCCGTGGCATCGAACGGGAGCTTCTTCGCGTCCCGATCCTGCGGTTGATGATCGCAGCACATGGCCGTCACCACGCCCTTGCGGAGCGCCTTGCGCAGGCCGTCGCGGTCCCGTCGGCCGCGCAGCGGCGGTCGGACGTGACACAGACTGTTGTAGCCGACGACATCCTCATCGATGAGATGCAGATGCTGGACGCTCACATCGGCGGTGACCGGCAGACCGCGGCGCCTCGCCTCGGCGACCATGGCGACGGAGCGTGAGGTCGACAGCCGGCAGAAGTGCGCCCGCACCCCGGTCTGCTCGATGAGCAACAGGTCGCGGGCGACCGAGATGGTCTCCGCGGTTTCCGGGATCCCGGGCAGGCCCATGCGGGTGCTCGTCGCGCCCTCGTGCACGTGGCCCTGCGCGGCCAGCCATGGGTCTTCGGCGTGCAGGAAAACGGTCATCCCGATGGTGGCGGCATACTCCATCGCCCGGCGCATCACCTCGGTATTCGGGATCGGCACGCGTGCGTTGCTGACCCCAACGCACCCCACCTGTCGCAGCCCCCCCATGCCGGCCAGCAGCTCTCCCTTCAGCTCCCGCGTCAATGCGCCCAGGCATACCACCCGCGTCCTGCCACTGGCGGTGGCACGCTGATGTATCAGCTCGACGACCGCGGGCGTGTCGATGACCGGCAGGGTGTCCGGCGGGCAACACAGGGTGGTGACCCCGCCGGCGGCGGCGGCGCGCGTCTCACTGGCGATCGTGCCCTTGTGCGTATATCCGGGCTCCCCCAGGCGGGCGCTGAGCTCGACCAGGCCGGGGATGACGTGCAGTCCCCGGGCATTGATCGTCCGCTCGGCCTTGTAGCCCTTCGGCGCGCGGCCGAGCGCCGCGATCCGCCCTCCATCGACGAAAACGTCCACCACCGCGTCGATGTTGTTGGCGGGATCGATGACGTGGCCGCCGCTGATCGCTATGCGCATAGGCTCCGCCTCATTCCGTCTGGCTGCCGGCACAGAGAGCCATCACCGCCATGCGCACGGCGATGCCATGGCTGACCTGCTGCAGGATCACGGAACGACTGCCGTCGGCCACGGCCGAATCGATCTCCACACCGCGATTGATCGGACCCGGGTGCATGACGATCACGTCCGGATTGGCCACGCGCAGGCGCTGCTCGGTCAGCCCGTAAAGCCGGAAATACTCCGAGGTGCTAGGCAGCAGTGCGCCGCGCATCCGCTCCTGCTGCAGTCGCAGCATGATCACCACGTCGACGTCACGAAGCCCGGCTTCCAGATCCTGGAATACGCGCACGCCCATGGTCTCGATGCCCGTCGGTATGAGCGTATGCGGACCGACCACGCGGACATCGGGAACCCCGAGGATGCGCAAGGCGTGGATATTGGAGCGCGCGACCCGGGAATGCAGGATGTCGCCGACGATCGCGACGGAGAGCCTTCGGAAATCGTGCTTGTGCTGGCGTATCGTGAAGGCATCCAGCATCGCCTGCGTCGGATGCGCGTGGCGCCCGTCGCCGCCGTTGATGACGCTGATATGCGGGGCGACGTGGCTGGCGATGAAGTGCGCCGCGCCGCTCAGATTGTGTCGCACTACGAACATGTCGCAGTGCATCGCCTCGAGGTTGCGCAGGGTGTCGAGCAGCGATTCGCCCTTCTTCGCGGAGGAGGCGTCGATATTCAGGCTCAGTACGTCCGCGGACAAGCGGTTGGCCGCGAGCTCGAAGGTCGTGCGCGTGCGAGTGCTCGGCTCGAAGAACAGGTTGATGACCGTCTTGCCGCGCAGGAGTGGAACCTTCTTGACGGCACGACCGCCGCCGAGTCCGGCGAAGCCCTCGGCGCGATCGAGTATGTCGATCAACAGCTGGCGGGGAAGCCCTTCGACGGTAATGAAATGCTGCAGGCGGCCATGTTCGTTGATCTGTAGGTCACGTGCCGTCATGCAGACTTCTGCAGCTTGAGTGCGAGCGGTTCAGGTCCGGTGAGTTTAACATGCTCGCCGGGGGCGAGCGTCATCACGGTGCCCACGACGTTGGCCTCGATGGGCAACTCCCGACCGCCCCTGTCGACGAGGACGACGAGCGCGACGCTGGCCGGCCGGCCGTAGTCGAAGATCTCGTTCAGGGCCGCGCGCACTGTGCGGCCGGTGTAGAGTATGTCGTCGATAAGCACGACGTGGCGATTCTCCACGTCGAAGGGCAGATCCGACGGCTCCACCGTGGGGTGCAGACCCTTGCGCGCGAAATCGTCCCGATGATAGGCGATATTCAATCCGCCCACGGGCTCAGTAGGCTTGAGTCGCTTGTGCAGCTCCTCGGCTATCCACACCCCGCCGGTGCGTATGCCTATGAGCACGAACTCCTCGCGGCCGAGCTCTCGCAGGCAGGCGCCGAGCCGGTCGGCCACATCGTCCAGCAGGACCGGAATGTCGACGGCCGCTTTCCTACGCGGGGCGGTTTTCATTCAGCCACGTCTCCAGTATGACCTGCGCGGCCAGCGCATCGACCGCCTGTCCGTCGGTCCCCGCGCGCGCGCGCGCCTCGTGCGATGACAGCCGCTCGTTGATCGTCTGCACCGGGACCCGGTAAAGCTCGCGCAACTGATTGCAGAACCGCTCGATTCGCGATGCCAGCGGATGCGGCGTCTCGTCGGCATGCGACGGCAGTCCGACGACCATGAGCTCCGGCGCGTACTGCTGAACGAGCCGTGAGAGCGCCTCCCACTCCGGTCGGCCGTCACGCACCGCGATGATAGCAAGCGGCGAGGCGGAGCGGGTGATCGTCTGACCGACCGCCACACCGATGCGCCGCTCGCCATAGTCGAAGGCCATGAGGGTGACCGCTGGGTCGCCCCGGCTCATGCGTGGCCGGCGTCGTGGGCGATCGTGTCGATGTTGATGCCGAGCAGCGCGGCGGCGCGGTGCCAGCGCTCCTGCGGCGGCACGCGAAAGATGATGTCCTCGTTCGCCGGGATTGACAGCCAGGCGTTGTCGAGCATCTCCTGCTCCAGCTGGCCGCCGGCCCATCCGGCGTAACCCAACGCGATCAGCGTCTCGCGCGGACCCTCACCCTTGGATATCGCCTCCAGGATGTCGCGCGATGTCGCCACCCCCACCTCCTCGGTGACCTGGATGCTGGAATTCCAGCTGGCGCCGGGCCTGAACAGCACGAAGCCGCGATCGCGCTGCACCGGCCCACCCTGGTACACCGGCATGTGGCCGATGCTCTCGTCGGTGGGCTCAAGCTGCATCTGCGAGAGGATCTCCCCCAGCCCGAAATTCAGCGGGCGGTTGATGATGATCCCCATGGCGCCGTCCTCTCCATGCGAGCAGACGTAGGTCACCGTCTGGGAGAAGTTCGGATCGGCCAGCGTCGGCATGGCGATCAGAAAGTGGTTGGTCAGATTGATGGACGACATAGTCAAAGTATAACGGCCAGCCCACGAATTGGACCGGGAAACACGCCGGTGGTTGCGGACAACCAGCAGGTGTTTGCCTTCATCCAGCCACGGGGGCCATTGCCGCCGAGGGTCGCCAGCAGAAGGACGCCGCGGGCAA
Organism: Gammaproteobacteria bacterium; assembly: GCA_041395385.1. Classification (GTDB taxonomy): domain Bacteria; phylum Pseudomonadota; class Gammaproteobacteria; order JAJPIJ01; family JAJPIJ01; genus JAJVHZ01. Next base: position 122,507 of record JAWLAN010000015.1, read on the forward strand.
TATGCGATTGATATTGCGGCATTTTCCGCATTGGCGGCGAACGCGACAGATCGGCGCGGCGCTTGCAATCGCAAGTGGGCGAACCAGTGTGGGCTCAGCGGTAGCTCTTGCCCGCATATCCGGACCGCCGTGACAAAACAACCATCGAATCTGTCCAGGGGGAATTCCATGTCCATTCATCGCCCGCTCGGGCCAGTCACCGTCGTGCTCGCCGCGCTGGGCACTCTTTCCTCGCCGCTGGCGGCGCAGGAGACCGCCGCGGGCGAGGTCGAGCAGCTGGGAGACGTGACGGTCACCGCCACGCGCGTGGAGAAATCCGCACTCAGGGTGCCCGCGGCCGTCAGCACGGTCGGACAGGACGACATCCAACTCGGGCGTCAGTTGCTGGGGCTGGACGAGTCCTTGAACGGCGTGCCCGGGCTGTTCTTCCAGGATCGCTACAACTTCGCCCAGGACCTGCGTATCGCCATCCGCGGCTTCGGCGCGCGCTCCAATTTCGGCATTCGCGGCATACGCATGTATGCCGACGGCATCCCGATGACGACGCCGGACGGCCAGAGCAACGTCGATGAGCTCGACCTCGGCGTGACCAACCGCATCGAGGTGATTCGCGGCGCCTCCTCCTCGCTGTACGGCGCCTCCTCCGGCGGCGTTATCAACATTTACACCGAGGACGGCCCGCAGACGCCTTTCGTCTCGGCACAGGGCACCTACGGCAGCTACGACGAGCAGCGCTACCAGCTCAAGGGCGGCGGTCAGTACGCACAACTGAATTACCTGCTCGGCCTGTCGCGACTGACCCTCGATGGCTTCCGCGACCACAGCGAGGTCGAGAGCAACAACCTGAATACCAAGCTGCGCTACGACATCGACCCGAGCTCGGCGTTGACGCTGACGGTCAACGTCGTGCACCAGCCTGTCTCCGACGACCCGGGCGCCTTGAACGCGGCGGAGCTCGCCCCAGGCGCCACCCAGGCGGCCTGCCGCGCCGCGGGCTTCGAGAACAGCGACGGTCGCTCCGCCGCCTCGTGCCGAAACCTCGCCTACGACTCCGGCGAGTCCGTGGACCAGCAGAAGTTCGGCCTGAGCTACAACAAGCGATTCGGCGAGAAGCACGAGATTACGCTGCGCAACTACTATCTGTGGCGTACCTTCGAGAACAGGCTCGTGGCCGGCGGTCCGGGGCTGCTGGGCAACACGACCAACAACTCGGCCTGGGTCGAGTTCGATCGGTTCTTCTTCGGCGGCGGCGGACAATACACCTATACCGATCAATTCTTCGGACATCGCAACCGTTTCACGTTGGGCTTCGACATCGACAAGCAGGAGGACGATCGCCGGCGGTTCGACAACGTCCTCGGCACGCGCGGCGACCTGCGCTTCGACGAGCTCGAGGAGGTGCTGAGCCGTGGCGTCTATGCGCAGAACGAGTTTGCGATAACCGAAACGGTCGAGCTGACCGCCGGCGTGCGTTACGACGTCGTGGACTACGACGTCAGTGACGATTTCCTTACCGACGTGACCGGCGATGACTCCGATTCGCGCAGCTTCGACGAGGTCAGCCCGATGGTCGGCCTGCTGTGGAGCCCGATGCGCGCCGTCAACGTCTACGGCAACATCTCCACGGCCTTCGAAACGCCGAGCACGACCGAGTTCGCCAACACGGCGGCCAATGGTGCGGCCGGGGGCCTCAATCCCGACCTCGACGCCCAGACCTCGGTCAGCTACGAGATCGGCGTCAAGGGTCTGATCGAACGGGCGGGGGTCCGCTACGACTTCGCGGTGTTCCACATCGACACCGAGGACGAGCTGGTCAACGTCGCCCTGCCGGGCGCGCCGATCGGCCGCACGTTCATGGAAAACGCCGATGAGACCACGCGCGACGGCGTGGAGGCGGCGTTGAGCTGGCAGCCGGCGTTCGTGCCCGGGCTGACGCTGAGCGGCGCCTACACCTACTCGGACTTCGAGTACGACAGCTTCACCGGCAGCGTCGGCGCGACCGACGGGGTGATCTTCGACGGCAACGCCCTGCCCGGCGTCCCGAAGCACCAGTTCCAGGGGCAGGTCGCCTACTTCCACCGCTCCGGCTTCTACGTCGCCTGGGATTGGCTGCACGTCGGCGACTTCTACGCCAACAACGGCAACAGCGTGGAGAACGAGTCCTATACCGTGGCCAATCTCCGCCTCGGCCGCGACTTCGCCTTCGGCAGCTGGAGCGTTGCGCCTTTCCTCGGTTTCAACAACATGTTCAACGCCGAATACAACGGCAACGTGCGCCTGAACCAGGACGCGAATGGCCGCTTCTTCGAACCGGCCCCGCCCAGCAACCTCTACGGCGGTGTCACCGTGCGCTACGACTTCTGAGCTCTGGGCGGCGCCACGCCGCGATGGCGAGGAACGCCGGCATCAGCCAGCGTTCTTTTCTTCACGATTCGATTGGGCCGGACGCCATCGCGGGCGTCGATCGGGACCGGTCGCTCACTGGCTTGCGAAGCGATCGCCGCTCTGGAATTGCCAGGTGCGCGTGATGTGCAGGATGTCGACTTCCTTGTTGAACTCCGCCGGAAACGCCGCGTAGGGCGCGGCGAGCTTCACGATGCGTATGGCCGCGTCGTCGAGGGTGGCGTGTCCCGAGGGCCTTCGAACCGTGATCTCCTCGATGCTGCCGTCGGATTTCAACGCTACGTCGAGGATCAGGCTGCCTGAGAGCTTGTTGCGGCGCGCCTCGTCCGGATAGTTCAGGTTTCCAATCCGTTCCACCTTGGCGCGCCACGCCTCCATGTAGGCGGCGAACTTGTACTCGGAGGTCGTCGCCGAGATGAACTTGCGGCGAGGCCGCTTGGCCTTGGCCTCCATGCGCTCGGCGATCTCGGCATCGAGACTGGCGATCTCGAAGGATCGCGCGATGAGCGCGGCGCCCGAGGGCGTCGGCGGGGCCGGCGGCGCCACGGCCGCGGTCTGCTCGGTCGCCGGTTCACGCGCCGCCTCGGCCTTGCGGACCGGCTCGTCCTCCCGCCTGTTGAGCGGCTCCGCCTGTTTCCGGACCTCCGCTTCGTTTCGCGGCGTCTCGTTCAGCTGTCGATCGAGCTCCTTTACCGCCTCGGCCACCAGCTCCTGAGTCGCGGCCGTCGTCTCCTCGGCCTGCCGCTCGGCGCCCGTGGGTCCGTTCACCGCGGTCTCCGCGCGCGGGGAGACCTCGAATGCCTGGGGCTCGGGGCGCGGCGCCGGCAGTTGCGGGCTGAGCTCCGGGCGTGGCGCCATCGGCACCGCGGCAACCGCCGCCGGCACCGGCGTGGTGAGCGGGGTGGCGGGCCGCTCGTCGGTGTCTTCCTCACCACCCCCCAGCTGGTTGGCCTGCGCGAGCAGCTTGGCCTCCTCGGGCTTCTCGCTGGACTCGCTGTTCACGAGGACGATCTCCATCGACTCGTAGTTGGGCAGATCGATCTTGGGGGGGATGAAACTCACGCCGAGGATGAGTATGGCGTGAAACAGGATCGCTAGGCACAGCGTGAGACTGAGTCGGTCGCTGTCGGTGACGGCAGTGTCAACGGTAATGGCAGTCAAGGGCTCTGAGTCTCTCGCCGTTCAGCTTCTGCGCCGATTATAACCTCAATGCCCGCACAAACCGCGCGGTCACCGGCTCCGGCATCTTGCGGCGACGGCATCGAGCACGTCGGACTTGATGTCGATGCCGTAGATCGACTCGAGCTCGCGCAGACAGGTCGGACTGGTCACGTTGACCTCCGTCAGGTAATCGCCGATCACGTCGAGGCCGACGAACAGCAGACCACGCTCGCGCAGCACAGGCCCGACCTGGGCGCAGATCCACCGGTCACGGTCGTTGAGCGCGATCCCTTCGCCGCGGCCGCCGGCGGCGAGGTTGCCGCGCGTCTCGCCCGGCGCCGGGATGCGCGCCAGGGCGTATGGCACCGGCACCCCGTCGATCATCAGGATGCGCTTGTCGCCGTTGACGATCTCCGGGATGAATCGCTGCGCCATCACGTAGCGGTCCTCGTTCCGCGTCATCGTCTCGATGATGACGCTGGTGTTGGGGTCCCCATCCCGCAGCCGGAAGATCGACGTGCCGCCCATTCCGTCGAGCGGCTTGACGACGATATCGCCATGCCGGCGCAGGAACTCCCGGATCTGTCCATCCCGGCGGGTGACCAGCGTCGGGGGACAGCATTGCGGAAACCAGGCGGTGAACAGCTTCTCATTCGCGTCGCGCAGGCTCGCGGGCCGGTTGACGACCAGCACGCCGGCGCGTTCGGCCTGCTCCAGCAGATAGGTGCTGAATACATACTCCATGTCGAAGGGCGGGTCCTTGCGCATCAGCACGACGTCGAGCTCCGCCAGGGGCACGGACCGGTCCTCGGCAAGCTGGAACCAGCCCGCGGGGTCGTCCTTCACGGTGAGCAGGCGGGTGCGCGCGTGGGCAATACCGTCGGACAGCGAAAGATCCGCCATTTCCATGTAGTGCAGGATCCACCCCCTGGATTGCGCCGCCAGCAGCAATGCAAAGGTAGTATCCTTGGCGATCTTGATCTCGCCGATAGGGTCCATCACCACGCCGAGACGCACGGTCATACGCTAAACGCCGCCTTTCTTCGGGCTCTCCACGGTTTGTGCCCGAGAGGTCCGGCCGCTAGCATAGGTTCCACGCCGGCTGAATCCAACCACCGCATGAGCACCGCATCCAGACCACTGCGCATCGCCACCCGCAAGAGCCCGCTGGCCCTCTGGCAGGCCGAGCACGTGAGGGCGCGGCTGCAGTCGGCGCATCCGGGCCTGCGCGTCGAGCTTCTCGGAATGCAGACCCGTGGCGACAGGATCCTCGACAGTCCCCTGGCCAGGATTGGCGGCAAGGGCCTGTTCATCAAGGAACTCGAACAGAGCCTGCGCGAGCGGAAGGCCGACATCGCCGTCCACTCGATGAAGGACGTCACCGTTGATTTGCCTCCCGACCTCGCCCTGCCGGTGATCCTAGAGCGCGAGGACCCGCGTGACGCCTTCATCTCCAATGCGTACGGGAGCCTTGAGGAGCTGCCCCGCGGCGCCCGCATAGGCACCTCCAGCCTGCGCCGGCAATGCCAGTTGCACGCGCTGGGGCGGGGATTTGTCACCGAGGACCTGCGCGGCAACGTCGGCACCCGCCTCAAGCACCTGGACGACGGCCGCTTCGACGCCATCATTCTGGCGGCCGCAGGCGTCAAGCGCCTTGGTCTGGCCGCCAGGGTGAGGCAGTATCTGGAGCCTCCGACCATGCTGCCGGCGATCGGACAGGGCGCGATCGGCGTGGAGTGCCGGGCCGATGACTGGGAGATCCACGCCCTGATTGCACCGCTGCACCACGGCGAGACGGCCGCCTGTGTGCTGGCCGAAAGGGCCATCAACAGGCGCCTGTTCGGCGGCTGCCAGGTCCCGATTGCCGGCCACGCCCGCTTACGAGGCGCAAGGATCGAGCTGGAGGCGCTGGTCGGCAGCCCGGACGGCTCTCTCATGGTGCGCGGCAGCACCGGGGGTGCGGCGGATCAAGGCGAACGACTCGGCCTGGAGCTTGCAGAGGATTTGCTGCGGCGTGGCGCCGATTCAATCCTGGCGGCCCTCTCCGAGCGCGGTCCGGCCGCGAAGAGGGATCTATAATTCATGGGCTTGAACGGGCACCCGCGAGCGCGGACGCCTCTTCGGAGGAGGGGCCACGTTTGCTGAATTCGATATGAGCGAGGAGAAGCCAAAATCCATCCAGAAGTGGATTCTCGAGCTCGAAGTGGAGCACCGCGACCTGGACGAGATCGTCCGTCGGCTCGCCGCCGACCCGGGTGTGGACCAACTGCAGCTGACGCGCCTGAAGAAAAGAAAGCTGCTGCTCAAGGACCAGATCGCACGACTGCGAAGCCAGCTCATTCCTGACCTGGACGCTTGAGAAGTGGGGGCATTCGCCTCGTAGTGGGTGAGCAGGGCAGCCAGCGCGGACGACGAGAATGAACAAACAGGACCACGATTTCCAGGAACTGGTACGCCTGCTGGTGCCGATCAACGGCCTCGCCCCGGCCTTGCAGGATCAGATCATCAAGGACAGCGAGATCCTCACCTTCCGCAAGCGCGACTACGTGTTTCACCAGGGTAGCCGCGACAACTACACCTACTATCTCCTGGAAGGCACGCTCGAGCTGGTCGCCAGCGACCAGCTCATCAAGAAGCTCGACGGCGGCACCGGCCAGGCCTTCTTCCCGGTCGCTCAGCTGCAGCCGCGGCAGATGTCGGCGCGCGCCACGACGGCGATCACCGTACTGCGCGTCAACCGCCTGCTCCTGGACAAGCTGCTCAGCCTTGGCGGCGAGGGCGGCGCGTACGACGACAAGTCCGGCATCGAGGTCGAAGTCATCGAAGGCGCGGACGCGGACTGGGTCGGCAGTCTCCTGCAATCCGAGCTCTTCGCGCGCGTTCCCGCCTCGAACATCTCCAAGCTGCTCTCGACGATGGAGGCGGTGTCCTACAAGAAGGGCGACGTCGTCGTCAAACAGGGCGACGCCGGCGACTACTACTACCTCATCCGCGAGGGCCGCTGCGAGGTGCTGCGCAACACCAGCAGCGGACAGGAGGTCAAGCTCGCGGAACTCGGCGTCGGGGAGAGCTTCGGCGAGGAGGCGCTGGTGTCGGACTCCCGCCGCAACGCCACGGTGCGGATGCTCAGCGCCGGCACGTTGCTGAGGCTGACGAAGGACGATTTCGTCAATCTCATCAAGAATCCGCTGATCAGCACCGTGAACTATGAGCAGGGCTGCGACCAGGTCAGCAAGGCCGGCGCGGTGTGGCTCGACGTGCGGTTCCGTGACGAGCACGCCGCCGGTTCCATCCCCGGGAGCATGAATGTCCCGTTGAGCATGCTTCGGGCGCAGGCCGCCAAGCTCGATCACGACAAGCACTACATCGCCTACTGCGACACCGGCAGCCGAAGTTCCGTGGCTGCCTTCGTCTTGACCGAACGCGGCTTCGAGGCGAGCTATCTTGAGGGGGGCTATTTCAGATACATCGCGCCGACGCCGGCGAGCGGGAGGGCCGGCGGCAAAGGCGGCGCCACCAAGCCGAAGCAGAAGTCGACCGTCGCCGACGCGCCTGTCGAAGCCGAGAGCGTCCCGCCTTTACCCGTATCCGTGATACGCAATCCGGTCGCCGATCCGACCGAGGCCGAGGTGCGTGCCTCAGTGCTGAAAGCCGAACTGGCGCGGGCGGCGCTTGCGCTCGAAGAGGCCAAGCGCCTGCAGGCCGAGGCGGAAGCTGCGAAGAAGTCGGCGGAGCGGGAGCTGCAGGAGCGCCTGGTCGCAGAGCGCCAGCAGCTCGTGCGCCAGGCGGAGAGGGCGATCGAGGAGCGCCTCCAGGCGGAACGCCAGCGACTGAATGCCGAGGCGGAGGCCGCGCGCCGTGCCGCGGAGAAGGAGATCGAGCAGCGCCTGCGCCGCGAACGCGAAAAGCTCGATACTGACGCCCGCAAGGCCACCGATTTCCTGGAGGAGGCACGCCGACTCAAGCATGAGATTGAGGAGCAGAAACGGGCGGCGGAACTTGAGGCGGCTCGCCAGCGCCAGGAACAGGAGGAACAGCTGCAACGCATCAAGGCCGAGGCCGATGCGCGATTGCAGGCCGAGAAGAAGCGTCTCGAGGAGCTCTATCGACGCAATGCCGAGGAGCTGGAACGTATCCAGGCGATCAAGGCGGAGGCCGAGGCGACCCTGGCGGCAGATCGTCAGAAACTCGACCGCGCGGCGCGCGCCCAGCTCGAGCTCGTGCAGGCGCAATTGTTGCAGCAGCATGAACAGGAACGACGCCTGCGCGAGGAGTCGGAGGCGAAACTGATCAAGGAGAAGGAGCGGATCGAGACCGAGGCACGCAAGCAGCTCGAGGCCGCTCAAGCCGAACTATCTCGGTCGCAGGACCACGAGCGGCACCTGCGCGAAGAAGTCGAGGCGCGACTCAGCGAGGAGCGTCGCAAGTTGGAGGAAGAGGCGCGCCAGCGACTCGCGGCAGCGCAGACGCAGTTGATCAAGCAGCAGGAACAGGAGCGTAAATTGCGCGAAGAAGCCGAGGCGCGCCTCGCAGAGGAGCGCAAGAAGATCGAGACGGAGTTCCTGCGCAACACGGCGATGCTGGAACTCGTGCAACGCGAGAAAGCGGCGGCGGAGGCGGCGCGACGCGCCGCGGCGCAGGAGGCCGAGGAAATCATCGCCGAGTATCGCAATGCCCACGAGCAGGCACGCATCATAGAGCAGACCCGGTTGCAGGAGGAACTCGGCAAGCTCGAGGATGAGCGCCGCAAGCTGAGGGCCGAGATGGAGGAGGCACGGCGAGCGCGCGAGGAGGCCGAAAGCCTGCAACGCACCGCGCAACAGCACCTCAACGATCTGCAGAGCCGGCAACGCGATCTCGACACGACCAACGTCGCCGTCGATCAGATCAAGATGGACATCCAGACGGTCAAAGCCGAGGCGGCGGCGGCGGCGGAACGTCTGCGCGATGCGGTGCGCATCGAGGAGCGTCTGGAGCAGGCGCGCGCTGCCAACGAGCGCATGATGGAGCAGACCCACGAGCAGCAGGAGCAATTACGTAATCAACTTGAGAAAGAGCTTTCCGACTGGATCTCCGAACAGGACAAGCAGGCGGCCGCCGCGAACAAGCGGGGGCGTGCCCGCACCTCACAGAGCGAACGTATCAAGCGCAAGGCGCGAGAGGCAAAGGTGCGCACTCAGCTGCACGACCTCTATCTGCTGGAGGAGCTCTCGACCGTTCTGAACCAGAAGCAGGAAATCGACAAGAAAGGCGGCGGCAGATAATCGATCCTGCGGCCGTGAACGCGGCTAGCTACGCTTGACCTCGATGTGGTCTATGAGGCGCGTCTTGCCGAGCCACGCGGCCGCGAGGATCACCAAGTCCCGATCGTCCCTGGCGGCCTGCCTGAGATCATCGGCGCGACATATCGCAACATACTGTGGATTGAATCCCGCGGCCGTCAACGCGACGGCAGCCTCGGATTCCAGCGCTGAGTAGTCGGCTCCCCCAGCCTCGAGTTGCTTCGCCAGCTCATTCAGCACTTCGTAGAGTCTCGGTGCGCGCATGCGCTCGTCGACATCAAGGTAATTGTTGCGGGAGGACAGGGCCAGTCCGTCGGCGTCGCGTACGGTCGGCACGCCGACGATCTCGATCGGGAACCGCAAGTCCGCGGCCATCCGCCTGACGAGCAGCAGCTGCTGAAAGTCCTTGTCTCCGAATACGGCATAGTCGGGCTGCACCAGGTTGAACAACTTGGCGACGACCGTCGCCACGCCGGTGAAATGGCCGGGCCGGAACTCGCCGCAGTAGATGCTCTCGAGAACGGGCACGTGCACGCGGGTCGTGTCGGCATAGCCGTTCGGATACATCTGGGCGACCGGCGGCATGAAAGCGACGTCCACGCCCGCCTCGGCGAGCATGCGCTGATCCGCCTCCGGAGTGCGCGGATAACGATCGAGGTCCTCGCCCGCCGCGAACTGCATCGGATTGACGAAGATGCTCACCACGGTGCGCGAGGCCAGGGCACCGGCCCGCGCTACCAGCGCAAGGTGGCCGGCGTGCAGATTGCCCATCGTGGGCACCAGGGCTAGCGTGTCACCGGCGCGCCGCCATGAGGCAAGGACAGCGTGCAACTCATCGATGTCATCGATAGGCCTCATGAGCAGCAGTGATCGGCGCGCCGGCGGTCAATCGAAACCGTGCTCGTGGGCGGGGAAATCCCCTGCTTTCACCGCCTTTACGTAGCGCTCGATCGCCTCGGCGATGCTGCGGCCGCCCTGCATGAAATCGCGCGTGAAGCGGTGCGAGAACCCGATGCCGAGCATGTCGTGGAGCACGAGTATCTGACCGTCGCAGTCGCCGCCCGCGCCGATGCCGATGACCGGGATCGAGAGCGCGCGGGTGATCTCCGCGGCGAGCGAACGCGGCACGCATTCCAGGAGCAGCATGACGGCCCCGGCATCCGCCAGGACGCGGGCGTCCTCGCGGATCTGCCGCGCCGACTCGGCATCGCGGCCCTGCACGCGATAGCCGCCCAGCCGGTGTATGGACTGCGGTTGCAGTCCGAGGTGCCCGCATACCGGGATGCCGCGCTCGGTCAGCAGTTGCACCGTACCCGCCACCCAGCCGCCGCCTTCCAGCTTCACCATCTGCGCGCGCCCTTCGCTCATGATGCGCGCCGCCGTGGACAGCGCCTGGTCCGGCTGCGCGTAACTCATGTACGGCATGTCCGTCATGAGCATCGCGCGGTCCACCCCGCGACGCACGTTGGCCGAGTGGTAGATCATGTCGTTGACCGTCACCGGCAGGGTGCTGTCGTGGCCCTGCATCACCATGCCGAGCGAATCGCCGACCAGGATGACCTCCACGCCCGCCTCGTCGAGCACGCGGGCGAAGGTGGCGTCGTAGGCGGTGAGGCAGGCAATCCGTTCGCCGTTGGCCTTCATGTCGCGCAGGTGCGTTATGGAGATCTTGTTGCGGACCGGCGGCTGCTGACTCATGCCTGTTCCTCCTGGGAAGCGCGCCATGGTGCCTGGCCGCCCATCGCACCGGGTTGCTCGGGAGGCTGGTAGGCGCCGGCGCGCAGATTGACGAACTGCTTGCCCACTGGGCCGTTTCGAACCATCGCCAGCAAGGCTTCGTACTCGCCCCGCCCGTCCGCGAGGTCGACGTCCGCGGCGTTGACTATCAACAGAGGCGATTGCGCGTAGTGATAGAAAAACTCCACGTAGGCATCCACGAGGCGCGTCAGGTAGGCAGAGGAAATGTTCTTCTCATAGTCGTGCCGGCGGCGTGCGATGCGTTCCTTCAACACCTCGACAGGGGCCTGCAGATAGATCACCAGATCGGGCGCCGGCGGTTCGATGGCGAGCTGCTGGTAAACCAGATTGTACAGGTTTAGCTCCTCGCTGGTGAGGTTGAGGCGCGCGAAGAGCCTGTCCTTTTCCATCATGAAGTCGGCGACCCGAGTGGGCCGGAACATGTCGCCTTGGCGCAGCGCCTGTGCCTGCTTCGCGCGCTGGAACAGGAAGGAGAGCTGCGTCGGCAGCGCGGTTCGCTCCGGATCCCTGTAGAACTGCTGCAGGAACGGGTTTTCCTCGGGCGCCTCCAGGAACAACTCCGAATCCAGGCTGCGGGCGAGCCGTTTCGCCAGCGTCGTCTTGCCGACTCCGATGGGCCCCTCCACGACGACGTAACCGGGTCGCCTCTCACTCATCGCCGTTCAGGCGCTCGATGCCGCCATCGGCAAGGCCCGAGGCGAGAGCGGCTACGCGGCCGCGCCCGGGGATCTCGAGATCGGGAGCGATCTCCCGCAGCGGCAGCAGCACGAATGCGCGCTCCGCGATGCCCGGATGCGGCACGGTCAGCCGTCCCTCGGAGATGATCCCTTCGCCATACACCAGCAGATCGAGGTCCAGTGTCCTCGGACCCCAGCGTGTGGCATTCCGGATGCGGCCGTGCGCGCGCTCCACTCCCATCAGCGCATCGAGCAGGGCAAGTGGCGTCAGTAACGTGTTCACGGCCGCCACGGCATTGATGTAGTCGGGCTGATCGGGGGGGCCCATGGGGTCCGATCTGTAGAGCGAGGATCGAGCGACCAGGCGCGTGTAGGGCAGGGCATCCAGCTCCGCAATCGCCGTGCGAACCTGCCGGCGCGGATCCTCCAGATTGCTGCCCAGACCGATGTAGGCCCGAACCGCGCCGCTCATGGCGTATGAGAGGCTCCGGCGCGCTTGCGCCGGCCGGGACGCCGCTTGCGGCGGCGCGGCTGTGAGGGCAGCTCGCTCAGCATCTGACTGCGGGCATGCTCGTTCTCCTCCTGGAACCGCGTCCACCACTCGCAGCTCTCGGCGAGCGGCTCTCCGGCCTCGGCACGCAGCAGGAGGAAGTCGTACGCCGCGCGGAAGCGGGGATGGCCGAGCATGCGCAGCGCGGACTTCGGCGCCCGCTGCTCCAGACGCCATTGCAGCGACCAGATCTCGCGCGTCACCTGCGTGAAGCGCCGGGGAATGGCCACGCGCGCCGCCTGCCGCGAAACGACGTCGTCCTGCGCCATCTGCATGGCCATCAGAGGCGGATGCCCGTGACCCCGGTGGTACTGCTCCCGCTGCACCAACGGCGGCCAGAGCAGGGCCGCGAACAGGAACGCGGGGGTCACCGGCTTGTCCTCCGCAATGCGGTGGTCGGTGTTGGCCAGGGCCTGTGCGAGCAAGCGGCTCGCGTTGCCGTCGCCGCCTTCGGCGGCGAGCGCCGTGTCGACGTCCGGAAAAAGGTGCCCGAACAGCCGATAGTGCCGCAGCGCCTCGTAGGTCGGCAGGGCATGGGCGCCGAGAAACAGCTTCAGCACCTCCTCGAAGAGGCGGGCGGAAGGGATCTGCTCCAGGAGATGGCCGAGCTCGGTAATGGGGCGTTCGGTGTCCGGATGGATCGCGAGCCCCAGCTTCTGCGCGAACCGGATCGCTCTGAGCAGTCGCACGGGATCCTCGCGGTAGCGCGCGTAGGGGTCGCCGATCAGACGCAGCTGCCGAGCCTGGATGTCGGCCACGCCGCCCACGTAGTCGACGATCGAGAAATCCTCGATGTTGTAATAAAGGGCGTTGGCGGTGAAATCGCGCCTCCAGACGTCCTCCTCCACGCTGCTGCCATAGACGTTGTCGCGCAGGATACGGCCATCCTCCATCACCCGGTCGCCCTCGGCCTCGGCCTCATCACTGCTGCGAAAGGTGGCAACCTCGATGATCTCCGGTCCGAAATGCACGTGCGCCAGACGGAAGCGGCGGCCGATCAGGCGGCAATTCTTGAACAGCTCGCGAACCTGCTCGGGATGAGCGTTGGTCGCGATGTCGAAGTCCTTGGGCCTGCGCCCCAGCAGGAGGTCGCGCACGCTCCCACCGACCAGATAGGCCTGGTAGCCGGCATTCTTGAGCCGGTAGAGCACCTTCAGCGCGTACTCGGAGATCTGGGCTCGCGAGATGCAGTGCTCGGCGCGGGGGATGATGCGGGGCGCCGGGCGCAGAGGGACGACGTTGTCGCTGGTCAAGGTATGGTCTGTCATTCGGGGGTGGTGTTTGTGTGGCGAGGGTGCGCGGCGTCGGCCGCTCGAAAATTCCGTTGAGCGAAAGCGGCGGTTGACTATAATACCACCCCTTGCGGGCCCGGCCCCGCATCCGCTCCCTTCGTCTAGCGGCCCAGGACGTCGCCCTCTCACGGCGAAAACAGGGGTTCGATTCCCCTAGGGAGCGCCAATAAAATCAATGCGTTGCCGTGCTGACGGTTCTGGCTTCGGTAACTTCTCGGCAACCGGCGACATAAAAAACCCCGCCGAAGCGGGGTTCTCTCAATCGATGGCGCCGTGCTCGTCAGGCGTCGATCTCTTCCAACAGCGTGACCACCCGTTGCGTTCCAT
>JAWLAN010000016.1:0-124014 GCA_041395385.1 Gammaproteobacteria bacterium
GTCTGGGGCCGGCGGTGCGGGAGGATGCGTGCAATCCGGAGTAACCACGACATGACCGTCGACACTCGCGAAAGTGAACCTTCGCGAAAAGCTAGTCGACAGGCGGCGGCGATGACCGCATCAGCCGTCACATTTCCGATCGGCGGAATGACGGCACGGCCAAGCCGCAATGGCGCCGCCCGCGGCTCGACGAGGATGCCGGGCGGCCGGTCCGCTTACGGACTACCGTTTATCGGTGCGGACCCCGCGGCTATTCCTTCCACTGCACCGCCGCGAACACCGGGTCGAAGGTGGCGATAGCGGGCATGGCATCGCCGTTGCCGACGATGGAAAAGTAGGCGCCGCCCCTGACGCCGACCAGGAAGTACTCGATCAGATACTGCTGCGCATCCTGCTCGCCGCGTTGGGAGATCATCGAGTAGAGGGTGTGCCGTTCGTCGAAATCCGTCTTCTTGAGGTCGCGCACGACGGTGGCGCCCTGTTCGCCCGCCGATTTCGGCATCTCGGTCTCCGCATAGTCTCTCAGGGTGTCGGTCTTGGCCGCGGCCTCCTCCGGGGGCACGGTGTCATCGAGACTGAACTGCAGCACGGTGACCTGCTCGCCATTCGGGCCGGTCATGTGGATCCGATCCTCGCCCACGCGGGTCTGATATCCGTCCGGCCAGTCCAGGGTGACGAGCTGGAAGCCGATCTGTTCCGCACCCGCGTCTGCCGCGAGGATCGAAAGCAGGCACGCCAGGATACGATTGCGCATAGATTCTCCTCGAGCAGTGATGGTTCGAATTGCGTTTCAGACTGCGTGGCTCGAGGGAAGCTCCAGTCCCTCGGCACGCAGCCTCTCAATCTCGTCGCGCAGGCGCGCCGCCTCCTCGAACTCGAGGTCGCGCGCATGCCTGTACATGCGCTCCTCGAGTTGCTTCAGCTTCTTCACCAGCATCTCCGTCGTTGCGGGCCGGTACGGCCCGGCGGACTCCGCAACCTTGGCGCGGCGCGCTGGGCGTTGCTGATCCTGGGGGTGCGATGCCTCCATGATATCCGTCACCGCCTTGCGCACGCCACGGGGGGTGATTCCGTGCAGTTCGTTGTAGGCGATCTGCGTCGCCCGGCGGCGGCTCATCTCGTTAATCGCGCGCTGCATCGAGTCCGTGGTCGTGTCGGCGTACATGATCGCCTTGCCGCTCAGGTTCCGGGCCGCCCGCCCGACGGTCTGTATCAGCGATCGCTCCGAGCGCAGGAAACCCTCCTTGTCGGCGTCCAGTATGGCCACCAGCGAGACCTCCGGCAGGTCCAGTCCCTCGCGCAGCAGGTTGATGCCGACGAGCACGTCGAAGGCGCCAAGTCGCAGATCGCGGAGGATCTCCACGCGTTCGACAGTCTCGATGTCCGAATGCAGGTAGCGTACGCGCACGCCGTGCTCGGAGAGATAGTCGGTCAGATCCTCGGCCATGCGCTTGGTGAGCGTCGTGACCAGCACCCGTTCGTTGCGCTCGACGCGCAGCCTGATCTCGGAGAACAGATCGTCGACCTGCGTGGCCGCCGGCCGCACCTCGACCTCCGGATCGATGAGGCCCGTCGGGCGGACGACCAGCTCCACAACCTGCCCGGAACGCTCCTGCTCGTACGCGCCCGGCGTGGCGGACACGAAGATGGTCTGCGGCGCCAGCCGCTCGAACTCCTCGAACTTCAGCGGCCGGTTGTCGAGCGCCGAGGGCAGGCGGAAGCCGTACTCGACCAGATTCTCCTTGCGTGCGCGATCCCCGCGGTACATGCCGCCCAGTTGCGGGATGGTGACGTGGCTCTCGTCGACGATGAGCAGACCGTCGGCGGGGAAATAATCGAACAGCGTCGGCGGCGGCTCGCCCGGCTTGGCGCCGGTGAGGTGGCGGGAGTAGTTCTCGATGCCGGAGCAGTATCCGACCTCGAGCATCATCTCCAGATCGAAGCGCGTGCGCTGCTCGAGTCTCTGTGCCTCGACCAGCTTGTTGCTGGCGCGCAGCTGCTCCAGCCGCTCGCGCAGTTCGGCCTTGATCGTCTCCACCGCATTCACCTGCGTCTCGCGATCCGTCACGTAATGCGTGCCCGGGTAGATCGTCACCCGCGGCAGCTTGCGCAGCACCTCGCCGGTCAGCGGATCGAAATAGAAGATCTCCTCGATCTCATCGTCGAACAATGCAAGCCTGACCGCCTCGCGTTCCGACTCGGCCGGGAAGATGTCGATGACGTCTCCGCGCACGCGGTAGGTGCCGCGGTGCAGCTCGATGTCGTTGCGCTCGTACTGCAGTTCCGCCAGGCGGCGCAGCACGTCGCGCTGGTCGATGCGATCGCCGCGCACCAGGTGCAGCACCATCTTGTGGTAGACGTTCGGATCGCCCAGACCGTAGATCGCCGACACCGTGGCCACGATGATCACGTCGCGGCGCTCGAGCAGCGCGCGGGTGGCCGACAGCCGCATCTGCTCGATGTGATCGTTGATGGAGGCGTCCTTCTCGATGTAGGTGTCCGAGGAGGGGACGTAGGCCTCGGGCTGGTAGTAGTCGTAGTAGGAGACGAAATACTCGACCGCGTTGTCCGGGAAGAACTCGCGGAACTCGCCGTAGAGCTGCGCCGCCAGGGTCTTGTTCGGCGCCAGCACCAGCGTGGGCCGCTGCACGGCGGCGATCACGTTGGCCACGGTGTAGGTCTTGCCGGAGCCGGTCACGCCCAGCAGCGTCTGGTGGGCCAGGCCGTCGCGCACTCCCTGCACCAGCTTCGCGATCGCCTCCGGCTGGCCGCCGGCCGGCTGGTAAGGGGCTTTCAGGACGAATGACGACATGGCGGGCGGGTTCTGCAATGCACAAAGTTCGAGTATATTACACCGCCGTTTTGGACTCCCCAGTCCGGCACTAACTCCCTGTAAAACCACGAGGTCGTTGAAATGCAACCGTCACTTCGGGCGCAAAGCGTGAAGCCCTCCCCCACCCTGGCCGTGACCGCACGCGCCAACGCCATGAAGGCAGAGGGCAAGGACATCCTGAGCCTCGCCGCCGGCGAGCCGGATTTCGATACCCCCGATTTCATCAAGGACGCGGCCATCAAGGCGCTCAAAGACGGCTTCACCAAATACACCGCCGTGGACGGCACGGCCGGTCTGAAGAAGGCGATCATCAACAAGTTCGAGCGCGAGAACGGCCTGAGCTACAAGGCCGATGAGATCCTCGTGTCGGTCGGCTGCAAGCACAGCATCTACAACCTGTTCCAGGCCGTGCTCAACGACGGCGACGAGGTGATCATCCCGGCGCCCTACTGGGTGTCCTACCCGGACATGGCCCTGCTCGCGGGCGCCAAGCCGGTCATCATCGATTCGGACATCAACGACGGCTTCAAGATCACCCCGGCCAAGCTCGCCGCGGCGATCACGCCGAAGAGCAGGATCTTCGTCATCAACAGCCCGTCGAATCCCACCGGCGTCAGCTACAGCCCTGCCGAGCTGAAGGCGCTGGGCGAGGTCCTCGAGAGGCATTCCCAGGTGCTAATCGCCTCGGATGACATCTACGAGCACATCCTTTGGGAGGGCGACGGCTTCAAGAACATCGTCAACGTCTGCCCGTCGCTGAAGGATCGCACCATCGTCCTGAACGGCGTGTCGAAGGCGTATTCGATGACCGGTTGGCGCATCGGCTACGCGGCGGGACCGAAGACCATCATCGCGGCGATGAACAAGATCCAGTCGCAGAGCACCTCCAACCCGACCTCCATTGCCCAGGTGGCGGCGCAGGCGGCGCTCGAGGGCGACCAGAGCTTCGTGCGGGAGCAGTGCAAGGTCTTCAAGCAGCGCCACGACTTCTGCTACGAGCGCCTGACCCGGATGAAGGGCGTGACCTGCGTGAAGGCGCAGGGGACCTTCTACATCTTTCCGGACATGAACGGCGCGATGAAGAACCTCGGCCTGAAAGACGACATCGCCCTGGCCGAGTGGTTCCTGGAGAAGACCGGCTGCGCGATGGTGCCCGGCTCCGCGTTCGGGGCCCCGGGTTGCATGCGCATCTCCTTCGCCACCAGCATGGACGTGCTGGCGGACGCGATGAATCGCATGCACAACGCGCTGGGTTCGAAGTAGATCGGGGCAGGAAGCCGCAGAGACGCCCCCCGGGTCGAAGCGCCCGGGCCGGTGAATTGACCGGCCCGGGCGCGCCCATTACCATACGCGGCCTCAAAACCATTCCCGGGTAGCTCAGCCGGTAGAGCAAGCGGCTGTTAACCGCTGGGTCGGGGGTTCGAGTCCCTCCCCGGGAGCCATTTTCAGTTCTCTAATCGACCTATCCCGATTCTTCCGCGAAGGGCCAGCTCCTGCTCCCTCGTGGGGGTGAGCAAGCGCCGCGCCGCCCGCGCCGCCAAGGTTTCTTCTACTTCGGCTCCTCGACGGTGTGCACCGTCAGCGCGGCCTCCCACCACTCCCGGTCGCGAGGTTTACGCAGTAGATCCTTGGCGCGGCGGATCAAGCCCCGGAGTCCCGCGTGCAGGGCAATCCTGGCCCTGTTCGGCAACGTCCTGCGACAGATCAGCACCGCGGCGTCGTATCCGAAATCGGTGCCGAACTGGCGCTAGTACGGATTGGGATTCTGGAAGAAATTGAAGCGATTCACCGGTTCGTGCTTGCAGAGGTCTTCGATCATCAGATAGAGCAGAATGGTGCCCGGAGAAAGGTCCGCAAAACGATCGTCGAATGCTGGCCGGACATAGTGATATACGCCGTTGTACTGCCACCCGATACAGAACGCACAGTCGTTTTCGCCCGAGCGGAGCAGGTAGGAGCGCAGCAGCCCGCGCCGTGCGAGCAGTTCGAAGGCTGCGACCTCCACCGGCGTCGTGTAGACCTGCGTGCCGTGCTGCCGGAACTGCCAGGATTGCCGGGAGACACCCTCGGCGCGGGTGAGGAAATCCTGGACCTGATCCTCGCGATCGACACGCACCAGCTCGAGCGCCCCGTTGCTGTGCTCCTTCATCTGACGAAGCTTGCGCTTGAGGGTGCTGCGGGTCTTGCCGCTGAACTTGCGCAGGTAGGCGTCGAAATCGCCGGACAACGCGATAGTGTGCAGCTCGCGCGCACCCTCCGGAAAGTGCACGATCCAGTTCCGCCGGATCGCCCCGTTCGCGTCGGTGACGAATTTCCACACCGGATCGTCAGGACGAACGTAGTTCAGGAAGACGGCATCGACGTCCGGACGGCTGTCCATGAGCTTCTCGACCACGGAGGCATACAGACTCTCGTCCTGCGGCATGAGCAAGGGCCCGCCGAGCACCTGGGCGCTACGCAGGCGCACCGTACCCAGATGTCGCCCCGCCGCGTCCATGACCAGCGGAAACGGCCTGATGATGGTTGGCAACACGCCGGCCACCTGCCGCCCCGGACCGTACACCACGCCCAACAGATAGGTGTGGGTAGGCTGGCGCGCGATGTGAAATTCCCAGTACTCGGGGGCCTGGAAGATCGCGGTGAGATGGTCGTTACGCGCCGCGAGCGTGCGCCATGCCGCCTCGACGTCGGGGGCGCCGGCAAGGTCGGCTGGAGTCAGGAACTCGATTCGGTAATCGACGGCGCCGCTGACTACACTTCCCGGAACGTCAATACCTTCGCTGGTCATCAATACAGTCCCCAGAACACGCTTCAAGATGCGGCGCGCTCGAGCTGCCTGCCGCCGGCGCTCTCTCGCACCAGCCTGCGCCCCGCGGCGCCCGATTCATCGCCGCTCGAGGTGCCCTGTCTCGCCCTCATCGATAGCCGGTAGGCGCCGTCGACTCGAACATGCCGTCTGATCAAGTGCCGAACAGCCTGCGGATCCTGCACATCATGCTGCTGCAGTGGACCGCATCGTGGAACAACTCGTAGAGGTCTTCACCTCCATCCTCCGCGGCATTGCTCAGATCCCCCGCGTCGAGCACGCCGACGGCGTTGTTTTCGGCGGTCAGCACCGCGGCGCCCGGTATGCCGTCCGCGAGCGGATTGCCATAGGCCTTGGCAATGTCCAGATTCTTATCGAAGTGGCCGATGTCGATCTTGACGATGACGAACTCCTTTTCCAGCATCCGGCCGGCCTCACCCTGCAGGGCCTTGCTCAACGCACGGCACTCCGGACACCAGTTCGCGCCAAAGATGGCGATGACGTGCCGGCCGGAACCGCCGGCGCTCTCCAGGGCGGCCTTGAGATCCGCTGCCGCATCCGCCTTTTCGTCGTAGGCGGGTTGAGCGCTCGCGGTCCCAACGCTCATGACCGCGGCCAGTACCAGTCCCAGCAAGACCTTCATATCACCTCGCGACTCCTCGGCCCGATCGCCGCCGTGCCGCCTCCACCCCTGATTGCCGTGGAGTGCGCAGCGCGTGCAAGTATGATGCTGGCCGGCCCGATCTGCCGCCGGCGGTCTGACAATATGTGATGCAGATTTGGATATCGGCGGACCACCACGCAGGCAGGGATGTCGGGCTCATGCATTGCCATGGAGGCGACCGCGGAGCCCCCGCCGGTCAGGTCCATTGCATGACCGCCGCCCGCGCCGCTGGCGAATTCTCAGGACATCTCCCCGCTGTCTCGCGATTCGCCGCTCGCGGCTCCTGTGCGCAGGCTCTTGAGCCGCTGCGAGAGCCGCTTCGCCGAGCCGTGCGCCGCGCAAATGACGCGGCTGCGGGCCGTTGCGCGCATCATCCAAACGGCCTGGTCGCGACCATGCCGGTTGCCGAACTGGCGCTTGTAATCCGCGTCCCCCATGCCGAAATTCACGCTGCGCATGCCGGTGTTCTCGATCAGATCGCGAATGATGAGAAACAGCAGCACACTGCCCGGGGAAAGATGGATGTCGCCCTTGTTGTAGGCAATGTCGGCGTAGTGGTAGGTGTCGCCGAACTGGTAGCCGATCACGGAGGCGACCGGGCGCTCGCCATGGCGTATCAGGTAACCGCGGAGCAGGCCGCGGCGCGCGAGATCGGCATAGCGGGCATGGTTCGTCGGCGTACGCGCAGGGCACCGTGAGGTCGGCGTCTTTCCAGGAACCCGCCGCCACCGCCTCGGCGGTGAAAGATCGATCTGGTGCTCACCGGTGACGCAATCCAGGCGCATGTCGCCGCCGTAGGCCTCCTCCATGAGTCGCACCTGGCGTTTCAGATTATAGCGCTTCTTCTTTCCGAACTGCCCCAGATACTCGTCGAATTTTTCCGGCAGCTCCAGGCTGTGGAAGGCCGTCGCGCGGCTGACGTAACCGAATGCCTTCCCGGACGCACCGCCTGCCTGCATGATCATGTCGGCCCAGGCACTGGTCTCGGGGATCGACTTGAAATAGACCGCTTCCGCCTCCGGCACGTGCTCCAGCACGGCATCCAGCATCGCGGTCGCGACTGTCGCCTCCGCAGGGACGAGCGGCAGGCTGCCGAGCAGCTCCACGCAGCGTATCGCGCTTAAGCCCTGCAGCACGCCCGGCAGGTTGGTGTCGATCGGTCGCACGCCCAGCTGCAGCGGTATCACGCCGGCAATGCCCGAACCGTACTTCATGAGCAACAGCCGTCGATCTGCCGCCTCCGGGGTCGTGCCGAGATGCTCCCACCAGGCTGGCGACTGGTACTGCGCGTAGAGATTCGGGTTCTCGCTCAGCAATCTCTGCCAAGTTGTCCGCAGCGCGGCGTGACCGAAGCGCCGTCGGCTTGCGTGAGTTCGAAGGCGAGTCTGGGTCTCTCGCCGCTGTACCCGCCGTTGCGCCGGTGCTGCACCGGGGCTTGCCAACGTGCGCGCGCACCCCGCAGCGACCTTCGCCAGCCCGCTTCCTGTTGCCCATTGATGTTTGCTCTCCACGACTGCTGATATAAATGCTCGAACCTCCCCTGGAAGGTCCATCTGGATGCGAATTGTAACAACTCGCGCCCCTCACCGGAGGAAATATTTGGCTCTAAGAAAAGCGCCCGGACGCATATCGCTCCTGGTCCTGTATCGGTCCGAATCACGCCCGATCCTTAGCGGATACGCGTGACCCGCGTCACAACGAGAGGAATTCACCCGGAGCACGGAGCGGTGACCTGCCGATCTTCCGGCAGGCCACCGCATCCTACTCCCATGACCACGGGGCTTCGGTGAGCTATGCCAGACGAACCATGCCGGTCTGCAGGCTCGCCAGGGACTGAAGAGTCTGCGGCGCCACACCGAAACCGCTGTTGACCAGATTACCCTGCATCGGCGTCGCGCCGGGGCCGGCCAGCGTGCCGGCGCTGCCGTACTGATAGGCGATCCCCGCCCAAGGCGGCGACATCGCTGCCGCCGACGTGAAACTCCGCCAGCGCATCGACCAGCGACCAGGCGCCGACGCCCGGATCGGCGGCCAGCCGCTGATCGAACCGCTGAACGATGGCGCCAAACTCGAACTGCGCGACCCTGCGGTTCAGCAAAGGCGATCGGAGGATGAGGCGTCGAACTGCGCCATCGCATCGACGATCACCTGCAGGCTGGAGACGCTTGCATAGCTCGCGGTGCCGGAGTCCGATACCAGTCTCGGAAGGTGATGGAGTCCGCGCCGCCCAGATCAAGGATGAGATCGAACCCGTTGCGCGCCAGCATGATGTCCGCATAGCCGATCCCGCCGCCCACGACAGCGTATTGCCGGCACCGACACTCGACAACACGATATCGGCGCCGTCGCCGCAGTTGAAGGCAATGACGTCGACACCGCTGCCGGTGCCAATCTCGTCGTCACCCTTGCCGCCGATGACGAACTGCGGTTCGCCTCCACCGTCAAGACGATCCGCGCCGCCGCCACCGTCGAGCAGTCCGGCGCCAGTCAGATCCGTCAGGGCGTCGTCACCCTCTCCGCCCTGGAGGATGTCGACTCCATTGCCGCCAAGCAGCAGATCGCCTCCTCTGCACCCCAAAGCGTGTCGTTGCCGTCACCACCCGCCAGGTGGTTGCTGGCGTCATTGCCGCGCAGCCAGTTGTCCAGCGGGTACCGGTTGCGTTGACGACGGCCAGCCCGCTCAGGAAGAGATGCTCGAGTTCGCGCCGAGCGTGCGCGTGACGCTGGAGATCACGGCGTCCGCGCCCTCGCCCGCGAGCTCGATGGTGAGGTCGCCGGCGGCGTCGGCGACGTACGTGTCATCGCCCGCACCACCGAACAGGATATCGACGCCGCCGCCGCCGTCGAGCAGATTGGCGTTCGCGTTGCCCGTAATGAGGTTCGAGCGCGCGTTGCCCACGCCGCCGTCGCGTCATTTCCGGTCAGGATCAAGACCTCCGTGTTGCTCCCGAGCGTCCAGTCGATGGTGGAAATCACGGTGTCCAGTCCCTGGTCCGGATCCTCCAGCACGGTGTCGCCCGCATTCTCCACGACGTAGGTGTCGCTGCCGCTGCCGCCTGCCATCGCATCGGCGCCTCCACCGCCATCGAGGCGGTCCGAACCACCGCCACCCTCCAGGCGATCGTCGCCGCCCAATCCGCTCAGGAGGTCCGCGCCGGCCAGACCCTGCAACGTGTCGTCGCCCTCGCCGCCGAACAGACGATCCGCACCATCCGATCCGACCACCCGCGCGCCAGCCGGCTCCACCGTCAGCAGGAACTCATCAGCGGCGGCAAGGCCTCCGGAGTCGATGGCCTGGAGCCGAACCACGTAGTCTCCGCCGCGCCCGACGGCGCCGTGCCTCGGAACTGTCCCGCGGCCGGATCGATCTGCAGCCATGACGGCAGCGCGGTCCCGTCCTGCAAGCTGGCCGTATAGGTGAGGCTGTCGCCGAGGTCGATGTCGCTGAAGCTGCCCGCAGCAATTTCGACCTCGAAGGCAAGATCCTCGCGGACGGCCACGTCAGCCAGCGGCACCAGCGGATCGGCGCATCGTTTTCGTTGTGGACCGTCAGCACGAACGATTGGCCGCCTGCGCGCCGTGCGCGTCGGTAGCCGTGACGACCACCTCCAGCTCGCCCACGTCCTCGTTCGTGGGCACACCGAGGAAGGTCCGCTGCACGGCGTCGAACGACAGCCAGCCCGGCAGCTCGCCGCCTCCCGCGAGGCTCGCGCTGTAAACGAGCGCGTCGCCCGCGTCTGCATCGATGAAGACGTCCTCGGGCAGGACCAGATTGAGTTGCGCATCCTCGTCGACCACCGTCGATGCTATCGTTTGACCCACCTCGGGCGCATGATTGCCGGTCAGCGACAGCAGCATTGCGTAATCCCACTCGGTGCCGTCCGCGAATACGATGCGCTCCAGCCTCGCCCCGCTCACCGGTGCATCGAAATAGCCCGGCACGGTCACCGAATCATCGGTGCCGGCGATACGCAGCGAGAGATCGTCTTCGCTGCGCACCGGCAGCACGTCCGCAGGCGTGACGTCAGCCCGGAACAGCAACCGGTCCGGCGCATCGCCGGAGATGTCGTCCTCCTGCACGACATCATGGCCGTCACCGCGGCCGAAGAGATAGGTGTCGCCTCCGCGTCCACCCACCAGAACGTCCGCGCCGGGACCGCCATCGAGCGTGTCATCGGCGGCCCCGGTCACGATCCGGTCGTCACCCGCGCCGGCCTCGACGCGCAGACCCTCGACCGCGCGGGGGTCATAGGGCGCCGGCCAGCGGTCGTGGACGAACTCGTCGCCGGCGCTCGTCCCCACGATGACGCCCGCCCCGTTCATGTCCCGCACGCTCAGCGCGACGATCACGCCAGGGTCGGCGTTCGTGACGGCGAGCGAGAGCAGTTGCTCCCGCGTGTAGGTGCCGTCGAGGAAGCCGTAGCGCTCCACACCGAAGCCGGCGGGATCATTGCTGCCGCCGAGTATGGATACGACGCCGCTGCGCGCCTCGGTCGCCCCCCATGTCAGCACCAGCGCCTCGCGGTCGGCACCGTAATCAATGCGATGCACGCTCACGGCCGAAAAGGCCGCATTGATCTGCACGACATCGTTGAGCTCATCCGGAGGCGAACCTTCTTCATAGCTGCCGTACGGGTCGATGTAACCATCGTCAAGCACGACGTCCACGCCGCCGTCCTGCTGACCGATCATGTAGATGTCGGCGCCGTAACCTCCCTCGAGACGATCACCGTGTTCGCCGCCCGCCAGGACGTCGGCACCGGCGAAGCCCACCACGACGTCCTCGCCCTGCCCGCCCTTGAGGAAATCCTCTCTCGGGGCGCCGTACACGCGGTCGTCTCCGCCTCCCGCGTCGATGAGCACGGGGGCGGGCGCCCCGTAGAATTCGCGATACCAACCCGACTCGGAGGGGTGGAATCCGATCTCCCAGGCCGGTTGATAGCTGCGACGCGTGATATCCCACACCCAGTGGGGAAGGCCTTCGCTCCAGGTGCCCTGCTCACCGATCATGTCGTTGCCGCCGCCGGTGGTCAGAACCTTCACGCCCAACCCCAGTTCGGTGACCTCGACCTCCGTGACGTAACCGTCGCGATTGCCGGTTTTCCCTCCAATGCTGCCGAGAGGCTCTGAAGTGGCGTAGTCCGGGATATCCGTGCTCAGACGAACGATGTCCCGGTAGAAATACTCGCGACCGCCCGACTGCAGCCGATCGTACGCGCTGCCCAGCGTGGCCCACATGGTCTCGGTGCCGGCACTCAGGAATGCGGGGATCGGAGTCTCCCGCAGCACGGTATCGGCGCCCGCAGTGCCCGATTGCACGTTCGAAACCATGGAGTAATTGGTGACGTCCAGCAACGGATAGCTGATCCGCGGCTCGTCATCCTGCGGCGCTCCCGGCGAATAGTACTGCAAGACGTACATGTGGCCCTCCTCGTCGACGAGAGGTACGCCGTTCTCGTCCGTCGCGAGGTAGGTCCACAGGTAGGCGCCCGTTTCGCCGCCGCCGCTCACGCTCATGCCGACGGGCTGGGATTGCCGCACCCGGCCGAAAGCGCTCTGTTGCCAGCCCGATTCCCGGTTGTAGCCCTGGATGTCCGCGGCAAGCTGCGCACGCTCCCTGGTGTGGAAGGCGTTCCACGCCCTATTTATCCACGTGTTGTCGGGTGTGGGCGGCGAGTTCAACGTACCAGGGTCGATGGATGCTCCGTCGAAGGTCCGGAGGTCCCAGAGGTGAGGCGCCTGGAAATAGTCGGTGACGACAGTGCTGTCCTCGCCGTAGGTCATCAGCAGATCGTTGCCGAAGCGCTGGACCTCGATGCCGTTCGCGACGACGCCTTCCGGCAGGCGCAGCACGTTGACCTGCGCATCGCTGGAGTCCTCGATGATCGACGTGTTGCCGGCGCCCAGGGCATAGGTGTCCGCGCCGCGTCCGCCTATCAGGGTATCGTCTCCGCCGCCGCCGATAAGGATGTCGTCGCCTTCTCCGCCGTCGATCCGATCGTCGCCCGGGCCGCCATCGAGGGTGTCGTTGCCCGAGCCACCGGCAAGCTCGTCGTTCCCGAGGGCGGCAAGGATCCGATCGTCGGTGTCGTCGAGACCGATCAGCGTATCGTCACCCGAGGTGCCGTTCTGGGCGAGCAGCGGCGCAACCAGCTCGGACGCCGTCCGCACCACGCCATCGGCAAACTCGAAGGTTTCGATCCGGTTGCCCACGAACCAGTTCCGGATGGAAACGGAGTTCGTGCCGGAGACGATCTTCAGGTCGCTGCCCACGCGCGCAACGCCGATGCCCCGGGACATTGCATCCAGTATCAGGCGATCGTCGCCGTGCGCGTCGTCGATGAGGACGGCGCCCCACTGTCCGGACGCGCGGTAGACATCGTTGCCGCCGGTGTCGATGAGTATGTCCTCGCCCGCGCCGTCGTCGTAGGTATCGTTGCCGTCGCCGCCGTGCAGCGTGTCCTTCCCTTCGCCGCCGCGGAGCACGTCCTCGCCATCCATGCCGTGGAGGATGTCATCGCCGCTGCCGCCGTCGAGTGTGTCGTCACCCTCCTCGCCCTTCAGCAAGTCGCCGTCGGCGCCGCCCTCCAGGACGTCGTCGCCGCCGCCCCCGAACAGCCGATCCTGGCCTGCCCCGCCACGCAGCGTGTCATGCCCCGCTTCGAGCTGGCCGTCCGCGTATCGGCGATTGCGCAAGACGTAGGGCGGCGAGGAGGGCATCGCTGCGAGCAGCCTGGCGTCGAGCCCGAGCCTGGCCGGATCCACGTCGCCGTACAGGACATCGCTTCCGTCGCCGCCCTCCAGCAGGTCGTCGCCCGCCTCGCCGGCCAGGTAGTCCTCGTCTCCCTCACCGTACAGGGCGTCGTTGTCGAAGCCCCCGAAGAGCAGGTCGTTGCCGGCTCCGCCTCGTATCTCGTCCCGTCCCGCCCTCCCGGCGGCAACATCCTCTATGTAGTAGTAGTCCCGCTGCCAGAAGTTCGAACCCATGTCGAACACGCCCAAGCTGGACCCATCCCAGGCCACCGTGCCGTTGATCAACGTCGGAACGCCGGTCACGGAGTCGCCGTAGAGCCAGTCCGCCCCCTGGCCGCCCAGTACGACGTCGGCGTCGTGACCCGCCAGCAGGCGGTCGTCGCCCTCGCCGCCAACCAGCACGTCGCTGCCGGCGCCCCCGTCGATCCAGTCGTTGCCCGTGCCGCCGTTGGCGACGTCGCCGCCGGCGTATCCCTTCACGACATCGTGTCCGGTACCGCCGTCGAAATACTCGGCGAGCGACGTGCCCTCCATGTAATCGTTGCCGGCGTCGCCGAACGCGCGCGGACCGAAACCGCTGGTATCCGAGATATCGTCGTAGGTCCCGCCGGGATAGCGATCGAAGTAGTAGGTCAGCACGTAGTCGTCGCCCTCGCCGCCATGCAGCGTCAGCGCGGACAGATCGAAATGGTCGACGGAGTCGTTCTTCGCGCGCTCGCCGAAGTAGAACGTGTCCCGGCCCGCGCCGGCGTCCACCAGCGCCCAGGGCAGGGGCGCGTTCGGATTCATGCCGATCGAATCATCGCCGTTCGTGCCGATGAACGCGGGACCGTCGTTGGGGGCGGCGTCCCGCAGGTCTATCCCCAGGCGGTTGCCGGCCGCGTATGAGGCGAAGTTCTCGATGGTGATCGTCGAGCCGAGGTGCCGAGCGCTCGTGATGAGCAGATCATCGCCGTAGACGGTGTAGGCATGGACATTGTCGTCGCTGGTGAACACGGCGCCGTCCTGCGGCGTCCCGCCGCCGAACAGCCCCGACGAAAGCAGGGTCGCGATCGGGAGAGTGTCGCCGTCCCAGGTGATCGATCCGATGCCGTCCAGGTCGGAGATGGTGACGTTCGCGTCGCCGACAACGCGGTAGACGTCGTCGCCCTGGACGTCAAAGACCACGTCGCGGTCGCCCAGCTCCTCATAGTTGTCGTCGTTCCGCCCGCCTTCGAGGCGATCGCTGCCGGCGCCGCCGGCCAGCGTGTCGTTGCCGCCGCCGCCGTAGAGGTGATCCTCCATCTCCGCGCCCCGCAGCGCGCCGTCACCGGCATCGTCTCCCTCCGTGCCGAAGACGTACTGCCGGCGCACCGTGGCCGGATCGCCGAAGGTCGTGGCTTCGAGGCCGGTTTCCCGGTCGACGTAGTGCGTGACCGGCATCGGCGTGGCGGTATGGTAGTAGGTGCCCGCCGGGTCGACGTCGCGGAAGTTGAACCACAGCGTCGCCTCCAGCAACTGAGCCCGGTCGGCCAGGTACTCCTCGGTGACGACGCCGGTTCCGTCCTCGGGATTGAACGGTGCGAGGTCCACCGCGTGCGCCTCGTACAGCGAGGCGTTTCCCGTAATGGCGAACGGATTCAGATGCAGGAGGGCGTATCGATAGGCCGCATCGGACCTCGCACGGCTCGACATCTCGGAGGCGTCCATGCCGATCAGGCTTTCGACCGTGCCTGCTTGCCCGGCGAGGCCGTCTCGGACGCGCCTGACGTTCTCGTAGAACTGGTTCCTGAGGGCCAGATCGCCAAAGGCACCCAGGGCGCGGGAGTAAGGCGTCGGCTGCCACGCTTCGCCGTATAGCAGTTCTCCGAGGGCATCGAGGACGCGCTCCAGGCTGTCGCCATCCGCGACGCTGTCCACGGGCAACGGCTCGACGCCGTACCATCGCGCGCGGTTCGCGGACGCGGCGGTGAAGATGCCGTTCAGCAGACGGCGATCGACCTGCGGATCGATCTGCTCGAACAAGGCCATGACCGCCAGCGTGTCGGCGATGAGCGTGATGCTGTGCGTGTCGCCGAACACGTCGAAGAAGGTCTTGGGATTGGAGAGGGTAAGTACAGGCTGATTCTCGATGAAGATGCCATCGAAGCTGCCCACGATCTGCCCGGAGCCGGACACGAACTCCGGATCGAACTGGGTGGAAAGACCGAACAGGTTCGTGACCTTGAGATCCGGGGTGCGGTCCTCGCCGTGGCCGAAGATGGAAAGGAACGGCAGGATCTCGTTCGGCTCGACGAGGCTGGACCACAGCGCGCCGCTGGTGCTGCGGTTCAGTATGAGCGTGGCGTACTTATACAGCGGGTCGTCATAGATGCGTTGGTACGTATTGTTGTTGTGTTGGTCGAGCAGGTACGCGAGCACCTCTTCCTTCGTGCCCAGCACGGCATCGTTGAAGCCGGCATGCAGTTCGTCCAATGTGAACTGGTCGAGGAAGGAGGCCGGGTCGGCCATGATGCGGTCGTACAGGTCCAGCTCGCTCAGGACCGCCTGCCCGTAAGGCAGGCCCGTCTGGACGCCGTCGAACCAGCCAAAGCCGGCGCCGTTGAAGGTGTAGGCGTGCTCGACCGTGTCGTAGTGCATCAGGGTGAAGAGCTGCGCCAGGTGCGAGCCGAGCGAGTAGCCGGTCACCGTAATCTGACCCGACTGGAGGGCAGTGCCCACCAGATCGCCCGTCGAGGACGAGGCGTAGCCGCTCGTGTACAGCTCGCCGCGCAGGAGATGCTGGAAGTACTGCTCCATGTTGTGCAGTTGCGCCCAGGCGAATCCATCGAACGAGATCTCCCCGTCTGCGCCATCGCCGCCGTCCCGCTCGTTGTCTCCGCCATCCTCCCAACGCTTCGACTCCGTGCTGCGGAATGACAGCGTGTACTTGCCGGTATGACGGTTCCTCAGGAGAGTCGCGGAGAACCCGCTGGTGTCGTTGGGGATGTGATCGATGACCTCCCAGGTGGCGAGGAAGTCGTCGATCATGACCTCCGTCATTCGCGTGGCGCCGAGGCGGCCTTCCTGCTCCAGCTTTGCAATGTGGTCTCGATGGTTCGCGCCATTTCGAAGTCGAGCTCGCAATTCTGGCTCATCTGCGAAATCAAATTGATCCAGATAGCTGTCCGCCGCCATCTGAGCAAGTATGAACTTGTACCACCCATTTATGCCGTCATCCATGACAGACTCCTCCCATTCTTAATGATTTTTTGGTTGTACCACCCTAACTATCAGCTCGTAAGAAAAATCCTCGTCGGTGCCCTTGGGACACAAATCCATACTGTGTTTGAACGGTGTTCTGATGAAGAACCCAACTCTTCGTGCAAGTATCTCACCATTCATCAAATCCACGACCTCCATGATTCCAGTTCTAATGCCGAGCACTCGATCAAGGCCGGTTCGCTCTTCCCTCCACGTAAACCCAAACTTGCTCTTCAGCTCGGCGACATGTTCTTCCACCATCGGCTTGATTGGCCTGTAATCGCCGCGGCGGTATGTCAATCCCGAATATCGCCGATACTTTGCGCCGGGCACCATTGGCTTCACATCGGCAGGAAGCGGATTCTCGAAGAACTCGTAGTTTCGGAACGGATGGTCCACGAACATAGTCTGCGGCTCTTGTGCTTCCCAGTTCGTGTGGCCGTAGGGATCCTCGGGGATGTCTCCCGTGCGCAGGCGGTCGAAGTAGTCGCGAGGGTCGCGTAGTCGCATCTGGAAGACCCCCTCGACGTTGTCGACGGTGCGGTAGATGAACTCCCCGCCATGCAACTTGCACTGATGGCGGAAGTACCTGAAGGCGATCGCGTCCCAGGTCCGGCCCGCGACCTGGTAGACAATGACCAAACCAAGTAGCGCAAGAAGGATCCGCTTCATCGCGTCAGTCCCTGCGGCGGCCTCTCCCCGGCGCCCGGGTCGAACCCCGGCCATGGAGCGATGTCCCGTACGACGCGCACGGCGCGCCAGTATGGGTGGGCCGGCGCGCCGTGAATGCTTTTACACCGGCGGTCTCTTTGGATTGGTCGATGCGGACTGCGGGCCGGCCGTGGCGCCAGCGGTATGACCCCGGGCCGGAGTCGACGTGAGATACAGATCCGTGCTCAGACATCCCTGTCGATCCTTCTCTGCCAGGCGCCTCATGGCGCTCGAAGTGGGCTGTGGATGCTGCTCGTGCGTGCCTATACCGTATCGTATCGTTTGCACGTCATCAAGCCGCAGTCCGCGCGCAATGCCGGTCACGATCAATGCAGCAACTCCATGCATAACCCGAGCAGCGCCCTGAGCCCCACGTAGGTCAAGGCGAACGAGCCTCCCACGAACAACAGCAGCCATCCGATACCGTCGAACGCGTGCCGCACCTGATGTTGCCGACGGAACAACTCCACGACCTTCGCATCCATGCCCTCCCCCCTCCCCTTTTCTTTGGATACGGAGGCATCACATCGCCTGCTGCTACGCCATCTCCGTGGGCAGCCTCGCATCCGACCGCCTGCGCCTGGGCCATCGCTCCGTCGTGCGCCGGGTCCACGCTCGCGCCATCTCCTCTCGAAGCCGATCGCTGTCCAGGGCACGTCCGCGATACACGCATCTGCTGATGGCGGCCACCTCCGCCGCATCGGGCGCAGTCCGGCACAGCGCCCGGTAGGCTTCCTGCCTTTCTCCATCCGTGCCCGCCAGCGCCAGATACTCCGCGTGCGGCCGCACCAGGAACGACGGCGATCCCTCGGCGTTGCGCCGGTAGCTCGACCATTCGTACTCGCCTGGACGCCGCACGATGCCGGCCCTGACAGGATTCAGCTCGACGTAACGACAGCATCGCAGCAGCAGTTCCTGCGCCTGTACCAGTCCGGAGCGGAACCGCCCGTCCCAAAGCGTGCCCCGGCGGCAGTATGCGCGATTGAAGTACTGTACATAGCGCTGACTCAGCTGCTTCATCAGCCTGGAGACCCCGTCGGCACGCTCCGGCGTCATCAGCAGGTGCACGTGGTCGGTCATCAAGACGTAGGCATGCACCGCGCACTCGTGCCGGTCGGCCAGATCCCCCAGGTGGTACAGATAGAAGCGGTAATCGTCCTCGGTCACGAAACAGACCGACTGATTGTTGCCGCGCTGAACGACATGTTGCGGAACACCAGCCGCCTTCACCCTTGCCTGCCTTGGCATGTTTGCCTCCCTCGTCATCCTTGATCACCACTAATCAGCACCGTTTCCGTCAAAGACGGTCGACTTGCTTTCTCCTGCCGCGTGCACTGCAATCATTCACTCCGACCCATATGGTTCGTTTCATCGCTCTCGCGCGGCCTCCAACAGTGTCTTCTGAATCGGCGAAAGCAGATACTCCATCGGAGTGCGCCTGCCCTGGTCGATCTCGGCCACCACCTGCATGCCGGCGCTCAATTCGAAGCGTCGGCCATCCTTCTCGAGCGCCTGGTCCTGCAATCGCACGGTGGCTTTGTACCGCAGTGCCGAGTAGGGTCTGCCGGTCGGCGCGACTTGTGGCCGTGTCCGGTCGATTTCCGGCCCTTCTTCCGCATCTGCACCGACATGCACGACCGTGCCCTGCACCAGCCCGTATTTCTGGAACGGATAGGCGGCGAGCTTCACCTTGGCCGTCTGCCCCTCTCGCACGAAGCCGATGTCCTCGTTGCGGATCATGACCTCCGCCTGCAGCGGCTCGTCGTGCGGCACCAGGGTCAGCAGGATCGTGCCGGGACTGACCACCGCCCCCGGCGTGTGCGTGGCCACGTCCTTGACGATGCCGTCCTGCGGCGCCTTCAGCTCCAGCAGCGTGTTGCGGTGCTGCTGCTTGGCGCGCTCCTGGGTGAGCCGGTCGAGCTCGGCCTGCGCTTCGATGCGCTCGTTCTGCAGCTGCTCCCGATAGCGCGAGGTGACCTGGTTCAGCCGCTGCCCGGACTGGGCGACGGCGGCCCTCAGGCTGGCGAGCGTGCGTTCCTGGGTCTTCAGGTCCTGCTCGGTCTGGATGCGCCGGCGCCTGCGCTCCAGCACGTCGAGCTCGGCGGCGAGGCGGCGCTCGCCGAGCTTGGCCAGCGCCGCCTCCTCCTGCCTGTAGGTGGGCAGCAGGGCCGCGAGCTTCTCGCGCACCTGCCCGGCGGCGGCGAGGTCTTCCTTCGCCTTGCGCATTGCCGCCTGCTCCTCGGCCAGCGCATCCTCGTGGGCGCGGCGGCGGGCGTGGTATTGGGCCCTGACCTGCTCAATGAGCTTGCCGTCCAAGGAACGGAATGAAACTCCCACCCGAAATTGACTCGCCCCCTCACCCTGGCCCTCTCCCGCAAGGGGAGAGGGAATGGACTGCGTGAGCGCGAGCGGCCGATCGGTGAGCTCGGCGTCGATGCGGGCGAGCTGCAGCATGCGCTGGGCGATCGCGTTCTCGAGGATGCGCGTGTCGGCCTCGGCGAGCTGGCGGTCCATGCGCATGAGCACCTGCCCGGCCTGCACGTGATCGCCTTCGTTGACGAGGATGTCCTTCAGGATCCCGCCCTCGGCCGGCTGCACGATCTTCACGTAGGTTTTCGGCACCAGTCTGCCCTCCGCCATCGCAATGATCTCGACCCGACCCCACGCGCTCCATGCGATGAGGCTGGCCACCAGCAGCACGATCAGCGTACCCATCGTGCGCGGCAGCGGCGAGGGCGGGCGCGCCTGCAGCGCGAGCAGGCCGGGCGCGAAGTCGAGCGCCGCAGGATCGAGTCTTTCGCTCAGTGCGGTCATGAGACCACGCTCATGTGCTTCTCCTCGGCGGCGGCGCCGTCGAGCTGGATGACCTCGTCGATGGCCAACCTTTTCGGCAGATGGTGAGCGATGAAGAGCGTGCTCACCCGCCCCTTGAGACTGTTGATGGTCTTTGCCAGACCCTCGGCGGTGGCCGCGTCGAGACCGCTGGTGGCCTCGTCGAAGATGAGCACCTTCGGGCCCTTCAGCAGCGCCCGTGCAATCGCCAGCCGCTGCCTCTGGCCGCCGGAGAGCCCGGTGCCGCGCTCCCCGAGCTCGGTCTGGTAGCCCTGGGGCAGCCG
This sequence comes from Gammaproteobacteria bacterium, assembly GCA_041395385.1. GTDB lineage: Bacteria > Pseudomonadota > Gammaproteobacteria > JAJPIJ01 > JAJPIJ01 > JAJVHZ01. Next base: position 20,106 of record JAWLAN010000016.1, read on the forward strand.
CTCGATCGTGTCGTGGATGACGGCGAGCCTGCACACGGCGATTACCTGCTCGAAGCTTGCCTGCGGATTGGCGAGCAGCAGGTTTTCGTAGACCGTGCCGGCGAAGAGCACCGTCTCCTGCAACACCACCCCGAAGACCTGCCTGAGCTCGTTGGCCGAGAGGTGGCGGATGTCGCGTCCGTCGAGCAGGATCTGCCCGTCGCTCGGCAGGTAGAAGCCCTGCATCAGGCGCGCGAGCGTGCTCTTGCCGCAGCCGCTAGGGCCAATGAGGGCCACGCAGCGGCCCGGCTCCAGGGTGAGGTTGAGATTGCGGTACAGGTACGGCAGGTGCTCGGCGTGGCGGAAGGCCACACCGCGGAACTCTATGACGCCGCGCTGGGCGTACTCGCGCGACGGGGTGAGCGCGTAGGGCTCGGGCAGTGCGTTCAGGATGTCGCCCAGGCGCGCCACCGCGATGTTGGCCTCCTGGAACTGTTGCCAGAGACCCACCAGGCGGAGCAGCGGCTGGGAGAGCCGCCCGGCGAACATCTGGAAGGCCACCAGCATGCCGACGGTGAAGTCCGTGCGCGTCATCACCAGGTACGCCCCGAGCCAGAGGATGAGCAGCGTCATCAGCTGCTCCAGCCCGTTGGCGAGCGTATGGTAGGTGTTGGCGAGACTGCGCGTGCGGAAGCCCGCGTGCAGATAGCTCGCGAGGTACTCGCCGTACTTCTCCTTCAGCTGCGGCTCCATCTGCAGCGACTTCACCGTCTCGATACCCGAAACGTACTCAGTCAGAAACGCCTGGTTGCGCGCCCCGAGCAGGAACTGCCGGTTCAGGCGCCGGCGGAAGACGGGTGTGACGAGGAGGCTTACCACCACGATGGCGGCGAGCACCGCCACGCTGACGGCGCTCAGGGGCACGCTGTAGTGCACCATCACCGCAAGGAAGATGAGCAGGAACGGGACGTCGAGCAGCAGCGTCACCGCCGCCCCGGCGACGAACTCGCGGATGCTCTCCACCGCGTGCAGGCGTGCCGCAATCACCCCGGTGGGGCGCGGCTCGAAGTAGCGCGGCGGCAGCGCGAGGAGGTGGGCGAAGACCTTGGCCCCCAGCACCGCGTCCACGCGGTTGCCGGTGTGCAGCACGAGATACTGCCGCACCCAGGACATGGCCGCGCTGGACAGCATGAAGACCAGTAGCGCGATGCCGATGACGGTGAGCGTGCTCAGCGTCTGGTGCACCACCACCTTGTCGATGACCACCTGGGTGCAGAGCGGCGTCGCGAGCGCCATCAGCTGGATGGCGAGCGAGGCGAGCAGCACGTCGCGCCAGATGGCCTTGTGCTTGAGCAGCTCGGGGAGGAACCAGCGGAAGCCGAAGGCCTTCGGCTGGCATACGGAGTCGTCGCCGTCGGTCGTTAGGAATCGCGGTTCAGGGCGGAACAGCAGCACCCAGCCCTGATAGCGCCTGGCGAATACGGTAATCGGAACCGTGATCGGCCGATCGCCACCGAACTCGAAATAGACGACGCGTTCGCCATCCGCGCCGACGATCAGGGCAGGCACTGCATCGCCCGACACTCCGGCTGGATCCGGCAGTGTATCGGTTTCCTGTACTGCAGCCTGCGGCGGCTCGCCGGACTCAGCCCGGCCTCCAGGTCCGCCGCTGCGCGTCAGCCCGAGGACCCGCGCGGATTCCTCGCCGTCACGAACGACAGGCGATGCATCGAGTAGCGTCAGGCAGGGAAAAGGAAGCCGCCGTAGACGCAGCGGCGGCATCGTCTTGCGCGCCACCCGCAGCCCGCAGGCCCTGGCGGCCTCGATGAGGCGTAGTTCGGAGTAAGGCGGTGCAAGCTGCCCCAAAGCGAGAGAAGAATTGAAGGGAATGCGATGCGATGTGCACATCGTTGCAAGTGCCCATAGCATCTTCTCCGGCGAGAGCGTCATGGCTTCCATGCAGGCTTCCATTCCTGTTACGGCATTGCTTCCATGCTCCCGATGCCTACCCTGCACCGGGCATTCCCTGACGCACACGCTACGTATGTGTCGCACGCGGTGCAAATGCGATTGCTGTTTTTTTTGAATCGTCGCACGAACTTCTTTTTGGCGATGATCCAGGTCTCAAAAATCGTGAGCGACACGGGCTCTGCGCGAAGGGGATCGAGCCATGGCATTCAACTTTCGTTGAATGCCATTCAATTAGAATGCGTCCGCACGCTCGAGCAGCTGCGGAAGCATCCTTCGCTCCCGGATGCGCGGGGCATAGCTCGTGTTGGAATGTGTGTAACCGATCTTCTATCCACACTCGCCGCGCTTGCCGTCGACGTGGCAGGTGCACAAGCAGATTCGGACTGGCCGCCAGGCGATGTCGTCGCCGAGCTGCCGTTGCGGTCCAGCGCCGACCTCGGTATTCGGCAGCGTCGATGAGCGCCGCAATGAAGATGCAGCAATTGACCACGTGGAACGTGAAGGACAGTTTCCCGGGCGCGTACTGCCCGCCGATCACCCTACCCCGACGGTGGCCGCGGTGTCGTCGGCGCCAGGCTCCGACCGACGGATTTCGCGCCGGCGGGAACCGCGATCCGGACGGGGATTCGAGTAAGATAGTCGTTTCCATCGCGGGCAATTCGCTCCTACGCGCAGAGGCATCGATGCAGGAACACAAGGCAACGAACATCCGGTGGCATGCCGGCGAGGTCACGCGCGCGCAGCGCGAGGCCCTGCTCCGGCAACGGGGCTGCACGATCTGGATGACCGGCTTCTCGGCCAGCGGCAAGTCCACCATCGCCTCTGCCCTGGAGCGGGCGCTCCTGCAGCGCGGCCACCATGCCTACCGGCTCGACGGCGACAACATCCGCCACGGCCTGAGCCGGGACCTGGGCTTCAGCGCCGAGGACCGGGCCGAGAACATCCGTCGCATCGGCGAGGTCGCCAAGCTGTTCGCCGACGCCGGCATCATCACCATCGCGAGCTTCATCAGTCCCTACCGTGCCGATCGCGAATCGGTGCGCGCCTCGCACGCCGAGGCGGGCATCCCCTTTCTCGAGACGTTCGTCTCCTGCCCCATCGAAGTCGCCGAGCGGCGCGATCCCAAGGGTCTCTACAAGAAGGCGCGGGCGGGGGAACTGAAGGGCTTCACGGGTATCGACGACCCCTACGAGCCGCCGGTCGATCCCGAGATAGAGTTGCGGACCGACAGGCTCGGTGTCGAGGAATCGGTGTCCCTGATCCTGGCCAGGCTCGAGGAGGACGGCCTCCTGCACCCGGCACAGTAGTGGCTGCCGTCACGGCGCCGGGCCGGCCACACGTGGCTTTCGGGAGGAAGCGCCGGCGCCAGCCGGCGCCGCGACCGCGCGGCGCATCGGTGCCCGGCCTGCGCCTTAGCTAGGCCCGGTTCAGGCCGGCGAGGTACTGCGCAAACTCGTCCTTCACTTCGGGGTGCTTGAGGGCGTACTCGACGTTCGCCTGCAGGTAGCCGATCTTCGAGCCGCAGTCGTAGCGCTTGCCGTCGAAGTTGTAGGAATACACGTATTCCCGATCGAGCAGCTTGGCGATGCCGTCGGTGAGCTGCAGCTCCCCGCCGGCGCCGCGCTCGATGGTCTCCAGCATGTCGAAGATGGCCGGGGTGAGGATGTAGCGGCCGACCACGGCGAGGTTGGAGGGCGCGTTCTCGGGCTTCGGCTTCTCCACGATGGTCTCGATGCGGCCCACCCGGTCGCTCAGCTGGTTGATCTGCACGATGCCGTAGCGGTTGGTCTCCTCGTGGGGCACGGTCTCCACGGCGATGACGCTGCCGCTGCGCTGCTCGAAAACCTCCACCATCTGCTTCAGGCAGCCGCCGCCGGCGCCGTTGATGAGGTCGTCGGCCAGCAGCACCGCGAACGGCTCGGGTCCGACGGCCGCGCGCGCGCACAGCACGGCGTGACCCAGACCCAGGGGGTCGGCCTGGCGGATATAGATGCAGTTGACCTGCGGCGGCACGATCGAGCGCGCGGCCTCGAGCATCTCGTGCTTGCCGTACTTCTCCAGCTCCGCCTCCAGCTCGTAGGCCTTGTCGAAGTGATCGGCGATCGAGCGCTTGGTGCGGCCGATGATGAAGATGAGATCGGTGATGCCGGCGGCGACGGCCTCCTCGGCGGCGTACTGGATGAGGGGCTTGTCGACGATGGGCAGCATCTCCTTGGGATTGGCCTTCGTCGCGGGGAGAAACCGCGTGCCGAGACCGGCGGCGGGAAACACCGCCTTCCTGACCTTCTGCTTCATGAAACTCCTCTCTTGAACGCGATGACGTTGCTGGCCTCGGGGACTTTCGCGACCGTCATCTCCGGAACCAGGCGTTTGATCAACGCGGTGATGCGCTCCTCGTCGAAGCGCTCGCAGGACTCGGTCAGCTCGCCGATGGCCTGCTCCACGGCGCTGCGATCGACGGTGCGGTGCCGGGCGAGGAAGATCTTGCGGTGCTGCGTCTTCTCCAGGCGCTCGTCCTCGTGGAAGAGCTCCTCGTGCAGGCGCTCGCCGGGGCGCAGCCCCGTGTACTCGATGCGGATATCCTCGCCGGGCACCAGCCCCGAGAGGCGGATGAGCTGCTGGGCGAGGAACGCGATCTTGATGGGCTCGCCCATGTCCAGGACGTAGATCTCCCCGCCTCTGCCCATCGCGCCGGCCTGCAGGATGAGCTGGGTGGCCTCCGGGATGGTCATGAAGAAGCGCGTCATCTCCGGATGCGTCACCGTCACCGGCCCGCCGTTGCGGATCTGCTCCTGGAACAGCGGCACGACGCTGCCGGCGGAACCGAGCACGTTGCCGAATCGCACCGTGGTGAAACGCGTGCCCTCCAGCTGGTTGAAGGATTCCGCGACGATCTCCGCGATGCGCTTGCTCGCGCCCATCAGGCTGGTCGGGTTCACGGCCTTGTCGGTGGAGATGAGCACGAACTTGCGCACGCAGTGGCGGCTGGCACCGCTGGCCATGCGCCAGGTGCCCAGCACGTTGTTGCGCACGGCCTGGCGCACCTGGTACTGCAGCATGGGGACGTGCTTGTAGGCGGCGGCGTGGAATACGACCATCGGCTTGTACTTGCCGAGGACGTGGTCCACCGCCGATTCGTCGGTGACGTCGCCTATCACCGCGTGGACCCGCAGGTCGGGATAGCGCTGCCGCAGCTCCATTTCGATGCGGTAGAGGTTGTATTCGCTCTGCTCGAAGATGACGAGCTCGTGCGGTCCGAGGCGGGCGATCTGCCGGCACAGCTCCGCCCCGATCGAGCCGCCGCCGCCGCTCACCAGCACCACCTTGCCCGTCAGGCTCGCCTGCACCACCGGCAGCTCGAAGGACACCGCGTCGCGGCCCAGCAGGTCCTCGATGGATACCTCGCGCAGGGCGTTGACGCCGGGGTCGCCCTGCACCTGATCGATCAATCGTGGCAGGGTCCGGAACGGCAGGCCCGTACTCTCGCAGAGCGCCACCACCCTCTGCATCTCGGCGTTGGTGGCCGAGGGCATGGCGATGACCAGGATCTCCGCCTCGGTGGTCTCGGCAATTTCCGTCAGGCGTTCCAGGCTGCCCAGCACCGGCACTCCGTGCAGCTGGGTGTTCCGTAGCGTCGACTCGTCATCCAGGATCCCGACCGGCGAATAGCGGCCGTCGCGGATCATGTCGCGCACCAGCGTATCGGCCGCCCGGCCGACGCCGAGCACCAGCACCCGCTTGCTGTTGGCCGTGAGGCGAATGCTGAGGGTGTGATCCTTCCAGAAGCGGTAGGCCAGGCGGGGCCCACTCAGGAGGCCGATGAGGAAAACGGGGTAGAGGAGCAGGATCGAACGCGGCACGTCGGCCAGGCGGTTGTGCACGAACATCGCCAGCCCGATCGTCACCGTCCCGAGCGCCGCCGACCGGAGGATGTTCCAGAGATCCGGGAGGCTGGCGAAACGCCACAGGCCGCGATACAGGCCCAGGTACCGGAAAATGATCGCCTGCGAGACCACGGCGATGATGAAGCTGGTGAGTGTCGGACGCCAGACGAAGTCCGGCGAGTAGAAGTTCGACCTTGCCAGCCACGCCCCCTGCCAGGCCAGTACCACCATGACGAGGTCGTGCAGGTAGACGGCGTTGCGACGGTTAAAAATTGTCATCGGCCTTCAAATGTCGGCTCTCTCCAAAAGTACTGAATCCCCGGCCAGGGTTTACGCGCACGACCGTCTTATCCCGCGCCGAACTTAGTTGGGCATTATCCCACAAGCACCGAACGGGTCCCAACCTTGACAGTCGCCGGGGGACAGCATGAGGGAGATCCGCGCCCGGATAGCGCCAAACCGGGCGCAAAATAGAGGTCGGCCGCGCGAGATCAGGCCGGACGGTCGGGGCAGACCTCACGCGGACCCTCGCGCACGGCCCCTTGTCCAGGGCAGCGTGCAGTTCGAGCGGTTGTGGCCGGGCGGTGGACGATTTGGGGCCGGTCCGCGGGACGTCGGCGGAAGGTGGAATGGCCGGGTCGTGTCGGCCGAAGGAGGCCCGAGAGGTCAGCCTTCAGGGTGAGGCCGACTGAAGGGAATAGACGCGGGAGATGTGTCGGGCGGGACCGCGCGCCGCGATCCGTGCCCCCCCGGCATCAGCGAACAGAGGATGGCGGACACGCAGACTCACCGGGCGCGCCGCCGCGCGCGGGGGAAACTCACTTCGGCGGTCATGCCGCCGGGGAGAAACTCACCTCGATGCGGGATACATCGAGGCCTGGCCGTCCTGGCGGATTTTTCGGCGAGCAGATGCAGCAAGTCCGAGGAGAGCACTGACAAACAACCACGCCGTCGCCGGCAGCGGGATCGGAGCGAGCGGCGCCGCAGCCAAGCCGCACGAGCCAGACGCACAGGCTGTTTCCGGTCCCTCTACACGGACGGCTATCCGGCTATTTCCGTCGAAATCCAGCAGGGCCAGGAGCAGGTTGTCCAGCGTCCCCGAATACCCGTACCGGATGGTCACCGCGTCGTTGAGGTCCTTGAGCGAAAAATCAAAGTCGTTACCCGTGACAAGGATTCGCGCGAAATTGTCGTCCAGCAGATCGCCGGCCGAGTAATCACCGTCGCCCCACGGATTCGAGGGTACGAGCGCCGGCTCATCCGGCAGAGCCACGTTCATAGGGGGCACCACAAAGAATGAGGCGCCACCGGCGAAGGAGAAGTCAATGAAGCTGCCGAGTATCGACCCCAAACCCACCTCGAAGAGGATCTGGTTCAGGCCGAACACACCTCCCGTGCTGTTGCTCGCCACCTTGATGAAGGTGAATCTCGCGAGATTTTCCCCGGGAGCACCGAGCGCGACGTTCAGAGTCCATGAGTTCCCGTCGCCGGGCGCGCTGGTCCCGTATGACTGCAGCGGGATCGTGATGGCGCCCGCGGCTCCCGACGCCATCAGCATGAAAGCCCCAACGGCAATTGCAGTGAAACCCCTCAGCGTTCGTAACTGCACGTACCGAAAAATGCGCATGATGTTCCTCCTTTCCCTGGTGCGTCGATTTCGAGAGACGATACCCGACGCTCACAAATTACCCCCTCCTTTTTTCAGTATCGCAGGTTGCCAACCCGGTTCAAAGCGTCCCGCGCCGCGCGCCAATTTACTGACGGTGCACCGCGGATCGGGGCCTGTCCCGGCGCGACACGGGACGGCCTGGCGATTGAATTGCTGCAGTGGCTTCACCCCTGTGCACGGCAGGAAAGCTCGTTCAGGACTCCGGCAAGTCGCGCCGCGAGCGAACGATAGTCATGGTTCCGTTCGACGTATCGACGCGCGTTCAATCCCATCGTTTCGCGCTCCGCCGGCGTCAGCGCGGCGATGGTCTCGACGGCATCCGCGAGGCGCTCCGGCCGATCCGGCGGAACCGTGATGCCTGCATCCGCCTCCGCGACCGGATTGTTCACGGACTCGCAGCTGAATATCACCGGGCGGCCGGCCGCCATGAAATCGAACAGCTTGTTGGAACTGATCCCGTAACGAAACACGGGCGAGGCCACCAGGTTGAACACGAATGCATCGGCCTGCGCGGCAACGGCGGGAATGTCCGCCTTGGGCACGGCATCCTCGAATCGAACGTTGTCGAGCCGCATGTCGACGGCGAGCCGCTGCAGCGACGGTTTCATCGGCCCATTGCCGATCAGGCGGAGCACCGGAGTCGGGCTCGCGCGACGCTCCTGCAAAATCGCCATCGCCCTGATCAGGTTTTCCAGACCGTTGGCGGTTCCGTGCGCGCCGAAGTACATCAACGTAAAGGCTTCGTCCCGTCGGCCAGGCGGCCGATGGTATGCGAACTCACTGACGTCCACGCCGTTCGGAAGCCAGACGATCTTGTTGGGCGATATGCCGAGAGGCTCGATGTACTCGGTCGCGCCGGGCATGAGGATCAGGATGCGATCGGCGCAACGATAGAGATGCCGTTCGAGCAGGCGCAGCGCGCGCGCGACCAGACTGCCGTCGCGCAGTCGCCCGAGATCGATCAGGGTCTGCGGCCAGAGATCGCGCACCTCGAACACGAACGGAACGCCGTGCCGGCGCGCCAGCCGCGCCCCGGCCCAGGCGGCGAATGGGTGCACGCTCGAGCCGACGACCACCTGCGGGCGTGGCAACCTGCGCAGGTTCCACGGCATCAATGCACGCAGCGCATACGCGAGCATGTTCACCATCCGGCCCGGGCCGTTGCCGGCATAGACCGGCACCTTCAGCCACAGGAACTGCACACCGTCGTGGCTCTCGAGCCGGCGCTTCTCGCCGGGCGCGAGACGCTGCCTGCCGGTGTTGAGTTCCACGCTGGCGGCGATGATGCAGGCATTCCAGCCCAGGGCGCGCAGATGCTTCGCCAGGGCGAAGTGCCGGATGCCGCCCGGCCCGCCGGGCTCCTGCGCGTAGTGATTCAAGATCCAGACGGTTGGCATCCTGTCGTCCGCCACTCAGGACTGGCGCGACGCCACGTCGATGACGACGGCGGTTTCAGCCCGCGACGTCCCTGCGCTGGCATCGCTCATGGTCCGCACAACCACGTCGATCAGCGTCGAAACTGCAGCAACGTCAACCCGAGCGCCAGCCCGACCATCATCCCCAGCACCGCCAGCGCGAGCATCCTCGGATTGATCGGTTCGCTGGTGACCTCGACCGGCGTGAGCAACCGACCTGGCCGGTTCGCCGTTTCGAGGAGCTTGTCCCGCAGCTGCTGCTCGGTGCGATACAGCTCGGCCAGCAAACCCTGTCGCGACGTGTAGTCCATGACCCAGGCGAGTACCGCCTTCTCCCCCGAGATCTGCTCCGCGCGGTCCAGGAACCGCGACGCGTCCTGTCGAACGAGACCAATCGTTTTCTGTACGTCCGCAAAAGTCTTGCGATACTCCTCGATGATCGGCGCTGTCCTCTCGGCCTGGATCTCCTGCATGCGCCGTACGACGAGATCCATCAATTGCAGCGCGTGCGCCTCGCTGTACGCCCGGACCCGGACATCCACGAAGCCGACCAGTGCGTGTGACCGCGTCTTGCGCAACGACTCTCGCAGCAGCTCGAGCTCGGCCTCGTCGGTGATCCCGTTCGCTTTCGCGGCCGCCGCGACGGATTCGATGAATGTCGTCGAGCGGAACTGCTCGACCATCTCGGGGACGCTTTCCAGGTTGCCCCCGCCGATGAGCGCGGTCTCGTACGAAGCGGTCGCCTCCCACAGCGGTTTGATCACGACGCCGGCGACGATCCCGGCTGCCGCACCGATGATCACTGCCGCGAGTACGATGCGGGCCTCGCGCGCACCAAATGGCAGTACCCTGCAAAACCAGGTCGCGAGCTTCGGCAGAATGCCGCTCTGTCGGTCGATTTCTTCCATGGTCTCTCGCATTCTATGCAGTCACGGGAACGGCCACTATCCCTGCCCGATCAGCCGCTCGACGATGGTGCCGGCGGCATGCCCATCGCCGTACGGCGATGCCGACACCCCCCGCGACCCTACGCGCTCCCGGATGGCGGCGGCGATGGCCTCCGCCGAGCGTGGCGGCACGACGCAATTCCACCCCAGTTCGACGAGTTCCACCCACTCCGTCTCTTCGCGCAGGGTGACGCAGGGCACCTGTGCGAAGAACGCCTCTTTCTGCACACCGCCGCTGTCGGTCGCGATCAGCGCGGCGCACTGCTCCAGGCGCGACATGTCTATGTACCCGACGGGGTCGATGATGGTGAGATTCTCGGGAACGGCGGTCCCGGCCTCCGCGATCTGCTTGCGGGTCCGGGGGTGCATGGGCAGGACGACCCGCATGCCGCAGCCGCCGAAACCGTCCATGATGGCTTGCAGCGTGGAAGGGTCATCGACGTTCTCCTGGCGATGTATCGTCGCCAGCACGTATTGCCCGGGCGTGGCGCCAAGGGTCTCGAGGACCCTGCTCTCCTTCGCGGCACGCTGGCCGAAATACAGCGCCACGTCGTACATGACGTCGCCGGTTCTGTGGATCGCGGCGTCTGCAATCCCCTCCCGGCGAAGGTTCCTCACCGCCGCCTCGGTCGGCGCAAACAGTGTCGTGGAGACGTGATCGACGACCACCCGGTTGATCTCCTCGGGCATCCGCCGATTGAAGGAACGAAGTCCCGCCTCCACGTGCGCCACCGGTATGTGCAGCTTCACGGCCGCCAGGGCGCCGGCAAGCGTTGAATTCGTGTCGCCATACACCAGTACGACATCGGGGTTTTCATCGACGAAGACCCGCTCCAGCGCCTCGAGCTGACGGCCGGTCATGGCTCCGTGTCCCAGGCTGCCGATGCCGAGATTGTACCGAGGCTGCTCGAGCTCCAGCTCGCGAAAGAACACCTCGGACATCGCGTCGTCGTAGTGCTGGCCGGTGTGCACCAGTATCTCCCGGACGCCGCCACGGTGACGCAGCTCCCTGGATACGACGGCCGCCTTGACGAACTGGGGCCGCGCCCCGATGACTGTGGCTATCTTTTTCATCTCAGACCTTCATACATCGCGAGGAGCTTCTTCTCCTCTTCCGACCAGTTGAGCTTTTCGGTTACCGCCGCGCGACCCTTCGAACCCATCGCCGCGGCCTGCCCCGGATTGTCCAGCACCCACTCTATAGCCCGCGCGATCGCCTGCGGGTCCATCGGATCGATGAGCAGTCCCGCCCCGTTGCGGCCGACGATCTCCTGCCACAGCGGGAAGTCCGAGGCGATGACGGGCAATCCCGCCGCCATGTACTCGTACAGCTTGATGGGCTGTGCGTTCAGGTGGTTCGGGTGCGGATGCAGCAGGACGAGCCCCGCCCGGCTCGAGCCCAGCAGATCGCGTATCCCGGCGCGGTCCAGCACCCCCAGCGCCGAGGTGCGTGCCCAGCCGCGACGCTTCTCGAGCTCCCGGCGCAGCGAGGCCGGGACGAACTCGCCCGCGAGATGCAGTCGTGGGTCCAGCCGGCCGTCGACCTCGGCGATCGCATCCACCATCTCGTACGCGCCGCGCGCCTCGGAGATGCCACCGGCATAGCAGATGACCGACGGACGCTGCGCGTACGGCGTCCCCATGACGTCGCAAAGCTCCTCCGGCATCGGATAGTTCTGCACGACGACCGTCTTGCCGGCCGGGAAACGCCGCGCAATCACCGGCGTCACGACGACGATGCGATCGAATATCCTCCCCGCCACCCATTCGACCGCCTCGGCGAGCAAGGCGATCGGATACTTGAGAAAGGGCGCAATCCAGTGTTTCGATTCGATCTGCCTGGGCAGGTCCTCGTGAACGTCATAGATCACCTTTCGCCCAAGCAGCTTCAGGACGATCCCCACGACAATCAGCTCCGGATCGTGGAAGTGGCAGATCTCCGCCCGCGAGCGGATGGTCTCCCGCAGGACCGCTGTCACCGCGAGGGTCATCCGCCGCAATCGACCGGCACAGCCGCGGATCGCCTTGATCTCGACGCCGTCGACCTTCTCGTCGTGCGTATGGCAGGCGATGAGCGTGACCGACCAGCCGCCGCGCGCCAGCGACTTCAGCTCTTTCTGGAAGATCCGTATATCGAAGGGCCGATGCACGGAGGTGAGGTGCACGACCCTCGGCCGCCGCATGTCGGACGTCTCGGTCAAACCGGAAGCCCTCCCCTCGCGCCGCGCTGAGCGCCGGGGCTACCCTGTCGCGACTCCTGCGACATCACCCGCCACAACTCGCGCATCGCCCACAGCGCCCAGGCCACCAGGACGATGAGGCCGAAGCCGTGCGTCAGCCACACGGTGGTGTAGTCGCTTTGAATGAACTTCAGGACGGCCACCGAGGTGGCTCCCATGGCCGGCACCAGCCAGGGCCGCGGCAACAGCCGCAGCAGGATGAGCGGCAGGTCGCAGCACAGCAGCATCGCGAGCGCCAGCGGGAGCCCGTAGAGGCCGAAGCACGCGTAGGCGGTGAAGAGAAATCCCGTATTTGCGCTGAAGTGCGCCGCGACCTCGTCGCCGTAATATGCGGGGCCATAGTACTGTCCGATCACCATCGGCAGCCTCGTGGAATCCACCCCGAGCGCGCTCGCCAGCTTGAGCTGGCCGGCGACGCCGACCACGCCCTCGGTCTGCGCGTAATCGATGTGCCAGATCCCCGTCGTCGCCGGTACCAGGAAGGCGCGCTTCAGTATCGCCTCCGCCAGTCTGTCCATCAACGCCATCGCACCGACCTCGTAATGGGCGTTGGCGATCACGATGACGTAGGCCACGGCTGGGACGAGCACGACAGGGATGGCCAGCACCGCCGCGGCGAGCGGCAGCCTGAGACGGCGATCCCAGAGGTAGGTCGTCACGACCACCATGACCAGGAAGACGGCGATACCCTTCGCGCCGCTGAGCAGGGCCAGCGTCCAGACGACGGGCAGCAGCAGCGCGGGGTAAAGCGCGTTCCATCTCCACGTATGCGCCCGATGCAGCCAGGCGAATACCGCGAAGGCGGTAAACAGCGGCGCGATCGTCGAACTGAGGACGTTGAGCGCGTACTTCGGCAGCATCGACGGCAGCGCCTTCAGCGATTCCAAGCGCGCCTCGGGCGCGTGCACGGGGTCGGTCAGCAGCACGTACAGTCCGGTGTCCGTGATGTCCACGGCGGTCAGGTACACCGCTGCGCAGCCGATCGCCGCAACGAACAGCGCATTGATCGCCCATGCATTATCGGCGGCGCCGGCTGCGTCGCCGCGAAGGCTCGACCAGATCTCGCTCACCGTCCGGCGGCTGCCCGAAAGCGCCAACGGGATGCCGATCAGCACGAATCCGTGTACGAGAACGAAGACATGCCACTGATCGTGGACCCAGCTCTCGATGAATCGGGAGAGGTAGGCAACCGGCCACTGGATCAACAGGTGGTAAAAGGCGAGCACCTGCATGCTCGGGCGAACGAAGACCTGTGGCCGCCGGATGAAGAGCCACGCGAGGACGGTGAACGCGAACAGCGTGGCAACCACGTTGCCAAGCTGAAACCAGGTCGTGCCGTTTTGTGAGTAGAGCCAGGTTATCGGCATCGAAAATGACTTTGCGGGCGTCGCGCGCTCAGGAATCGCCAGTCCATACGAGGCGCGCCATGGTAACGGGATCGGACAGTTCCGTCACCCGGCTCCCCGGGTGACGTCGGACCACGATACGCCCGCGCTCAGCCGCAGCATCGTCGCCGCGATGGCGACGGCGACGGCGAGATGCACGAGGACGGCGGCAACGCCGTCGAGTACCGCGGCCACGCATGCCCCGGCGATCCAGGCCACGACCCACATGCCGAGGACGGAAGCGAAAAGACGCCACAGCGCGGCCCGGCCCATTTTCAGCAGTCCGAATATCAGTGACAGGCAGATCACGTGAAACCCGACCTGGCAGGCAACGTATCCCACAACGGCATCGAACGGCGGTCTGCCGGCGAGCAGCAGGACGAGCACGACGATGACAGACAGGGCGTCGGACGCAATCTGCAGCCGGAACGACGTCCGCTGCTGCTGACAGACCTCGAAGGTCCGCGTCGTCCAGGACGAGAGCAGATGCAGCGACGCCGGAACACAGAGGGCGGCGGCGTAGACCCCCGCCGGCCGCCATCCCGGCCCGAATATGCCGCCGAACAGCTCAGGCCCCCAGAAGGCGAGCCAGGCCAGCAGTGGAGCACCGGCAGCTGCGACCGTGCGCAGCATGCCAGCGACCAGTGCCGAAAAGATCGGCGTCCCGATCCGCTCGGAAGCCTCGCGGAAGAACACCTGGGTCAGCGTCGAGGAGACGAAGAACACCGGTGCGGAGACGACCATGCGAGCGATGCCGTACAGGCCCGCGGCCTCGACGTAATGTCTGTAGGTCAGGGCCAGCACGATGAAATCCCTCGAAAAGCTGCCGACCAGGGAATACGGCAGGTTGTACTGTGGAAACTGGCGGTACCGGCGGCAGACGTCCCTGCACTGGGCGAGAGTCCACGTGCGCGTGCGCTCGGCCATCAACCCGCGCATGCGCTGCCAGAATGTCGCGGCGTAGGTCGCGTGCCCGGCAACGCGTCCCGCGATCAGCCCGTTGAGCGGCGTCGATACCACGCCGAGCAGGAAGGCGATCGCGGCCGTGACGGCCTGCTGCGCGATCGCCGCGCCGGCCATCCGCGGATAATCGCGGGCGCGGTTGGCGATGCAGTTGCCGATCTGTCCGCAGGCCATCAGCCACGCGATCACCGGCACGGCCATGATCCACGGGCCGAGGCGGCTGCTGCCGGCCATCGCCGGCGCTGCCATCTCCGCCAGCGCGATCAACGCCATCGCCGCCACACAGACGACGGTCGCGAGGATCGTCGCCGCGCCGGCGACCGCCCGCGCGTCCCCTTCCGATTCGGGCAACACGATCGCGAGCTCGTAGCGGGCCGTGGCAACGACGGAGAGGAGCAGCGCCAATGCCACGATCGACGTCATCAGACCGAATTCGTACGGATCGTACAGGCGCGTCAGCAGCGGTCCGGCCGCCAGCGGGATGGCCTGTGCCATGGCCGTCCCCGCGCCCATCGTCAGGACATGTCTTCGAAGCTCGATGGAAGTCACGGCGGATGTCCGGCCGGCCGCGACGTCGTCTCACTGCAACGACATCGGGCGCGGGCAGTAGGACCAATCGTCAGGCGGACGCGGAGTGTATGACAGCCGCTATCTCTGCGGCGGTACGTCGGACTTCATCGATGGCGAGCGTGGGGTGCACCAGCGTCATCAGGCTCGTTTCGCCCAGAGCGCGCGCGACCGGCAGCGGCTGCGACGGAGCCTGTGCCGTGTCGGCAAAGCAGCGCTCGCGGTAGATCTCGCCGCAGCTGCCGCTGAAGCATGACAGTCCGCGGGAATGCGCCACCTGCAGGATGCGATCGCGATCCCACCCGCTCTTCAGCCGCTCGGGCCGTATGAACGCGTAGTACTTGTAGTAGGCGTGGCGGACATGCGCCGGTGGCGGAGTCGGTCGAAGCGCCGCCAGGTTGGCGAATACGCCGTCGAACATGCGCGCGTTCTCCGCGCGCCGCTCCAGCCAGCGATCCAGCTTGCCGAGCTGCACGCGGCCGATCGCCGCCTGCATCTCGGTCATCCGCATGTTCGTCCCGATGGTGTCGTGCAGCCAGCGGTACCTCCACGACTCCGCGGCCGGCCGCAGCGCCGACAGGCTCTTGCCGTGATCCTTGTACATCCATGCCCGCTCCCACACCTCGCGGATGCCGGTGACGAGCATGCCGCCCTCGCCGCCGGTGCTCATGATCTTGTCCTGGCAGAAAGAGAACGTCCCGACGTGACCGATGCTGCCGACCACGCGCCCCCGGTAGCGGGCGCCATGGGCCTGGGCGCAGTCCTCGATGACCTTCAGATCGTGGGCCTCCGCCAGCGCCATGATCGGCGTCATCTCGCAGGGCCGCCCGGCCAGGTGCACGACGACGATTGCGCGTGTCCGCGGCGACAACACCGCGCGGATCGATTCCGCGGTGATCCCCTGGCTGTCGGCATCGACGTCGGCGAACACGGGCTGCGCGCCGCAGAGGCTGGCGCAGCTCGCCGAGGCGACGAACGAGCGCGGCGTCACGACGACCTCGTCGCCCGGACCGATGCCGAGCGCCCGCAGCGCGAGTTCCAGCGCGACCGTGCCGTTCGCCAGCGCAATCGCGTGCGCCGCGCCGCAATACTCCGCGAACTCGCGCTCGAACTCCCGGCACTCCGTGCCGAACCAGCTGTTGGCGCGCCCCGACCGGAGGACGCGGGCGACCGCCTCGATCTCGTCCTCGCCGTAATGCGGCCATTGCTGCGTGAGCGACGACACGTCCTGGCCGGTCTCGGACATCTCTCTCAAATGCGTCATTACGCTGCCCTGTCTCAATCCCGGCGAGTCGAGACGCGCGCCGGCACGCCCATCGCCACGACATTGTCGCCGATGTCGGCGACGACCGCAGCGCCGGCGCCTATCATTGTGTCGCTGCCGATGCTGACGCCATGGCGAACGCTCGCCCCGATGCCGACCCAGCTGCGCCGCCCCACACGCACATTACCGCCCAGCGCCGCTCCCGGGGCGACATGGACGGCGTCGTCCAGGCGGCAGTCGTGATCGACGATCGCGCCGGTATTGACGATACATCCGCGGCCGATGCTCGTGCCCGCGTTGATCACCGCGCCCGCGAACACGACGCATCCCGGCGCCAGCGTTGCGCGCGGACTTATCACCGCGGCAGAATGCGCGACCACGGTTACGCCGATGCCGCGGCTCAGCAACTGCTCGATGACCGCCAGGCGACGCGCGTTGTCACCGATCGCGACTATCACGTCGTCGTCCGCCCCGACCACGCGGGCAATGTCGTCGGGCCGCGCGATCACCTTCCAGTCCTCGAGCCTTCCGTGTTCCGGGTGGCGATCGTCGAGGAACTCGATCGCCGCCCACTTCCGGCTCGCGGACGCCGCGTCCGCAACGACCTTTCCGTGCCCGCCGGCGCCGAGTACCAGCAGCCGTCTCATGGCTTGTCGCCCCGGAACTTCGGCATCGTCGCATGACCCGGGCTGCTGACGCCGGCGCCGCTCAGGACCTTGCCGATGGTCGCGGCGATGATCCGGAGATCCAGCAGCAGGCTCTGGTGATCGACATACCACACGTCCATGGCCAGGCGCTCCTCCCAGGTCTGGTCGTTGCGGCCGTGGATCTGCGCCCAGCCCGTCAATCCTGGCCTGACCACGTGCCGTCGCGACTGCTCCGGCGAATAGAGCGGCAGATACTCCATCAGCAGCGGCCTCGGTCCGACCAGGCTCATGTCACCCCGCAGCACGTTCCACAAGGTCGGCAGCTCATCGAGGCTGGTGCGGCGCAGGAACGCGCCGACCGCCGTGATCCGCATCGCGTCGTCGTCCGTGGCCCGCTCGCTCGACAGCGGCGGCCGCATCGTTCGGAACTTCAGCAGCTCGAACGGCGCGCCGCCCTTGCCGGGCCGCTGCTGCCGGAAGATGACCGGGCTGCCCATGCTGACGCGTATCGCGGCCGCGACCGCGAGCATCGGAACGGCGAACAGCACCAGACCGATCGTCGCCGCGGCGACGTCAATTCCTCTCTTGATGCATGGCGAACTGCTCACGATATGGTCGAGTACCGCTGCGTCTCCGAACTCGCCGGCAGCCGGTTATTGAATCGAGTTGTTGGGCATGTCGAGCGGCGTCTTCCCGTCGCGGCCCGTGCCCGTGACCGGCTGAGCATAGCCCGAGATGACGTTGTCGGCGATGCGTGAGGTCTCGTCGGCATGGACGAGGTAGACGCCGAACGTCTCCGAGCTGGCCGTCTTCGCATCGAAGACGAAGCGATTGGCCTCGATACGCGCATTCGCCTCGCGACCGGCGATTCCCCGCTCGACGTTCCGGAACAGGTTCGCGCGAATCTCGCTGGACGAGTCGACACCCAGCCAGATCCCGATACTCCCCGGCACCGCCTGGGGCACCAAGTCCACCGTGTTGCTCTCGATACGGATCCCGCTTGACCCGCTGCTGACGATCACCGCGACCCCTTCCCCCACGGATCCCTCTGAAACCGGCTGCCGCCGGACGTCTCTGAACTCGTTGCCCTTGATGCGAGCATCCTCTGCTCGAATGTTGAACCCTACGGCATACGCGCCGGAATCATCCGGCAGCATGGAGGCGTCGCGGTAGCCGACCCGCTCGACGACGTTATTGAGCAGCGCTACCTCCTTGCCGTCCGCAACGATCGCCGCGATAAATCCTATGTTCGAGAATCGCACGGATTCGATGGTGAGCTTCTCTGCTCCGCTCGACGTGATCCCGATATGAACATCCTCGATCGTGCCGTTTCTCACCTGCACATCGGCAACGTCGCCAATCTTGATCGCCGGCTCGGCGACCGGATGACTCGCGTCGCGAGCCAGCCTGTGGCCGTGCAGATCCAGCACGACGCCGGAGGACTTGATGGCGATGCTCGCCTGGCCAATCTCGATGTCCGACAGGAGACAATAGGCCCCGGGCCTGTCGATGGTGGTGTCGACGTCGTCGATGACGTGGCACTTGTGCTCCACGCTCCATGCTCGCGCCGCATGCCGCTGTCGTATCGCCGCCATCGCGATGACGACCACGGCAATGGCCGCAACCCCGATCAGTAGTGTCTTGTTCAGCCTCGTGTTCATTTCTCGTGCACAGGAACCCGGTCTAGCAGCAAGCTCCGCTCAGCGCCCTCGAGCGGTCGGCAGGTCGGCCCGGCTCTTTACCACCCTGGCCGGCACTCCGACCGCGAGGCAGTCCCCGCCGATGTCGTCGACGACGGCGGCGCCCGCGCCGATGATCGCCCGGTCTCCGATGCGGATGCCCTGGATGACGCTGGCGCCGATCCCGATCAAGGTCATGCGGCCGACGCTTACGCCGCCGGCCAGGGCCGCATTGGGCCCGACGAAGGCGAAATCGCCGATGGAGGTGTCGTGATCGACCGACGCGTTGGTATTGATCACCGCATGGCGGCCGACTCTCGCCCCGCAATTGATCGTCACGCCGGCGGCGATGAAGCTGCCGTCGGCGATGGTGACGTCCTCGGCGATCACCGACGCCGGATGAATCACGGCGGCAAACCGGATCCGCGGAACCAGGCCGAGGACCTTGCCCTCCACCCGGGCACGGACGGCGTTGTCGCCGATGGCGATGATCGCCGCCAGTCCGTCGACCCTGGCCGCGATCTCCGGCAGGCATTCCTCGCCACCGAGACTGCGCAGGCCGTTGAGCCTCTGGCCCGCCGGTATGTTGGGATCGACGACCCCGAGCAGCTCGAATGCCGACGAGCGGCGCGCGGCGTCGATAATGACGCGGGCATGCCCGGAGGCACCAAGGACGACCAGCGGCACCGCCATTCAGTAGTCCCTCAGGATGATTATCCGACCATGGTGGGAGTCGGCGACGACGAGCCGGTCGTGCAGGATCTGGGCGTCATACGGGCGGTCGAGCCCGAGGTCGTCGCGAACCCGCAGCAAACCACCACCCTCGTCGAACCACATCAGCCGCGACCCGCGCCAGTCGGTCGCCAGCAGGCGGCCGTCACCGCTCTCCGCCACCGCAACCGGCGTCATGAATGCTTCGTCGGCATTGACGTCGCTGCGCTCGCGCCATCCAATCGGGCTCGCGAGCACCGCGAGCCGCCGCCCACGCGCGTCGAAGCGCTGCAGCCGGTGATTCCACGTATCGGCGACGACGAGGGTTCCGTCGCCGAGTTCCATGGTCATGTGCGGTCGATCGAGCAGCGTGCCGGGCCGAACCGGGTCGGCGCCGCCTATGGTCACGAAGGGTACCGCATCCGCACCGATCACCGCGACGACGTTCATCCTGTACTCGGTCAGCAGCAGCCTTCCGCGGCGGTCGAAGCGCGCCGTGGCAGGACCCTGGAGCGGGCCCAGATCCGCGACGGACGTGTGGCATGCGCGGCAGACTCCGCCGGCATCGTAAAGTGCCAGCGATGGCCGGTAGTAGGTGACGATCCAGCAGGCACCGTCGGGCAGCACCGCGACCGAGTGCGGACCGTTGAGCATCGCCGGTTCTCTCGCGGCCGCCCGCGGCAGCGTGCCGCTCTTCATCGGCGCACCCTCGCGCCATCCACCTGCCGCGAGTCCCAGCCACATGCACCTGCCGAGATCCGGCATCAGGCGCGCGATCGCGTGCAGATCCATGTCGGCGACGTAAAGGGTGCCATCGACGCCGGCCGCCAGGCCCATCGGACGCCCGAAACCGGAGACGACGGTCCTGCCCGCGGTCGTCTCCACACCCAGCGGCGGCGGCTGCACGCGCGATCCCCGGCCTGCGGCCCTTCACTCGCCGAACATCCGATGGATGAGCTCCATCGTACGCAGGCTTTCCTCGATGCCGATGGCCGCACTCGGCTCGCCGCGCACCCGGCGGATGACCTCCTGCGCCTGGCGGCGGAAGCCGGCCTTGAACTCGGAGTCGACCGGATCCGGATCGACCGAATTCTGCTTGCGCTCGCCCGCGTTCTGGAAGGTCGCCCGCTCCAGCGGCTGCATGACCCAGCGGCGGCTGGGCGTGGAGACGGTGCACGCCCAGGGTCCGGGCCCCTGCCACAAACCTTCGTACAGCGCCGCGTCGCCGCTGTCGAAACGGATATGCGTCAGCACGACCTCGGTGGTCTCGCCCTGCCACGGCATGATCGGGGTTACCTCGACCGGCTTGCCCCGGCCGAAATAAAGGATCAGGTCGATGATGTGGATGGAGTTCGCATACATGAACTTGCGCACCACCTCTTCCGGATGATGGTATCGGCGGGCCTCCGCGAAGCTCTGCTGATCCTGCACGTGGATGAAGCGTCTCTCGTCGCGGCTGCCGATGTCGGCGGCGACGGCCAGGCTGCTCGAATAGAATCGCCGGTTGAACCCCACCATCACCGGCTGACTGCGGCCGGCCGCGGCGGCGGCCATGTCGCGCGCGTCGCCGAGATGATAGCCGGCCGGCTTCTCCAGGAGCACGGCCCAGGGCTGGGCAAAGCAGGCCTTGCTGACGCTGTTGGCGGCCAGTTCGGGCACGGCGACGACGACCAGATCGGCGCCGCTGTCGCGCCTCAATGCGGCGATGTCGTCGGCGACGCACGGGATCTTGAATTCGGCGGCCAGGTCCTCGGCACGCTGGCGCGTCCGGCTGTGTATGCCGGTGACCTCGACGCCCTCGAGGCTGTTGAATGCCCGGATGTGCTCTCGGGCCATCGAACCGGCGCCGACGATAGCGACCTTAGTCTTCATGGTGACTCCTCTGCTCGTTTCCAGATTCTGACGTGGCGGCTCAATGCGTGACCCGCGGCACGGGGTTCAGCGATGCCAACTCCCCGATCAGGCCCTCGATGCGGTCGACGGATCCGCAATCGAGATTGCCCCAGCGCCCCGCGCCCTCCTCTGCCCGCCGTCGCCAATGAGCCAGGCGATCGGAACCGGTATGCAGGTCCTGCAGGGCGCGCACGAAGTCCGCATACGACTGTACGTTGACGACGCCCCCGACGCGCTCGAAGTCGCCGTACGCGTAGCGAAAGACGTCATAGTTGACGACTGGGATCGCGCAGGCGATGGCCCAGCGGATCGTCGCCGATGCGAACGCGACATAGGCGTCGGCAAGCGCGACCAGGCGCGCGGTGTCAATGTTCGTCACCGCCCACCCCTTCGCGGCCAGCCGCTCGCCCATGCGGCCGTAGTTGGGATGGGGGCGGAACACGATCGTGTAGTCGGACGCCAGCGCCGATACCGCGTCGAAGAGCCGGTCGATGAACTCATCGATATCCGCGAACTCGAAGCCCGGCGGGCACGATCGGGTCTGATCCGGGCAGCCGCCCACCAGCAGGATCGGCTTTTCGCTGTCCAGTGCGAACTGCTGGAGCAGGCGCGCCCGTTCCGCTGCCCGGTTCGCCTTGTAGGCCGCAAGCTCGTCGTCGTAGATCGCCCCGACCACGCGCAGCTTCGACGGCGGTATGCCGGCCGCGCGGTAGTAGTCCTGCATCGCCTCGCTCTCCACCGCGATGACGTTCGCGTAGCCGCTGTTCATCATCCACGGGTCTGGCGGCGTGGTCCGGGTGATCTCCTGGCCGAGGATGTGCCAGGCAGGGAGGCGGACGAGCGAGACGCCGTCCTGCGTCATGACCCAGCGGGGAAAGAGCGCCGCGGCAATGCGGTTCGGAAGGAAGTCGCGCTGGTAATGCCGCTGCCCCATGAGGCTCTTGAACGCCTCCTGCTGGTTGGCGATGGTATAGGGCAGGATCAGGCTGGGGACTCCGCCGCGATGCGCCGCCTTGATGAGCAGCGGCGAGAACGCGCCGACGACGTCCTCGGGAAGGATCAGGACCCGCGCGCCGGACTCGGCGATCATCCGCTCGAACTCCCTCGTCGACTGCAGGTACACCCGGAGCGTTCCGATCAGAGCGCGGAATGCGTGCCGCAGGTCGTAGATCACCGGGATCCTGAAGATTGTCCGCACGGTGAGCTTGAACCAGCCGATGCGCGGCCTTGCGCCCCCGTCAGCCGGGTTCGCCGGCGCCGCATTGCCGGCACGCGGAGGATCCTCACCCAGCACGCGAAACCGCTCGAACGTACCGGCCGCGGCGTAGTCCCGGCCCTCGGCGAGGATCCTGTCCTCGTCCCCGGATCCGCGCCGCAACCGCTTGTAGACGACATGAATGCGATGCCCGCGCGCAGCCAGCGCGAGGGCGCAGCGGCGCATCTCGACGTAGTCCGAGGGGCGCTGGGCGACCACCATCACCGGCAACCTAGGGGTGGACACCGGTTGCATCCATGAAGGCCTGTTCGACGGTGCATCCGTCAAGGGTGTAGATCGCCGAGGCGGCCTTGCCCGCGGCCGCGCGCGCGGCGCGCCAGGCCTCCGGCTGCGACATGGCGCGGAGCCGTTCGATGAACCGTGCCGGGGTGTCGACCTCGGGCACCACATCGCGAAGCTCCTCGATGCCGAATGCCGTGCAGAAACCCTCCTTGCCCGCACCCGTGGCGATGCTCAGCGCCGGCACCCCCAGCCCGATCGCCTCGAGCAGCATCATCGACGTGTACCCGGCGACGAGGTCGGCCTGCAGGATCTCGGCAAAGGCCTCCGTCGCGGCGGGCGCGAGGACGCAGTCCTCGGGGAACGTCCCGGCGAGCGCGGCGTAGTCGCGCTCCGCCGCAAGCTCGGCAGGGTGCAGCTTGACGCGCAGCTGGAACACCCGCGACCCGCTCCGCCGCTGCAGATCGAGCGCCGCGCCCAGGAACGCGATGGCGTCGGACCGCACGTACCACTGGGTGGCGAACAGGACCACCAACGGTGATTCACGCTCACGCCTTCGCACCGGCGCGCCGCGGCGATACGAGACCAGGATCGGGTTGCTCGCGAGCAGGATCTCCTGGTCGCGCCAGTATTCGTTGCGCGCCAGCTCGCGCCTCCACAGCGGGCCGAAGACAATGATCGCATCGGGCAGAGGCATCGCCCTGCCGGAGCCGCGATGCGCCCGCACCCAGGCGTAATCGGGCTCGTCGTGACTGAACATGCCGTGTTGCACCTCGACGACCGGCAGCCCGAGGGACTTTGCCGCGGCGACCTCGCCGGTCTTGCCGCCCGCATCGGTCACCGCCACGGCGCGCACGCCACTGCGGGCAAACAGCAATCGGTACAGCCATCTTCGAACACGAAATCGCGCCAACTGATCGGCAATGACATCGAGCCCGACGGCACCCGCCGCCTCGGGGAACCTCACCGCAATCGATAGCGCCAGCTTCGCCGCGGTCAGTTGAATGGAGGGGCTCATTGCGACGACCCGGGCGGCAATCGCCACGACCGCGGCAATACCGTGCTCCGCGACGTATCCCCTGCCGACCGCGGCGCGACTGCCGCCCCAGCCGTAAGCGCAATGAAGCACCGATCGTTCGTGGTGAACCAGCGTGTCGAGATGAGGATGAACCATCGTGCCGTCGGCACGGCGCGACTGCCGCGGCGAATACAGCACGGCAACCCTGCGCCGAGGCGGCAGCACGAGGTGACGCAGAATCGCAGCCAAGCCCGCGACGAATCGAACGGCGACCTTGCCCGGGGCCGCTGGGCCGGTCCCGGCGGCGCCCTCGTGCTGGCGCCGGATGGCATTCCAGACCCTGCGCTTCACGGCCGGCCAGGCCAGGCAGCCATCGATGCGTGGTTCGAGGATCTCCTGCGTGGCATCGAGCGCGACAAACCGCGCTTTGAGTCCCGGGTAGGACCTGTCAGGTTCCAACATGGGGTTTGGGCGATCGACCTCTGGCACGGAGACGGCGCAGCCGCCCCCGGCACGACTCGCACTGATGTTCGTCATTCTGCCCGGGTGATTGGGCTACGGTAACTGAACGTCAAATGTCATTTACTCACGTCTCACTGCAACGTCGAGAGAAAAATCGCCCGCAGCCGGCTCACGGCCCGTCGAGATCCGTCCACCTGATCGGGCAGCCGGCCCGCACGCCATTCCGAACCCGCCATCCCAGCACCCGGTCAATGTCCTCGACGGCGACGCCGACGGCCGGAAAGGCAAATCCGATCTCCCGCTCGGTGAGGACGTCGCCACGCTCGAGATCCCTCCTGGCGATGAGCCCCATCCGGGCCGGATGCGGGGGTTGTGGCGCCCTCAGCTCCGGGACCGTGTTCCCCATGCCCATGTGAACGTTACTGCACTTGCGCACCACGTCCCCCAATTCACGAACCGCCAGCGCATGGGCGCGATCCTGCTCGCGATCGAGGTCGTTCGGACACACTCCCTTCTCGAGCACTGTGGCGCCGATCGCGATAGCCGCGTACAACATCTCCTCGCCTGCGTGATGATCAGACAGGCCGATCGGACATTGGAATACCGTCCGCAGCGTCTCTATGAAACGGATGCCTTGCATGGATACAGGCACGGGTGGCGCGGGCGGACTGTACTCGACGATCAGCGCCGATCCGCCGGCATTCACAAACCACTGCACTGCGCGCAAGATCTCGCCGAGGGCTGCGCGTCCCGTGTCGATGATCGTCGGCCGTCCAGTTCTCGCTATTCTCTCGATGAGCGGCTTGTGGACGATATTTGACGACGCGACTTTGAGTATTTCTGCGCCAATTTCCATTGCGTACGCGATGCCCGTGTCGTCATAGACTGAAACGGCGAGCCCGAGTCCCCGGCGGCGGGCGTGAGAAAACAATTCGTCATAGCTGCTCAGCGGCAGCACCTTGCGTTCGATGACGTCCCGGTATCGCTCGGTCGTGATGCGTGCCTTGCCGTCCGTGATCACTTCTTCAAGGTCGCAATCGAGGCAAACCCCCGCATCGTGCAGCACCTCTCCCTTGACGAAACGCAATCCGCAGTCCGCAATGTCGTCGATGAGCCGTTTGCCGCGCGCCAAGTCCTGATTGAAGTAGGTCCCTATGTCGGCTAGGAACAGCGGTGGACTATCGCCTCCGATACCTATCTCGCCCACCTCGATGGTCGATTGCAGCCCCATGTCAGACCTCCCGCGTGGCTCCCTCGTCGCTCGTTGCCTCGGCCCCCGTCGCAGGCAGGGAGCGAGTGGCGCGCGCGATCTCCGCCAGATCGAAGAACTTCTGCCATTCGGCCTCGGGGATCGCGATGCCTTCCGCCTCCTTCTCGGCCATCAGGAGGATCGAACGTGCGATCATCTCCTCGCCGGCCCTGTTCAAATCGTCAGTCCGCACCTGTCGTCCGCTAGCCGCCACGTATCCGTCGATCAGCGCTGCGGCCAAACGAGGCGATTGGTTCGATCTGTCCACCAGCGCGAAGCGCTGCGTCGCTACCGCGAGATCCGATAGCGGGTTCAACCATGCCGAACGGCTCTCCTCGAAATCGATGATGAACGGTTCGCCCGTATGC
This sequence comes from Gammaproteobacteria bacterium, assembly GCA_041395385.1. GTDB lineage: Bacteria > Pseudomonadota > Gammaproteobacteria > JAJPIJ01 > JAJPIJ01 > JAJVHZ01. The sequence goes on from JAWLAN010000016.1 coordinate 45,912, forward strand.
CGATCGAACAGGAAATTCGTATAGTTGCAGTCACCGTGGACCATCTGCGCGTGCGTACGAATCAACAGTCCCACTATGTAACGCCTTGCAGCGGACAGCGCAATCGGCTGGAAGCGGGCATGCGCCGTCCATCCTCCAAGGATGCGCTCTGCCGTTGCGCACAACCTTGCATGCATGCCGTCGGCCGCAATCTCAATCTCCCGCGCCCGTGGGTAGTCTTCCAGGCATCGGTGTACCTTTCCGATCAGTGAACCGACCGTCCTCACCTCTTCGACCGTTCTGTCGGAAAATCGCGCATCGACGAACGGAAACAGCATCGCGCTGAAACCGTCGCCGATCGCGACGGGATCCGGCGTCATCGCGAGTATGACCGGTATTCCACTTTCCGAACATCGCCGGGCAACCTGATCCGAATGGACCTGCAGCGAGCGGATCTCGTTCTCGAACACCTTCAGAAAACGATGAACGCCGCCGCCCATGGTCACGACATAACGGCCGGCGATCGTCTGTCCGGCTGCGCCGAGCACCTTGACGTCGGTGACGTCGTGCATCACCCGGACGATGGCTTCCCGGACGCCGCGGGATGCGGGGCTCAGTTGCGGGAAAGCGGGCCACAGCGACGTGAATGCCGGAGGCCCCGACAAGTAGGTCTCACTGGCCATCGCGCTCCTCTAATCGCCCGCCGAGGAACTCCGCAAGCTCGAGGTCGTATCTCTCGTCTATATCGACCGAGCGTTCGCGAGGCATGCGGTATGCGGCCACTGCGCCCTTGAAGAAGCTCCGTCTCGCCAGGATCCCGTCGACAGTCGAAGCGTATATCGCGCCGTTCGGCGTATAGCTCTGCCGGTGCGCCTGCTTGCGCGTACGCCCTTGTACCAGCGCCGATTCGGGCGAAATCTCGCAAATCCCGGTTCGCTCGTCGACAGGAAAGCAGAACTCGGGCGGGATCGACACCGCGACAACCGAGACCGCCGCGTCGATCCCGTTGCCTAGCAGGGACACGGTCCGGCGCACGTCCTCAGGCTGAAGCAGGGGACACGTAGGCTGCATCAAGGCAACATCGGTCCTGCCCTCCACCCGTGAGAGGCTTGCGTTCGGAGTGGCGGATCCGTCGTAGAGTCGATGTGCGTACGGGTCGGTCAGGAAATCGACTAGAACGTCCATCGTCGTGGCCAGGTCCGACCCCAGCGCTGCTGGCCGCCACCGAGCCTCGGTGCCCGGGATTCTTGACGCCTCAGCCAGGATCGGCTCCGCATCCGACGAGACCACGATCCGCGTGAAGCAGCCGCTGGCGAGTGCGGTCTCAATCGTGCATACGATCAGGCTTCGGCCCCGGAATGGCGCAAGGGCCTTTCCGGGGAACCGCTTCGATCCCCCGCGGGCCGGTATGAAGGCGATCGATGCCCTCATTTTATGATTCCGCAGAGACGGCCCATCGCCTTCACATGCGCATGAAAGCCGGCAACCGCGTGGTCCGGATCCTCGATGATCCATTCCAGGGCGAAGCAACCTGCCTGGAACGGACCGGTGATCGATTGCCGATAGATCGGATGCTCAAAGGCCTGCCAGTAGACCGGTACCTGCGCGCGACTGAACTTCGACTCGTCCATGTACGCCTTCGCCCCGGTTCCGGAGAGGTAGGCGGAACCGCCTGCCGCCCGCGTCAACTCGAGCATCAATTCATCCTTGCGCCCGGATGCGCCCAGCGACGATGCCAGCAGCAGGTCGGTGCGGACGTCGAATCGCTCGAGCGTCAACTTCAAAAGCGCGACGTTTAGATCGAGCAGGCTGTCGCGACCACTCGTCAGGATCTCGCCAAGTTCTGCCGCGATCATCCTCCACCCGGGGCGTCGGCCGTAGCGATGCCGCAGCGTCTCGTAGTGTCGACGCGGCATCGTCGAATCCGCAAGCGTGATGTTGGCGATCTTCGTACATTTGGCCTGGTGCCCGCGCGAGTGCACCGCCAGACTCAGATATCGCGCACCGCCGTCGCAGGAATACAGCGTCCGGTGCTGAAAAGCGCGCGCATTGTATTGCACGTTGTCGAGGATGACGAAGCGATCGGAAAGCGCAATCTTTTCCAGAAGTCCCAGCCACGGTAGATATGGCGGTTGGTGTATCGAGACGATCATCCGCTCATAACGACTCGCGAACAAGCACGTAGGCCTCCGCCGCCTCTGATCCGCACTGACTTCCGCGCAACAGCGCAAGCGCCTGTATCGCTGCCTCGCTCCGCGGGAACGGGAAAGGCGCCATCTCGCCCTCGTACAAATTCATGATCTCGATCTTCCGCGCCACATCGCGCGGCTCGAGCTTGATGTAGAAATTCGGTGCGAACGGCGCCGCCGTCGGATCAAGATTGAAGCCTGTCTCCGATGGGACCTCGTAGCACAGTATCCGGCGCAGGTACTTGCGCCGGAACCACTTGGAACAGGCGCTGGCGATCGCGAAGGTTCTACGGTGATCGCTGTGCGCGTCCGACGGGAAAGGGAGCAATAGCGTTTCCGGCTGCAGGTCATCGAATACCGCCGCCAAGGCGCGCACCAGTTCGTGCGTCGGCGCGATGTCCAGCATTGCCGCGGAGAACGGCAACTGGATCGTTCTCTCGAAACCAAAAAGCCTCCCTACCTGCGCGATCTCCGTTTCACGCCTACGGATCGCCGCACCGTCGTAACCGGCCTCGACCGCCATCCGCGTCATAAGTACCCAACACAGCGACGCGCAACCCTCTTCCTTCAGGCGAAGAAGCGTGCCGCCACAGCCCAGCGTCTCGTCATCCGGATGGGGAGCCAGCACGATCGTTCGCCCAAAATCGAGTCTGCTCATGACCGCCCACTCTTCCTGCCGTAAAGGAATATGAACTCGGACGTCTCACCGCGCAGCGTCCATCCGAAGCGGCCGATGTCCTCGACTTCAACCCCTTCGCACCACTTGCGCAACTCCTCCTCGTCGTGAGGAATGGAGATCAGCGCGCCTTTCTGTCCTGAAACGTCGTCGACGAGGCAATACGTGCCATCCGACTGCCGTACAGAGTGTCGCGCGACGACATCGTTCATTGATGGCGCTGCAAAGATGAAACTTCCGCCTGCGGCCACCCCCTGGACGAGCTCGGCGATATCCGAAAGCACCTTGCTCCGGCGTCCGTAGTGGGTGCTTCCCCATGCGAACACGTGATCGTATCGCGGCAGCTGTCCCGCGAGAGAGCGCTCCGGGTCGAATACCACGATTTCCGGCGCCTTCAGCTTCGCTCCTCCAAATCGGTTCCTGACGATCTCGCATGCCGCCGGAGCGACCTCGGAACCGACCGCATCGAGTCCCAAACGGAAAAAGAACTCCAGGTGATTGCCGGTTCCACAGCCATGATCGAGGATCCTGCCGACGAGCCGCCCCTCGCGGTTGAGGTAGTTGACGATCCTCACCGCGACCTCGTATGGGTACCAGAGCAGCCTTCCGCCGCTGTAGATGTCGCCCCAAATCGCCGCGTTTGCGCGCTTCTCAGTTGTCATTGACCCTCCCCTCGACCGGTTTGCCCGTGGCTCCGATGCAACCCGCGGCTCGCTCACCGGAACCGCGGCACAGATCCCGGATGACTTGATAGGTGCGGGCGAAATTCCTCCCGTCGAGCATTCCCCACCGCTGTCCGACATCCCGCTGCCGCCCGGCGGTCTCCCGGTAGACGTTCTCCTGCATCAACTCGCCGAGAATACGACGGACGTCCGCGACCGAAGTCACCTTGTAGATATCACGAATATCGTCGTAGTCCCGCGATGAATAGGCATAGGCGTTGTAGTTGATCACCGGCGTGCCGCATACCGTTGCCCAGCGTATCGTCGAAGAAAACGTTGTCACGTAGATATCGCACGCCGGGATCAGCCGCATGATCCACTCGCTCGAGATGTTGACGCCAAGTCGTTCGACGACCGCGCGCTGTTCGGCCGTCATGCCGGGATGAAGTGATACTGTCACACTCGTATGCGGGGTAGCGGCGATTGCGCCGATCAACCGTTCGCACATCTCCTCGTAGGTCGAGAATTCATTCGTGCCCGGCCGCTGCACATGATATGAGGGCGGGATCGACACCAACACCATGCGGGTCTCCGCGTTCTTTCGCGCCTCCGACTCGCGCCGCATCAACCCCTCGTGCAGCACGTCGCAGTAAACGGTTCCCGTCATCCTTATCTTATCTGGTTCGATTCCCTCGTCGATATAATGTTCGAGCATTGCCTGGCTTTCGGCCGCAAGGACCGTCGCATTGCCGCCGTGCACCACCCAAGGGAGTTTCAGTCCCATGCCCAGGCGCTCTCTCGCCACGATGTAATCCGGCGGATACATCACGACGTCCTCGCCATCGAGCCTTCTCGTCCATCGGGGATACTCGCGCAGCATGATCTCGCGCAGTGGCCCTTCCAGCACGACGAGACCGCCCTCCCTTTGCTTTTCCCTCAGGTAGTCCTCAAAGTCACGACTGGTGCCGAAACCGTACGGACAATCGAGCACCGGTATGGCGCGAATCCCCGCCGCGCGAATAAGCGGCGCGTTACCCGAGGCGCCATCCTGAAAGACGATGATGAGCGACACTCGGTGCTTGTCGAGAATCTGACCCGCGGCAATCAATTGCCTCGACAGGAGGCGGATGAATGCCTGGTAACGCGGCTTGTTCAGATGTCGATCAATTCGAATACGATCGATCAATTGCGTGATCTTCCGGAAAGGCGCATCCCGTCCGCGACCGGTACCGGTCGCCAGGATGGTCCGCTCGATTCCCTCCGGCAGCCGTTGCTCCTCCCGCTGCATGTTGGCGTACCCGGCGCCCGTACTGGCTGCAGTGCGTCGAATCGCTTCCGTTCCCGGCTCGGCGTCCTCTTCCGAACACAGGATCACTTCTTCGCCGATCCCGCGCAGCCTTTTTCCCAGTTCCGTCGCGAGAGGAAGTTCCGACGGGAGCCTTACGCTGATCAATATGACAGCCACGGGTTCAGACGATAGCGCTGCTTTCCAACTTAAGCGACCGCGGCCCTGAGCGCGCGCTACAATGCGCACGGACCATCACGCCACCCTCTCCAGTTTCGACAACTCGACAAGGCGCCTGAAATCCGGGCACGACTCCTCCAGTCCGTCGAACGAATCGATGCCGATCACGCCGCCGTCGGACATCATGACGATGCGGTCGCAGTGCCGCAGCGTGCTCAGCCGGTGCGCGATCACGATCAGTGTCCGGCTTCCGCGCATGGCCTCCAGGCTGGCCGCGAACGCCTGCTCCGTCGCCACGTCGAGCGCCGCCGTCGCCTCGTCCAGCACCAGCACGGTCGGCTCGTGATACAAGGCCCTGGCGATCCCGATACGCTGGCGCTGTCCGCCCGAGAGGCGTATCCCGTCCTCGCCGAGAAAATAGTCGATCCCCCCCGGCAACCCCTCGACAAAGGCCTTCATCTGCACGGTTTCCAGCACCTGCCACACGCGCTGCCTGTCGATGTCCTCCGCAGCCTCGCCGAACGCGATGTTGGCGGCCACGGAATCCTCGATCAGCAGGATGTGCTGCGCCACGTAACCGAGGTTCTTCTGCCAGGAACGAACGAGCCGTGGCGTATCCAGCTTCACTCCGTCTACGTTGACGGTGCCCGCCGTCGGCTGGATCAGGCCCATGATGACGGCGGTCAGCGTCGTCTTGCCGGCGCCGGACATGCCGGTGATGCCGATGAACTCGTTGCGGCGGATGTCGAGGCTGACGTTTCGCAGCGCCTGAGTGTGACTCGACGGGTACGCGAACGCGATCTTTTCCAGCCTGACCCTGTCGGTGAACGGCAGGCGCTCCGCCTCCTCTTTCGGCGCACCGACGACGGCGTGCTCGAATCCCTCGATCTCGCGCGCCACCGTTTCCACGGAGTTCCTGCTGATATTGATCAGCCGCAGCGCGCTCAGGATCTTGTTGAGCAGCGGCGCGGCGCGGAACAGCGCGACGACCAGCAGACCAAGAGTCGCTACGCCGAACGGCTCCTGGCCGCTGACGAACAGGATGTAGCTCACCAGCGCTATGATGGTGATGATCGACGCGCTCTCGATCATCAGCGGCGGCAGGGTCGAGAGGAAATTGTAGTGCGCGTTGCGGATGAAGTTGCGCTCCTCGATGCGGGCGAACATGTCGAGGAAGAAACGCTCCTTCGACATGATCTTGGTCTCCTTGATCAGGCCGATGGCCTGTCTCAGCACGCTCTGCCGGGCCTTGAAGATGTCGTTCAGATCCCGGCCTATCCGCTCGAAGGTCTTGCGCGTCGTCGCATAGAGCAGCGCCGCGGCCAGGCAGACGCAAAGCAGGCTGGCGAACACCTTCAGCGGCAACGCGATGAGCAGCAGCGCCCCGAGCGCCGCGAGTATCGTGGCGCTGACGATCAGGTTGATCATGCCGGCGACGAACTGATCGTAGACCAGGCCGGTCAGCGCAATGTTCAGTATCATTTCGGAGCTGGTCTTCTCGAGAAACAACCGGTAGTCCGAGAAGAGATACAGGCGCATCAGCCGGGCACTGAGCCGCGTCTTCCAGCGTGCCAGCGTGCGTTGCTGCAGCCAGTTGAAGAATGCCATGTAGACGTTCTTCATGACCATTATGCCGGCGATGATCGCCGCCATGATGACGAAGAACCGATGCGATCCGCCGGTCGCCGCGGCACCGAACAGCCTGGCCAGCAACGGATGGCTGGCCAGGCTCTCCGGACTCAGGGCAATGAGTAGCAGAGGATAGACCAGGCCGACGCCTACCAGCTCGATCACGCCGGCAATCATGCCCAGCGCGAGGAACGCCGCCAGCTTCCATCGCCGGTTGCGCATCTCCCCGCCGATGAAGCGCCAGGCTGCCGGCGAGAGGCGAGCCTTGATCGGTAACGTCACAACGCGGACACCGCCTTCTCGGTCGCATCCAGTTCCGCGAACGAGGTCGCCCGCAGGAACCATTGCCGGCCGTCGTGCGCCCACAGGTGCGGGGAACGGAACCGGTCGGTGAGACGCTCGAAGTACTCGCGATCCATCATCGGTTGCTCGAACATCCTGGAGGCCTGCGGAAACTGCTGGGACGGCAGCGACAGGTAGTCGAAGTTGGCCTTCTCGAACCGCTCCGAATACTCGCCGTCGAACCGTCTTACCAGGCGCAGGGCCTCCTCGCGCGTCAGCTCGCCGTTGCGGATCTCCTGCGCCGCGTCGTAGGTGGCGCGGCCGATTCCGAACTTGATGAAGGTAGTGTAGTAGTGTAGGTCGTCGATCTTGTCGTCGATGGAGCTGTACTTGCTGTAGGTGCCGGCGGTGCGCTCGGGCGCCGCCTGGAAGCCGCCGTGCTCGACGGCGTAGTAGTAGCACTCCTGCGGATGCCACGGCAGGTAGTAGCCGAGGTAGTGCACGTCGATCTTAGCCTCGCGCAGATCGTCCGGATTGGGCGGCATGTACGGAAGCAGATCGTGGTCCGACAGGCCGAAATGCCGTTTGAGATCGGTGACGGCCGTGCCGGCAATGAAGATCTGTGACTGATCGGGACTGGTGAAGTACTCCCAGTCCTTCGTCGCCTTGTTGTCGGCCGCGGCGGCGTTGCCGTACTCGGTGGGATTCTCTCCGTAGAACACCAGCGGGATGCCCATCTGCGCCGCCATCTTCGGCGGAAAGTACATCTGCCCCATGATGAACGGCTGGAACGGATGGAACATCTGCTCCAGTGCTAGACGGGTCAGCAGCCGATGCACGCGCCCGTTCGGCGTGAACAGGTAATTGTCGAAGCCGGCGTGTATCCAGGACTGGAAGTTGCGCCATCCCCAGTCGGTGTAGATGTGGGGCGCCCAGGTCACGGTCAGGGGATTCATCCCGTACTCGTACTTCAGCTTGTGCGCCGCGAAGAAGCTGTCCTTGCCGCCGGAGCCGGGCACCAGGCAGTCGTAGCCGCCGTCGTGCCGCCGGTACCGATCGCACAGCGCCCGCAGCTGCCGTTCGCGCGCCGCCCAGTCGATCTGCTGCTTGCGCTCCGCGACGCGGCAGGCCGAGCACACGCCCTCCTCGTCGAGGGCAACCGTCGGCTTCTTCGATTCACGCGTGTGCTTGTACTCCTTGTCGGAGTTCGGTTTCTGGTTGCTGTAGGTGCAGCGCGCGCAGAAGACCACGTCGGCCGGCAATCCGTAGTAACGCTCCGGATTCGCGGTCTTTGGCGAGTACTTTGACAGGTCGACTGGTTGCGGATTTCGGATTATGTCCATTTGAAGTCCTCCCGAGGATTCTCAATTACCAGCACGTCAGGCCGCCATCGACGATGATGTTCTGACCGGTGACGTAAGACGATGCGTCGGACGCGAGAAACAGCAGGGCGCCATGCAGTTCGCTGGCCCGGGCCATGCGTCCCAACGGTACGCGCGTGCTGTACAGTCTGTCGAAGGTGTCGTTCTGGCCGCTCGCGACGCCGCCGGGCGTCAGCACGTTCACGCGTATGCCGTGCCTCGCCCAATACGTCGCCAGGTATCGCGCCAGCCCGATGACGGCAGCCTTGGTCGTGGAGTACACGGCCGGGGTGTTTATCGGCATGCCGAGGTACTCGGAGCCCTCGTAAATGCGCTGATCGGGGCCGACGACGCCGTAGATCGAGGAGGTGTGGACGATGCTGCCGCCCTGGCCCTGGCTGATCATCTGGCGTCCGACCGCCTGCGCGACGAGGAACATGCCGTCGACGTTGACGGCGCTCACCTTGCGCCAGGTCGCGAGATCGTAATCCTCGAACGGCGCGAAGAACGCGCGCAGATCGTCGGACTTCGACGCCGCGTTGTTGTGCAGGACGTGCACGCCCCCGAAGCGCGCGACTACCGACCGGACCATCGCTACGCAGCTGTCGCGGTCGGTGACGTCGCAGACCTGCGCCAGCAGGCGCCCGGGCGGGATGCCCGCCGCCGCGACCTCCTCGACGGCCTCCTCGACGGCCCGCTGCCCGACGTCGACGATCGCCACGTTGGCGCCATGCTCGGCCAGCACCTGGCAGAAGCCGCGACCCAGGATACCGGCGCCGCCGGTGACGATCGCGGTCTTGCCGCCGAGGTCGAACGATACGGACGTCATGGCGGCACCTCCAGCGTGTCTCCCGGCGCCAGTGCGCGTGCGCCGGCGATCAATCGCATCGTTCGTATGGTCTCATCCGGCGGGATCGGTGGACGGCCGGTCCGGACCATCTCGATGAACTGCGCCAGCGTGCGCCGGAAAGCCGAGAAATTGTCGTGCAGATCGACGTGCGCGTGCCCCTGGTCGCCGAACAGACTGACGTGAAAGGTCTTGGCGACATTGCCGAGGCAGTTGAGCAGGAACGGCAGCGCAGCGCCGATGCGGAGGAGAAAGGCCTCGTGCGGCGCATCCAGCCGGGTGACGCGTGTCACCGGTCCGAGTCCCAGCCCCGCGACCGCGTCGAGCATGTGAATGCCATAGCGCTCCATATTATTGAGCACGGTCGCCGACACCAGCCGCAGGTCACCCAGGCGCCGCGGGTCGGCACGCACCTCGTCGAGCTCGCGCGCGTAGCGCAGACCGGAGGTGCTCATCAGGCGGCCCTGCCGCAGGTAGGGCGAGAAGCGCTCGAGCTCCGCCGGAGCAAGGGTCAGCGGCTTGTCGCAGAACACCGGCGTGCCGCGCTCCAGAAAGGGCATGGCCAGGGCGGCATGCGTCTCCCAGTCGTCGCGACCGATGACCAGCGCGTCGACCTGGCCGAGCATCTCGGCCGGATCGGCGACGCCGTGCCCGATGCGGCATGCGCGACACAGCCTTTCGGTCGTTGCCGGATCCTGCGTCCATGCGTGAGTGACCTGCACGCCCGGGAAGCCGAACTCCTCCGGCGTGCGCCGCTGCAGGTAATCGAGGATCACCGGCCAGCCGGCCGCGCGGAAACCCTCGGCGTCGTAGCCGTTGACGATCGCCGAGAACGAGAACGGGTGCCCGTTTCCCTCGCTGAGTCCGACGATCCCGAGACGTATCACCAGACCCCCCAGCCGCCGTCGACGCAGATGTTCTGCCCGGTCATGTAGGCGCTGGCGTCGGAGCAAAGCAGGGCCGCCGCGCCCTTCAGATCGTGCGGCTGGCCGATGCGATTGAGCGGATTCTTGGCCGCCAGCCGCTCGATGAAGTCGGGATTGGCCTTCTGCGTGGATTCGAACGGGAACGGCCCCGGACTGATGCAGTTGGCACGGATGCGATGCGGCGAGAGGAAGCTCGCGAGGTACCTGGTCAGCTGGATGATGCCCGCCTTCGCCGCGCCGTAGCTCGGCGGGTTGGCGAAGCGCTCGCTGTCGTACATGCGATAGTCGGGAGCGACGTGCCCGTACATCGACGAGATGTTCAGGATCGCCCCGCCCTTCTCGCGCATCAGCGGAAACGCGGCCTTGATCGTCCGGAAGACGCCGTTCAGGCACACCTCGATGTCGCGGTTCCAGTCCTCGTCGGAGATCGACTCGAAGGTGTTCTTGCGGCCTGACCAGCCGCTGTTCACCAGGATGTCCAGCGAACCGCCGCAGTGAGCGCCGGCACGCTCGAACAGCGCGCGAATCGAGGTCGGGTCGGTGATGTCGACGGCCATTCCCGTCGCCCGGGCCTGCGGAAAGCGCCTCGTCACGCGCTGCGCGAATTCCTCGCACTTGACCTCGTCGCGGCTGGCGACGATCAGGGACGCGCCCAGCTCGGCGAGCGCGAAGGAGATCTCTCCGCCCAGGAGACCCGAGCCGCCGACCACGACGGCGGAGCGTCCCTTCAGCGAGAACAGATCGGAAAGACTAGCGGCTTGATCCGGATTCGAGTATGGCATTGGCTATCACAAAGTCCCGTTCGTCATCGATATCGATGACATCGTCTGAGGAAACGACCTCGGCCCCCATGCGGCCGAAGAGAATGCTGGGGCCCTCCGCCGGCAGCCGGTCGGCCCGAAACGCGTACACCGCCCCGTTCAGCTGGTAGGCCGGCGTCAGCTGCTGCCGCGGGCGCCAGGGCACGGCGCCGTCGATGAACGGGCGCGGTATCCCGTTGTCCACCCGCCACGTGCGCTCGGGATTGATCGAGGCCGGGCTGAAGGTCGCGATCGAATCGAGCTGCTCGTCGGCGAGGCGGCGTATGCAATTGGAGACCATCTGCACCGTGCGGAACGGCGAGGTCGCCTCCAGCAGCACCATGATGGCGGCCGGACGGCCGGCGGCCCGCAGTTCCGACTGCAGATGACGCACCGTGTCAATCACCAGTGAGGCATCGCCGGCGAGCTCGCGCGGACGCTCGTGCACCTCCGCCCCGTGGCTGCGCGCGACGGCGGCGATCTCGGCATCGTCCGTGGAAACGAACACGTGATCGATCTCCGGCGTCTTCGTTGCCGTCTCGATCGGCCACGCCAGCAGCGGCCGGCCGCCGAGCAGGCGCAGGTTCTTGCGGGGCACGGTCTTGCTGCCCCCCCGCGCCGGGATCAACGCGACGACTGGAAGCGATCCGATCAAAACTTGTCCTCGATGGCGAACACCTTCTGCGCCCAGGTCAGATCCTCCTTGTGGCCGATGTCGATCCACTCCTCGGTGATCTGGAAGGTGTTGGTCCTGCAGCCGTTCTCGATCAGCGTCGAGAACAGTTGCGGCATGTCGAAGTACTGGCCCCTGGGGATGAACTCCAGCGCGCGTGGATTGAGCACGTTGATGCCCGCGCTGATGAGGTGCCGGAACGTCGGCTTCTCCTCGAGCTCGATGATCGAGCTGCCGTTGACGTTGACGCAGCCGTAAGGCACGGTGTAGAAGTACTCGCGAACCCCCATCGTCGCCACGACCTTCTCTTCCTCGAAGAAATTCACCATCGTGGCGAAGTCCGCCTTCGTGATGATATCGCCGTTCATCACCACGACCGGATCCTGCTGCGGTTCCAGCAGCGACAGCGCGCCCGCAGTGCCGAGCGGAGCCGTCTCGCGCACGTAGCGGATGTCCACGCCCAGGCGCTCGCCATTGCCGAAGTACTCCTCGATCATGTGGCCGAGGTAGTTGATTGAGATGTAGAAGCGCGTGAATCCGTGTCCCGCCAGCTGTTCGATCTGGCGCTCGAGAACGGGCTTCTCGCCCACCTTCAGCAGCGGCTTGGGCGTCCTCTCGGTCAGAGGCATCAGCCTCTGCCCGCGCCCCCCGGCCATCAGCACCACGGCCGCGGACTGGGGTCTGACGTCCTCGACCTCGTCGAGCAGGATCAGATCGATGATCCGCATGTCCTCGTCGACGCACGGAAGGTGGCGGATGATCGCCGTGCGCATGTACTCCCGGAGGGCCCGCCGGTTGTCCGAACGGCGGGCGACCTTGGGATGCCGGTTCATGATCGTATCGACCGTGCCGTCGAGGTCGGCCGACTGCAGCACGGCGCGCCGGATGTCACCGTCGGTGACGGTGCCGAGCAGCCGTCCGGTCTCGTCGCAGACCAGGACAATCTTTACCGGATTCTCCTGGATGATCTTCGCCGCCTGACGGATTCTCGCCGTCGGCGGAACGGTGATCGCGTTGAGTATTTGCTGTTTCACGTTGGCACCGTGGCTGTCTGTCTGGTTATTGCGGTCACGGATCGATCTGCTCGTCCTGGCCGTAATCGCGGCCGGCGCGGCGTCCCGACACGTAGTCCCAATACGCCATTGGCGACACGCCGTTCCCTGGGCGTTTTATCGTGAGGTTGGACGCAGTGTAGGCGTCGCCCTTTCGGATCGGAACGGCCGCCACGAGGCTTCCCCGCGCCGGAATGCGGTTGGCGATCTCCTGCGCGCCGGGCTCCTTGACGCCGGTTCCCATGGCCGCTTCGACGTCGCGGATCTCGCGGATCATCCGCGCCAGCTCGTGCGGCTCCAGCGACGCGGCGTGATCGGGTCCGGGCAGGCCGCGCGACATCGTGAAATGCTTCTCGATGATCGTCGCGCCGGCCGCCACCGCGGCGACGGCCACGTGCCAACCCTCGGTGTGGTCGGACAGGCCGACCTGCAGGCCGGTCTGTCGCCCCAACGCCTGCATCGCGCGCAGATTGGTCTCGGCCGCCGGCGCGGGATACTGGGTCACGCACTGCAACAGCGACACCCGCGCTTGCAGCGGCCGGCAGAATTCCGGGCGCCCGGTCAGTTCGAGGAACGCGGCCCGCGACACCGGATTGCCCTCGGGATGCTCCTCGCCCCACGCCAGCACGGCGAGGCTCTCCATGACCTCCGCCCCAGTGCACATCCCGGTGGACAGGATGACCGGCAGCCCGGTTCGCATGGCCGCCAGCAGCAAGGGAGCGTTGACGGCTTCGCCCGAGGGGATCTTCACCCGCCGTATGCCTATCTCGCCGACCAGGAACGCGAGACTCTCCAGATCGAACGCCGTCGACATGAATTCGATGCCGCGCCGACGGCACTGCTCGCGCAGCGCCCGGTGCGACTCCGCGTCCAGCTCCAGCGCCTTGAGCATCTCGTACTGGCTGGCGTTCGAGCCGGTGTTGCGCTGCTGGTAGGCCGCCCGCGGCGCCGACTTCTCGACCAGCCGGTCGGCCTTGAAGGTCTGGAACTTGACGGCATCGGCACCGGCCTCCACCGCCGCATCGACGAGCTCGCCCGCCAGTGCGAGCGACCCGTTGTGGTTCACCCCTGCCTCGGCGATGACGAAGGTTGCGGCAGCGGTCATTCTCGCCTCCCGGCATCCGGCAGATCGAATGACACGTCGAAGAATCCCTTCGGACGCCTGAGCTCCGCGGGATCGACGCTCTCGAGGACTTCGACAATATGCCTGCTGACATCCAGGCCGGCGCTCGCGTAGGGATTCTCGCGCCGGGACGCAAGCTGCAGGAACGCCGGCGAGAGCGCGCGCTCGACGGCATCGCGAATGGCGCTCGCGTTGGCCGCGCAGTCGATCACGGACGGCGCGCGTTGCCGGCCCGCCTGGCGCTGGCCGATGTTGACGGTGGGCTTGCCCATCGAAGGGGCCTCGATCAGACCGCTCGAGGAATTGCCGAGTACGAGATCGCAGTGACGCATCGCGCTCAGATACCCGCGTTGCCCCAGCGAGGTGTTGAAGAAAAGCCGCCCCGGGAAACGCTGACCGAGCTCGCGCAGTCGGGCATCGATCGCCCGACCGCCGGGATCCGCGTTGCTGCCGGTGGCGATGACGGTGGCCTCGGGCAGGCCGTCGAGCGCCGAGGCGATCGCATCGACGGTTGCCACCGGGTCCTCCTCGCACGCCGTCGCCGGATGATAGGTCATCAGTATCGCCGGCCGGCCGAGCCTGCGGCCGATGCGGCGCTCGAATTCCCCGCGGTCGTCCAGCTCGAGACGGGCGATGTTCTCCAGGCCGACGGCGCCGACGTTGTGGACCCGCTGCGGCGGCTCGCCCAGCTGGACGACACGGCGCCGATGTTCCTCGCTGCTGACGAAATGCAGGCTCGCGAGCTTGGTCACGGCGTGGCGGAAGCCCTCGTCGAGAGACCCCCGCGTCACCTCGCCGCCATGGATATGCGCGATCGGCACGCGGCCGACGTAGGCCGCCTGTGCCGCGGCGAGCACCTCGTACCGATCCCCGAGCACGACCACCAAATCCGGCGCGAGGGCGCGCAGGGCGTTGGCCATTCCGATCGTGCCGAGCCCGATCGCACAGGCGGTGCCCCAGTTGGAATCGCTGTCGACCAGCATGTCGACCTCGGCATCGACGCGGAAGCCGTCGCCGCGTATCACGTCGACCGTGCGTCCGAAGGCCGGCGAGAGGTGAGCGCCGGTGGCGACGATCTGCAGCTGCGAGCGCTCGCTGTCGAGCACGCGTTTCATCGTCCAGTAGAGCAGGCCGTACTCCGCCCGGGTTCCGGTCACGAAGAGCAGCCGTCGCCTGTCGTTCATTGCAGGTACTCGCTCAGCCGCGCGCTGCTCGGCAGGCAGATGATCCGGCGGGCGAGATCCTCGGCGACCGGCAATGCATCGCGCGGATGTCCCGCATGGATCGCGAGCTGGTGCATCGGGGTCCAGCACGGGCGGCATTTGTAGCCCGCCGCGTGCAGGGACTCGAGCGCCTCCTCGATCAGCGTGCCGTCCGCCACGGGTGCCTTGACCGCGTTGAGCCAGTAGTTGCTGCGGCACCCGGAGGGTTCCTCGATGAATTTCCAGCGGCCGTTGCGCGCGAACGCGTCCCTGTAGGCGAGCGCGAGCCTGCGCTTGCGCCGCAGGAAGTCCTCGAGCCTCTCCAACTGCGCCAGGCCGAGCGCGGCATTGAGGTTCGGAAGCCGGTAGTTGAAGCCGACCTCGTCGTGATCGAAGCGCCACGGGTGCGGCCGCTTCGCCGTGGTCGTCACGTGTCGCAGACGAGCGGCCAGTGCGGCATCGTCGGTGACGATCGCGCCGCCCCCGCCGGTGGTGACGATCTTGTTGCCGTTGAAGCTCAGCGCCGCCGCGACGCCCATGCGCATAACGGGACAGGAGGCCGACGCCGAACCGAGCGCTTCGGTGGCGTCCTCGATGATCGGCAGGCCGAACTCCGCCGCCACCTCGCACAGCTCTTGCGGCCTGCCGACATGGCCGAAGACGTGTACCGGCATGATGGCCGCGATGCGCCGCCCGGTCCGGCGGTTGCGCAGGACGCCGTCCCTGCGTTCGCCGATCTGCCCGAGGTACGTCCGAAGCCGCTCGCTGTCCAGACCGAGATGATCCGGATGACTGTCGGCGAAGTGCGGCACCGCGCCGGCATGGACGATCGCGTTCGCCGTCGCGACGAAGGTCAGCGAGGGGCAAAGGACCTCCTCGCCGTTGCCGATCCCGAGCGTGTGCAGGATCACCTGCAGGGCCGCGGTGCCGCTGACGACGGCCACGGCCTCGCGCGTCCCGCAGGCCCGGGCGAGCGCCTGCTCGAAGAGGCCAACGTGACGCCCGGCGTAGGAGACGAAGCCCTCCGTCATGGCTTCGTCGACCAGTTCCCGCTCGCGCTCCGAGAGCTCCGGCTCGTGCAGCTGATACGGCCCGTGGCCCGGCGGCAGGAGGCCCTGGAGGATCTCCACGATCTCCGAGGCGGCGGTCGATGTCTGGGCGATCGCGTTCACAGCGTGTATCCCCCCACGCGGTACCGGGCCAGGTTCTCGGGGTTGCGGAACCAGTCGATCGTCTCGGTGAGGCCGCGGCGGAAGCCCTCGCGCCCCCCGTATTGCGGCGACCACCCCAGGACGCGCCGTGCCTTCTCGTTGGCCGCGAACAGCCGTTCCACCTCGCTCAGCTCGGGCCGCTTGCGCTGTTCCTTCTGCTCAATCTCGACCTCCGCGCCGAGGATCTCCGCGATCAGCGCCGCCGTGTCGCCGACGGAGATCTCGAACGCACTGCCGATGTTGATCACCTCGCCGATCGCCGCGTCGCTGCGCAGGACCGCAAGCATGCCCCGGGCGGTGTCCTTGACGTAGTTGAAATCGCGGGTCGGATGGATCGCGCCGAGCTCGACCCGCCGCTTGCCGGCGACCATCTGCGTGATGATCGTCGGGATCACCGCGCGGGTCGACTGCCTCGGCCCGTAGGTATTGAACGGTCGGGCGACGGCCACCGGCGTTCCGAACGACCGCCAGTACGACAGCATCAGCTGATCGGCGGCGATCTTGGTCGCCGCGTACGGGGACTGCGCGGAGAGCGGATGCTCCTCGGTGATGGGAACGAACTGCGCGGTTCCGTAGACCTCACTGGTCGACACGTGCACGACCCTGACCTTGCCGAGATCCCGGGCGGCCTGCGCGACGTTGATGGCGCCGAGGGCGTTGGTCTGCAAATAGCTCTCCGGCGCAACGTAGGAGAACGGTATGGCGATCAGAGCGGCGAGGTTCATGACCGCGTCACATCCGGAAACCGCCCCGCGCACGAAATGCGGATCGCGGATGTCGCCCGCGACGACCTCGACCTGACTGCGCGTGGCCGCATCGACGTGGTCGAGCCAGCCGTGAGTATCGAAGCTGTTGTAGAGCACCATGGCCCGCACGTCGTAGCCCTCGGCGACGAGCAGCTCGGTCAGGTGTGAACCGATGAATCCGTCAGCTCCGGTTACCAGCACTTTCACCTTCGAAGGTCTCCTCGGGTTCTGCCGGCGTTCACGCCCACGGGAAGCGGCGCGCCGCGGCGCCGGCGATTGACTCCAGCGCGACCGGTCCGCCGCCGTTCTCGGCGGATGCGTAGCATGCCGCGAGCGCCGCGATGACGCGCCGGCCGTCGGCGCCGGACGGGTATCCCGCGCCCGCGGCGAGCGCCTCGTACACGGCGCGCGTCGGCTTGACGTTGTCGGCCTGCGGGAAGCGGACCGACCGGCGATCCCATGGCATGCCGTACCGTGTCATCGGTTGTCCCCGGTGCTCGGGCTTGCGCGTGGTGACGATAGCCTCGCCCTCGAGCTCGTCCACGAACACATGACCTAACTCGCCGGCATACATGGTCGTCATGCCGTGGCCCTGGTCGGCGCCGATCACCATCATCAACCGCTGTCCGCTTTCCGAAACGATGCGGAACTCGCCCGCCTGGTCGAAAAACTGGGGACCGCGCGGGTTCTGAAACGCAGCGCCGCTGAACCACCCCGCGGCCTGCGCCGGCGCGCTGCCGGTCAGGAATGCGAACGCCTCGATGTAGTGCGATCCGTTCATCGCCAGGCCGAAGCAGCCGGCCACGACGGTCATGCTGGCCAGTCTTCCGATCGCGCCATCCGCCAGCACGCCCCTGACGAGCAGATATTGATCCATGAAACGCATCTGGTGATTGACGGCGAGGCGTGCGCCCGACTTCTCGCAGGCACGGATCATCGCGTCGCAATCCGCGACCGACGTCGCCAGCGGCTTCTCGCAGAGTATGTTCCGCGCCCCGTTCTCCGCCGCCAGCGTCACCAGCGTGCGGTGGCTGTCGGCGGTGGTCGCGATCGCCACGACGTCGGCGCCGCGGATGGCTTCGGCGAGTTCCTCGGGGCGCGATACGCGGTTGCCCTCGGCAACGCCGAACTCCTCACCGACGCGCGCACGCGCCTCGGCATTGACGTCGCATACCGCGCGCAGCGACACCCCCATCTCCTTGAGTGCCAGGGCATGGGAACGCCCCATTCGCCCCGCGCCGATCAATACCGCCGACTTCCAGCCGTGATTCGATTGCACCTGACCGCTCCCCCTTTTCGAAATCGATGCAGCGGCCGAGGCTCAGTCGGCCGGCATCTTCAGAAAATTGTCGAATATCCGCAGTCCCACCGGACCGCTTTTCTCCGGATGGAACTGCACGCCGTAGAGACGCCCGCGATTGACGGCCGCGCAGATCGTCCGGCCGTCATAGTCGCAGACGGCGATCGTGTTCTCGGGCCGTTCCGGCACCGCCGCGTAGGAGTGCACGAAGTAGCAGGTGCTACCGGGCGTTATCCCTTCGAAGATCGTGCCTGCCCACGGCGTTGCCGCCGGGAAGATGGCGCTCCAGCCGACGTGCGGTATCTTGTGCGGCGTGCCGTCGGCGCCGGTCGCCGGCACCGCCTGAACCCGTCCGGCGATCCGCGCCAGCCCGGCATGCTCGCCGAACTCCTCGCCGACATCGAGCAGCATCTGCATCCCGACGCAGATGCCGAGCACCGGACGCCCGGAGTCGATGACCATCAGCACCGACTCGAGCAGACCGTGTGACCTGAGGGCGCCGACACAGCTGCCGAAAGCACCGACTCCGGGCAGTACGAGGTGTCGCGCCGCTTCGATGCGCGCGGGCTCGGAGCTCAGAAACGGCTCGGCGCCGCAATGACTGACCGCGCGGGCCACGCTTCGGAGGTTGCCGACGCCGTAATCGACGATGACCGCATCCCGGCTCATAGGGATCGCACCGCAATGCCGGCGCCGGCCGCCAGCTCGCGGATCTCCGCCAGCGACATCCGGTTGTAGTGGAGCACGTCGGCCATGGCGACCGCGTCGGCATGCCCCTCGCGCACGACCTCGATGAGGTGTTCGCCCGCCCCCATGCCGCCGCTGGCGATCACCGGGATGCTGACCGCGTCGGCGACCGCGCGCGTCAAGGCCAAATCGAAGCCCTTGCGTGTTCCCTCGCGATCCACGGACGTCAGCAGCACCTCGCCGGCACCCAGCTCGGCCGCCTGTCGCACCCACTCCACGACGTCGAGCCCCGTGTGCTCGCGGCCGTTGTCGGTATATGCCTCCCAGCGCGACGGACCGCTCTGCTTGGCCTCGACCGAGAGCACGCAACACTGCGATCCGAATCGCGTGGCGATCTCCTCGATGAACCGCGGACGCTTCACCGCCGCGGTGTTGATCGCGACCTTGTCGGCGCCGCACCGCATCATCGTCTCGACGTCCTGCAGAGTGCGCACGCCGCCGCCCGCGGTGATCGGAATGAAAACGCTCTCGGTCGTGTCGCGGAGAATGTCGCCGAGGTTGTTGCGCTGGTAGAGCGTCGCAACGATGTCCATGTAGATGATCTCGTCGATGCCCGCCTCGTAGTACCGTCTGGCATATTCCGCGGGATTGCCGATCTTGCGCAGGCCCTCGAGGTGGATGCCCTTGATGAGGTTGGGCGCCTTGATGTCCAGGCGCGCTATCAGCCGCAGCTCAGGCATGTGCGGCCCGCATCCACGGTCCGCGGCCGGCGCACGCGAGCGGCGGCTTCCGGTTCCCCGTCATGGCGCCGCCGCCGGCTCGCGGCATGCCTGAACCGCGTCGCGCAGGGCCTCGACGACCAGATCCTGCGTCGCCTCATCGAGATTGGGATGCATCGGCAGGCTGAGCACCCTGCCCGCGGCCCGCTCCGCGACCGGAAAGCTGCCCGGTCCCAATCCGAGGAACGCGAACGCCGGCTGCTGATGCAATGGCATCGGGTAATGCACGGCGGTCGGGACGCCGCGCGAGTTCAGGTGCCGCGACACCTCGGCGCGATTCTCGACCTGCACCGTGTATTGAGCGTAGACGCTCGTGTTGGTCGACAGCACCGTCGGGGTGACGACGGTCGGGCACCGCGCGGAGATGCACCGCGTGTACCGCGCACCGATGCGCTCGCGCGCCACGACCTCGCCCGGGAAGATCTCGAACTTCGCCAGCAGGATCGCGGCCTGGAGAGTGTCCATGCGGGCGTTGATGCCGATCCGCGGATGATGGTAGCGGCGATCCTGGCCGTGCACGCGGATCTCCCGCATCGCCGTCGCGAGCGCGTCGTCATCGGTGAACACGGCGCCGCCGTCGCCGTAGCAGCCGAGCGGCTTCGACGGAAAGAAACTCGTGCAGCCGATGGTCGACAGCCCGCACGAGCGCCGGCCCAGGTAGGTCGCGCCGAAGCTCTGCGCGCCATCCTCGATGACGGCCAGGCCGTGTGCCGCGGCGATCGCGTTTATTGCGTCGAAGTCGGCGCATTGCCCGTAGAGGCAGACAGGCATGATCGCCCTGGTTCGCGGCGTAATGGCGCGTTCGATCAGCGCCGGATCCAGGTTCAGCGTCTCCGGCTCGATGTCGACGAAGACCGGCTTCGCGCCGAGCAGCGCAATCATCTCCCCCGTGGCGATGAACGTGAACGGGCTCGTGATCACCTCGTCGCCCGGCCGTATGTCCAACGCCATCATTGCGATTAGCAAAGCGTCCGTCCCACTGGAGACCGTCAGGCAATGGCTGACGCCGACGTACGCGGACAGCTTTCCCTCGAGCTCCTTGATCTCCGGCCCCATGACGTAGGCGCCGTGATCGAGCACGGCCTGGATGCGCTGCATGACCGGCGCGCGAAGCTGCGCGTATTGCGCCTTGAGATCTATGAATTCCATGTGCCTCCCAGTCATTGGTTCGGGTTCACTCGATCCTGAAGCATTGCCCGGCCTGCAGCCGGTAGCGCTCCCCGCTGCGCGCGCAGACAGCCTCGCCCGCGCCGTCGGCCGGAAACGCCAGCCGCTCGCCGGCGCGACTCACCCATCCGCGCTGGCGCGCCGGCACGCCCAGCACCAGCGCATGGCCAGGTACGTCATGGCGAACGAGCGCACCGGCGCCGACGAACGCGTACTCGCCGATGCTGACGCCGCAAACGATGGTGCAGTTGGCGCCGAGCGTCGCCCCCCGCCGGACCAGCGTGTCGCGATATTCGTCCTTGCGCGAAACGAACGCGCGCGGATTGATCACGTTGGTGAACACCATGCTGGGGCCGCAGAACACGTCATCCTCGAGGGTGACGTTGTCATAGACCGAGACGTTGTTCTGGATCCGGACGTTATTGCCGATCACGACACGATTGCCGATGTACACGTTCTGCCCGAGCACGCATCCCTCGCCGATGCGGGCGCCGGCGCATACGTGCACCCAGTGCCAGATCCGCGTGCCCGCGCCGATGCTGGCTCCATCGTCGATGATTGCGCTGGGATGCGCCGTGTAGGTCATGGTCGTCGATCAGTGCTCCAGAGGCAGGCAGACGCGCCGGCCGTCACGGGCGGAAAGGTACGCGGCAATCAGTATCTCGAGCGACCGAAGACCCTCGCGTCCGTCCGTCTCCGGCTCCGCCTCGCCTCTCAGCACCCTCAGCACGTTGTCGTAATAGAGCGGATGCCCGAAACCGTACACGGAAGTCGTCAGGTAGCTGGCGTCCTTGACCTGCGCGTCGTCCTCGTCCGCCTCCGCGAACTCCCAGTGCTGGATTTCGTTGACGGCCACGCCGCCGACGCGGACGGTGCCCTTCTCCCCGATGACGGTGATCGAGCCCTCGAGATTGCGCGGGTAGGTCAGCATCGTCACGGCGACCGTGCCCAGCGTTCCGGTGCGCCACTTGATGTTCATCACCCCGGTGTCCTCGACCTGGATGTTGCGCGCCAGCGTCGCGGTGTAGGCATGGACGCTCTCGACCGGCCCGATCAGCCAGTCGAGCAGATCGATGTAGTGGCTGGCCTGGTTCATGAAAGCGCCGCCATCGAACTCCCAGGTGCCGCGCCACTTGGCGCTGTCGTAGTATTCCTGCGGTCTGGACCAGAACACGTTGACGGTAACCATGTAGATCCGTCCGAAGCGCTTGCGCTCGACGGCGCGCTTCAGCAGCTGCAGGGTCGCGTTGCGCCGGTTCTGCTTGACGACGAACAGTCGCACTCCGGCCTGATCGCAGGCATCGACCATACGCTGGCCATCGTGCCAGTGGGTCGCCATCGGCTTCTCGGTCATGACGTTGAATCCGGCCTCGGCGGCCTGGATCGTCTGCCTGGGGTGCAGTCCGCTCGGCGTGGCCAGCACCACGACGTCGGCATCGACCTCTGCGAGCATGTCCTCGTATCGTGAGAAAGGTCTTGCGCCGGTGAGCTTCTCGGCGTTCCCGAGCGCGGCGGGATCGATGTCGCATACCCCAACCAGTTCGGCGCCGGCCTCGTGCTGCCGCATCGCCTCGAAGTGATTGCGCGCGATCCGGCCGCAGCCGGCCAGGGCGAATCGGATCCTTCTGTCCGTGATGGGCGGCTTGAACTGATTCAGCATTGTTGTCCCCTCTTAGGCCCGATGGCGCCGGCACCGATCGGCAGGCACGCTACCGCCCTACCGCGTCGGACACGACCCAGTATCTCGCTCCATGCAGCTCCGCGCGGACCACCGCCGCGCCAACCGAGATTCCGCCTCCGGCGATGGCGAGCACCGGTAGCGCCGGTGCAACGCCAATCCGCCCATCCCGACGAGCCTCCGGGCTCGCCTATCTCTGCTTCGCCTGGCTCCTGGCCCGTGGCCCCGCGGCCCCGAGCGTGTGTGCCCGGCCGAGAACGCCCGGTACGCGGATGCGACCCGGCCCCAGCCGGGTGGTGATATCGCGATACAACTCGCCCGACTCGTCGAGCGCAGTCAGGATGCAGCTGTCGAACTCAGCGACGTCTGCGAACTTCCGCCACACCGGCCGGCCGACGAATCGCGCGCGCGTGCTCGACGGGTCGTAGGTTCCCACGACCTCCAGCCCTTCCTCCTCCGCGCGCAACGACGCGATCTCGGCGAGTTCCGATACCCCGCACAACAGGATGCGGCCGTGCCCGTCGGCGCGACAGGCGCGCAGGGCGGCCGCGCACGACTCGGACGCGCGCCGGTAGAAATCGAAGGAGATTGAAAGGTACTTCGCGGTGAGACGGCTTTTCTCGGAAAAGCCCTTGGGAGTGAGGTAGTACAGATAGCGGTTCGCCGGCGCCTGCTTGATCTTCACGAGGCCCTTGCGTATGCACCGCTTCAAATAGAGATTGGTCAGTCCCAGCGCTACGTCCAGACGCTCGGCCAAGTGCCTCTGCGACACGTCGCTTCGCGAATCGATGGTCTCGAGAATCTCGAGCGTGACTGCGTCCTCGCGGTCCTGCGTGTTCATTAAATGAACACTATAGGACCCACGACATTCAGCGTCAAGCAGACCTCGGATCAGTGCCGATCGTAGGCGTCCTCGAACCGCACTATGTCGTCTTCGCCCAGGTAGGGTCCGGACTGAACCTCGATCAGCTCCAGCGGTATCGTCCCCGGATTCTCCAGACGGTGGATCACCCCCACCGGTATGTAGGTCGACTGATTCTCGGTGAGCAGAAAGACCTCTTCGCCGCGCGTGACGCGCGCCGTGCCCCGCACGACGATCCAGTGCTCTGCGCGATGATGATGCATCTGCAGTGAGAGCTTGCCGGAGGGATTCACGACGATGCGCTTGACCTGGAAGCGTTCGCCCGCGTCCACGCCCTCGTAGCTCCCCCACGGCCGGTAGACGCGTCTGTGAGAAAGACGCTCCGGTCGTTCCTGCCGCTTCAGCCAGTCGACCACGTGCCTGACGTCCTGCGCCCTGTTCCGGGGCGCGACGAGCATCGCGTCGGCCGTTTCAATCGCCACCAGGTCGGTACAGCCCAGGACCGCCACGAGCCGATGCTCCGATATCACCATGCAATCGCGCGAGTCGATGGCGCACACGTCGCCGACGCAAACGTTGCCGGCGGAATCGCGCTCGGAAATCTCCCAGAGGCTGGACCACGCGCCGACGTCGGACCATCCCGCGGCCAGCGGCACCACCACCGCCTTCACGCTCGCGTCCCTGGCCACTTTCTCCATGACGGCATAGTCGACGGAGTCGCTTGGACAGGCGAGGAATGCCGCCGCGTCGGGACGAAGGAAATCGCCGTCGAGTCGCGCTGCCGCGTTCGCCCTGACGCAGGCGTCGCGAATATCCCGGCGATAGCGGCCTATCGCCGACATCCACGTCGACGCGCTCATCATGAAGATTCCGCTGTTCCAGAGGTACGTACCCGACGCCACGTATCTTCGGGCGGTCTCCAGGTCCGGTTTCTCCACGAAACCGTCTATCGACATTGCGCTTCCGTCAGCATCCGTGCGCGCGCCCGCGCTGATGTAGCCATAGCCCGTCTCGGGTCTGTCTGGCACCACGCCGAACGTCACGAGGCCCCCGTCTCGCGCGTGACGCAGCCCGACCTGCGCCGCGCTCGCGAAGGCGGCCGCATCGCGTATCACATGGTCGGCGGGCATCATGAGCAGAATCGGATCGGCATCGCCGTCGCCGCAGACCAAAGCCGCGATCGTGAGGGCCGGTGCGGTGCTGCGCCCGGCGGGTTCGAGGATGATCCTGCCCGGCACGATCCCGAGCTGCCTGGCCTGCTCGGCGACGAGAAAGCGGTGCTCCTCGTTGCAGACGATCAACGGCGCAGCCACCGTCGCCGGCCCGGCGAGTCCGTCGAGCCGACGCATGGTCTGCTGCAGCAGGGTTTCCGCGCCGCCCAATTTCAGGAACTGCTTGGGATAGTGTTCCCTCGACAATGGCCAGAGCCGCGTACCGCCTCCTCCGGCCAGAATAACGGGAGTAATTGTCATGGTATTCGCCCCACTCCGGTCACGGCTGCGAAAAGCCGCACCTCCATCGTCCAACCCTCATGCACGATCACTCCAGATGCGCAATATCCTCGGATCGCACATTTACCGAGACCATGCGGCCGGCGATCTTCAGGAGCAGAACGACGCGCTCCTTCGCGGTTCTCGCCTTGAATACCGCCTCGTAGCCCGCCATTGGTCCGCCCACTATCATCACGGCCTCGCCGGCCTCGAATCCACCCTGGCCGCACTCGTGGATGCCATTCTCGCCGGCTTGCGCCGTCAACGCATCGATGAAGGCGTCCGGCACCCGCGCCGGGAGGTCACCGAAAACGACCAGCCGCGATACCCCGATCGTCGAGCGAATCGGCTTCCAATTGTCGGATCCCTGGTCGAGGTGGATGAACAGATAACGGGGGAACATGGGCGCCACACACCAGCCGGCGGTTCTCCGGCCCCGGCGCCGCTGCCGCAGCATGGGCAGATATACCTCGTAGCCCTGTCGCTCGAGATTCCTCGCGGCGAGCGCCTCCTGACGCGGCTTGCAGTAGATGAGAAACCACTCGCGCAAGTCAGCCTCGATTTTCTGCGTCTTTGATATACTTCCGACCTCGCCGGACACCGGCCAGCGCGTCGGGATTGATTAATGGTCTCGGAAGGATAGCGATTGGTCAGGTATTCGCAACAACTGTTCTTCAAGTACGGCTGGGCGCTGCCGGTGGCGCTGCCGCTGGCGCAGATCGTAGGCCGCGCCGCTTTCACCATACTCGGCATCGCTTACCTCGTTTGGGCCGCGACCGCGCTGTTTGGCCGTAGGTACTCGTTCGACCGGCCAATCATGGCCGCTTACCTGTTGCTGATTCTGGCGTACGTCCTGGCGGTCCCTCTTGCTGCGGAACCACTACGTCTGCTCGAGGACTACGCGATTTTCGTTGTCTTCAGCACCGTTCCGTTTCTCACGCTGGCGTCCCTCGTTTACGTCGAGAGCGGCCAACGTCGGCTCATCGACGCCTATGCCTGGGTGGCGGCCCTCGCCGTCGTCCTCCTGTACGCCCTGCTCGCTCGCGGAATGTCGCAGCCGGAGTTCGTGCCCGAGCACTACATGCGCGAGGACAATCTGCCGTTTCTGGCGCCATTTCTCGTCTACTGGCTTGGGCGCCGGTACACCGGTACAAAAGGCTGGTGGTTTGCCGGGGGCGCTGCCGCGAGCATGCTGGCTTACGTTCTGATGTCGCATGGCCGCGCCGCGCTGGTCGGCCTGATCGTGGGCATGGCGGCGTACGCGTACTTCGTGCTGGGGCAGCCGCTGCGACGAATATCCCTGGTCGCCGTCGCGTTGCTTTCCATGGCGGTCTTCGCGCGTGGCGAACAATTCATTGAACGGCTGCGCCACGCAACGACCATGGAAGACAGCATAGACACTCTCAGCAGCACGCGCACCGCGATTTGGCGGAACGCGCTGGCCAACCCACCCGAGAACATCTGGATCGGCGTCGGCATCGGCAACGCAAGCTCCAGCAGCGAGGTCTTCACGGTAGTCGTCAACCGGCAGGAGCAGCGGGCGTCGAAGCATCTGCACAACTTCCTGCTCGACTGCTGGTACGAAACCGGCGTCATCGGTCTCGGCGCGCTGCTGCTATGGCTCGGCGTCCTGCTGCATCGGGCGCTGAGCAACTGGCGGCATGGCCTTGGCGATGAAAAGGCGCGGCTCGGAGTCTTGCTTTCGGCGTCGTTCGCCATCATTGCGAACGCTCTGTTCAGCTATTCGTACCTGTCCAAACAGTTCGTGATATACCTGCCGCTGTTCCTGCTCGTCGCGACGATGGCCGCGCCTGGCACGTCGACGACAACCTCACGGTCGGGAACCGCTCCCGCCCGCAAGTGACCGTCCGCGCCTCGCTGTCGTGTTCCTGAACGGCGCGGTGGCAAGGGCTCATCGCCCGACACAGATGTATTCAAAGCCCGCGGCGCGCATGGCGCCGGGCTCGTAGACGTTGCGCAGATCGCAGAAGACGTTGCCGCTCATCGCGGACCTGATTCGGTCGAGATCGAGGCCGCGATAGACGTTCCACTCCGTGAGCAGCACGACCGCGTCCGCCCCCTCGGACGCTTCGTAGACATCCTGGCAATAGAGGATTCCCGCCGGCAGCAGCTTCTTCGCCTCCTCCATGCCGTGCGGATCGTGCGCGCGGATCGTCGCGCCCTTTTCCATCAAGGGCGGCAGGATCGACAGGGAGGGCGCATCGCGCATGTCGTCGGTCTCCGGCTTGAACGTCAGCCCCAGCACGGCGATGGTCTTGCCCGCCTCGCCGCCGCCGAGCGCATCGCGGATCTTCTTCACCATGCGCGCCTTCTGCGCCGCATTCACCTCGATCACCGCCTCGACGATGCGGCTCGACACGCCGTGTTCCTGCGCAATGCGCACGAGCGCCTGGGTGTCCTTCGGGAAGCACGAGCCGCCGTAACCCGGGCCGGCGTGCAGGAACTTGCGGCCGATGCGGCCATCCAGGCCCATGCCCTTGGCCACCGCGTGTACGTCGGCGCCGACGACCTCGCAGAGCATGGAGATTTCATTAATGAAGCTTATCTTGGTGGCGAGAAAGGCGTTGCTCGCGTACTTGATGAGCTCGGCGCTCTCGATGTTGGTCCTGAGGATGGGTGCCTCGATGAGGTTGAGCGGGCGATAGAGCTCTCTCAGCAGCGCCTCGGCGCGGTCGCTCTCGACGCCGATCACGACCCGATCGGGACGCAGAAAGTCGGAGATCGCGGCGCCCTCGCGCAGAAACTCGGGGTTGGAGGCCACGTCGAAATCGGCGTTGGGATTGGCCTCGCGGACGATGCGCGCGACGTTGCGCGCCGTGCCGACCGGCACCGTGGACTTGTCGACGATCACGGTATAACCCGTCAGGGCCGCGGCGATCTGGCGCGCCGCCTCGTAGACGTAGGTCAGATCGGCGTAACCCTCGCCGCGACGGCTGGGCGTGCCGACGGCGATGAAGACGATGTCGGCGCCGCCGACGGCACTCGCGAGATCCGTGCTGAAGTGCAACCGCCGTCCGCGCACGTTCTTCTCGACCAGCGCGTCGAGTCCGGGTTCGTAGATGGGGATCTGGCCCGTCTTGAGCCGATCGATCTTGGCCTTGTCCACGTCCACGCAGGTGACGGTCGCGCCGAACTCGGAAAAACACGCGCCGGAAACGAGACCGACGTAGCCGGCCCCGATCATCACGACATTCATACTCTGGACTCGTAATTGGTGATTCGTTAGTGGTGATTCGATGTGCCGTGCAAGACGACGCCGGCTATCACCGCATGCCGGATTATACGTTGATTCTTCGCCCAGTATTGCCAACAGCCCGGATCAGTCCCTGCACCAGTCGACCCTGCCGGTCGATCATTCTCGCCACTTCCAGGAATGCCGGCTCCGGGATCATCCCGATGGACCGTGAGATCTCCACTTCAGTGTGCAACTCGCTCACCGAACCACGGGCAACATGAAGGAAATGCAGGAACTCCCGTGTGCTTTGACGGGCGGCCCCTTCAGCGATGTTTGCGGCGATCGACACGGCAGCGCGCCGCATCTGAGAGGTCAGTCCGAATCTCTCGTCGGGCGGGTACTTCGAGGTCAGCACGTAGATCCGCTGCGCCAGTTGAATCGAGAACTGCCATGCCCGCAAGTCCTTGTGGGTCTTCATGCCTGACACTCCCTGTCTCGAGCCGCGGGGACCTCCTGGCCCCCGCCTCACCAATCACGAATCACGAACAACCAATCACGGCAACGTCACAGCCTCCACAGCGAGATCCCCGCCGGCACGCGCGTGCGCGGCAGCCGGCCCTTGACGTCCGCCACCACGCCCTTGCCGCCCTTCAGCAGCGACTTGACGAGCGGCCACCCCTCGTCGATGAAGTCCTGGTGGGCCACCGCGAACACCACCGCATCCGCGGGCTTCAGCTTGTTGCGCGGCACGACGTGGATGCCGTACTCCTGCACCGCCTCCTCCGGCTCCACCATGGGATCGTGCACCTGGACGTTGATGGAGTAGTCCTTCAGCTCCTTGACGATGTCGACGACGCGGGTGTTGCGCAGGTCCGGGACGTTCTCCTTGAAGGTGAGGCCCAGCACCGTCACCGTGCTGCCCTTGATGCCCTTGCCCTGATGAATGAGCTCCTTGACCACCTCGCTTGCGACGTACTGCCCCATGTCGTCGTTGATGCGCCGCCCGGCCAGTATGACCTGGGGAATGTAGCCCATGATCGCCGCCTTGTGCGTCAGGTAATACGGATCGACGCCGATGCAGTGGCCGCCGACCAGGCCCGGCTCGAACTTGAGGAAGTTCCACTTGGTGCCTGCAGCCTCGAGCACGTCGCGGGTGTCGATGCCCATCTTGCGGAAGATGAGCGCCAGTTCGTTCATGAGCGCGATATTGAGATCGCGCTGCGTGTTCTCGATGACCTTGGCCGCCTCGGCCGCCTTGATCGACGGCGCCTTGTGCACGCCGGCCGTCACCACCGAGCTGTAAACGGCCGCGACGATCTCCAGTATGGTGGGGTTCTGCCCCGATACCACCTTGGTGATGGTCTTGAAGGTGTGGACCTTGTCGCCGGGATTGATGCGCTCGGGGGAGTAGCCGACGAAGAAGTCCTTGCCGCACTTAAGCCGCGACTCGCGCTCCAGGACCGGCACGCAATCCTCCTCGGTCGCGCCCGGATACACGGTGGATTCGTAAACCACGATGTCGCCCTTCTTGAGGATGCGGCCTACCGTCTCGGAGGCCTTGATGACGGGCGTGAGATCCGGCCGCTTGGCGTCGTCGACGGGGGTGGGCACGGCGACGATGTGAAAATCGGCCTGCCTGAGATCCTTCGGGTCGCAGGTGTATTGCACATCCGCCGCCCTCAGGTCCCGGCTGCTCACCTCGCCGGTGTGGTCGACGCCCTTCTTCAGCTCCGCGACACGCTTGGCGTTGATGTCGAAACCGATGACGCGCTCGTTCTTGCCGAACTCCACCGCCACTGGCAGTCCGACGTACCCCAGACCGACGACCGAGATCTTCCTTTTGTGACTCATGCTTTCACCTTGTAGTAGTCCATATACCATTTCACGAAATTGGCGATCCCGGTCTCCACCGTCGTCTGCGGCCGGTAGCCGACGTCGGCGGCCAGGTCCTTCACGTCGGCGTAGGTGTCGGGCACGTCGCCGGGCTGCAGCGGCAGCATGTTCTTCTCCGCCTTCCGGCCGAGGCACCCCTCCAGCACCTCGATGAAATGCATGAGGTGGACGGGATTGTTGGCGCCGATGTTGTAGACGCGATACGGCGCGCGGCTGGTGCCGGGGTCCGGGGCGTCGCTGTTCCAGCCGGGATTGGGCTGGGCCACGTGATCGAGCGCGCGGATGACGCCCTCGATGATGTCGTCCACGTAGGTGAAGTCGCGGCGGTGGTTGCCGAAGTTGAAGACGTCGATGGGTTTCCCCTCGAGGATGTTCTTGGTGAACATGAACAGCGACATGTCCGGACGTCCCCACGGGCCGTAGACCGTGAAGAAGCGCAGGCCCGTCGTCGGCATGTTGTAGAGGTGGCTGTAGGTGTGCGCCATCAGCTCGTTGGCCTTCTTGGTCGCCGCGTACAGCGAGACGGGATGATCGATGTTGTCGTGCACGGAAAACGGCATGCGCGTGTTGGCGCCGTAGACCGAGCTCGACGAGGCATAGACCAGGTGCTCGATGCCGTTGTGACGGCAACCCTCCAGGATGTTGACGAAACCGACCAGGTTGGCGTCCACGTAGGCGTGCGGATTGGTGAGCGAGTAGCGCACCCCGGCCTGCGCGGCGAGATGCACCACGCGCTGCGGCCTTTCGTTCTTGAACACCTCGACCATCGCCGGCCGATCGGCCACGTCGAGCTTGTGGAAGCGGAAGCCCTTCTGGCCGGTCAGCCGCGCCAGCCGCGCCTCCTTCAGCGTGACGTCGTAATAGTCGTTGAGATTGTCCAGGCCCACCACCTCGTCGCCGCGGGCGAGCAGGCGCAGGCTGACTGCGGAACCGATGAAACCGGCAGCGCCGGTGACGAGTATCTTCATGATCTGGGATTGGTTGTCTTGGGGATTTTTGAACGGTTGGACTTCAACGCAGGCAAGGATTGTACCTGTATTCGGTTGCGGTTATGGTGCGTTGCGTTCGCCCTGTGAATTCAGTCACCTCGACCCTGCCACAGCCGTGACCGATCGCCCCATCGAAACCGCAATCCATCGCTACGTCGCCCAGGCCCGAGCCGGCAGCCTCCCGCGCGCCGTCGGACGCATGCGCTCAGGCTGGGCCGTCATGGGCGACCCGCAGATCCTGCCGGGTTACTGCCTGTTGTATCCGGACCCCGTCGTCGCCGACCTGCATGCCCTGCAGGGCGAGGATCGGGTACAGTTCCTGGCCGACATGGGCGCCATAGGAGAGGCACTGATGACCGTCACGCGCGCCCGGCGGATCAATTACGAGATGCTCGGCAACATCGAGCCTGCCCTGCACGCCCACGTCATCCCCCGTTACGAGGAGGAGACGGAGGCCGCG
Source organism: Gammaproteobacteria bacterium (assembly GCA_041395385.1). Lineage (GTDB taxonomy): Bacteria > Pseudomonadota > Gammaproteobacteria > JAJPIJ01 > JAJPIJ01 > JAJVHZ01. The sequence continues at coordinate 77,236 of JAWLAN010000016.1, forward strand.
TGCCGTCAGCCGGTATGGCTCCATGACTGGGGCGCCGCGCCGTCGTTCGATCCGGCGCGCTGTGCCGCGCTCATGGAGGCGTTGCACGGGGCCCTGGACCGGCTCGGCGCGCTGGTCCCACGGACGTGGTCGGCCGGCGGCGACAAATCCTGAAGGGCCTGCCGCCGAATTGGTATCATTCGTCCCGGAAAAAAACTCGAAAGGCGGTGGCAGGCAGGCGCCCCCCGCAAACGTCGACTGGAGAGAAGAAATGGCGACCATCAAGCCCATCGTATGCACTCTGGCCCTGCTTCTCGCGCTGGGCGCCTGCGGCCGCAAGAGCGGCGACGCCGGTGAAGGCGCCCCTTCCGCCGATGCCGCACCTCCGCAGCCCGAGGTCCTGATGCCGGAGACCGCGGTCGCCCCGGTGCCGCCGCCCGGCACGGACGCATCGATTGCGGTGCCGATGCCGCCGCCGCCCGACCCGCTGCTGACGGTGGCTCAGAACAAGGCGGCAGCCGTCGACGCCGGGCTGTCGGGCTATACGCTGCGCAGCCAGCCGCAGGTGTTCGGAGACGTCCGCAGCGACATTTCGATGTATTCCTCCGGCAACCAGATCGTGCTGATCGAGGAGAAGCTGACGACCTCGGACAACAGCATCTCCACGAATCGTTATTACTTCGACAACGGCAACCTCTTCCTCTTCCAGGACGACGGGCGCTGGCTGGAGCTGAACCCGCCGAATCCGCTGGTAACCAAGAACGTGAAGCGGAACATGGCCTTTACCCCGACGGGCAAGCTCATTACCGCAACCAAGACGATAGACGGCTTGCCGGCGGTCGTCGGCGAGTACGAAGCGGTGGCCGTGGTGGCGCGCGCCCAGCAGTTGCTCGGGCCTCTGCCGACGGCGGCTGCGATGGCGGCACAACAGGCCCCCGCGCCGGGCCCCGAGGCGACGGCCACCCCGGAGACCGCCGCCAGCCCTGAGGCGGCGGCCTCCGCACCAGGACCGGCGGCAGAGGCCGCGGCCACCCCGAAGCCGCTGGAGCCCAAGCCGGTCGTCGCCGCGGCCGCGCCAGAGGACGCCGCCGGGGGCGCGGAGCGCATCCAGGTGGGGGGAAACAGGTCCAGCACCCAGCTCAAGGGCGCGGTTCCCGCGAAGGGCACGCGCGACTACGTGGTCCGCGCCAAGGGCGGCCAGTTGCTCACGCTCAGTTTCGAGGGGTCCCCGGACACTGTCTTCGCGGTCTACAGCAGCCGCGGCGAGATCGTCTCGGAACTGACCAACTGGTCGAGCAAGCTGCCGCGTGACGGCGATTACACGATCAAGATCGGGAAGGCCGCCGGCTCCGGCGGCGGGGCCGACTTCGTCCTGAACGTAAAGCTCGAATGATCACGGCGCCGGGATGAACGCCCGCGTGCGCAAGCGAGTCGGCATCCTCGTCTTCCCGGATGTGGAGGTGCTCGACTTCACCGGCCCATTCGAGGTATTCACCCTCGTGCGGTTCAACGAGGAGCGCCGGTGGGAGGAGCAGTCGCCGTTCGAGGTCCTGCTGGTCGCAGAGACCGATGCGGAGATCCGGGCGAGCGGCGGCATGCGCGTGGCGCCCGACTGCACCATCGATGACTGCCCCCGACTGGACGTGCTCGTGGTACCCGGCGGCTGGGGCACCCGCCGCGAGATCAACAACGATCGGCTGATCGCGTGGATCGCGGAGCGCGGCCGTCAGGTCGAGACGCTCTCCTCGGTGTGCACCGGCTCGCTGCTGCTCGGCAAGGCGCGCCTCCTGGACGGCAAGCCCGCGACGACGCACTACAAGGCCCTGGAGTGGCTGCGCGAGTCGTTCCCGCGCGTGGAGGTGCACGGCGAGCAGAACGTCGTGGAAACCGACAACGGGCGGGTCCTGACCTCCGCCGGGATTTCCGCCGGCATCGACATGGCACTCCTGGTGGTGGCGCGGCATTTCGGCGAACCGATCGCGCGCGCCACGGCCAAGTTCATGGAGTACCGCTATCCCGAGGACAATCGCCGGCACGTCGAGGCGGGCTGAAGATCACCCCGCCGCGGGCATGCCCGGCCGCGGGGCATATCTGCCGACCGACCACGCGCCGCGACAGCGGCGGCACCCCGGCCGCGGGCCCGGCGCCGCCCCGACGGCGACGCACGGACGCGGGGTTCAACGGGTCTTCAACAGGTCGCGTATCTCGGTCAGCAGCGCGACGTCGGCCGGCGGTGCGGGCGGCGGCGCGGCTTCCTGGTTGCGCTTCAGAGTGTTGATCGCCTTGACCAGCATGAACACCGCGAACGCGACGATCACGAAGTCCAGGCACGTCTGTATGAATTTGCCCCAGTTCAGCGTCACGGCCGGCACCTCGCCGACCGCGTCCTTCAGCACGAACTTCAGATCGCTGAAGTCCACGCCGCCGAGCATCAGCCCGATCGGCGGCATGACCACGTCATCGACGATCGACGAGACGATCTTCCCGAACGCCGCGCCGGTGATGATGCCCACCGCCATGTCCACCGCGTTCCCTTTTACCGCGAATTCCTTGAACTCCTGCAGCATTCCCATGGGTGTACCTCCCGTTGTCGTTGTCATCGGCTCGACCTCGGCGCCGTCGCCGCTGGTTCCGGCGATTCCCCCGCAGAGAGCCCTGTCGTCTCTGATTGCGGCGAGGTCGCGCACCGCGCTGTTCACACGAATGCAACAGTCGGTGTCGGATCACCCGAGGCGTGCCCAGAATAGCACTGCCATGACACGATGACAGCCCCGCGAGCGTTAACCGCGCGCGGGCGACGCGCTATGATGCGTTCGGATGATCGATGACCCTGATCACGTTCGTTGCCATGACAAATCCTTTGCGTGAGCGCGTTCAGGTTCTCGCGGCCGATATCACCAAGCTGCGCGTCGATGCGATCGTCAACGCCGCCAACCATTCCCTGCTCGGCGGCGGCGGCGTCGACGGCGCGATACACCGCGCGGCCGGCGCGGCCCTGCTCGAGGAATGCAGGTCGCTGGGCGGCTGCGACACGGGCGCCGCGAAGCTCACACGCGGGTACAAGCTGCCCGCGAAGTACGTCATCCACACGGTCGGTCCCGTCTGGGAGGGCGGCGCGCGCGGAGAACCGGAGTTGCTGGCCTCGTGCTATCGGAACTGCTTCGCGCTCGCCCGTGAGCACCACATCCGCACGCTCGCGTTTCCCGCCATCAGCTGCGGCGTCTACGGCTACCCGGTGCGGCACGCGGCGCGCATCGCCGTGGCCGAGACCCTGCGCGCGCTGACCGCCATCGACACCATCGACGAGGTGACCTTCGCGTGTTTCGGCGAAGAGGTCTTCTGGGCCTACGAGCACGCGCTCAATGCCGCCCTCTGAGCCCCCGCGCAATACGCCAACCGGCAGCGGTCGCGGGGGTACGCCGGGAGGTGCCGATCCGGCCTTCGCTCACGGCGGTGCGGGCAGCACGGAATCCGCCGGGCGCGTCCGTGAGCAACTGTATAATGGCGGACCGTGCGACTAAGACACGGCCGCGCCTTGCGCGAGGAGCAGGTGGAACGACGGATGGAACAGACGACGGCGGCATATGGCTGGGCATGCCTGGCCGGGTCCATCGCCTTCGAGGTGGTGGGCTCGGTCGCGCTGAAGGCGGCCGACGGGTTCACCAGGCCGTTGCCGACCGTGACGGTGCTCGTCGCCTTCAGCCTGTCCTTCTGGCTGTTCTCCCTGGCGCTCAGGGCCTTGCCGCTCGGGATTGCCTACGCGGTCTGGTCGGGCACCGCGACCGCGACGATCGCCATCGTCGGCGTCGTATGGCTGAAAGACCCGCTGAGCGCGCTGAAGGTGATCAGCATCGTCATGATCGTCGCCGGCATCATCGGGCTCAACATCTCGCAGGGGAAAGCCTGACACGCGCGCGCAGAGCGGCGCGCCCGATGGGACCATGCACGACATCATCGCCGTAGTTTTCGATTTCGACGACACGCTGGCGCCCGACAGCACCTCCGGCTTGCTGCGACGCGCCGGCCTGGATACCGGGCCGTTCTGGAAGCAGGAGGTCGGCGATCTGCTGGCGCAGGACTGGGACCCGGTGCCCGCGTATCTCTACAGGATGATCGAACGGTCACGCCGCGGCGCGATGCCGGCTTTGACGCGCGCGGATCTCACGGCCTGGGGCCGCGAGCTGCCCCTGCACCCCGGCGTGGAGACGCTGTTCGAGCGGCTGCGCCGCTGCGTCAAGGAGGTCGATCCGCGGGTATCCGTGGAGTTCTACCTCATCAGCAGCGGCATCGGCGACGTCGTGCGAAACACGCGCGTCGCGCATGAGTTCACCGACATCTGGGCGTCGGAATTTCACTACGACGAACATGGCGTGGCGCTGTTCACCCGGCGCATCGTCAGCTTCACGGACAAGACGCGCTACCTGTTCCACATCCAGAAGGGGCTCATCGGCAAGGGCTCGCGCGGGCGACCCTTCGATGTCAATCGCAAGCTGGGGCCCGATCGCCTGCGCATACCGATGAGTCAATTCATCTTCGTCGGCGACGGCATGACCGACATACCCTGTTTTTCGCTCGTCACCAAGGAGAAGGGTGTCGCGGTCGCCGTCTACGACGAACACCAGACGGAAAAATGGGGCGGCGCCTACAGATTCGTGGCAGAGGATCGGGTCAAGTCGCTGTACTCGGCCAATTACTCGGAGCACTCCGACCTGTCGCGTTTCCTGGTGATGGCGCTGCGGCACATGGCCGAGGGAATCGTCCTGCGCGCCCGCGCCTACCAGGCCTGATCTCCGCGGCCCGTGCCGCGCCGCCGTGGCCGACGCGCGGATCCCGCAGTCGCGGCCTTCGCCCTGTGATCAACCGCTCCCGCGTCGACCGATAGTCACCGCGGCAGGCGATGGTTCAGCAGCAGGTCCAGGGTGTACCTGACGCCGAAGCCGTTGAAGTGCGTCGGCACGTGCGCGAGCCCGTCGCGATTGCTCGCCGAGGAGAGATCGAAATGGATCCACGGGATCCCCTCGCCGACGAACTGGGATAGGAAGCGCGCAGCCAGGATGTGGTCCGCCGGCCCCTCCTCGGCGCACTGTTTGGTGTCGGCGATGACGCTCTCCAGCGCCTTGTCGTAATCCTTGTCCAGGGGAAACGGCCAGACGCGCTCGCCGCTGAGCCGCCCGTTCTCGATGAGCGGCATCCACCACTCGCTGCGATTGGTGAACACGCCGCTGTAGGACTTGCCGATCGCCTGCACGCAGCTGCCGGTGAGCGTCGCGTAGTCGATGATTAGCCCCGGCCGGCCTTGCGAGCACAGCGCCAGCGTATCGGCCAGCACCATGCGCCCCTCCGCATCGGTATGGATCACCTCGATCGTGGTGCCGTTGCATGCGGTCACCACGTCGGTGGGCTTGTACGCGTGCGGCCCGATGTGATTCATCGCCAGCGCCAGCCAGGCCTCCACCGGATAGTCGACCTTCAGTTCGGCCAGTGCCAGCAGTGTTCCGAGCGCCACCGCGCTGCCCTGCATGTCGCCTTGCATGCCGAGCATGTAGCGTGGCGGCTTGACGTTTACGCCGCCGGTATCGAAGCAGATCCCCTTGCCGACGAGCGCGATCGCGGGCCGGTTCCGGCCGCGCGCCGGCGTGTAGCGCAGCCGGAGGATGCCGGCGTCCGCGCGCGGGCTGCCCTGCGCCACGGCGAGAAAGGCGCCGGCCTTCTTGCGCTTCAGTGCCGCGATATCCAGGAAGTCCATCCTCAGATCGTGATCGCGGGCGATCCGCGCCACGCGTTTGCGGTATGCGGCCGGCGTAAGCTCCGTCGGCGGCAGCGTGGCGAGATAGCGGGCGAGGCTGCTCCCGGCCAGCTCAGCGCAGGTCCGATCGTACCGGTGCAGCGGGGACGTCCCGAAGGCGTGGATCCTTTTCAGCGGCCACCTGCGCCGCTGCTTGCTGCGCAGGTCGGGCATCGGCGCGGCGGCCGCGAGCGCCGCAGCAAGCACCGCCTCGCCCACCCGCTCCGACATCTCCACGCCGAAGCCGTGGATCACTATGCCGATTTCCGGCGGCTGCATCTCGGCATGTGTCGCCACGAGCTTTCGCGCCGTAGTCAGCAGCTCGAAGGTTTCGATGGCGCGGGACAGCGTCACCAGCGCCACCTGCGCGCCAACGCCGTTCGGCAGTTCGCAGGTGATCGGGGAGCCCGCCGCCGGCGCCTGCGGACGCCGTTTGTACCGCTGCGCGAGAACCTCGCCGTAAGGCAGGTCGCGCCAGGTTGCGGCCGCCGGCTGCTCGGGGACGACGACAATCCATGCGGGGAGCCGGTCGATCTGGCGAGCGCTGGGCAATGACGATTTCAGTACGAGCGCGATCTCTTGAGTCGGCATTTTTCGCGGGGAGCGGGTTTGAAGCACGGGAGAACGGATTCTAAGCGGGCGCAGCGCCCAACCCAATACCGGCGCGCCGGTTTTGCGGCCGACGGCCGGATTCGAGTATCAGGCGGATTTTACTCGCGGGTGCGCGATCGCCGCGCGCCAGAATGCATAAAAAACCAGGGGCGCCTCGCGGCGCCCCTTGCACGTGGAGCGTTACCGCCCGGCGGCGTAGATCAGACGGCGTAGCCCTTGAACATGGAACAGTACTTCGCCAGTTCGGTCGCGACCTGGGCGAGCCGGTCGCTGGCCACGGTGGTCTGCTTGGCCGCCTCCGCGGATTCGTCGGTGACGCGCGAGATGTTGACGATGTTGCGGTTTATCTCCTCGGCCACGGAGGACTGCTCCTCGGCGGCGGAGGCAATCTGCGCGTTCATCTGATCGATCACCCCGACACGCGTGGTGATCGTGTCCAGCGCGCCGCCGGCCTGCGCGGCCTGCGACACGCACTGATTGACGCTCGAACGGCTCGCGTCCATCACCACCACCGCCTCCTTGGAGCGGCTCTGCAGCTGATCGATGATGCCCTCGATCTCGCGGGTGGACTCCTGCGTGCGGCTGGCGAGCGTACGGACCTCGTCGGCCACCACCGCGAATCCGCGGCCCTGCTCGCCGGCACGGGCGGCCTCGATGGCGGCGTTGAGCGCCAGCAGGTTGGTCTGATCGGCGATCTCGCGTATCACCGCCAGGACCGAGCCGATGCTCGTGCTGTCCTGCTCCAGCTTGCGCATGACGTCGGTGGCCCGCTCGAATTCCACGCTGAGGTTGTTGAGCGCGCCGATCGTGGTGTTGACCACGCCGTGGCCGCTCTTGGCGTCGTTGTCGGCGCTCTTGGCCGCCTCCGCCGCGTTGACCGCGTTGCGCGCCACTTCCTGCACCGTGGCGGTCATCTCGTTCATGGCGGTGGCGACCTGTTCGGTCTCGCTCTGCTGGCGGCTCAGCCCGTTGGAGGTGTGGTTCGCCAGGTTGATGATGTCGTTCACGGCAGAGGCCACCTGCTGCTGCGTGTCGACCAGCTTCGCCACCAGGATCTGCGAGCTCTCGATCCACACGTTCATCACCTTGCCGATCGCGCCGATCTCGTCCTTGCGCGACTCGTCGAGCCGCTTGGAGAGATCGCCCTTGCCCTTGACGAGGTCATCGGCGAGCTTCTTCGCCGACGCGGTGAACTGCGTGATGGGCGTTGTCACCGAACGCGCGAAGAGCCATCCGGCCGCCCCGCCGATGACCGCCAGCACCGCCCCGAGCACGGCGGCGTTCGTGGCCACTGTCTTGGCCAGGTGCGCGCGGTAATTGCCGAGCGCGGCCTGCGCCTCGACGCTGGCGTTGCCGGCGAGGAAGGCCTGGGCGTCAGCGTCGGTGTGACGCGTCGCAGCCAGGCTGATGGCGGCGGCGAGAATTGCCGCCGGCAACGCTCCAAGAACCACTGAGCCCCACGTAAACTTTTGCTTTAGATTCATGATTCGGTCTCTCAAAGTAAAGTTGGTGCCGACTGGTCACCCGACGCTTTGCCCTTCGGTGTTACGCCGAAAATTCTCGGTCTCGACCTTCCCATTTATCGGGCGTCCCACGGGAAAATTTCCGCCTCGACACCCCCTTTTATCGTGAGTGGCAGTGAAAACTTTAGGACATAAGACCGAAATCGCCCCGCAGAGGTGCTCCTGCACCAAGGCGATGCCCCCTGTCGGTGCGCGGCGGGAGTTGATATCGTGTGGCCTGCACGATGACTGCATCGACCTTGATCGGGATCGACCCTCGGCACGGCGCCCACCCCCTCTGCCCGCGCGCTCCATGACATCGGATACGACCTTGCGCCTCGCCTTCCGGGACACCGGCCAGGGCCCCGCCGTAATCATCCTCCACGGACTGTTCGGCTCCTCGCGAAACTGGCAGACCGTCGCCCGGCGCCTCGCGGATCGGTACCGGGTCGTGAGCGTGGACCTGCGCAATCACGGCGACTCGGCGCACGCCGCCGACATGGCCTATCGCGCCATGGCCGCGGACGTGTGCGCGCTCGCCGACAGGCTGGAGCTGCCGCAGCCGATCCTCATCGGCCACAGCATGGGCGGAAAGGTTGCGATGACCGCCGCGCTCGTGCAATCGGCGCGCTGGCGCAAGCTGGCGGTGGTGGACATCGCCCCGGTGAATTACCCCGAGCGCTACGCGGAACTCCTCGATGCCATGGAAGCCGTCGCCGCATCGGCGCCGTCCAGCCGGGCACAGGCCGGCGAGCTGCTCCGGACCGTGGCGCCTGATCCGGCGGTACGGAACTTCCTGCTGCACAACCTCGCTGTGCGCGACGGGCATTACGCCTGGCGCATCAACCTGCCGGCCATCCGCAGGGCGCTGCCGGAGATCGCCGGCTTCCCCGATATCGACGGCCGCTTCGACGGCCCGGTCCTGTTCGTGCGCGGCGAGCGCTCCGGCGCCGTGCTTCCCGGGCACGAGCCGCTCATCCTTGCGCGCTTCCCACGCGCGCGCATCGCCACCGTCGCCGGCGCCGGTCACTGGCCGCACGCCGATTCCCCGGACGCCTTCCTCGATATCCTCACACCCTGGCTCGCCGGCTGACGCCGGAGCCGCAGGGATCCCGCGCCGCGCGAGGCGCCGGCCTGCGCTGGACGCGCCCGCGGCCCGGCGGCACAATGCGCGCCTTTAAGCGCGACTTTGGGAGCGGAGCAAGATGGCAGCGAAGAACATCAAGAAGGTGGTGCTCGCGTACTCGGGTGGTCTGGATACCTCGGTCATCCTGAAATGGCTGCAGGAGAACTATCAGTGCGAGATCGTGACCTTCACCGCCGACATCGGCCAGGGTGAGGAGCTCGAGCCGGCCCGCCGCAAGGCCCGGCTGATGGGCGTGAAGAAGATCTACATCGAGGACCTCAAGGAGGAGTTCGTCCGCGACTTCGTCTTCCCGATGTTCCGCGCCAACACGATCTATGAAGGCGAGTACCTGCTCGGCACTTCGATCGCGCGGCCGCTTATCGCCAAGCGCCTGGTGGAGATCGCCAACGAGACCGGCGCGGATGCCATTTCCCACGGTGCCACTGGCAAGGGCAACGACCAGGTCCGCTTCGAGCTCGGCGCCTACGCACTGCGTCCCGACATCAAGATCATCGCACCCTGGCGGGAGTGGAACCTGACCTCGCGGGAGAAGCTGCTGGCCTATGCCAACAAGCACAAGATCCCGGTGGAGATGAAGCGGGGCAAGAAGTCCCCCTACTCCATGGACGCCAACCTGCTGCACATCTCCTATGAGGGCGCGGTGCTGGAGAACCCGTGGAAAGAGGCCGAGCCGGCGATGTGGCGCTGGACCGTGGCGCCGGAGAAGGCGCCCGCGCGCCCGACCTACATCGAGATCGCGTTCCGCAAGGGCGATCCGGTCGCGATCAACGGTCGCGAGATGAGCCCGGCGCGGCTGCTTGCCAGGCTCAACGAGCTGGGCGGCAGGAACGGCATCGGCCGGCTGGACCTGGTGGAGAACCGCTACGTCGGCATGAAATCGCGCGGCTGCTACGAGACGCCGGGCGGCACCATCCTGCTGAAGGCCCATCGCGCGGTGGAGTCGCTGACGCTCGATCGCGAGGTCGCTCACCTGAAGGACGAGCTGATGCCGCGCTACGCCTCGCTCATCTACAACGGCTACTGGTTCAGCCCCGAGCGCCTCGCCCTGCAGGCCCTCATCGACCACACCCAGCGCAACGTCAACGGCGTGGTGAGACTGAAGCTCTACAAGGGCAGCGTCAGCGTCGTCGGACGCAAGTCCGAGCGCCACAGCCTGTTCGATCCGACCATCGCCACGTTCGAGGAAGATGCCGGCGCCTACAACCAGGCCGACGCCACCGGCTTCATCCGGCTGAACGCGTTGCGCATGCGGATCGAGGCACGGCGCCGGCGGCGTTAATTGCCCCGCACTTCCGGCACAGGCCGCGGCCCCAGCCGCCCTGTGCCGGCTCCGCCCGCCTCTCTCCCGGCGGCAGACCGATGCCGGCGACCGGCAAGACCGCTGCCCTTCCTCGGCGTCAATTTTCTGACTCAGCGTTCGTCCTAGCTCCTGGTCGGAATGTAGCCAGAGCCAGCCACCTCGAATAAATCATTATTTTTCAGTGAACAACGTTCGCGTGGCCGGCACGACTGTGATTTGGGTCACAGCTGGCAGCGAACTTGCTTCCTCCTGCTGCAAGGCGACAATTCCGGCCGGGGCCACATCGTGGCCCACGCCGGGACCGCCCCGCAGCGGAGACCCGATCATGAGTACACACGAGCACCCCTCGAATCCGCCGATACCCGGGCCATCACCACGAGCACCGGTGATCACCATGCCCGGCACGCCCAGCGCCGAGGCCGTGGCCGGCGCGCGCATGCTACGCACCCTGCAGGCCCTCGCCGAGGCGGTAATCGCCACCGACGCCCAGGGCAACATCGAGTACATGAATCCGTCCGCCGAGGTGCTGACCGGCATCGGTGTGGAAGACGCGCTCGGCAGGCCGGCCACGTCGGTATTCCGCATCGCCGACCTCGACGGCAATGCCGACCCCGAGGACCCGATCGCAGCATGCATGAAGGCCCGCCGGCCGGTCATTGGCGAGACCGCCGTAGCCTTGCTGCGCGACGGCGGCAATACCTGCAGCATCGAATATGCCTGCACGCCGGCCGATGACGGCTGCGGCGGCGTCGGCGGAGTGGTCTTGAGCTTCCGCGACGTCACCGACAAGCACGCGGCCGCGATGAGCATGAGCTGGGCCGCCAAACACGACGCCCTGACCGGCCTCATCAACCGGCAGGAACTGGAGCATCGGCTGCGCAAGCTCCTCGACCACGCCTCCATGACGGGGCACAGCCACGCCCTGTGCTACATAGACCTCGATCACTTCAAACGGATCAACGACGGATTCGGACATGCGGCCGGCGACGAGTACCTGAAGGGGCTGACCGCCGCGCTGCGCGCGAAGATACGCGGCGCCGATACCATCGCGCGGCTCGGCGGCGACGAGTTCGCCGTGCTGCTGTACAGCTGTCCCATCCAGAAGGCCCGCGCGATCGCCGAAGGCATCGCTGCGTGCGTGGCCGACTATCGGCTCGACTGGCAGGGGCAGCAGCTGGACTCCACGGCGAGCATGGGCGTGGTCGAAATCAACCGGCAGACCACTGATCTCACCGAACTGCTCGCCTCCGCCGACGTCGCCTGCTATGCGGCGAAGAACGAAGGCGGAAACCGGGTTCACACCTATCATGTCACCGACTCGATGCTGTCGGATCGGCTTGGGGAGATCCACTGGTTGCGCTGCATGCAGCACGCGATCCTCAAGAACAAGTTCCTGCTCTACAGCCAGCCAATCGTCCCGGCCGCCGACACGCGCCTGCCGCACGGCAGCGAGCTCCTGCTGAGGCTGCAGGACGACAACGGCCGTGTGTTCACGCCCGCGCATTTCATGCCCTCCGCGCTGCGCTACCACGTGCTGCCGGATATCGATCGATGGCTCGCGAGGAAGGTCATCCGCGCGATCAGCCGCAAGGGCAATACGTTTCGCGGAAGCGACTGGACCAGCATGAACGTGTCGGGGCAGTCGCTGCTCGACGATCGATTCCTCGACACGCTGCTGGATCTCATCAAGGAGTACGCGCTGCCGGCCGAACGGCTGTGCTTCGAGATCGCCGAAATGGTCGTCGTCGAGCATCCCGAACGCGCTCAGTACTTCGCCACCAAGGTGAAGGACGCCGGCTGCCAGATAGCCATCGATGACTGCGGCGCCCTGATCGGGTCGTTCTCGATGCTGCGGAAGATCCCGATGGATTACCTGAAGATCAGCGAAACCATCGTTCGCAGGATGGCGGCCAACCCGGTCGATCGCGAGATAACGGTGGCGCTTGCCCGCATCGCCAATCGCGTCGGCATACGCACCATCGGGGAATGCGTGGCCGACGTCGCCACCATGCTCGAGCTCAGAAGGATTGGCGTGGACTACGTGCAGGGCCACGTGTTCGCCGAACCGAGACCCGTCAAGCTGCAGCCCGCGCAGACAACGCCCGTAACCCGGGTCTCGTGATGCATCACACAGATCTCCTCGCGCTGGTGGCGCTTCTGGCCGCGGTACTGTGCGCGATTGCCGCAAAGCGCCGCCGACGCGGCACTAGAATTTTCGATGAGGTACGAACCCGGACCCGGGGAACATGCGCGAACGGGCATGCCTCGATGCGCGCGTCGACCGGCTCCGGGGGGAACAATTCAGGCCACCACCACGGCAGCGTTCCCGCCGGGCAGGCAGCCGCAAGCTCAACGAGAGAGGTAGTGGGTATGTTCGATGCCATGACCGGGCGGCCGCTGCCCATACAGGACGCGCGACTTTCGCCGGTCCGCGCCGCCAACCAGGATCCCGGCCCCGGCCTGCTCGCCCGCATCCTGCCTGCGAACCCGCACAAGCGTCGGCTGGTGCTCTGGTCGGTCGTACACGGGGGGGCCGCCGCGCTCGCCGGCGCCCTGCTCTGGCGGCAGTTGCCCGACTACATCCTCGTGCCGTGGCTGATGTTCATGTTGCTCACCTCCTCCCTGTTCCTGCTGCGCGGCATGTCGCGCGCGCGGGTAACCGGCGACGCAACCCACCTCTCGGCGCTGATGGTCCTCATCGTCATGACGTTCGGGTTCGCCTGGATCTCCGGCACGGTGATGGCCGCGCCGCACCTCGATGCGGACGCGCGCCCCGTGATGGTGCTCGCGCTCGCGCTGGTCGCCGCGCTGACCACGCCGCTGCTGGGAGCCTCGATCCTCGCTCCGCGCCTCAACGCGCTGCTGCTCGCCGCCCCCGGCGCCATCGTCGCGATGATCACGCCCGATGCGGCCACCTTCGCCGCCGCCGTGTGCACTTCGTGGGCGGCGCTCCTCAGCTGGGCGGCGACGACCTGGCCTGCCGCCTCGCCGCCGGAAGCGCTCGGCGCCCCCTCCCGGTCCGATGCAGCGCCGGCGGCGGCGAGCCGAGCCGAAGTACCGGCCACCGATCTTCCGCGGCTCGCCATGGCGGCGCTCGCGGATGCCATCGTGACCACCGACGGCAACGGGCGCATCACCTCGATCAACCCAGCCGCCGAGGCCATGACGGGCTGGCCGGCGCGAGATGCGCTGGGCAAGGCCGTCGCCGACGTGATAGTCCTGCGGCCGATGGACGACGGCCTGGAGCACGTCCATCCGGTCGAGCGCGCCATGCGCTCTGACCATACGGTCGTGTGCGACTCCACGACAATGCTGGTACGGCGCGACGCGTCCGAATGCAGTGTCGACTACAACTGCACGCCGCTGCGCGCGGACGGCCGCGCCGCCGGCGCCGTGGTCTCCCTGCGCGACGTCAGCGAGACTCGCGACATGCACGACAAGCTGAGCTGGGCCGCCAGCCACGATCCGCTCACCGGTCTCATTAATCGCCGGGAGTTCGAGGCGCGGCTGGCCGTGCTGCACGCCTCGGCCGAGAGCGAGGGCGCCCAGCACGCGCTCTGCTTCATCGACCTGGACCACTTCAAGTCGCTCAACGACACCTGCGGTCACCTCGCCGGCGACGACTTCCTGCGGGGGCTCGCGGAAGCCCTGCGCGGACGCGTGCGCGGCGCCGACACGGTGGCGCGACTGGGCGGCGATGAATTCGCCGTTCTTCTGCACAGTTGTCCCATCGAGATGGCAGAGCGCATCGCCGAGAACCTGCGCCGCACCGTTTCGGATTACTGCGCGGCCTGGAAGGAACATACCCCCACACTCGGCGCCAGCATCGGGGTGGTGGCCATCGATCGCGGCAGCGGCAGCCTGGCCGACATCCTGGCGGTTGCGGACCTCGCGTGCTACAACGCCAAGAGCGAGGGCCGCAATCGCGTCAGCGTCTTCCGCAGCAACGAGGATCTGCTGTCACGCTGGCAGGGAGAGACGCGCTGGCTGCAGAGCATCCATTCCGCGCTGGAGGAGAATCGCTTCGAACTGTACTGGCAGCCGCTGCTGGCGCTGGGAGGCGAAGGCGCCGGGGGCGCGTGTGAGATCTCCCTGTGCATGCGCGACAGCGAAAATGCGCTGCACGCCACCGCCGATTTCCTGCCCACGGCCCAGCGCTATCACCTGACACCGGCGATCGACTTCTGGATGCTGAGCACGGTGGTGAGGGCGCTGCGGACAGAGCATCCGGTGCTCTCGGGCATGGACACGATCTGCATCCGCCTGTCCTCGCAGTCGGTGATCGACGACCGCTTCGAGAAGGAACTGGCGCAACTGCTGTCTGATCCGCAGATCCCGGCGTCGAAACTGTGTCTGCAGATCAACGAGGGCTCTTTCTCCTCGCACCCGGCGCGACTGCGGCAGCTCACCGCGCAGCTTCGTGCCCGTGGGTGCCGGGTGGTGCTGACGGACTGCGGATCTGGCGACGGCTCCCTGTCGCAACTTCGAAAGATCGACGTCGACTTTCTCCGGATACCCGCGGAGTTCACCCGCGACCTCATCGATCGACCTCTCGACCGCGAGCTCGTGCTCTCGCTGCATCGCATAGCCCGCGGCATCGGCGCGAGGACGATCGCCGATCAGGTCGAGACCACGGCGGTGGTGGAAGCCTTGCGCGGCATTGGCATCGATTTCGCGCAGGGCAGCGTCCTGGGATCGGCTGCGCCTCTCGAGTTGCCGCCCGCCGCGACCGTCACGCCGACGAAGACGCAGGTCGCCTGAGCCAGCCGGCGAGACACGGGGTCTGCACGACCAGCCCGAACACGACGACGCCGTAGGCGGCCGCCTGTATCGTGAACCAGGAATCGAGCGCCGGCGGCAGGGCAAGTGCCAGCGCCAGGGTCACCACGCCGCGCGTACCTCCCAGCGCGAGCGTCACCTGATCGCGCCGGTCGAACGCCAACCGGCCGGGCATGGACGATCGCGCGAGCAGGAGGCCGGCAAGCAACGAAAGCGGCCGGGCGCAGGCCGTCGCCACTATGGCGATCAGCATCGCCAACCACTGCTCGGTGAAGATCGCGACGGTGAACGTCATCCCGCCCAGCAGGAACAGCAGGCCGTTGGCGAGGTAGGCGATGAATGACCAAAGCGCTAGGACGAAGGGTTCCGCCGCCGCCGTGCCCGGGCGGCACAGCCAGCGTCCGAGCACCAGTCCGCTTGCAAGCACCGCCATCACTCCGGACCAGCCGAGCACGGTATCTGCGATGACGTGGCTCGCGTAGACACAACCCAGACTGAGCAGCGCCTGCACATGCGCCGCGGGCGCGCGCTGAAGCAGCCACCGCGTCGCCCCCGCCACCGTCGCGCCGACCGCGAGGCCGCCGGCCAGGGCAAGCAGCGTCTCGAGGGCGACCGCCCAACCGCTGACGCCTTCCATGGATGGCATCAGCGCCAGCGGCAGCAGGGTTGCGTAGAGTGCGATCGCCAGCGCATCGTTGAAAAGGCTCTCGCCGTCCAACAGCAGGGCGAGACGCTCACCCCCGGGCAGGCCGCGCAGCAACGCGGTCGCAGGACCGGGGTCCGTGGAGGCGAGCAGCACGCCCGCGAGCGCCGCCGCAATCCACGGGAATCCCTCGGGGTGGCCGATCGCCACATACATGACGACCGTGATGATCAGCGTGGCCACCAGCATGACGGGCATCGCCAGGATCAGGATCGGGCCCAGCAGCTGTCGCAGGCGCGACGGATCGATCTCGAGCGCCGCATGGAAGACCAGAACGGGAATGAACACCGCGCTGACGAGCGGCTCGAAGGTGTCCCAGCGCAGGCCGGTATCGAGACCGGCGGAGGTCACCGCCGTCGCGCCGAGGATGCCGGCCAGCAGCCAGGCGAGGACCGGCGGCATCCGCAGGCGCCGGATCAATGGCTCCGACAGCGTCGCCAGAAGCGCCATCAGCAGGTAGCACAGCACCAGGCGCGAAAGGTCCACTTTCCGTGGCTCCCGTGTCGCGCCGGCCTCACGCTCAGCGGCGTGCGGCGTACCAGCGCTCGATCAGCCGGTCGATGCTCAGTCGGCCGGGCCCGGAAAGTATCAGCGGCAACAGCATCGCGAGGAACAGCAGCGGCAGCTTGAAGTTGCCGTAGCCGTCGTCGGAGATGACATAGCCCTTCAGCAGATCCCCGACGGTCTGCCATTGCGACGGCCAATGCACCGCGGCGATGGCGACGACCGTGAGGATTGCCAGCGCAGTGCCCGCTATCCGCGTACCCAGTCCCAGCACCAGCAGTATGGGCGCAAGCAGTTCCGTCCAGGTCGCGAGCTTCCAACTCACGTCCACCGAGACGACGCTGAAGGGAAATGGAAAGCGCTCCTGGATGTCCGCGAACCAGTTCGCGCCGCGATACTTCTCCACTCCGGCCTCCCAGAACTCCCAGGCCAGCAGCATCCGCAGCGCCAGTTGCGGCAGCCAGGCACCGAACCAGTTCAACACCGATATCGCGCGACCGATTGCCCCGCCCGCGATCGACATGACGCCTCCCTTCCGTTCCTGTTACGCGGTCACGGGTCTCCGCAAACGTGCCTCCGTGCGCGAACTCTAGCCATCCCGACGTACCCCGCTACTGAATGTACGTCGCTTCGATGGTCGGATCCCGGTCGCGGTTACAGGTTGGCCCGCTCACGGCCGGGCAGGCCGCTGCGCGCCGCGATGCGATTGGACCGGTGTCGGTGGGGGGCAAACGCCGGGTGATTGACGGGCCCGCCGGGATGCGAAACGTCGGGAGATCCGCGGGCGGACCGGCCGCGTGCGATCCACGCCGGATGCTACGAGTCCACGGCGCGCGCGCCGAGCACGATCTGCCTTTCACGCCATTGCCGCAGCATCTCCTCGCCTCCGCGCAGTACGACCCCGGCGTCGGGGTGCGAAAGCTCCGCGGCGATCTGCAACAGCGCCTGCCGCCCCGCGGGTGGGTCGTCCCGCCTCAGCAGCTCCATCAGTCGGGCGGCCACCGCATTGAGCTCCAAAAACCCGACCTCATCGCGGTCATTGCGGAAGATCACCAGGTAGGTCGGCTGCTCGGGGGCAACACGCGGCTGGAAATCCGGCGCGATACGGTGCACGGGGTAGCGATACGACAGCGGCCATGCCAGCGAGCTCAGCACCGGAACCCCGTCGAGCAGGTCGCCATCGGCGTCGATGCCCGCCGGATCCACGGCCGCGTCGGTCATCCGCAGCGCCGACTCCATCCACTCGTAATGCGCGAGCTCGCTGAGAAACGGCGGGTCCTCCGGGGCGTCACGCTCGTTGACCAGGTAATCGACGAACTCGGTGGCCAGGCGCGAGAACAGGGGCGTACGGTTGCGGTGCCGCGCGAAGTAGTCGCGCACCAGCGCCTCCCAGGCCGAATCGTCATGAAGCCGCCGCAACACCGGGAAGTTGTCACTGACGAAATTCCGCACGTTGGTGAACGCGAGCTCGCAGTACAGGTCGGTGCGCCGGCTCTCGACGTTCGGCGGCGGCGGATTGTTGCGCGGATCGCGCAGGTGCGCCGCGAACTGGTATTGCACCGCCCTGAAATCCGGCTCAGCCATTTGCCGCGTATGCCTGCCTCGGCGCGCCCGCCCACTTGCACTGCAGGGCGTCGATGCGGCCGACCTCATGCAACAGCTCCGGCAGCGGCGGTATGTTGAAGTCGCGCTCTATCATCGCGGGGAACACGCCGAAGCACGCGTACGCGCGCTCGAGCAGATCCCATACCGGATCGATCACGTCGGCGCCATGCGTGTCGACGATGAGATCCTCGGCCTCGCGGTAATGGCCGGCGATGTGCGCGTACGCGATGCGATGACCCGGCAGCGCGTGGAGAAACTCCACGGCATCGTAGCCGTGATTGACGCTGTTGACGTAGATGTTGTTGATGTCGACGAGGAGATCGCAGTCGGCCTCCTCGAGCACGGCGTTGATGAAATCGATCTCCGCCATCCGCTGGCCGGGCGCGCAGTAGTACGAGGGATTCTCCACCGTAATCCGCCGACCCAGCACATCCTGCACGTGCCGGATGCGCGCGGCGACGTGTGCGACGGCCTCCTCGGTAAAGGGAATGGGCATCAGATCGTAGATGTGACCATCATCGGCGCAGTAGCTCAGATGATCGCCATAGGCCCGCACCTGGTGCGTATCGAGGAATTCCTTCAGTTGCTTGAGGTACTCCTCGTCCAGCGGCGCGGGTCCGCCGAGATTCAGGCACAGGCCGTGGCAGACCAGCGGGGTTCTCTCGGTCAACTCGCGGAAGCGGCGGC
Organism: Gammaproteobacteria bacterium; assembly: GCA_041395385.1. Classification (GTDB taxonomy): domain Bacteria; phylum Pseudomonadota; class Gammaproteobacteria; order JAJPIJ01; family JAJPIJ01; genus JAJVHZ01. Next base: position 95,839 of record JAWLAN010000016.1, read on the forward strand.
CGGCCCGGCCGCCGACGCCCACCCAGTTCTCCGGCGCGACCTCCCAGAACGCCACGGGAGCGGGTGCCGGTTCACCGGGCTGCAGCGACGCCATGAAATTGCGGCGCAGTCCCAGCCCCGCCCCCTGCACCGGATGACGCGGGCTGGTCATGGGATCGCGCCCCGGAACTCGAGCGCCATCGGGCGGGCGCGCGAGTTCAGGGTTTGCTGACGCCGCACTTGCCTTCGCCGCACCGGCCCTCGTGCGCCGCCTTCATCTCGGTGTCGTCGACGGCGCCGTCGCCGTCGGCGTCCATGACGGCGAACATCTCCTCGTGGGCCTTCATGAATTCGTCCTTCGATAGCTTGCCGTCGTTGTCGGCGTCCATGCGGCCGGCGCCACACTTGCCCTCGCCGCACTTGCCCTCCGCGGGCTTCTTGCTGGCACCGCACTTGCCCTCGCCGCACTTGCCCTCGGCCTTGCCGCCATGCTGCTCGGCCACCTGGTAGCCCGTGCCGATATCGGTGGCCGCGAACGGATTCGCGGCCGCGGCCAGGGAGATCACGGCGAGGTTGACGGTGAAGGCGGCACCGACGGCGGCGGCGATGGGCCTGAGTCTGGCTTGCTGAGTCATCTTCTACGCTCCTGTCCGGGTGTTGCGGAGTCCGGCCGGTTCGACACGGGCCCTGTCCGGTTGACAGCGAGTTCGATGCGCGGTTCCGGCCGCCGGTTACGCGCGCCCGCCGCGGATCAGCCCCGCGGCCGCATGTGCGGGAACAGTATCACGTCGCGGATGCTGGGCGCGTCGGTGAGCAGCATGACGAGCCGATCGATCCCCACACCCTCCCCCGCGGTCGGCGGCATGCCGTGCTCCAGCGCGCGCACGTAGTCCTCGTCGTAGTGCATGGCCTCCTCGTCGCCGGCGTCCTTCTCGGCCACCTGCATGCGGAAGCGCTCGGCCTGGTCCTCGGCGTCGTTGAGCTCGGAGAAGCCGTTGGCGATCTCGCGCCCGCCGACGAAAAACTCGAACCTGTCGGTGAGGAAGCGATCGGTGTCGTTGCGGCGGGCCAGCGGCGAGACCTCGGCCGGATAGGCCGTGATGAAGGTGGGGTCCTTCAGCCGCGATTCCACGGTCTTCTCGAAGATCTCGGTCTGCACCTTGCCGAGCCCGTAGCTCGGCTTCAGCGGAATTCCCAGCCCGCGCGCCACCGCGCTCGCGCTCTCCGGCGTATCGAGGGCGTCGGGCGGAAGATCGGGATTGAAGCGCAGCACCGACTCCTTCATCGTGTAGCGCGCGAAGGGCTTGCCGAAGTCGTAGGTCTCGCCCTGGTAGCTGACCGTCGTGGTGCCGAGCACGTGCTGCGTCAATCCCCTGAGCATCTCCTCGGTCAGATTCATCAGGTCGTGGTAGTCGGCGTAGGCCTCGTAGAACTCCAGCATGGTGAACTCGGGGTTGTGGCGGGTGGACAACCCCTCGTTGCGAAAATTCCGATTGATCTCGAAGACCTTTTCGAAGCCGCCGACCACCAGACGCTTCAGATACAGCTCCGGCGCGATGCGCATGTACATCTCCATGTCGAGCGCGTTGTGCCGCGTGATGAACGGCCGCGCGGTGGCGCCGCCGGGGATCGCCTGCATCATCGGCGTCTCGACCTCCAGGAATCCGCGCCCGGTCAGAAACTGGCGGATGTAATTCACCGTGTCGGATCGCACCTTGAAGGTCTTGCGCGTGATCTCGTTCATGATGAGATCGAGATAGCGCTGCCGGTAGCGCGTCTCGGTGTCGGCCAGTCCGTGCCACTTGTCGGGCAGCGGCCGCAGGGACTTGGTCAGCAGTCGGATCTCGTCGACCTGCACGGACAGCTCGCCGGTCCTGGTTCGGAACAGCACGCCCTCGGCGCCGACGATGTCGCCGATGTCCCACTGCTTGAAGGCGCTGTAGCTCGCCTCGCCCACCGCATCGCGGGTGACGTAGAGCTGCATTCTTCCGGACATGTCCTGCACGTGACAGAAGCTGGCCTTGCCCATGATGCGCCGGGTCATCATGCGCCCGGCGAGGCGCACCCGCACGGGCGAAGACTCCAGCTCGGCGGCCTCCTTCTCGCCGTACTCGGCGTGCAGCTCGCCGGCCACGACATTGCGGCGGAAGTCGTTCGGGAAGGCGATGCCGAGCTCGCGCATCGCCGCCAGCTTCGCGCGCCGCTCGGCGACCAGCCGCTCTTCGTCCTGCTCGGAGGGAGGAAGGTTTGCGTCGTCGTTCTTGCTCATGGTTCGCGTCCTAAAGGCCGCTCTTCAGACTGGCTTCGAGGAATCTGTCGATGTCACCGTCGAGCACCGCCTGGGTGTTGCCGATCTCGATCTCGGTGCGCAGATCCTTGATGCGCGACTGGTCGAGCACGTAGGAACGGATCTGATGCCCCCATCCGATGTCGGTCTTGCTGTCCTCCACCGCCTGCTTCGCGGCGTTGCGCTTCTGCACCTCCAGCTCGTAGAGCTTGGCCTTCAGCATCTTCATGGCCTGCGCGCGGTTCTTGTGCTGCGAGCGCTCGTTCTGGCAGGCGACCACGATGCCCGTGGGCAGGTGCGTGATGCGGATGGCGGAGTCGGTCTTGTTCACGTGCTGGCCGCCGGCGCCGCTGGACCGGTAGGTGTCCACCTTCAGATCCGCCGGGTTGATCTCGATGTCGATGTCGTCGTCGACCTCCGGCGACACCCAGACGGCGGCGAAGGAGGTGTGCCGGCGATTGCCGGAGTCGAACGGCGACTTGCGCACCAGCCGGTGCACGCCGGTCTCCGTGCGCAGCCAGCCGTAGGCGTACTCCCCCTCGACCCTTACCGTCGCGCTCTTGATGCCGGCCACCTCGCCCGCCGAGGCCTCCAGCAGCTCGGTCCTGAAACCGCGCCGGTCCGCCCACTTCAGATACATGCGCAGCAGCATCTCCGCCCAGTCCTGCGCCTCGGTCCCCCCGGAGCCGGCATTGATGTCGAGGAACGCGCCGTGGGAGTCCATCTCGCCGGCGAACATGCGGCTGAACTCCAGCCCCTTGAGTCGTGATTCCAGCCCCTGCAGGTCCTTGCAGACGGTGTCGAACGTCGCCGTGTCCTCCTCGGCGGCGGCGAGCTCGGCGAGCTCTTTCGCCTCATCGAGGCCGCGCACGATGACGTCGACCGAGTCCACCACCTTCTCCAGCGCGGCGCGCTCGCGTCCCAACGCCTGCGCCTCCTCCGGCCGGTTCCACACCGCCGGGTTCTCCAGCTCTCGGCGTACCTCGATCAGCCTCTCGCGCCTGTTATCGTAGTCAAAGATACCCCCTGAGGTCGTCGAGGCGGGCGCGCATCTCCCGTACCTGGTTTAGAACCGGATTGATCTCAATCATCGTTGGCAAAGCCCTATAACGAACAGGGGCGCCGTGCCCGACACGGGCCGGCGCCCCGCATGTGTGTTCCTGGCTGGCACTCGGACCGCCGCCTCCGCGACCGGCGCAGCATGACCGTGCGGGCGGAGATGGTACTACACGGAGAATCGGCTGTGGAGCGAGGTGGGTGCGGGCGGCCGGGGAGCCCGATGCGGGACCGGCTTGCCGCCGCGCCTCGCGGCGCCTGCGGCACTGCCTCTCAGACCGCCAACTGGCCGCCGTCGACGAGGGTCAGCACCGGTCCCGCGGTGAGTCTGCCGCGCTCGCGCTCGAGGTACCCGGTCATCTGCACGGTGCTGATCGGCGCGCTGAAGAGATAGCCCTGCGCCTCGTCGCAGTGATTCTCGCGCAGGAAGCGCACCTGCTCGTGCGTCTCCACGCCCTCGGCGATCACGGTGCGCCGCAGGTTGTGGGCCAGACCGATGATGGCCCGGGTGATGACCGCATCGTCCTGGTCGTAGGGGATGTCGCTGACGAAGGAGCGATCGATCTTCAGCGTATCGATGGGGAAGCGCTTCAGGTAATTGAGCGAGGAGTAGCCGGTGCCGAAATCGTCGATGGCGATGCTCACGCCCAGCTCCTTCAGGCGCTGCAGCGTGGCCACGGTGGCGTCGGTGTCCTCCATCAGCACGCTCTCGGTAATCTCCACCTCGAGATGATTGCCGTCGAGACCGTGCTGCCGCAGCGCGTCGGCGACCATGGCCGCGACATCGCACTGGCGAAACTGCCGCGCGCAGATGTTCACAGCCAGGCGGGGCACCGGCAGGCCGCTGTCCAGCCAGATCCGCGTCTGCGCCAGGCCCTTGCGCAGCACCCACTCGCCGATCGGAACGATGAGGCCGGAGTCCTCGGCGACGGGGATGAAATCCGCCGGACTGACGATGCCCTTCTCCGGCCGCTGCCAGCGCACCAGCGCCTCCATCCCCTGCAGGCGGCCCGACTGCAGGCTCACCTTGGGCTGGTAGTGCAGCAGGAACTCGCCGCGCTCGATCGCCTGGCGCAGGCCGGACTCGATCCTGATGCGCTCGACGGCGCGCTCGTTCATGCCCGCGGTGAAGAACTGATAGCCGTTTCGGCCGTTGGCCTTGACCTGGTACATGGCCGCGTCGGCGTTCTTCAGCAGGCCGTCGACGTTGTCGTCGTCGTGCGGGAACAGGGTGATCCCGATGCTCGGCGTCACGTAGACGTCCTGGCCCTCCAGCACGAAGGGCTGCGCCATGACATCGAGTATCTTGCGGGCGACGATCCGGGGCTCCTCGGCGCCGCCGAGATTCTCGAGGATGATCGTGAACTCGTCTCCGCCCAGGCGCGCGATGGTGTCGCTGTCGCGCACGCACCGGCCCAGCCTCTCCGCCGCCAGGCCGAGCAGGCGGTCGCCGGCCTGGTGACCGAGAGTGTCGTTGACGGCCTTGAAACGATCGAGATCCAGGACCATCAGCGCCACGCAGTTCTGGCGGCGCGTGGCGTTCGCCAGCGCGTACTCCAGGCGGTTGTGAAACAACGTGCGGTTGGCCAGGCCGGTGAGACTGTCGTAATGCGCGAGCCGCTGCAGGTTCAGCTCCGCGCGCTTGCGCTCGATGGCCTGCCGCAAGGCGCGCGCGACGCCGTGGCCGTCGCCCTTGCCCTTGATGAGGTACTCCTGCGCCCCGGAGTGCAGCAGCTCCAGTATCGCCCGTTCCTCGTCGACCGCGCTGAACACCACCACCGGGATCTCCTTGCGCACGGCGACGAGCCGCTTGACGGTGCGCACGCCCTGCGAGTCGGGAAGGTTCAGATCGGTGAGCACGACATCGAAACCGTCGCCGTTCAGGGCGATGAGTCCCGCCTTCAGGTCGTGGACGTGGTGCAGCACGACGCGCTCGCCCTCGGAGGCCGACAGGCGCCCGCGCACCAGCTGCGCGGCATCGTCATCGTCCTCGATGAAGAGGACGCGGATTGGTCTGGCGGCTTCGGTGGCGCTCATGTCCCCCCACATCCCGGCAACACTCCATGGCTAGCGCGATAGGGCTCACCGGGGGTAACGGCTGGGAGGGGGCGAACTTGAGGTGTGCCCGCCGGCGCTGTGCGCGGTCACGCGGTGGGCGCAGTTCGCGGCAGCCGCCGCCAGAATCGCCAGAGATCGCCGCGTCGCAGGGTGTAGGAGGCTCGCGGCAGATGAACGGTGATCGCCGCCAGCGAGCCGCGCCGCAGCGCCGCCAGCAGCGGTGCAAGCAAAGAGGAATCAAGTGCCTGCATCGTCCCATCCCGTGCACCGGCGGCCGGCACGTACAGCCAACGGCCCGTGGCCGGAGGATGCGGCGGCGGCGCCTCCACGAGGGGCAGGCCTGCCGCCATTGCCAGGCCGGCGGCGACCGGAACGTCGGTGACCACCGCGGTCCACGCGGCGTCGGACCTCGGCAGGACGCCGCCGCCCCAGAACCACACGCTGTTGACCGCCGGTTCGCCGCGGCCCTCGCGCGCGGCATTCACCGGGCTGCTGTGCAGCACCATCTGCACGTCATTGGCGAGCCGCCGCCAGCGCTGCGCCCCGGCACCGCGCGGGAGGAACGGATCGACGTGCTGGCCGCGGACCGGCCGCGGCGGAACGGTCTGGATCGCCGGTGCCGAAGCCATGGGCAGGTACCACCGTCCCGGGTCGCGCCCGACGCGCAGGCGGAACCCCTCCTCGGCGAGTGCCGCGTTGATCTCCTCCGTCAGGCGCGTGGCCTCCGCCATGGACAGCTCGAACGTGGCCGCATCGAACAGCAGCAGCCTGCCCAAGTCGGGTCGCAGGTGCACGGGATCGGCGCGCAGCCAGGCCCCCCCGCCCGAAAGGCCCGGAAGATCGAACAGCGCGGTGGCCGCCGCGACGGGGAGATCGCCGTCCCCCCCGGCCGCGATGCCGAACAGGCCGAACAGGGCGTAATGGAATTGCACGCTCGCCGCGCGGCGCTGCTCGCGCCCGCGCGTGAGAATCAGCCGGAGCGCCGGTGCCGCCCGGAGCGCCTCGTGATAGGAGCGCTCCGGCGACGCCGGCTCGAACAGCGCGGGCGCCAGTACGTGCGCCTCGGCAGGCGTTGCTGAAGGCTTTTTCACGACTGGCGGCATCGGGAGGGACGGTGCCAAATCAGTGGCCGGCTGTCCACGCCCGGACGCGTGCCGGCCTCAGGCGAGGAGGCCCCGTCAGAGGCGGAGCCGCGGGCCGCGCCGCACCGGCACGCCGGGAGGCGCCGGGCGATCACTGCATGTGGGCGAGGATCGTGCGCTTGACCGCCTCGAGTTCCGCCTCCACCTGCACCAGGGGCGCGGTGCTCTGCTTGATGGCCGTGTCCGGGTCCTTCAGCCCATGGCCGGTCAGCGTGCAGACGATCGTGCTGCCGTCCGGTATCTTCCCGGACCTGACGTCGCGCAGCGCGCCGGCCAGCGAGGCCGCCGAGGCGGGCTCGCAGAACACGCCCTCGCGCTCCGCGAGCAGCTTCTGCGCGGCGAGGATCTCCGCGTCGCTGCACTCGTCGAACCAGCCGCCGGATTCCCGCTGCACCGTCCACGCCGAATCCCAGCTCTGCGGATGGCCGATCCGGATCGCAGTGGCGACCGTCTCCGGGTTGTCGACCATGTGGCCGCGGACGAACGGCGCGCTGCCGGCCGCCTGGTAGCCCACCATCTTCGGCCGGTTGCCGACGATCGCGCCCCCGGCGTAGCGGCAGTGACCGTTGCAGTACGCGCAGGCGGCGGTCACGTGGTCCCCGGAGGCCGAGGAGTACTCGCAGTAGCCGATCCAGTGTGCCGTGATGTTGCCGGCGTTGCCGACCGGCAGGCAGTGATAGTCCGGCGCGCGGCCCAGCTCCTCCACGATCTCGAAGGCGGCGGTCTTCTGCCCCTGCAGGCGGAAGGGGTTGATCGAGTTGACGATGGTCACCGGCGCGTGCTGCGCGACCTGCTTGACCAGTTCCATGCCGGCGTCGAAGTTGCCCTTGATCTGCAGCACCACCGAACCGTGCATCATCGCCTGGGCGAGCTTGCCCATCGCGATCTTGCCCTCGGGTATCAGCACGAAGGCGGTGATGCCCGCGCGCGCGGCGTACGCCGCCGCCGATGCCGAGGTATTGCCCGTGGAGGCGCATATGATCGCGCGGGCCCCCGCCTCCACGGCCTTGGTCACCGCCATGGTCATGCCGCGATCCTTGAAGGAACCGGTCGGGTTCAGCCCCTCGAACTTGACGTAGATGTCGACATCCTTGCGCAGGTCGCGCGGGATGTTGTTCAGCCGGATGAGCGGCGTGTTGCCCTCCCCGAGGCTGATGATGCGTGTGTCGTCGTGCACCGGCAGGCGGTCGCGGTAGCGCTCGATGAGACCCGTGTAGCGTGCGTTGATCAGCATATTCCCGTCACTCGATTTCTTGCATGGCGGCGCCGCGAGACGTTGCCGGCGGCCGCCGCGTTTCTACGCGAGCGTCTCCAGCCGCAGGCGCGTGACCTTGCCCTTGACGGACTCCAGAGCCTCGATCTTCTCCAGGGCGTCGTTGACGGCCTGCTCGCGCACTCGCTGCGTCAGCAGGATGATGGGCACGTGCTGCTCGCCCTCGGCGGGCTCGCGCTGCCGTATCGCCTCGATGCTGATGCCGGAATCGGCGAGGATGCGGGTGATGTCGGCCAGCACCCCGGGCTTGTCCAGCGCCGTGATGCGCAGGTAATAGGCGGTGACGACCCGTTGCATCGGCAGAACGGAGACGTTGGACATGGCGTCGGGCTGGAACGCCAGATGCGGCACGCGGTGTTGCGGGTCGGCGGTCAGGGCGCGGGTGACGTCGACGAGATCGGCGACTACCGCGGAGGCCGTCGGTTCGGCGCCGGCGCCGGCGCCGTAGAACAGCAGCGGTCCGACCGCATCGCCGCGCACGAGCACGGCATTCATCACTCCGTCGACGTTGGCGATGAGGCGCCGCTCGGGGATCAGCGTGGGGTGCACGCGCAGCTCGATGCCCTCCTCGCTGCGGCGGGCGATCCCCAGGAGCTTTACCCGATAGCCAAGCGCCTCGGCGTTGACCACGTCCTCGCGCGCCACGCCGGTGATTCCTTCCACGTGCACCTTGTCGAATTGCAGCGGGATGCCGAAGGCGATGGAGGCGAGTATGGTGAGCTTGTGGGCGGCGTCGATACCCTCGATGTCGAAGGTGGGGTCGGCCTCGGCGTAGCCCTTGGCCTGGGCGTCCTTCAGCGCCTCGGCGAACTCGCGGCCGTGGTTGCGCATCTCGGTGAGGATGAAGTTGCAGGTGCCGTTGATGATGCCCGCGAGCCACTGCACGCGGTTGGCCGCCAGCGACTCGCGCATGGCCTTGATGATCGGGATGCCGCCGGCGACGGCGGCCTCGAAGGCCACCATGACGCCCTTCTCGCGGGCGCGCTTGAAGATCTCGTTGCCATGGGTCGCGATCAGCGCCTTGTTGGCCGTCACTACATGCTTGCCGTTGTCGATCGCACTGAGCACCAGGTCCCTGGCCACGGTGTAGCCGCCGATGAGCTCGACCACCACGTCCACGTCCGGATCGCCGACTATCGCGAACGCATTCTCGACGATCCTCACCTTGCCGCCGGTGACCGCCTCCGCGCGCGCGCGGTCCTTGTCCGCCACGACGGTGATGTGTATCGGACGGCCGGCACGGCGCGTGATCTCCTCCTGGTTGCGCGCCAGCACCGCGAAGGTGCCGCCGCCGACCGTGCCTATCCCCATCAACCCCACTCGTATCGGTTTCATCGTTCTTCAGCCGCTAACCGGCAACCACGCCGTCGGCCCTCAGCATCTCCTTGATGCCCCGCACCGCCTGGCGCGTGCGGTGCTCGTTCTCGATGAGGCCGAAGCGCACGTGGCCATCGCCGTATTCGCCGAAACCCACCCCCGGCGACACCGCCACCTTGGCGTCCGCCAGCATCTTCTTGCAGAACTCGAGCGAACCCATCTTCCGGTACGGCTCCGGGATCGGCGCCCACACGAACATCGTTGCCTTCGGCTTCTCCACCGCCCAGCCGGCGGCAGTCAGACCTTCGCACAGCACGTCGCGGCGGCGCCGGTACATATCGCAGATCTCCCTCACGCAGTCCTGCGGTCCCTCCAGCGCCGCGATGCCCGCCACCTGCACCGGCGTGAACATCCCATAATCGAGGTAGGACTTCATGCGCGCCAGCGCCTTCACCAGCACCGGATTCCCGACCATGAAGCCGATGCGCCAGCCGGGCATGTTATAGCTCTTCGACAGGGTGAAGAACTCCACCGCGACGTCCTTGGCGCCGGGCACTTGCAGGATCGAGGGCGCCACGTAGCCGTCGAACACCAGATCGGCGTAGGCGAGATCCTGCACGACCCAGATGCCGTGCTCCTTGGCGATGTCGACGACCTTCTCGAAGAAGGTCAGATCCACGCACTCGGTGGTGGGATTGCTGGGATAGTTCAGCAGCAGCACCTTCGGCTTGGGCCAGGAGTCGCGGATGGCCTTCTCCAGCTCGGCGAAGAAATCGATGCCCGTGCCGCAGGGCACGTGTCGGATGTCCGCCCCGGCGATCACGAAGCCGTAGGGATGGATGGGATAGGCGGGATTCGGCACCAGCACCGCGTCACCGCGATCGACGATCGCCATGGCCAGGTGCGCGAGCCCCTCCTTGGAGCCGATGGTGACGATCGCCTCGCTCTCCGGGTCGAGGTAGACCTCGTATCGGCTCTTGTACCAGTCGCAGATCGCCTTGCGCAGGCGCGGGATCCCGCGCGAGACCGAGTAGCGGTGGGTGTCGCCGCGCTGGGCGACCTCGATCAGCTTGTCGACGATGTGCTTGGGCGTGGGCTGATCCGGATTGCCCATGCCGAAATCGATGATGTCCTCGCCGCGGCGGCGGGCGGCCATCTTCAGCTCCTGCACGGTGTTGAAGACGTACGGAGGCAGACGTTCAATTCTGGAGAACTGTGTGTTGCTCATTGCGGTCCAAGGGAGAGATTTAGGTTGTGCCGGTCCCCCCTGTCCCCTTCCGGGAACCCGAACCGGCGGTATGCCGTTGAAAACCTGCGTGCTAGACCCAAAGGTCTGAGAAGGTACATAGCAGGTACAGTTGTGTCAAACTCCGGGCCGTAACCACGCTCACGAACGCCGAAAAAATGTCCGACAGCCTCGCCCTCGCCCGCCAGCAGACCCTTGCGCCCGCCGCCCTGGAGGATCGACATCTCGAACAGGTGCTCAACGGCCTGCTCGATGCCCGCCTCGACTATGCCGACCTGTATTTCGAGCACAGCCGGTCCGAGGGCTGGACGCTGGAGGACGGGATCGTCAAGGAGGGCTCGCACAGCATCGGCGAGGGCGTGGGCGTGCGCGCGGTGGCGGGCGAGAAGACCGGCTTCGCCTATGCCGATGAGATCGCCATGCCGGCGCTGCAGAGCGCCGCGGGGGCCGCGCGCGCGATCGCCGGGCGCGGCGGCGACGGCGGCGGGCTGGTCTGGCAACGGCCCGCCGGCAAGCTGCTGTACAGGCCGCTGGACCCGGTGGAGACCCTGGCCGCCGAGGAGAAGGTGCGGCTGCTGCAGGAGATCGATGCCTGCGCCCGCGCGCTCGATGCGCGCGTCAGCCAGGTCGTCGTCAGCCTGAGCGGGCAGCGCAAGTCGGTGCTGGTGGCGGCCAGCGACGGCACGCTCGCGGGCGACGTGCGCCCCCTCGTCCGCCTGAACGTCACGGTCATCGTGGAGCAGGGCGGGCGACGCGAGACCGGAAGCTATGGCGGCGGCGGACGTTTCGGCTACGAGTGGCTGAAGGCCGACGGCCGCATCCAGCAGTTCGCGCGCGAGGCCGTGCGCCAGGCCTTGATCAACCTGGACGCGGAGCCCGCGCCGGCCGGCGAGATGACGGTGGTGCTGGGTCCGGGCTGGCCCGGCATCCTGCTGCACGAGGCGATCGGCCACGGCCTGGAGGGTGATTTCAACCGCAAGGGCACCTCGGCGTTCGCCGGGCGCATCGGTGAGCGCGTGGCCGCCCCCGGGGTCACCGTCGTGGACGACGGCACGCTTCCCGACCGCCGCGGCTCGCTCAACGTCGATGACGAGGGCACGCCCACCCAGTGCACGGTCCTCATCGAGGACGGCATCCTGCGCGGCTACATGCAGGACAAGCACAATGCACGGTTGATGAAACTGCCGCCGACCGGCAACGGCCGCCGCCAGTCCTACTCGCACCGGCCCATGCCGCGGATGACCAACACCTACATGCTGGCCGGCCCGCACGATCCACAGGAGATCATCGCCACCGTCGACCGCGGCCTGTACGCCGTCAACTTCGGCGGCGGCCAGGTCGACATCACCAACGGCAAGTTCGTGTTCTCCGCTGCCGAGGCCTATCTCATCGAGGATGGCAGGGTGACCCGCCCCGTAAAGGGCGCCACCCTCATCGGCAATGGCCCCGACGTGCTCACCCGCGTCAGCATGATCGGCAGCGATCTGCAACTCGATGCCGGCGTGGGCACCTGCGGCAAGAATGGCCAGTCCGTGCCCGTGTGCGTCGGGCAGCCGACCCTGCGCATCGACCGCCTGACCGTCGGCGGCACGAGCTCCCGCAGTCATTGAACACCAGAGCCGAAATGCCGATCACGTCCCATGCGCCGTTCCGGTCGCAGGGCCGGCGCGCCTTGATGTCGAGCGCAGTCTGGAACGAAGCTCGACATCACGGTAGCTCGTGGGACAGGATGTCCCGCGAGCGGTAGCCGGACCTGCGACCGGAATGGCGCGCGCCGACTTGAAGTTCCACTCTGCTGTCTAGATGCGGGCGCCGGCGCCGGGCGCGGCAGGCTCGCGCGGAACCTCAGAAGCGCGGCAGGTCCGGATGCGGCAGCTCGCCGCCGTGCACGTGCATGCCGCCGAGCTCCGCGCAGCGCGCCAGGGTGGGTACCGCCTTGCCGGGATTCAGCAGGCCGTAGGAATCGAACACCCGTTTGACGGCGTGGAAGTGCTGCAGCTCCAGCGCGCTGAACTGCACGCACATCTGGTCGAGCTTCTCCACGCCGACGCCGTGCTCGCCGGTCACCGTGCCGCCGACCCTGACGCACAACTCGAGGATCTCGCCGCCGAATCTCTCTGCCTTGGCCAGTTCCCCGGGCTTGTTGGCGTCGTACATGATGAGCGGATGCAGGTTGCCGTCCCCGGCGTGAAACACGTTGGCCACCGGCAGCCCGTATTCCGTCGACAGCCCGGCGATGCGCCGCAGCACGTGCGCCAGCTGATGGCGCGGGATGGTGCCGTCCATGCAGTAATAATCGGGCGCCAGCCGGCCCACGGCCGGGAAGGCCGCCTTGCGGCCCGCCCACAGCTGCCGGCATTCCGCCTCGTCGGCCGCCACTCGCACGGCCGTGGCACGGTGCGCCTGCAGGACCTCGCGCACGCGCTCCAGCTGCGCGGCGACCTCGGCGGGTATGCCGTCGAGCTCGCAGATGAGGATTGCCTCGGCATCGGTGGGATAGCCGGCATGCACGAAGTCCTCGGCGGCCATGATCGCCAGCCTGTCCATCATCTCCAGGCCCGCGGGCAGGATGCCGGCGGCGATGATGCCGGCCACGGCGTTGCCGGCGTCCTCGACGCTCGCGAAGGCCGCCAGGACCACCTGCGCCGAGGACGGGATCGGCAGCAGTCGCACGGTGACCTCCATGATGATGGCGAGCATGCCCTCCGAGCCGTTCATCAGCGCCAGCAGGTCATAGCCGGGCGCATCCAGCGCCTGGGAGCCGATGTCCAGCCACTCCCCCTCGATGGTCAATGCCCGGACCCGCAGCACGTTGTGCACGGTCAGGCCGTATTTCAGGCAGTGCACGCCGCCGGAATTCTCCGCGACGTTGCCGCCGATGCTGCAGGCGATCTGCGAGGAGGGGTCCGGCGCGTAGTACAGGCCGTGCGGCGCGGCCGCCTCGCTGATGGCGAGATTGCGCACGCCCGGCTCGACGACCGCGGTGCGGCCGAACGGATCGAGATCGAGGATTCGGTTGAAGCGCGCCAGGCTGAGCAACACGCCGTTGCGATGGGGCAGCGCGCCGCCGGAGAGGCTGGTCCCGGCGCCGCGCGCGACCACCGGCACGCGCCGCCCGTGGCATAGCCTGAGCACGGCCTGCACCTGCTCCGCGGTCTGCGGCATGACCACCACGCGCGGAAGCTGCCGGTAGGCGGAAAGGCCGTCGCACTCGTACGGCCGCAAGGATTCTTCGTCGGTGATCACCGCGCCGGCCGGCAGCAGCGCCTCGAGGGCCGGGACCAGGTCGGTCTGGGGCCCGCCCTCGACATGCCGTCGGTCCCGCATCGGCGCCATCTGCCCCCTCCCCTCAGCGTGAGGCCCTGACCTTCTCGCGCGTCTGCGCCGTCTCGAAGGCATAGCCCTTCGGCACGACGGCGATGCCGCGATCGGTCACGACGAACTGCCGGCGATCGGCGTCCTCGTCCAAGCCGATTCGGGTCCCGGGCGGGATGCGCACGTATTTGTCCACGATGCAGTTGCGCAGGCGCGCGCCCTCGCCCACGTGTACGCCGGAGAACAGGATGGCGTTGTCGACGGTCGCCGCGTCCTCCACCCGCACGTGCGGGAACAGCACGCTGTGGTTGACGCCGCCGCCGGCGATGACCGTGCCGCCGGCGACGATCGAGTTCACGAAGATCCCCTCGTTGCAGGACTTGCCCGGCACCGTGCGCGCCGGCGGGCTCTGCGGCTGGTAGGTGCGGATCGGCCAGTCGGCCTGGTAGAGATCCAGCGGCGACTCGAAGTGCAGCAGGTCCATGTTGGCCTGGTAATAGGCGTCCAGCGACGACATCCGCCGCCAGTAGCGGTCCTGCGAGACGCGGCCCGCGCTGCCCCCGAACCGGTAGGCGACCATGCGGATCCTGCCGAGCAGCTCCGGCAGCAGCGCCTCGCCGACGTCAAGCGTGCTCGCCCCGGTGGCGATCGGCATCGCCAGGATCTTCAGCAGCACGTCCTTGTTGAAGATGTATATCCCCATCGACGCCGGGTGATCGGTCAGGCCGGCGGCCACCGCGGGATGGTGGTAGGAGACGATCTCGTCGCGCTCGTTGACGCCGAGCACCGGCAACGCCGGGTCGCGCTGGGAGTCCTGCGGCGGCAGGCAGGCCACGGTCACCCCCGCGCCCTCGCGGCGATGGAATTCGATCATGGCGGCATAATCCATGCGGTAGACGTACTCGCCGGAGAGCACCGCGACCACGTCGCCCCGGTTACGCTCCAGGATGTAGGCGTTCTGCTTCAGCGCGTCGGTGGCGCTGCCGTAGCCCATCCTGCCGGACTGCATCTGCGGCGATACGGGAGTCACGAACTCGCCGATCTCGGGGTTGAAGACCGACCAGCCGTCGCGCAGGTGCTTGTGCAGCGAGTGCGACATGTACTGGGTCAGCACCAGCATGCGGCGCAGGCCGGAATGCAGGCAGTTGGTCAGGGCGAAGTCGATGGTCCGGTACAGCCCGCCGAAGGGCACGGCGGCCGAGGCCCTGGCCGCGGTCAGTGGTTTCAGTTCCTCGGCCTCGCCGATGGCGAGCACCACCGCTATGGCATTATCGGCCGCGGACATCTCTAAACCCTTTTATCAAGTTCATGCTTCAACTGTATTACAATCGGGAAAATTCGGTCGGGAGTTCAGATCCAGCCTGAAGCCGTGCAGAACGGCTCGCCTGGGTCCCGGAGGCCCACCCCACCAACAGCGAGCATACACCAGACATGGCCGAGGAGATTCTCATCAACATGACGCCGCAGGAGACGCGGGTGGCGTTCATCGAGAACGGGGTGCTGCAGGAGGTCATCGTCGAGCGCAACCGGCGCCGCGGCCTGGTCGGCAACATCTATCTCGGCAAGGTCTCCCGTGTGCTGCCCGGCATGGGTGCGGCCTTCGTGGAGATCGGTCTGCAACGGACGGCCTTTCTGCACATCTCCGACATCCTCACGGTGGAGCAGCCGTCCGCCAACGGCGGCGGTTCGATCACCATCGACCAGATACTGAGAGAGGGCCAGGAGATCCTCGTGCAGGTGGCCAAGGACCCGCTGGGCACCAAGGGGGCGCGGCTCACCACGCAGATCTGCATCCCCTCGCGCTACCTGGTGTTCATGCCGCACAGCCAGACGATCGGCATCTCGCAGCGGATCGAGAACGAGCAGGAGCGGACCCGGCTGCGCGAGATCCTCACGCGCCGCGGCGTGGGCCTGACGGGCGAGAACGGCAACGGCGTCATCAATGCCGACGCCGCGCAGTCCTCCCCGGGCGGATTCATCGTGCGCACGGCGGCCGAGGGCATCGACGAGGAGAGCATCGCCACCGACATGGAGTTCCTGCAACGGCTGTGGCAGTCGATCCAGTCGCACATCTCCCAGGCGGCGGCGCCGGCGCTGGTGCACGACGATCTGCCGCTGCTCCTGCGCACGGTGCGTGATCTCGCGGCCCGCGAGGTCGAGGTGATCCGGGTGGACTCGCGCGAGAACTACACGCGTTTGAAGGAGTTCGTCCAGGAGTTCATTCCCGATCTCGGCGATCGGATCGAGCACTATCCTGGCGAGCGGCCCATCTTTGATCTTTACTCGGTGGAGGACGAGATCCAACGCGCGCTGGAACGACGCGTGGAACTGAAGTCCGGCGGTCACCTGATCTTCGATCAGACCGAGGCGATGACCACCGTCGACGTGAACACCGGCGCCTTCGTCGGTCACCGCAATCTCGAGGAGACGATCTTCAAGACCAACCTCGAGGCGGCCCAGGCGATCGCGCGGCAGCTGCGGCTGCGCAACCTGGGAGGGATCATCATCGTCGACTTCATCGACATGGCCGACCCCGATCACCAGCGCCAGGTGCTGCGCGCGCTCGAACGCAGCCTGGAGCGCGACCACTCCAAGGTGGTGGTCAGCGAGATCACCTCGCTCGGGCTGGTGCAGATCACCCGCAAGCGCACGCGCGAGAGTCTCGAGCACGTGCTGTGCGAGCCCTGCCCGACCTGCCAGGGACGCGGCTCGATCAAGACGGCCGAGACCGTCTGCTACGAAATCTTCCGCGAGATACTGCGCGAGGTCCGCCAGTTCGAGACGCAGAAGCTGCTGGTGGTGGCCGCGCGCGAAGTCGTGGACCGCCTCACGGACGAAGAGTCGCAAGCCGTGGCAGAACTGGAAGAGTTCATCGAGCGCCCCATCCAGTTCCAGGTCGAGCCCATGTACTCGCCGGAACAATTCGACGTGGTGCTACTCTGATTCTGCCTGATGGTTAAGCGCCTCACCCTCAAGTTCCTGAATGTATTGTGGAAGACCACGGCGGTGCTGGTCGTGGGCGTGGCCGTGATGGTGAGCGTGGTCAGACTGATGCTGCCGGGGATCGATCGCTACCGCGAGCCGATCACGCAGTGGGTCAGCAGGCAGATCGCCCAGCCGGTGGAGTTCGACGCCATCAACGCCAACTGGCAGGGCTGGACGCCGGTCATCGAGTTGAGCAACGTCCGCCTGGCGGGCGAGGATGGCGGAAAGTCCGTCACCCGCTTCGCCAAGGCGAGCTTCGCGCTGGACCCCATCCGATCCCTGAAGCGGCGGGAGGTCGTCCCCGGCCAGCTCGTGGTCAGCGGCATGGAGATCTCGCTGGCGCGCAGCGAGGACGGCAGCATCCGGCTGGAGGGCGTCGGCGAGGGCGAGACCGCCGTTTCGAGCCTCAGGAAGAACGCGCTGGCCTACTGGCTGCAGACCCAGCAGCAGCTGTCCATCGAGGAGGCGGCCATCACCTGGAACGACGATCGCCTGCTCAAGCCCCTCATATTCTCGAACGTCTCGCTGGACATACGCAGCGACGGACAGCGCCGCCAGTTCAACGGCCGCGCCCGACTTCCCGACTCCGACAGCGAGTTCGAGTTCCGCCTCGACGCCGACGGCGATCTGCTCACCAGCACCTGGTCCGGCCGGATGTACCTGGAAGGCCATGGCATCGCCCCGCAGTCGCTGCTCGAGTACAAGCGCTGGCTGGGCCTGGAGGTGGTCGGCGGACAGCTCGATTTCCAGTTCTGGAGCGACTGGCACAATGCGCGGGTCAGCCGCGTCAGCGGCGTCTTCTCCGCCGGCGGATCGGAGGTCGGCGCGCGCGGGCACCGCATGCGGCTGCAGCAGATGCGAGGCACCGTCGACGCCCAGCGCACCGAACCGGGGGAATGGCTGCTGCAGGTCAGTTCGCTGCAGGTCCAGACCGCCAACGGCTCCTGGCCCGACAGCCGGATCGTCATGCAGCTGAAACGCCCGCACTCGCCAGCCACCGCGCCGGAGATGCAGATCAACGTCGACTACCTGAAGCTCGACGACGTGGTCCCGGTGACCAGCAGCATCACCGCACTGCCGCCGCAGGTCCGCGACGCCCTGACGTCGATGGGTCCGCGCGGGGCCGTGCGTGACTTTAGACTGCGGTACACGCCCTCGGCCGCACCCGGGGAGCAGACCGCGCTCAGCGCGGAATTCGAGGATCTGGGCATCCGCGGCGCGGACAGCCTGCCGGAGCTCAACGGGCTGCGCGGCTCCATCGCCGTGGCCGCCGACAGCGGCACCGTGACGCTCGATTGCGATCGCGTCAGCGTCTCGGCACCGAGGCTCTACGACCAGCCGATCATCCTGACCCGCCTCGACGGCAGGCTCGGGCTGAGCCGCACGGGCGATGGCTGGCGGCTCACCACCGACGGGCTCAGCGTCGCCAATGCCGACTTCGACCTGACCGCGTTCGGGAACATCGCCACGCGCGTGGGTGGCGCGCCTCAGGCGCAGTTGTTCGCGCGCATCGATCACGTCAGCGCCCGGCGCATCAAGGACTACCTGCCCAAGATCGGCGTGAAGCCCAAGGTTCACAACTGGTTCAGCCACGCGTTTCCCTCGGGACGCGTCGACGGCGGCGGCATCGTCGTGCGCGGGCCGCTCGATGAATTCCCCTTCGACGGCAAGAACGGCCGCTTCGAGGCGCGCCTGCACGTCGTGGACGCGGAACTGCTGTTCCGTCCCAAGTGGCCGATCGTCACCAGGGTCAACGGCGACGTGGTGTTCTCCGGCCGCAGCATGACGGTGTTCGTGCCGGAGGCGCAGACCCTCGGCGCGGCGCTGACCGAGACCACGGCGCTCATTCCGGACCTGTTCGCCAAGGACAAGCTGCTGCTCATCGATGGCACCGCGCGGGCCCCGACCGCCGTTGGCCGCCGGTACCTGCTGGAAAGTCCGCTCAAGGACAAGGTGCCGGAGGTGCCCAACCTGCTGACCGACGCCGGCCGGATCGACCTCGCCCTCAGCCTGCGCATACCGCTGCGGCCGGTGCCCAACGAGGTCAAGGGCACCATCAAGCTGCAGGACGCGGTCGTGCGCTCCCCACAACTGAACGGCGAGATCGGGTCGGTCCGCGGCGCGCTTACCTTCACTCAGCGGGGCTTCGAAGCCACCGGCCTGGAGGGTGTCTACGCCGAGGAGCCCGTGGCGTTGAGCATCAAGGGGACCTCGGAGAAGGGACGGGTGGACGCGCAGTTCACCCTCGGCGGACGCGGAGATACGGCCTACCTCGCCGAACGCCTGACGGCCTTGACGCCGGCCATCGCGACCTGGCTCGAACGGCACAAGGCGCTCGACCATGCCACCGGGGAGACCGACTGGCAGGTGACCGCCCAGCTGAGCAAGCCCGCGGGCGACGCGGCGCGGGTCACCGATCTGCGCGTCAGTTCCACGCTCGCGGGCATGCAGCTCGATCTGCCGTCGCCGCTGGGCAAGGGCCGCACCGAGTCGCGCCCGCTGGCCATACACGTCGACCTGGCGCAGACGACCAGCCGCGGCATCGATTTCAGCCTGGGCAACGAGCTGCACGGCGCGCTGCTGCTCGCCGAGGGCGTGGAAGGCACCACCCGGCTGAAGCGCGCCGCGTTGCGTTTCGGAAACTCCCCGGCGAACCTGCCCGCCGACGACACCCTCGCCATCACCGGCACGACCTCGGAGCTGTCGATCAACGACTGGCTGGATGCGCTCTACGAGCGCATGTCCCTGGGCGGAGCCGTCGGCAACTCCTCGGCGCCGCCGATACCGATCTGGATCGACCTGAGCGCCGATCGCCTGCAGGCGCTCGGGCGCAACTTCGAGCACGTGCGCGTGCGCGGCGACAGCGGCCGCACGCACTGGAAGCTGCATGTCATCGGCGATCAGATCGAGGGCGACGTCATCATTCCACACTATCTGAAGCAGATGCCCAGCAAGGCGGACCTGCGCAAACTGCACGTCCCGCCGCGCGCGGTGGCCAGCGTCACGCCGGTCAACGTCAACCCCGGCCGCATGCCGCCCTTCAGCATCGAGGTCGACGATTTCGCCTACCAGACGGCGAGTCTCGGCCGCGGCGAGTTGCGCACCGCCCCGGTCCCCAACGGCCTGAAGATCGAGACCCTGAAGTTTGAATCGCCGGCGTCGACGGTCAGCGCCCAGGGGGAGTGGATCTATGCCGACGAGGTCCACACCTCGCGCTTCAACATCGACGTGGATGCCGCCGATCTCGGCAAGCTGCTCGGACAGTTCGGCTACGGCGTCACGGCGGTCGAGGGCGGCAAGACGGCCATCGACATCAACGCCTCCTGGGCGGGAAGCCCGGCCGACTTCACGCTCGAGCGGCTGCACGGATCGATGACCATGAACATCGAGGACGGCCGCTTCCTCGACGTGGACAACCCGGCCGTCGGTCGTTTCTTCGGATTGCTGAGCATACAGGCGCTGCCCAAGCGACTGATGCTCGATTTCAACGACCTCTTCGCCAAGGGCATGGGTTTCGACCGGATCAGCGGCAATTTCGAGTTCGATGGCGGCAATGCCTACACCAACAACCTGGTGATGCACGCCTCCTCGGCGCGCATCGAGGTCACGGGGCGCACCGGGCTGGCCGGGCAGGACTACGACCAGGTGGCCACCGTCACGCCGCAGATCTCCGACAGCCTGCCGGTGGCGAGCGCGATCTTCGGCCCGGTGGGCGCCACGGTGGGCGCGGCGATCTTCATCGGCAAGCAGCTCATCCCGGAGCTGCCGGGCCAGATCGACAAGCTGCTCGCGCGGCAATACACGATCACCGGATCGTGGAAGGACCCGAAGGTCGAGCAGGTGCAGGGAAACTCCGGCGAGAACGTCAGCCCGGCGCCGACCGCGGACGGCTGAAGCCGCCCGCCGGCTCAAGGCCCGCGGTTTCGGCCTTCCCGCGCGCGATCTGTCCGCGCGCCGCCCGGCGCCGCGGCGGGCGCGCTATTGCCCCACGACGCTCACCTCGGCGCGGCGCGCCTCGGCAAGGCTTCCGCTGCCCGTGGTGTCCAGCGGCTGACGCAGGATGATGCGTTCGCGCACGACCCCGGCGGCCACCAGCGCGGCCCACGTTGCCCCGGCCCGGTTCTTCGCCAGGGCGGCGTTGAGCTCCTGCGAGCCGCGCGGATCGTGGAACCCCTGGATCACCGCCCTGGCCTCCGGATGCTCCTGCAGATAGCGGACGATCGGTGCCAGCACCTCATCGGCGTCGGCGGGAAGGGCCCACTTCGCGGTGTCGAAATAGAGCCTGGCGGCCGGCGGCAGGTCCCCGGTGCCGGCTGGCACGGCCTCCGCGGCGGGCGTCACCGCCGGCGGGTAATAGACCTCGTGATGCAGCTCGGCGTAGCGCGGCCCGGCCCACGCCGGCAGCGTGGAGGGCGCAGTGCGCACCTGCGCGTTCGGGTCGTCGATCACGTAGGCGGGCGACGGCGCCGTCGATGCTTCCGGCTCCTCGTCCACGATCGCCGCGGGGGCCGGCGCCTCGGCCCGCGCCCCCTCCGGCGCTCCGGGCTCCGGCGCGCCCGGCGGCACGTAGACCTCGTGCTCGTAGACCGGCGGCTGCGGCCCTTCCCAGCGCGGCAGTTGCACCGCCTCGGTACGAACCTGACGGTTGGGCTCGGAGATCGTGTAGGGCGGCTCCGCGGCCGGCGCGATCGGCGGCACGTAGACCTCGTGCTCGTAGACCGGTGGCTGCGGCCCTTCCCAGCGCGGCAGCTGCACCGGCTCGGTGCGAACCTGGCGGTTGGGCTCGGAGATCGTGTAGGGCGGCTCCGGCTCCGCAGCCGGCCGCCCGGTCTCCTCCGGCGGCGGCGGTTCCGCGACCGCAACCTCGGCCTCGACCGCGGCCGTGTCCGCTGGCGATTCGGAGACGGCCGCCCCGGCCTCGACCGCGGCCGGCGGCGGCTGCTTGCCGCTCGGCTCGAGGGTCACCGCCGGCGGAAGGGGCTCGCCGGTCGGCGCGGTCGCCGGCGCAGACGCCGTTGCGCCGGCCTCCCCGGCGCAGCAAGCCGCCGCCGAATAGGGTCCATGGCCGCGCCACCACAGCAGCAACAGCAGCATCGCCAGCAGCACCGCGACGGTCAGCCGCACGTGGTCGAGGACCCTCGCCTCCTCGTCGCCCGCCATCGCGTCTTGCCTGTCCACGCGCTGCCCGGCCTAGTCGGTGGAGCGTCCGGCGGTGAGCCGATCCTGATACGCCTTCAGGTCGGCCCAGCGATTCCGGGCGGCCATCGCCGCCTGCTCCGGCCACGTCTGCGGCTGCGCCAGCTTGAAATTCGGCCCGGCGGCATCGAGGATGCCCTCGAGGCCCTCCGGCGTCGCTGCCGCCAGCTGCGCGAACGTCGCGATCCCGCGCGCGCGCAACACCTCGGCGATCTTCGGACCTATTCCTTCGACCACGGTCAGGTCGTCTGCACCCTGCAGCGCGAACCCGGCGGCGCGCGCCGCGGCGAGATCAATGGGCCCGCTGGCGGCGACGCTGTTGCCGCGGGCGGCGGGCGCTTGCGATTCCTCGATGCGATCGCCGGGATAGAAGCGGGTGTTGACGAGCCGGTGCAGGGCCGAGTCCGGTGCCGGCGAGGAAGATTCCGAGTAATAGAGTCCGCCGCCGTCCGGCGCCGCCGGCCCGCCGCCGCGCATGGATCGACAGATCCGCGCCATCAGCCAGTTCAACAGCCAGCCCAGCAGCAAACCGAGCAGAAACCACCACAGACAACAGCCCAATGCCGCCATGCTTCCTCCCCCAAGCCCTCAGTCCGCACGGTCCTCGCGTGGCGCCGGCCGCTCGCGACACCGCCGCCTGCCGCGGCACACGCAATACCGCCTTATCCCCGGCTAGAGGTTAGCATAGTTCCGCGCGGCCCCGCCCGCGCGCGGCGTGTCGGTCGCGATCCGGACCGGCGGGTCGACGCCCCGCGCCGTCGCGAGAGCGCGCCGCGTAGCCTAGAATAGCGGCGCGACCCGAGCCACGGAGTCGAA
Organism: Gammaproteobacteria bacterium; assembly: GCA_041395385.1. GTDB lineage: Bacteria > Pseudomonadota > Gammaproteobacteria > JAJPIJ01 > JAJPIJ01 > JAJVHZ01. The sequence goes on from JAWLAN010000016.1 coordinate 118,509, forward strand.
CCGGCCTCGCCGCGGGCGTGTATGCGCGCTTGCCCTCCGGCAGCGACGGTCGCGTCAGTCGCGGCGCGGCCTCGCCCCGCGAACAGATACGCGCATGAAGACGAATGCACGCCCCGTGACCGCGCACGAACCCGCCCGAACCCCCTGGATCCGCGATGTCGCCCTCGCGCGCAAGCTCACGCTGGTCCTGGTCGTGAAGCTCTGCTTCATCCTCGCCATGAAACAGTTGTGGTTCTCCGAGCCCAAGACCGACGGCATGAGCATGCCCATCGACGCCGTGGAACGACACCTCCTCGGCCCTCCGGCACCCTAGGCGTCACGCACCCCTCACCACCACGGACTCGCCATGTTCCCCACCGAAGAAGTCGTGAACCTCTCGCGGCTGCAGTTCGCGATCACCGCCCTGTACCACTTCCTGTTCGTGCCGCTGACGCTGGGGCTGTCGTGGATACTGGTCATCATGGAGTCGGTGTACGTGATGACAGGCCGTCAGATCTACAAGGACATGACGCGCTTCTGGGGCAAGCTGTTCGGCATCAACTTCGCCATGGGCGTCACCACCGGCATCACCATGGAATTCCAGTTCGGAACCAACTGGTCGTACTACTCGCACTACGTCGGCGACATCTTCGGCATACCGCTGGCGGTGGAGGGCCTGATGGCCTTCTTCCTGGAGTCGACCTTCGTCGGCCTGTTCTTCTTCGGCTGGGATCGACTGAGCCGCGTGCAGCACCTGGTGGTGACCTTCCTCGTCGCGCTCGGGTCGAATCTCTCGGCGCTGTGGATCCTGATCGCCAACGGCTGGATGCAGAACCCGGTGGGCGCGCAGTTCAACATGCAAACCATGCGCATGGAACTGACCGGCGTGGCCGATCTGATCTTCAATCCGGTCGCGCAGGTGAAGTTCGTGCACACCGTGGCGGCCGGCTACACGGTGGCGGCGAGCTTCGTGCTCGGCGTCTCGGCCTACTACCTGCTGCGCGGCCGCGATGTCGCCTTCGCCTCACGCTCGTTCGCGGCGGCGGCCGGCTTCGGGCTGGCCGCCGTGCTGTCGGTCATCGTGCTGGGCGATGAGTCCGGCTACACCAGCGGCGAGGTGCAGAAGATGAAGCTCGCAACGATCGAGGCGGAGTGGGAGACCCACGAGCCCCCGGCGGGGATCACGCTGTTCGGAATACCGAACCAGGAGGAGGAGCGCACCGACTACGCCGTGAAGATCCCGTGGGTGCTGGGGCTCATCGCCACGCGTTCCATCGACGAGGAGGTGGCGGGCATCAAGGAGCTGAAGGCCGCCAACCAGGAGCGCATCCGCGAGGGCATCAAGGCCTATGCCGCGCTGCAGAAGATCCGCGGCGGCGACCGCAGCGCCGAGGCGATCGCGCAGTTCGAAGCGACGAAACAGCATCTCGGCTACGGGCTGCTGCTGAAGAAGTACGCCCCCGCGGTGATCGACGCGACCGAGGAACAGATCCGCCAGGCCACGGACGACACCGTGCCGAAGGTGTGGGTCATGTTCTGGGCCTTCCGCATCATGGTCGGCTGCGGCTTCGCCCTGCTGTTCGTCTTCGCGTTGTCCTTCTACACCTGCGCGAAGCGGCGCATCACGACGGCGAGATGGCCGCTGAAGCTCGCGGTCTGGACCATGCCGCTGCCGTGGATCGCCGCCGAGGTGGGCTGGATCGTCGCCGAGTACGGCCGCCAGCCTTGGACCATCTCCGAGGTGCTGCCCACGCACCTGAGCGCATCGTCGCTGTCGACCGGCGATCTGTATTTCAGCCTCGCCGGCTTCATCGGCTTCTACACGTTTCTGCTCGTGATCGAGGTCTTCCTGATGGTCAAGTACGTCCGTCTCGGCCCGAGCAGCCTGCACACCGGCCGCTACCACTACGAACAGGCCGGCGCGCCCGCGCTCGTGCGATGAGGCGGGGCCATGTCATCCGCGCCAGCCTGAGAGGAGCCACAGAGCATGCTTGATTACGAAACACTGAAGATCATCTGGTGGCTGGCTTTGGGTGTGCTGCTGATCGGGTTTGCGGTGAGCGACGGCTTCGATATGGGGATATGCACGCTGCTGCCCTTCCTCGGGAAGAACGACGTCGAGCGCCGCGTCATCATCAACAGCGTCGGGCCGACCTGGGAGGGCAACCAGACCTGGCTCATCACCGCCGGCGGCGCCGCCTTCGCCGCCTGGCCCCTGGTATACGCGGTGGGCTTCTCGACGCTGTACGTCGCGCTGCTGCTCACGCTGTTCGCGCTGTTCTTCCGGCCGGTGGGCTTTGATTACCGCAGCAAGCTGCAGCATCCCGCCTGGCGCAACGCCTGGGACTGGGGCCTGTTCGTCGGCGGCGCGGTGCCGTCGCTCATCTTCGGGGTGGCCATCGGCAATCTCTTCCTGGGACTGCCCTTCAGCATCGATGGCGAGATGCGGATCGCCGGCCATGGCGGACTGCTGGACCATCTGGCGCCGTTCGCCCTGTTCTGCGGCGTGGTCAGCCTGCTGATGCTGTGCACGCACGGGGCCATCTTCCTGCAGCTGAAGACCGATGGCGTGATCGCCGAGCGCGCGCGCCGGACCGCGCGCCGCCTCGGGACGGCGTTGCTTCTCGCCTTCGCACTCGGCGGCGTGTGGGTGAGCCAGGTCGACGGCCACGTCGTCACGGCCGTCCCGGACCCGGGCGGCGTGGTCGTACCGACGCAGAAGACCGTCGAGCTGGTGCGGGGCGGCTGGCTGCGCAACTACGGGCAGTATCCCTGGATGGCGCTCGCGCCCGTGGCCGGCTTCGCGGGCTTCGCCCTGGCATTGCTGCTGTCCTGGCGGCGCTCGGCCACACCGGCCTTCTTCTGCAGCGCGATCGGCGTCGCCGGCGTAATCCTGACGGCGGGCTTCAGCCTGTTCCCGTTCCTGCTGCCCTCGTCGATCGATCCGAACGTCGGCCTCACGGTCTGGGACGCCGGCTCCAGTCACCGCACCATGCTCATCATGCTCGGTGTGGCGGTCGTGTTCCTGCCCATCGTCATCGCCTACACCGCCTGGGTGTACCGTGTGATGCGCGGCAAGCTCACGCCCGAGAGCATCGTCGAGAACACGCATACGGCATATTGAGAGGGAGGCGCGCGCATGTGGTACTTCACCTGGATACTGGGCGTGGGGTTCGCCCTGGCCTGCGGCATCATCAACGTGATGTGGCTGGAGCACGAACTGTCCTTCGAAAGCGAGCCGGACGCCTAGCGATGCCGTCGCACGGCGATATCTGGAAGCCGAACGTCGTGGTGGCCTCGGTGGTCGAGCGCGACGGGCGCTTCCTCGTGGTGGAAGAGCGTGACGAGGAGGGGCGGCTGGTCATCAACCAGCCCGCCGGCCACCTGGATCGGGGCGAGACGCTGATCGCGGCCGCCAGGCGCGAGACGCTGGAGGAGACCGCCTGGCACACCGAGCCGCTGGCGATCATCGGGATCTACACCTATCCGCGGCCCGGCACCGACATCGTGTACATGCGCTGCTGTTATCACAGCCGCGCCCTGCGTCACGAGCCCGACCGGCCGCTCGATTACCCGGTCGAACGCGTCTGCTGGTACACGCGCGAGGAACTGCTGGAGCGCCGCCCGATGCACCGCAGCCCGCTGGTCATGCGCTGCATCGAGGACTATCTCGCGGGCAGGCGGTTCCCGCTCGACCTCATCCAGCACTGCTGAGGCATTCCCGCGGAAACGAGTTCTGGCTGGCGCGGAGGCCATGGTGTAGCCTTCCGGCCGTGAACCATGCCGCGCCTTCCGTCACCGCCGCCCGTACGCCGCGTTCCACCTTCGTCACGGTGCTGGCCTGGACCGTCATCGCACTCAGCACACTGCTGCTGCCGATCAGCTTTTTGTCCTTGCTCATGGTGGCAACGGGCAGCCACGGCAGCTCCTCGGCGGACCCGATCGGATTCTTCATCGTGGTGCTGGGACCGCTCACCACGCTGGTGGCCGGTGTCGGCCTGCTGCGGCGCCGGCGGTGGGCGCTGGTGTATCTGGCGATGGCGCTGTGCGGCATCGTGGTCGCGAACGGCTTCGACCTCGCTCGCAATCCTTCAGCTCCCAGGACCTACGTTTCGCCGGGTGGCGTGCCGACGACGGTGATTCCGGCCGGACGGGATTACGTGGTTCAAACGTCGGTACTGATCGCCATCAGCGCCGGGCTATTGGTCGCGCTGCTTTCGCGGAAGGTCCGGGGGGAGTTCGGATTCGGGACCGACGATCGCCCGTCCAGCGCGGCAGCCGGCGCGCCGCCGATGTCGGTAACGGGAACCGTCGGCCAGCCGCCTGCGGTGGGTGTCGTTGGAACGCCGCCGGTGCAGACGGCCGGGCCTGCGGATCGCGAACGGGGCTGGCGGGTCGGCCATCGGGGCCGCGACTGCATGTATTACGAAGAATGGCGCGAAGGGACGTGGCAGCGCCTCGAAATCAGCGGCGAGTTGCTGACGGGGCGGGCGCACCACGTGATCTACTTCGATTCGCCGCAACGCTGGCTGGAGTATCCCGAGTGGGCACGCCACCGACGCGACGAGATCATCGCCAGGATCAAGGGGGAGTTCCGACAACCGGACTACGAGTATGACGGCGATGTTCCGCACGCCGCCGCGCCGTCGCCGGGGATCGCGGCACCGAATCCGACCGCGCCCCGACCATCGCACCGCACGGCTGCGACGGCCCGATCCGGCAGAGTGAAACCGAACGCCGCGCTCCTGATCGCGGTGACGGTGCTTCTGGCCGTGACGATGGGCATGGGCTGGCTGGTTACCAGCGGTCTGAGCAAGGGCGAGACATACTTGCCCACCAAGCGCGCGACGCAGCGGCGGGTCGTCGTCCGCCAGGAGGAGCCCGCGACGTTCTGGGCCTCCCTGGGGCTTTACTCGGCCCTCGGTGCCGGCACGCTGGGCCTCGCCGGCTGGCTGGTGCGCGAATCATTCCGGCAGCGGCGGCCGAAGTAAGCCGCGCCGCGCGCAATCGCGGCGACCGCCTCCTTTCGCGCGCACTCCCGTGCAGAACCAAATCGCCCTGGAACACGACCCCTCGGGCCAGTCGATGCGGGAGCGGCTCGGCCGTGGGCCACACCAGGCGCCCGCTCAAAAGCTGGGTCTCACGGTCAGGTCGCATCGTTCCCGAGGGCGGAGGCGAGGCCGCCCGCTCCGGCTGGTTGTCGGCGGAGCGGCTGTGGTACAAGATCCGCAGCCGACGCCACTGCCGCAGCGCCGAGGCGGTTGGGGAGGGGCGATTCGTTGCGGATAACGCCGGAGAACAACGGGGTCTGCGACCCTGAGCTTCAATGAGGCCGCAGCGATTCGCTGCGGATAACGAACCGGATCCTCGACTATCTGGAGGGCAAGTTCGAGCTTCAATGAGGCCGCAGCGATTCGCTGCGGATAACGCCGCCGCGCTCGCGGAGTTTGCAGGCCGCAAAATCGCTTCAATGAGGCCGCAGCGATTCGCTGCGGATAACGAACCGGATCCTCGACTATCTGGAGGG
>JAWLAN010000017.1:0-109943 GCA_041395385.1 Gammaproteobacteria bacterium
GATCACGTGCTGTTCATCGCCTCCGGCGCCTTCCATCTCGCCAAGCCCTCGGACCTGATTCCCGAGCTGCAGGGGCGGTTGCCCAATCGCGTCGAGCTGCATGCACTGACCGTGGAGGACTTCGTGCGCATACTCACGGAGCCGGATGCCTCGCTGACGCGGCAGTATGCCGCCCTGCTGGCGACCGAGGGGGTGACGGTCGAATTTGCGCCGGACGGCATAGCGCGTATTGCCGAGATTGCCTGCCAGGTCAACGAGCGCACGGAGAATATCGGGGCACGGCGACTGCATACGGTCATGGAACGACTCCTGGAGACGGTGTCGTTCCGTGCCGGCGAGGAGCCGGGACTCACGGTGCAGATCGACCGCGACTACGTCGACCGGCAGCTCGGCGCGCTGGCCGGCGACGAGGATCTCGCCAAGTACATACTTTGAAGGACCTGTTATGCCGACCCCGACGGGCATTACCCTGCACCGGCAGTCGAGGATACTGGAAGTCGCCTTCGAGGACGGAAAGGTCTTCAGGCTGCCGTGCGAGCTGTTGCGCGTGTACTCGCCCTCCGCGGACGTGCGCGGCCACGGCCCCGGGCAGTCGGTGCTGCAGACGGGCAAGGAGAACGTCGGTATCAGCGCGATCGAGCCCGTCGGGCATTATGCCGTCAAGCTCGTCTTCGACGACGGACACCAGACCGGCATCTACTCCTGGGATTACCTCTACGAGCTCGGCAGCCACCAGTCCGAGAGGTGGCAGGAATACCTGGACGCGCTGAAGCGCGCCGGCCACGAACGGCGGAGCGCCGACGGCCCATGAGCGAATCGACGACGCATTTCGGTTTCAGGGAAGTTCCGGTCTCGGAGAAGCAGAGGCTGGTCGAAGAGGTCTTCTCCTCGGTCGCGACGCGCTACGACCTGATGAACGATTTGATGTCCATGGGGATGCACCGCCTGTGGAAGCGTTTCGCCGTCGCGCATGCGGCGCTCAGGCAAGGCCAGAGCGTGCTGGACGTCGCCGGCGGCACCGGCGATCTCAGCGCCAGGCTGGCGCGCGCCGTCGGCCGCTCCGGCAGCGTCGTCTGCGCGGACATCAACGGCGCCATGCTGGCCGTCGGCCGCGATCGCCTGCTCGATCGCGGCATCGCGCAGAACGTGCAATTCGTGCAGGCCAATGCCGAGATGCTGCCGTTCGCCGACGGCAGCTTCGATGCGGTGACGATCGCGTTCGGCCTGCGCAACGTCACCGACAAGCAACGGGCGCTCATCGCGATGCGGCGGGTGCTCAGGCCCGGCGGCAGGCTGGTCGTGCTGGAGTTCTCGCAGGTGATATTGCCGCGATTGCGGCGCCTGTACGATACCTACTCCTTCAACGTGTTGCCGGCACTCGGCAAGGTCGTCGCCGGCGACCGCGAGAGCTATCAGTATCTGGTCGAATCGATAAGGCGACATCCGGCGCAGGCGGAACTGGCGGGCATGATGGAGGCGGCGGGCCTGGAGCGCGTGGACTGGTGCAACCTGTCCGCGGGCATCGTCGCCGTACACCGGGGGTATCGCCTGTGATTGCCGTCGACGCCGCGACCATCGAGACGCGGGTGCTCCCGCAGATCGCTCGCGCCATCGCACGGCTGCTGGAATTCGACACCGATACACGTGACGCCCTCGGCCGGATGAGCGGCCGGGTCATCGCCGTCGATCTGGCGGGCTTCGAGCGCAGCGTCTACCTGCTGCCCCAGGCCCATGGACTGGGCATCCGCCTGCGCCATGACGGCGAGGTTCACGTTCGCATTCGAGGGACGGTCCTCGGGTTCGTCAGGCTCGCCCGCAGTCGCGCCCGCAACGAACCGGTGCCCGCCGGTACCGTCGAGATACTGGGCGACCTGAGCACCGCGCAGCAGGTGCAGTCCCTGATCGGGCGTATCGACGTGGACTGGGAGGAGATGGCCTCGCGGCTGATCGGCGACACCGCCGCGCGCAAGCTGGGCGTCCTGCTCCACGGCATGAGGCGCTGGGCGGGTGCCGGTGCCGAGGCCATGGCCATGAACTTTTCCGAGTACGTGCGTTACGAGATCGAGACCGTGCCGGAGAGGACGGCGGTGGAGAAATTCATGCAGGGAGTCGACGCGCTGCGCGCGGACGCAGACCGGCTCGCGGAGCGCGTTCGGCTGCTGCGGCGTCGGCTCGACGAGGGACGCTGAGGACGATGCGCATCATCACGCCAGCGCAGTTCGTCCGGTTGCTGTCGATACAGCGCACCTTCATCCGTCACGGCGTCGACGAGATCGTGCTGGGGATCCCCCTGCTGCGCTCGTTCCGCTTTCTGCTCTATCTGCTGCCGTGGAACTGGCGGCGGCGCGATTTCGCGCCCACGGCCGTTCGCATCCGTCACGTCCTGGAAGAACTCGGACCCATTTACGTGAAGTTCGGGCAGATCCTGTCCACGCGGCGCGATCTGCTCCCTGACGATATCGCCGAGGAACTGGCGCGACTCCAGGACCGGGTTCCGCCGTTCCCTGGCCGCGAGGCGCGCGCAATCGTCGAGGAGGAGTACGGAAAGTCCGTGCAGGAGGTGTTCAGCGAGTTCGACGAGCAGCCGCTGGCCTCGGCATCGATAGCTCAGGTGCACGCCGCGCGCCTCAAGGACGGCCGTGAGGTGATCGTGAAGGTGGTGCGACCGGGGATACGTACCACCATAAAGCGCGATATCGGGCTCATGTACATCGTCGCGGAGGGGCTGGAGCAGTATTGGTCCGAGGGCAAGCGTCTGCAGCCCACGGGCGTGGTCGCGGAGTTCGAGAAGACGCTGCTCGACGAGCTCGACCTCATGCGCGAGGCGGCCAATGCCTCGCAGTTGCGCCGCAACTTCAGGGACGACCCCGCCATTCACGTCCCGGAGGTCATGTGGGAGCATTGCCGCCGCAAGGTGATGGTGATGGAGCGGGTCTCGGGGATACGGGTGGACGACATCGCCGCCCTGAAGCGGGCCGGAGTCGACATGCGGCGTCTCGCCGAGAAGGGCGTGGAGGTGTTCTTCACCCAGGTGTTCCGCGATCACTTCTTCCACGCCGACATGCACCCGGGGAACCTCTTCGTCGATCCGCGGGACGGCGGCCGGAACGCCCGATTCATACCGGTCGACTTCGGCATCATGGGTTCGCTGAGCGACTTCGACCAGCGCTACCTGGCCGAGAACTTTCTTGCCTTCATGAATCGCGACTACCGGCGGGTGGCCGAGCTGCACGTCGAGTCCGGCTGGGTGCCGGTGGACACGCGCGTGGACGAGTTCGAATTCTCGATCCGGTCGGTGTGCGAGCCGATCTTCGATCGTCCGGTGAAGGACATATCCGTGGGGCATCTGCTGCTGCGCCTGTTTCAGACGGCTCAGCGTTTCCACATGAAGATCCTGCCGCAACTGCTCCTGCTGCAGAAAACGCTCGTCAACGTGGAGGGCGTGGGGCGGCAGCTGTACCCCGAACTCGATCTCTGGGCGGCGGCCCGGCCGCCGCTGGAACAATGGATGCGCCAGCGCGTGAGCGTCCGCGCATTGGCGAAGTCCGCCCGCGAGCGTCTACCGGCTATCGCCGAGAGGCTGCCGGAGCTGCCGAAGACCGCCTTCGACATCCTCGAGCGCGCAAAGACCGGTCAACTGAAGGTGATTGTGCAGGGAGATCAGCTCGACGAGCTGAAGGCCGAGGTGCGGCGATCCGGACGGCGCACGTCCCTGGCGGTGCTCGCGGCCGCATTCATCGTCAGCGCGGCCGTCCTTGTCGCCATGGCCGGCAAGTCGCTGCAGGCGTTCTGGGGACTGCCGTGGCCGGTATGGATCCTGGCCGCGCTGGCGGCGGGGCTGGTGGTGGCGCTGGTCAGCGACGATTGACGACCGACGCAACGCGACGGGCGCGGGCCCGCCGCGCTCATGCCGCGCCGTGGCACTTCTTGAATTTCTTGCCGCTCCCGCACGGACAGGGATCGTTGCGACCGACGTTCCGCAGCGCATTGCGGACGGGCTGGTCCACATGATGATGATCATGGTGACCGTGCTCGCAACCCGGTCCATGGACGTGCTCCGCGCCGGCCTCGTTCGATTTTCGGTTCGCGCCCATCGTCACGTCTCCGCCGCGGATCGCGCCATCGCCTGCATCTCCTCGCAGCTCGTCCGCGCGAGGCCACGTTCGACCTCGGCGCGCTTCTCCGCTCCCACGAGCTGTTCTATCAACGTCAACGCGAAGTCCATCGCCGTGCCCGGACCGCGGGAGGTGATGATGCCGCCGTCGACGGTGACCGGATCGCCCGTAATGCGCATGCCCGGAACGTTCATGTTGTCCAGCACTCCGGGGTAGGCGGTTGCGCGCCGGCCGATGAGCATGCCCATGCTGGCGAAAACCTTCGGCGCCGCGCAGATGGCGGCTACCGGGCGTCTCGCGTCATTCGTCTTCTTGACGATCTCGCGGATACGCATGTCTGAATTGAGGTGGTCCGCGCCCGGCAGGCCGCCGGGGAGCACGACCATGTCGTATTGGTGGTCGATCGCCGCCGCGAGCGTGGTGTCCGGGATCAACACGACGCCGCGGCTGGCCTTGACGGGCTTATCGTCGAGGCCGGCAGTCACGACGGTGATGCCGGCGCGCCGCAGCAGGTCGACGATGGTGACCGCCTCCAGCTCTTCGCAGCCCTGGGCTAGTGGGACGAGGACATTTGCCATGATGCGTGACTCCGCTGTTGCAGGGTGAGCAGTTCGTGCAGGCGCGCCAGCCTGACGCCTTGGCGTTCGAGCTGGGGCAGGGCCTCCTCCAACACGCTCAGCGTGTCCTGGCGAGGATGGCCGATGGCGAGCGCGTGCCCGTCCCGATGGGCGCGCCCGAGGAGCTCGCGGAACTGTCGCCGTACGTAATCCGCCCCGCGCTCGTTGTCGAGGAAGACATCCCGGCTGAGGAACGGCAGTCGCTCCTCGTCCGCCGCAAGTCTCGCGACAGTGCGGGCCGTGGTCCGGCTGTCGACGTAGATAAGCTGTCCCTGGTCGCGCAGCGCCTCCATCACCCACTGCATGGGTTGCCACTGGGCGGTGAGCAGACTGCCCATATGATTGTTAACTCCGATTGCGTGCGGCACGCTGGCGAGGTTGCCGATGACCGTCCGCAACACCTCTTCGCGCGTCATCGCGTTCATGATCGCGCCCTCGCCCAGCGCGCGATTGCCGTCCATCGCCTCCATCGGCAGGTGCAGCAGCACGTCCTTGCCGAGTTCGTGGGCCTTCTCGGCAAGCATGCGAGCGGCGGGCGTGTGCGGCAGCACCGAATAGGCGATGGGGCCGGGGAGCGCGAGCGCCCGCAGTCCGTCATGCCGGCTGTACCCCAGGTCGTCGATGATGATGCCTATCGCCGGCAACGCATCGCTGCGGTCCTCCGCCACGGCCGCGCCCGATCCGAGGATCAGGCTCGTCCACGCCACCGCCCGGGCGAGCTGGGACAGCGGCCTGGAGGAGCGCTTCATTGCAGGCTATCTTGTGCTGCGTTCCCGCAGAAGTACCATGCCCTTCAGCATATTGAGGGCCTCGTGCAGCTCGTAGTCGCTATCCTGCGGCGAGGACTCCCCTGGCTTTTCGCCTTCCATCATTGGTCCGGGCAATTTGCCGCCGTCCGGCGGCTTGTCGTTGCTGAGGTGGCGGCTGAGATCGCTTTCGCGGACGCCCGCGGAAACATCCTCGTCGACGGCGGCAATCCTGACGTTGCGCAGCGTAATGTCGGGGGTGATGCCCTGGGCCTGAATCGATCGACCGCTGGGGGTGTAGTAGCGGGCAGTGGTGATCTTCAGTGCCGCGCCGTTGTTCATCGGCAGTATGGTCTGCACCGAACCTTTCCCGAACGTCTGGTTTCCCATGATCACGGCGCGCTGGCTGTCCTGCAGCGCCCCGGCGACGATCTCCGAGGCCGAGGCAGACCCGCCGTTCACGAGCACGACTATCGGGGCCCCACTGAGGAGATCGCCCGACTTGGCGGAGAATTCCAGCTGCGAATCCTTCACGCGGCCCTCCGTGTAGACGATCTTGCCCTTCTCCATGAAGGCGTCGCATACCTCGACTGCGGCGTTGAGCACGCCGCCGGGGTTGTTGCGCAGGTCCAGCACGAGGCCCTTGAGCTTGTTGGCGTTGTCCTTTTGCAGCTTGCTGATCGACCGGACGAGATCCTCACCGGTGTGCTGCTGGAAGTGCGAGATGCGGAGGTAGCCGAAGCCCGCGTCGAGGGTGCGCTCCTTGACGCTGTCGACCTTGATGGTGTCGCGGACGATGTTGAACTCCAGCGGCTGGTCCTTGCCTTGCCGCATTATCGTCAGCTTTATCGAAGAACCCGGGCGGCCGCGCATCTTCTCGACCGCGTCGTTGAGCGACATGCCCTTGGTCGGCGTCTCGTCGATCTTGACGATGATGTCGCCGGCCTCGACGCCGGCCTTCTGGGCCGGTGTGTCGTCGATCGGCGCGATCACCTTGACGAATCCATCCTCGATGCCGACCTCGATTCCCAGGCCGCCGAACTCGCCGCTCGTGCCTTCCTGCAAGGTCTTGTATTCCTCCGGGTCGAGATACGCCGAATGCGGATCCAGCCCGTTGATCATTCCCTTGATCGAATTCTCCAACAGGGTCTTGTCGCCGACATCCTCGACGTAGTCGCTTTTCACCTTGGCGAACACCTCGGTGAACACGCGCAGATCCTCCAGGGGCAGGTCCGAGGCCGCCGACGGCGGCGGCGCCGTGGCCGTTGCCGCGGTCTGGGCCTCGGCACTGTCCTGGGCAAACGCCAACGGCGGCATGCAGGCGAGCATCCCGCTGGTGGCCAGGAGAACATTACGGAGGATGAGTTTCATGAATCGGGACTCCGTCGCGTTGGCGCGATGTTGTTTGATGACACTACAAGTCTTGGTTCGGCTCGGCGGCACGGCACTCTGGATGCGTATGTCAGATGCTCCCTGCGGCGACAGGCGGCTCGTCGGGACGCGTTGTCGTTTCGGCCCTCCGCGCGCTATGGCTCCGGTGAGGCGCAGCTACGAAGCATAAGCGGGGCACGGATGGCAGGCAACAACGCGACCGGCTAGCGGCACCATTTCGCCGGGTCCACGGGTTCACCGTTGTGGCGTATGCCGAAATACAGGCCGCTGGCACGCTGCCCGCCGCTGTCGCCGACGCTGGCGATCTGCTCCCCCGCCAGGACAGTGGCCCCGGTCTCGGTGCCGAGGGACTGATTGTGGCCGTATAGACTCAAATAGCCCTGGCCGTGATCGACGATTACCAGCAGCCCGAAGCCCTGGAACCAGTCGGCAAACCGGACCCGCCCGGCGCTGATCGCGCGCACCGGTGCACCTGCGGCAGCCTCTATGTACACGCCGTGATGGTGCAATCCGGATGCCTGCGCATCGGCCGCCGTGAAATTGTTCACCACCTTGCCGGTGGTCGGCCAGGGCAGTCTCCCACGCAGGCCGTTCAACGCGGGCTGTGCCCCGGAGGCACCGGCGGCGGGATTCGATTCCGCCGGCAGGCTATAGAGCAACTTCTCGAGCTCGCGCTTCGACGCCCTGAGGGAGTTCAGCGCCTCGTCGCTTTCCGAGATCCGCTCGTGCAGGGCAGCGAGCGTCTGCCGGCGCTCGGCGCGCAGCCGCTCGATTTCGACGATCATTCCGGCCTGCTCCGATTCCAGGGAGAGCAGCTTCTCCGTCTCCAGGCGGGTATTCTCCGCGATGAGTGCCGTGTTCCTGAGCTTGCTCGCCGAGGCGACAACGCGCTGAAGCCGGGTGCGGACGAAGTATTCGTGGTAGGCGAGGACGCGGGTCACCCGCGCGGGATCGTCCTGGCCGAGGATTAACCGGATGCCCTGCTCGCGACCGGCGGCATGGTGGGAGCGGACGACGCGAGCCAGAAACGCGCGCTCGCCGTCCAAGGTGGCGCTGTCGCGCTCACCCTCGGCGATGAGCTGTTGCAGCCGCGCCTGGCGGTCCTTCATCCTCGCGCGCAGCGATGCGAGTTGCTCGCTGGCCGCTGCGAGTTCGAGTTCCTGCTTCCTGAGGTCGTCAAGCGCCTCGGTGGCGTCGGCCTTGAGCCGTTTCTTCTCGGTGACGGTATCCTTGATGCGGGACCGCAGGACTTCCAGCTCGGCCCGATCGGAGTCCTCCTGCGGCAGGGCGGGCAGGGCGAAGCACAGCAGCACTAGCAGGGGGGCGGTGTGGCGAACGTGCAGTGGCACGGCCTAGGCGGAGGCCCGCTTGGGCTCCTGGCCGGTTTCGGCCGGTTCGGTCGCCATCGCTGATCTCAGGATGACCAGCGGACGCCCGGTCATCTCCGCCGGAATTGCAAGTCCCATGATACTGAGCATGGTCGGGGCGATATCGCTCAGGGTCCCCTCGTTGGCCATCGTCGCCTCGCGGCCAATATACACCAGCGGCACCGGATTGCTGGTATGGGCGGTGTGGGTCTGTCCGACGACCTTCTTCGTGGACACCGCACGCATCTTCTCGGCGTTGCCGTGATCGGCGGTGATGAGGATCTCCATCCCCGCCGCCCGGGCGGCCGGCTCGATGCGGCCCAGGCACTGGTCCAGAGTCTCGACCGCTTTCACCGCCGCCTCGAAGACGCCGGTGTGGCCCACCATGTCGGCGTTGGCGAAATTGCAGATGATGGCGCCATAGCGGCGGCTTTCGATGGCCTTGATCAGCTCATCGGTGACCTCCACGGCGCTCATTTCCGGCTTCTGATCGTAGGTCGCGACGTGCGGCGACGGGATGAGTATCCGATCCTCCCCCTGGAATACCCGCTCGTCGCCGCCGTTGAAGAAGAACGTGACGTGCGCGTATTTCTCCGTTTCGGCGATGCGCAGCTGGTGGATGCCGAGATTGGCGATGTATTCGCCGAAGGAGTTCTTGATGCGCGACGGCGGATAGACGACGGGAACCTGGAAGTCGTCGCTGTAGCTGGTCATCGTGATGAAATTCCTCAGCGCCGGCACACGGGCGCGCTTGAAGCCTGTGAAGAACGGCTCGATGAAGGCCTGCGTCAGTTGCCGGGCGCGATCGGCGCGGAAATTCGCGAACACGATCACGTCGCCGTCCTCGACCCGCACGCGCTGTTGATCCCGCGGGATGATGGCGGTGGAGCGTATGAACTCGTCGGTCTCATTGCGGCGGTAGGCCTGATCCAGGGCGATGAGCGGATCGGCGGCTTCGTACATCGCCAGACCGTCGACGATGAGATTGTAGGCGGCCTCCGTGCGCTCCCAGTGCTTGTTGCGATCCATCGCGAAGTACCGTCCGATGATGCTGGCAATGCGCCCGCAGCGCCCCAGCTCGGTGAACTTCATCATCACCCGCTGAATGGAATTGGCTGCGCTCTTCGGCGGGGTATCGCGGCCGTCGAGGAACGCGTGTACGTACACGCGCCGGACGCCCGTTCGCGCCGCCATCTCCATGAGGGCCAGCACGTGGTCCTCGTGGCTGTGCACGCCGCCCGGGGAGAGCAGGCCGAGTATGTGCACGGCCTTGTCCTCGGTGGCGGCCTTGCCGAAGGCGGCGAGCAGGGTCTCATTCTCGAAGAAATGCCCGTCCTCGATGGCCTTGCCGATGCGCGTGAGCTCCTGATCGATGACCCGGCCGGCCCCCAGGTGCATGTGGCCCACTTCGGAGTTGCCCATCTGTTCGTCGGGCAATCCGACGTCGACGCCGGAGGCGCTGATGAGCATGTGCGGGGAGTCTTCCCAGAGCCGGTCCCACACGGGCTTGTTGGCGTTGTGGATGGCGTTGTACTGGGTGTTGTCGCTGTAGCCCCATCCATCGAGGATGATGAGCAGCAGCGGCTGGTGCGGGGGTGTCATCGGTGTCGAATACGCTCCGTCCAATACGCCCGGAAAAAATAAAAGTGTATCATGAATCCCGATTCACACCCCGCGACGCATGAGCTAACCCATGGAACAATTTGGAGAATTTGTCACAAATCACTGGATCCTGTTCACCGCGCTCGCGCTCGTCTTGATGCTGCTGGTGAACGATCTCGCGGGCGGTATTGGCCGGGCCGTGAAAGAGGTTTCCCCGCAGCAGGCGGTTCAGCTGATAAACCGGGACGGGGCCGCGATCCTCGACGTTCGTGAGCCGAAGGATTTCCAGGCGGGTCATATCGTCGGGGCGATCAACATCCCCGAGGCGAAGATTCCGGAGCGCCTGCGGGAGCTGGAGCCGGCCCGCGAGAGGCCGTTGCTTCTGTACTGCAGCACCGGTATGGTGTCCGGCCGCGCGGGGTCGTTGCTGAAGAAAAACGGCTTCGGCCGCCTTTACTCGCTGCGCGGCGGCATCTCGGCGTGGCGGCAGGAGAATTTCCCCGTTGCCCGCGATTAGTCGCGTCAGGCAGCGAATCCCTAGTGAAAGAGACCAACGATGACGGAAGCAATCGGCAGCACCGAAGGCAAACAGCGTACGGGCCAGCTCGCCATTCAAAAGGTTTATCTCAAGGACCTCTCCTACGAAGCGCCGGGCACGCCGGGTGTTTTCCGGGAGGAGTGGAAGCCGGCCGTGGAGATCGAGCTCGGCAGCAAGGCGAGCAGCCTTGGCAACGACATGTACGAGACGGTACTGGCGGTGACCGTGACCGTGAAGTCGGCGGACAAGGTCGCCTTCCTGTGCGAGGTGCAGCAGGCCGGCATATTCCATGTCGCGGGATTCCCGGAGGAGGCCATGCCGGCTATCCTGGCGACCGCCTGTCCGAACGTACTGTTCCCGTTCGCCCGCGAGGTCGTCGCCGACGTGGTGGCCAAGGCCGGGTTCCCGCAATTGCTGCTGGCGCCCGTGAATTTCGAATCACTCTACGCGCAGGAGTTGCAGCGCAAGCAGGCCGAGGCGGCTGAGCAGGCGGCCAAGTCTCACTAGTCGACAGGCCACCCGGCCCGGGTCGGTGCCCTGGCCGGCGGGAGGCGCATGACCGCGATGACCGCCGATTCCATACTGGTCGCCGGCGCCGGTTCCTGGGGCACGGCGCTCGCCATCCACCTGGCGAGAAACGGGCATGCCACCGTCCTGTGGGGGCACGACGCCGGCCATATCGCCCGCATTGCCCACGCCAGGCGCAACGAGCGCTACCTTCCAGACGTCGAGTTCCCCTTGTTGTTGTCCGTGGAGGACGAGCTGGAGGGGACTCTGCGTCGCGCCCGTGACGTAATCCTCGCCGTACCGTGCAAGGCCCTGCGCGAAGTCGCGCAGCTGGTGGCCGTGCACGCGCGTCCCGATGTGCGCATCAGCTGGGCCTGCAAGGGGATCGACGTCGATACGCTGCAGCTCCCCCACGCCATCGTTGCCGAGCAGTTCGGTGCCGACTGCCCGGCCGCCGTGGTCTCGGGCCCCACCTTCGCCAACGAGGTCGCCGCCGGCCTGCCCACGGCGGTGGTCGTCGCCTCCGATGACGCGGAGTTCGCGCGCGACCTGGCCGGCTATCTGCACGGCGGCGCATTTCGCGCCTATGTCGGCGATGACGTGGTCGGCGTGGAGGTCGGGGGAGCGGTCAAGAACGTGCTGGCGATTGCGGCCGGCATCAGCGATGGACTTGGTTTCGGCGCCAACAGCCGCGCGGCGCTGATCACGCGTGGGCTGGCCGAGCTGACCCGCCTGGGGGTGGCGATGGGTGCCAGGATGGAGACGTTCATGGGGCTTGCGGGCCTGGGCGACCTGGTCCTCACCTGCACCCAGGACCAATCGCGCAATCGCCGTCTGGGTTTGGCGATCGCCCGGGGACGGTCAGTGGCCGAGGCCGCCGCGGAAATCGGCCAGGTGGTCGAGGGCATTCGAACCGCGGAGGCGCTGCAGCGGCTGTCCCGCAAGCAGGGGGTCGAAATGCCGATCTGCGATCAGGTGGCCATGGTACTGAGCGGCCGGTGCTCACCGCGCGAGGCCGTGCAGGCGTTGCTTGCGCGCGAGCCGAAAAGCGAAGGCGGTTGATGCGCCCCGCCCGTGCGCCGGCTCAGTGCTGCGGTGGCCGGGCACGGAAGTCCTGCTGCCGCCACGCCTCGTAGACCACGATTGCCACCGCGTTGGCCAGGTTCAGGCTCCGCGAGTCGCAGACCATGGGAATCCGGAGTACATACTGTGGCTGTATCGAGTCCAATACCGCCTGCGGCAGGCCCCGGGTCTCCGGTCCGAACAGCAGCGCGTCGCCGGACCGGTACTCGACCGAGTCATAGCGGCGCTGACCGCGCGTGGACAGGGCGAACATGCGCGCCGGCGCCACCGTGTCGCGGAATTCCGCCAGGGAACGGTGAACCGTGATCACCGCGCGCTCACGGTAGTCCAGCCCGGCGCGCCGCATCTGCCGGTCGTCGAGCCGGAACCCCAATGGCTGCACCAGGTGCAGGCTGGCCCCGGAGTTGGCACACAACCGTATAATGTTGCCGGCATTCGGCGGGATTTGCGGCTCATACAGAACGACGTGGAACAAGCATGATCCTCAGCGATTCCGACAGGGCGATGCTCGCACTCGATTTCTGCGGCATGAAGTTCTCCACGCCGCTGGTGCTGCTCTCCGGCTGCGTGGGATTCGGCGAGGAGTATACCCGCGTCGTCGGCTTCTCCAATCGCGACGCCGGGGCCGTGTGCCTGAAGGGGACGACCTTGAGCGCCCGTCTGGGGAATCCGGCCCATCGCGTATTCGAGACGCCCGCGGGGATGCTGAACGCCATTGGCCTGCAGAATCCGGGTGCCCGCTACGTCGTGGATGAGATCCTCCCGGTGCTGGACTTCACCGAGACGCGCTTCATCGCCAACGTCTCCGGCTCGACCGTCGAGGAATATGAGGAGGTTACACGCATCTTCGACAATTCGCCCATCGATGCGATCGAGATCAACATCTCCTGTCCGAACGTGAAGGAGGGGGGCGTTGCGTTCGGAAACGATCCGGAAATGTCGGCAAGGGTCGTGGAGGTTTGCAGGCGCGCCACGCGCAAGCCGATCATCACGAAGCTGTCGCCCAACCAGACCGACATCGCCCAGAACGCCCGCCAATGCATCGAGGCGGGCACGGACGGATTCGCCGTCATCAACACCCTGATGGGAATGGCGATCGACACGGAGACCCGGCGCCCGGTCATCGGCAACAACCAGGGGGGACTCTCCGGTCCGGCCATCAAGCCGATCGCCCTGCTGAAGGTGCACCAGGTCTACCAGGTCTGCAGGCCGCACGGCATTCCGATCATCGGTCAGGGGGGGATCGTCACGACCAATGACGCCATCGAATTCCTGATCGCCGGCGCCAGCGGCATAGGCGTGGGAACGGGTCTCTTTTACGACCCCCTGCTCCTCCCCAAGCTCAACGGCGGCATGGTGGAGTACCTGCGGCGCCACCGGCTGGGGCACGTTACGGACCTGGTAGGGAGCCTGCAGCTGAATGGCTGCAGCACGACGGCCTGCGCATCGGGCTGATTTTCCAGGCGGTTCCGCATGGCCTCCGGGCGGCGCGGATCGAGTTTCCTGTCAGTAAACACACCCTCTTTTTGGGGGATGGCAGGAATTCAAAAATGGAGCTATCCTTACGCTCAAATCGCGCCGGATCCGACAGGCTCTCGAGCGATACTCTTCAGCGTCAAGCGAGCAGTCTTCAATGGGGGCCGTGCCAGGGATGGTACCCTCCGCCAATCCAAGCTGTTTTCCCGCGGCGACGCGTCCTCCTCGCCGCGCGTCGCGCGCGTAATCTCTGCGATCATGGCCCCATGTGAAACATGGGATGCCGATTTGGGCTAATATCACTTGCCGTCAATTGGTAAGTCTTCGTTCCGCTGGCCTCAATCGCCCGGGTTGACCATGCCGCGATCCCGCACGCGCTCCTTGTCTCGTTGCCGGTTGCAGGCCGCGTTGCTTGCGCTGATGGTTCCAGGTGTCGCGCCCGGCGAACCGGCGACCGACGATGACTCTGCGCCGGCCGCGCTGGCGCCCATCGTCGTCACTGGCGAGACCGGCACCAAGACGGAAGAGGCCGCCTTCCGCACGCCGTTCACGGTCAATTCGGTGACGCGGGAGTTTATCGACGTTCAGCAGCCAACGCTCTTGAAGGACGTGCTGCGGAACGTGAGCGGTGTCGTGGGCGCTGCCGACAACGGCGGCACGAACGACAATTTCACCCTGCGCGGCTTCGATCTCGAGGCGTTCGCCTACCGCAACGGCGTCCGCATGGACATCCCGCAATTCGATCCCGCCAGCATCGAACGCGTCGACGTGCTGAAAGGGGCAGCCGCGAACCTGTACGGTCGCACGGAACCAGGCGGCCTGGTGAACGTGGTCACCAAGAAGCCGCTCGCCGATCGATATCTGGCGCTGGAGCAGCGTTTCGGAGAGTTCGCGCAATACCGGACCGAGGCAGACGCCACCGGACCCGTCTCGGCGGATGGCCGGTGGCTGTACCGGCTCGTTTTTTCCTAC
Source organism: Gammaproteobacteria bacterium (assembly GCA_041395385.1). Taxonomy (GTDB): domain Bacteria; phylum Pseudomonadota; class Gammaproteobacteria; order JAJPIJ01; family JAJPIJ01; genus JAJVHZ01. Next base: position 14,416 of record JAWLAN010000017.1, read on the forward strand.
CAGAACAACGGCTCGTTCCGCGATTTCACCGGCAACGAGCGGCTCTTCCTCTTTCCCGCCCTGACGTGGCGACCGACGCCGGCCACGGAATTCAATCTGAGCCTGGAATACAAGAACAACAACGACGCGATCGATTACGGAATTCCGGCATTGGGCGACGGTCCGGCGCCGGTGCCTCATGAGCGCTATTTCGGGGTGGTCGACGCCGAAAGCGATCGAAGCTTCTACCTGGTGGACGCCAACTGGTCGCACGCCTTCACGGGGGACTGGCAGATCAAGCACCGGTTCCTGTGGTATTTCAACGAAACGGACTACCAGGACGCCGGGCCGCTGCTGTTCAATCCCTTCAACCCGCGGCTGCTGGATCTGTTCGTGTCTTCGCCTTACCGGGAAGAGTACGACGAGTATTTCACCGAGGTCCGGCTGAGCGGGCGGTTGCACGGCCTCGGCATGCGGCACGATCTTTTCTTCGGATTCGAATACAACCGGGCGACGCACGACAACGGCCTCATCGGGGTGAATTCCCTGACCGACCCGCTGACGCTGCGGCCGATCGACATCTTCAATCCGGCGTATCAGCGTTTCCGGGATCTGCCGCCGGCGACGGTGGCCGGGAATTACAGTCTGCGCAGTTTCTTCTCGCTCCGCGAGGAGTAATACTGGTATGCGGTGACCGCGCAGGATGTCGTGCGCCTGCACCCGCGACTGACGCTGGCGATAACCGGCCGCTACGATATCGCCGCGAACGTGAGTTCCGGCAACTGCCTGCAGACCACGCCGTGCAAGGTCGTGATGCAGGAGGTCGAGGACGATGTCTTCTCGCCCCGGGTCGGCGTCAGTTTCGATGCCCTTGCGTGGCTCGCGATCTATGGAAGTTACGCAAGATCCTTCGGCAGCCCGTCGGGGGCGAGCGTGCTGGCCGACGGCAGCCCTGCCGGTTTCGAGCGAGGCGAGCAGATGGAGGCTGGTCTGAAGGGTCGCTGGTTCGACGACCGACTGACCGCATCACTGGCTTTCTATCACCTTACCAAGAGCGACCTGGCCGTCACCACCATACTTCCTGGCATAGGGGTCGTCGCCGATGTGGTCGGCGAGTCGCGCAGCCAGGGTATCGAGCTCGACATTCGCGGCGACGTCACGAATCGACTGTCCCTGCTGGCGTCTTACGCCTTCACCGATGCGCGGATCACCGAGGACCAGGACGTCACCGGCACGCCTCCGGTGCTGACCGACGGTCGCAAGGACCTGCGGCTCGCGAACGTGCCGGAACAGGCCGCCTCAATCTGGGTTAATTACGCGATCTCGGATGCGTTCGGTGTCGGGGGCGGCGTATTCGCCATGACCGAACGGGAGGTGGATGCCGACAATCTCGTCGAGATACCCGGTTATGTGCGCCTGGACCTGGCGGCACGGTACCGCCATCGCTTCGGGCGGTCGTGGCTGACGGCGCAATTCAACGTGAACAATCTGCTCGACAAGGAATACTTCGATCCGCAGACCAGCTTCGCGCGGACCGTCAACGTCTCTCCAGCGGCTCCGCGAACCGTGCTGGGCTCCGTTCGCGCCGAGTTCTGAGCGGATCGAGTGGCGCGGGCGCGCCGTCGCGATCCGCGCTAAGCCTCGTCCCGCCCGCGGCCGGTCGCGTGTTTGATGTACTTGGGGTCGATGCCCAGCGCGCGTAGTTTCCTGTGAAGATGCGTGCGCTCCAGTCCGATCCGTTCGGCGACCTTGGAGACGTTCCCCTGTTCGTGCTGCAGCTGGTACTCCAGGTACGCCTTTTCGAACTGTTCGCGCGCCTCGCGCATGGGCAGATCGAAGCCCGGTCTGCTCTCAACGGCGACCACCGGCCGGATTCCGAGCGCCTGCTCGACCTCGGGAGCCTCGATGACGGGACCGGAACCGAGGATGAGAAGGCGCTGCACGAGATTCTTCAATTCGCGCACGTTCCCGGGCCACGCATAGGCACGCAGCCGCTGCAGCGCGGCATTGGAGAACTGCCGGCGCGGAAGCCCTTCCTGGGCGACAAACAGGTCCAGGTAGTAGGCGAGGAGCTCCGGTACGTCCTCGGCGTGCTGTCGCAGCGCCGGGATCTGCAGGGGTACGACATTGAGGTGGTAGTACAGATCGTCGCGAAACTGGCCCGCCTCCACCGCTGCCTTCAGGTCATGGCGGGTGGCCGCCACGATGCGCACGTCTATCCTCACCGGATCCAGGCCGTCCAGCCGCACCAGAGACTGGGTCTCCAGGGCGTTCAGCAGGCGCGCCTGCATCTCGAGGCTCAGATCGGTGACGTCCTTGAGCAACAAGGTCCCGCCGCTGGCCTGCTCCAGCGCTCCAAAATGCACGCGTCCCTTGCTCTCCGAACCGAATATTTCCTGCTCCACGGAATCGCGGGCGAGCCCTCCGACATTCACGGAGAGAAAGACGTTGCGCGCACGCGGACTGTGGGTATGCAGGTAGCGGGCGAATACCTCCTTGCCGGTGCCTGATTCGCCGATGAGGAACACGGTGGTGTTATGGTGCGCGATCCGCTGTATCTGCTCCTTCAGTTGGGTGATGGCGCGACTGGAGCCGAGCAATTCCGTGCTTGCCGCCTGGCGCCTCAGCCCGATGTTCTCGCGGCGCAGTGCCGCCATCTCCAGCGCCCGTTCGATGGTAACCAGCAGTTTGCCGTGGGACAGAGGCTTCTCGAGAAAATCGAAAGCCCCGATGCGCGTGGCCTCGACCGCGGTCTCGACCGTGCCGTGACCGGAGATCATGATCACGGGAACGTCCATTCCAAAGCCCTGCGCCCACTCCTTCAGCAGCGTGATGCCGTCACCGTCCGGCATCCAGATATCCAGCAGAATGAGATCCGGCCTGCGCACGCGCCGCGCCTCCTTCGCCTCGGCGACGTTGCCGGCGGTGGCGACGGAAAAGCCCTCGTCCTCGAGTATCTCGCGCAGCAGGCCGCGTATCGCTTCTTCGTCGTCGACGACAAGAATATGTTTCCCGGCGCTCATCGGTGGGTTCCCCAGCCTGGCATTGCCGCGTGGAGTCCGTCGCCCGGTTCGGATCGGCAACCAATGGTCGGATCCGAAAAATGCGAGAAAGTCGTGGCGGCGAAGGCGTGCGCTGATTGGCGCGGCAGTGCACGACGCGCGCCATCCAAGGGGTGATTATGCGACTCTGCCATGGACGTTGGTCTCATTGCGTGGGTAGGGGGCCGGGGCGTGCTCCGGAGCGGTTACCGGAAGTCTGACAGAGGCACACGCACCTCCGCCACTGCTGTTCTCCATCCACACGGTTCCGCCGTGCTCCTCGACGATCTTTTTCACGATCGCCAGTCCCAGGCCCGTCCCCTTGGGCTTGGTGGTGACGTACGGCTCGAAGATCTGGTTCATGAGTTCCGGCGCGATGCCGTTGCCACGATCCTCGACGCGTATCTCGACGCTGGTGCCGTGCGCGTCCTCGTGCAGGCGCGAGCTGATGCGCACGTAACACTCGGCCTTCTCTGACTGCGCCTCGATCGCGTTGGAGACCAGGTTGTTCAGCAGTTGACGCAATCGGTTCGGGTCGGCATGCAGGGTGGGAATGTCGGCGGCAAGGTCGGTCTCGATGCGGACCCGCTGCTCATCGCTGTGATAGAGATCGACCACGCTCTCGACAATGTGGTTGAGCTGTATCGGCTCCTGCTGTATGCGTGGAGAGCGGGCGTACTCGGAGAACGTGTTCACCATCCCCTTCATGGTCTCGACCTGCTGGATGATCGTGTTGGTCAGCCGGTCCAGGACCTCGCTGTCCTCGGCGGTGAGCGTGCGGAGGTACTTGTGGCGAAGGCGTTCGGCGGACAGCTGAATGGGCGTCAACGGGTTCTTGATCTCGTGGGCCAGGCGGCGGGCGACCTCGCTCCAAGCCGCATCGCGCTGTCCCTGAATCAGGGCCGTGACGTCGTCAAACACGATCACGTGATCAGCCTCGTCCTCGGCGCTTGCGTCCAGGCGGGCGCCACGGCACATGATGACCTTGCGTCCGCCTGGTCCGAACACCGTCACCTGCTCCTGCCAGTCGCCGCGGCCCTGCCGGAGGTGGCTGCGTACGCTGTCGACGAACGGCTCGAGGTGGGCATGGCTCTCCATCAGGGAGGATAACGTCGTGGCGGGCAGGGATCCCGGCGTGAGCCCGAGTATCTGCGCCGCGGTGGCATTGGCGGTGCGCAACTCGCCGAGGCTGCTGACGGTCAGGACGCCGGAGGAAAGCCGCCCGAGGACAGTCTCCAGGTAGGCGCGCTGCCTCTCGACCTCATCGCGGCTCTGCTGCGCTTCGTCGCGCGCCTCGGCCAGGCGGCGCGTCATCTCGTTGAAGGAATGCACCAGCACGCCGATATCGTCGGCCCCCGGCACTGGGAGCCGCGTGTCGTAATTGCCGGCGGCCACGGCCTTGGTCCCCTCGGCGAGGGCATGTATGGGATCGGCAAGCCGCTGCGCCGTGTAGAACGCGGCCCATACCGCCGTGAATATGCTGAACAGCAGCACCAGCGTCAGTGTCATCATGAAGCTGAGCTTCAGCCGATCGCGCAGGTAGGCCAGCTCCTTGTATTGAATGAACGCGGACTGCACGTTGTCGGCCAGCGTGCGCATGCGCTCGGCCACCGGGTACAACGCCTGCAGCACCCGCCCTTCGCCGCCCGTACTGCTCGGCACGTTCACGACCACGCGAATCGCCAGGCCGCTGTCCCGTATCGGTTCCAGCGCGATGTAGTTCTGGTTCTGCCGGAGCTGCAGCAGCACGGTCTCCGCGGGCATCGACGGGACGATGTCGGTGGCGAAGCTGCTGTGTTCGAGCACGGCGCCTTTGGTGGTCATGAGCGTGAGTTCCTCGGCGCCGCTGCGGTGCAGCAGCTCTTGGAGATTCACGGCGCCTGGGCTGAAGGGATTCTCGACGACGAGACTCTCGGGCAGTTGCAGCTGTTCGAATCGCAGCGGGTCGGCGCCGTCATCGGAATCGGTGATCGACTCCGCCAGTTGCGATGTCTGGCGCAGCAGCTCGCGCATGCGCATGTCCAGCGACGCGCGGCTGAGATTCAGGGCGTCTTCCAGGGCGGATGAAACGCGCACGTCGAACCAGTTGTCGATTCCCCGCCGGAGGAACTCCAGCGAGAAACCGTAGACCGTCAGCACGGGGATGGTGGAAAGCAGAACGAACAGCAGCGTCAATCGGCGCTTCAACCGCGCGCCGGCGCGCTCCTGCCGCAGTTCGCGGATCAGCCGTCTCAGGTTGGCCACGATCAGGGCGAGGAAGCCGAGCAGGCCGAGCGCGTTCACGACCAGGAGCAGCGAATAAATGTGACTGAAGCGGGTGCGGTTCTGCATCGCTTCGCTCATCATCACGAGAGAGACGAGCAGAATGACGCTCAACGCGAGGACGAAGGCGCCGATACGGGTGTGCCGGCTCATGGCTCAACCGTCCATCGCCGCCAGTCCGAGCGCAGGTGCCACTCGGGCGACAGATACGCGATCGGGCGCAGCGGCGGTGGCAGCGACTCCACGTCGAGGCTCACGCGCAAGCGACCCGCGTACGGGGTCTTGGCAGGAAGGAAGCGCTCCTCGGACACCGCCATTCCCTGCAACTCGCCCAGCCCGTGGAGGGCTTCCTCCAGGGAAGGGAAGCTGCGGCGGGTATGCGTGCTTTCATTGTTGACCACGTATCCGCCCGTGAGCGCGTGGTATTCGAGTGTCAGTCTCTGTGTGCTGCGCACGATGAGCGCATCCCAGAAATAGCGCCGCGGCGCATGGATTTCCACCTCGACGAGAAAGGTCAGCGCGACGCCGTTGTTCAGTGCGTTGCGCATGTCCTCGGACAGTGCGATGTCGATCGTGCTGTCCACGACGTATATGCCGTTGACGACGCTGCCGTCGACGCTGCGGACGTCATAACCGTCCGCGCGGACATCCTGCGCGACGCACAGCCCGCCGATCAGGGCGGCGAGCCAGGCCAGGCGCCACCTCTCAATGCTTGACCAGCAAGGCATAGAAGAAGCCATCCATATTGTCCTCGCCCGGCAGGATCTGGCGTCCGACGGGGGCGGCGTGGCCCCAGTCCGCGGTGATCCCGGCCTCGGCGGCATCCGGGGTCGCGGCCAGAAACTCCTGTACCGTCAGGTGATTCTCCTCGGGGAATACCGAGCACGTTGAGTAAAGCAGCTTACCGCCACGGGCCAGCAGGGGCCAGAGCGCGTCCAGCATGCGACGCTGCGTGCTTGCCAGGGCGTGGATGTCCGATGGCCGTCGCAATGCTTTGATATCGGGGTGGCGGCGGATGACTCCGGTGGCGCTGCAGGGTGCATCGAGCAGAATGCGCTCGAAGCCGCGCCCGTCCCACCACGACTGCGGGTCGAGCGCGCTGCCGCTCTGCACTCGGGCGTACAGGCTCAGTCGTGCAAGGGTCGATCTCAGGCGCGCCAGGCGGCTGTCGTCGGCGTCGAGTGCCAGCAGCTCGCCGATCCGAGGATATGCCTCCAGCAGATGTGCCGTCTTGCCGCCGGGCGCGGCACAGGCATCCAGCACGCGCTGGCCGGGTAGCGGGTCCAGCAGCGGCGCGGCGAGTTGCGCTGCCTCGTCCTGCACGGAGACCAGGCCTTCGTCGAAGCCGGGCAAGCTGGAAACGGCGAGTGGCGACGCGAGACTGACACCGCAGCGGCTGCGGGCCGTGGCGGCCGCGGAAATGCCCGCCGCGGCCAGTCGTTGCAGGTACAGCTCGCGGGAGGTCGCGCGCAGGTTGACTCGCAGCGTCATGGGTGCGCGAGCGTTGTTCCCCTCGAGCAGCGTCTCCCAGTCGGCGGGATAGTCTCTCCTCGCCGCCTCTATCATCCAGATCGGATGCGCGAAGCGCGCCACCAACGACGCTTCTGCCTCTGCGCGCAGGGAGGGCTGGTTGCGCTGGAAATTCCTGAGCGTTCCGTTCAGAAGCGCGCACGCCCAGTTCTGCCGGAGGAGCCGGCAGGCCTCCACGGTCGCGGACACGGCGACATGCGGCGGGGTGCCAAGAAGGTCGAGCTGGTACAGACCGACGAGCAGCAGCGCGTGCACATCGCGGGCGCTTGCGGGCAACGGCTGGCGCAGTAATCGGCCCGCAAACCACGCGAGCCGAGGCTCGTAGCGCAGCGTGCCGTAGCTGAGCTCCTTGCACAGGGGCGCATCGTCGGTTGCGATAACGCCTGCTTCCGGCGCCAGCGCAGCATCGAGCGACTGGCCGTGGTCGATCACCGCCCGCACGACGCGCGCGGCGGCGGCGCGCGCTGCCGCGCCCATGATCGGTGCGCCCCTCGCACGACCGGAAGCGATGCGCCTCAAGCGCGTTCCCTGAGCCTTGGCCTGGCGTTGAGAAATTCCGCAGCAGATACCGCGCGCCTGCCCGGTGGCTGTATCGAAAGCAGGCGCAGCACGCCGTCTCCGGTCGCGATGTCGATTCCGGCCGAGCCCGCCCGCACGATCTCGCCCGGCGGCCGGGCGCACGGCTCTGCGGTGCTCTCGGCGAGCCATATCTTTACCGTCTCGCCCGCGATGGTGGTGCTGGCGCCGAGTCGCGGGTTCAGCGCGCGCACGCGGCGCGCAAGCGCCGCGGCGCTCATGGACCAGTCAAGTTCCGCTTCGCGCCTGTCGATCTTGGCGGCGTAGGTCGCGAGCGCCTCGTCCTGCTGGGTCGCGGTGACCGTTCCATTCGCCACGGATGGCAAGGTCGAGACCAGCAATGCCGCCCCCAGGCGGGCCAGCCTGTCGTGCAGGGCTCCCGCGGTATCGTCCTCGGCGATCGGACAGCGGGCAACCGCAAGTACCGGGCCGCTGTCGAGCCTGGGCTCCACGCGCATCAGCGTGACGCCGGTTTCCGTGTCGCCGGCGATGATGGCCCGCTCGATCGGGGCTGCGCCGCGCCAGCGCGGCAGCAGGGACGCGTGGACGTTGATGCAGCCGAGGCGGGGAATCTCGAGCAGCGCGCGCGGCAGTATCAATCCATAGGCCACGACGATAAGAAGGTCCGGTCGCAGGGCGCGGATGGCCTCCAGCTCCCCTGCCTCCCTGAAGCCGGTTGGCTGATGCACCGGCAGCCCCCTTTCGACGGCCAGCCGCTTGACCGCGCATGCGGTCAGTGCCCGGCCGCGTCCGGCAGGTCGATCCGGCTGACAGTAGACGGCAAGGATGTCGTGACTACCGTCGTCGAGCAGTGCCCGCAACGACACGGCCGCGAATTCCGGCGTGCCGGCGAATACGATGCGTAGGCGTGGATTGGTCACGGCGCACGCGGCGGATGGTGCTGGCCGCGGGATTGCGGCGCCGCGATTACAGCACTTCCGCTTGCGCCTTTTCCAGTCTTCTGCGGATACGGTTGCGCTTCAGGGTCGAGAGGTAGTCGACGAACAGCCGGCCGTCGAGGTGGTCGATCTCGTGCTGTATGCACACGGCCAGCAGGCCGTCGACGTCGATTATCGTCTCCTTGCCCTCCAGGGACAGGTAGCGAACGCGCACCCGCTCCGCGCGCCGCACCGTTTCGAACACCCCGGGCACCGAAAGGCACCCTTCCTCCATCTCCTCTTCGCCGTCCTTGTCCAGGATCTCCGGGTTGACCAGGCACATGGGCTGATCCTTCTCGCGCGAGACGTCCACGACGATGACCCGTTGCTGGACGTTGACCTGGGTGGCGGCCAACCCGATCCCCGGGGCGTGGTACATCGTCTCGAACATGTCGGCCGCCAGCGTCCGGATCTCCTCCGTAATCGCGGCGACGGGCCTCGCGGGTGTACGCAGGCGCGGATCGGGATAATGAAGTATGGGTAGAAGTGCCATAAAACCGACTCAATTGTACTAAGTCTAGAATAGTGCTAAGGCCTTGAGTCAGCAAGGCCTTCTAGCGGATCTGCCCTGGCGGTACGGTTTTTGATTCCACATACCCGGAAAAATTCGATTGCAGGGACTTCAACTTTAGCATAGTGTTTTGCTAAACTGGATGAAGGAATCGACGTAAGGGTACTGACATGGTTAAGAAAATACTATTTCTAATGGGGGCGGCACTGATCTCGGCTGCAGCGGCGGCGATGCCGCTGGAACTGCGGCCCGACCACCCGCAGACCTACGTCGTCAAGCGTGGAGACACGCTTTGGGATATCTCGGGGCGATTCCTGACCAGTCCCTGGCGTTGGCCGGACCTGTGGCGCGCCAATCCCCAGGTGCGCAACCCGCATCTCATCTACCCGGGCGACATATTGACCCTGGTCTACCGAAACGGGCAGCCGACGCTGGAAATAAGCAGCGGTCTGGCCCATCTGGGCGGCCGCGACTTCAAACTCTCACCGACGGTCCGCGCGGAGCCGAACGTGAAGGCGATCGCCCCGATACCGGTGGACGCCATTGCGCCGTTCCTCAGCCAGCCGATCGTCATCGACGAGGACACCTACGAGCGGCTGCCCTACGTCGTGTCCAGCGCCGATCAGCACCTGGTCAACGGCGGCGGCGCGCGAATCTACGTCCGCGGAGAGCTCGATCCGAACGTCAAGCGCTACTCGATCTTCCGCAAGGGCGACGCACTCCGGCGCAGCAAGTGGTCGAAGAAGAACGACTGGGACAAGTTCTGGGAGAGGAAACAGAACAGGGACAGCGACATCCTCGGGTACGTCGCGCTGGATGTGGGCGAGGCGGTTCGCGCCGACAAGTACTCCAATGATCCCGCGAAATTCGACCTGGTGAGCTCGACCAGGGAGGTGCTCAACGGCGATCGCCTGATCCCTCAGTACACCGGCGACGATTTCCCGCTGTACGTTCCGCACGCGCCGAAGAATCAGATCTTCGGCAACATCATCTCCGTGGTCGACGGCGTGCAGGAGATAGGCCGCCACCAGGTCGTGGTGATGAACATCGGCGAGAAGGACGGAATCGAGCCGGGCCACGTGCTGGCCATCAACCAGAGCGGACTGATCATCGACGATATGACGGCCACCGAGCAGCGCGAGAAAAAGGACGACGAGCCGCTGAAGTTTGAGCGTTCGGACACGTTGCCGCTCGACAACCTGCTCGAGCACGTGTTCAACGACATTCGCGACAACAAGCGCGCGATCGACAAGAAATTCGGCGTGAAATTCCACACCGTGCCCGAGAAGGTCGTGCTGCCCTCCGAACGCGCGGGCGAACTGATGGTCTTCCGGGTTTTCGACAGCGTCAGTTATGGGTTGGTGATGGAAACATACCGGCCCGTGCACATGTGGGACCGGGTCAGCAATCCGGACTACGAATACTGAAGCGACGTTAAAGGGGGCGACGCGGCGCGCACGATCGCGCGTCGATTCGGGGCAGCAGGCGTTGGCACGCCGCTGCCCCGTGTTATTATCGGCGCCATGCACATGGACGATGCATCTGCCGACAGGGAGTCGTGGCTGCTGCTCTGGCGCGTGCCCGGCATCGGGCCGGCCACTTTTTCAAGACTCCTCGAGCTCTTCGGGTCGCCCCGGGCGGTGCTGCAGGCCCCCGTGGCGCAACTCCGTGAGGCGGGACTTGGTCACGATCTCGCCCGGGAAATTCGATCCGCCCACACCGCCTCCATCGCCGCTGATCTGAGTTGGCTCGCAGGACCGTGCCGGCGGATCATCACCTGCCAGGATGACAATTTCCCGTCGCGCCTGCGGGAGATCGCGGTGCCGCCGCCGCTGCTGTTCGTGGAAGGCGATCCGGGCGCCCTGTCGCGCCCGCAGCTCGCGATCGTCGGCAGCCGTCGGCCCAGCCGGCCGGGACGGGATCTGGCCGCCCAATTCGCTGCCGCGGTCGCCGAGCGCGGCATCGCGGTGGTGAGCGGCCTTGCGCACGGCATCGACGCCGAGGCCCATCGCGGTTGTCTGGCCGCTGGATGTCCGACCATCGCCGTCATGGGCACCGGCCCGGATGTGGTCTATCCGCGCGCACATTCGGATCTCGCCGCGGCGATCCGCGCTCACGGCGTCCTCGTCACCGAGTTCGCGCCCGGTGCTCTCGTCAAGCCGGAGAACTTCCCGCGGCGCAACCGCATCATCAGCGGCCTGAGCCTCGGCGTGCTGGTGATCGAGGCCGCGCCGCTCAGTGGCTCGCTCATTACCGCCCGCCATGCGATGGAGCAGGGGCGCGAGGTGTTCGCGGTGCCCGGATCGATACACAACCCTCTTGCGCGCGGCTGTCATTGGCTCATCAGGCAGGGAGCGAAGCTCGTGGAGTCCGTCGACGACATCCTCGAGGAACTGCCTCCCGTAGGGAACGCGTCCGCACGGCGGGAGTGCGGCACTGCCGGCTCGGGCACCGCGCTTCCACGGGTGGTCGAATTCGACGGAGAACAAAGTCTTATGCTGGAGGCGATGGCGTTCGATCCGGTATCCGTCGACGCCCTCGTCGATCGCACTGGATTGACGGCCAATGTCGTTTCATCCATCCTGTTGGAACTGGAGCTCCGCGGCTCGGTGGCTCCGCATCCAGGAGGTTTGTACGTGCGGCTGGGCCGGGAGAAAGCGTAAATGAAACAGACGGTTCTCGATGTTCTCGTGTTTCTGTTCGAACACTGCATGGAGGAGGACAATCGGAACCTTGACCACGATGCGCTGCGGGGGCAGCTCATCGAGGCCGGATTCCCGGATGGCCAGATCACCAAGGCGTTCGACTGGCTGGAGGCGTTGGCCAAGCAGCGCGAGAGCGCCGCAGCAGGAACGACCGCGCGAAACAGCTCCCTGCGAATTTTCACAGGGGCGGAAACCGAGAAGCTGAGCCGCGAGAGCCGGGGGCTGCTGCTTTACCTCGAACAGGTAGGGGTGCTCGATTCCGGTGCGCGCGAGCTGGTCATCGAGAGGGCGATGGCCCTCGACGCCGAGGAAATCGGCGCCGACGAATTGAAATGGATAGTGCTGATGGTCCTGTTCAACCAGCCGGGCAACGAGGAGGCGTTTGTCTGGATGGAGGACCTCGTGATGGACGAGTTGCGCGGTAGCCTGAACTAGTTTTCGCCTCAGCAGTCCTTCGCAGTCGCGCGTTCGACAGTGTAACGGCAAGGAGCCGTCCGGCCCTCGCGCCTCAAGTCAAATTACTGGTTCCAACGATCTTCGGTAATTCTCAATGAGCAAGAATCTTGTTGTTGTCGAGTCGCCGGCCAAGGCGAGCACGATAAAGAAATACCTTGGCGGCGATTTCGAGGTGCTTGCCTCGTACGGACACGTGCGCGATCTCAAGCCGAAGAAAGGGGCGGTGGAGCCGGAGCACGGGTTCCGCATGCACTACGAGCCCATCGCACGCAACAAGAAGCACGTCGATGCCATCGCCGCGGCGATGCGCAAGGCCAAGGCGCTTTACCTCGCCACCGACTTGGATCGCGAAGGCGAGGCGATCTCCTGGCACCTGATCGAGCTGCTGAGGGAAAAGGATCTGCTCGACAGCAAACCCGTGCATCGCGTCGTGTTCCACGAGATAACGCGGCGCGCTATCGAGGAGGCGATGCAGCATACGCGCGATATTTCCATGGAACTGGTCAACGCGCAGCAGGCACGCCGCGCGCTTGACTATCTCGTGGGTTTCAATCTCTCGCCCCTGCTGTGGAAGAAGATCAAGCGGGGACTTTCGGCCGGGCGCGTGCAAAGCCCGGCGCTGCGCCTCATCGCCGAGCGGGAGGAGGAGATCGAGAAGTTCCAGGCGCGCGAGTACTGGACGATAGAGGCCGACGCGAAGCACGCGGGCGCCGCGTTCGTCGCCAAGTTGACCCGCATCGGCGCCGAGAAGGTCGAGCAGTTCACCATCACCAACGAGGAGCAGGCGAGGAAGGCGCAGGAAGAACTGCTGCGCGCGGCGAAGGGAAGGCTTGCCGTGGTGAGCGTCGAGAAAAAGCAGCGTCGCCGCCAACCGGCCGCGCCGTTCATCACATCGACGATGCAGCAGGAGGGTGTACGCAAGCTGGGGTTCACCGCCAGCCGGGTGATGCGCGCCGCGCAGCAGTTGTACGAGGGCGTGGACATCGGCACGGAATCGGTCGGGCTCATCACCTACATGCGTACCGATTCGGTCAATCTGGCGCGGGAGGCCATCGACGAAATCCGCGGTTACGTCGCGAAGAAGTTCGGCGCCGATCACATCCCGGAGTCGCCGCGGGTCTACAAGACCAATTCGAAGAACGCCCAGGAGGCGCACGAGGCGATACGACCGACCTCCGTGCTGCGCACCCCGGAATCGATTAAGCAGTATCTGTCCAGCGATCAATACAAGCTTTACGAACTCATCTGGAAGCGCACCGTCGCCTGCCAGATGAAGCACGCGACGATCGACACGGTCGCGGCCGATCTCGATTGCGGCGGCCGCGGCGTGTTCCGGGCAACCGGCTCCACGATTGCCGAGCCCGGCTTCATGGCCGTTTACATGGAAGGCATGGACGAACAGGCCGCCGACGGTGAGGAGCGTGCTCTGCCGCCGCTTGCCAAGGGGGACGTCGTGGAGCTGAGCGCCATTCGGCCGGAGCAGCATTTCACCGAGCCTCCGCCGCGCTACACCGAGGCCAGTCTGGTCAAGACGCTGGAGGAGTATGGTATCGGCCGGCCCTCGACGTACGCGGCGATCATTTCCACCCTGCAGCAGCGGGAGTACGTGGAGCTCGACAACAAGCGTTTCCGGCCGACGGACGTCGGCAAGATCGTGGCCAAGTTCCTCACCGATCACTTCTTCCATTACGTGGACTACGAGTTCACGGCCAAGCTCGAGGACGAGCTCGACGCGGTGTCGCGCGGGGAGAAGCAGTGGACCCCCTTGCTCGACGAGTTCTGGGGCCCGTTCAAGGAGCAGGTCATCGACAAGGAGGCAAACGTCAGCCGCAAGGAGGTGGCTCAGGCGAGGGATCTGGGCGTCGATCCGGCGAGCGGCCAGCCCGTGTCGGTGCGCATCGGCCGCTATGGGCCCTACGTGCAGATCGGAAGCGCGGAGGGCGAGACCAAGCCCCGTTTCGTCAGCCTTCGTCCCGGGCAACGCATGGACGGCATCACGCTGGAGGACGCGCTTTCGCTCGCTCAACTGCCGCGGGAGCTCGGCGAGCTGCCGGACGGTCACGGCGTGGTGGCGAATGTCGGCCGGTTCGGGCCCTATATCAAGTACGGCAGCAAGTACGTCTCGATCAAACCGCCCGACGACCCCTACACCATCACGCTCGAACGCGCGGTCGAGGTGATCAAGGAGAAGGCCGAGGCCGACGCCGCGAAATTCATCAAGGAGTTCCCGGACGCCGGGATCCGGGTGTTGAACGGGCGTTACGGTCCCTACGTGACGGACGGCAAGCGTAACGCCCGGGTGCCCAAGGACCGTGAGCCCGGCGAACTGGAGCTCGCCGAGGCACAGGCGCTGCTGGAGGCGGCGCCGGCGGCGAGGCGGCGTGGGCGGGCCCCTGCGGCGAAGGCCAAGGCCGCCGGCTAGAATCCGTCCGTGGCCTCCTTGCTGCAACTTCGCCGCGCCGCGCGCGTCGTGGCGGCGGGGGGGATCATCGGCTATCCGACCGAGGCGGTCTTCGGGCTGGGATGCGATCCGGCCAACCGCTCCTCCCTGGCCCGGCTCATCGCCCTGAAGGAACGCGATGCCAGGAAGGGGTTCATATTGATCGCCGCCGGGATAGCCCAGCTCGATCCATGGGTTATCTTCCCCGGGGGCGACGCGTTGCGGCGCGTTCTCAGCTCCTGGCCGGGACCGTACACCTGGACAGTACCCGCCAGGCCCGGCGTGGACCGACGGCTTACGGGGGGCCGCGACACCCTCGCCGTACGCGTCATCGACCACCCGGTGGCAACCGGCCTTTGCCGCCTGACCGGGGCCCTGGTGTCGACGAGCGCCAACCGCAGCGGCCACCCCCCGATACGCGACTCCCTGCGGCTGCGGGCCGTTTTCGGCAGCCGGATCGACATGGTCGTGGCGGGGGAGACCGGGGGCCTGGCAGGGCCGACGGAGATACGGGATGCGCGGACCGGGCGCCTGATCCGTGCCGCCGCGGGCCGTTGACACCCTTCCGGCCTTTCACGAGAATAGCCGGCTACCGTTTTGGAGGGGTACTCAAGCGGCCAACGAGGGCAGACTGTAAATCTGCTGGCTTATGCCTACGTAGGTTCGAATCCTACCCCCTCCACCATAGATTGCGTGGATGGGAGGCCGTTCGCGGGGACCACAGCATTCACCGGGTATTGGCGAGGCGGGTGTAGTTCAATGGTAGAACCTCAGCCTTCCAAGCTGATGACATGGGTTCGATTCCCATCACCCGCTCCAATTGTTGTTTTTGCCCATGTAGCTCAGTCGGTAGAGCACACCCTTGGTAAGGGTGAGGTCGCTGGTTCGATTCCAGTCGTGGGCACCAGATTTTTGAATCGCACGCACAACCAGCTGAAAAGCTGAATAATTCAACCCAAAAAAGGCATAGTACCGAAAGCAGAGGAAAGGGGACGCGCGCATGTCCAAGGGCAAATTCGAACGCACGAAGCCGCACGTGAACGTAGGCACGATTGGACACGTGGATCACGGCAAGACGACGCTGACGGCGGCGATCACGACGGTGATGTCGAAGAAGTTCGGTGGGGAGGCGCGCGCCTACGATCAGATTGACAACGCGCCGGAGGAGAAGGCGCGCGGGATCACGATAGCCACGGCGCACGTGGAGTACGAGAGCGCGAACCGTCACTACGCGCACGTGGACTGCCCGGGCCATGCGGACTACGTGAAGAACATGATCACGGGAGCGGCGCAGATGGACGGAGCGATCCTGGTGGTATCGGCGGCCGACGGTCCGATGCCGCAGACGCGCGAGCACATTCTGCTGGCGCGGCAGGTGGGGGTGCCGTACGTGGTGGTGTACATGAACAAGGCGGACATGGTGGATGACGCGGAGTTGCTGGAGCTGGTGGAGATGGAGGTGCGTGATCTGCTGAGCACGTACAAGTTTCCGGGCGACAAGACACCGGTGATCGTGGGTTCGGCGCTGAAGGCGCTGGAGGGGGACACCAGCGAGATCGGGGTCCCGTCGATCGAGAAGCTGGTGGCGGCGATGGACGACTACATACCGCTGCCGGAGCGTCCGGTGGATCAGCCGTTTTTGATGCCGATTGAGGACGTATTTTCGATCTCCGGGCGCGGCACGGTGGTGACCGGTCGGGTGGAGCGGGGTGTGATCAAGGTGGGCGAGGAAGTGGAGATTGTGGGCATACGCCCGACGCAGAAGACCACGTGCACGGGCGTGGAGATGTTCCGCAAGCTGCTGGACGAGGGCCGGGCGGGGGACAACGTCGGGGTGCTGCTGCGTGGCACGAAGCGCGAGGAGGTGGAGCGCGGTCAGGTGCTGTGCAAGCCGGCCTCGGTGAAGCCGCACACGCACTTTGAGGCGGAGGTGTACGTGCTGTCGAAGGAAGAGGGCGGCCGTCACACGCCGTTTTTCGCGAACTACCGGCCGCAGTTTTACTTCCGGACGACGGACGTGACCGGTGCGGTGGAGCTGCCTGCGGGCACGGAGATGGTGATGCCCGGGGACAACGTGAAGCTGACGGTGAAGCTCATCAACCCGATTGCGATGGAGGAGGGGCTGCGCTTTGCCATCCGCGAGGGCGGGCGCACGGTGGGCGCGGGCGTCGTCGCCAAGATAATCGAGTAGATATCGGACGGGGTGAAACATCGTGCCCGCGGCGGCGCATGCGGCGCGGCGCCGGACGGGGCGGAAGATCAGATTTAGGCCAGTAGCTCAATTGGCAGAGCGGCGGTCTCCAAAACCGCAGGTTGGGGGTTCGATTCCCTCCTGGCCTGCCATTCTTATTTGTGTGCTTACGCCGGCGCGGCTTTTGCGCGGCCACGCCGGCCCAAGGTAAGCATGGGACATGAGTAAAGCAGCGACTATGAATTCCAAGGTTGAATCGCAAGCGTCTGGCTTCGACACCCTGAAGCTGTGGGTGGCGGCACTGCTCGTCGCTGCGGCCATGGGCGCGTTCTACTATTTTTCCGACGCCTCGGTGCTCGTGCGCGTGCTCGGTATCCTGGCCTCGATCATCGCGGCCGGTTTCATCGGCTACCAGACCGAGGCCGGGCGCCAGTTCGCGGGCTTCCTGCGCGAGTCGCAGATCGAAGTGCGCAAGGTCGTGTGGCCGACGCGCAGCGAGACGATCAAGACCACGTGGGTGGTCGTGGCGGTGGTGGTGGTCATGGGCGTGCTGCTCTGGCTGCTGGACATGCTCATCGCCTGGGTGGTGCGGCTGCTGACGACGATGGGAGGCTGAGGGCGATGTCCAAGAGATGGTACGTCGTTCACGCCTACTCCGGCTTCGAGAATCACGTCAAGCGTTCCCTGGAGGAGCACATCAAGCGCGCGGGCCTGCAGGAGAAGTTCGGCGACATCCTGGTGCCCACCGAGGGCGTCGTGGAGATGCGGGACGGGCAGAAGCGCAAGGTGGACAGGAAGTTCTTCCCGGGCTACGTGCTCGTTCAGATGGAAATGGACGACGAGACCTGGCACCTCGTGAAGGACGTGCCGAAGGTCATGGGATTCATCGGCGGCACGAGCGACAAGCCGACGCCAATCACGGACAAGGAGGCCGAGGCCATCCTGCAGCGCATGCAGGAAGGCGTCGATCGGCCCCGTCCGAAGGTCTTGTTCGAAGTGGGCGAGGTGGTCCGCGTCAAGGAGGGGCCCTTCACCGACTTCAACGGCGTGGTTGAGGAGGTCAATTACGAGAAGAACCGCCTGCGCGTCGCGGTGTCGATCTTCGGCCGCGCCACGCCGGTGGAGCTGGAGTTCGGTCAGGTCGACAAGGATTGATCCGAGTCGGGACCGTATTGTTCTGGACACTTTGAGACGGGGAGCCTGACGGCGCTTGTACCCGCGGAGTAGGAAAAATGGCAAAGAAGATACAGGCTTACGTCAAGCTGCAGGTCGCAGCTGGACAGGCCAACCCAAGTCCGCCAGTCGGTCCGGCCCTCGGCCAGCATGGCGTGAACATCATGGAATTCTGCAAGCAGTTCAATGCCAAGACCCAGGGCATAGAACCCGGCCTGCCGATACCGGTGGTCATCACGGTTTTCTCGGATCGCAGCTTCACTTTCATCACCAAGACGCCGCCGGCCTCCGTGCTGCTTCGCAAGGCCGCCGGTGCCGCCAAGGGGAGCTCGGTGCCCAACAAGGACAAGGTCGGCAAGGTCACCCGCAAGCAGGTCGAGGAGATCGCCAAGACCAAGCAGCCCGACCTCACCGCCGGCGGGCTGGAGGCCGCGATGCGGACCATCGCCGGCACCGCGCGCAGCATGGGCATCGAAGTGGAGGGCATGTAGTCATGGCGAAGATCACCAAACGCGACAAGGCCATGCGCGAGAAGCTGGCTGGAACGAGCGGTCCGCGCCCCGTCAACGACGCGCTGGATCTGCTGAAGAAATGCTCGTCGGTGAAGTTCGACGAAAGCGTGGAAGTGGCGGTGAACCTCGGCATCGACGCCAAGAAATCCGACCAGGTCGTGCGTGGATCCACCGTGCTGCCGCGCGGCACCGGCAAGACGGTACGCGTTGCCGTGTTCGCGCAGGGCAAGAACGCGGAAGCCGCGAAGGAAGCCGGCGCGGACATCGTGGGCTTCGATGACCTCGCCGCCAAGGTCAAGGGCGGCGAGATCGATTTCGATCGCGTGATCGCCACACCGGACGCCATGAAGGTGGTAGGACAGCTCGGGCAGATCCTCGGTCCGCGCGGCCTGATGCCGAACCCCAAGACCGGCACGGTGACGGCGGACGTGGCCGGCGCGGTCAAGGCCGTCAAGGGCGGCCAGGTTCAATACCGCGCCGACAAGGCGGGGATTATCCATTGCGCCATCGGCAAGGTCTCCTTCGACGTGACGGCACTGCGCGAGAATTTCGATGCGCTGATGTCCGATCTGCGCAAGGCCAAGCCGAGCACTTCGAAGGGTATCTATTTCAAGAAGGTCACGCTGTCGACCACCATGGGTCCGGGCATCGTGGTCGATCGGACGGAACTGCCGTCCTGAAGGAGTTGAGTCGTTTCCCGTCGGCCGCGTAAGGGGCCGACGGATGGTGAAAGAACTTTGGGCTGTGGGCTTGCGCGTGCACGGGCCTGCAGACGTCAAAGACCGCAGGTGCCCGCCTTCAACGGGAGGGCTTAATGCGTTCTGGATTGCCGTCCGGCGGTTCGCGCGGTGTGAGCGCGGCGGAGGGCAATCGAAGAGTCGCCTGCGCAGACGGTATCACCCGGTACGGAGTCGTGAATAGTCCTGGCCAGGGTACCGTAAGGCGCCTTCGAGTCGTGAAGGCACTGGTGGTGTAACAGGCACGGGCGTGGTCTGGATATCGACAGCCGGCTCGTCGCCTTAACCAGGAGATATGCAAGTGTTGACGCTTGAAGAGAAGCAAGCGGTCGTAGCGGAAGTCGCGGAGGTCGCCAGACGCGCGCATTCGGCAGTCGCGGCAGAGTACGCCGGACTGACGGTCGCGCAGATGACCGAACTTCGCAGGAACGCTCGCGAGGCCGGTGTCTACATGCGCGTGGTCAAGAATACCCTTGCCCGGCGCGCATTCGAGGGCACCGATCTGGCGTGCATGGGCGACAGCCTGACGGGCCCGCTCATCCTGGCCCTCTCGCTGGAGGACCCGGGTTCCGCCGCGCGCGTCGTCAGCGCGTTCGCCAAGGGCAACGAGAAGCTCGTTGTTCGGGGCGTCGCGATCGGCGGTCAGCTGCTGCCGGCCTCGGCCATCGAGCAGGTGGCCAGGTTGCCGACGAAGCAGGAGGCCCTGGCGATGCTCTGCGGCGTACTGAAGGCCCCGATCAGCAAGTTCGTGCGCACGCTCAACGAGCCGCACGCCAAGCTGGTGCGGGCTCTTGCCGCCGTGCGCGATCAGAAGCAGGCCGCTTAGACCGAAACTTACGAACCAAACATTACTTACGGAGTAATTCCCATGGCCGTTAGCAAAGAAGAGATTCTGGAAACTATTTCCAACATGACCGTGATGGACGTCGTCGAGCTGGTCAAGGCGATGGAGGAGAAGTTCGGCGTGTCCGCCGCGATGATGGCGGCCCCGGTCGCCGTCGCCGGCGCCGCCGCCGGCGGTGCGGCGCCGGCCGCCGAGGCCCAGACGGAGTTCAACGTCGTCATGACCGCCTTCGGCGACAACAAGGTCAACGTGATCAAGGTGGTCCGCGCCATCACCGGGCTGGGCCTCAAGGAGGCCAAGGATCTGGTCGAGGGCGTGCCCTCCACCGTCAAGGAAGGCGTGACCAAGGAGCAGGCCGCCGACATCAAGAAGCAGCTCGAGGAAGCCGGCGCCAAGGTCGAGATCAAGTAGTGAGGTTGCAGGGGGCGGCGCGCGCGCGCCGCCCCGGAGGTACGACGGCGATGGGCGGCTCTTGGTGAGCCGCCCGTCGTGCTTTGTCTTTTTCCCGGCCCCGCGGTCAACGGGGCTATACCAGCTTTGCCATTTGGGCGACTGAGGTAGACGAATGACCTACTCCTTCACCGAGAAGAAGCGCATCCGCAAGGACTTCAGCAAGCGGCCGGCCATCATCGATGTGCCGTACCTGCTGGCAACGCAGATCGATTCCTACCGCGAGTTCCTGCAATGCGAAATGCCGCCGGAGCAGCGCGGGGACGTGGGTCTGCACGCGGCCTTCAAATCGGTGTTCCCGATCGAATCCTACTCGGGCAATGCTCGGCTGGAGTACGTCAGCTACCGGCTCGGCACCCCGGTGTTCGACGTCAAGGAATGCCAGATCCGAGGAGTGACCTACTGCGCGCCGCTGCGCGTGAAGGTTCGCCTGGTCATCTACGACAAGGAGTCCGGCTCGGCGAAGACCGTCAAGGACATCAAGGAGCAGGAAGTCTACATGGGCGAGATCCCGCTGATGACGGAGAACGGCACGTTCGTCATCAACGGCACCGAACGCGTCATCGTCTCCCAGCTCCACCGTTCCCCGGGCGTCTTCTTCGACCACGACAAGGGCAAGACTCACTCCTCGGGCAAGCTGCTGTTCTCGGCGCGGGTCATTCCCTACCGCGGATCCTGGCTCGATTTCGAGTTCGATCCCAAGGACTACGTTTACGTCCGCATCGATCGCCGGCGCAAGATACCCGCGACGGTCCTGTTGCGCGCGCTCGGCTACACCGCCGAGCAGATATTGACGCTGTTCTTCGACACCAACACCTTCCGTCTCTCCAAGGAGAGGCTGGAGCTCGAGCTGATGGCCGATCGCCTTCGTGGCGAGACGCTCAATTTCGACGTCACCGACAACAAGGGCAACGTCATCGTCGAAAAAGGCCGGCGCATCACGATGCGCCACATCAAGGAACTGGAAAAGGCCGGCCTGAAGAGGATCGAAGTGCCGCGCGAGTACGTGCTCGGCAAGGTGCTGGCGCGCGATGTGGTGGCGAAGGCCACCGGCGAGATCCTGTTCGACGCCAACACGGAAATCACCAAGGACGTGCTGGACAAGCTCATCGCCAAGGGCGTGGATGAGGTCAAGGTTCTGTATACCAACGATCTCGATCACGGCCCGTACATCTCCGAGACGCTGCGCATCGACTCCACGCGCACGGCGCTGGAGGCGCAGGTGGAGATCTATCGCATGATGCGCCCCGGCGAGCCGCCGACCAAGGAGGCCGCCGAGAATCTTTTCAACAACCTGTTCTTCTCGCTGGATCGCTACGACATCTCCGCCGTCGGCCGCATGAAGTTCAACCGCCGCGTCGGCCGCCAGGAGGTGGTGGGCCCGGGCATACTCTACGACGGGGTGTACTTCCGCAGCCGCACCGACGAGGAGTCCAAGCGCCTCGTGGCCCAGCACGGAGAGATGTCCGACATCATCGACGTGCTTAAGGTGCTCACCGAGATCCGCAATGGTCGCGGAACCGTCGACGATATCGATCACCTCGGCAATCGCCGCGTGCGCTGCGTCGGAGAAATGGCCGAGAACCAGTTCCGCGTCGGTCTGGTGCGCGTCGAGCGCGCCGTGAAGGAGCGCCTGAGCCTGGCGGAGTCCGAGGGACTCATGCCGCAGGAGCTCGTCAACGCCAAGCCGGTGTCGGCCGCGATCAAGGAGTTCTTCGGCTCCTCGCAGCTCTCGCAGTTCATGGATCAGAACAATCCGCTGTCGGAGGTCACGCACAAGCGCCGCGTCTCCGCCCTGGGCCCCGGCGGCCTGACGCGCGAGCGCGCCGGCTTCGAGGTTCGCGACGTGCACCCGACTCATTACGGGCGCGTCTGTCCGATTGAAACGCCGGAAGGTCCGAACATCGGCCTCATCAATTCGCTGTCGGTGTTCGCGCAGACCAACAGGTACGGCTTCCTCGAGACTCCCTACCGGAAGGTGGTCGACGGCCGCGTCACCGATCAGGTGGAATTCCTCTCGGCCATCGACGAAGGCCAGTACGTGGTCGCGCAGGCGAGCGCCAAGCTCGACGGCAGCGGCCGGTTCACCGAGGACCTGGTGTCCTCGCGCTACCAGAACGAGTTCACGCTGTCGACGCCGGATCGCATCCAGTACATGGACGTCTCGCACATGCAGGCCGTGTCGGTTGCGGCGGCTTTGATCCCGTTCCTCGAGCACGATGACGCCAACCGCGCGCTAATGGGCTCCAACATGCAGCGCCAGGCCGTCCCCTGCCTGCGTGCCGACAAGCCGCTGGTCGGCACCGGCATGGAAATGGTGGTCGCCAGGGATTCCGGCACGTGCGTGGTGGCGCGTCGCGGCGGCATCGTCGACTCCGTGGATGCCAGCCGCATCGTGGTCCGCGTGCACGACGAGGAGACGGAAGCCGGCGAGGCGGGCGTGGATATCTACAACCTGACCAAGTACACGCGCTCGAACCAGAACACCTGCATCAATCAGAAGCCGCTGGTGAAGCCGGGCGACAGCATACGCCGCGGCGACATCATGGCGGACGGCTCCTCCAGCGACCTGGGCGATCTGGCTCTCGGCCAGAACATGCTCGTCGCCTTCATGCCCTGGAACGGCTACAACTTCGAGGACTCTATCCTCATCTCCGAACGCGTGGTCGAGGAGGACAAGTACACCAGCATCCACATCGAGGAGCTAACCTGCGTGGCCCGTGACACCAAGCTCGGGCCCGAAGAGATCACCGCCGACATACCGAACGTCGGCGAGGGCGCGCTGGGAAAGCTCGACGAATCGGGCGTGGTCTACATCGGTGCGGAGGTCAACCCCGGCGACATCCTGGTCGGCAAGGTGACGCCCAAGGGCGAGACCCAGCTTACCCCGGAGGAGAAGCTGTTGCGCGCGATCTTCGGCGAGAAGGCCTCCGACGTTAAGGACACCTCGCTGCGCGTGCCCTCGGGCATGAACGGCACCGTCATCGACGTGCGCGTGTTCACCCGCGACGGGGTGGAGAAGGACGCCCGTGCCCTGGAGATCGAAAATGCCGAGCTCGCCAAGATCAAGCAGGATCTGGCCGACCAGCGCCGAATTCTCGAGAACGACCTGTTCGAGCGCGTCGAGCGCATGCTGGTCAACAAGACCGCGCAGGGCGGACCGGGCGGTCTGAAGGCCGGCACGAAGATCACGAGCCAGTACCTCGCGGAGGTCAAACGCGACAAGTGGTTCGAAATCCGCTTCAAGGAAGAGGAGATCAACGAACAGCTCGAGAAGGCGGCTCAGCAGTTCGAGCAGATGAAGCACGACTTCGACCAGCGCTACGAGGAGAAGCGCGAGAAGCTCACGAGCGGCGACGACCTTGCGCCGGGAGTCCTGAAGATGGTCAAGGTCTATCTGGCCGTGAAGCGCCGGGTGCAGCCGGGCGACAAGATGGCAGGTCGCCACGGCAACAAGGGCGTGGTGTCGATGATCGTCCCGGTCGAGGACATGCCGCACATGGCCGATGGCACGCCCATCGACATCGTGCTCAATCCTCTGGGCGTGCCTTCGCGTATGAACATCGGGCAGATCCTGGAGACTCATCTGGGCTGGGCGGCACGAGGGCTTGGCCAGCAGATTGAACGGATGCTGGAGGCGCGGAACAGCGCCGGAGAGATCCGGGGCTATATGGAGAAGGTCTACAACCGCAGCGGCAAGAAGGAGCAGCTCGATACGCTGAGCGACGGCGAGATCGTCGAGCTCGCGCGGAACCTGTCGCACGGCGTGCCCATCGCTTCCCCCGTTTTCGATGGCGCCAGCGAGGCGGAGATAAAGGGGATGCTGGAGCTTGCCGGCCTGCCGCGTTCGGGGCAGACGACGCTGTACGACGGACGCACCGGCGAGGCGTTCGATCGCCAGGTGACCGTCGGCTACATGTACATGCTGAAGCTCAACCACCTCGTCGACGACAAGATGCATGCGCGCTCGACCGGTCCGTACTCGCTGGTCACGCAGCAGCCGCTCGGCGGCAAGGCGCAGTTCGGCGGCCAGCGTTTCGGCGAGATGGAGGTCTGGGCGCTCGAGGCTTACGGCGCGGCCTATACCCTGCAGGAAATGCTCACGGTGAAGTCCGACGACGTCAGCGGCCGAACCAAGATGTACAAGAACATTGTCGATGGCGATCACCGCATGGAGGCGGGGATGCCCGAATCCTTCAACGTGCTGTTGAAGGAAATGCGCTCCCTGGCCATCGACATCGATCTGGAGCAACGCTGAGGTAAAGCCCCGGCACTTTGCTCTGGTCAACGTAATTACCTGAAGGAGAACGCAGTGAAAGACCTACTCGACCTTCTGAAGCAGCATGGGCACGTCGAAGATTTCGACGCCATCAGCATCGGTCTGGCCTCCCCGGAGAAGATCCGGTCGTGGTCCTTCGGTGAGGTCAAGAAGCCGGAGACGATCAACTACCGCACCTTCAAGCCCGAGCGCGACGGTCTGTTCTGCGCCAAGATCTTCGGACCGGTAAAGGACTACGAGTGTCTCTGCGGCAAGTACAAGCGACTGAAGCACCGCGGCGTGGTCTGCGAGAAGTGCGGCGTCGAGGTGACGCTGGCGAAGGTGCGGCGCGAGCGCATGGGTCACATCGAGCTGGCGAGTCCGGTCGCGCACATCTGGTTCCTGAAGTCACTGCCGTCCCGCATGGGGCTGCTGCTCGATCTCACGTTGCGCGAGCTCGAGCGCGTGCTCTACTTCGAATGCTACGTGGTGATCGAGCCCGGCATGACCCAGCTGGAACGCGGGCAGATGCTGACAGAGGACCAGTATCACGAGGCGCTGACGCAGTACGGAGACGATTTCGACGCGCGCATGGGCGCGGAGGCCATCCAGGAGCTCCTGCACACGATGGACCTGAACGTCGAGATCGCCAAGATCCGCGACGAACTGCCGAAGACCAACTCCGACACCAAGATCAAGAAGCTCACCAAGCGCCTGAAGCTCATCGAGGCGTTCATCGCCTCGGGCAACAAGCCGGAGTGGATGGTGATGAAGGTGCTGCCGGTGCTGCCGCCGGAGCTGCGCCCGCTGGTGCCGCTGGACGGCGGCCGCTTCGCGACCTCGGATCTCAACGATCTCTACCGCCGCGTCATCAACCGCAACAACCGCCTGAAGCGGCTGCTCGATCTCAACGCTCCGGACATCATCGTCCGCAACGAGAAGCGCATGCTGCAGGAGGCCGTCGACGCGCTGCTCGACAACGGCCGCCGCGGCCGCGCCATCACCGGCACGAACAAGCTGCCGCTGAAGTCGCTCGCGGACATGATCAAGGGAAAGCAGGGCCGCTTCCGCCAGAACCTGCTCGGCAAGCGCGTGGACTACTCCGGCCGCTCGGTGATCGTGGTCGGCCCGACGCTCAAGCTGCACCAGTGCGGGCTGCCGAAGAAGATGGCGCTGGAGCTGTTCAAGCCCTTCATCTTCGCCAAGCTCGAGCGCCTCGGCATGGCCACCACCATCAAAGCCGCGAAGAAGATGGTCGAACGCGAGGGACCGGAGGTCTGGGACATCCTCGAGGATGTCATCCGCGAGCACCCCGTGATGCTCAATCGCGCGCCCACGCTGCACCGCCTCGGCATCCAGGCCTTCGAACCGGTTCTGGTCGAGGGCAAGGCCATACAGCTGCATCCGCTCGTCTGCTCGGCATTCAACGCCGACTTCGACGGCGACCAGATGGCCGTGCACGTGCCGCTGTCGATCGAGGCGCAGCTGGAGGCGCGCACGCTGATGATGTCGACCAACAACATCCTTTCCCCGGCCAACGGCGATCCGATCATCGTTCCCACGCAGGACGTCGTGCTCGGACTCTATTACATGACGCGCGAGCGCGTCGGCGCGAAGGGCGAGGGCATGGTCTTTGCCGACGCCGAGGAGGTGCATCGCGCCTACGAGGGGCGCGACGCCGAGCTGCAGGCCAAGGTCAAGGTGCGCATGCGCATCGGCATCGACGACGGCGATGGCAACGTGCGGTACGAGATCAGACTCGTCGACACCACGGTCGGCCGGGCCCTGCTTGCGGGGCTGCTTCCCGAGGGTATGCCGTTCGAGCTCGTCAACCGCGACCTGAACAAGAAGGCCATCTCCAACCTCATCAACTCCTGTTATCGGCGCAAGGGCCTGAAGGACACTGTCATCTTCGCCGACCAGATCATGTACACGGGGTTCCACCACGCCACGCGCGCGGGCGTTTCCATTGGCGTCGACGACATGGTCGTGCCGGGGGAGAAATCGACCATCCTCGCCGAGGCCGAGAAGGGCGTGAAGGAGATCGAGCAGCAGTACGCCTCGGGTCTGGTCACCTACGGCGAACGCTACAACAAGGTGGTCGACCTGTGGTCACACGCGAACGACCAGGTCGCCAAGGCGATGATGGAGAAGCTGGGATCCGACATGGTGAGGACCCGCGAAGGCAAGGAGGTCAAGCAGGCTTCCTTCAATTCCATCTTCATGATGGCCGACTCCGGCGCGCGCGGCAGCGCCGCGCAGATTCGTCAGCTCGCCGGAATGCGTGGCCTGATGGCCAAGCCGGATGGCTCCATCATCGAGACGCCGATCACCGCGAACTTCCGCGAGGGTCTCGACGTGCTGCAGTACTTCATCTCGACCCACGGCGCCCGCAAGGGCCTGGCGGATACCGCCCTGAAGACCGCGAATTCCGGTTATCTCACCCGCCGTCTGGTGGACGTGGCGCAGGATCTGGTGGTTACCGAGGAGGATTGCGGCACTTCCGAGGGCCTGACCATGAACCCGGTCATCGAAGGCGGCAACGTGGTCGAGGCGCTGCGCGATC
Organism: Gammaproteobacteria bacterium; assembly: GCA_041395385.1. Classification (GTDB taxonomy): domain Bacteria; phylum Pseudomonadota; class Gammaproteobacteria; order JAJPIJ01; family JAJPIJ01; genus JAJVHZ01. The sequence goes on from JAWLAN010000017.1 coordinate 41,585, forward strand.
GTGTGCTCGGACGGGTCACGGCTGAAGACCTCTACAAGCACGAAAAGCTGGTCGTCGAGGCCGGCACCTTGCTGGATGAGCGTCTGGTGGCGAAACTCGACGAGGTCGGTATCGATCAGATCAAGGTGCGCTCCCCGATCACCTGCGAGACGCGCTACGGCGTCTGCGCCAAGTGCTACGGCCGCGATCTCGCGCGCGGGCACCTGGTCAACGTCGGCGAGGCCGTGGGCGTCATCGCCGCGCAGTCCATCGGCGAGCCTGGCACGCAGCTGACGATGCGTACGTTCCACATCGGTGGCGCGGCCTCCCGCGCGGCGGCGGTCTCCAGCATCGAAGTGAAGTCCAAGGGCACCATACGCCTGCAGAACGTAAAGACCCTCACCCAGGAGACCGGGAAATTCGTGGTCGTCTCCCGTTCCGGCGAGCTGGCGGTCATGGACGACGCCGGTCGCGAGCGCGAGCGCTACAAGCTGCCGTACGGCTCGGTGCTCAGCGTCGCCGACAAGGAGAAGGTCGACTCGGGCCAGACGGTCGCGAGCTGGGATCCGCACAGCCATCCCGTCATCTCGGAGGTGGCCGGCACCGCCGTGTGGTCCGATATCGTCGAGAACGTGACGGTCACGCGCGTGGTCGATGACATCACCGGCCTGACCGACCTCATCGTCACCGAGGCGGCCAAGCGCGGCCCCGGCGCCAAGGACATGCGGCCGATGATCAAGCTGGTCGACGAGAAGGGCAATTCGCTGAAGATCCCGGGCACCGAGCAGCCTGCGCACTACTACCTTCTGCCCAACACGGTCATCAAGGTCGAGGACGGCGGCAAGGTCCGGGTGGGCGACATCCTCGCCCGCATCATGCAGGAGGCGCTGAAGACCCGCGACATCACCGGCGGTCTGCCCCGGGTGGCCGACCTGTTCGAGGCCCGCAAACCGAAGGAACCGGCCGTCCTGGCCGAGACCTCCGGCGTAGTCAGCTTCGGCAAGGACACCAAGGGCAAGCAGCGCCTGATCATCACCGACAAGGACGGCGTCCAGACGGAGGTGCTCATTCCGAAGTGGCGTAACGTCACCGTCTTCGAGGGCGAGCACGTCGAGAAGGGCGAGGTCATCGTCGATGGCGCCCCGGACCCGCACGACATCCTGCGGCTGAAGGGCATCCATGCCCTTTCGAACTACATCGTCAACGAGGTGCAGGACGTCTACCGCCTGCAGGGCGTGAAGATCAACGACAAGCACATCGAGATCATCGTCCGGCAGATGCTGCGCAAGGTGGAGATTATTGAACCGGGCGGTACAATTTTCCTCCGCGGCGAGCAGGCCGAAAAGGAGCGCATCGTCGAGGCCAATGCCGCTGCGGTGGCCGAAAACAAGGACCCGGCGCGGTACGAGCAACTCCTGCTCGGCATCACCAAGGCGTCCCTGGCCACGGAATCGTTCATCTCGGCGGCCTCCTTCCAGGAGACGACCCGGGTGCTCACCGAGGCCTCGGTCATGGGCAAGCGGGACGACCTCCGGGGCCTGAAGGAGAACGTCATCGTCGGCCGCCTGATCCCGGCGGGAACGGGCTATGCCTACCACTCCGAGCGGCGCCGCAAGCGCAGTCAGCCCAAGGAAGACATCAAGGCGACCGCGGCCGCGGCCTTGAGCGCGATGGTCGAGGAACTGGAGGTCGCGGAGCGCCAGAAGAGCGCCTGACCCCCGCAGAAAAAGACCTGTGTCGCTGTTGACAGACCGCGACACAGGTCACTAGAATTCCGCCTCTTTTTTGGACGGGTTTCACCGACCTGGTGGGACTCGTCGGTTGCTGTTTTCGGGGCTGGAGTAACCCTCGTTCCACTAACCTAATGATTCGCTGCGCGAATCCAGCGCGGCGGGGATGTGTTCATGGCGACTATCAATCAATTGGTGCGAAAACCGCGGCGGCGTCAGCGCGTGAAGAGCAAGATGCCGGCGTTGGAAGGCTGTCCGCAGAAGCGCGGCGTGTGCACGCGCGTCTATACGACCACCCCGAAAAAGCCGAACTCCGCCCTGCGCAAGGTGGCCAAGGTGCGCCTGACCAACGGCCAGGAAGTCATTACTTATATAGGCGGCGAGGGTCATAACCTGCAGGAGCACTCGGTCATTCTGATCCGCGGCGGGCGCGTGAAGGACCTGCCGGGCGTGCGCTACCACACCGTGCGCGGCACCCTGGACACCTCCGGGGTCAACGACCGTCGCCAGGGGCGCTCGAAGTATGGCGCCAAGCGTCCCAAGTCCTAAACCACATTGACCCATACCTGAGTCCGCCTCATGTCCCGAAGAAGAGTCAGCGCAAAACGCGTCATCCTCCCGGATCCGAAGTTCGGCAGCGAGAAGCTGGCGAAGTTCGTGAACGTGGTAATGCAAAGCGGCAAGAAGTCGGTGGCCGAACGCATCGTCTACGGTGCCCTCGACCAGCTCGGGGCCAAGGGCAAGGGCGACCCCCTGGAGTTGTTCGACAAGGCGCTCGACAACGTCCAGCCGCGCGTCGAGGTCAAGTCCCGGCGCGTCGGCGGCGCCACCTATCAGGTGCCGGTCGAGGTTCGCGCCAGCCGCCGCCAGGCGCTCGCGATGCGCTGGCTGGTGGATGCCGCCCGTTCGCGCGGCGAGAAGAGCATGGGTTTGCGCCTGGCCGGCGAGATGCTGGATGCCGCCGAGAACCGTGGCAATGCCGTGCGCAAGCGGGAAGACACTCACAAGATGGCCGAGGCCAACCGCGCCTTCGCCCATTACCGCTGGTAACCGTATTCAACTAGGGAACGAACGTCGTGCCACGCACAACACCCATCGAGCGCTACCGCAACATCGGCATCAGCGCCCACATCGACGCCGGCAAGACGACGACGACGGAGCGTGTACTGTTCTACACCGGCCGCTCGCACAAGATCGGCGAGGTGCACGACGGTGCCGCCACCATGGACTGGATGGAGCAGGAGCAGGAGCGCGGGATCACGATCACCTCCGCGGCCACGACCTGCTTCTGGAGCGGGATGGGCAAGCAGTTCCCCGAGCACCGCATCAACATCATCGACACCCCGGGGCACGTCGATTTCACCATCGAGGTGGAGCGCTCGCTGCGCGTCCTGGATGGCGCGGTCGTGCTGTTCTGCGCCGTCGGCGGCGTCGAGCCGCAGTCGGAAACCGTGTGGCGCCAAGCCAATAAGTACGGCGTGCCGCGCGTCGCGTTCGTGAACAAGATGGACCGCGCCGGCGCCAATTTCGCGCGCGTCGTAGATCAGATCCGCACGCGCCTGGGAGCCAAGCCGGTGCCGATGCAGGTGCCGGTCGGGGCCGAGGACAAGTTCGAAGGCGTGATCGACCTCATCAAGATGAAGGCGATCATCTGGGATGATGCCAGCCAGGGCACGAAGTTCGAATACGGCGACATACCGGCCGAGCTGAAGGACGCCTGCGAGAAGGCCCGCGAGGCCCTGATCGAGGCGGCGGCCGAAGCCTCCGAGGAGATGACCGAGAAGTATCTCGGCGGCGAGCCGCTCACCGAGGAGGAGATCAAGGCGGGTATACGCCTGCGCACGCTCAACAACGAGATCGTGCCGGTGTTCTGCGGCTCGGCGTTCAAGAACAAGGGCGTGCAGGCGGTGCTGGACGGGGTCATCGAATACCTGCCTTCTCCCGTCGATCGCAAGGCCATCAAGGGCACGCTGGACGACGCGGCGAGCACCGAGGCGACGCGTACTGCGTCCGATGACGAGCCGTTCGCGGCGCTGGCGTTCAAGATCGCCACCGATCCCTTCGTCGGCACGCTGACGTTTTTCCGCGTGTATTCCGGCGTCTGCGCCTCCGGCGACACGGTGTTCAACCCGGTCAAGGGCAAGAAGGAACGCATCGGCCGCCTGCTGCAGATGCATGCCAATCACCGCGACGAGATCAAGGAAGTGCGCGCGGGCGACATCGCCGCCGCGCTGGGGCTCAAGGACGTCACCACCGGCGATACGCTGTGCGATCTCGACAAGGTCATCACGCTGGAGCGCATGGAGTTCCCCGACCCGGTGATCTCCGTGGCCGTGGAGCCCAAGACCAAGGCCGATCAGGAGAAGATGGGCATCGCGCTGCAGAAGCTTGCGCAGGAGGACCCCTCGTTCCGCGTGCACACGGACCAGGAGTCCGGCCAGACCATCATCTCCGGCATGGGCGAGCTGCACCTGGAAATCATCGTCGACCGCATGAAGCGCGAGTTCAAGGTCGAGTCCAACGTCGGCAAGCCGCAGGTGGCCTATCGCGAGACGATCCGCAAGGCTGTCGAGAAGGCGGAAGGCAGGTTCGTGCGCCAGTCCGGCGGCCGCGGCCAGTACGGTCACGTTGTGCTCAAGCTCGAGCCGCTGCCTGCGGGCGGTGGATTCGAGTTCGTCAACGAGATCGTGGGCGGCGTGGTGCCGAAGGAATACATCCCGGCCGTGCAGAAGGGTGTCGAGGAACAGCTGCAGAACGGCGTCATCGCCGGCTACCCGGTCGTCGACGTACGAGTGACCATATTCGACGGCTCCTACCACGACGTCGACTCCAACGAAATGGCGTTCAAGATCGCCGGCTCGATGGGCTTCAAGGAAGGTGCCAAGCTCGGCAAGCCGGTCCTGCTCGAGCCGATCATGAAGGTCGAGGTGGTCACGCCCGAGGAATACATGGGAACCGTGAACGGCGATCTCAATCGTCGCCGCGGCATCCTGCTGGGCACCGAGGACTCGCCCTCCGGCAAGATCGTGCGCGCCGAGGTGCCGCTGTCGGAGATGTTCGGATACGCCACCGACCTGCGCTCCGCGACGCAGGGCCGTGCCACGTACACTATGGAATTTGAGAAGTATTCGGAGGCACCGGCGAGCGTCGCCGAGGCCGTAATCAAGAAATCCGCCAGTTAATACCCAGAACCGACGAGTGAGGTAGGCATTTATGTCCAAGGGCAAATTCGAACGCACGAAGCCGCACGTGAACGTAGGCACGATTGGACACGTGGATCACGGCAAGACGACGCTGACGGCGGCGATCACGACGGTGATGTCGAAGAAGTTCGGTGGGGAGGCGCGGGCCTACGATCAGATTGACAACGCGCCGGAGGAGAAGGCGCGCGGGATCACGATTGCCACGGCGCACGTGGAGTACGAGAGCGCGAACCGTCACTACGCGCACGTGGACTGCCCGGGCCACGCGGACTACGTGAAGAACATGATCACGGGAGCGGCGCAGATGGACGGAGCCATTCTGGTGGTGTCGGCGGCGGACGGTCCGATGCCGCAGACGCGCGAGCACATCCTGCTGGCCCGGCAGGTGGGCGTGCCGTACGTGGTGGTGTACATGAACAAGGCGGACATGGTGGATGACGCCGAGTTGCTGGAGCTGGTGGAGATGGAGGTGCGTGATCTGCTGAGCACCTACAAGTTTCCGGGCGACAAGACGCCGGTGATCGTGGGTTCGGCGCTGAAGGCGCTGGAGGGAGACACCAGCGAGATCGGGGTACCGTCGATCGAGAAGCTGGTGGCGGCGATGGACGACTACATTCCGCTGCCGGAGCGACCGGTGGATCAGCCGTTTTTGATGCCGATTGAGGACGTATTTTCGATCTCGGGGCGCGGCACGGTGGTGACCGGTCGAGTGGAGCGTGGTGTGATCATCAAGGTGGGCGAGGAAGTGGAGATTGCGGGCATCCGTCCGACGCAGAAGACCACGTGCACGGGCGTGGAGATGTTCCGCAAGCTGCTGGACGAGGGGCGTGCGGGGGACAACGTCGGGGTGCTGCTGCGCGGCACGAAGCGCGGGGAGGTGGAGCGCGGCCAGGTGCTGTGCAAGCCGGCCTCGGTGAAGCCGCACACGCACTTTGAGGCGGAGGTGTACGTGCGTCGAAGGAGGAGGGTGGGCGGCACACGCCGTTTTTCGCGAACTACCGGCCGCAGTTTTACTTCCGGACGACGGACGTGACGGGTGCGGTGGAGCTGCCGGCGGGCACGGAGATGGTGATGCCCGGGGACAACGTGAAGCTGACGGTGAAGCTCATCAACCCGATTGCGATGGAGGAGGGTCTGCGGTTCGCCATTCGCGAGGGCGGGCGCACGGTGGGTGCGGGCGTCGTCGCCAAGATCCTGGAGTAAACAGTGACTGGTAACTGGTAATTGGTGACTGGCAGGCGACGGCCCGCTGCCCCCGAACCACCAACCACTAATCACTGATCGCCAATTACTGATCACGAGTTACAGAAAACATGAATCAACAAGTCATACGTATCCGGCTCAAGGCCTTCGACCATCGACTGATCGATCAGTCGACCAAGGAGATCGTCGAGACCGCCAAGCGCACCGGCGCCCAGGTCAAGGGCCCCATCCCGCTGCCGACGAAGATCGAGCGGTTCACCGTTCTGACTTCCCCGCACGTGGACAAGGATTCGCGTGACCAGTTCGAGCTGCGCACGCACAAGCGCCTGCTCGACATCGTCAACCCGACGGACAAGACCGTAGACGCGCTGATGAAGCTCGAGCTCGCCGCCGGCGTCGACGTTCAGATCAAGTTGAATTAAGAAGATTACGGACTCAGGACAGCCACGATGACGCTTGGAGTAGTCGGTCGGAAGTGCGGCATGACCACCCTCTTCAACGAGAGCGGTGCGTTGGTGCCCGTGACGGTGATTGAGGTGCTGCCGAATCGCATCACCCAGGTGAAGTCGGCGGAGTCCGATGGCTACAGCGCCGTGCAGGTCACCTGGGGCCAGCGCAAGCAGAGTCACGTGAACAAGGCGATGGCCGGCGTATTCGCGAAGGCCAACGTGGAGGCCGGAGAAGGCACCTTCGAGCTGCGTCTGGCCGAGGGCGAGGGCAAGGATTTCGCGCCGGGCCAGCAGATCACGGTGGAGATATTCGAGGCAGGCCAGAAGGTGGACGTCCAGGGCACGACGATCGGCAAGGGCTTCGCCGGCACCATCAAGCGTCACCACTTCAACTCGCACGACGCCTCGCACGGCAACTCGGTGTCGCATCGCACGCCCGGTTCCACCGGCCAGCGCCAGACCCCGGGACGCGTGTTCAAGGGCAAGAAGATGTACGGCCATCTCGGCGACGCCAAGCGCACGGCGCCGAACCTCGAGGTCGTCCGCGTCGACAAGGATCGCAATCTCATCCTGGTCAAGGGCGCGGTCCCCGGCGCCCGGGGGGGCAAGCTGCTGGTCAGGCCGGCGGCGAAGGTGAAGAGGAAATCGTGATGGATATCAGTCTGCATACCAGCAGCGGAAAGAAGGCGGGCAGCCTGACGGTGTCCGACGCGGTGTTCGGCGCCGAGTACAACGAGCCGCTCGTGCACCAGGTGGTCGTGGCGTACATGAACGCCGCGCGCGCCGGCACCAAGGCGCAAAAAACGCGCGCCGAGGTCTCCGGCGGCAACAGCAAGCCCTTCAAGCAGAAGGGAACCGGCCGCGCCCGCGCCGGCACGACCCGTGGTCCGTTGTGGCGCACCGGCGGCCGCGCATTCGCCGCCCGGCCGCGCAGCTACGAACAGAAGGTCAATCGCAAGATGTACCGGCAGGCGATGCGCTCCATTCTCTCCGAGCTGATCCGCCAGGACCGGCTGTCGACGGTCGAGAGCTTCGCGGTCGACGCCGCCAAGACCAAGTCGCTGGTCGCCCGCCTGAACGAGTTGAAGACGAACAACGCGCTCATCATCATCGACAGCGAGGACCGCAATCTTTACCTGGCGGCTCGCAACGTCCCGCACGTGGACGTGGTGGAGGCGAGGCAGGTCGATCCGGTGAGTCTCATCAACTTCGAGAAGGTGCTCGTCACCAAGGCGGCGATGCAGCAGCTGGAGGCGCGTCTGTCATGAACCAGGAACAGCTCATCAACGTGCTCGTCTCCCCGCTCGTGTCCGAGAAGACCGCTCGCGCGATGGAGAACAACCAGTACGTCTTCGCCGTGCAGCCGCGCGCCACGAAGGACGACGTCAAGAAGGCCGTCGAGCTCATGTTCAAGGTCGAGGTGGCCGCCGTGCAGATGGTGAACATCGCCGGCAAGCTGAAGTCGTTCCGCGGCTCGCCCGGCCGTCGCAACGGCGTGCGCAAGGCGTACGTGCGGCTGAAGCCGGGCTTCAACATCCAATTCGGAGCGGCGCCCTGAGGCGCGCTGCGCATCGATCCCAAGGACAGCGTATGGCACTGATCAAAGTCAAACCGACATCGCCCGGCCGACGGGCCGTCGTGAAAGTGGTGAGCCCGGAGCTGCACAAGGGCAAACCGGTGGCCTCGCTGCTGGAGCGCAAGAACCGCTCCGGCGCGCGCAACCACTATGGCCGGCAAACTGTGCGCCACATCGGCGGCGGTCACAAGCAGCACTACCGCCTGATCGACTTCAAGCGCGACAAGGACGGGATTGCCGCGCGCGTCGAGCGCGTCGAATACGATCCGAACCGTACCTCGCACATCGCGCTGCTGCTGTACGCCGACGGCGAACGCCGTTACATCATCGCGCCGAAGGGTCTGAAGGCGGGCGACGCCGTCATGTCGGGGATCGACGCGCCAATCGCCGTCGGCAGCGCCATGCCGCTGCGGAACATCCCGGTCGGCACCACCGTGCACTGCGTCGAGCTCAAGCCCGGCCGCGGCGCGCAGATGGGCCGCGCCGCCGGAGCGGCAATCCAGCTGGTGGCTCGCGAGGGCGCCCACGCGACGCTGCGCATGCGCTCCGGCGAGATGCGCAAGGTTCCCGTGGACTGCCGCGCGACGGTCGGCGAGGTCGGAAACGCCGAGCACTCGCTGCGCAACCTCGGCAAGGCCGGCGCCAACCGCTGGCGCGGCATCCGCCCGACGGTGCGCGGCGTGGTGATGAACCCCGTGGATCATCCGCACGGCGGCGGCGAGGGCAAGACCTCCGGCGGTCGCCACCCGGTGACGCCGCATGGCGTGCCGACCAAGGGTTACAAGACCCGCAAGAACAAGCGCACCGCGGGCATGATCATCCGCCGTCGCAACGACAAGTAAGGGGTAGACCGTGCCACGTTCAGTCAAGAAAGGACCATTCGTCGACCATCACCTTGCCGCCAAGGTGGACAAGGCCCGCGCCAATAACGACAAGCGCCCGATCAAGACCTGGTCGCGCCGTTCGGTGGTGCTGCCGGACATGGTCGGGTTCACGATACAGGTGCACAACGGCAAGCAGCACATCCCGGTTTACGTATCGGAGAACATGGTCGGCCACAAACTCGGCGAGTTCGCCGGCACGCGCACCTTTCGTGGGCATACGGCCGACAAGAAGGCGAAGGCCTGAGAAAGGACCTGCAAATGGCAACCACGGCAAAGTATCGCAACGCCCGCATCTCCGCGCAGAAGCTGCGCCTGGTCGCGGACCAGGTTCGCGGGCTCCCCGTCGAGCGCGCGATCAACCTGCTGAACTTCAGCAACAAGAAGGCCGCCGGGATTATCAAGAAGTGCCTCGAGTCGGCCATCGCCAACGCCGAACACAACGATGCGGCGGACATCGACGAGCTGAAGGTCACGACCATATTCGTGGACGAGGGGCCATCGATGAAGCGCATCATGAGCCGGGCGCGCGGCCGGGCCGATCGCATCACCAAGCGCATGTCGCACGTCACCATCGCGGTGTCGGAAAAGTAAGAGGCGGAAGACGCAATGGGTCAGAAAGTACATCCGACTGGTATACGGCTTGGCATCGTCAAGGACTGGACGTCGACGTGGTACGCCGACTCCAGGCATTACGCCGACTACTTGAACACCGATATCAAGGTGCGCGAGTTCCTGCGCAAGCAGCTGGCACATGCCTCGGTGAGCCGCATCCAGATCGAGCGCCCGGCCCACAACGCGCGCATCGTGATCCATACCGCGCGCCCGGGCATCGTGATCGGCAAGAAAGGCGAGGACATAGAGGTCCTGCGCAAGAAGGTCTCGGCGATGATGGGCGTGCCAGTAACGATAAACGTCGAGGAGATCCGCAAGCCGGAGCTCGATGCTTATCTGGTGGCCGAGAGCATCGCGCACCAGCTGGAAAAGCGCATCATGTTCCGGCGTGCCATGAAGCGCGCCGTGCAGAATTCCATGCGCCTGGGTGCCCAGGGCATCAAGGTGACGGTCGCCGGCCGGTTGAACGGTGCCGAGATCGCGCGTACCGAATGGTACCGCGAGGGTCGCGTGCCACTGCATACGCTGCGCGCGGACATTGACTTCGGCTTCGCCGAGGCGCGGACCACCTATGGCGTCATCGGCGTGAAGGTCTGGATCTTCAAAGGCGAGATCCTGGACAGCGGCGGCGCAACCGAGGCTGAGAAAACCGACGCCGCAGTGGCGGCCGAGGGCTAGGGCTTTTTGAGAGGATTGTGTCGTGCTCCAACCCAAGAACACGAAATACAGAAAACAGCACAAGATGCGCAACCGCGGCCTGGCTCAGGCGGGCGCGCGCGTCAGTTTCGGCGAGTTCGGGCTGAAGGCGCTTGAGAACGGCCGCATCACCGCCCGGCAGATCGAAGCGGCGCGCCGTGTGATCACCCGCCAGATGAAGCGCGGCGGCAAGGTCTGGATCCGCGTATTCCCGGACAAGCCGATCACCCGCAAGCCGCTGGAGGTCCGCATGGGCAACGGCAAGGGCAGCGTGGAGTACTGGGTCGCCCAGATCCAGCCCGGCAAGGTGCTGTATGAACTCGAGGGGGTTTCCGAGGCGGAGGCCAGAGAGGCATTCCGACTCGCCGCCGCGAAGCTCCCGGTCAAGACTTCGTTTGCGATACGGACGGTGCTGTGATGCGTACCAGCGAATTGCGCCAGAAGAGCGCCAAGGAACTCAGCGATCTCCTGATCGATCTGCGCCGGGAGCAGTTCAGCCTGCGCATGCAGCAGGGTAGCGGGCAGCCGGCGCGCCCGAGCCAGATCCGCGCGTTGCGCAAGGATATCGCGCGCATCAAGACGATCCAGAACGAGATGAACAGCAAGGGTGGCGCGAAATGACGACCGAAACCACGAACGAGATCAACCGGCGCGTGCTCGTCGGCGAAGTCGTCAGCACCAAGATGGACAAGACGATCGCCGTGCGGGTCGAGCGCATGGTGGCGCACCCGCTCTACAAGAAATACGTCCGCAAGAGCACGAAGTTCCTCGCTCACGACGAGGGGAACGAATGCCGCGAAGGCGATACGGTCGCGATCGAGGAATGCCGTCCGCTGTCCAAGCGCAAGAGCTGGCGGCTTCAGAAGATTATTGAGCGCGCGGTGTCGGCCTGACGGTAGCGGCGCGGCGCAGAGAGGCTTTACGGGAGACGACCGATGATACAGATGACCACCATGCTGGACGCCGCCGACAACAGCGGCGCGCGCCGCCTGATGTGCATCAAGGTGATGAAGGGATCCAAGGCCCGCTATGCCGGCATTGGCGACATCATCAAGGTGACGGTGAAGGAAGCCGCGCCCCAGGGAAAGGTGAAGAAGGGCGAGGTCTTCAACGCCGTCGTCGTGCGCACCCGCAAGGGCGTGCGGCGTCCCGACGGTTCGGTGATCCGCTTCGACGGCAACGCGGCCGTACTGCTGGACAAGCAGATGCAGCCTATCGGCACGCGCATCTTTGGGCCGGTCACCCGCGAGCTGCGCAGCGAGCAGTTCATGCGCATCGTATCGTTGGCGCCGGAAGTGTTGTGAGTCAGGTACTGCAAACATGAAGAAGATTCGAAAAGGCGACGAGGTGATGGTTTTGACGGGCCGCAACAAGAGCGCCCGCGGCAAGGTGCTGCGCGTGCTCGACGACGAACGGCTCGTCGTCGAGGGCGTGAATCTCGTCAAGCGACATACCCGCCCGAACCCGCAGGTGGGGCAGGCCGGCGGCATCATCGAGAAGGAGGCCCCGATCCACGTATCGAACGTGGCGATCTACAACGCCGCCACGGGCAAGGCCGATCGAGTCGGATTCAAGACGCTCGAGGACGGGCGCAAGGTGCGTTTCTTCAAGTCCAGCGGCGAAGTCGTGGACATCTAAGGGGTCAGTCCCATGGCAAGATTGCAGAATCACTATCGTGAAAAGGTCGTGCCGGCGCTGATGAAGCAATTCGGCTTCAACAGCCCCGTGCAGGTTCCGCGCATCGTCAAGATCACGCTCAACATGGGCGTGGGCGAGGCGGTTAACGACAAGAAGATTATCGAGCACGCGGTCGAGAACATGACGCAGATCGCGGGCCAGAAGCCGGTGGTGACCAAGGCCCGCAAGTCGGTCGCGAACTTCAAGGTGCGCGAGAACTGGCCCGTGGGCGTGATGGTCACGCTGCGTCGCGAGCGTATGTACGAATTTCTCGACCGCCTGATCAACGTGGCCATTCCGCGTATCCGGGATTTCCGCGGCCTCAGCCCGAGATCCTTCGATGGCCGCGGCAACTACACGATGGGCGTGAAGGAGCAGATCATTTTCCCGGAGATCGATTTCGACAAGATCGACGCGATTCGCGGCATGGATATCTGCATCAGCACCACCGCGCGCAGCGACGAGCTCGGGCGCGCGTTGCTGACCGCGTTCAACTTGCCGTTGCGCAATCAGTAGAGGAGCAGAACCAAAGCCATGGCCAAGCTATCCATGAAGAACCGCGAGCAGAGGCGCATCGAGCTCGTCAAGAAGATGAAAGCCAAGCGCGACGCGCTGCGCGACAAGATCAAGGATATGTCGCTGAGCGAGGAGGAACGCGAAGGGGCGCGGTTGGCGCTGCAGAAGATGCCGCGTGATTCCAGCCCGACGCGTGTGCGCAACCGCTGCCGCATCACCGGACGCAGCCGCGGTTATTACCGCAAGTTCGGACTGTCGCGGAGCAAGTTGCGCAAGGCTGCGATGCGCGGAGATGTCCCCGGCCTCGTGAAGGCCAGTTGGTAAGCCGAGTCCAGGCGGAACGGAAGATACAGAAGATGAGTTTGCAAGACCCGATCAGCGATATGCTCACGCGCATACGCAACGCGCAGGCCGCCACCAAGCAGACGGTCGCCATGCCTTCGTCCACTCGCAAGGTGGCGATCGCGAAGGTCCTGAAGGATGAGGGCTACATAGCCGATTACAGCGTCGCGCCGGTGGACGGCAAACTGACGCTGACCGTCACGCTCAGGTACTACCAGGGCAAGCCGGTGATCGAGTCGCTCCGGCGCGTAAGCCGGCCCGGGCTGCGCATTTACCGAGGCAAGGGCGAGCTGCCGAAGGTGATCGGCGGCATGGGCGTGGCCATAGTTTCGACCTCTCGCGGGCTGATGACCGACCGCGCCGCGCGCGCGCAGGGCATCGGCGGCGAGATCATTTGCTACGTTTCCTAACTGAACAGAGTGCGGTGACATGTCACGGGTAGCCAAGAGACCTATCAAGATTCCCAAGGGCGTTGAGGTGAAGATCAACGGCCAGGACGTCGCCGTGAAGGGCGCCAAGGGCACCATGGCGCACCGGATCCCGGCCGCCGTGAACGTGGCGCTCGAGGGCGACAGCCTGCAGGTGAGGATGGCCGAGTCGGGCAAGCGCGCCAGCATGTTCGCCGGCACGACGCGCGCCCTGCTCAACAACATCGTCACCGGCGTTTCCTCGGGCTTCGAGCGCAAGCTCGAGATCAACGGCGTGGGATACCGCGCCGCCGTGCAGGGCAAGACCCTCAACCTGACGCTGGGATTCTCGCACCCGGTCAACTTCGTAATTCCCGAGGGCATATCCATCGAGACGCCCAGCCAGACCGAGATCGTCGTCAAGGGGATGAACAAGCAGCTCGTCGGCGAGGTCGCCGCGAAGATCCGCGCGTACCGCCCGCCGGAGCCTTACAAGGGCAAGGGCGTGAAGTACGCGAGCGAAACCATCCTGCGCAAGGAGGCCAAGAAGACCTAACCGGTCTCGAGGTAAACAGCAGCCATGGCAATCAGCAAGAAAGAAGGTCGCATTCGCCGCGCGTCGCGCGGGCGGGCGAAGATCAAGTCCCTGGGCATGCACAGGCTGTCCGTGCACCGCACGCCTCGGCACATATACGCGCAGGTTTTCGCCCCCGGCAGCTTCGACGTCGTGGCGAGCGCCTCGACGGTCGACAAGGCCATGCGCGAGCAGATCAAGGGCGGTGGAAACGTCGCCGCGGCGGCGGCGGTGGGCAAGCTCATCGCCGAGCGTGCCAAGTCGGCCGGAGTTTCGCGCGTCGCGTTCGACCGTTCCGGTTTCAAGTATCACGGCCGCATCAAGGCACTCGCCGACGCCGCGCGCGAGTCCGGCCTGGAGTTCTAGGAAAAGCGAGCAGGATCCGATTGGGAGTTGATGAATGAGCGCCACAGGTACCGCAGATAACACCGATGGTTTGCGCGAGAAGCTCGTCGCGGTGAACCGCGTCGCCAAGGTCGTCAAGGGCGGCCGCATATTCAGCTTTGCAGCACTGACGGTGGTCGGTGACGGCGAGGGCCGCATCGGCATGGGTCGAGGCAAGGCGCGCGAAGTGCCGGCGGCGATATCCAAGGCCATGGAGGCGGCGCGCCGCGACATGCGCGTGGTCGCGTTGAGCGGCCGGACCATCCCCTACGCGGTGGTGGGACAGCACGGCTCGGCCAAGGTCTACATGCAGCCTGCTTCCGAAGGCACCGGGGTGATTGCCGGCGGCGCCATGCGCGCGGTGTTCGAGGTGCTCGGAGTGCAGGACGTGCTGGCCAAGTGCATCGGGAATTCCAATCCCATCAACGTCGTACGCGCGACCATCGAGGGTTTGCGCTCAATGCATGACGCCGAGCACTACGCGACGAAGCGCGGCCTGGCGGTCGACGAGATTACGGGCTGATACCCATGGCGACGAAAACCGCGAAGAAGGGGGGCACTATCAAGGTGACCCAGACGAAGAGCAGCAACGGGCGCCTGGAGGACCACAAGGCGTGCGTGCGCGGGCTGGGCCTGCGCCGCATCGGCCACAGCGTCGACGTCCAGGACACGCCGGCCAACCGCGGCATGATCAGCAAGATCGCCTACATGCTGAAGGTCGAGGAATAATCATGCGACTGAATACGATCAAACCCGCCGCGGGCGCCAAGACCAAGCGGACGCGTGTGGGGCGCGGCATCGGCTCCGGCCTGGGCAAGACCGCCGGGCGCGGCCACAAGGGCCAATACGCCCGTGCCGGCGGCTATCACAAGGTCGGCTTCGAGGGCGGACAGATGCCGATTCAGCGCCGCCTGCCGAAGTTCGGATTCAAGTCCATGACGGCCTCGGAGACCGCGGAGGTGCGCCTCGGCGACCTCGGCAAGGTCAAGGAGCCGGTCATAGATCTCAAGGCGCTGCAGGCCGCCGGATTGGTGCACGCCGGCGCCAAGCGCGTCCGCGTATTCCTGCGTGGCGAGCTCAAGAACGCGGTATCCGTGAAAGGTCTGATCCTGACCAAGGGTGCCCGCGCGGCCATCGAAAAGGCCGGCGGAAAGATCGAGGCCTGACTTGTCCGCAACGACCGCCAACACCGGACTCACGCTGGGCAGCGTCGGCAAGCTGACGGAGCTGCGTGAGCGGTTGCTGTTCCTGCTCGGCGCCCTGGTGGTCTATCGAATCTGCACGCACGTGCCGGTGCCGGGCATCAATCCGGTGGCCCTGGCGGAGCTGTTCGAGTCGCAGCGCGGCGGAATCCTGGACATGTTCAACATGTTCTCCGGCGGCGCGCTGCAGCGGTTCTCCGTCTGCGCGCTTGGGATCATGCCGTACATCTCCGCCTCCATCATCGTCCAGTTGATGGGCTTCATCTATCCCCCGTGGGAACAGTTGAAGAAGGAGGGCGAGCAGGGCCGCCGCAAGCTGACGCAGTATGCGCGGGTCGGCACCGTCGTACTCGCCGCGTTCCAGGCCTTCGGCGTGGCGGTGATGCTGGAGGCCCAGCACGCGGGCAACCTCAATCTCGTGGTCAATCCGGGCATCGCCTTCAAGATCACCGCGGTGACGAGCCTGGTGACCGGGACCATGTTCCTGATGTGGCTGGGCGAGCAGATTACCGAGCGCGGCATCGGCAACGGCATCTCGATCCTGATCTTCGCCGGCATCGTCGCCGGTTTGCCGCAGGCGGTTGGCAGCACCCTCGAGCTGGCGCGGACCGGCCAGCTGAACTTCCTGCTGGTGGTGATGATCCTCGCCCTGGTGCTGGTCGTGACGGGCCTGGTCATCTTCATCGAGCGCGGGCAGCGCCGCATCACCGTGAACTACGCCAAGCGCCAGGTGGGCAACCGCGTCTATGCCGGACAGGCCAGCCACCTGCCGCTCAAGATCAACATGTCCGGCGTGATCCCGCCGATCTTCGCCTCCAGCCTGATCCTGTTCCCGTCGACCCTGGGCAGCTGGTTCGGCTCGACCGAGGGGATGGGGTGGCTGGCCACGTTGTCTAACTCCCTGTCGCCGGGCCAGCCGCTGTACATCCTGCTGTATGCGCTCGCGATCGTGTTCTTCTGCTTCTTCTACACGGCCATCGTGTTCAACCCGAAGGAGACCGCCGAGAATCTGAAGAAGTCGGGCGCCTTCGTGCCGGGGATACGGCCGGGTGAGCACACGGCCAAGTACATCGACGGTGTCATGACCCGGCTGACGCTGGTCGGAGCCATCTACATCACGCTGGTGTGCCTGCTGCCGGAGATCATGATCTGGAAGCTGAGCGTGCCGTTCTATTTCGGCGGCACCTCCTTGCTGATCATCGTGGTCGTCGTCATGGATTTCATGGCGCAGGTGCAGGCGCACCTGATGTCGCATCAATACGAAGGCCTGCTCAAGAAGGCCAACCTGAAGGGTTCACGGCGCTAGGGCCGTCCGGCCGAGGGCCGCAAGAGGAAGGTGTCATGAAAGTCAGAGCATCAGTGAAGACGATTTGCCGCAACTGCCGAATCATCCGGCGCAAGCGGGTCGTGCGCGTCATTTGCACGAATCCCAAGCACAAGCAGCGCCAAGGTTGAGGCGGGGCGAGAGAGCTAATACAATCCGCGACCCTTCGGGCCCGCGGGCAATGGCGAAGGCAACAGAGAGGTTTTCAGCATGGCGCGTGTAGCAGGCGTAAACATCCCGGTGCAGAAGCACACGGACATCGCGCTCCGGTACATATACGGTATCGGACCGACCCGTGCGCGCGAGATCTGCAAGGCGGCGGGCATCGAGCCCACGACCAAGGTCAAGGAGTTGAGCGAGGATCAGCTCGACCGCATCCGCGCCGAGGTCGCGAAGTTTACCGTCGAAGGCGACTTGCGCAGGGAAATTTCCATGAACATCAAGCGCCTGATGGATCTCGGGTGCTACCGCGGACTGCGCCACCGGCGCGGCCTGCCGGTTCGCGGGCAGCGCACGCGCACCAACGCGCGCACCCGCAAGGGACCGCGCAAGGCAATCAGAAAGTAAATGCAGGCAGGCCGTTAGACCGGAAAGCAGACAGGCATGGCAGACAACACCTCAACCGCAGCCCGTGCGCGCAAGCGCATCAAGCGCAATGTCGTGGACGGCGTCGTGCACGTGCACGCGTCGTTCAACAACACCATCATCACCATCACGGACCGGCAGGGCAACACGCTTTGCTGGGCGACCTCGGGGGGCAGCGGTTTCCGCGGTTCACGCAAGAGCACGCCCTTCGCGGCACAGGTCGCCGCGGAGAAGGTGACGGCGACGATGAAGGAATACGGGATCCAGAACCTCGAGGTGTTCGTGAAGGGTCCGGGGCCGGGCCGCGAGTCGGCTGTCCGCGCCCTGAATGCCGCCGGTTTCAAGGTCACGAACATCACCGACGTGACGCCCATCCCCCACAACGGTTGTCGGCCGCCCAAGAAGCGCCGCGTTTAACGAGTTCGCGATCCGGGAGCAGTTTATGGCGAGGTATATCGGTCCCACATGCAAGAAGAGCCGCGCCCAGGGTATGGACCTGGGTCTTAAGGCTCGCGGTCGTTCGATTGAGAACAAGTGCCAGCTCGAGAAGCCGCCGGGCCAGCACGGCGACAATCGCCAGCGCCGCACCTCTGACTATTCGCTGCAGCTGCGCGAAAAGCAGAAGCTGCGTTACATGTACGGCGTCCTGGAGCGCCAGTTCCGCAACTACTACGCGGAGGCCGCGCGCCAAAAGGGCGCCACCGGCGAGAATCTGCTCAAGCTGCTCGAATGCCGCCTGGACAACGTCGTCTACCGCATGGGTTTCGGCGCCACCCGCGCGGAGGCGCGCCAGCTGGTGCGTCACAAGGCCGTCAGCGTGAACGGAAAGACCGTGAACATTCCGTCCTACAGCGTCCGGCCCAACGACGTCATCGCCATACGCGAGCATGCACGGAAGCAGCAGCGCATTCAGGACGCCGTCGCGGTCGCCGAGCAAATGGGATTGCCGGAGTGGGTGGACGTCAACGCGGGCAAGATGGAAGGCGTGTTCAAGTCCGTCCCGGAACGCGTTGATCTCCCGCCGGACATCAACGAGGCGCTCGTAGTGGCGCTGTACTCCAAGTAAGGCGTGAATCGCCATCAATCCGGAGAGGAATACGATGCCCGCACTCGCAATCGATTTGCTTAAGCCGCGCCTGGTACATGTCGAGCCCGTCAACCAGCGATGCGCGAAGATCACGCTCGAGCCGCTGGATCGCGGCTTCGGCCATACCCTGGGCAACGCCCTGCGGCGCGTCCTGCTCTCCTCGCTGCCCGGCTGCGCCGTCACGGAGGTCGAGATTGGCGGCGTGCTGCACGAGTACACCACCATTGCCGGCGTTCAGGAGGACGTCATCGACATCCTGCTGAACCTGAAGAACCTCGCGATTCGCATGCACGTCAAGAAGGAGGCGACCCTCACGCTGAACAAGCGCGGGCCGGGGCGGGTCACCGCCGGGGACATCGCGCTGGATCACGACGTGGAGATCATCAGCCCCGATCACCACATCGCCACGCTGAACGAGGGCGGCGAGCTCAACATGACCATGAAGATCGTGCGCGGGCGCGGCTACCAGCCGACCACGGCGCGCGAGACCTCCGAGGAGACCCAGACAATAGGCCGGCTCAAGCTCGATGCGAGCTTCAGCCCGATCCGCCGGGTGGCCTACGAGGTGCAGAACGCGCGCGTGGAGCAGCGTACCGATCTCGACAAGCTGGTGCTGACGGTGGAGACCAACGGCGCCATCGATCCGGAAACGGCGGTGCGCGATGCCGCCCACATACTCAAGGATCAGCTCTCCGTGTTCGTCGATCTCTCCGGCGCCGAGACTCCGGTGACGAGCAAGACCGAGTCGCCCGCGGTCGATCCGATCCTGCTTCGCCCCATCGACGATCTCGAGCTCACGGTTCGCTCGGCGAACTGCCTGAAGGCCGAGAGCATTCATTACATCGGCGATCTGATACAGCGCACCGAGGTCGAGTTGCTGAAGACCCCGAACCTCGGCAAGAAGTCGCTGACGGAAATCAAGGAGGTGCTGGCCTCGCGCGGCCTGTCGCTGGGCATGCGACTGGAGAACTGGCCGCCGGCGCAGCTCGCAGGACGTGAATAGCAGCGCGCGGGTATCCGCAGCGGTAGTGGAAACATCAGAGGATTAAGTCATGCGTCATCGTAATTCAGGCCGCCAACTGAGCCGCGACTCCTCGGCGCGTAAAGCGCTGATGCGCAACCTTGCGCAGTCGCTGTTCCGCTACGAGCTGATCAAGACATCCTTGCCGAAGGCCAAGGAGCTGCGGCGTGCCGCGGAACCCCTGATCACCCTGGCAAAGAAGGACAGCGTCGCCAACCGCCGTCTGGCCTTCGACCGCCTGCGCGACCGGGAGGTGGTATCGAAGCTATTCCGTGAGCTGGGGCCGCGTTACGCGCAGCGTCCGGGTGGTTACCTGCGCATGCTGAAGTGCGGTTTCCGTGACGGCGATTGCGCGCCGATGGCGTGGGTGGAGCTGGTCGACAGGCCGCAGCCCGCAGCGGCGGCCGGCGCCCGCTCCGAATAGAGGCGGTTGCAGCAGGCAGTGAAGAACGGCCGGGCAGAGTCCCGGCCGTTTGCTTTGCGGGGCCCGTGAATCATGATCGTACTGGTGACGGATTTCGGCCTGGAAGGACCGTATGTCGGGCAGCTCATGCGCGTGTTCCACGAGCAGGCCCCGGCCGAGCCCGTCGTCACCCTGTTCGCGGACGCGCCGGTGTGGAACCCAAAGGCCAGCGCCTACCTGCTGGCGCCGTACATGGGCGGCTTCCCGTCAGGGACCGTCTTCGTCTGCGTCGTCGACCCGGGCGTCGGGTCGCATGCCCACGCCCCGGCGGCCGTGCGCTGCGATTCGCGGTGGTTCGTCGGTCCCGACAATGGCCTCTTTGAGCTGGTACGGCGCCGGGCGCGCGAAGTGGCGGATTTCCGCATCGCGTGGCGTCCGCCCGAGCTGTCCGCAAGCTTTCACGGACGCGATCTCTATGCGCCCACCGCGGCGCGCCTGGCGCGGGGGATCCAGGAGGGGCTGGAGGCGACCGAGGGCCTGAGATTGGCGGACTGGCCCGACGATCTCGCCGAGGTCGTCTACATCGACCACTACGGCAACGCCTTGACGGGGCTTCGGGCCAGCCACCTGGACCGTCGTGCGGACCTGCTGGTAGGCAGGGCGAGGCTGCGGCCGGCGCATACCTTCGCGGCCGTCGCACGCGGCGAGGCGTTCTGGTACGAGAATTCCAACGGGCTGGTCGAGATCGCGGTGAACCGGGGCCGCGCGGCGGACGTCCTCCGTATCGCCGTCGGCGACGCCATCAGGCCGATGCCGCCGGCCTGACGGCATATCGGTCCTCGCGGGCGCCAGCCCGCCGCTGGCGCCGGAAGAGGTCTCGAGGCCGAACTCGCCGGAGAGGGCGCCAGGGGGCGCCGATCGGTTCAGGGAGGAACCAGCAGGTGCCGCAGCGTTCGACCGTCCTCGTACTGCAGGTCGCTCAGCATCCAGGCGCTGCCCAGCTTTTGCAGCAGGGCCACGATCCGCCGGGTGCCGCCGCCCTCGAGCGTGCAGTCGACGTGCACCGATGCGGTGTCACCCACGATCTCCGCGCCACTCACCCTGCAGGCGAGCGGATACTCCTGCGTATCGGTGAACGGATCACCGTTGATGTACGGCGGCTCGTCCTCGGGCTGCGGCCTGTCCAGCTCCGCCACCAGCAATGCCTGCAGGTCGGGCGCCAGCCAGGGCTGCTTGCGCGCGACCGAATCATGCGTGAACGCCATGTCGCCCGCGAAGTGCGCCGCGTACAGCTTCGACACCGCCTCTGAAGGCGTCTGCGCCCCGGTACCGTCAGCGTGCGCGATTGCGCTGGCGGCAAACAGGAACAGCAGCGCAGCGACCGGTCCGAGCCGGCCGGTTCCCGGCGAGGCGTTGCTATCTCCCGTGGCGTTCATGGTTGTCGCGGACTCCGCCTCGCGGCCTGACGTCGGCATGCGGGCGATGCGGATAAACCGAAGTGTAGCGCAGGCAGATTGGAACCGCCGCTCGCAACTGCGGCGCGGCCGCGCGTTCGAAGACCATGCACCCCAACACACGTTCATCAGGAGGAGTCACATGAAGACAACAGCCCTGGGTTCGGCGATCGCGGTCACGCTTGCATCCATGTCCGTGGCGCATGCGGCGGAGAATCCGTTCGCGGCGCAAGATCTGAAAGGCGGCTACATGGTCGCCGAGGCAGCGGCAGGAGAGAAGCGGGTCGGGCGCGACATGGCCGGCAACGAGGTCGTCCTGCCCGAGAACTTCGAGTTTGGCGGCGACAACACCGGCGCCTACGCCGGTGGCAAGATCGGCACCGGCGCCAAGGACCCCGCCGTGTGCGGCACGTTCACCGATGCGACCTGCTCGATCGAGTACGTGAAGGGCAAGTGACCGGCCGGCCGCGGCCCGGGTAGCGCCCGGGCGGTCGTTTCAGGCTCACCGGGGGCCCCGCCTCGCGCGGGGCCCCCGTCCTTGGCTGCGGGGATGGAATATTGAGCGGCGAGGCGGACCGCGATCGGACCCGCGTCTGTCGCCGCCTCAGGGCGCGAGCTTGTCCTTGAGGAGCGCATTCACCTGTTCCGGACTGGCCTTGCCCTGCATCTTCTTCATCACCTGCCCCACGAAGAATCCGAAGAGCTTGTCCTTGCCGGAGCGGTATTGCTCGAGCTGTTGCGGATTCTCCGCCATGACCTCGGCGATGGCCTTGTCTATGGTGCCGGTGTCCGTCACCTGCTTCAACCCGTGCCTGGCGATCACCGCATCGGGATCGCCCTCGCCGTTCCACATCAGC
Source organism: Gammaproteobacteria bacterium (assembly GCA_041395385.1). GTDB lineage: Bacteria > Pseudomonadota > Gammaproteobacteria > JAJPIJ01 > JAJPIJ01 > JAJVHZ01. The sequence goes on from JAWLAN010000017.1 coordinate 63,750, forward strand.
TCGAAGATCTTCTTGGCGATGGTGCCGGAGATGGTCCTGTCGACGATGCGGTTCACCAGGGATCCGAGCATGGCCGGGCTGACCGTACTGTCCGTGATCTCCCGGCCCTCCTTGTTCAGGAAGGCCGCCAGGTCTCCCATGACCCAGTTGGCGGCGAGCTTGCCTTCCCCGTTGGCCGCCGCCACCGTGCTTTCGTAGTAATCCGCGAGCTCGCGACTGGCGGTCAGCACGCCGGCGTCGTAGGCCGACAGCACGTATTGCGCCATGAACCGCTCGCGCTTCGCCTCCGGCAGCTCCGGCAGCGAGTCGCGCACCGCGGTGACGAAGGCATCATCGACCACGATGGGCAGCAGGTCGGGATCGGGGAAATAGCGATAGTCGTTCGCCTCCTCCTTGCTGCGCATGGTGCGGGTCTCGTTCCTGTCGGGATCGTAAAGGCGCGTCTCCTGGTCGATCCTTCCGCCGCCCTCGATCACGTCGATCTGGCGCTCGATCTCGTAGTTGATGGCCCGTTCGACGAAACGGAAGGAGTTGATGTTCTTGATCTCGCAGCGCGTGCCGAACTTCGGCTCGCCCCTGCGGCGCACGGAGACGTTGGCGTCGCAGCGGAACGATCCCTCCTGCATGTTGCCGTCGCAGATGCCGAGGTAGCGCACCAGCGCGTGGATCGTCTTCATGTAGGCGACGGCCTCTTTCGCCGAGCGCATGTCCGGCTCCGATACGATCTCCAGCAGCGGCGTGCCGGCACGGTTCAGATCGATGCCGCTCATCCCGTGAAAATCCTCGTGCAGCGACTTGCCGGCGTCCTCCTCCAGATGGGCGCGGGTGACGCCGATCTCCTTGACGGCGCCGTCGTCCATGAGTATCCGAACGCTGCCCTTGCCGACGATCGGGGTCTCGTACTGGCTGATCTGGTAGCCCTTGGGCAGGTCGGGATAGAAGTAGTTCTTGCGCGCGAATATCGACTGCGAAGCGACCCGTGCGCCGATGGCCAGGCCGAAGGCGATCGCCATGCGCACGGCCTCCTTGTTGAGCACCGGCAGGACCCCGGGCATGCCGAGATCGATGATGCAGGCCTGCGTGTTCGGCTCCGAACCGAAGGCGGTGGAGGCGCCGGAGAAGATCTTGCTCTTCGTCCGCAGTTGCGCGTGGATCTCCAGACCGATGACGGGTTCCCAGCTCATGGCGATGCTCTCATGCGAATTGGGCGGGCAGGCGCGTGTGCCAGTCGCTCGCCTGCTGGTACTGATGGGCGACGTTCAGCATGCGCGCCTCGTCGAAATGCCGGCCGATGATCTGCAGGCCGACCGGCAGTCCATCGGCGAATCCGCATGGAATCGACATGCCCGGCAGCCCGGCGAGATTCACGGCGATGGTGTAGATGTCCGAGAGGTACATGGTGACCGGGTCGTCGGTCTTCTCCCCGATCCGGAACGCCGTGGTCGGCGAGGTCGGCCCCAGAATCACGTCGCATTGCCTGAAGGCGGCGTCGAAGTCATTGCGTATCAGCCGGCGGACCTTCAGGGCCTGCAGGTAGTAGGCGTCGTAATAGCCGGCCGACAGCGCGTAGGTGCCGATCATGATTCGGCGCTTCACCTCCGCGCCGAAGCCCTCGCCGCGCGAGCGGCAGAACAGATCCATCAGGTCCTCCGGATCCTTGCAGCGGTAGCCGAAGCGCACGCCGTCGAAGCGGCTGAGGTTTGAGGAGCATTCCGCGGGGGCGACCACGTAGTAGGCGGGGATCGACAGCTGGCTGTTGGGAAGGCTCACCTCCACCAGCGAGGCGCCCAGCCCGACGAGCTCCGCGGCCGCCGCGTGCACGGCATCGCCCACCTTCGGGTCCAGCCCGTCGCTGCCGAAGAACTCCTTCGGCATGCCCACCCTCAGTCCCCGCAGCGGCTCGCCGAGCAGACGCGTGTAGTCCTCCTTCTCGCGCTCGACGGACGTGGAGTCGCGGGGATCGTTGCCGGCCATCACGTTCAGCATCAGCGCCGCATCCTCTGCGGTGACGGTCATCGGCCCGCCCTGATCGAGACTGGAGGCGAAGGCAATCATCCCGAATCGCGACACCGCGCCGTAGGTCGGCTTGATCCCCGTGATGCCGCACAGGGCCGCGGGCTGACGTATGGACCCGCCGGTATCGGTCCCGGTCGCAAACGGTGCGATGCGGGCCGCGACCGCCGCGGCGCTGCCGCCGGAGGATCCGCCCGGCACGCGATGCAGATCCCACGGGTTGTGCACCGGACCGAAATGGCTGGTCTCGTTGGACGAGCCCATCGCGAACTCGTCCATGTTGGTCTTGCCGAGCATCACCATCCCGGCGTCCTGGAAATTCCGCGTCACGGTCGCGTCATAAGGCGCGATGAAGTTCTCGAGCATGCGCGAGCCGCAGGAGGTGCGCACGCCCTTCGTGCAGAAGATGTCCTTGTGCGCGTACGGCACGCCCGTGAGGGCCGTCACCGCCTCGCCGCCGGCGATGCGCGCGTCCGCGGCCTTCGCCGCCGCCAGCGCCTGCTCCGGCGTGACCGTGATGAAGCTGTTCAATTGCCCGTCGAGGGAGGCGATGCGCTGGAGATACGACCGGGTGACCTCGAGGCTGGAGAATTCGCGCTTGCGCAGACCGGCGCCGATGCGCGCCGCCGTCATCGTGTGAAACTTGCTCATGAGTCGCCTGCCGCCCGTTCGAAGCGGATATCGTGATTGGAAATGACGCGAATGCCTATTCGATAACCTTGGGCACGAGGTAAAGGCCCGCCTCCACCGCCGGCGCGATGGATTGCATCAGCTCGCGTTCGTTGGTCTCCGTGACGACGTCCTCGCGCATGCGGGTAGGGGTGTCGAAGGGGTGGGCCATGGGCTCCACGCCGGCGGTCTGGGCGCTGTTCATCTGCTCCACGAAGGCCAGGATGTTGGATAGCTGCGTGGCGAAGCCGGGGATCTGCTCCTCGGTGATCTGCAGTCGCGCCAGATGCGCGATCTTCTCCACGTCTCGCCTGCTGAGTGACATGGTGGTCGATTCCCGGTGTCGTTCCAGAAAGTGGGTGGAATTGCGCCGGCGCGCCCGCCCTTCCCGTGCACCGTCGTTGTCCGGCCAGCGGCCCCGCACGGAGTCGGTACCGCCTCTCCGTAAACCGCTGCCATGGACCGCTGATTTGCGGGGAAAAATAACACAAATATGGCTTGCCGGATACGGTGACGGCTGCTAAAGTTCGCCTCGAAAACGCCATTAATCTCGCGTAAATTTAGCGGGTTAGCGCCGAAATTTGCACTGCCGGCCACCTCTGCAGACGACGACGTGTCCGATGGCGGGCAGGTCCGAACCACACTCTACAACGAGAGCCGGGTAGGCCACCGGCCGCTCACGCCCCAAGGAACATGTTCAAAAAGCTCAGAGGACTGTTTTCCAACGATCTCTCGATAGACCTCGGAACAGCCAATACCCTTATCTATGTCCGCGGCAAGGGCATCGTCCTGAACGAGCCTTCCGTGGTCGCCGTGCGCAAGGGCGGGAGCGCCCCCGGACATCGAAGCATCGCCGCGGTGGGTGCCGAGGCCAAGCGCATGCTGGGCCGCACCCCGGAGCATATAGACGCCATCCGGCCGATGAAGGACGGCGTGATCGCCGACTTCGACGTCACCGAGAAGATGCTCCAGCATTTCATTCACAAGGTGCACGGCGAACGCCTGTTCAAGCCCAGTCCCCGTATCCTGGTGTGCGTGCCCTGCGGCTCGACGCAGGTCGAGCGCCGCGCGATCAAGGACGCCGCGCTGGGCGCCGGCGCCCGTCAGGTCTACCTACTGGAGGAGCCGATGGCCGCGGCGATCGGCGCGGGCATGCCGGTGTCCGATCCCCGGGGTTCCATGGTCCTGGACATCGGTGGCGGCACCAGCGAGGTCGCGGTTATCTCTTTGAATGGAATAGTTTATTCCGATTCCGTGCGCACGGGCGGCGACAAGTTCGACGAGGCCATCGTCAATTACGTCCGCCGCAATTACGGCAGTCTCATCGGCGATGCGACCGCCGAGCGCATCAAGCACGAGATCGGTTGCGCCTACCCTGGCAACGAGGTGCGGGAGATCGAGATCAAGGGCCGCAACCTGGCCGAAGGCCTCCCCCGCAGCTTCACTTTGAACAGCAACGAGATACTGGAGGCCCTGCAGGACCCCTTGTCGGCCATCGTCCGGGCGGTCAAGGCGGCCCTGGAGAAGACCCCGCCGGAGCTGGGTTCGGACGTGGCCGAGCGCGGAATGGTGCTGACGGGGGGCGGGGCGCTGTTGCGGGACATCGACCGGCTGCTCATGGAGGAGACGGGGCTGCCCGTCATCGTCGCCGAGGACCCGCTCACCTGCGTGGCACGCGGCGGCGGGCGGGTCCTGGAGATGGTCGAGGAACATGGCCCCGGCGTGCTGGTGCTGGAGTAAATCCCGGGCCGGGCCCATAATGATCTCCTTGGGGACAGCATAAGAAGCATACGGGGAAACAGTCATTAAACCGCTCTTCCTCAAACGCTCATCGACATTTTCCCGCTACATCGCGCTGGCGTTGGTGGCGGCGACGCTGTTGATCGCCGATCAGCGCTACCGCGCGACCGAATCGCTGCGCGCGGCGATCTCCGTCATCGCCTATCCGATCCAGTACGTCGTGAGCCTGCCGGTGAACGGCGGCCGCATGCTCATGGAGAGCGTGACCACGCGCAAGGAGATGATGGCCGACAACGAGCGCCTGCGCGCCCAGAATCTTCTGCTCAAGACGCGGCTGCAGAAGTTCGCCGCGCTGGAGAGCGAGAACATGCGATTGCGCGAACTGCTCGAATCCTCGATCGAGGTCGGCGAACGCGCGCTGGTCGCGGACCTGCTGGGCGTGGAGACCGAGCCGTCCTCGAGCCAGGTGGTTCTCAACAAGGGCACACGGCACGGCGTCTACCTCGGCCAGCCGGTGGTCGACTCCGAAGGCGTGACCGGCCAGATCACGCACGTGGGCCCGTTCACCTCCACCGCCATGCTGATCACCAATCCCAAGCACGCGTTGCCGGTGCAGGTGAACCGCAACGGTGTACGCGCGATCGCCACCGGTGGCGAGGGGGACGCCCTGTCGCTCAGTTTCGTGCCTGCGAATGCGGACATCCGCGTGGGCGATCTCGTCATCTCCTCGGGTCTGGGCGGGCGGTTCCCCGCCGGCTATCCGGTGGGCGAGGTGAAAGGGGTCCTGCGCACGCCCGGCGTTGCGTTCGCGAAGGTCACGGTCATGCCCAGCGCCAGGCTGGCCCGTACCCAACAGGTCCTGCTGCTGTGGCCGGAGGAAAAGCCCAGGTCCGTCGCCGGTCTGAACCGGCCTGCCATCAACGCCGAATAGGCGTCGGTTCCCGCATGGCCAGCACATCCCGCGGGTGGGTAATCGCCGCGACCTTCCTGATTGCGCTCATGTTGACGGCACTGCCGCTGCCGCCGTGGGCGGCGCCATGGCGGCCGGCGTGGGTGGCCATGGTGCTCATCTACTGGAACCTCGCAATGCCCGAGCACGTCGGCCTCATCGTGGCGTTCGCGGTCGGGCTGCTGCTGGACGTCATGCTGAGCGCGCCGATGGGCCAGAATGCGCTGGCGCTGACCACGCTGAGCTTCGTAACCATCGCCAATCACCAGCGGTTTCGCCTCTATCCCGTCGGGCAGCAGGCGATCATCGTCGGCCTGTTGATCCTGCTGCTTCAGCTGATCAGCTTCCTGCTACGCCAGTTTCTGACCCTGCAGAAGCCGGATCCGGTCAGCCACTGGTTTCCGGTCGTCACCAGCACGCTGTTGTGGCCCTGGCTGTTCGTACTGCTGCGCGATCTGCGCCGGCGCGCGCAGCTCAACTAGAAAACGCCCATGCTGCAGTCCTTGAGTTTTCGCGACCGTCAATCCGAGGTCCGCATCGCGCGCAGTCGCGTGTACGTGGCCGCGGCGCTGATGATCCTGCTGCTGGTCGCGCTGCTGGCGCGGCTGGCCTACCTGCAGGTCGTGAGGCACGATCACTACACGACACTGTCGCAGGACAACCGCGTGAAGATCGTTCCCGTGGCGCCGACGCGGGGGCTCATCTTCAGCCGCGACGGGGTCCTGGTCGCCGACAATCGCCCATCGTTCCGTCTTCAGGTCGTGCCGGAGCGCGTCGAGGACATGCGGGAGGCGCTGGCGAAGGTGGCGACCCTCATCGACCTGACGCCGTCTGACGTCGAGCGCTTCCAGCGGCTGCGCAAGCGCAAGCGCAGCTTCGACACCGTGCCGCTGCGATTCAACCTGACCGAGGAGGAGGTGGCGCGATTCTCGGTGGATCGGCATCGATTCCCGGGCTTCGAGGTCACCGCATCGCTCACCAGGCATTATCCCGTCGGGGCGCCGCTGGTTCACGTCGTCGGTTACGTCGGGCGCATCGACGAGGACGATCTGAAGGGGCTGGATCCGGACAATTACAGCGCGACCACGCACATCGGCAAGATCGGCGTGGAGCAGTACTACGAGGCGATGCTGCATGGGCGCGTCGGCCTGGATCAGGTCGAGGTCAACTCGCAGGGACGCACCCTGCGCGTGCTGGACAGCAAGCCGCCGGGCGCGGGGGCGACGATACGCCTGACGATCGACACGCGCCTGCAGGCGGCCGCGACGCGCGCGCTGGGGGATCGTCGCGGTGCGGTCGTGGCGATCGATCCACGGACCGGCGAGGTCCTCGCCCTGGTCAGCACGCCGACCTTCGACCCGAACCCCTTCGTCAACGGGATCAGCGTGGCGCTCTACGGCGACCTGCGCGACTCGCCGGACCGGCCGCTGTTCAATCGCGCGATCCAGGCGGCGTATCCTCCGGGTTCCACCCTGAAGCCGCTGATGGCGCTGGCAGGCCTGCACTACGGGCTGCGCTCACCGGGCGACGGCACGTGGTGTCCCGGCTGGTTCACCCTGGAGAACGATCCCCATCGCTACCGCTGCTGGAACAAATGGGGTCATGGGCGCATGAGCATGCGCGAGGCCATCGCGCAATCCTGCGATGTGTACTTCTACCAGCTAGCCCTGGATCTGGGCATCGACCGGATGCACGACTTCCTCGACCTGTTCGGACTGGGCCGGCGCACGAGGATCGATCTGCCGGGGGAGGCCGCGGGCGTGAATCCCTCGCGGGCCTGGAAGCGCAAGGCCCGGCAGCTGCCGTGGTTCCCGGGTGAGACGCTGATCGCCGGTATCGGCCAGGGATTCCACACCACGACTCCGCTGCAGCTCGCGCAGGCCACCGCCGTGATCGCGAGCCGCGGCACGCTGATGCAGCCGCAGCTCGTCACCCGCATCGAGACCCCGGACGGCAAGGCGACAGCGACGGCAGGCAAGCGACGGCGGGTGCTCGCCGATCTCGACGCGAAGGCATGGGACAGCGTGATCGAGGCCATGCATGAGGTGGTCCAGGGCCCTACCGGGACCGCCCGGCGCTCCGCCGAGGGCGCCCGGTACGAGTACGCGGGCAAGACGGGCACCTCTCAGCTGTTCGGCATTCGCCAGAACGAGGAGATTGAAAACGAGGATGTCGAGGAGCGGCTGCGCGATCACGGGTTGTTCATCGCATTCGCGCCGCTCGATCGTCCCGAGATCGCGCTCGCCGTGATCGTGGAGAACGGCGCCAGCGGCAGCGGGTCGGCGGCGCCGGTCGCGCGAGAAGTGCTCGACGAGTACTTCCTGCGCAAGGAACACGCGAGAAGGGCGGCGCAGAATGGATGAACCGCGCACCGTCTGGCAGCGGGCGCACATCGACCCCTGGCTGCTGCTCGGGCTGCTGGTGCTGTGCGCCATCGGCCTGGCGGTGTTGTACAGCGCCAGCGGCGAGGATCACGCCATGGTCATGCGCCAGGGCACGCGCATGCTGATGGGGCTGGCCGTCATGGTCATCTTCGCGCAGTTCCCCCCCGTCTTTTTCTCGCGGCTGTCGCCGTTGCTGTACGTCGTCGGCGTCGTCCTGCTCGTCATCCTCAATTTTCACGGCACCGGGCGCGGCGCGCATCGCTGGCTGGATCTCGGGTTCATGCGCTTCCAGCCCTCCGAGATCATGAAGATCGCGGTGCCGCTGGTGTGCGCGCGTCTCGTCGCCGCGGGATCGCTGCCGCCGACGCTGCCGAGGCTGCTGCTCGCGGCGATCCTGGTACTCGTCCCGGCGGTCCTCATCGCCGAGCAGCCCGACCTCGGAACCGGAGCGCTCATCGGCGTGGCCGGCGCGGTGGTGCTCTTTCTGGCCGGTCTGCGGTGGCGGTACATCGCCGGCATCGCGGTGGTCGGGCTGGCCTCGCTGGTCCCGCTGTGGACGATGATGCACGATTACCAGCGCCAGCGCGTACTCACGCTGCTCGATCCGGAGGCCGATCCGCTCGGTACGGGCTACCACATCATCCAGTCCGTGATCGCGGTGGGCTCGGGCGGGCTGTTCGGCAAGGGCTGGCTGCAGGGCACGCAGTCGCGCCTGGAATTCCTGCCGGAAAGGCATACCGACTTCATCTTCGCGGTGCTGTGCGAGGAGTTCGGATTCATCGGGGCCGCCATACTCATCGCCGTCTACTGCGGCGTGATCTGGCGCGGACTGGCGATCGCGCTGACCGCGCAGGACAGCTTCGGGCGCCTGCTCGCCGGCAGCATTGCCCTGACATTGTTCGTCTACGTATTCGTGAACGTCGGCATGGTCATCGGGCAGCTGCCGGTGGTCGGGGTGCCGTTGCCGTTCGTCTCCTACGGCGGCACGGCCGCCGTGACTCTCATGGCGGGATTCGGTATCCTGATGTCGATCCATACACACAGGCGACGTCTTTCCCTGTCCCTATAAAGCGCGTGCGGCTCATATCGAATTTCACGGCGACACTCCTGCTGATGTTTCAGTGCGTCGCATACGCCGGAAACGACGATGCGTTCGATTCCGAGAGGCTGGGCGCCTTCATCCTCGACATGGAGCGCAAGCACGGATTCTCGCGCGCCGAGCTGCAGCGACTGTTCGACGAGGCGACGCTGCAGCCGAGCATCCTGCAGGCCATCGCCAAGCCGGCGGAGAGCAAGCCGTGGTATCAATACCGCAACATTTTCCTCACCCGTGACCGCATCGACGGCGGACTCGCGTTCTGGCAGGCCAACGCAGCGAAGCTCGAGGAGGCGTCGCGCCGCTTCGGCGTCGAGCCGGAGATCATCGTGGCCATCATCGGCGTGGAGACCGCCTACGGGCGCAACACCGGCAAGTACCGCGTCATCGACGCGCTCGCGACGCTGGGCTTCAACTATCCCAAGCGGGCCACCTTCTTCCGGAAGGAGTTGGAGAACTACCTGCTGCTGGCGCGCTCGCAGCACTTCGATCCCCTGGTATTGACCGGGTCGTACGCGGGCGCCATGGGGCTGCCGCAGTTCATGCCGAGCAGCTATCGCAGCTACGCGGTGGACTTCGACGATGACACGACCATCGATATCTGGAACAACCCCACGGACGCGATCGGCAGCGTCGGCAACTACCTGCGCGAACACGGCTGGTTGACTGGTGCGCCGATCACGGTATCCGCCCGCGTATCCGGCAGCGGCTACCAGTCGCTGCTGGGAACGGGCGTGAAACCGCGGATCCCGGTCTCCGAGATGCGCGACCTCGGCGTGGAGGCGGCCGCACCGGTCGACGGCGATCCGAAGGCGGCGCTGGTGGAACTGCAGGCGGAATACGCCATGGAATACTGGCTCGGCTTCAACAACTTCTACGTCATCACCCGCTACAACACCAGCCCGCTGTATGCCATGGCGGTCTACCAGTTGGCCCAGGCCCTGCGCGACGCGCACGTGGCCGTGGCGAGCGTATCGCAGTGAACCCGGCTCGAGCGCGATCGCCTGCCGGATGGTTCCTGCTCGCGACCTTCCCCATCGTGATCGCCGGCTGCGCGGGACCCGCCCACGATCGCGCGCCGCCGCCCGCCGCGCCGCGCGAGATCGACGCCCAGCGCGTGCCGGATGCGGTTCCACGCCCGGAACGCCTATCGAAGTACGGCAATCCGGAGTCCTACGAGGTCATGGGGCAGCGCTACTATCCGATGCGCACTGCCTACGGGTTCGTCGAGCGCGGCATCGCCTCGTGGTACGGACCGGACTTTCACGGCAAGCGCACCTCGAGCGGGGAGCGCTATGACATGTACCAGATGACGGCCGCGCACAAGACCCTGCCGATCCCCTGCTATGTGGAGGTGGTGAACCTGCAGAACGGCCGCCGCGCGGTGCTGAAGGTCAACGACCGCGGTCCCTTCAAGGACAATCGCGTCATCGACCTGTCCTACGTCGCGGCGCGCAAGCTCGGGATCTGGCAGAAGGGTACCGGCCTGGTCGAGGTCCGGCTCATCGATGCGGCGCACCCGATCATTGCGAACGTCGCGAGCGCGCGGCCCGCGTCGGCGGCCGCGCCGGTCGCGCCGGTCGCGCCGGTCGCCGCCGCCGAGCGCCCGGAGGCGGCGAGGGCGCCGGAGCCGGTGATCGCGGCGGCGCCGTCCGCGCATCCGGACGTGGCGGGCGCGAACGCGGGCGACCCGCAGTCCACGCCGCCGTTTTTCCTGCAGGTGGGTGCGTTCGTCGAGCTCGACAACGCCGAGCGCCTGCGCGCGCGCCTGTTGGCGAACCTGCGCGACGTGCACGTGAGCCCCGCGGACAGCAACGGCCAGGCCGTCTACCGCGTCCGGGTCGGCCCGTTCACCGACGTCGTCACCTCGGATCAGGTCGTTCAGCAGCTGCAGCAACTCGGCGTCGATCAGCACCGGGTCGTCACCGACTGAATGCCGTGCCGCGGAGCGCTCCCGGCGGACCCGGGCGCGCAGCCGGGCTCCGGCGCCGACCGCGGATCGATCGGTCGCGGAGCATTGCGCGGGCATTCCCCGGCCGCGCGAGGCTGATAGAATGCCCCTTTGTCGAAAGGCCTCCGAATGTGATGAACCTGTCGGTTTCCGTAACGCTACTTCTCGCACTGTTCCTTGCACTGACGCGTCCCGTTAGCGCCGTGGAAAACACCAGCACAGCGGCAAGTCCGGCGGCAACGCCCAGCCCCGCGCCGCCCCTGCCACCGGCGGCGCCGGCGATCCTCGTTCCGGCCCCGCCGGCGCTCGCCGCGAAGGCCTGGATACTCGTGGACTTCGACAGCGGGGCCGTGCTCGCCGAAGGCAATGCCGACGCGCGCGTCGAGCCGGCCAGCATCACCAAGATCATGACGATCTACTCCGTCTCGCAGCTGCTGAAGGCCGGCCGCATCAAACTGGCCGACTCGGTGCCGATCAGCGCGAAGGCCCGTGGCATGACCGGTTCGCGCATGTTCGTCGAACAGGGCGCCGATGTGACGCTCGAGGAGTTGATGAAGGGAGACATCATTCAATCGGGCAACGACGCCAGCGTCGCGCTGGCCGAGTACACGGCCGGCAGCGAGGAGGTCTTCGCGTCACTGATGAACCAGAACGCCGCGAGCCTCGGCATGACCGCGACGCATTTCGTCAACAGCACCGGGCTGCCGGATCCGAATCATTACACCACCGCCCGCGATCTCTCCCGGCTGGCCGTGGCGCTTATCCGCGACCATCCCGACGTATACCGCTGGTTCTCGATCAGGGAGTTCACGCATCACGGCATCACGCAGCCCAACCGCAACAAGCTGTTGTGGCGCGACTCGACCGTGGACGGGATCAAGACGGGCTATCACGAGGCCGCCGGTTACTGCCTGGCCGCCTCGGCGCTGCGCGACGGCATGCGGTTGATCGCGATCGTGCTCGGGACGGACAGCGAGAGCTCCCGCGCCGATGCCGCCGCGGCGCTGCTCAATTACGGCTTCCAGTTCTACGAGACCAGGCGGATATTCGGTGCCAACCAGGTCATCAAGAGCGCGCGCGTGTGGAAGGGCGACGCCGAGGAGGTTCCGCTCGGCCTGCAGCAGGACCTCTACGTCACCATCGCCCGCGGACAGATCCCGCGGCTGCAGAGCGCCATACAGTTCAACGCGAGATTGGTCGCGCCGATCGCCGGCGGCCAGGACGTCGGACGGCTGAGCGTGACCCTGGACGGCAAGGCGATCGCGCAGCGCCCGGTCGTGGCGCTGAAGGCCGTGGGCGAGGCGGGCCTGTGGGGCCGCGCCGTGGACGGCGTCAAGCTGATGTTCGAGGACTGAGCAGAAGCGCCACCGCGCTCGCCGGCGATCGCACGATGACCATTGCCTATCTCAACGGAGTGTTCCTGCCGATCGAGCAGGCGCAGGTATCCGTGCTCGACCGTGGCTTCCTGTTCGGCGATGGCGTTTACGAGGTGGTGCCGGTCTTCGGGGGCAGGACCTTCCGCATGGCGGAGCATCTGCGCCGCCTCGAGAATTCCCTGCGCGCCGTCCGCATCCAGAATCCGCTCTCGCATGCGCGCTGGGAGTCGATAGTGGGCGAGCTCATAGAACGCAACGGCGGGGGCGCGCAGGTGGTGTACATGCAGGTGACACGCGGCGTCGCGACCAGGCGCGACCACGTTCCCGTGCCGCCCGTCGTGCCGACCGTGTTCGCGATGAGCTATCCCGTCGTGCGCGACAATCACAAGCCGGTGGCGGCGGTGACGGTCGAGGACATCCGGTGGCAGTGGTGCGACGTCAAGGCGATCGCGTTGCTCGCGAACGTGCTGATGCGCATGAATGCCGCCGAGGAGGGGGCGTATGAGGCCCTGCTGGTGCGCGACGGGCTGGTCAACGAGGGCGCGGCGAGCAACGTGTTCGTCGTCAAGGACGGTGTGGTGGCCACGCCGCCGCACGGGAAGTGTCTGCTTCCCGGCGTCACCCGCGATCTGCTCGTGGAACTGCTGCCCAGGCACGGGATCGAGTGCCAGGAGCGCGTTTTGGAGCGTTCGGAACTCGATACCGCCGACGAGATCTGGGTGACCGGATCCAGCCGCGAGATCGCGCCGGTGACGAGCCTGAACAAGAGGGCGGTGGGCGCCGGCGAACCGGGGCCGGTATGGCGCCGCGCGGTCGGGATCTACGAGGCCTTTCGCGATGCCGCGATCGGCTCGGGCGCATGAGCCCCGCGCTGCTCCTCGCGGCCGCGGAGAACGGCTGAAGGGCCGCCGGCGGAGATGGAAATCTTCAAGGAGTTCAACGTCGAGGCGGCGCACCGGCTGCCGAACCTGCCGAACAGCCACAAGTGCTCACGGCTGCACGGGCATTCCTTCCGGATCGCAGTGTACGTGGAGGGTCCGGTGCAGGAGTCCCTCGGTTGGGTGCAGGACTTCGCCGACGTCAAGGCGGCCTTCCAGCCCATCTTCGAGGAGATCGATCACAACTATCTGAACGAGATCCCGGGCCTGGAAAATCCGACCAGCGAGAATCTCGCGCGCTGGATCTGGAAGCGCCTGAAACCCGCGTTGCCGGCATTGTGCCGCATCGAGGTTCGCGAGACCTGCACGGCCGGCTGCGTCTACCGCGGCGAGTGACCCCGCAGCCCCGTACGCGTCGACGTGCAGGCACGGAAATCCCGGATGCTCAGAACGCCACCCGCAACGACGCCATCACACTGCGACCCGGCAGCGGCGCGACATTCTTCAGGAACGAGGTGTGCACGCGCGCCTCCTCGTCGAGCAGATTGGTGCCGCGCAGGCTCACCGTGTAGTCCGCCGGACGGGTCGCATAGGTGTAGCTGACAGCGGCCTCGAGCAGCGTGTAGCCGTCTGTCTGCGTTTCGAGCGCCGCGGTATTGTCCTGATCGAAGGCGTGCAGCAGATCGACGTTGGCCAGCCACCGCTCGTAGCGGTAGTCGAGGCCGGCACCAACCCGGAACGGCGGGATGCGCGGCAGGTCCTCGCCGTCGCTCAGCGCTGCAAGGACGAAATCAGCCGATAGTCTGCCGTCGACCTCGCCGAACGACCCCTTCCATAACCCGATCGTGGTTTCCGCCTCGGCGCCCCAGAAGATGGCGTCGCCTTGAACGAAGTCGACCAGCAGCAGTGCCTCGTCGGTGCCGGCCGCGACGAGATTGCCCTCCTCGTCGACGAGGTCTGCGACACCATCGCCGTCCTGATCGACCTCGGTCTCGTAGATGTAGTCCTCGATATAGTTGGCAAACAGGTTGACCCGCCAGGTCCAGTTGCCTTCGATGCGGCGGAAGCCGAGGTCGACGTTGTTGGAGGTCTCTTCCGTCAGGTCGATGTCGCCCCGCTCGAAGCTCGCCGTCGCCTCGTGCGGGCCATGGTTGTATAGCTCCTCGAGGCTGGGCGCGCGCTGGGCACGCGTCAGGGACACGCCAGTGCTGTAGCCGGGCGTGAAGGTCCAGATCGCGCCGCCGGACAGGCTGTAAAGGAGATGTTCGACTCCGGGTGCCGAACCATCGTTGGTCTGGAGCTTCTGGTGTTCGACCCGGCCGCCCATTTCGACGTGCCAGTCGCCGATGTCGGCATGCTCGTAGACGAACAGGCCGGCGGCATCCGACGTCAGTGGCGGAGTCAGCGCCTCCTCGCCAACGGCCTCGAAGTCGCGGTGCTGGATCTGCAGTCCGACGGCTCCGCTCCAGATGCCGATCGGCTCATGCAGCATCTCCAGGCGCCCCTCGAATTCGTCGTTTAGGAAGGTCGTCCCGACCTCGCCGGAGGGCTCGAACTCCTGGTGTTCATAGTCGGTGTGTCCGAGCTGAACCTTGATGCGCTCGACGCCCGGCAGGAATGCCCTGGTGATCTCGCCCTTGACGTCATAGCGCAGCTGCTTCAGGTCGATCTGCGCGCCCTCGCCCGGGATATCGTAATTGCCCGCCAGGTGACCGACGTCGAAACCGAGATGACCCCAGCCGCCGACGTACGAAAGGCCTCCGGTGAGGTTGTTCGTCTCCGTCGAACTGAAATTCAGCGTCCCTTCCTCCTCGCCCGGCTCCGGGTCGATGTTGCCGAAACCGGGGATGTCGTAGTCGTCCGTCGCACGCACCGACCCGTCGAGGTGAAGATTGAACATGCCAGCGACCGGCGCATCGATCGTGAACGCACCGGCTCGCTCGCTGGTCGCGTAATCGAAACGGCCGTCGACGGCGCCGGTGACCTTCTCCGGCAGCGTCGAGGCGATGCGGTTGGTCACGACGTTGACCACACCGCCGGAGGCGCCGCTGCCATAGAGCAGGGTCGCCGGCCCCTTGATTACCTCGATCTGCGTCGCGGCGAGCGGCTCGACACTCACCGCATGGTCGGGGCTCAGGCTGGAGACGTCCATGGAGCCCATGCCGTTCTCGAGGATGCGTACGCGCGAGGCGCCGAGGCCACGGATGATCGGCCGGCTGGCCCCGGGCCCGAAATACGTCGAGCTGATCCCGGGCTCGCGCGCCAGCGTCTCGCCGATGCTCGGGCGCAGCTTGCGACTGAGCTCGGGACCGAACAGCACGGTGGCCGGCTGCGCCATGTGGTACTCGTCCTCGTTGAGGGCAGAGGCGGTGATGGTGACCGTGTCGAGGGTGTCGGTGCCGGAGTCGGCCGCGCCCGCCGGCGTGCTGACGACGGCCCCGGCAATCAATGCAAGAGTTCTGGTATCCATGATGGTCCTTCCGCGTCGGAATGTTCCGGATGAGAACATGGCCACGCCGCGGACGCGGCGCGAGCCGGGTCCGAGCGCATGGCCGGTGCGTACCGCGGGACTACGCGGGCGGGCCGCGCGGAAGGACGACGATCTCGGGTGAGGAGGGGGCGACGACGACGGGGGCAGGCGGAGTCTCCACGCCGGCCGCCGTGGCGGGTATCGAGGGCGGTTCCGCGGTCAGTACGGGGACATGGTCCGCGAGTCTGCAGGCCGGGCAATGGTGCTGCTCGTCCGGGGCGGCGACAAAGTGCTTCAGGGTATGTGCCGCGAGCGCGATCTGCGCCAGTGCGAGCACGAGCGCAAGCCCCATGGCGGGGCTTCGCCATCGGCGCAGGTGTTCGTGCAGGCGCAATCTTCCGGGCATGGACAGAGGTTAATGGAGAGCCCCCGCGCGGCGCAAGCATCCGCGCCGCGTGGCTACCGCGCGACGATGCGCAGCGCTGAATGCCGTCGCACCGCGGGCGCCGGGCATTCCGCGAAGAATCCCCTTTATACTGTGCCGATGCCGTCGTTCGGGCGTGCCGCGGGCGGTGCATCGTGTTCGTTCAAAACAGAGGGGTTTTTCATGGGTCAGGACCTGAAGGGGGCTGCCGAGCAGTCGGCCTACGTACTGGATCTCATCGCCAAGAGGGATCTGTCGGCCGAGGAACGCAGGCGCGTGACAGAGGAATCGGTGCGGTACTGGACCGATCACGTAAACGAGGGATTCCTGCAGTACCGCAAGTCGGTGTCGACGGATTACACCGCCGTGGAATGGCGCGACGAGGGCGCGGTCTTCTACGACATCAACGGCAAGGAGTACATCGACTGCCTCGGCGGGTTCGGCATCTACGTCACCGGTCACCGCCATCCGAAGGTGCTCAAGGCCGTGCGTGACCAGCTCGACAAGCAGGCCATCCACTCCCAGGAGCTGATCGATCCGCTGCGCACGTATCTCGCCCACCTCGTGGCACAGGTCACGCCGGGGGATCTCCAGTTCTCCTTCTTCACCAACTCCGGCACCGAGTCGATCGAGGCATGCCTGAAGATGTCCATGCTGGCCACCGGCCGGCACCATTTCATCGGCACGATCGGCGCCTTCCACGGCAAGACGCTGGGTGCCCTGGGCGGCACCTCCAAGGCCGTGTTCCGCGAGCCGTTCCTGCCGTTGCTGAACTGGTCGCACGTGCCGTTCGGCGACGTCGATGCGCTCGCCGCGGTCATGAATTCCAGCGACTTCTCCGGAGATCGCGTGGCGGCCGTGGTGATCGAGCCGATCCAGGGTGAAGGCGGGATCAACGTCGCGCCGCCGGGCTACCTGGCGGCGGCGCGGGAGCTGTGCGACCGCTACGGCGCCTGCCTGGTGTTCGACGAGGTGCAGAGCGGCATGGGCCGCAGCGGCAGGATGTTCTGCTGCGAGCACGACGGCGTGACGCCGGACCTGATGGCGCTCGGCAAGGGGTTCGGCGGCGGGGTGATGCCGATCGGATGCTGCGTCGGCACGCCGCGGACCTGGCAGAAGTACATCGAGAATCCCTTCCTGCACACGACCACCTTCGGCGGCAATCCGCTCGCCTGCGCCGCGGCGATCGCGACGATCAACGTCATCCTCGAGGAGGATCTCTGCAGGCAGGCCGCGGAGAAGGGCGAGTATCTGCTGCGCGAGATGAACGCCATGGCCGGGAGGCATCCGCAGGTGATGAGGATCGCCCGCGGCCGCGGCCTCATGCTGGGCATGGAGTTCGTCGACAACGACATCGGCTACGAGGTCGCCAAACAGCTGTTCGCGCGCAACATCCTCATCTCCGGCACCTATATCAACGCCCGCGTCCTGCGGGTGGAGCCGGCGCTGACGATCGGATACCCGCAGCTCGAGCGGTTCCTGAAGGCGCTGGAGGAATCGGTGATGCAGGTAGGCCGCGAACGGCGCTGAGGCCGGCACCGGCCCGCAACGGCCGTGGCGGCGGCATCCGTCCCCGGCCTTCGCCATGGCGCGCCGAGGGGGTTGGACAAGCCTTCCCGCCTTGGCTAAAGTGAGCGCGTTACAGGTGCCCTTGAAGCATCCGCTGACAAGGGTGAAACGGGAAGTCCGGTGAGCTCGGGCCTTCAGGCCCGCTGCAATCCCGGCGCTGCCCCCGCAACGGTAAGCGAGTTCCAGCGCGTCACACCGCCACTGTACCCAGCGGTACGGGAAGGCGACGCGCCTTGCATGCTCGCGAGCCCGGAGACCGGCCTGTAACCAGTATCCGACCGTTGCGGAGGGCAGCGAGGCGCGGCGATTTCGCGGGCTCGTTGCCCTCAAGCCACGCAATCTCTCCCCTGACCGCGAACGGCGGCCAACTCATTACGTTGCCGGCGCGGGGTGCGCACGGCCCGGGGAGCGCGCATGCAGAAATCCCTCTTCGCTGTCATCCTCACCGGTTGTCTGTGGCCGGCCTCGCCCGTGAACGCCGAGGACGCCCTGACCCTGGAGCCGGTGATCGTCTCGGCCACGCGCACGTCGTCCGTGGTCACCAATACGGCCACGAACATCACGGTCATCAGCCGCGACCAGATCGAGGCCAGCGGCGCGGCCAGCGTCGCCGATGTATTGCGCGGCTACGGCGGCGTGCAGGTCTCCGATCTCTTCGGCGACGGCAGCCGCCCGACCGTCAGCCTGCGCGGATTCGGCGGCAACGCGCAGAACAACACGGTCATCCTGGTGGACGGCCGCCGGCTCAACAACAGCGATCAGGGCGCGCCGGATCTCAATACCATCCTGCTCCAGGATGTCGAGCGCATCGAGATCGTGCAAGGCAGCGCCGCGACGCTGTACGGCGACCAGGCCGTCGGCGGCGTCATCAACGTCATCACCCGGACGCCGACACGGCTGCGCGCCTCGGTGCGTGCGGCGGCGGGCACCGACGAGTACCGCGGCGCCTTCCTCGACGTCGAGGACCGGCTGGCGAACGGGCTGGGCATGCGGGTGAGCGCGGCGGCCCGGCACGCGGACAACTACCGGTATCAGAACGATCAGGAGTACCACAGCCTAGGCGGCAAGATCGATTACCGCCGTGACTGGGGCGAGGCCTATTTCGAGTACCAGCACGTGCGCGAGGATCTGGAAACCCCGGGCGCGCTGTTTCTCGACCAGATCGCCGTCAATCGGCGCCAGGCCCTGAATCCGGGCGATTTCATCGATACGGACACGCAGGCTGCGCGCGCGGGGCTGATGGTGCACCTGCCGCGCGCGTGGCGCTTCGAAACCGAGTTCACGAACCGCTACAGCCAGGGCGAGGGCGTGCAGAGCGTCGTCGGCACACCCAGCGACGTGCTGACGAAGCGGCATCACCGTGAGTTCACCCCGCGTATCGTGCGCGAGTGGCAGAACGCGCACGGCACCGCGGTGTTCGCCGCGGGGGCCGACGTGTTCTGGACGGACTACCGGCTGGTCTCCGACATCGGCGTGACCGACGACGTGCAGAACTCCTACGCCGGTTACGCCCGGCTGGTCTGGCCGATCGCCACGCGCCTGACCGTCACGACCGGCCACCGGCAGGCACGCGTCAACAACGATCTGTTCGTCAGCAACGTCTTCCAGGGCGTACTGTTGCCGGAAGGCAGCGAAGTGGACGACGACGCCAGCGCGAGCGAGCTCGGCCTTTCCTTCGACCTGACGCCGAACTGGCGGTTGTTCGGCCGCGTCGAGCGCAACTTCCGGTTCGTCAACGCCGATGAGTACGGCAGCGCCGCGGGCGCGTTCCCGGTGCCGGCCACGCCCGTCACCCAGACCGGGCGCTCGGCGGAGCTCGGCAGCGCCTGGCAGGGAGCCAGTCTAACCGCGCAAGCGGGCGTCTATCAGCTCGATCTGGAGAACGAGATCGAGTTCGACCCGATCCAGTTCATCAACACCAATATCGGGGAGACGCGCCGGCGCGGGGCCTTCATCGACGGCACCTGGTCGCCGTTCGAGGCATTGACGCTCAGCGCGCACTATGGGTACGTCGATGCGAGGATCGTCGGCGGACCGCTCGAGGATCTGAACGTGCCTTTCGTGGCGCAGCACACCTTCCTCGTCGGCGCCGATCTCGGCCTCGCGCCGGCCCTGACCCTGCACCTAGAGGCGCTGGGAACGAGCGAGCGCAGCGCGGTCGGCGACTTCGAAGAAGCGTTCCCGGGGGCACCGGGTTACGTGATCGCCAACGCCAATCTGCGCTGGCGATGGCGTTTCCTGGAGGCGGATCTGCGCGTCGGCAACCTTCTGGACAAGGAGTACGTCGACAATGCGCAGCTCGGCGTCCGGGCGCCGCTGTTCGCGACCGAGACCGTGCGGTTTCCGGCGCCGGAGAGAACGCTGATGCTGACCGTGGGTCTGCGCTACGAATAGCGCCGTGCGGGCTTCGGCGGCGCGGCGCCGCGAAAGCCGCGGCCCTCAGGTGCGTATGCCGACGCCGCGGTTCAGCAGGGCGAGACAGACGGCGAACAGCGCGGCGCTGAAGACGGCGAGCACGAACAGCGCCGTGGCGACGTCGATGTCCGAGACGCCGAGTATGCCGTAGCGGAAGGCGTTGACCATGTACAGTATCGGATTGGCGAGCGACACCCGCTGCCAGAACCCGGGCAGCAGGTCTATCGAGTAGAACACGCCCCCCAGGTAGGTGAGCGGGGTCAGCACGAACGTCGGGATGATGGAGATGTCGTCGAAGCTGCGCGCGAAGATGCCGTTGATGAGCCCCCCCAGCGAGAACAGGATGGAGGTGAGCAGCACGACCGCGGCGGTGATCCAGAAGGAATGCATGTGCAGGTCGGTGAAGAACAGCGCCACGACCGTCACCACGATGCCGACGATCACGCCGCGGGCCACACCGCCGCAGACGTAGCCGCTCAGGATCACCCAGTTCGGGATCGGCGCCACCAGCATCTCCTCGATGTGCTTCTGGAACTTGGCTCCGAAGAACGAGGAAACGACATTGGCGTAGGCGCTTGTGATCACCGACATCATGATGAGGCCGGGCGCGATGTACTGGATGTACCGGAAACCGCCCATGTCGCCGATCCGCGGGCCAATGAGGTGGCCGAAGATCACGAAATAGAGCGTCATGGTGATGGCCGGCGGCAGGATGGTCTGCAGCCAGATGCGCGTGAAACGCGTCACCTCCTTGACGAAGATCGTGACGAACGCGATCAGGTAGCCGTAGCGCCTCATGGCCTCGTCGCCCCGGCGGCGGCCTTGGCCGCCGCCGCCGAGGGTCCGTTCTCCGCGAGCAGGCGCACGAACAGCTCCTCGAGCCTGTTGGCCTTGTTGCGCATGCTCGCGACCTCGATCCCGCGCGCGGAGAGCTGCGCGAACAGCTCGTTGACGCTGCGTTCCTTGCTGATGTCCACCGACAGCGTGGTCTCGTCGACACGGTGCACGGCGAAGCAATCCAGTTCCGGCAGGGCGGCCAGCGGCTTGCGAAGATCGAGGATGAAGGTCTCCACGTTCAGCTGGGCCAGCAGGCGCTTCATGGTCGTGTGTTCGATGATCACGCCCTTGTCGATGATCGCGATGTTGCGGCAGAGGCTCTCGGCCTCCTCGAGATAGTGCGTCGTCAGGATGATGGTGGTCCCGCCGGCGTTCATCTCGCGCAGGAAGTCCCACAGCGAGCGCCGCAGCTCGATGTCGACGCCCGCGGTCGGTTCGTCCAGGATGAGCAGCCTCGGTTCGTGCAGCATGGCGCGCGCGATCATCAGCCGCCGCTTCATGCCGCCGGACAGCGTGCGGGAGCGGTGATCGCGCTTGTCCCACAGCCCGAGCTTGCCGAGGTATTTCTCCGCGCGCTCCAGGGCGAGCCGGCGCTTCACGCCGTAGAAGCCGGCCTGGTTTACGACGATATCGAGCACGGTCTCGAACTGCGAGAAGTTGATCTCCTGCGGGACCAGGCCGATGAACGACTTGGCCTCCTCCAGGTGCGTGTCCATGTCCACGCCGTAGACCCGCACGCTGCCGCCGGTCTTGTTGACCAGCGAGCTGATGATGCCGATGGTCGTGGACTTGCCGGCGCCGTTTGGCCCGAGCAGGGCGAAGAAGTCCCCCTCGTCGACCGTCAGATCGATGCCCTTCAGCGCGACCACGCCGTTCTTGTAGGTCTTGGTGAGCTGCCGTATCTCGAGCGCGTGCATGTCGGCGGCGCGCGGTCGCGCGCTATGTGGGGCGTGAGTCGGCGGTCGTCAGCGGCGGTACGGGCGGCCCAGCATCTCGGCAATCTTCTTGCTCTGGGCGTCCGACACCGTCTTCAGGGCAATGAGCAGCTTGTCGTCGCGCTTCAGCAGCTGCCTGAAGAAGTCCTTGCCCACCTCGATCAGCCTGGTGTTGGTCTGCGCGCGGACGTTGGCGTTGTGCTTGCCCGGGCCGTTCGGAATGATGGCGAGCTCGCCGAAGTACTGGCCGCGCTGCAGCTCGGCAGCCACCAGCACCTTGCCGTCGTCGTCGACGACGAACACCTCCACCACGCCGTCCAGCACGATGTACATGCTGTCCCCGGGCTCGCCTTCGCGAATGATGATCTCCCCGGCCGCGGCATCGTGCATCCGCGCCCAGGCGCGCACGCCGGCGAGGTCCTCGTCGGTCAGGGTGCGGAACAGGCGATTGGATCGCAGCATGCGCCGGATGCGCTCCTCGTCGCCGAGCCGGTTGATGTCCAGCTCGTCCATCGGCAGCAGCTCCTCCTCGCGGCTGGCCTCGATGGCGGCGATCTGGCTGCCGTAGGCGTGTTCGACGTCGCGCTTCTCGATGCGGTATACGCGCGCCGGCTGCAGGGCACGCACCGTCGCGTTGCGATAGCCGGAGGAGCCGGGCAGGAGCGCCTGCTCGCCGAAGTACTCCCCGGTGCGCAGCGTCGCGATGGTGATCTCGCGGCCCGCCACCGCCTTGATGCGCACGTCCACGGACCCGTCCAGGATGATGTACATGCTGTCGGCGACGGTGCCCTCGCGGATGATCTCCTCCATCGGGCCGAAATCCATGATCCTGTTGCGGGGCGAGGCGAGTATGCCCTTCAGTTCGTCGTCGCTCAGGTTGGCGAAAATCGGTATCCTTCGCAGCAGCGCCATGTTGACCGGTAGTTCACGCATAGACATCGTCCCGTATGTTCATGAGCTCACGTCCCCTCGCCCGGGTGCGCGTCCGCTGCTGCCCGCCACCGATGGCTGAAGAACCATGAAGATGCCGATCCTGCGGACACGGCGTGCGCCCGCGGCAGAGTGGACCGCGGCCCACACCACCCCGGCCTTCGTGTTCGACATCGCGCAGGTGGGCGCGGCCCTGGAGCAGTATGCCGCGCTCGCCCGCCGCGCCGACCTCAAGGTGCTCTATTCCGTAAAGGCGTGCGCGCTCGCGCCGCTGCTGAAACTTGTTGCCGAACGTGTTGATGGTTTTTCCGTAAGTTCATGGTTTGAAAGCAGGTTAGCGCGTAGTGTCCTGGATGACAAGGGCGCGGTGCACCTCACCAGCCCGGGCATGGACGCGCGCGAACTGACCACCGCGCAGGAATGCTGCACCGCGATAACCTTCAATTCACTGGGACAATGGCAACGCCTGCGCGCCGCCCTCGCCGGCGGCGTGCAGGCGGGCCTGCGGGTCAATCCGCAGCGCTCCTACGTCGCCGACGAGCGCTACGACCCCTGCCGGCCGCACTCGAAGTTGGGGGTGCCCCTGCCGGCGCTGCGCGCCGCCCTGGACAGTGGCGCGCTTCGGCTCGCGGAACTCGACGGCCTGCATTTCCATGGCCACTGCGAGTCGGCGTCCTACCGCCCCCTGGTGGAAACGCTGGGGCTGCTGGAGGAATCGCTGCCGGAGGTGTTCGCGCGCATACGCTGGCTCAACGTGGGCGGCGGCTACTACGGCGACGCGGCCGACGCCGAGGAGCTCGCCGCGTGCGTGAGGGCGCTGCGGCGGCGTCATGGCCTGGAGGTCTATATCGAGCCGGGCAAGGGCATCGTCGGGGCGGCAGGCAGCCTGGTGGCGAGCGTGGTCGATCTCTTCGACAGCGCGGGCAAGACCATCGCCGTGCTCGATACCTCCGTCAATCACCAGCCGGAGGTGTTCGAGTACGGGCGGGTGCCGCCCGTGCTGGAAGCCGAGGCCGGCGGCGCCTTTCGCTATCTGCTCGCGGGCGGGACCTGCCTGGCGGGCGATCTCTTCGGCGAGTATGCCTTCGGCGAGCCGCTCGCGGTCGGCTCGCGCCTCACCTTCGCGGGCGTGGGCGCCTACAGCCTGGCGAAGGCGCACCGTTTCAATGGCCACAATCTGCCGGATGTCTACCTGCGCCACCCCGACGGCGTGCTGCGGCGTGCGGTACATCAGGACTACGAGGATTACGCCCGGCTGTGGGGCGCTGACTGAGCGGGCAGGGCGTGGCGGCGGCGCGTGGGCCGGCGCCGGCGCGCGCGGCCGGCGGACTTCAGCGGATCGCGAGGTGACTCGGGCGCGCGCCGTTGGCGAGCAGGGCCGGGTCCCCGCCGGCGGTCGTCAGGCGCGGTTCAGATCCACCGTCTCGCCGTTCTCGATGAAGTTGACCTGCTCGGCGATGTTGGTCACGCGGTCCGCGATCCGTTCCAGGTGATGCGCGCACCAGATCGCCCGCGTGCCGTTCGTGACGGCGCCCGGATCCTGCTGCATGAAGGCGACGGCGCGCTGCACGATCTCGCCGTTCAACGCGTCGACCTGGTCGTCCTCGGCGGCGACGGCGGCCGCCTTGCCACTGTCGCGCTCGCGGTGCGCCGACAGCACCGCGTCGAGCATCTGCCGGCACCTGCTCGTCATGGTCTGCAACGGCTCGATGACCGGGGGCAGGGAATGCTGGTCGAGGTCGAGCACCGTCCTGGCGATGTCTGCCACGTGATCGGCCATGCGCTCGAGCTCCGCGGCGATCTGTATGTCGGCGACCACCTGGCGCAGATCTCTCGCCACGGGCTGTTCCCTGGCGATGAGCACCACGCAGGCGTCGTGCACCTGGTCGTACTGGCGGTTGATCTCGCGATCGGCCTCGATGAGCCGGCGCGCGCGCTCCCGGTCGCGATCGCGGAGCGCGGTCATCACCTCTGCGAGGGCCTGCGAGACCTCTTGCCCCATCTGGCCCAGCATCGCGTCGATCTCCTGCTGCGCGCGATCGAACCCGGTCCGCTCGACTCTCATCCGTTGCGCTCCCCGATGTGATTGACGCCGGGGCCGAACCCGCGCCGGGTCCGCCTCATGGCCGCAGCAACGACACCCAGCGGCCGTAGAGCGCGTTGGCGAGGCGGCGCAGGCTGCCGGCGTGGATCTTCGCCCCCGCGCGCAGGTCCTCCACGCCCTGCACGTGACCGGCGGCTGGCGTGAGATCGGCGCCGCTCTCGCCGATCCAGTTGTCGATGACGTCCGCGGTCACCTCGACGTGTGCCTGCAAGGCCAGGCAGTTGCCGATTGCGAACGCCTGATTCTCGCAGTGCTCGCTGGTGAGCATCGCCTCGGCGCCGGCCGGCACGGTGAAGGTCTCGGTATGCCACTGCAGGGCGATGCACGTCTCGGGCAGCTCGGCCAGCCATCGCTCGGTCGCGGCGCCGGGCAGCTTGCGCATCGGGTGCCAGCCGATCTCGGGCACCGCGTTGCGGCCCACCCGTCCGCCGAGGGCCTTGCTGATCAACTGCCCGCCGAGACAGTGTCCGATCACCGGAATTCCGGCGCCGTGCGCCGCGCGGATGAGGCGTAGCTCACCGGTCAGAAAGGGGTGCACGTCCTCGTCATTGACGCTCATCACGCCGCCCATAAACCCGAGACCCGAGAATTCGCTGACGTCCGTGGGCACGGGCTCGCCGAGGTCCAGGCGCACATGGCGGACGGCATGCCCCCGCGCACGGAGGAACTCGCCGAAGTACGCGGGATAGTTGAGATGGTCGTGCTGAAAGATGGCAACCGGTTTCATGCCAGCGGCTCGTCGCTGCGTGGATTGGAGCGGATCCGATCGCGTCACCGCGGAAACAGGTGTTGCAGATTCTCCGCGTAGCGCTGCTCCAGCAACGGCTGACCGCCATAGCGTTCGAAACCCCCGGTCATGAGCTGCTGCAGGCGCGCGAGCCGGTCCGAGGCCGGCGGGTGGGTGCTGGTCATCAGTTGCAGGCCGCTCGATTGCGGGTTCATCTGGCCGAGCTTGACCAGCATGCGCGGCAGCCCGTAGGGCTCGTAGCCTGCGCGCGTGGCGACCACGACGCCCAGGCGGTCGGCCTCGTACTCGTCGTTGCGGTCCAGGCCCTTGGCGAAGAGGTTCATGCCGCCGGCGATGAAGGGCGCGGCGTTGAACTTGCCGCCGCTCAAGGCCTCGCCGGCGAGATCGCCCAGCAGCCCCTGCATCGCCTGGTTCTTGATGGCATTGAGATGGTGCTTGGCGACGACGTGGCCGATCTCGTGCGACAACACCCCGGCCAGCTCGGCCTCGCTGCCGGCCACGGCCAGCAGTCCCTTGGTCACGAAGACGTAACCGCCAGGGGCGGCGAAGGCGTTGATGTCGTTGTCGTCGAGCACGCCGAACCGCCACTGCAGCTCGGGGCGACCGGCCTGGGCGGCGCACCAGCGCCCGACCCGATTGACGTAGCGTTGGGCCTCCGCGTCATTCAGCAGTGGCGCGGCGCCCAGGAGCCCCGCCGCCATGCCGCGACCGATCTCGGTCTCCTCCTGCGGCGAGATGTCGCGCATGGCGGTCGCGACCTTCTGGGTGGCGCCCAGCACCTTCTGGACGTCGCCCAGGTTTATGTTGCCGAAATCGACGGCCGATGCCGCGGCGGCGAACCCCGCCACCATCACCACCGTGCTGATTGCCGCGCCTGGTTTCATGATCGTGTTCCCGTTCGGTAGGTCGGAGTCGGAGTACGGCTAGCGCGCCGGCGGCGCGAGGAACTGGACGTTCTGCGGCTTCAGCTGCCCACTCTGCGCGAAGCTCATCGCGTCGCCCTGGCTGACGGCCTGCTGCTCGAGTTTCTGCACCTGGCTGTAGTCGGGGCTGGCGGAGCCAATCTGCGCCGCGCTCAGGCCGCGAACCCCGATGGTGGCGGTAACCCGCGGCTCCTGGGTCGCAGAACGCGAGCCGCCGAGGAAGCCGGTGACGCTGCGCATCATGTTCGACCAGCCCCCGCCCTGGCTGGTCTCGGCCTCCTTGGACTCGACCTCGAAGGCCGGCTTGTCGGCGGCAGCCGCGGGCGCCGTGTCCGTCGGTTTCGCTGCCGGCGCCTCGGTGGCGGCGGTGTCCGAGCCATGCGTGGTCTCGGTGGCCGGGCCGGCGGTGAATCCGCCCGTGGACTGCGCGAGCCGCATCGGCGTCGGCGGGGTGCCGTCGTTCCCGGCGCCGCATACCGGCGTCACGCCCGTGCAGAGCGCGGCCAGGGGGAGCAGGAGTCGTAGTCGCGGTGACATGTCGGTCGGTCCGTGTAGTGTGCCGTTGGAATGCGGATCAAGCATGCCCAATGCCAAGACCGCAGTTCGCCTCGTGCCGCTACGATAAACCATGAGCGGGGGGCCCGACCACGGCCTCCGGGCCGTTTTTCGGCACCGGGTGGCAGGCTGCGTGGGCGCGTGCCGCGGCGGAGGGCCCGTATACTGGCCATGTCATGAGCACACCCGAGGTCCCTGAGGAGGACGAGGCCCCGATCGTGGTTCCTTACCGGGAGCTCTCGGCCGCGGCGCTGCGCGGCGTCGTGGAATCCTTCGTGCTGCGCGAAGGCACCGATTACGGCGAGCGCGAGTTCACGCTCGAGCAGAAGGTCGCGCAGGTGATGCGCCAGCTCGAACGCGGCGAGGCCCAAGTTCTCTTCGACCCGAAGACCGAGACCGTGGAGATCGTGGCCGCGGTCGCGCTCGGCCGCCCACCCTGATGGTCCGGCCCCCGTGGGCCCGCCACGCCGCCCTCATCCCGGTCATGCAGGGCGGATCGGCGCATTGCCGGCGGCCCGGCCGGCGGCTCAGGCAGTCGCCTGTTTCTCGAGCAAAGTCGCGAGGGCCGGCGGAAGCTGCAGTGCGGCGGCCAGCTGGTTCAGATAGGCGCGCTCCAGGTCGTTGACCCTGTCGATGACCAGCAGCGAGGTGGCATAGATCTCCAGGGCGGCCTCCTGTGAGTCCGCGCCGGCGGCCACCTCCCGGGCGTCCAGGGGCTTGTGGACCTCCTCCTTGATGAAGTGCAGCGTGTCGGTGTCGAGATTGAGATTCTGGATCTGCGCGTCGATGGCCGCCTGCTCCTCGGCGTCGATATGGCCGTCGGACTTCGCCGCCGCGATCAGCGCCCGCAGCAGGGCGCGACTGCGTTGCTCCGCCGGCGGGCCGCTCAACTGGCCGATCGGCGTTGCGGTCGGTGCGCTCGACGTTGTCTTCTGCTGCGCCTGCCAGTCCTGGTAGGCCTTGTACGCCAGGGTGCCGACGGCGGCCAGGCTGCCGAGCTTCAGCGCCGAGCCGGTGACCTTGCGTCCTCCCTTGGTGCCGAGCAGCAGCGCCAGCAGACCAGCGGCCGCCGCGCCCTTGCCCATGCCGGAGAGCATCGCCTCACGCTCGGGTCCCGCGGTGGGAACGCCGAGCTTCTGCTCGGCCACGCCCTGGCCCTTGGCGAGCATGTCGCGCCCGGATTGCAGGATCTGGTTCAACAGTGCGGAAGTGTCCATGTCGCTCTCCTGGAGATTGGCATCGCCCCGGGGCCAGGCCCGCTGCCGTCGCCGGGGTACGACAGCATAGACCGGCGCCAACGGTGGTGGTTGCAGCCGTTCATCGATTATTCCGTCAGCCACCGCAGGGACCCCGGCGCGTTCAGCATCACTGGCTGCCAGGTCCAGCCCGCCTCGGTCACCGCGCGGAGGAACGGCTGCTTGAGTTCCTGCAGGTCGAAGGTGTAAGCGTGGCTGAGCGCGCTGGAGGGCCGGCCGTCCGGTCCGAACTGCAGCCCGAAGACCCGTTCGCGCGCATACTCGAAAAACTGGATGCCGCGCGCGGCATGCCACTTGATCTCACCGCCGCGTCGACCCGCGGACCAATCCATGGCTCCCCAGTACTCCGTGACCCGTGCGGTATGGCTGTCCTGCTCCAGATCGATCTGCAGCCGGTGCGTGCGCCGCATGCCGTGGGCGCGCGCGTGATCCATCCATTTGGCGTCCGCGTAACGCCAGTCCACGCGCAGCCCGCGCCCGTCGGGCAGGGCCGTGACCTGCATCGGGACGTCGATGCCGTTGACCTCGAGGAGTCGGTTGCGCAGTGCCGGCAGCGGCAGCGGGCGTGCGGCCCGCCCCGCCTGCGCCCGCACACGCGCCGCCCACGCCGAGCCTTTGAAGAAGACCAGCGCCGCGAGGAGCATCAGCGTCAGCAGCGCGGCGATCCGGACCGGCCACGGCTCGAAGTAGCCGATGACCGCCGGCGCGAACGGAAGCAGGTAATCGGGCGAGGGCGTGGGAGACGCTGCGGCGGCGGAGGCTGTGACCCGGGGCGCAGCCGATCCAGCGGTGAGGATCCCGATGGCCTGGCGGCGCGCGGTGAGCGCGGCGTCCGTGGGCGCGGTCCACACCAGCAGATCGGCGCCGGAGCGAATCATGGCCACGCGATCGTCGACGCCTGGCCTGTGGCCTCGCAGTTCGCCGCCCGGCACGGCCTTGAAGTCGACATGGAAGTAGCGGGCATAAGCCTGCGCGGCCCGGTCCGCCTCGCCGGCCGTCGCGAAGCTCGCCGCCAGCACGGTCTGCGCTGCGGGAAAGATGGCGAGCTCGGCGTGCTCTGCGGCGCCGAGGAACTCGCGGAAGACCGGTATGGCGTCCTGGACCAGCTCGGTCTGGACATCGGCGCCGAACAGCAGCCGCGGATCGGCATAGCGACCCTCGTGCACCGGCAACCGCGGCGCGGCGGCCCCCGCGGCCGCGGCGTCCGGCGGCACTGCCGGCGGGCGCACGGCCAGGATCAGATGTCCCAGGACCTGCGGAACGAGGATCACCCCGAGAAACGCCGCGAAGAAGGCGATGGGGCGCAACGACACCCCGGCGCGTCTCATCAGGACCGCGAGGATGGCCAGTACGACGATAGCGATCGCGAGGCCCGTGCCCAGACCGATGAAGACTGGATTGGCCTCGGCGAAGGCCCGCAGCCATGGCAGCGAGTTCATGCGTGGCGTTCTCGTATGCCTCGGCGGTGGCATTCCCGGGATGCGCGGCAAGGCATCGCGCGTGACGCGGGGCGGCCCGCTCCGCCGAGGTGTTAAGATACCCTCGCTCGCCGCTCGACGGCGAATGATACGCCGCCCGCCGACGACCCAAAAGCCGTGCAACGTGTTCTTCGAGCTGCATGAACGGGTGACTGCGTGACCACGCTCTTCTCGACCATCCTGGCCGCGGCGCTGGCGCAAAACCTCCTTCTGGACGGATTGCTGGGCCTGTGCCCGGCGCTGGCGTTGTCGCGCCGCCATGACGTCGCTGCCGGCATGGCGCTGCTTACGCTGGCGGCATTGCCGATCCTCATCCTGCTCGGCTACACGATTCAGGTCGGCGTTCTTCGGCCGTTGGGCGCGGAGTCCCTGACACTCATCGCATGGGCACTCCTGTTGACCACCCTGCCGGCGGCAGCCGCAACGCTGCTCGCGCGCCTGCGGCCCGATCTGCAGACACCGCTCGGCGACTACCTGCCGTTCTTCGGCTTCAACTGCCTGGTGCTGGGCGGAGTATTGCTTACGAGCGTACGCGCGGAGAGCCTCGTCCAGGCCGTCGGGCTCGCCATCGGGACGGCGGCCGGTTACGCCATCGTGTTGCTGATGCTCTCGGCGCTGCGCGAGCGGCTGGCCCTGACGCCCCTGCCGGCGGCGATGCGCGGCGGCGCCGCCACGCTCGTCACGCTGGGGCTTTTCGCGCTGGCGCTGACCGGGCTGCGCGGGATCCTCTGAGATGTCGATCGCCATCGCCATGGCGGTCCTGGTCCTGGGGGCGCTGGTGGCTGCGCGTGCCCTGATCGGCACCGCCGCATCGTCCTCGCGCAGTTCGCGCGACCTCGCCGCGCATATCGACCGTCTGCTCCCGCAGACGCAGTGCGGCCGCTGTCTCTACGCGGGCTGCCGCCCGTATGCCGAGGCGATTGCGCGCGGGGAGGCGCGCATCAATCGATGTCCGCCGGGTGGAGCGGCGACAATAGGAAGGCTGGCGCAGATGCTCGGCGTGGAGCCGCTCGCGCTGGATCCGCTGCACGGCGCGGAGGCGCCGGCGAGCGTGGTGATCATCGACGAGGAGACGTGCATCGGCTGCACCAAGTGCATACAGGCCTGTCCGGTCGATGCCATCCTCGGCGCGGCCCGGCAGATGCACACCGTCATCGCCGCGGAGTGCACGGGCTGCGAGCTGTGCATACCTCCGTGCCCCGTCGACTGCATTGCCGTGGTGCCGGCGCCGGCCCCGCGGCAGGCGTGGAAGTGGCCGGCCCCGAGCGGGGCGAGCGCGTGAGCGCCGTACTGCGCGCCTTGCGTGGCGGCGTGCGCGTGCCGCGCGGCAAGGAGCCGCTGCAGGGCGCAGGCAGCCGCGGCGTGCCGCTTCCGCCCTTGCTCACGTATCCGCTGCAGGCCCACGTCGGTACGCCGGCGCGCCCGGTCGTCGACGTCGGTCAGAAGGTGTGCCGCGGGGAGTTGCTCGCCGTGCCGAGCTCCTACGTCAGCCAGGCGATCCACGCGGGGACCTCCGGCGTCATCGTCGAGATCGGCGAGCGCGCCGTCATCCATCCCGGCGGGCTCAGGGACACCTGCGTCGTGCTGCAGGTCGACGGCGAGGATCGCCGGCTCGAGCCCTCGCCAGCGCTGGATCCCGGGTTCGCCACGCCGCAGGCGCTGCTGGCGCGGATCGCCGAGGCCGGCATCGTCGGCATGGGCGGCGCCGGCTTTCCCAGCCACGTGAAGCTGCGCGAGGGTCAGACCAACGCGGTGCGCCTGCTGATCATCAATGCCGTGGAGTGCGAGCCCTACATCTCCTGCGACGATTGCATGATCCGCGAACGCGCCGCCGACGTCGTGCTCGGGGCGCGCATCCTGAAGCAGGCGCTCGGCGCGTCGCAATGCGTGATTGCCCTGGAGGAGGACATGCAGCAGGCATGGGGCGTGCTGTCCGCCTGCGATACCGCCGGCACGGAGCTCGTTCGGGTGCCGGCCATCTATCCCGCGGGCAGCGAGAGGCAGCTCATCCGGATGATCACCGGCGCCGAGGTGCCGACGCGCGGGCTGCCGATCGACGCCGGGGTGGTGATGCACAACGCCGCCACCGCGGTGGCGGTCGCCGACGCCGTAGTCCGCGGCTTGCCGCTGACCGAGAGGCTGCTGACCGTTGCCGGGGCGGTGCGGACTCCGGCCAACCTGCGCGTGCGCATCGGCACGCCAATCGCACATCTGCTCGATGCCTGCGGGCGCTCCGCGGGCGATGCGCGGGTCATCGTCGGCGGTCCGATGATGGGCACGCGGCTCGACGACGAATCGGCGCCGGTCGTGAAGACCACGAACTGCGTGCTGCGGCTTCCTGCCGCCGACGACGAGCCGGGCATGCCCTGCATACGATGCGGCGACTGCGTCGAGGTCTGCCCGGCGCAGCTGCAGCCGCAGGCGCTCTACGAGATCGCGCGCGCCGGCGACTGGGACGGCGCGCGCGATCTCCACCTCTTCGACTGCATCGAGTGCGGTGCCTGCGCCTACGTGTGCCCGAGCAGACTGCCGCTGGTGCACTACTATCGCCATGCGAAGTCCGAGATCGAGGCGCTCGAGTCGGCGCAGCGCCGCGCGGCGGAATTGCGGTCGCGGTACGAAGCGAGACTGCGGCGCCTGGCGCAGTCGGGCGGTGCGGCAGCGGATACGGAGGAGCAGGTGGAAGCGGACGCCGCGGACGTGCCGGCGCCCACGCCCGATCGCGCAGCCATGCAGGCGGAGATCGCGGCGGCGATCGCGCGCACGAAGGCGCGGCGGGCGGCGACTGCGCCAGCGCCCACCGGCAAGGACGGGGACGGCACGCGCTGATGCAGCGCGATGCGCCCCGCGTGGTCAGCTCCCCGCACATACACGGCGGCGCGAGCGTGGCCGGCGTCATGGGGCGGGTACTGATCGCGCTGCTGCCGGGAATGATCGTCTCGGCCTGGTTCCTCGGGCCGGGCGTGCTCCTGCAGATCGGCATCGCCGCGCTCGCCGCACTCGCAGCGGAGGCGGTCATGCTGTCGATACGCGGTGAGCCGGTGCGCCGGTTCCTGTTCGACGGCACGGCGATCGTGGCGGGCGCTTTGATCGGGCTGGCCATGCCGCCGCTCGCGCCGTGGTGGCTCGCGGCGCTGGCGGCGGTATTCGCGATGGTCGTCGTCAAGCATGCCTACGGCGGGGTCGGGCACAACCTCTTCAACCCGGCGATGGCGGGCTACGCGCTGCTGCTGGTGTGCTTTCCGTATGCAATGAAGTCCTGGCCGGCGCCCGGTGCCGAGGCGTGGGCCGCCGACGTGCTGGGCGCGGTGTTCCTCCCGGATGCCGCCAGCGTGGACGCGGTGAGCGGCGCGACCGCGCTCTCGTTCGTGCGCGACGGCCTGCAGAGCATGAAGATGCTCTCGGAGCTGGCGCCGGGCGAGGCGGCGAGCCTCCTGGGCGGCGGCGCGCCGTGGGTGAATCTCGCCTTCCTCGGCGGCGGCCTCGCGCTGCTGGCCGCGGGGGTGATCCGCTGGCAGATCCCCGCGGGATTCATCCTGGGCCTGCTCGCCGTTTCGCTGCTGCTGCACCTCGGCGATGCGCAGCGCCACGCCTCGCCGCTGTTCCATATGCTGAGCGGGGCGACCATGCTCGGCGCATTCTTCATCGCCACCGACCCGGTGTCCTCGCCGGTGACTCCGCGCGGCCGCCTCGTGTTCGGACTGCTGATCGGCGCCGTGGTGATCCTCATACGCCGCTATGGCCATTACCCCGACGGCGTGGCGTTCGCGGTGCTGTTGATGAACGCCGCCGCGCCGCTCATCGATCGCTACACGCGCCCGCGCGTGTACGGCGAGCGGGATACGCGGTGAGTGCCCTCACGGCGCGCGCGGCCCCGTGGGTGCTGATGGCGGTGGTGCTCGCCGCGGCGGCCTTGGCGGTCGCGACCGATCGCTGGCTGCAGCCGATCCGCGAGCGGGTGCGCGGAGAGGCGGTGCGGGCAATGCTGGCGGGGGTGCCGATGCCGCCGTATGACAACGACCCGGCTGTCGAGACGAGCGCCGTCATGCGTCGCGAGGGCGCGAGCTACATCGAGCAGATCTACCGCGCACGCCGTGGCGGCGCGCCGGTCGGGGCATGGCTGGTGGTACGGGCGCCGGGCTATGCCGGCGAGATGCGTCTGCTCATCGGCGTGCGCGACAACGGCGTGGTCACCGCGGTGCGCCTGCTCTCGCAGCGTGAGACGCCCGGTTACGGCGATCGCGTCGCCGGCTCCGAGGCCGCGTGGTTGCGCGGATTCGAGGGACGAGCGCTCGGCAATCCGTTGCGGCGTCTCTGGAGCGTCAGCAACGAGGGCGGAGCGTTCGACGCCGTGAGCGGCGCGACCATCACCTCGCGCGGCGTCGTGCATGCCGTGCGCGACGCGCTCGCCTGGTACGTCGGCAGCGCGGCGACGGCCTCGCCGCCAGCGACGGCGCCGTAGCGGCGCGGAGTTCTCCTCAGGCCGATGGCGTGCCGCCCATCCGCGCCCCGGCGAACGCGGGCGGCATCAACGGACGTGCGGCCGATCGGGCAGTTCGTTGGGATTCTCGCCCTCGGCGGGGAAGTGCCGCGCCAGGAGCTCCGAGGCCGCATCGATGGCGGCGAGCGAGCCGGCCAGGAACTCACCGCGCGAGAACGACTGTCGCAGGGCCTCGCACACGGCCTGCCAACGCGCATCGTCGACGTGCCGCGCGATGCCGCGGTCGGCGACGATCTCGACGTCGCGATCGGCGAGCAGCACGTAGATCAGCACGCCGTTGTTGCGCTCGGTGTCCCAGACGTGCAGTTCGGCGAATACCTCCAGGGCACGCTCGCGCGCTGACTCGCCCCGGCAGAGGGCGCCGGGCTCCAGCGCGCTCTCCACGGCAAAGCGGATCTCGCCGAGATGGGTCCGCTCGGCGGCCCTGATTGCCTGTTCGATCGCCGTCAGGGTGGCCTCGGGGAACGCGCGGCGCAGGCGCGCCTGCGGAAAGAAGACGTGCCGAAGCCACCGGCCGAGCATCACCATCTTCCCGAGGCGCCGCCACCGCCGAAGGTTCCGCCACCGCCGCTGAAGCCGCCGCCTCCGCTCCAACCGCCTCCGCCGCCGCTCCAGCCTCCGCCCCAGTCCGAGTAGCGGCCGCGGTTGCTCCAGCGCCGGCGCCCGCCCGTGCCCATGTCGGAGAACAGCAGCGAGAACACGAACGCCAGCACGCCGGCCCCCACGGCAACGCCGAGGATCGTCGAGATCAGCCACACGAAGAGTCCCGTCAGGCCGCCGGTCGCCGCCGCTCCCATCACGCGCCCGAAGAGGCGTCGAAGCATGGGCCCGGCGATGACGGCCAGCACGATGGCCATCGGGATGAACGACTGCCAGTGCGGCTCGTTGGCGTAACGGCGGGGATCCGGTTCGGGCAGCGGCTCACCGTCGATGGTCTTCATCAACCGGTCCACGCCGGCGTCGATGCCGGCGTAATAACTGCCGTGCTTGAACAGGGGCACGATCACCTCGCGGATCACCCGCGAGGCGACGGCGTCGCTCACGGCGCCCTCCAGACCGTAGCCGACCTCGATGCGCAGCGCGCGATCCTCCTTCGCCACCAGCAGCAGGATCCCGTCGTCCACCCCCTCGCGGCCGAGCTTCCACTGCTCCGCAACGCGCAGGGCGTACTGCTCGATGGTCTCCGGTTCGGTGCTCGGGACGATGAGAACGGCGAGCTGGCTGCCCTTGCGTGCCTCGAAGTCGTCGAGCTTCCGCTCGAGGGCCTCGACCTCCGCGGCGCTCAGCGTGCCGCTCTGATCGATGACGCGCGCGGTCAGCGGCGGCACCGGCACCTCGGCCGGTGCGGAGCCGGCCGCCAGCAGGAGTATGGCGCTGATCCATCTCAGCGCCACGGGCAGGGGTCTCACTGGGCCGGTACGGGCGCCGGTAGAGCCGCCGGCGCCTCGACCGGGGCGGTCGCGGGCGCGGCTTCGCCAGTGCCGAATTCCACCCTCGGGGCCGTGGAGATCTCCGCCTCGTTTTCGACCGTGAAGTTCGGTTTCACCTTCATGCCGAAGAGCATCGCGGTGAGATTGACGGGGAACTGCCGCACGGTGGTGTTGTACTCCTGCACGCTTTCGATATAACGCTTGCGGGCGACGGCGATTCGGTTCTCCGTGCCCTCGAGCTGGGCCTGCAGATCCTGGAACAGGGCGTCGGATCTCAGTTGCGGATAGTTCTCCGTCACCACCAGCAGCCGCGAAAGCGCGCTGCTGAGCTCGCCCTGCGCCTGCTGGAACTGCGTGAAGGCGCCCTCGTCGTTCAGCAGCTCCGGCGTGGCCTGGATGCTGCCGACCTTGGCGCGCGCCTCGGTCACGCGGATGAGGACGTCCTTCTCCTGCGCCGCGTAGCCCTTCACCGTGTTGACCAGGTTGGGGATGAGATCGGCTCGCCGCTGGTATTGATTGACCACCTCGGCCCACGCCCCCTTCACGCCCTCGTCCATCGACTGCAGCCTGTTGTAACCGCAGCCGCCAAGCAGCGTCGCGAGCGCGAATGTCATCAGTAAACGGATTCTCATCGCCGAGACCTCCTCTTGTCATGGTGACCGCATGGCTGCTGACGAATATAGGGACGCCACCCCGCCGCCACAAGGGGGCCGGATCGGCCCGGCGGCCGCGGTGCTCAGGCGAGCCGTTGCAGCAATTCCTCCTGCAGGGCATGCAGCGCTGCCGTGCGTTCGGTCTCGGGGGCAGGAGCGCCCGGGGCGGTCAGCGTCGACCACTCGGGGTGGTGGCGCGCGCGTCGCAACGCCGCCGGCAGGTCGGCGCCCTGCCATGGCGCGCGTGCCGCTTCGCCCTTCAACTCGACCTGGCTCAGGCTGGCATGACCACGCCGCAGCAGGGCGTCGATCAACTGCAGCTCGCGCGCGGCCAGCACCCGCAGCGTGTTCTCGTCCACACGCAGGTCGACGTAGCCGCGCAGGCGATCCAGCAGCTTGCGGCCGAATCGATCGACGGTGCTCCACAGCGCGCCGATGGTGGCCCCCAGCGTGGCCGCCATACCCAGGCTCAGGCCGCCGGTGATGACATCGATGCCCACGCCTACGGCGGCCCCCTTGACCGCGCCGGTGCCCGCGGACAGGCCGAAGCGGCGCAGCGTCTCCGGCGCGAACAGATCCATCTGCCAGCGGCCGTTTTCGATGGCGAGCCGCTCGGCGACCACGTCATCGGAGCGGAAGGCGAACATTTCCATGAGCTGCCGGATGCAGCGTTGCTCGCGCTCGCGCACGCGCTCCTGCAGCCAGGCGCTCTCGGCATT
Source organism: Gammaproteobacteria bacterium (assembly GCA_041395385.1). GTDB lineage: Bacteria > Pseudomonadota > Gammaproteobacteria > JAJPIJ01 > JAJPIJ01 > JAJVHZ01. Next base: position 100,753 of record JAWLAN010000017.1, read on the forward strand.
CATCTCGGCGGCATTCTCTGCGCGCACGCGGCGGGCGGCGCTCGCCGTGTCCACGAGCAGGTCGGCCACGGTGGCGGCGGCCGAACGCCTCAGCGCCTGCCATGCCGCCTCGCGCTCCTCGATGAGCTGCTGCAGCAGATCGTATTGCGGCGCCAGCATCGCCTGGACCGCCTCGTAAAGCCGGCGCTCGTCGGCGGGGTCGAACAGCACGGTGTCGAAGGCGACCACGGCGTGCAGGCCGATGCGTGCGAGGTGCTCGCGCCATGCGGCCTCCCTGGATTCCGCGCTGCCGGTGAAATTCAGCACCGGGATCAACGGCCGCGCGGCCAGGCCGAGCACCGTGAGCTCGTCGCGGTGCCTGCCGAGCATCGGTTCGCGCGCGTCGATCACGTAGAGCAGCACGTCGCAGTCCAGCACCTGGCGCAGCACCTTCGCCTCCTGCTCGAGATCGCCGCGCGCCGCGGCGCTGTCGAGAAAGGCCCGGATGCGGTCGATGCCGTCGCCGCGCTCGCGGTATTCCTCGAGCAGCGCCAGCAGCGTGGCGGAGTCCTCGAGGCCCGGCGTGTCGTACAGGTCCACGCGCGGCCTGCCGCCGACCATGAGGCTGGTGGCTTCCACGTGGCGCGTCGTGCCCGGCCTCGCCGAGATCTCCCCGAACGCGACGTCGCGCGTCAGCGTGCGCAGCAGCGAGGTCTTGCCGGTGTTGGTATGGCCGACGATGGCCACGCGCAGCGTCGTCTCGCCGTTCATGTCCGCCCGCCCGCGTCCTGCAGGTCGTTGCGCGCCAGCAGGAAGTTGCGCAGTTCCTCGGCGTCGTCGAGATCGAGCACGAGTATGTGGCCGGCCTCGAAGCCGGCGGCGGTGGCGATCCGGCGCCAGTCGCCCTCGCGCTCCCGGCAGGCCGCCTCGTCCAGGCGCAGCGCCGTGCGCGCCCGCTGCGTCAGCAGCAGTGCGATCGGCCCGTGATGCGCCGCGCGACAGTCGCGCAGCACCCTGGCCATGCCGCGGTCGGGCGATGCGGTCAGCGAGCAGACCACCAGCAGCGACAAGGGATGGTCCTGCAGAGCCTTCAGGCGCTGCAGCGCCGAGTCCAGGTTGGCGCGATCGGCGGCGATGCCGAGGTCGCGGGCGCCGGCGGCAAGCGCCGGCGGCCAGCCCGTGGCCGGCGGATCGATCTCGATGCCGAGCACCGCCGTCTCGCGCGCGATGGGTAGCCGGGCCGCGCGCGGCTCCCGGGGCCTGGCGCCTGCCGCGCCGGTGTCGGCATCGACGATGCCGATCTGCCGGCTGGCCGGCATCAGACGCGGTCGCAGCCGCGCGTAGCCGGGCAGCTCGAGATCCAGCCGATAGCGGCCGCGGCTGTGCCTGAGCATCAACAGCGAGATCACCAGCAGGGCGGCGCGCGGCAGCATGCCGTAGGCGAGGAGGCTGCCGACGAGGAGGGCCGACCAGCCGCGGCGCGCGCCGGGCGGCGGCGGGCGATCCGCGGCGCGGCGGCTGGCGACGATCGTCTCTCGATCGAGTGAACCCAGGCCCAGCCGGGCCGGAAGGTCCTGCAGCCTCTCGGTGAGCCTTATGAAGGCCTCCTCGGGCAGGATGGTCGTCTCCCAGACGAAGTCGAACTGGCGTGCGCTCAGCATCAGCAGCGTCACCGCGAGCATGCCGCCGAGCGCGGCCAGCCAGAAGGCGTGCAGCAGGGCGCTCAGCCCCCAGCGGCCGAGCGCGCCGCTGCCGATGACGCTCATCCAGGTCGACTGCGCGCTGCGCTGCACGTTGCCCGCGACCGTAGAGGCGAGCGTGCGCGCGAGCGCCTCGAACGGCGCCCGCAGCGGTGTCGGCGGCAGATGGCTGCCGGAGAAAGAGAAGGGCAGGGAGACGAGCCACAGCAGCAACGCGAGCGTGTGTACGCCGAGCAGCGCCACCAGCACCCAGTAGAAATTGACCAGGCCGGCGTGGTCGGGGTTAAGGGTGGAGCGGGCCGCGGCGGCGCCGATCAGGGCGCCGAACAGGACCAGTGCCCAGGCGGCGCGCCGCATCGCCTGCTGCAGACCGCCAAGCGCGCGCGGCAGGTCGGCGCTCTGCGCCAGCGCCGCGGCACGATTCAGCACCCGGGTCTCGAACTCCCCGCCCTGCGCGACCGCCGCAAGCTCCGCGTGGGTGACGTCCACCGGGCTGCCGCCGGGTTCCTCGATGCGGCGCCACGCCTCGGCAAGCAGACGACGTTGAAACGGGGTGGTCACGCGTTGGGCGGAGGCGTCGGCCATGACTCGGGCAGTGTACTGAAAACCGACGCCTGGGGCCGCGCGGCGCGGGGATGGCGCGGCGCGCCCGGGGGGATGTGTCTCGGCGAGGGGCGAAGTTCGGCCACTTGGCGGCAGCGCGAGCCTGGCCCGCGGTGCGGCACGGGACTCAGAGCGGGCTCAGGGTCGGACGAACAGCGGATCCTCGAGCAGGGATAGGGCCAGCGTCTCGGCGGGCGGACGGCGGACACCGTTCAGGCGCTTGCTCCAGTAGCGGTCGCTGAGTTCTGAAACCATCACGAGCTTGGTGCGGCTGCTCGTCGCATGGACGAATCTGCCGTTGCCCAGGTAGATGCCCACGTGTGAGAACGGCCTGCCGTTGGTATTGAAGAAGACCAGATCCCCCGGCCGGCGGTCGTCGGTCTCCACCGTGGGCAGTGCCGCAGCCATCTCCCGGGCGCTGCGCGGAAGCTCGACGCCAAAGTGACCGAAGACATAACGCACGAAGCCGCTGCAGTCGAAACCCTCGGCCGGCGTCGTGCCGCCATAGCGGTAGCGCGTGCCGGTGAGGCTGAGGGCATAGGCCAGGGTGTCGGAGGACTCGGAGGAGTCGAAGGAATCGTATTCGGAATCGAACAGTACGCGCGCCTGCTGCTGCGCGCCGCGATCGATCGCGGCGGACCCCGCGGTTTCAGAAGGGTCGGACTTGGCAACCCGGCCTGCTGCCAGCGCCTCGTCACGAACGAAAGGCAGGCTGGCGTTACAGCCACTCAACAGTGCGCCCAACAGGGCGCAGCAGCCCCATCTCGTTGAAATCGGGAGTCTCACGGCACTCAACCCCTTTTCGTATTTGTGACAATGCTAGCACATTTCCCGCCCGGCGAGCCTGTCGGCGGGGAAGGTTGCTGCGGTGCGCCAAAGGGCGAGTATCGCCAGGGGTCGCTGCGTGCGCGTTGATGCGTGTCATGGCCGGAGTGTCGATCGCCGCTACTATTCACTCGTTGTTCATGGGCGGCCACCCACACTCCGTCGCCGTGATCGCGCCCGTCCCGGCCAGTGGTTGCAGAGGGGAGAAGTCATGCGAATGATAAAGCACACGTTGCTGGCGCTGGCGTTGGCCGCGCTCGCGGCCTGCGGCGGCCTGCCGAGCAAGATCGATCCGCCGTCGGTGTCGCTGTCCGGGCTGCGCATCGTCGACATGAACCTGCTCGAGCAGACCTTTGCGATCAAGCTGCGCGTAAAGAACCCCAACGACTTCGACATCCCGATCCACGGCCTGACCTATGCGCTGGAGCTGAACGGTCAGGAGGTCGCGCAGGGCGTGAACAATCAGTCGGTCACCTTCCCGGCGCTGGGCGAGGAGTTCGTAGAGGTCAACGCGACCACCAACCTTCCCACCATACTCAATCAGCTCGTCGAAATGTCGCGCAGCGGCATGAACGCGAGTTACCGCGTGCACGGCAGTTTCCGCGCCGGCAAGGGCGTGCAGGGCTACGTGCCGATCCCCTTCGATCAGAAGGGCGAGGTCGGCCTGGGCGGGCTCATGGACCTGGGCAAGCAGAAGCCGGCGCCTGGCAAGGAATACCTGTAGCCGCCCGCCCGTCGCGCACACCCGGCATGAGGATCCGCAGACCGTCGCTCGTTGGCACGCTGCAGGCATTGCACCTGCTGTGCGCGTGCCTGCTGCTCGGCGCGGGAACGGCGATCGCGCTGCCGGCGGACATGGAGCCGCCGACGCTGAAGCTGGCGGGTATCCGCGTCATCGACCTCAACCCCGAGCGGCAGACCTTCGCGGTCAAGCTGCTGGTCGGCAATCCCAACATGTTCGACATTCCGCTGCACAGCCTGGACTGCCACCTCGAGATCAACGGCCAGTCCTTCGCCCACGGAACCCGCGATCAGCCGATCACGCTGCCGGGAGGCGGCGAGCAGGTGGTGGAACTGCGGGCCGTCACGTCGATGAACGAACTGCTCCGGCAGATCCAGACGATGGTCGCCGAGGGCGACACCTCGGCCTCGTATCGCATCCACGGCGACCTCCGCGTCGGTGATGGCACCGTGCCCATGCCTTTCGACCAGCGCGGCGAGCTCGATCTGCGCGAGCTGATGGGCCTCGGCCGGGACCGCGCGCCGCCCGCGCCGGAGCCAGAATACATCTGAGGGCGCGTCGAGCCTCACCGGAGCGTCGCGGCGAAGGCGGGCTCGCACGCCTGCAGCGCCTCGGCGATCCGCTGCAACGCCTCCCGCGCGCCGGCCGCGATGCCGAGCTGCCCGGGCTGCGACACCTGCGGTTCACGGGTGTTGATCCGTATGAGCGGTGCGCCCAGCGCGTCGCCGATCCGCCTGACGGTCGGGACGGCGGTGCCCGCGCCGAGCTCGATGATGACGGGCCGCGCCGTGCGCTCGAGCCAGCGATCGAAGTGCCGGCGCTGAACCCCGGCGCGGACGCCTATCCATGCGTCGTCGCCGAACATGAGCACGTTGGGGCGGGCCAGCCCGCCGCAGGCGCCGCAGCGCGGGGGCTCCGAGGTCAGCCGGCAGCGCGCGGCATCGATCACCGGCGCATAGTCGCTGCCGGCCCAGATGAGCTCGCAACACGGCGCCAGGCACTGGAGATGATGTATCGATCCGTGCACCTCGTAGATGGCGTCGTCGGGAAAACCGGCAGTCTGGAACTGCCCGTCGACGTTGCTGGTGAGCACGAACGCGCCATCCGGCAGGATCCGGGCGATCGCGCGCAGCAACCCGAAACCGGCGTGCGGCCGGGTGGCGCGATAGAGGTTGAGGCGATGGCCATAGAAACCCCAGGCGAGTTCCGGATCGGCGTGAAAGGTGTCGGGACTGGCGAACTCCTCGAACCGCAGGCCCGCCGCGCCGAGTGCGGGGTATGCCCGCCAGAAGCCCTCCGTCCCGCGAAAATCGGGCAGGCCGGAATCCACGCCCATGCCGGCGCCGGCGGTGATCAGCAGGCCGGAGGCCGCGGCGATGCGCGCGGCCGCGAGCCGGCAGGCCTCTTCGTTGGTGCGTGACGGATCCGTCAACGGGCCTCCCCGGGCGTCTGCGTAAGGAGCAATGGTAATCGCGTCGCCGTCAGAGTGCCGCACGCCGCGGCGGCCGCGGTCACGGCAGGTTGAACGTGCACGGCTGGGGGCGCACGCGGGCTCCCGACAGGATTGCCACCGCACGGTCATCGCGTGCGGCCGACGGAAAATGAACATGCGCATCATCGCCATCTGCCTGTTGGCCGTTCTGGCCTTTGGCCGTTCGCCGCAGGCGGCCACGCTCGGGGAGATCGCCAGGGGAGAACCGCCTTCCGCCGAGCCGGTGGCGCTGGTCAGCCTGTTCATCGAGGCCGATGCCGACGGCCTGCAGACCAGCGGCGAGCACTGGCCGCTCGTGCAGCGGTTTGCGATCTGGCAGGACGCGCCCGGGTGGGACACGGTGACGGTGGTGACCTCGGCGCGCCTGCTCGGCTCCCGCATCGAGGGCGATGTGGCCCGCGTGCGGGTGCGTTACGGTGTGCTCGGGATCATGTACGAGGGCGAGCACGGCAATCCGAACCTCGAGGCGCTCCCCGCGACCACGCAGGAGATCGAATACACGCTGGAGCGGCAGGGCGGCGCGTGGAAGATCGTCGCGCCGCAGGACGGGCCGCGCATTTCCGTGCGCCACGCGCTCGAGGTGCGATACGCGAAGTACTGCGGCGCGCACGACTGCGAGCGTGAGCCGGCCATCCGGGCGCTCCGGCACGAGGGACAGTCCGGTCCGTTCAGGCTGGAACCTCTGCCCGCGCATCCATGACCGTGAACTCCCGGCGGCGTCGAGGGTCGGAATGACGTCGCCCGCCCGTTCCGTTTCCGGGCCCAATGCGGCGGGCGCCCGAGGCGCCGGTGGTGATGATCTGGATCATCGTCGGTCACGCATCGGGCATTAGTGTAGTATTCAATCAATCGAGTCGAGGAGCCGAGCGATGCCAGGAATCAGATCGTTTGCCGGTGGCGTAGCCGCCATGGGATTCGGGGCCGCGGTGGTGGCGGCTGCACTGCAGATCTCCGCCGCGAACGCCGGGGACGGCGCGGGCGTGGCGCCGCCGCCCGATGCGAAGTTCTATCGCGTCGAGGGCGGCAAGGTCGACGCCGCCACGATGCGCGGCTGGCAGGTCTATCATCGGACCTGTTACGTCTGCCACGGCGTGGATGCGAACGGCACGGACGTGGCGCCGAGTCTCGTCGAACGTGTCAAGAACATGAGCGCCGTGGAGTTCGCCAATCTCGTGCTCAATCGCTATCGCATCGTCATGCCAATGGACGAGGCGACGGCCGAGGGTAGCTCCGCCTGGCGCGAGGCGATGATCGAGGAGATGCGGCGGCACGAGCGCGGCGAGAGTGGCGAACTGATCATGCCGGCCTGGGAACAGAGCTTCCGCGTGCGGCCGCACCTGATGGACGTCTTCGGTTATCTTCAGGCGCGCGCCGATGGCGTGCTCGGCACGGGAGAGCCCGAGCTCATTCAGGGCGAGTAGCGCCGGCTGACGGCGCTCGCGGGAAGCGCGACGGCGGCTCACGTGCGCCGCGTCGGCGTCCGCGCGTCGGCCCGGACCCTGCTCGCTGGCCGTGCGCCGGCCCGGCGATTGATTCACCGCCGGGCGTCGCGTCGGCCCTCGCTACCTCACGTCTGATCGCCGCATGTGGCTTCGGTGCGAAATCAGCGTGCGGCACACAGTCGGTTTCCGGCGAAGGCCGGCCTTCAACGCGCCCGATCGGTGCCGCGCCGGAGTCCCGAATCCCCTATGAGGCAAACGCTGCGCGCAGATCCGCGCGGGCTCACGGGCCGGCGGGCGCCGGTTTGCGCGCGTGCTCGGCCAGATACTCGTTGATGGCGACGATCTCCGCCGCGGTGGGTTCGGCGAACTTCATGTTGCTGTACGTGGCCATCCAGCGCAGCCGCATGCGCATGCGTTCGACGACGGGGAACCATCCCTCGGCGCTGTGTTGGTCGGGGGTGGGAAGACCGTGACACTGGGTGCAGTAGCGATTGAGCAGCTTGGCGCCCTCGGAGTCCGGCTCGGGCAGGTCCTGTATGTCGGCCGAGCGCGGCATGACGCCCCCCATCATCAGCCCTTCCACCCAGCCACGGGGCGCCTCGCCCGGGGCGGTGCTGTACCCCGGCAGCATGTCGGCCTTCGGCGGCGCGACACCGTCGCCGCCTGCGGAAGGGTCGGTGCCAATCACGTCGCCGGCGGGCCGGATCTCCTCGGCATGCGATGGCAGCAGCACGAACCCCAGGAGTATCAGGGCGTAATGGAGGCAACGCGTCATCTCCGTCCTTTCACGTCGTCCGTGGTTGGGTCTGGCCGGTTTCCATGCGCTTGGGCTCCACATGAGCAATGATGGGATGCGGGGCATGGTAAAGGCTGATCGGGGTCAATTCCACGACCTGGCGCCGCCCGCGGCGGCATCGCACCTGTGCCAGAATCGCTGACGGCGAGCGAACCAGGCCGATTTATTGCAGGGAGGCGAGGGGTGACCCCGGGCCGACCGGCCGGGCAGGGGAGGAGCACGTGCAGGATCTCGCGGTAGGCGGGTGCGGCGGCGGCCGCCGTGACTGTCGTTGACAAGGGTTGCATGACGGATTCGAGACATTCCCTGGCGCCGCGCACGCGCGCGTGGATATTGCGTAGCGTGGCGCTGTTCGCGGTCTTTTGCACCGCCTGGCTGCTGCTGAGCGAATGGTTGATCGGCGCGCTGACCGGCAGCGCGCGTGCCGCGGCGATCGCGGCCGCGCTCGATGGCGTCCTGTTCGCGGCGATCGCGACCGGGGTGCTGTGGTCGCTGCTGCGGCGCGCGGCCGTCGGTAGTGATCCCGGCCATGCGGCGGCGGCGGCGGGGCAGGCGCGCGCGGCGGAGACGGAACGCAGCCGCGTCATGTTCGAGCAGTCCGTCGATGGCATGGTCCTGATCGGCAAGGACGGCCGGGTGCGCGAGTGCAATCGCAGCTTTGCGGACATGCTCGGCTACACGGTCGCGGAGATGGGCGACCTTTGCGTCTGGGACTGGGACGCGCAATGGACCCGCGAGCAGTTGCTCGAGATCCTGCAGCGGCACCCGCTGCCGCTGCGGACGTTCGAGACGCGTCACCGGCGCAAGGATGGCAGCTGCTACGATGCGGAGGTCAGCAGCAATTCCATGGAGCTCGAAGGACAGACGCTCGTCTACGCGGTGACCCGCGACATCACCGAACGCAAGCAGGCCGAGCGCAGGCTGCGCGAACGCGAGGCCTGCCTGACCGCGATCCTGGATAACATGCCCCACGTCGCGTGGTTGAAGGATCGCGAGGGCCGTTACATGGCGATCAACCGCAAGTACGCGCAGATGGCCGGCGCCTCGCGGCCCGCGGACCTGCTCGGCAAGACGGACTTCGATCTCTGGCCTCGCGAGCTCGCCGAGAAGTATCGTGCCGACGATCTCGAGGTCATGGCGGCGCGCCGGCAGCGGCTGATCGAGGAGAAGGGCCTCGACGGCGGCAGGGAGTACGTTGCCGAGACCTTCAAGACGCCGATCATCGACGCGAGCGGCGCGCTGCTCGGCACCACCGGCTATGCGCGCGACGTCACCGAACGCAGGGCGGTCGAGGCGGAGCTGCGCGAGAGCGAGTCTCGCTTCCGGCGGATGGCCGATTCCGCGCCGGTGATGATCTGGATGGACGGCCCGGACCGGCGCAGCGAGTATTACAACCGGCGCTGGCTGGAATTCACCGGACGCACTCTCGATCAGGAGATTGCCGATTCCTATGCCGCGGGCGTGACGCATCCGGAGGATCACCGGCGCTTCATGCAGGTCTACGATCGCGCGCTGGCGGCGCGCGAGCCCTTCACCCTGGAGTATCGCCTGAGGCGGCACGACAACGTCTACCGCTGGATCCTCGACACCGGCGTTCCGCGTTTCGACGACT
>JAWLAN010000018.1:0-103936 GCA_041395385.1 Gammaproteobacteria bacterium
CGATACGCTTATCGCGGACGGAACGATCAGCGGCGGAATGCTGCCGAAGATCCGCGGCGCGCTGGAGGCCGTGCAGGCGGGCGTGCGCACCGCCCACATCATCGACGGCCGCGTCGAGCACGCCGTGCTGCTGGAGATCTTCACCGATCAGGGCGTCGGGACGCTGATCTACGGACGGCGAGGCTGATGAGCGACGCACGCGTCAATGCCAATTCGACGCGGCGCCAACAGATCCTCGAGATGCTGGCGCGGGAGCTGGAGTCGCATCCCGGCTCGCGCATAACCACCGCCGGGCTGGCGCGCGCGCTGGGAGTCTCGGAGGCGGCGCTTTACCGGCATTTCCCCAGCAAGGCACGGATGTTCGAGGGCCTCATGAGCTTCGCCGAGGAGACGGTGTTCGGGCTCATCTCGCGCATCATGGAGGAGCAGCCGCGGGCGGTCGACCGTTGCGAACACATGATGCGCCTGCTGCTCGGCTTTCTCGCCCGCAATCCCGGGATCGCGCGCATCCTCGCCGGCGATGCGCTGGTGGGGGAGAACGAGCGCCTGCGTGAGCGCGTCTCGCAGTTCTTCGAACGCCTCGAGACGCAGTTCCGCCAGGTCCTGCGCGAGGCCGTGCTCACCGGCGATCCGAGGCTCGCGATCCCGGCGAACGCGGCGGCCAGCCTGATGTTGGGTTTCGCCGAGGGGCGGATGTCGCAGTTCGTGCGCAGCGGCTTCGGCAGCGATCCGCTGGCGCAATGGGACGAGCTGTGGCCGGCGTTGCAGTCGGCGGTATTCGCCGCCCGCGCGCAGGGGTAGCGATCCGGACGGCGGTCCGGCGATCCCCGAGGCGGCGGCCGATCAGGGACCGTCGGGTTTGGCGGCGTTGTTGGCCTGCGCGGCGCCGGTCCTGGCCTTCATCTCGCGGTATCTGGCCAGGTCGGAGTCGAACTGGCGGCGGACCTCATCCTGCTCGGCGCGCTTGTCGGCGACGAATTTCTCCTGCTCCCGGATCTGGCTACGGACGTTCTCGATGTCCTTGGCGACGTTCTCGCCCGGGGTCTCGCCGCGCTTCTCCATGTCGGCGGCCTGCTGCACGATGTCGCTCAGGTTGCGATTGAGCTTCTCGATGTGGTTATTGGTCATCTTGATCCGCGACTCCAGGTCCGCGAGCCGGCTCTCGCGCGCGTGCAGTATGTCCTCCTCGGAGGTGTAGGTGTCGAGGAGCTTGCGATCGGCGGCCAGCTGCTCCTGCGCCTTGCGGTCGGCCTCGGCCTTGGCCTGCGCCTCCGCCGCGGCACGCTGGCGTTCCGCCTCGAGCTCCTCGGGCGTCTTCGCGCGCTCGATCTTGCCCGTGGTCACGCCGCCCTTGCTGATCTCGGTCTGCTCCTGTTGCGCGTACTCAGGCGGAACGACCGAGCCGCACTCCCGCACGCCGTCCTTGTTGACCCAGCACTTGATCGCGGCGCCGGCCTCGGCGCCGTATCCGGCGGTGAGAATTGCACCCAATACGGCAGGCAGCAGGAATTGACGGCGCATGACGGTGGTCCTCGAACTGGTCTTCCCTTCGACTGCGGATGTCTCGTTGGACGCATTGCCCCTGCGGAAAGTTTAGGCGCCGCCCAGGAAATCTGGCATGCCGGCCGTCACGAAGGCTGGGACGCTCCTGGCGTCAGACGCCGTACTCCCGGCGGTAGGCCTGCACCCGCTCGGCAAGATCGGCCGATCCCGGTCTGGCCTTGAGGAACTCGAGCAGGGTTTCCAGTTTTATGACGGAAGCAACATCGATGCCATGGCGTTGCCGGACCTCCTGCACCGCGGAGAGGGGGCCCGACCCGCGCTCCTGGCGGTCCAGCGCGATGACCACACCGGCCGGCATGGCGCCGGCGGAACGGATGATCTCAACCGATTCGTTCACCGAGGTGCCGGCCGATATCACGTCGTCGATGATGAGCACGCGGCCGCTCAGCGGCGAGCCGACCGTCATGCCGCCCTCACCGTGATCCTTGGCCTCCTTGCGGTTGAAGCAGTACGGGACGTCGCGCCCGAACTGGCGCGCGAGAGCGATGGCGGCGGCGGTGGCCAGGGGTATCCCCTTGTAGGCCGGCCCGAACAGCATGTCATGGGCTATGCCGGATTCGACGATGGCGCGGGCATAATACTCGCCGAGACGGCCGAGCGAAGCGCCGCTGTTGAACAGCCCGGCGTTGAAGAAGTAGGGACTCTTGCGGCCGGATTTCAGGGTGAATTCGCCGAAACGCAACACGTCGTGCTGGAGGGCGAACTCAATGAATTCGCGCTGATAGTCGAGCATCTGGGGATCGTCACTCGTCGGGGGGAATGAAGCGGTGATCTTACGGTGTTCCTCCGCCAGGGCGCGAGCGAGGCGCAGCGTGGAGCGGCCGGGACAGTGCCAATGAGAATCATCACCATCAACGTGAACGGGATCCGATCGGCCGCCCGCAAGGGATTCTTCGAATGGCTGCCGAAGCAGCGCGCGGACGTGGTCTGCCTGCAGGAGACCAAGGCACAGGAATCGCAGCTGCCGCCGGAGATAGCGGCCCCGCGAGGATTCCACGCCTATTACCACGACGCGCAGAAAAAGGGCTATTCGGGGGTGGCCGTTTACTCGGCGCGCAAGCCCGACAAGGTCATCGCGGGCCTGAACTGGGAGGATTTCGACCGCGAGGGCCGTTACCTCGAGGCGCGATTCGGCAGGCTGAGCGTGGTTTCCGTGTATCTGCCGTCGGGCTCCTCCGGTCCGGATCGGCAGGCGGCGAAGTTCGACTTCCTGGACCGTTTTCTGCCCGTGCTCAGGAAGATGCGGCGCAGCAAGCGGGAGTACATCCTGTGCGGCGACTGGAACATCGCGCATCAGAACATCGACCTGAAGAACTGGCGCTCGAACCGGAAGAATTCCGGATTCCTGCCCGAGGAGCGGCAATGGCTGACGCGGGTGTTCGACGAACTCGGATTTGTCGACGCCTTCCGCGTCGTCAACCAGGAACCGGAGCAGTACACCTGGTGGTCAAATCGCGGCCAGGCATGGACAAAAAATGTCGGTTGGCGCATCGACTACCACGTGGTCACCCCCGGCCTGAAGGGCGCCATCCGGGGCGCATCGATATACAAGGCCGAGCGCTTCTCGGACCACGCCCCGCTCACCATGGATTACGACTACGACCTGGGGTGAGGCGGCCGCGGCGCGGGGTCAGTCGGTGTAGAACTCCTGATCGAACTGGGCACTGAGGGACTCGGTCTGCCCCTCAGGCGTTACGTCGATGCGGAATTTCAGCGTGTCTTCGTTGCTCACCGGAAACTCGCCGATGTAGTAGATGGCGCCGCCGTCGTTCAGCTCCCGCACCGGGATCTTCTGCGCCTGTCCATGCAGGTTGGTGGCGGTGACCGTGACCTCGGCGCGCACCGGCTGGCCGGTGGTACCCATGAGCTTCCTCAGCACCGAGACGTTGACCATGCCGCGCCTGCTGCTGCGCTCGATCTGGTAGGCCTTGGCCACCTCGGGCTGCAGGGTGTCGGTGGTGAACGCGCTGTAGTGCACCGTGTAGTCGCCGTAACTGCTGGACTGCTCGGCGGATGCTCCCACGAGGGCGCTCAACAGGGCTATCAGGCAGGCGATGCGTAATCGGCGCGGCATTGCGACCTCCCGGCGTTTCGTGACTCCCCTAATCATAGACCGTCCGCGGCCGCGGTCATTCCCTGCGCCGGTGCTCCGGCGGTGAAATCCCGGCGGGGTGTCAGCCGCTTGCGGCGCCAAGCCAGTCCGGCGTGCGCGCGGGTCGGAGAATGCTCACGGTCTTGTCACGATTGCCCGGTCCCGCGAGCAGCGTCACCCGGGCACGCGGGACCCCGAAGGCCTTCGCCAGGAAGGCGCAAAGCTCGGTATTGGCGGCACCGGCCTCGGGCGCGGCCTTCAGGCGCAGTTTCAGACGATCCCCGTGCCGCCCGACCACCTCGGTCCTGCTCGAGCGCGGCTGAACGTGCAACCGCAGCCGCAATTCCTCGCCGCGGTGTTCGAGCCAGGGCAGGTGCGTCACATCAGCGCCAGCCCGTAGCCCCGTATGGGAATGACGATGAGCCGCTCGGTCAGATGCAGCAGCAGCAGGACCAGTATGGGCGAGAGATCGAAGCCGCCGAGCGGCGGCAGCAGCTGCCGCGCCGGGCGCATGAGCGGTTCGGTGACTGCGTGCACGAGCTCGATGGCGGGATTGTAGGTGCCCGGGGAGACCCAGCTCACGATCACCATCAGCAGGATGGCGAAGAAGAACAGCTTCACGGCGACGGTCAGCAGGTCGGCGACCGCGAGAATGATGAGGCCCGGCAGCGAAGGCGACTGTCCCGCCAGGGCAAGAACGGTGGCCACGCCGACCATGGCCAGGACGACCATCGAAAGGACGGCGGCCCAGTCTATGCCCTTGTAGCCGGGTATGAACCGGCGCAAGGGCACCAGCACCGGGTTGGTCACCTTGATCAGGCCGCGGGCCACCGGATTGAACCGGAAGTCCGCCCGCACCCAGTGCAGCAGGAATCGCAGCATCACCGCCCCGATGTACAGCCGGAAGGCGAACAGGATGATGTCGCTGAATACGCCGCTGAAATATCCGCTAGGCATTACTTTTCGTCTCCGAATTCAGCCGCCATTTCCGCGGCCCGCTGGCATGCGCCGGCGAGCGCCTGCTCGACGATGCTGCCCATGTCGTTCTGATTCATGATCCCGAGCGCGCGCTCGGTCGTGCCGCCCGGCGAGGTGACCTGCTTGCGCAGCGTGGCCGGATCGAGGCTGGATTCAATCGCCATGCGGGAGGCGCCCAGCGCGGTCTGCAGCGTCAACAGCCGGGCCTGCTCACGGCTCAGGCCGAGCTCGGCGCCGGCGTTCTCGATCCACTCCATGAGCGCGAAGAAATACGCGGGACCGCTCCCGGAAACGGCCGTGACGGCATCGATGAGCGCCTCGGATTCGACCCACACGGTGAGGCCGACGGCGCGCAGTATCCCCTCGGCCTGCTCGCGCTGTTCGTCGCTGACCCCCTCACCGGCATAGAGCCCGGCCGCGCCGCAGCCCAGCAGCGCCGGGGTATTGGGCATGGCACGCACGATCGGCAGCGGGCCAATCCAGCGGCGCAGGTCGACGATCCTTATGCCGGCGGCGATGGAGACGATCAGCGGCCGACGCGAGGACAGCGCCGCGGCGAGCGCGACGGCGACCGCGCGCATCTGTTGCGGCTTGATCGCCAGCACGACGATATCGGCGTCGCGCACGGCCTCGAGGTTGTCGGAGCTGGTGCGCACCCCGGTCTCGGCGCAGAGCCGGTCCAGTCTCAGCGCGTCGGCATCCGCCGCGCGCAGCTGCGCTGCCGGATAACCGTCCTTCAGCAGCCCTCCGAGCAGGCAGCGGCCCATGTTGCCGCAGCCAATGAAGGCGATGTTCGCTGGATTCATTATTCTCGTTGACTTGCCGGATGGGAGGGGCCCGCACAGCGTACACAGCGACGCGCCGGAGTTAAAGCGCGGCCGCCGTCATGTTCTCGGACCGAACAGGGCCGTGCCGACGCGCACGAAGGTGGCGCCCTCGGCGATGGCGGCCTCCAGATCCGCCGTGGTTCCCATCGACAGCGTGTCCAACCCGTAGCGGTCGCGGCGCTCGGCGAAAAGTGCGGCGAGTCGGCGAAAGGGCAGGCGCTGTCGTTCGAGGTCCTCCTCTGGGACGGGCAGCGTCATCAGGCCGCGTAGTCTCAGCCGCGGCAGGCTCGTCACGGCGGCGAGCAGCGAGTCCAGTTCGGCAGTCGCCACGCCCGATTTGCTGGCCTCGCGGCTGATGTTGACCTGCACGCAGACGCTCAGCGGCGGCAGATCCGTCGGGCGCTGCTCGCTCAGGCGCCGAGCGAGCTTCTCCCGATCGACGGTGTGGACCCAGGCGAAACCGGCAGCGACCTGGGCGGATTTGTTCGACTGCACGTGACCGATGAAATGCCATGTCAGGGGCAGGTCCTCGAGCGCCGCCATCTTCGCCAGCGCCTCCTGCAGGTAGTTCTCCCCGAAGTGCCGCTGCCCGAGCGCATGCAGTGCGCGGATGCTGGCCGGCGGCTGCGTTTTGCTGACCGCCAGGAGCTCGGTGCTTCCCGGCCGGCGTCCGTACCGTGCCTCGGCCTCGGCAATTTGCTGCCGTACAGCTTGAAAAGACGCTGCGAAAGGGTTCATATTCTTCTATATACACCGGCGCGTGGGGCGCTGGAACCGACCTTGCATGGCATTTCCGGCTGCAACCGGATAACCAGAGCCGACCACCCAACACCCGGAGAAACGCATGGATATCGGAGAACTGCTCGCGTTCGCCGTCAAGAACAACGCTTCGGACCTGCATCTCTCGGCGGGCCTGCCGCCGATGATACGCGTGGACGGTGACGTGCGCCGCATCAATCTCCCGGCGCTCGAGCACAAGGAGGTGCACGACCTCGTCTACGACATCATGAACGACAAGAATCGCAAGGACTACGAGGAGTTCCTCGAGTGCGACTTCTCCTTCGAGATCCCGAACCTGGCGCGCTTCCGCGTCAACGCCTTCAACCAGAACCGGGGCGCCGGCGCGGTGTTCCGCACGATTCCCTCGGTCATCAAGTCGCTGGAGGAGCTGAAGTGCCCGAAGATCTTCAAGGAGATCTGCGAGTATCCGCGCGGGGTGGTGCTGGTCACGGGGCCGACCGGCTCGGGCAAGTCGACGACGCTGGCGGCCATGGTCAATCACATCAACGAGCACGAGTATGGGCATATCCTCACCATCGAGGACCCGATCGAGTTCGTGCACACCAGCAAGAAGTGCCTCATCAATCAGCGTGAGGTTCACCGCGACACGCACGGCTTCAACGAGGCGCTGAGGTCCGCCCTGCGCGAGGACCCCGACACGATCCTGGTCGGCGAGATGCGCGATCTCGAAACCATACGGCTGGCGCTGACCGCCGCGGAGACCGGGCACCTGGTGTTCGCGACCCTGCATACCAGTTCGGCCGCCAAGACCATCGACCGCGTGGTCGACGTGTTCCCCGCCGAGGAAAAGGACATGGTGCGGGCCATGCTCTCGGAATCGTTGCGCGCCGTCATCTCCCAGACCCTGCTCAAGCGGCAGGGCGGCGGGCGCATCGCCGCGCACGAGATCATGATCGGCACGCCCGCGATCCGCAACCTGATACGCGAGAACAAGGTGGCGCAGATGTATTCGGCCATACAGACCGGCGGCGCGTATGGCATGCAAACACTCGATCAGAACCTGCTCGAACTCGTCAAGCAGGGGATAATCGCCAAGCAGGAGGCACGCATGGCGGCCCAGAACAAGGACCAGTTCAATTGACCACTCACGCGGCGCGATAAGGGGATACAGGTATGGAACGCGAACAAGCCATCAAGTACATGCGTGACCTGCTCCGCCTCATGGTGGAGAAGAAGGGCTCGGACCTCTTCATCACGGTGGATTTCCCGCCGGCCATCAAGATCGACGGCAAGATCTCTCCGGTGTCCAAGACCAAGCTCACGGCGGAGAACACCAAGGCCCTGGTCTACGGCATCATGAATGATAGGCAGTTGAAGGAGTTCGAGGCGACCAAGGAATGCAACTTCGCCATTGCGCCGCCCGGGATTGGGCGTTTCCGCGTCAACGCCTTCATACAGATGGGCTACACCGGCATGGTGCTGCGCACGATCGAGACTACGGTTCCGACCATCGACAAGCTCGGTTTGCCGCAGATCCTCAAGGACATCGCGCTGACCAAGCGCGGCCTGGTCATCTTCGTCGGCGCCACGGGCTCGGGCAAGTCGACCTCGCTGGCGGGGATGATCGACTGGCGCAACGAGAACACTTACGGGCACATCATCACCGTCGAGGATCCCATCGAATACGTGCATGCGCACAAGAACTGCATCATCACGCAGCGGGAGGTCGGTGTGGACACGGAGGACTGGGACATCGCGCTGAAGAACTCGCTGCGCCAGGCTCCGGACGTCATCCTGCTCGGGGAGATCCGGGACCGCAGGACCATGCAGTTCGGCATCGAGTTCGCCGAAACCGGCCATCTGGCGCTCGCCACGCTGCACGCCAACAACTCCAACCAGGCGATGGACCGCATCATCAACTTCTTCCCGGAGGACCGGCATCAGCAACTGTTCATGGACCTCTCCCTGAACCTCAAGGCGGTCATCTCGCAGCGACTGCTGCGGCGGGCAACCGGCAAGGGCCGTATCGCTGCCTTCGAGATCCTGATCAACACGCCGTACATCTCGGACCTCATACTCAAAGGCGACATACACGAGCTGAAGGCGGCGATGGCGCAGTCCAACGAGCAGGGAATGAAGACCTTCGATCAGGCGCTGTTCGACCTTTACGAGGCCGATCAGATCACCTACGAGGACGCCTTGCGCAATGCCGACTCGATGAACGAACTGCGCCTGCGCATCAAGCTGGAGGGCAAGGCCGCGAAAACGAAGGAGGCCATGGACGGGCTCGGACACCTTCAAATCGAGCAGAACAAGCAGGAGCAGGGATTCCTGCGTTAAGGCGCAAATCACTCACATTACTACCATTCCGGCGTCGGGGAACCGTTCATGGACATTTCGCCGTATCTGAAACTGCTTGTCGACAAGAAGGGCTCGGATCTTTTCTTCGCCGCCAACTCGCCCGTCAAGATCAAGATAGAGGGCGTGATCTCCTCCGTGGGCAAGACAGTCCTCACCGGGGAGCTGTCGAAGAATGCCGCCTACGGCATCATGAACGACAGGCTGATTCGGAAGTTCGAGGACAACATGGAGGCGGATTTCGCCATCTCGCTGCCCGATCGCAGCGCGCGCTTCCGCGTCAACGTGTTCCGGCAGCGTGGCGAAGTCTCCATGGTGGTCCGCCTGATTCCCACTCAGATACCGACGCTGGAGGAGCTCGGTCTGCCGGAGGTCCTGAAGACCCTGGTCATGCACAAGCGCGGCCTCATCCTCATGGTGGGCGCGACCGGATCCGGCAAATCGACGACGCTGGCGGCGATGATCAACCACCGCAACAGCCAGATGGCCGGCCACATCCTCACGATCGAGGATCCGATCGAGTTCTCCCATCCCAACCTGAAATCGGTGGTGAACCAGCGCGAGGTCGGCGTCGACACGTTCTCGTATTCAGACGCCCTGCGCAGCGCGATGC
Source organism: Gammaproteobacteria bacterium (assembly GCA_041395385.1). Classification (GTDB taxonomy): domain Bacteria; phylum Pseudomonadota; class Gammaproteobacteria; order JAJPIJ01; family JAJPIJ01; genus JAJVHZ01. The sequence continues at coordinate 9,173 of JAWLAN010000018.1, forward strand.
GCGAGGCGCCCGACGTCATACTCGTGGGCGAGATACGTGACCGCGAGACCATGGAGGCCGCCCTGCAGCTGTGCAACACCGGTCATCTGTGCCTGTCGACGATGCACGCCAACAACGCCAACCAGGCGATGGAGCGCATCATCAACCTCTTCCCGCAGAACCTCTACAAGCAGCTGTACATGGATCTGTCGCTGAACATCCGCGCCGTCATCTCGCAGCGGCTGGTTATGGGGCTGGACGGCCGGCGCGTCGCGGCGATGGAGATCATGATCAATACGCCGCACATCGCGGATCTGATCCTCAAGGGCAATATCGGGGAGATCAAGGCGGCCATGGAGCAGAGCGGCGCCAAGGGCATGCAGAGCTTCGACATGGCGCTGCACGACCTCTACCGCGAGGATCACATCTCGCTCGAGGAGGCGCTCAGTAACGCCGACTCGCGCACCAACCTCGAAGCGAAGATCAACTTCGGTTAGGAATGCCGATGTCGGGGGCCGGGGCGGCGAGACACCCGAGCGAGCTCCCGCCACGCCCGGAACCGCCGCTGCCCGGCGAGTGTTGCGGACGCGGATGCGAGAACTGCGTGTGGGTGTATTACGAGCGGGCCCTGCAGCGCTGGGAGGAGAGGGTCGCGGCGCTCGCGGCCGAAGGCGATCGCGACTCCGCCGGTTGCGACTGAGCGGGCGGGGTCAGCCGAAGAGCACCGTTCGCGCCTCGAATACCGGTCCGTCCACGCACACCCGCTTCATGGCCGGCCCCGATTCGGTCTCGACGCGCACCGCGCAACCGGCGCAGCCTCCCACCGCGCAGGCCATGTACTCTTCCAGCGAGATTTGACACGGAAGGCCGTAATCGGCGGCGAGGCTCTGGACGGCCTTCAGCATCGGAGTCGGTCCGCAGGCGAAGACTTCCACCTCGCTCGCGCGTCGGGCCGCGGGCAGGGAGTCCAGCCAGCAGCGGGCCAGATCGGTGACGTATCCCTCGTGACATCCCTGGTAGCCCTGCAGGCTCGCCAGGCGGCAGGCTATGCCCCAGTCCTCCAGCAGCGGCATTGCCGCGATGACGCCCTCGGGCAGGCCTGGAACCATGATCCGCGATGGTCGCGCGGTGAACGGGAATGGCGCCTCCGAGCCCATGACGACCAACGGCGAGGATCGACTCCCGCAGCGCTTGATATGCTCGGCGAGAAACACCATGGGCGGTATGCCCACCCCGCCCCCGATGAGGAGGGGCAGGGGCCGGAACTCGCCCAATTTGAACGTCACTCCGATCGGCCCGATGACACTGATCGTCTGGCCTACCTGCCGCCGCGCGAGCAGATCGGTCCCGACGCCGTGCGCCTTGTAAAGGATGTCGATCCATTCCTGCGCGGGGCTCGCGCGCATGACCGACATCGGGCGGCGCATGGGCAACAGCGGGTCGCACTGCAGATGCACGAAAGCTCCGGGCCGCGCACGCCGCGCAACCTGCGGGGCTCGAAGACGCAGCAGGTACTGATCTCCGGCATATGCCTCATGGCTCAGCACCCGCGCGTCCTCGACGTGAATGGTGCCGCGTTGGGAGTTTGTATAGGCCATCGCAGTCCGGCAGGGGGGCAAGCATTAGGATTCGCGGCGGCCAGTCTAGCATATGGCCGATCATTGCCTTCGCCGGTTGCGTAGCACCTATAATCGCCCACCATGGATCGACGCCCTGTTGCAGGTTCACGTTCGTTGTCGCGGCTGACGCTGGGCGCGCTGTTGTGCATCTGCCTGCTTGCCGTTCATGCGGCGGACGCGCCGCTGGAGTCCGGCTTCCGTTATCTCGCGGGGCAATGGGACAAGACCCTGAAGAATGCGGAGTCCCGTCTCGACACCGGCACACTCAGCGCAACGGCCGCGGAGCGCTTGCGTTCCGAGATTGACAAGGTACGCGAGCAGGCGCAGGGGCACGGGCGTGCAGTTCAGCGCAAGGTCGATCAGTTCGCGGCCCGGGTCGAGTCGCTGGGCCCGGAGCCGCCCGAGGGCGCGCCTCCGGAGTCCGCGGACGTAAAGCGCGCGCGCGCCGAACTGAATGCGGCCCTTGCCGATCTCGCCGGGCAGGTCAGTCAGTGCGATCTCACGATCACCCGCACGGACGCGCTGCTGATACGGATCTCCGCCCTGCAGTTCGAGCGCCGGAAGGCGGACCTGCTGGTGCGCGGTCCGTTGCCGTATCGGCCGGAGACCATGGAGCGCGCCGGCTCGCAGCTCTGGGTGACCTTGCAGGCGATCCATGCGCGCGAGGTCGTAGGCGGCGGCAAGAAGCGATGGGTGGTCCTGCCGCTGGTGGCGCTGGGCACATACATCGCGATTGTCATCGGCCGGATTGTCCGGCAGCGCATGATGGTGCGGTGGGGACGCGACCCGGCGGTGCCGTATCCGAGCTACGGCCGCCGTCTCGTCGCCGCGGTCGTCGACGCCGTCAGCCGCGGACTGGTGCCGGTGGTCGTCATCGCCATAGTGCTGGCCGCGGCTTGGTGGTTGTTCGTTCGGCCTTTTCTCGATCCCTCCATCGGGGCGCCGCTGTGGCTGCTCTATGCGATCGTCTTCTACCTGCTCGTAGCTGCGCTGATTAGAGCCGCCTTCTCTCCTGAACAGCCCAACTGGCGGCTCACGCCGGTTTCCGCGTCCGCTTCGGAGAAGATTGGCAAGCGTCTGCACCTGCTAGCGGCCATCATTGCGGTCCAGATGGCGTTGTCGGCCTTCATGAAGCGCTTCGGTGAGCCGGTCGAGCTCGCCTCGTTGCACTCCTTCGGCATCAATCTGCTGCTGGCGATACTGCTGTTGTCGATGTCCTGGAAGAAGCTCTGGGAGGTCGAGGAGTCCACGCAGTGGTTCGAAGAGCAGCCGCGCCGGCGACTGCCGGCGCTGTCGGCCTACCTGCGCGGAGCGCTGGCGCTGATCGCCGTCGCGTCGGTCGTCTGCAATCTGCTCGGCTATCACGCGCTCGCGGACTACGTCTTGCGCAACACCATCCTAACGCTGCTGCTGGCCGGCGCCGTGTTCGCGGTCCGGTTCCTGGCCAGGGAGTCCTGTTCGCAGCTGCTGTTGACGGCGACGGGTCCGGCGGCGGCGGTGAGACAGGCCCTCGGGTTGTCCGACCAGGGCGGACGCGTCGTCACCTTCTGGGCCATGGCCACCATCGACCTGCTGCTGATCGCGGCGGGCATCTTCATCGCCTTGTGGCTGTGGGGGATTCCGCCGCGCGACGTGGCCGACTGGACGCTGGGCATCTTCGGCAGCTTCAGCATCGGTACCCACAAGTTCTCGCTGACCGACGTGCTGATCGCGATCGTCATTTTCGGCGCGATCATCGTGTTCACGCGGCTGCTGCAGCACTTTCTGGACTTCCGTCTGCTCCCGAACACGCGGCTGGACATCGGCGTGCGCACGGCCATCACCTCCACCGTCAACTACCTCGGTGTGGGGATCGCGATCCTGGCGGCGATCTCCGCCCTCGGGATCAATCTCACCGGTCTCGCCGTCGTGGCCGGCGCGCTGTCGGTCGGCATAGGCTTCGGGCTGCAGAACATCGTCAACAATTTCATCTCCGGCATCATTCTGCTCATCGAGCGGCCGGTGAAGGTGGGTGACACGGTCGTCGTCAACAATTACGAAGGCGTGGTGCGGAAGATTCGGGTGCGATCTACGGAGATCGAGACCGGACTGCATGCCTCGGTGATCATCCCGAACGCGGACCTGCTGCAGACGTCGGTGCTGAACTGGACCCATCACAACCGCGTCGGGCGCGTGGAGGTGAGGGTGGTGGCGCCGTTTGCGGTCGAGCCAGAGCGCATCGAGACCTTGCTGCTCGCGTGCGCCACGGATAATTCTCAGGTGGTGCGCGTCCCGGCGCCCTCGGTGTCGCTCATCAATTTCAATGACCGCGGTGCCGAATACCAGTTGAGCTTCCAGCTCGACGACCTGGATGACAAAGGCCGCGTCGCCAGCGACGTGCGCAAGGCCATCCTGTCGAAATTCCGCAAGGCCGGCATCGAGATCCCGTCGATCCGCAGCGCCGGGGGCCAGCCGGCTCCGGCGGCGTAGGCTCACACTCAAGAAAAAGGGGGGTGCATGACACTGGAAGTGTTCTGGGGAAGCGGCAGTCCGTTCGCGTGGCGTGTACTGCTGACTCTGGAGGTGAAGCAGCTGCCGTATGAGTCGCGGCTGTTGGAGTTTTCCAAGAAGCAGCACAAGTCGCCCGATTTCCTGCGCTTGAATCCGCGCGGCAAGGTCCCGGTGCTGAAAGACGGCGATTTCGTCGTGTACGAATCGCTGGCGATCATGAAATACCTGGACGACAAGTATCCGGCCGTACGACTCTTCGGCGGGGATCCGGAGTCCTCGGCGCGCATCATGATGAGCGTCTGTGAATGCGCGTCCTACATCGAGCAGCCGACGGAAAACGTCGTACGGCCGGTCTTTGCGCGCGCCGCCGCGGAACAGCGCGAAGCCATCATGAGCGCGGCGAACACGCTTCGCGATGAATACGCCCTACTCAATGCCAAGCTGACCGGCCGGCAATGGCTGGTTGGCGATTCAGTCACCGCGGCGGACGTCGTCCTGTACCCTCAGGCGGCGATACTGCTGCGGGCGCTCGGGAAGGACGAGGGCGCTTCATTGGGTCTGAAGCTCGCGCCGTTCGCCGATTATTTCCCGGCGGTCGCGCAATGGATGCGCGCCGTGGAGGCCCTGCCCGGATTCGAGAGGACCTATCCGCCGCACTGGCGCTGAGCCCCGCGCACGCAAAAAAAATCCGCGAGCGGGCCCAGATCGGGCCCGTATCGCGGATCTCGTGGCCAGCTGTGTGCTGGCGTGCCGGTCAGGCGACCTTGAAGAACTTGGTGAAGCTCTCCGGGGCGAACTTCTCGGCGCTCTCGCTGAACAGCGCCTTGATTTCGGCACCCGCGTCCTGCTGGATCTGCAACAGGTTCTTGGTGGTGGTCGTGAAGCTGTCGCGGAACGACTCCATCATCGCGGACTGGGCGGCGACCAGATCCTTGGGCTGCTCGACCTTGGTCAGCGGCGCGAACTGGCCGACGGTCAGCTCGACAAAGTGCAGATGCTCGCGCAACGAACGCTCGACGGCGTTCTGCATGACCTTGCCGGTGCGCAGGCCGAGCTCGACGGCATTGCTGTAATAGCTAAGCATATCGCTGTAATTCACGGTGGGTTGCATCGCGGTTCTCCTCTTTACGTTGACTACCGCTAGGTAGGCGTCAGTTCATCGTTCACTGTGCTGCTGCAATGCAGCATGTTGCGTTGCAGCATAGTCCACGCCAGGGGTGCTGTCAAGGTCGAGGTGCGCGGGCCTCTTTCGCTTCCCCGGGTATGCCTGGGTGTGGCCGCCGAGCGTGGTGAGATCGAATGGAAGAGATCAGTTAAATCAGAGGCTTCGCGCGCGGATATGGGCCGCGAGCCTCAAGCGCGGGGCCGCACGTTCAACATGGCGCCGTCCGTGGAAACCACCTCGACGGTCGTGCCGGCGGGACAGTCTGGCCCCTGAATGCGCCACATCGAGTCGTCCACGCGCACGGTCCCGAAGCCATTGACGATCGGTTCGTTCAGCGTCAGGGCGCGCCCGACGTACTGCGCGGCGCGCCGGTTGAGTTGCGGCAAATCGGTCGGCAGCGGATTGCGTCGCAAGTAGGTGCGAGCGAGTAGAACGGTGACGATCGACAGCACGGCGAAGGCCGCGATCTGCGCCTTCAGACCCATCGCCGGCACCAGCAGCACCGCCAAGCCGACGACGCCCGCGGATATCCCCATCCACAGGAAGAACGCACCCGGAATGAACATCTCCACGACGAGCAGCAACACGCCGAGAACCCACCAATGCCAGTAGTTCGGCTGCCACTCACTCATTGCTGCCGGCTCCTTTCAAGTGCGCGGCCTTCGCCAGCTCGGCAATACCGCTGACCGCGCCGATCACGTTGGCGGCCTCCAGCGGAACCATGATGACCTTCTGATTTGGCGCCCCGGCGATATGCTGAAGCGCCTCGATGTATTTCTGCGCGACGAAGTAGTTCACGGCCTGCACGTCGCCCTTGGCGATGGCCTGCGACACCATCATCGTCGCCTTCGCCTCGGCCTCGGCCGCGCGCTCGCGCGCCTCGGCGTCGCGGAAGGCGGCCTCCTTGCGGCCCTCTGCCTCGAGGATGGCGGACTGCTTGTCGCCCTCGGCGCGCAGGATCTCCGCGGCGCGTTGCCCCTCGGCTTCCAGGATGGCGGCACGCTTGTCGCGCTCCGCCTTCATCTGCCGCGCCATGGAGTCGACGAGGTCCTTCGGCGGCGAGATGTCCTTGATCTCGATGCGGGTCACCTTGATGCCCCACGGCGTGGTCGCGGCGTCGACCACGTGCAGCAGGCGGCTGTTGATGTCGTCGCGCTTGGAGAGCAGCTGATCGAGATCCATGGACCCCATCACGCTGCGGATGTTGGTCATCGTCAGGTTGAGCACCGCCTGCTCCAGGTGCTCCACCTCGTAGGCCGCCTTGGCCGCTTCCAGAACCTGGAAAAAGACGATCCCGTCGACGCGCACCATGGCGTTGTCCTGGGTGATGACCTCCTGGGATGGGACATCCAGCACCGTCTCCATCATACTGATGCGTCGACCAATGCGCTGCACCCAGGGCCAGATCCAGTGCAATCCGGGACCAAGCGTGCGCGTGTACTGACCGAAGGTCTCCACGGTGTATTCGTAGCCCTGTCTGACCGTGATGACCCCGCGCCAGAGATAGATGGCGGCAAAGACAAGCAGTACGACGACGAACGACCCGGCGCCTTCCATTGTCGGTCTCCGATTGAATGTCGAGCGGAAAGTATATCCGCGTTCCGGCATTGTAGCCCGACGCGGCGCGCGGCCAGCCTTACTCGGCCCCGCGCCGCAGGTCGGTGATCAGTCCGTCCTGCAGCCAGCGCTTCAGCAGGCTTGCGGCCCGCAATGCCGCATTCTCGCTGCGCTCCTGAAGGCGCTCGCACAGCTGCCCGAACGTGCCGTCCGCGGCGAGAACCTCGAGAGCCGCGGCCTCCTCGGACTCCAGCGAGCGGAAAGAGGTATCCAGCCCCTGCCGCCAGATGAGCCAGCGTCCGGGACGCGCGTCCGGCCTACGTCCGAAGACGTCCTCGCCGGCCTTGTGAGCCTTCCACAGCTTCGGAACCTCGAATTCGAAGTCCAGGACACGCACGCCGGGGTGCAGGACAAACCGCGCCGCGGGCCAATGCTCCGGGGCCAGCGCCGAGAGTTCCCCGACCCGCAGGGTGTTGCTGTCCGGGGCATCGAAGGCGGCCATCAGGGCCCATTCGAAGGCGGCCAACTCCGCCAGCCAGGGCTGCACGGCGGTATCGGGATCCGCCCCTAGTTGATCGGCCAGGCCGCTGCCGTACCAGCGCAGATTGTAATAAGGGCTACGCGTGCCAGTCGTGTACTTCCCCGCGAGACGCTCGAAGGTCTCTTCGCCCAGCCACGCCAGCAGGACGGGATAGTCGACTTTCAATGCGCCGATGAGTCGCAGGCGGTAGGCGTCGAAATAGACGCCGCGCCGCACCGCGACCGCGGCGCCGCCGCTGTCGGCAAACATGCCTTCGACCGCCGACTCGTCCGCCTCCAGCAGGTATCGCTGAAAGCGTTTCTGCAGCTCACGCAGCCGATGCATGGCCGAGCACACGCGCGGCGGTAGCGCGCGCCCTGTCGAGTTCGGCTACCAGCTCCTCCAGCGAAGGAATATGGTCATCGCGCTCGATCATGGTCGCGACCGGTCCAAAGCGTCGGATCGCCGCCTCATAGAGATCCCATACCGGGTCCACGATCGGATGGTCGTGCGTGTCGACGATGTAATCGGCATGACGGGTGTGACCGGCGAGGTGGATCTGGCGAACGCGTCCGATCGGGACCGAATCGATAAAGGTTGTCGGCTCAAAGCCGTGATTGAACCCGCTGACGTAGATATTGTTGACGTCCAGGAGGATCTCGCAATCGGCACGCTCCGCGACCTCGCGGAGGAACTCCCATTCCGTCATTGTGGAGGCTGAGTAGCTCACGTAGCTCGATACGTTTTCCAGTAGGATGCGGCGCCCCAGAAAGTCCTGCACCGCGCCGACGCGCTCCACGACGTGCGCCAGCGCTTCCTCCGTGTAGGGCAGCGGCATCAGGTCATGGAGATTGGTGTGCGCCACCCCGGTCCAGCAGAGGTGGTCGGAGATCCACCGCGGCCGACACCGCTGCGCCAGGGCCTTCAGGCTCTTCAGGTACCGGCGATTGAGCGGGTCGGTGCTGCCTATGGACAGCGAGACGCCGTGCATGACCACCGGGTATCGCTCCGCGATACGGTCCAGGTAATACAGCGGCTTGCCGCCGCCGACCATGTAATTCTCGGAGAGCACCTCGAACCAGTCGACGTCGTGCTCGCCGGCGAGCACGGACTCGTAGTGCACGGTGCGCAGACCGAGGCCGAAACCCAAAATGGGGGCTGCTTTCATCGACGTAAGGATAACGCAATGGGCTGCACTACCGTGCATGGATGCCGCGCGCCCCGCCAAGATTACACTCACCACCCCGATCGCGCCGAGCCGCGAGGTCCGGGACCCCTCGCACCACGCGAACGGCCTCAGGCGGCGAGCACGGCGAGCGTCTCGGCGAGCAAGGCCCCCGCCTCGCCGGTGATGGCGTCCTGATCGTTGACTGCCAGCGTTCCGATAAGCGCCACAGCCGCCGGGTCGATCTCCGCCGTGGGGTTGGTCGTTTCGCAGAAGCCGGCAATTCCCGAACGGTTCGCCAGCACGTCGGCCACGTGCACGATGGCCGCCTCGAGCTTTGCCGCCTGGGCCCTGCCGGGTTCGTGGTGCCAGGTGGTCGCTTCGCACAGCGTTTCGGGCAGATTCCAGGTGGCGAGCAGCAACCCTCCCAGCTCGGCATGCGTGAACCCCAGCACGTCGCTCTCGGCATGGCAGAGCACCTGTTCGTCTCCCTGCGCAGTCAACAGCAGTTCTCCGGCCACCTCCGGCAGACTGCGATAGAGCACCAAGCTGCCGACATCGTGCAGCAGTCCGGCGATGAACAGTCGCTCCGGGTGCAGGACTCCGCAATGCTTGCCGAGGAGGCGGGCGAGCAAGGCGGTGTAGATCGAGTGGCGCCAGAACACGTCCATGCTCACCAGCTTGCTCGGCAGGTTGCGGAACGTGCGCACTGCCGAGATCGCAAGGACCATGTTGTACAACTCGCGCGTGCCGATGACGGTGATGGCGCGGGAGACTGTGTCCACGCGTGTGCGCAGTCCGACCGCCGCGCTGTTGACCAGGCGCAGCAGCTTGGCGGTGAGGTTCGGGTCGCGCAGGATCACCTCGCCGAGGTCGTGGATGGAGCAATCCGGCGACTGCAGCAGCTCGGTCACCTTGATGCAGATGTCGGGGGGAGAGACCAGCCCCTGTACGGATGCGACCAGGCCCTGTGCGGTCGGCCGACCGGTCGGTTCCTGGTGCACGGCGACGGATGGGTGTCCCATTTATGAATCCTCGTTGGGAAATCGGGGTCTTGTCGACATTAGCGGCGGCGTCCGACCCAGGTTGAGGGGTCGAGCAGTCGGGTGAAGGCGCGATCCAGCAGTGCCGCCGGTTGCTGCGTAACGTACGCCGTCCCCCGCCGGAAGTCCGTCACCAGTCCGTTGCGCGTCCGATCGGTGAGTCGGCGACCGCTGCGATCGGAGAACACGTAGGTCTCGGTCTCCGGGGTGTAGTAGGTGTAGCGGCCGGCGATGGTCGTGCCGTCCGGCTGCTTGAACTCCACCCATGTGCCCGGCTCGAGCGACAGCACTTGCAGAAGGTGCTCGTCCTCCTGCTGGGCGACCACCGGGTTGCGGGTGTCCCCAAGCGTGAGCTCCTCGAACTCGAGCTCCTGGGTCGCCGCGGCCTTCGCCTCCTTGCTGGCATCTTGCGCGAACAGGCGATAGAAGGTGTTCGCCGTCATATCCAGTACCGAGCGCTCCTTGCGCGCCGCCTGCCCGGATGGCGGCGGCAGGTCGGATGCCGGGGGCATTACCTCTGCAAGGTTCACTTCGTCTGACATGGAAAGCCGCTCGCGTAATTTCTCGGCGGCGCTCTGCGCGTTTTCCAGCAGTTGTACGGCCGACTCCGGTGCCGGTACATGACAGTCGCCGACGGCGGCCGCCCGCACGTTGTCCTCCGGCGAGGACTGAACCGGGCCCTCTTGCCTCGAGTCCGCGGCGACATCGGTGCCGGCCGCGCTCGTCTCGGGCGCGAGGGCGGCGGCGAGCGGCTCGGTGATCTCACGCGGCGGCGGCTGGGGCGGCGATTCCGCAGCGATCATTTCCTCCACATCGCCGCTCATCTCGCCCGTGGTGATGTCGAGAACGTTCGGTTCCTCGTTCACCAGAGGCGGCGGATCCTGGGCGGGCTTGGCGAGGAACTCGGTCAGCACGGGGACTCCAACCTTTGTGGCCCCGATTCCCAGTTCCCCGCGCATTGCCTCGGCATGCGCCTTCTCGAGTTTCGCAAGAAAGCCACTGCGCGCGACAGCGGGCATCGATATCTGCTCCATCCCCTTTTTCAGATTGGCAAGTAGCTTCGGCAAAAGCCGGCCGAGCTTTTCACGTTCCTCGCTGCTGCGTTTGGGCAGCGTGCTCCAGACCAGCTCGTCCATGGTTCTGACCGCCGTACGCCAGGCGTCGCTGTCGCCCCCATCGCTGGTGAACTCGGTGATGAGCAGTCGACGCCAGTGCGTCAGCAGAAAATTGCTCACGACTTCGGGTATGCCGTCCGGGCGCAGCCGCGTGTCGAGCAGATTGCGAACCTGTTCTTTGGCCTGCTCGAGGCGCGCGCGGCCGTCCAATAACCTGGCCGTGCGCGAGGCGCGAACGGTAGCCTCGCGCTTCAGGTCATCGAAGGCCTTCGTCAGCGCCTCCACGCTGCGCGTGAAGATGCCGACGTCCTGATCGAAATCCGTCACTATGCGTTGCACGACCTTCTCGACCAGATCGGCGACCTTCGCCTCCATGGCGGCGTCGCCGGCGGTTTCGACCGCGGTCTCGGCGATGAGATTGAGCAGACGCCTCGCCGGGTGGGCCTTGCGCGAGAAGAACTCGCGGTCGATGAGCGCCACCTTGAGGATCGGGATCTGCAGCCGCGCAAGCTTGGCACGTATCCCTTCGGGGACGTTCTTGTCCTCGAGGATGTAATCGAAAAGCATGGCGACGATGTCGATGGTCATGTCGCCGGCCGGCCCCATCGCCGGCAACGCCCCGGAGCGCTGCAGATCGATCAGCAGGTGCGCCGCAACACCTGAGGGTTCCACGCCGCTACCAACGCCATTGCGCTGCAGCTGCGTCAAACTACCCATGACCGCCGTATCGAGCGGGATCAGCGGCACGGTTCCATGCACGGAGTCCGGCTCGCCGCCGCCACGCAGCAGCTTCTCCAGCATTCCCATGACCTCGGCCTGGGAGGCCTGTGTTGCAGCGCTCCGCCCCGCGCCAGTACCGCCACGCCCGCTGCCGATCCGCTGGCGGCGGACCTCGGTCTGGATGGTCGGCAACACGCCCTGCTGGATGAGGTGCTGGTTCACCGCGCCATAGATCCCGGGGATGCCGCTGACGACGTAACGGTCGAACAGCTTCAGGACGATGAGCCTGGCCTTGATGTCGACATCCAGGCAGTTAGCGGAATCCCGCGCGGCCTCGGCGATGCACGTGGGACCGAGCGGGTTGTCCTCGGAGCTCAGTTCCGTAGTCTCGAGCAACACGGCGAGGCGCTTGTTGAGCGCAAAAAGCTCTTCACGACAGGCATTTGCTATCCGCTCGGCCAGCCCGGCGGTCGTAATGTCCTGCTCCATGGTCGCGTCGTCGAGCAGCGAAAGCTTTGTGGGCATGGCGGCGGCGGCGGCACGCGACCCGCACCCGCGACGCCGGCGCGCATCAAAACCGTTGCCAAAGCTGTCGACGAACACCGCGTACATCTGGTTGTGCTTTAGCCGCAACTCTCGCATCGCGTCGAAGTACAGCGTCTGCTGCGCGTTCGTCTCGGCCTTCTCGGCAAACTCGAAGAGCACGTCGTCGGCTCGTTCGAGCATCTGCCGAAAGACCTCCCCAAGCAGGCGCGCGGCGCATTCCCTGGCCGATCCAAGGAGCTGCGCGCGCCGCGGCGAGGCAGCGGGCGCTACGGCGTCGCGGTCATTTATCGAGATCACATTCATGGTCGCTGTCGCCTCTGGTTGATGAATCAGGGCACCCGCGCAGGGCGGGTCACGGGAGCCTCGGCCCCTGGGGCCGACGCGTGCGGCGGGAATTGCGGCGCGCGTAGGCCAGAGTCAGGGTCTACGCTCGGGGAAAGCGGCGTCGAGAGGGGAAACTTTAGTTGGCCGATCCGGGATACGTGACCGGATTCGCGAATGCGCTCAACTCATTGACGAGAATGGCGGTGATCGCAGGCAAGGCGCGCCCGTGCGCGCAGCGCAGCGGCCGCTTCAGTGGCCGACGATGGGGCCGCTGCCGTTCTCGTTATCGATCTTTTCCAGTTCGGCGATGCACTGCGCACCAAGCAGCAGGATGATGGCGGCCGCCTCGAAGCTCAGCAGCAGGACGACGATGGTGGCGGCCGAGCCATATATGGTGTTGACCATGGAGACGTTGGCGAAATACCAGACGATGGTTCGCCGCACGACCTCCCAGAGCACTGCGGCGATGAGTCCGCCGATCAGCGCGCGCCGGGGCGAAACCTTGGCCGCCGGCATGATCCAGTAGATCGCCGCGAACAGGACGACCAGTCCCAGGAACCCGCCGTAACTCAATATCTGCGCGGAGGCGTCGGGAATATTCCATCGGTGCCCGAGCACCTGTACTCCGTGCGCGGCCGCCGTCTCCATGAGCATGGTCGCGCCGGTGATGATGAGCAGACCGCCCATCAGCAGGAGGATAAAAAGCAGCGGCAGCAGCGCCGAGACCCAGAAATGCCGCCGCGCGGGGGCGTGGGCGAAGATGATGGCGAAGGATTCCTCGATCGCGCGAAATGCGAAGGAACTGAAGAACAGCAGCACGATGCCGCCGACGCCACCGATGAGATCGCGGTTCTCCCACAGCGCGCCGACGTCCTCGGCGAATCCGGCGGCCCCCGGCGCCATCAGATTGAGTTCATCGTTGACTATGGAAACGAGCAAGGTGCGATCGAAGAAGAACGCGGTCAGCGCGAACAGCACGGCGATCAGCGGCAGCATCGACAGCAGGGCGTTGTAGGCAATCGCGCCGGCGAGCAGCAGGCCCTTGTTGCGGCGAAAGTCGCGCAGTACGCAACGCGTGACCATCCATGCCCCGCGCACCCAGCCTGTTATCTGCATGCGGGCAAGCCGGTGCTAGAGCACGAACAGTTTGGCCAGCGACAGGAAAAGTCCCATGCTGGTGACGTCGGTGGCGGTCGTGAGAAATATGCTGGAGGCGGTAGCGGGATCCGCGCCGAGGCGCTTCAGGGTCAGGGGGACGAGCACGCCCGTGACTCCGCTCGCCACGCAGGCGCCGATCATCGCCAGCAGCACGACCAGCGCCAGCCTGAACGGCTCGGAGGCGTCGCTGTGGGTGGCGTAGAAGTACATCGCCACCGCCGCGACGATGCCGACCAGCGCGCCGTTCAAAAGGCCGAGCAGGGCCTCTTTCATGACCACCTTGCGCTGCTGGCCGCTGGTGAACTCCCCGAGAGTCAGTCCGCGCAGGGTGACTGCCAGCGCCTGGCAGCCGGTGTTTCCCGACTGTCCCGCCAGGACCGGCAGGAATGCTGCCAGCACCACCACCTGCGCGATCGTGTCCTCGAAGGTGCCGACGACGGCCGCGGCGAGAAACGCCGTCACCAGGTTCAGTTGCAGCCACGGATGCCTGAATCGAAGGGAGACCGGCCATGGAGTGGCGAGGCGTTCCTCTTTCTGCACGCCCACCATTCGGCCCGGCTGGGCGCTGATCTCGAAGGCCTGCTCCTCGAACAGCATGTAGCCCTGCACCACCCCGAGCAGCTTTCCGTTGCCGTCGCACACGGGATAGGCGGGATAGTGTCGATGCACGACCGCCTTCATGGCCTCGGTGATCGAGGTCTCGGGCTCGAAATAGAACGGATTCTCCACCATGATGTGGATCAGCAGGTCGTTGGGGTTGGTGTAGAGCAAATCGCGCATCACGACCACGCCTCGAAGCCTGCCTTCGTCATCGATGACGTAGGCGTAGGTGAACAACGCCTCCTTGACGAGTTCGCGGATCTTGTCGATCGCCTGGCGTACCGTGACGCCCATGCCGAATACCGCGGCGGCCGGTTCCATCAGGCGCCCCAGGCTGTCCTCGCCATATCGCTGGTTGACCGTGATCTGGTCGCCGACGGCATCGCGAACGCGCGGGAGCACCAGCTCGCGCCGAGCCTCCGGGAGCCGCAGCATCACGCGCAGCGCAAAGCTCGGTTGCAGCCGGTTCAAGACCTCGGCGATCGTCTCATCGCTCTCGCTTTCCAGCATCGTGGCGGCGTCGAGCGGCGCACGTTGCTGCACGGCCGTCGCCAGTTTGCGCATGGCATTGTCTTGATCCGCATCGTTATCGAGCTGTGGTTCGGTCATGTCGGTATTCTTCAGCCTTTCTCTGTGCCCTTGCGCAACGGATGCGGCCCCGCCCGTCGGCGATTCGCCGATGCGCGCGTCATTCTAGTCCGATGCGCGCGACCGCCGCACTACCGCGCCGCCATCGGTGCGCTTGACCGCCTTTCACTGTGGTGTTATCTCAGCAGCATGGGGAGAGGCCTGCTCAGATGAGGCGGACTGCGAAGACGATCCCGATCATGGCGATGGTGCTCGCGGTCGCCGCCGTCCAGCCGCTGCGTGCCGACTACTGGTCTGCCGTGGAGGCGTACGAACGCGGTGACTACGGGACTGCGAGGAAGGAACTCGAGCCCCTGGCGGCCGCGGGCGACGCAAAGTCGCAGGTGCGGCTCGGCCTGATGTATCGCGAGGGTCGTGGTGCGCCGCGGGATGCGAGGACCGCCTTCTCCTGGCTGCTCAAGGCCGCCAAGCAGGGGCGTCCCGATGCGCAGTTTCTCGTCGGCACGATGTACCGGCGCGGCGAGGGCACGCCGCAGGACGAGCAGGCCGGGGTCGCCTGGCTGCGTCGAGCCGCGGCGCAGGGCAACGCCAAGGCGGCCGAAGCGATTGCGCGCGTCGACGGCGGCGCGCCCGCGCCAGTCGCGGCGCCGCCCGCGGGGCCTTCGGCCGAGGCGACGGCGCAGGCGGGCTCGAGCGATCCGGACAACGCACGGCGGCGCTCGGAAACCGAGGCAGTCCTCGCGGCCATGGATCCCCCGGCCACGCCAGCGGAGGTCGCGGCGATCAACAAGGCGGCTGCGCACGGCGTGCGGGTTCGATACGGTTCGCTGTCCGCCGAGCCTGAGAAGGCGCCGGCAGAGAAGGAGAAGGCGCCCGGGGGCATGCATTTCCAGCCGTCGCGTGCGCCGAGCTCACTGCAGGACGTCATCGCCGGGCAGGGCGCGCCGCGCGGTCCGCTGGTGGATCTCGATGGCACCCAGGTATCCCGTGGTGGCGACGCTGCAGCGGATGCGGGCACGAAGGTCCCGGTTCCGCCGCCGGACAGCGTGGCCACCCTGCAACAGCGGGCAACCCAGGGTGACCGCGTCGCGCAACGCCGCCTGGCGGCCGCCTACCTCGACGGCAAGGAGCTGCCGCGCGACCCGGTGCGGGCGGCGCAGTGGTATCGCAAGGCCGCGTTGCAGGGAGACGCGGAGTCGCAATTCGTGCTCAGCGGGATGTACTATCGCGGCGAGGGCGTGCCCCGCGACGCGGAGGTGGCCGTGCAGTGGCTGCGGCGAGCCGCCGCCCAGGGGCACGCGGGCGCAAGGGCGAGGTTGGCGCAGACTGCTGACTGATTCGGGCCACGCGCCGCGGTGGCGATCGTCTTCGCCTGCCGCAGCGGGCGCCCCCGGTAACGGGATTCTGGACTGCACTTCGCCATGTTCGGTCTTTTCTTAATCCTCGCCATCGGCGCGGCGCTGATCATCGTCGTGCTCGCGGGTCCGTGGCGCCGCGCGCGGCGGCGGCGCAGGCTCGCCGAGGGCGCGTTTCCCGCGGAATGGCTGTCGATACTGCGGCTGCACCTGCCCGTGTTCAGCCGGTTGCCCGACGACGTCCTGACGGCCACGCTGGACGCGATGAAGGTGTTCCTGGCCGAGAAGCGCTTCGTCGGCTGCAACGGTCTGGTCGTGGACGACACCATGCGGGTCATCATCGCGGCGCAGGCATGCCTGCTCGTCGCGCGGCTGGGCGTGCACCGCTACGACTCCCTGCACGCGATCCTGCTCTATCCGCACACCTTCGTGGCGGAGCACGAGCACAGCGACGAGGCCGGCGTGCATACCGTCGAGGCCAAGGAGCTCGGCGGCGAATCGTGGTCGGATGGAAAGGTCGTGCTGTCCTGGCAGGACGTGCGTGAGGGACTGCACGCCGGGGACGATGCCTACAACGTCGTCTACCACGAGTTCGCGCACCAGCTCGATCAGGCCGATGGCGCCGGGGACGGCGCGCCGCCGCTATCGACCGAGAGCGACTACGAGCGTTGGGCGGAGGCGCTGCAGGCCGCTTACGACGAACTGCTCGACGATCTCGAGCGCGGCCGGGCAACGCTGATCCCGCCGGAGGGGGCGGAGAACGAGTCGGAGTTCTTCGCTGTGGCCACGGAGGTGTTCATGGATCGGGCGCGCGCGCTGCGCGCGCGCCATCCCGCGCTGTACGCGCAACTGCGGTCGTTCTACGGATTGGATCCGGCGGCGTGGCATCCTGCGTACCCGCCGGCCTGAGCGCGCGTTTCGCATCGGCGCTGCAAGCGGGTAAACTGCGCCCCCCCGTGCGCACCGTGCCGGCCATTCTCAATTCCACATCGAGCGAGACCTCGTGCCTCTGAACCCGATGCCGCAACGGCGGCTCTTTGCTCACCCCGCCCGCAGTTTCCACTTCGGACTGGCCATCTACATCGTCGGGTTCTTCCTGCTGCGCACGATGCTGTCGTCGACCATTGGCGTCGATGACGTCGAACAGATGATCTATGCGCAGGACTGGCGGTGGGGATACAACCCCAGCCAGCCGCCGTTCTACACCTGGCTCGTCCTTGCTGCCACGAAGATCGCGGAGGGCAGCGCGGTCGCGCCCCAGCTCGTCCGCTACGGCATCCTGTATCTGACCTTCGTCTTCATGTACGCGTGCGCTCGACGCATCGTGCGCGATCCCGACCTGCAGGTGCTGGCCGCGTTCGCACCGGTACTCATCTATTTCGTGGGCTGGGGCGCGCATCAGGGGTTCACCCACACCGCCCTGGTGGGCGCGACGACCACGGCCACCCTGTGGGCCGTGTTCCGCGTCATCGAACGCGGTTCCTGGGACGACTACCTCATCCTTGGCGTCGCCCTCGGTCTCGGTCTTCAGTCCAAGTACAACTTCGGCATGCTGATGGCGGCGCTGCTGCTTGCGGTGGGTACGGATCGCGCCGCGCGCAGCCGCATCCTGGCGCCGCGCATGGCGCTTGCGGTCGCCATCGGCATTGCGATGCTCGCGCCGTCCATCGCCTGGCTGCTCAAGGGGCACGATCTGAGCGGTGTGCTGGGCAGCTACGTCACTTACAAGCCCGGTGGCGGTGACGGCGGCGGCGCGGGCCGCCTGCCGGCGCTGTGGTCGATCCTGCGATCCAGCGCGTCGTTCATCGCCTCCTTCCTCGTGGCCGCGGTGCTGCTCTTCCCGCAGGCGTTGCGTCGATTGCCAGGCGGCGGCGATGCGCGCGAGCCGGACTGCGGCCGGCTGCTCGGGCGCTTCGTTATCATGTTCTACGCCGTACTGGCGCTGGGCGCGCTGATCGGGCTGCTCGAGCACGTGAAGATCCGCTGGACGTATCCGGTGCTGATCCTCTTCCCGCTCTACTACCTGTATCGCGCCGAGCGCATCGGCGTGACGACGCGCCAGATTGCCTGGTTGCGAACGGTGCTGATCGGGTTTGTGTCGCTGACCGCGGTGCTGTGGTTCCTGCAGCCGGCGTTCAACGGGATGCTCTGCGGCCGCTGCCGTTTGCTCGAACCGTACCCGGCGCTGGCCGAGGCGATCGCGGTCGACTCGGGATTTTCCGAGGGGACGATCTTCGCCGCCGACGAGCACATCGCCGGCAACTTTCGCGCGCGCTTCGCCGCGGCCAGCGTGATCGCGCTGCCCTATCCGTTCTATGTCCCGCCCGCGAGCGGGAGCGGCGCTTGCCTGCTGGTTTGGAACGCCAAGAACGGCGAGGCCGTTCCGGCGCGGCTCGCGAAGCTCGTGCGTACTGTCGCGGGGATATCCGTCGCCGGCGGGCAGGAGGTGCGGTTCGCGGAGGGCGTCAATCGCGCCAATGATCGCACCCTGCGGCTGGCCTATACCTCGCTCAAGCCCTGCGCCGGATAATCGCTGTCTCCACGGGGCGACGGCAGGCGGCGATGAATGAGGTGATGGCCCGCTCCCGGCGCCGGGTCCGTCCTGCCGGTGGCGCGCAGGTCGTGGAGCTGGCGGCAGGCGATCCGCGACGGGGCGAACCAGGCGGCCCGGCGAGTGGTCACAGGAACCGTGCGATGCGGCAGGCAGCGGCATGCGATGTGCTTGCCGTACTGGAATCGCGGAGAAGACCGGGGCAATCGGGGCGCGCAGAGCCTCACCCGGCGCAGGGGCCCGCCACCTATGCGAGCGGGCCAATTTTACAGGGGGCAGAGATCGTGCAGCGGTCGTTACACAGGTTCGCCAGCCTCATCCTCATGGGCGTCGCCTTGCATGCGCACGCCAAGGTCGATCAGGCCAGCATCGTCGTGGACGTCGATCACGGTACTGTCGTACTCGAGGACGACGCCACCCACCTGTGGTATCCGGCGTCGCTGACCAAGATGATGACGGTCTATCTCGCGTTCGAGGCGATCGAGGCCGGCACCATCGGCTTCAGCGACACGCTGGTCGCATCCAGGCAGGTCGCGGCGCAGCCGGACTCGAGGATCGGGCTGGATATCGGCGAGAAGATGACGGTGCGCGAGGCGATACTGGCAGTCATTGCGCAGTCGGCCAATGACGCCGCGGTGCTGCTCGCCGAACGAATTGCCGGCAGCGAGGAGGCCTTCGCACTGGCGATGACCGCGCGCGCCCGCGCGCTGGGCATGTCGAGCACCGTGTTTCGCAACGCCAGCGGCCTGCCGCATGATGAGCAGAAGACCACCGCGCGCGACATGGCGGTCCTGGCGATGAGCCTCATGCGCGATTTCCCGCGGCACTACGAGCTGTTCAACACCCGCAGCTTCACCTACAACGGGATCACCTACGGCAACATCAACGGCATCCTCAGCAGCTATCCAGGCGCGGACGGTTTGAAGACCGGATTCACCTGCGGGTCGGGCTACAACCTGGTGGCCTCCGCGAAGCGGGACGATCATCGCCTGGTCGGGGTGCTGCTGGGCGCCGGCAGCGGCAGTGAGCGCACGGCCGCCATGATCAAGCTGCTCAACGAGGGCTTCGCGAGGCTGAAGTCGTCCGAGAATCCGCTGATGCTTGCGTCGCTGGAGCCGGCTCCCGCCGTCGCGGCCGATCCCCCGCCATTCAGGTTGAAGGCCTCGGAATGCGCGCTCGGCGCCGGGATCTCGAACCGCACCCGCCGTCTGCCCGGCTGGGGCCTGCTGTTCGGCGCCTTCAACGAGGAGTCCCAGGCGCGCAAGCACGCGGAAATGATGCGCAAGCGCCTGCAGCCCACGCTGCGCGGCGGTCAGATCGCGGTGGTGCCGCGACAGGTCGAGGACGTGAAGACCTACAGGAGTCTGCTGGTGGGATTGAAGCAGGTCGACGCGGTCAACGCCTGCCTGCATCTCATCAAGTCCGACAACGTGTGTCTCGTGCAGTCCCCCACGGTGCTCAACGGCGGCGGCGCCCTCGGGGCGCAGTCCAAAAAACGCGCGTCGAAGACAGCCGCGGCAACGGCGCCGCCACCGCCCTACCTGCCCTGAGGCAGGAGCGGTCGCCTCAGCGTACGTCGATCCGCCGTATGTGATGCGCTGCCGTCCACCACGCGCCGAGTAGTCCGATGAACCCCGCGGCGAGCATCACCGCGAGGATTGCCGGCCACGCGAGACCGTTCAGTTCGAAGGCGCTCTGGTAGAGCTGCGCGAGCTGCCTGGCCGGGGCGCGCACGCCGGCGAGCATCGCCGCCACCACGCCGCAGCCGATGAGACCGGCCAGCGCGCCATACAGCCAGCCGGTGTAGAGAAACGGCCTGCGGATGTAGGCGTCGGTCGCGCCGACCAGCTTGTACACCTCGATCTCCTCCCGCCGCTGCGCCACCGCCACGCGTATGGCATTGCCCGCGATCAGCAGCACGGCCACGGCCAGCACGCCGGCGATCACCCGCACCGCGCGTTGTCCGAGCGCCGTCATGGCCTGGAGCCGCTGCACCCATTCCATGTCGAATTTCAGCGTGTCGACCTCCGGCTGGTTGCGCAGGCGCGCGACGATGGCCTGAAGATCGGCCCCGTCGGCCGGGTCGATGACCAACACCGCCGGCAGCGGATTGCCGCCGATCGCGTCAATCGCCTCGCTGAACCCGGAATAGGCCCGATACTCATCGAGCGCCTCGGCGCGGGTGATCACGCGCACGTTGGCGATGCCGGCGCCGCCGCTGACGGCGGCCGCCAGCCGCTGGGCCTGCGCATCGTCGACGGTGGCCTTCAGGAACACCGACATGCGCGCCTGGTTCGTATCCCAAGCCGCGGTCAGGCGCTCGACGTTGGCGAGGACCACGTAAAGACCCGTCGGCAGGGCCAGCGTCACGGCGAGCACGGCGATGGTGAGCGCGTGCGCGAGCGGCTGGCGCGCGAACTGCTGCAGGGTGGCGGCGATCGCGGCGCGATGGGCGCGCAGCCACGCGCCGAATCCGCCCGCGCCGATGCTGCTGCGCTGCCTCGGCGTGAACTTCGCCGCCGGGCGCGTCACTGCACGAGCTCCTGCACGGTCTCGACCTGCCCCGCGCGCAGCGTGATGCTGCGGTGGCCGAAGCTGCGCAGCAGGTCGAGATCATGGGTCGCGATCACCACGGTCACGCCTACCTGGTTGAACAGGTCGAACAGTTCCATGATGTCGTGCGAGAGCTCGGCGTCCAGATTCCCGGTGGGTTCGTCGGCGATCAGTATGTCCGGCTTGTGCGCCACGGCGCGGGCGATGCCGACACGCTGCTGCTCGCCGGCGGAGAGCTGCGCCGGCAGATCCTTCTCCTTCGACAGCAGCCCGACGCGATCGAGCGCGGCGCGCACGCGCCTGCCGGTCTCGTTGGGAGTCAGCCCCGCGATGGTGAGCGGCAGGGCGACGTTTTCGAACACGCTGCGATCGGAGAGCAGGCGGTGGTCCTGGAAGATGAATCCGATCCGGCGGCGGTAGTAGGGCACGTGCGCGCGGCGTATGCGATTGAGGTCCTGGCCGTTGACGACGATCTCGCCGCCGGACTGGCGCTCGATGAGGGCGATTAGCCTCAGCAGCGTGCTCTTGCCCGCGCCGGAGTGGCCGGTGATGAAAACGAACTCCCCCTTGTCGATCTCGAAGCTGACGCGCTTCAGCGCGTCGTGACCGCCCGGGTATGACTTGCTGACATCGCTGAAACGGATCATCGTTCAAGGACGCGTCATTGCGCGGCGCCCCGGTCGAGCAGCGCGTCCACGAACTCGCCCGCGTCGAAGACGCGCAGATCGTCGGCCTGCTCGCCTACCCCGATGTAGCGCAGTGGGATGCCCAGCCGCTGCGCGATGGCGAAGACGATCCCGCCCTTGGCGGTGCCGTCCATCTTGGTGAGAGCGATGCCGCTGACGCCGACGGCCTTGCGGAACTGCTCGGCCTGCGCCAGCCCGTTCTGGCCGGTCGTGGCGTCCAGAACGATCATCGTCTCGTGCGGGGCCTCCGGGTCGAGCTTGCCGAGCACGCGTCGGATCTTCTTCAGCTCCTCCATCAGATTCTCGCGGGTGTGCAGGCGGCCGGCGGTGTCCGCGATCAGGACGTCGGCGCCGCGCGCCGTCGCCGCGGCGAGCGCGTCGTAGATGACGGAGGCGGCGTCGGCGCCGGTGGCCTGCGCGATGACCGGCACGTCGAGGCGCTCGCCCCAGGTGCGCAGCTGCTCGACGGCCGCGGCGCGGAAGGTGTCGCCCGCGGCGAGCACCACGCTCAAGCCCTGGTCGCGGAACTGGCGCGCGAGCTTGCCGATGGTGGTGGTCTTGCCGGCGCCGTTGACGCCGACCATCAGCAGGACGAACGGCGTCTTGCGATCGGCCGGCACGACCAGCGGCCGGGCGACGGGCGCGAGCAGCGCCATCATCTCCTCGCGCAGCGCCGCGTACAGGGCCTCGCTGTCGGCGAGCCGCTGTTGACGATGCCGCTCGCGCAGGCGGCCGATGATGGTCCCCGTGGACTCGACCCCGACGTCGGCGAGCAGCAGGCACTCCTCAACGGCGTCCAGCGTCGAGGCGTCGATGGGCCGGCCGCCGGGGATCAGGCCGGTCAGGCCGCCGAGCAGGCTCTCGCGCGTCCGGCGCAGACCTTCCCGCAGCGATCGCAGGATCCCCCGCTTCTTCTCGGGATCGTCGTTGGAGGAATCCTGCTTGCGCTTTCCGAAGCCGAACATTCTCTGGGTCTTTGCTGCTCTTGTATCGTGGTGAATACGCTGGACCTGCGATCCGCGGCTATCCTACCATCCACCCATGCAGACTTCGACGCTTGTCCGGGCGCGCGCATGAGCAGGCAGCGCCGCGGGCCGCGGGCTTCGGTGCCGGCGTATCCCGGCCGTGTGCGCATCATCGCGGGGCGATGGCGCGGCCGCTACGTCGACGTGCTCGACGAGCCGGACCTCAGACCGACCGGCAGCCGCATCCGCGAGACCTTGTTCAACTGGCTCGCGCCGGCTATCGACGGCGCCCGGTGCCTGGACTTGTTCGCCGGCACCGGCGTCCTGGGTCTGGAGGCCGCCTCGCGCGGCGCGGCCGAAGTCGTGGTGGTCGATCAGGATCTCCGCAAGGTGCGGCACATCGCAGCGGAGGCAGCGCGTCTCGGCGCGCGGTCGGTGCGGGTCGAGCACGCCGAGGCGAGGAGCTGGCTCGCGCGCGACGCGGGCCGCTACGACATCGTCTTTCTCGATCCGCCGTTTCGCCAGGGCTTGGTGGCGCGCTGCTGCGCGGCGCTCGCGCAGAGCGGCCGACTGGCTGAAGGCGCGCTCGTGTACGTGGAGATCGAAGCCGACGCGGATATGCCAGAATGGCCGGGGGGCTGGCGGGTGCATCGGGAGAAGCAGGCCGGCCAGGTGCGATATCTGCTCATCAGTACGGCCGAACAGAGAGGCGGGCAATGAACGGTGTGGCGCTTTATCCGGGAACATTCGATCCGATCACCAATGGTCACGCGGACATCGTCGTGCGGGCCTCGCGGATCTTCGATCACGTCATCGTCGCCGTCGCGCACGGCACGTCGAAGAACGTGTGCTTTACGACCGACCAGCGTGTCGAGCTTGCGCGCGTAGTGCTCGCGGACGTGCCAAATTGCGAGGTCTGCCGTTTCGACGGCCTGCTGGCGAATTTCGCGCGCGAACGCGGTGCGCGCATCATCCTGCGCGGACTGCGCGCGGTCTCCGATTTCGAGTACGAGTTCCAGCTCGCGGGCATGAATCGCAAGATCATTCCCGAGGTGGATACCATCTTCCTGACGCCGTCGGAACAGTACCAGTTCATTTCGTCGAGCCTGATTCGCGAGATCGCCGCGTTGAAAGGCGACGTCTCGGCGTTCGTGCATCCGGCGGTGGCCGAGGCGCTGGTGAAACGTTACGCGTGATCGGCGGTCTAAATTCACGATTTCGAGTCCGTCATGGCGCTGCTGATTACCGACCACTGCATCAACTGCGACGTCTGCGAACCGGAATGCCCGAACGGGGCGATATCCGAGGGCGCGGAGTATTACGTCATCGATCCTCGACTGTGCACGGAGTGCGTCGGACATCACGACCGGCCGCGCTGCATCGAGGTTTGTCCGGTGGAGTGCATCGTTCCCGACCCCGCGCACGTGGAATCGCGCGAGCAGCTGCTCGAGAAGTACCGCGCATTGACGGCCGAGGAGACCGCGTCCGGGTAAAAAACACCGCCTGCTGGAGAGCACAGGCGGTCAAGTGGAGGCACTGCTATTGACCTGGCGGGCCCCGGGCGCCGCACGGCCCGCGCCGGGTTGAACCGGTGCGCCGCGAGCGCCCGCCGGCTTCGCCATCGTCGCCGGCACGTTATTGCACCGCAGCACGCAGCACAAGATGCGGCAGGTGCACAGACTTTTTACCGCGGCGACCCAACGACATTTCCGCGGGGATCGCGCCGCGATCCCTCAATGCCGGAACCCGGAAGGCCGCGCCGATGGCAGGGCCGCGAGCCGCGCGCCGCGCGGCGTCGCCATGCACGGCGCCGTGGGGACGAAGGCCCGCCCGCAACGGCCGCTGCAAATGCGCAGGCCGACACGGCATGAGGGCGACGATGATCTAAGCTTCAACTAACGAGAAGAGCCGCACCGGGCCTCCGGATCGGCCGTGTCTAGGGAGGGCATCATGGGAGAAACCAGGGCGCTGTGCGTGGTGATGGCCTGTGCCGCGCTGTGCGGCTGCGCGACCTCGAGCCCGCCGGCACGCGAGGTGGCGATGGTGGCCGAGGCGTTCGGCGCGCTCCACGCCGCCAGTCAGCCGCTGCTCGATGACCTCGCGGTGGCCGAGCGAGCCCAGGGGCAGACCGTGGCCCTGGAGCGCGCGCTGCAGGCGCGGGCGGGCACGCAACCCGGTCCGTGCGGCGGGATTCCCTATCAGGGGGACACCGACGAGCACGGCAATCCCTCCGGCCCCGGCGTGATCGCCGGGTTCTGCAGCGGTGATGCGCCCTACTATTCCCCGATCTCCGATCCGCCCGCGACCGGCGCGTTCCGGCGCGCCTTGCGCAGCGTCGGGGACTACACGCAGCTGCTGGTCATACTCGCGGACGGCAGCAACATCGATGCGGCGCAGGCGCAACTGCACACCCTGGCCGCGAACCTGGGCAGCGCACTCGCCAGCGCCGGCAGTATGACCGGCGCGCCGGCCGCCGGCGTGGGGCCGGCGCTGAGCGGCCTGGTCGCCGCGGTGGAGCCGCTCACGCGCCGCGTGGCCACGCGCAACAACCTCGACGAGCTGCGTCGCGTGGTGCTCCAGGAGTCGCCCAAGGTCGAAACGGTGATCACGGCGCTGCGTGACAGCGCCCCGGTGCTCTTCGACACGGTGACTGAGCGATCGATGGCGCGGTTGAGCGGCGTCGGACTGGACAATGCCGAGGTGGCCGCCGCGGAGATCGCCCGTATCGAGGCATACCGCGCGACGGTGTCGATCTACGTGGTGCTGCTGGACCAGTATCGGGAGCTGCTGCACGAGCTCGTCGCGGTCTATCACACCCCGCAGCAGCCGCTCACGCTGGCGGTGCTCGCGCAGCGATCCGCCGAGTTGAGCGCCGGGGCGGATGCGTGGCGTCGCACCATCGCCAACCTGCGCGCCGCCCTGCGCTAAGACGGTCCCAACACGGAGAGTCAGCCATGTACGTCATCGAAGAACTGAGGCACGAGCTCAGCCGCGCGATCAACACCCTGCGGCGGCGCCACGCCAACACCACGGACGCCGCCGAACGCAAGGCGATACGCGGATCCATCGAGGCGCTGAACCGCAAGATCGCGGTGCTCAATCAGGCCCAGCTCCTCGACGCGGCCGCGACCCTGACGCTCGCCGCCCAGGACCTGGAGCGCGTGGTGGCCGCGGCGCGACTCGGGCCCTTCGACGGCTATCTCTCCGCGCTCGAGACGCACATCGATCGGCTCAACCACCTCTCCGGCTCGATGCATGCGCAGGAGTCGCTGGCGCCGGCGCCGGAGGACGGCGGGGAGTCCACGATGCGCCTGCCGCGCGCGCCGCGGCGCCTCGCGCGCGGCCTGGAGCCGCCGCGCGCCAGCAAGGACTACACGCTGCTGCGCGCGGAGTACCAGGCCTACTACGATGCCTGCACGGTGCGGCCGGAGTGCCGGGGCAACGTCGCCTACTACGTCAAACGCCTGCGCAACGGGCGGTCTCTCTACGAGGCGGTCGGGCGCGATCTGAACGGCATACCGTGGGCGTTCATCGGCGCGATCCATGCCATGGAGTGCGGCTTCAATTTCGCCGGCCACCTGCACAACGGGGATCCGCTCATTGCGCGCACCGTGCAGGTCCCGAAGGGGCGGCCGCTGACCGGCACTCCGCCGTTCACGTGGCGCGAGAGCGCCATCGACGCGCTCACGATGAAGGGTTTCCACGACGTGCGCGACTGGTCCGTTCCGCACATGCTGTACCTGCTGGAGCGCTACAACGGCATGGGCTACCGCATGCGGCGGCTGGTCTCGCCGTACCTGTGGAGCTTTTCGAATCACTACAGCCGGGGCAAGTTCGTGAAGGACGGGATCTACGATCCGCACGCGGTGAGCAAGCAGTGCGGGGTGGCGGTCATGCTGAAGGCCGTCATGAGCTGACGGCCTCGGACGAAGTTGTGACGGATTGCGCCGGCGACCCGCGCGATCCGATGCACACTGTTTGCGCCGCCGCGAAGCGCGGAGGGACGCGAGCGCCTATCGGCGCGCCGGCAGGGAATCGCGGGGGGCGTGTTCAGGGGAGGAATCGCGATGGCGAAGAAGGCCTTGCTCATCGGCATCAATCGTTACCGGATCCCGGGCGCGGACCTGCGCGGCTGCGTCAACGACGTCGAGAACGTGCGGGCGGCCCTGCGGCGGTATTACGGGTTCTCCGCCGGGGACGTCACCACCCTTACCGATCTCAAGGCCACCACGCGGGCGATCAAGGCGGCGATGCAGCGCCTGGTGCGCACCGCGCGCAGCGGCGACGTACTGCTGCTGCACTATTCGGGGCACGGCGCCAACGTCCCCGACGCCGATGGCGACGAGGCCGACGGGCGTGACGAGATCCTCTGCCCCACCGATCTCGACTGGAAGGCGCCGCTCACCGACGACTGGCTGCGGCGCACGTTCAACCGCCTGCGCAAGGGCGTCAGCCTCACGGTCGTCATGGATTGCTGCCATTCCGGCACGAACACGCGCGCGGTCCTGCCGCCCGATGCGCCGCGGATCCCGCGCTACCTGCCGAATCCCTGGGACCTGATGGCCGAGGAGTCCGGCCGCCGCCTGCGCGGCCGGCGCGTCGCCGGGCTGCGGGTCTCGCCTCCGGCGGCGCGGCGCCGGAGCGACGTGGTGGCCGCCGACATCCCGGAGCTGCTGATCACCGGCTGCCGCGATACCCAGACCTCGGCCGATGCATATATCGGCGGCAGCTACAACGGGGCGCTCACCCACAACCTCGTGGCGGCGATCGCCGAGACGGGCGGGGAGCTGTCCTACCGCGAGCTGCACGCGCGCACCTGCGCCGGGCTGAAGCGCGGGGATTTCGATCAGGTGCCGCAGCTGGAGGGCCGGAAGTCCGGCTTCGACCGGCGCTTCCTGACGCCGCTGTAGAGCCGCCATGGCGAGCAGACGCAAGCCCGGCAGTGCACGCAGGTCCTCGGCGGCGCACGCGCGCGTCTCGCGTTCGGTCACCACCGCGGCGCCCGCGCCGCAGACCCGCACCCTGCGGCTGCGCGGGCAGCCGGTGGCGAAGGCGACGCCGCCGCGCGTGGAGTCCATCGACGTCGTCTCCAGGGCACGGGTGCAGCTGGGCGCGGCGCGCGCGGGCGCCGGCGCGGTGGATGTGACGATCCGCCAGGACGACGTGGCCTGCCTGGAATACTCCAACGGCTTCCGGCAGTGGCTGCGGGTGGACGATCTGCATCGCGAGTTCGGCGCACACGCCAGCCGAGGCGGCGAGGAGGAGGGCGTCTGGGAGGTCGATCCCGGGGTCCGCGCGGCGGCCGGAGAGGACGCCGCGCAGCGCGGACTCGGCGGTCTGGTCATCGAGGCCCTGGAGGTGTTCGGCGTCGATCTGAAGCGCAAGACCGCCATTGGATTGTCGCAGTGGTTCGAGCGCCGGCAGCTGCAGGGCAACGCGCCGGGTCTCTACCGGGTCGGGCTCGAGGAGGCCCTGACCCTGGAGGCGGTGGGCGAGCGGCTGCCGGCGACCCGGCCGGGAGAGCCGCTGCTGCTGTTCGTGCACGGCACCGCCTCGAGCACCGCCGGCAGCTTCGCGTCGCTGTGGAACGCCAGCAACAAGGCGGGCGCGGCCCTGCGCAAGGCGCTGCGGGAGCGCTACGGACGGCACGTGTACGCCTACGAGCACCGGACCCTCACGGTCAGCCCGATCGACAACGCCGCCGAGCTGGTCGGGAAATTCCTGCCCGAGGGTGCCGAGCTGCATCTCCTCACGCACTCCCGCGGCGGCTTGATCGCGGAGCTACTCTGTCTCGCCCAGCGCGTGCAGGGACGCCACGACCCGCTGCAGCCCGGGGCGCTCGATCGCCTGTTCGCACGGGACCGGACGCTGGGCGCCATGCTCGGCCTCGGGCGGCGCGACGGCGCCGAGGCCGCCAGGGCCTACGCGGTCGAGCGGGCGTGCCTGCTCGAACTGATCGAGGCGCTGCAGCGCCGGCGGCCACGCGTGACGCGCCTGGTGCGCGTGGCCTGTCCCGCGCGCGGCACCACGCTCGCCTCCGGGCGGCTGGACCGCTGGCTGTCGGTCATCCAGCACTTCGCGCCCGAGGTGATCGGCGAGGCGCTCGATTTCCTGCTGGCGGTGGTGCAGGAACGCACCGACCCGCGCAGCCTCCCGGGCCTGGAGGCGATGATGCCGGGCTCGGCGCTCATCCGGCTGCTCAACCATCCCGACCTGCGCACGGCCGCCGATCTGAGCGTCATCGCGGGGGATATCGAGGGCGATTCCTTCTGGAGCAAGCTGAAGCTGGTCATGGCCGACTGGTTTTATGCCGGCGATCACGACCTGGTCGTGAACACCGGCTCGATGTACGGCGGACTGCAGCGCGCCCCCGGCGCGGGGCGTTTTTTCCTCGACCAGGGACGCGAGGTCTCGCACTTTCATTACTTCGCCAACGAACGCACCGTGCGCATGCTGCAGGAGGGCCTGCTGCGCGCCGACGGCGCGCTCGCGGGCTTTCGGCCAATCGCGGAGGCCAGGCACGAGGTCCCGGCCTGGCGCGAGGCGGTCGCGCGCAGCGCCCAGCGCGGTCCTCGCCCGGTGGTCATCGTCCTGCCGGGGACGATGGGCAGCGAGCTGCTGCTCGGCAGCGACTGCAAGTGGCTGGACTTCCTCGACCTCGCGCGCGGCGGGCTGGAGGACATCGGCATCGAGGCGCGCCGCGTCGCACCGGGCAACCTGCTCGACGATTTCTACGGTGAGTTCCTGGCGTACCTGACCGGCACCCATGAAGTCGTGCCGTTCGCCTACGACTGGCGCCTGAGCCTGGTGAGGCTCGCCGATCAACTGGCGCCGGTCGTGGAGGCGCGGCTGAGCCATTGCGAGAGCCACGGCCAGCCGCTGCGGATCGTGGCCCATTCCATGGGCGGGCTGGTCACCCGCATGATGCTGGCGCGCCATCGGCGCCTCTGGGAGCGCCTGCGGGCGCTGCCCGGCAGCCGATTCATCATGTTCGGCACGCCGAACGCCGGCTCCTACGAGGCGGTGCGCTGGATCACCGGCCGCAATCCCACGCTCGGCAAGCTCGCGCTGCTGGACGTCACGCACGATCGCGACGAGCTGCTGCAGATCGTCACGCGCTTTCCGGGCATGCTGGAACTTCTGCCGGAGCCGGGCGCCGGCCGCGACTTCGGCGACGTGCGCTTCTGGCAGCGACTGAAGGCGGAGCTGGACGAGCAGTGGCCGGTGCCGCCGGCGGCGGAGCTGCGCGCCGTCGAGGAGGTCAGGCGGCAGCTGGCGCAGTGCCCGGTCGATCCGGCGGTGATGATCTACGTAGCCGGGTGCGCCCGGCACACGGTGTGCGATTACCGCGTCGTGCCGGCGGTGCGGCGGCCGCTGCTCGGAGACATTCCCGCCAACGTGCAGTTCCTGTCCACCCGGCAGGGTGACGGCACCGTCGCCTGGGCCTCCGGCCGTCTCTCCGGCGTGCCCACCTGGTACGTGGAGGACACGCAGCACGACGAGCTGCTCGCCAACCCCGCCGCGTTCCCCGCCTACGCCGAGCTGCTGGGCACGGGCGGCACCTCGCGGCTGCCCGCCGCGCCGCCGCTCGCGCGCAGCGTGACCGATGCCGAGGTCCTGGAGGTCTTGCCCACCGATCTGCCGGACAGCGTGCCGGATCCGCAGACGGATCCGGCGATGGGCCTGGGTCCGGGCCGCAGGCGCCGCCGACGCGCCGAGTCGGTGCGTCTGCCGCGGGTGAAGGTCAGCGTGCGCCACGGCGATCTCGCCTACGCGCGCTACCCGGTGTGCGTGGGCCACTACCTCGGCGACAGCATCGTCAGCGCGGAGGCGGCGCTCGACAGGCGCCTGGACGGCGCGCTCACCAATCGCGTGCGGCTGGGACTGTACCCGGGCCGGCTCGGCACGCACGAGATCTTCCTGGACACCTCGCCCTCCGCGAAGCCCGGCGGCGCGGTGGTCATCGGCCTGGGACAGGTGGGCGAGCTCACCCCCGGTGCGCTCGAGGCGGGCATGGCGCAGGCCATGCTCGACTACGCGCTGCACGTGGCCGATTGTCCCGACGATCGCTTCGGCGCGCGCACGGCGCCACGCTCGGCGCGCGTGTGCGCCCTGCTCATCGGCACCGGCTTCAGCAACATGAGCGTGCGCGACTCGGTGGCGGCGATGCTCTGGGGCGTGCATGCGGCCAATCACCGTCTGCTGGAGACCGGTTTCAGCAGTCGCGTGCTCATCGACGAGGTCGAGTTCCTGGAGCTCTACCAGGACATCGCGATCCAGGCCGTGCGCGCGCTCGCCGAGGTTCTTGCCGACGGGGAGCTCGTGCAGCACGTGGACTGGTCGGCCGAGCATGGCGTGGTGATCGAGGGCCAGGGCGGGCGCCGGCGGGCGACCTTCGAGGAGGGCGCCGAATGGTGGCGCAGGCTGGAGATCGGTTATGACCGCGACAGCAACACGCTGCGCTTCACGCACTACGGCGATCGGGCGCGTGCCGAGCAGACGCTGGTCTCCGGGCAGATCAGGCTCGCGGAGGATTTCATCGCCACCGCCTGCGGTACCACCGCCAACACCCGCGAGATATCGCGCACGCTGTTCGAGATGCTGATGCCCAACGGCCTGAAGGAGCTCGCACCCGCCCAGCACGACATGGTCTACCTGGTCGACGAACGCTCCGCCGCGTTTCCGTGGGAGCTGATGGAGAACCGCTGGGGCACCAACACCCGGCCCCTGGCCGTGGCCGCGGGCATGCTGCGGCAGTTGAAGACGCAGGAGTTCCGCCCGGCCCCGGCATACACCTTCGAGCGCAGCGCCTACATCGTCGGCAATCCGCAGCTGCCGGCGGGCGGACGTTCGCAGCTGCATTTCGCCGATCTTCCCGGCGCGGAGAAGGAGGCCCAGCAGGTCGGCGAGATCCTGGCGGGATCCGGGTTCCGCACCACCGTGAAGCTGCGCGATACGGCGGAGAACATCCTGATGGGACTGCACGCCGACGCCTACCAGATCCTGCACCTGGCCGGCCACGGCGTACACGACGCCGAGGTGCAGGCCGAGCCCGGCGCCCGCGCCGAGCGGGTCTCCGGCATGGTCATCGGCGACGACGTCTATCTCACGCCCGGCGACATCAGGCAGATGCGCTGGGTGCCCGAGCTCGTGTTCATCAACTGCTGTCACCTAGGCCGCGTCGACGGTCCGGCGGAATCCTCGCCGCACTACAACCTGCTCGCGGCCAGCGTGGCGGTGGAGTTCATCAGGATGGGTGTGAAGGCCGTGATCGCCGCCGGCTGGGCGGTCGACGACGCCGCCGGCCGGCAGTTCGCCGTCTCCTTCTACCGGCACATGCTGGCGGGCGCCGGTTTCGGGCACGCGGTGCGCGCGGCGCGCGAGGAGGTCTACACGCGCTTCCCGCAGGTGAACACCTGGGGAGCCTACCAGTGCTACGGCGATCAGGACCTGCATCTGGTCGGAGGACAGGCCGACGCCGCCGGCCGCGCCACGCCGATCACGGCGCTGAGCGAGCTGGTGGCGAAGCTCGACAACTGCATCGGCGACGTGCGCATGTCCGGCGGTGACGCGGCCAGGCACCGACCGAGGGTGGAGGCCCTGCTGGCGCGCGTTCCGCCCGGCGCGCGCGATCGATGGCTCGCCCGTCCCGACGTCTGCGCCTCTCTCGGCGTCCTGTACGGCGAGGCCGGGGACTACGAGCAGGCGCTCGAGTACCTGGATCGACTCACGACCGCCGACCGGGCGGAGTTTCCCGTGCGGGCGCTGGAGCATCGGGCGAACATCCGCGTGAAGCTTGCCTTCCAGCGCTGGCTCGAGGCGCGCGGCGAGCGGGGCGGATCGGCCGCCGAGCGCGAGCGTCTGATCGTCGCCTGCAGGCAGGAGATCGCCGGGGCGATCGCCGAGATCGAATCCCTGATGCGCTTCGGCGCGACGGCGGAACGCCGGGCGCTGCTGGGCAGCGCTCAGAAGCGCATGGCCGCGCTGCAGAGCGACGTCAAGGCACGTGTGCAGGCTCTGCGGGAAATGGCGCGCGCCTATCGCGAGGCCTTCGTGGCCGTCACGCCCGCCGGCGCGGCACAGGAACCGCCGCCGCCGGGCGCGCCGGGCGCCGCAGAGTCCGCCCCGGCCCCGAGCAGCGAGCGCGATCTGCACGCCTACTCTCTGACGAACTGGGTGACGGCGAACCTGATGCTGAAATGGTATAGGGCGCCCACGGACGAGGGTTGGCAGCGGGCATTGCATGCGTACTGTCCGATCGCCGTCGAGCAGGCCGCGGCCCGTGAGCGCACCGATCCCAGCTACTGGAACAGCGTCGTCGCGCCCGACTGCCGGCTGGTCGCGGCGCTCGCCAGCGGTCTAATCGAAGACGCCGAGGCGGCGGAGATCGGGGCCGGCTACCGCGCCGCGCTGGAGCGCGGTTCCTCGCGACGCGAATTCGGATCGGTGCTCGATCACGTCGAGTTCCTGATCGAGATGGCCAGGGGCGCCGGCCAGAAGCAGGCTGCCTTGCGCGAGCAAGTGGAGCGGCTGGCCAAGGCGCTCACTGACTGACGGGCGCAGGCGTGCCCCCGATCGCCGACAGGCCGCGCGCGACGACCATGCCGCGCCGGCTCCTTGGCCACCCGGCTCGAGGGGCATCACCCGCCTCGGCAAGACGATGAGCGGAATATTCATCAGCTATCGGCGCAGCGACAGCGCGGGACACACCGGACGGCTGTTCGACCGGTTGCGCGCGGCCTTCGGCGAGCGCCGCGTGTTCATCGACGTCTGCGACATCGACGCGGGTTCCGATTTCGCCCGGACCATCGATCGGCGCATCGGAGCCTGCGAGGTGCTGCTGGCGATCATCGGGCGGGAGTGGCTGGACAGCCGCGGCGCCGGCGGCGGGCGGCGTCTGGAGGAGGCGGGGGATTTCGTGCGCCAGGAGATCGCGGCGGCGCTGCGCCGCGGCCTGGTCGTCATCCCGGTGCTGGTGGAGCAGGCGCGGATGCCGACAGCGGCGGAGCTGCCCTCCGAGTTGCGCGAGCTGGCCGGCCGCAACGCCTTCGCGCTGCGCGACGAGCGCTGGGACGGAGACACGGACCAGCTGATACGCCAGCTCCGCAAGCAGATCCCGGTCTGGCGGCTGCTCTGCTGGCGACTCGCGCGGCTGGCCCCGCGCCTGCCGTGGCTCGCCTATGCCGCCGCGCTGGGCGTGGCGCTCATCTTCGGGGGACGGCTGGCCTGGGAGCGCTGGGTGACGGTGGACATCACCGCGGTTCCCGACATCGCCGGGCTGGAGATCGGCGCAGCGCGATCGGCGCTCGACCGCGCGGGACTGGCGCTGGGGGCCCAGGGGGAGGAGTTCCGCCCCGGCGTCCCCGCAGGGGTGATCATCCGGCAGAGTCCCGGCGCCGGACTGGTGGTTAGGCCGGGGCGCGCCGTGGACGTGGTGCTGGCCAGCGCGGCCGGCAAGGTGCCCACCCTGTCCGGCCGGAGCCGGGAGGAGGCTGCGGCGCTGCTGCGGGAGCAGGGCCTGACACTCGGGCAAGTCTCGGAGCGGGAGACCAGCCAGGTCCCGCCGGGGCAGGTGCTCGCGCAATCACCGCCCCCGGGCACGGCGCCCGCCGGCAGCGGACCGTTCACGGTGGACATCGTCGTCGCCAGGGCGCCGCCGGGACCGACACCCGTGGTGGCCGAGCCCGCGGCGAGCCGCGAGGCGGCGCCCGTTGAAGAAGGGCCGCAGCGTGCCGGGCCGCCCGTCCGAGTGCCGGCGCTGAGCGGACTCTCGCTGGAAGCGGCGAAGGCGGTGATCGCGGAATCCGGCCTGACGCTGGGCGTGGTGCGCCGAGAGCGGGTCGCCGAAGGCGCGCCCGGGCGCGTCCTGTCGCAATCGCCGCTCGCGGGCAGCGAGGCCGCGCGGGGCGCGCGCATCGATCTGACGGTCGCGCAGCGTGACGAGGCCGGGGACCTGGTGAAGGTACGGCGCGTGGTGGGGATGGAGATCGGATCGGCGAAAGAGGCGCTCGCGCGGCAGGGCCTGAGCGCGAGCGCAACCATCGGCGAGGCAAAGGCCGGCGCGGCGCCAGGCACGGTGCTGAGCCAGAGGCCGGCGCCGGGCAGTGCCGTGAAACGGGGCGCGACAATTGCCCTCCTGTATGCGCCGGAGGCGGCAATGGCGGCCGTGCCCGAGCTGGTGGGCCTGACGCTGGCCGCGGCGGAGCGCAGGATCCTGGACGCGGGCATGGCGCTGGGCGAACGGCGCTACCGCGAGATCGAGGATCGTCCCGACGGCACCGTCATCGCGCAAGACCCTCTGCCCGGGGCCGCGGTCCACCCCGGTGGCGCGACGATCACGCTGACCATCGCGCGGCGCAAGCCGGATGTCGCGGCGCCGCCGGAGCGCGGGACACTGGCGCTCAGGCTGGGTGCGGCCGCGGATATCGACGGCGGCAGGGCGACGGCGAGCAGCGCCGACGATCTCGCCTACAAGCCCGCCGGCGGGGGCGGTCCCTACGTGAGCGGGACCAACCTGGAACCGGTCAACGGTGCGGCCTACGCGGTGGTAGGCGCGGCGGACGCCGCACGCTGCCGGCAGGCGATCTACTCCACGCAGGCGCGCAGCGCAGCCAACCTGGTGAACAAGCAGCTTTGCCTGCGCACCAACGAGGGACGTTACGTCGCCGTCACGGTCGAGCGTCTGGTGACCGGCGCCGAGGAGAAACTGGAGATCTCCTTCACTCACCTTTAGGGGCGGAGTGATCCGCGCGGCCCGCTGCGGTCTCTCGCGCGTCGAGTAGCGGGCGTATGTCGATCCAGTGGATGCGGCCGCCGCGGCGTTGCACCGCCTCGACCATGTGCGCCGTGCCGCCGCCGAGATCGCCGTCGATGCCGTCCCACAGGCAGACGAGCTCCAGCTCGCCGCCGCTGTGGCGGATGGCCTCGTCGATCATGCGCAGATTGCAGCGCGCGTAGGGGTTCGCGTCGGCCGCCGCCTGGTCGCGGTTCGCGTCCATCTCCACGCACCGCACCGAGGGATGCGCGAGCAGGCGGAAGAAACGCTGCGCCCAGCGGTCGGCGACCGACGAGGGAATCTTCCGGTAGGCCACGGAGGCGCGCAGGAAGCGCCGCCGCTCGAACGGCAGGTACAGCTCGACCGGCGCGCCGCGCGCCAGCATGGCCTCGGCGAACAGCAGGTCGCCGCCGCAGGCGCCCTCGGTGATCCCGAGGGTCTCGGCTCCGACTCCCAACTCATTCAGCATCGCGTCGATAGCGAACGCCGCCTCCGGTTCGATCTCGGGCGGGAAGCGCGGCCGGGATCGATCCACGGCGTCGATCATGTGGCCGCTGAAGACGATGGTGCGATTGGGGCGTTCGTGCGTCATCGCTCGCCAGTTCTCCTCGCGTTGCCCAAAGTCTATCCGCTCGGCGCATCGCGGGCACGCGGGTCGGCGCCGATCGATGTTTCGAAGATGAATGCGTTTGTGCGACGAGATGCGCTGAAAGCGCGCGCGGGAGATGGTCAACTTGAACCCGCGCCCGCGCGTTGCTAATTTCAGATCAGCGTGGTGCGATTGTTCAGGAGGGGGTGATGCCACGACGACACAGGGAATGCACCGTCCGCGTTTTGTGCTCAGCGAGTTCCCGCCGCACGCGCGGCTGCGCGGCGCACGGGGCAAGGCCGGCAGGCCAGCCGCGCCGACCTAATCGCAATCTCAGCACCGTCAGCGATGCCTTTCCACGCGTCAGCACGGCGCATCCCCGCCTGATCCGGCGCGGCTCGAGGCGATGCCGCGCCGGAATGGTCCGCGGCGCCGGCCCCTGAGCCTGCCCGAGCCTGCACACGCGCCGGCGGTGCGCGCGCGGCAGCGGGTCGAAGACGCGGCCATCGGGGCGTCGTATGAATGCTTATGCGCAAGCGGGGGGAAACTTCGTCATGACCGGGGCACCACCGGACAACCTGCCAGCCATCGTGGCGTTCGGCCTGGTCACGGCGGCCCTGCTGGCGGTACCGCTGTCGATGTCGATCCTGTCGCTCTACAAGCGTGCGGTGTCGCGGCACATGCGCGCCGCGAGTGAGTCGGTATCGGCCGACGACACCGAGGCCGTGGCGTATGCCCCGGCCTTCCCGCCGCCGTCCGCGACCCGGGCCCGGCCGCTCGAGGTGGTGATGGCGGACGCCGAGGAGATGATCGCCGCCGGCGAACGCGACGCGCAGCTCGTGCGCGCGGCGCTGACCGGCCCATGGCGCAACGGCATCGTGTACGGCGCCGGCGGCCTGGCCTTCGCCGTGGTCATGACCGGCGCCGTCGTGCTGGCCGATCACGCGGCGCCGCCGGCATACACGAGGATGGCAGCGCTGCTTTGGACCTACCTGTGGCCGGTGGTGATCACGTTGCTGCTCACGGCGGCGTGCAGCCGCGCCCAGCGCGCGTGGATCGTGGCGGGATATCTTGCGCTGTTCGCCGTGATCGCCGCGCTCGCCGTTGCGCGCAGCACGCAGGCGAGCCCCCCGGATCTGCTGCTGTTCCGGTGGCTGGAGGGCGGCATCCCGGCGCTGCTCGCGCTCGCGTTCCTGCTGCGCCCGGTGCGTTCGGTGGCCACGCTGGTCGCGACGCTGATGCTGACCGGCGCCTTCGGCGCCCTGCTGCTGGTCAGCTGGATCGGCGCCAGCGAGGAGCGCATGCGCGATGCCGCGAACGCCGGCGGCGTGCTCGGCATCGCGGGCCAGGGCGCGTTCCTGGGGCTCGCCCTGGGCGGCTTCCTCCTCGCCATGATCGCCGGCTGGTTGCTGGCGCGCTGGCTCTGGCGGCGCTACGAACGCAAGCAGCTGGGCGAGCAGGCCCTCATCGTCGATTCGGTGTGGCTGCTGTTCGCGATCGTGCACTGCGTCGATCTGGCGATCTACGGCGCGGGATGGGCGGTGTTCGCGCTGCTGGCGTTCGTTGCCTACAAGCTGGTGGTGCATGCCGGATTCACGCTGCTGTCGGCGGTCGCGCTGCCCGCGCTGCCGCGCCATCTGCTGCTGCTGCGCGTGTTCGGGCTCGGCACGCGCAGCGAGGCGTTCTTCGATGACTTCCGCATCCTCTGGCAGCATGTCGGAAGCGTCTTCATGGTCGCGGGGCCGGATCGCCTTACGCGGATGATCGAACCGCAGGAGCTGCTGGAATTCCTGACCGGCCGGCTGTCGCGCAGGTTCATCGCCAGCCGCGCGGACATCGAGGAGCGGCTGCAGCGGTTCGACTACCGGCAGGATCCCGACGGCCGCTACCGCATCAACGAGCTCTTCTGTCACGACAACACCTGGCAGATGACGGTCAGGCGGCTGGCGATGATGAGCGACGCGGTGCTCATGGATCTGCGCGGCTTCGAGGCCCGCAACCTCGGCTGCACCTTCGAGATCGGGGCGCTGGTCGGCAGCGTGAACCTCTCCAAGGTCGTGTTCCTGACCGACGCGAGCACCGATCACGCGCTGCTGGAGAACGTATTGCAGGAGCAGTGGAGCAAACGTGCCGCGCGCGGACCGCTGGTGCCGGTGGGCTCCACTGCGCGTATCGTGTGCATGTCGACGGGCACCGGCGGCAGCATGCGGCGCCTGCTCGAGCTGCTGCTGCCCGAGCGGACGCCGCGCGAGGATCGATACGCCCACGGTGACCGCTCCGCCGGCATCGCGGCGTGAGCCGCCGGCGCTGACGCAGGCGTCGTTCAACGGCGGCGGCGGGTGGCCCTCCGCGACACCGCGCCGGAATGCTACGATGCGGAGGTGATGCCGCTTCGTCCAAGATTCCCCGCGCAGGTGTCTGGCGTGGTGTTTACGACCGTGCTGATGCTCGCCGGCTGCGGTGGTCCATCGGAGACGTTGTTCCCGCTCGAGGCGGGTCGGTCCTGGAACTACACCGTGAC
Source organism: Gammaproteobacteria bacterium (assembly GCA_041395385.1). Taxonomy (GTDB): domain Bacteria; phylum Pseudomonadota; class Gammaproteobacteria; order JAJPIJ01; family JAJPIJ01; genus JAJVHZ01. The sequence continues at coordinate 47,757 of JAWLAN010000018.1, forward strand.
CACGACGGTGCTCGACGAGACCGTGCGCTCGACGCTGGAGGCGCGCGCGCTCGGCATGGTCGAAGGCGAGGCCGGGCCGGTCGGCGTGATCGAGTATCCAGGCAATGCCCGCGGCTACTACCTGAGCGGAGCCGACGGCGTGCGGCGCGTGGGCACGCGGCGGGGCGCCGACGGCCGGGTGCGCAGCGACGGCCCGGCGCACTTCATACTGCGCTCACCCTATGCCGCCGGCACCGCGTGGTCGCTGCCCAGTCAGCTGACGCTCATCGAGAGCATCTTCTACGAGGCCGGGGAGCGCATTCGCGATCGTGAGGTGGCGGTGACGCTCGAGTATTCGATTGCAGCGGCCGCGGAGACCGTCACCGTGCCTGCCGGAACGTTCAGCGGCTGTCTGAAGGTGACCGCATCCGGCAGCGCGATCGTGCGGGTGAACCAGGGGGCGAACTTCGGCCACGTCGACGTCGAGCACACCGACTGGTACGCGCCCGGCGTGGGGTTGGTGCGCTCGGAGCGCCGCGAGACCTCCGACAGCCCCTACCTGAAGGCCGGGACCTACGTCCAGGAACTCACCGGCTACCGCTGAGCACGGCCGGCTCAGGCCTCCGCGCGCAGGCGCGAGAGCAGGGCGTTGCGCGTCTCCTCGTAGGCGTCCTGCGCCGAGTAGGTCGCGTTGATGATCCAGCCGCCGGGGCGCTCCTTCGCGACGGCCGCCGCGGCCGTCAGGCGCGGGTCGTTCATCGGGGTGTTGGCCGCGACCCTCGCATCCGGCGCTCCGCCGGTGGCGTCGATGCGCGCCGACGGGGTCCACTGATAGGGGTCGCGCCCACCGTAGGCCATGTTGACCATCCAGCCGCCGGGCCGGATCTCGGGCGTGGCCTCCGCCACCGGTTGCGCCGGCGGCGCGGCGCCCGGCGCCGCCGCGGCTTCGGCCGCGTCATCCTTGCGGAAGGCCTTCTCCGCAAGCACGCCAGCGAAGGCAATGCCCGCGCCGATCGGCCCGCCGATCAGGCCGCCGCCGGCGATGCGCAGGATGTCCATGAACGAGATGCCCTTGCCGCCGAACAGTTTCGCGCCGGCGGAAGTGCTGCCCTGCGCGCTGGTGGTGGCGGCGGCATCGGCGCCTGCGATGGTTGCGACTGCCATGTGTGCGTGGCTCCGAACTGGATGGCAGGCTCAGAGCAACTCGCGTTCCAATCACGCAACTCCCTGATTATCTGGAAGGCCGTGATGACTGCCGGCATCGGGGCGGCAATTACGTGCAGGCCGCCGCGGGCCGGATCGTGCCGCCGAAGGGAAACGGCTTGCCGCGGCCGAGGTCCGCCCCGCTGGCGGGCGCCGGGGCGGTCAGCGGATCCAGACCGTCTTCACGTTGGTGAATTCGCGGATGCCGTGGTAGGAGCACTCCCGTCCGAAGCCGGAGGCCTTCACGCCCCCGAACGGCAGGCGCGGATCGCTCTTGACCAGTCCGTTGACGAAGGCCATTCCGCTCTGCAGTCCTCGCGCCACGCGCTCGCCGCGCGCCGCGTCGCGGGTCCACACGCTGCCGCCCAGGCCGTAGCGCGAACCGTTGGCCACGCGCACCGCCTCGGACTCCCCGGCGACGCGGATGACGATCGCCACCGGTCCGAACAGCTCCTCCTCGTAGGCCCGCACGCCCGGTGTGACGCGGTCGAGTATGGACGGGGCGTAATACCACCCGGGGCCGGAGAGCGGCTCGCAGCCGGTCACCGCGACTGCGCCCTGCGCCAGGCTGTCGCGCACCTGCGCGTGCAGACCGTCGCGCAGATCGGCGCGCGCCATCGGCGCGAGCGTGGTCGACTCCTGCATCGGATCGCCAGGGCGCAGGCTCTCCACGCCCGCCCTGAACCGGGCGAGGAACTCATCGGCAATGCCCTCGGTGACGATGAAGCGCTTGGCCGCGATGCAGCTCTGCCCGGCGTTCATGTAACGCGCGGCCACGGCCGTGGACGCCGCCAGATCGAGATCGGCATCCTCCAGCACGATGAACGGATCCGAGCCGCCGAGCTCCAGCACCGCCTTCTTCAATGCCGCGCCCGCGCGCTGCGCCACCTTCCGTCCCGCGGCCTCGCTACCGGTGAGCGTCACCGCGTGCACGCGCGGATCGTCGATGACCCGCGCGGCCTGGTCGGTGTCGATGAACAGCGATCGGAACACGCCGCGCGGGAAGCCCGCCTGCGTGAACACCTCCTCGATGGCGAGCGCGCAGCGCGGCACGTTGGGTGCGTGCTTGAGGATCCCGCAGTTGCCCGCCATGACGCCGGGGGCGGCGAAGCGGAAGGCCTGCCAGAACGGAAAGTTCCACGGCATGATGGCCAGCACCACGCCGAGCGGCTGGTAGGCGACGTAGCTGCGGCCGGCGTCGGTGGCGACCTCCTCGTCGCCGAGCATGCGTGCGGCCTCCTCGGCGTAGTACTCGCAGACCCACGCGCATTTCTCGACCTCGGCGCGCGCCTCCTTGATGAGCTTGCCCATCTCCGTGCAGACGATCGCCGCGAACTCCTCGCGTCGCGCGCGCAGCACTTCCGCGGCGCGCCGCATCAACACGGCGCGCTCGGCGATCGGCGTGGCGCCCCATTGTGCGGAGGCGGCGCTCACCTCCGCAAGCGCGTCCTGCAGCTCGCCTTCGCTCAGGAACGGGTAGGACTGCAGGCGCTCGCCGGTGGCGGGGTTGATGGTCTCGAACTTCATCGTCGGTGCTCTCGGGTTGGTGATGTGACGTCGGCAGGGCCGCTCTCAGCCCTGTTCCCATGGCAGGCCGCGAAAACGCCAGCCGCCGATCGTGCTGCGATGATTCTCGGCATCCTTCTCGCCCTCGAATCCCTCCTCGATGTTGTAGACGCGGCGAAAGCCCTGACGAACCAGCTCCTCGCCGGCGGCCAGCGATCGCGCGCCGCTGCGGCACAGCAGATAGACCGGCCTGGCCTCCGGCGCAACCCCGCCTTGCGCGTGCAGCAGCTCACGCACCGCGGCGACGAATCCGGAATTGACCTTCCACTCCGGGAACTCCTTCCAGGGCACGTGCAGGGCGCCGATCGGATGCCCGACGTAGTCGAACTCCATGCGGCTGCGTACGTCGATCAGCACCGCCATCGGGTCGGCGGCCAGCTGCGCGTGCGCCTGCAGCGGGTCGACCCTGTTGACGCTGGTCATTCGTGAGGTTCCTCGGCATCGGCGCGGGCGGGTGCGGGCCAAACCAATGTAGAGCGGCCGGCCGCGGCTGTAAAGTCGCAGGCCTGGCGCATTACCTTCGTTGTTTGTCGATATAATCCGCCGCCATGGGGAACGAATCTCAGGGCGCCGCCGCGGTCGACCTCGGTTCCAACAGCTTTCACATGATCGTCGCGGAGGTCGATGAGTCCCGTCTGAAGGTCATCGACAAGATGCGCGAGATGGTTCGCCTGGCCGGTGGCCTGGACGAGAAGAATCGCCTGAGCGAAGAGGTGATGCAGCGCGCGGTGGAATGCCTGCGCCGCTTCGGACAGCGGTTGTGTGCGGTGCCGAAGGGGCGGGTGCGCGCGGTGGGCACCAACACGCTGCGCAAGGCGCGCAACAGCGCCGAGTTCATCGCCCGCGCCGAGGAGGCACTCGGTCATCCGATCGACATCATCGCCGGCCACGAGGAGGCGCGCCTCATCTACCTCGGCGTATCCCACAGCCTGGAGGACGACAGCCGGCGCCGGCTGGTGGTCGACATCGGCGGCGGCAGCACCGAGATCATCCTTGGGCGCAAGTTCGAGCCCAAGCACATGGAGAGCCTGCACATGGGCTGCGTCGGTTCGAGCCTGCGCTATTTCCCCGATGGACAGATCACCGCCGATCGGATGCGCGCGGCGGAGATCGCCGCGTTGCAGGAGCTGGAGCCCATGGCGACGGTATACCGCGAGATCGGCTGGGAGACCTCGATCGGGGCCTCCGGCACCGTGCTGGCGATCGCGGAGGCCGTGCACGACGCCGGCTGGTGCAAGGACGGCATCAGCGCCGCGGCCCTGAGGAAGCTCGCCAAGGCGCTGGTGGCGGCCGGCAATGCCGCGGACGTGAAGATGGCGGGCGTCACGGCGGAGCGCGTGCCGGTGTTCCCGGGCGGGGTGGCCATCCTCTCGGCCATCTTCGAGGCGCTGGACATCGAGCAGATGAGCTGCGCCAGCGGCGCGCTGCGCGAGGGACTGATCTACGATCTGGTGGGCCGCCTGCGGCAGGACGACATCCGCGAGCGCACCATCGCGGAGCTCGCCGATCGCTACCGCATCGACCGGGTGCAGGCGGAGCGGGTGAAGCGCAAGGCGCTGGCCCTGTGGGAGATGGTGCGGACGCACTGGCAGATCGACACGGAGGAGTACCAGCGGCTGCTCGGCTGGGCGGCGTGCCTGCACGAGATCGGACTGTCCATTTCGCACAGTCAGTACCACAAGCACAGCGCCTATCTGCTCAACAACCTCGACATGCCCGGATTTTCGCGCGGCGAGCAGCAGCGGATGGCCTTCCTGGTGCGCGCGCATCGCCGCAAGTTTCCGCTGCCCGAGTTGCAGGCGCTGCCGGACGACGACGTGCAGCCCGTGCGGCGACTGTGCGTGCTGCTGCGGCTGGCGGTGCTGCTGCACCGGGCGCGCTCCACGGCCGAGATGCCGCGCATCGAGGTGGAGGTCGACGGCGACACTCTGAAGCTGCGCTTTCCGGAGAACTGGCTGCAGGCATACCCGTTGACGGCCGCGGACCTGGCGCTCGAGGCCGACTACCTGAAGGCGGTGGGGTTCAAGCTCAAGAGCCGCTGAATGCGCCCGCGGCGCGTGTTCACGGCCGCGGGAATCGCCTCCGTTCGCGGCACGGCGAGCGCTACTTGCAGCGCGCCCGCATACATCATTTAATGCCGTGAATATCGATTGGGTCAGCCAGCCATGACGGAATCGTCGGTCTCCCCGGACAAGCAGATCATCGACGCCGAAGTCGTGCCGGCCGGCGGCGGGTCGAATCGCTGGGCGCTGCTGGCCCTGGTGCTGGCGCTGGCGGCGGCGGCGCTGGCGGCGTTCGCGTTGATCCGGACGCAGCGGGCGCTGGAGGCGGTGCGCGGCGAGCAGGCCTCGGAACTGGCGGGCCTGAGCGAGAGGTACGAGGGTCTCGGTGGCCGGCTCGAGGCGGCGACCGCCGCCAGCGAGCAGGCCAGGAGCGCGAGCGAGCAGAGCGATCGCCGCCTGAACGAACTTGGCTCCGCGCTGGCGGCGTTGCAGGAGGAGACCTCCGGCACGCTCGCCGCGATCAGGCAGGCGCAGAACGCCGGCACGGGAAAATCCGACGCGATCTGGGTCCTGCGCGAGGTGCATTACCTGCTGACGGTTGCGGAGCAGCGACTGCGCCTGGAGCGCGACGTCGCCACGGCCATGGCGGCCCTGGAGGGCGTCGATCGCCGGCTGGCCGACCGCGACGATCCGTCGCTGCTGCCGGTGCGGGAGAAGGTGATCGCGGATCTCAATGCGCTGCGTGCCGTGACGCCGGTCGACACCTCCGGAATGACGCTGACGCTCGCGGACCTGCTCACGCGGGTGGAGAAGCTGCCGCTGAAGGCCGGCGACGTCGAGCCCGCCGCCGCCGTCACGTCCGACGCAGGCGAGGGCACGGCAGCCGGCGAGTTGCAGGCCGGCGGGTGGCGGCAGGCGCTCGAGCGCATCTGGGCGGACCTGGTGCGCCTGGTCGACATCAAGAGCATGGAAGTACCCGACGACGTCATCTTCGACCCCGGCAAGCGCTATCTGCTGCAGCAGAATCTCCGGCTGGAACTGGCTGCCGCGCGGCTGGAGGTCCTGCGCGGCGATACGGCCAATTTCCGCGCCACTCTGGCGCGCGTGGACGAGCTGCTCGAACGCTACTACGACACGCGCAGCCCGGAGGTTGGCGGCATGCGTGCGACGCTCGCGCCGTTGACGAGCGTGGAACTGTCGCCGGAGCTGCCGAGCCTGCAGGATGCGCTGGAGCTGGTGCGTGGGCAGTTGAGTGCCGCGACCCGGCCGGCGGAGAACGTAAACGTCGAGGCGGCGACGGCCGCGCCCTGATATTCCCGTCATGCGCTTCGTGATCCTCTCCCTGGTGTTGCTGGTGGCAGCGGTGCTGCTCGGCGGCGTGCTGCTCAAGGACACCGGCTTCGTGGTCATCGGCGTGCACGGCCAGGTGGTACGCACGAGCTTCGCGTTCTTCATCATGCTGCTGCTGGTGGGCATCGTCGCTGTCTGGTGGACGTTGAAGACGCTGGTGCGGTTGTGGCGCGCGCCGCGCGACTTGCGGCAGTGGTCGCGCCGGCGCCGCGAGACCAAGGCGACGCAGAGTCTCTCCGACGGCTTTCTCGCCCTCGTGGAAGGGGATTGGCGCGAGGCCGAGCGATCCCTGAGCGACGGCGCGCGGCGCAGCGACTCGCCGCTGCTGCACTACCTGGGCGCGGCCCGCGCCGCGCAGGCGCTGCAGGCGGCGGACCGCCAGGCCTTCTACCTGCAGATGGCCAGCGAGCAGGGCGAGGACGCCCAGCTGCCGGTGCGACTGAGCGAGATGGAGCAGGCCCTGCACGAGCGTCGCCTGGATGACGCGCGCGCACTGCTCGCCGAGCTCAAGCAGATCGACAGCCGCCACGATCAGGTGCTGCGCATGGAGGCGGCCTTTTACCGGGCGGCGGGCGAGTGGAGCGCGCTGCTCGATCTCCTGCCCAGGCTGGCGAAGCGGGATCTGCTGCCGGCCGCGCAACGGGCGACGATGGAGCAGGAGGCGATGGACGGACTGATGCTGGACGCGGAGGGCCGCAGCGATGCGCGCGCGATCACGGCGGCGTGGGAGCGCGTGCCGCGGACACGGCGGCACCTGCCGGAGATCACGGCGCGATACGCGCGCGCGCTGGCGGCCTGCGGCGAACAGGAGGAGGCCCACAACCTGGTGCTGGGCGCCCTGCGCAAGCACTGGGACGCCGGGCTGGCCCGCGTATACGGAGAGCTGCAGTCGCAGGATGCGCTCAAGCAACTGAAGAACGCCGAGAGCTGGCTGGCGGAGCATGGCGAGGAACCCGGCCTGCTGCTGGCCCTGGGGCGACTGGCGCTGCGCAATGGACTGTGGGGCAAGGCGCGGAGCTATCTCGAGGACCTGATCCAGAAGGCGCCGACGCCGGAGGCCTATCGTCTGCTGGCCGAGGCGCAGGAACAGCTCGGCGATCGCGACGCCGCATTGCGCTGTCACCGGCAGGGATTGCTGCTGGCCACCGGGCAGTCCGCCACCGCGCTGCTTGCGCACCGCCGCGACTGAGAGCGCGGCGGGCCTCGCCTCACTTCGCCGCGAATTCGAAGGCGTCCGAGTAGATCCGTTCGGGCGGCGCGCCGTGCCTGATCCCGACCTCCGCCACCGCTTTGGTCATCACCGGCGGCCCGCAGGTGTAGATGTCGTAGCCGGAGAGATCGGGGTGTTGCGCGGCCAGGGTCTCGTGGACGAGCCCGCGGCAACCGCTCCATTGCTCCTCGGGGCACGGCTCGGAGAGCACCGGCACCCAGGAGAAGTTCGCATGCTCGGCATCCCACTGCCGCGGCAGCGGGGAGTACAGGTCGCGCGCGGCGCGCACGCCCCAGTAGAGCGTCATGGGCTGCTGCACGCCCTTGGCGAAGGCGTGTTCCAGCACCGCCTTGATCGGTGCGAAGCCGGTGCCGCCGGCGACGAAAACCGCGGGCCGGACGGAGTCCTCGCGCAGGAAGAAACTGCCGTACGGGCCGCGGATGCGCAAGAGCTCCCTCGCCTTGAGGGCGTGAAAGGCATACTCGGCGAACACGCCGCCGGGGTAATGGCGCACGTGCAGCTGCAGAAACTCGTCGTCGTGCGGCGCATTGGCGAGCGAGTAGGCCCGCTGCCGGCCGTCGCGCATGAGGATCTCGATGTACTGGCCGGCGCGGAAGACGAGGCGCTCGCTCTTGGGCAGCTGCAGCCAGATGCCCATGACGTCGTGGGAGAGGCGCTCCAGGCGCGCCACGCGCGCTGGCAGCGTCCGCACCTCCGGCACCGCCGCCAACCCCGCTTCACGGACGTGCAGGCTCAGATCGCTGCGCGCGTGCGCCTGGCAGCACAGGCACCAGCCCTGCTGCCTTTCGGCCTCGGTCAATGCCGCGGTCTGCGCCCCGTCCGGGTAGTCGACCTCGCCGGCGAGGATCTGCGCCTTGCAGGCGCCGCACTGGCCGTTGCGGCAGCCGTAAGGCAGCGCCACCCCCTGGCGCAGGGCGGCGTTGAGCACGGTTTCCCCGGTCGCGGCGTCGAAGGCGCTCCCGCTGGTGTTCAGCGTTATACGGTGCATTGGGCGGCCTTCACCCCTCAGCCGCCGCTGCTGTCGCGAACCATGCGCTCGACGACAGGCCCGATCAGCAGCTCGAAGGCGAAGCTCTTCTTGCCGGCCGGAACCACGATGGTGTCCGGGCGCGACATGAACGAACCGGAGAGCATCTCCAGCAGATAGCGGTAGTCCGGCTGGATCTTGCGGCGGTTGGCGATGTGGATGACGACGAGGCTCTCGTCGTCGCTCGGCACCTCCGTCTCGGTGAACGGGTTGGAGGTGTCGACCATCGGCACGCGCTGGAAGTTGATGTCGGTGAGCGCAAACTGCGGGACGATGTAGTGCACGTAGTCGTGCATGCGGTGCAGGATCATCTGCGTGGCGGCCTGGGCGGAATAGCCGCGCACCGCCTTGTCGCGATGGATCTTCTGCATCCACTCCAGGTTGATGATGGGCACCACGCCGATGAGCAGATCCACGTGCTGCGCGATGTTGACGCGGTCGGTGATCACGCCGCCGTGCAGACCCTCGTAGAAGAGCACGTCGGTGTTGCGCGGCAGCGGCTCCCAGTCGGTGAACGTGCCGGGCGGCCGGTTGAACTGCAGGGCCTCCTCGGATGTGTGCACGTAATGACGTCTGCGGCCGGTGCCGTGCTCGCCGTACTCGCCGAACAGCGCGGCGAGTTCCTCGAAGTGATTGCCCTCGGGACCGAAATGGGTGACCCGCTCGCCTGCGGCACGCAGCTTCTCCATCTCGCTGCGTTCGTAGCGGTGGAAACTGTCGCCTTCCACGACCGCGGCCAGGATGCCCTCCCTGCGGAAGATGTGCTCGGAGGCGACCTTGACGCTGGACGTGCCGGCCCCGGAGGAACCGGTGACGGCGATGATCGGATGGGCCTTGGACATGTCTGGGCGAGGCGTCGACTATGGGTGCGAATGGCGCGGATATAGGATAATCGAAATCCGGCCCTGACGCCGCGCATCGACAAACACCCATGGTCCCCTCCAAGAGCAGCCGCGCCCTCTACCGGCGATTACTCGCATACGTGCGTCCGCACTGGCGCGTGTTCGGGCTGTGCGTGCTGTCGATGCTGCTGTACGCGGCCACCGATCCGATCATGCCGGCGCTGCTGAAACCGTTTCTCGACGGGAATTTCCTCACCGCGACCAGCTGGCAGGCGCGCTATTTTCCGCTGCTCATCGTCGTCCTGTTCCTCATCCGCGGTGCGCTGAATTTCCTCAGCACCGTTTCGCTCACCTGGGTGGCGCAACGGGTGATGATGGATCTGCGCGGCGACATGTTCCGGCGTCTCGTCCACCTGCCGGCCAGCTATTACGAAGCCGCGAGCTCCGGCGAGCTGCTATCGCGCCTGACCTACAACGTCACCCAGGTCGAGCAGTCGGTCACGCGCGTGCTGATGGTGCTGGTGAAGGACACGCTCTCGGTGGTCGCGCTGCTCGCCTACATGTTCTGGCTGGACTGGCGTCTGACTCTGGTCGTGCTGGTGCTGGCGCCGCTCATCACCTGGTCGGTGAGCCGCATCAGCGCGCGGCTGCGCGAGATGAGCCGCCGCCTGCAGCAGTCCATGGGCACGATCAACCACGTTGCCGAGGAGGCGGTGAGCGGGCAGAAGGTGGTGAAGGTGTTCGGCGGTCACGAATACGAGATCGGGCGCTTTCAGCAGGCCATCAACAGCGCCCGCAAGTACGCCATGAAGGTCATCATGGCGGCCGCCGCCAACGAGCCGGTCGTCATGCTCATCATCGCCTGCGGCATCGCGGCCACCATCTACGCCGCGCGCGGCATCGCCGCCTCGCAGGCGCTCACCACCGGCGAATTCGTCTCCTTCTTCGCCGCCATGCTCATCCTGCAGGCGCCGGTCCGGCGGCTGACCGGCGTCAACGAGCCGCTGCAGCGCGGACTGGCCGCGGCCGAGAGCATATTCGCGCTCATCGACGCGGAGCCCGAGGCGGACGCCGGGCGGCGCGATCTCGGCCGCGCGCGCGGCGAGATCGAGCTGCGTGAAGTGACCTTCACCTATCCCGGCGCCACGCGACCGGCCTTGCGCGGGGTGTCGCTCAGGGTGCCGGCGGGCGAGACCGTGGCGCTGGTCGGCGCCTCCGGCAGCGGCAAGACCACGCTCGCCGGCATGATCCCGCGCTTCCATCGCCCGCAGCACGGCGTGATCCGCATCGACGGCATCGACATCGAAGAGATCACCCTGCAGTCGTTGCGACGCAACATCGCGCTGGTGAGCCAGGACGTGGTGCTGTTCAACGACACCATACGCAACAACATCGCCTACGGCGCACTGCGCGACGCGCCGGCGGAGAACGTACTCGCGGCCGCGCAGGCGGCGCGCGTCATGGAATTCGTTCACGACCTTCCCGAGGGTCTGGAGACCGCGATTGGCGAGAAGGGACTGCGGTTGTCGGGCGGACAGCGGCAGCGGCTGGCCATTGCGCGCGCCCTGCTCAAGGACGCTCCCATCCTGATACTCGACGAGGCGACCTCCGCGCTCGACACCGCCTCGGAGCGACACATCCAGGCGGCGCTCGACACCTTGCGCGCCGGGCGCACTTCGCTGGTGATCGCGCACCGTCTCAGCACCGTCGAGAATGCCGACCGCATCGTCGTCCTGCAGCACGGCGGCATCGTGGAGACCGGCACGCACGCCGAGCTCCTGCGCGCCGGCGGCGTCTACGCGCGGCTGCATCATGCGCATGCGTTCGAAGCGGTCGCGGCGGACTGAGCGGGAGCGGCGGACTATCGGGGGACGAACCGGCGCACGGCGCGGCGCAGCGCCTGCGCATCCGCGCCCGAGGGCGCCGGTCCGTAGCGGGCGCGGGTGTACAGCCCCGTGATCCTGGCGACCTCCGCCGCCGCCGCCGGCAGCGCCGCGCTGACCCTGCGCGCGTAGTCCATCGGACCCTCGTGCGGCGCCCGCGGGTGGCCGCGTTTCGCGAGCTTGGAGCAAAAACGCCGGTAGGCCCGCGCGACGGCGTCGCCCTGTGCGCGGCGGCCCCGCAGCGACCAGGCCACGAGCAGCGCGCCGGCCAGCAGCAGGCCCGCGCCGAGCAGCAGGGCCAGCGCGCGCCAGTCCGCGCTCAGACCGAACTCGTCGAAAATGGCGGACTGGCGGCGGGCGTTGTAGCTGATCACCCAGTGGTTCCAGCGGTTGTTGAGCGCGTCGTAGGCGTAGCGCAGCTCGCGCCAGGCGGCGAGATCCACCGCCAGATCGGCGGCGGCCCCGGCGACCGTGGTGCCGAGTCCCGAGAGCGCCTGGTCGATGCCGCGCTGCACCCGCGCCGGGGCGACCGCCGCCGTCGGATCGACGCGCACCCAGCCGCGGCGGCCCAGCCACACCTCCACCCACGCATGTGCGTCGCGCTGGCGGACTATGTAGTAGTCGCCCACGGGGTTGTATTCCCCGCCCTGATAGCCGGTGACGATGCGCGCCGGTATGCGCGCGGCCCGCATCAGCACCGCGAACGCCGAGGCGTAGTGCTCGCAGAACCCCTGGCGGGTGCCGAACAGAAAGCCGTCGACGGGATCGCCGTAGATCTCCGCCGGCGACAACGTGTAGACAAACGGCTCGTCACGGAAGCGCTGCAGCGCGCGCCGCACCACGCCCTCGTCGGTGCGATCTTCCCGCCGCCACAGCCGCGCCAGCGCCTGGGTCCTTGGAAAGGCCCCGAGCGGAAGCTGCAGCGCCGCGCGCAGCTCCTCGCTGTCGGCCTCGGCCACCCAGGCCTGGGTGTAGGACTCCGCGCCGTAGCGCATGCGTTCGGTGATCGGCCGCGTGGACAGCACGCGCAGGTCGCGGCTGAGCCGCGTCCCGCGCGGCAGGGAGGACGGATGCTCCAGCGCGTATATCCACGGCTTGTTGCTCGGCTCGAGCGTGATGGTGTAGCTGTAGCGCACGCCCTGCGCGGCGATGGCCGGCGCGGGCCGATCGCTGGGCTCGCCCGGCGTCCATGTCCGGCCGTCGGTCTTCACGAGCACAGGGCCGCGCCAGTACATCTCCGCGACCGAGGGCCGGTTGGCGGAGAACGCCGCGCGGAACGCGACCGCGTCCGACATGGTCAGCCGGGTGAGCTCGCCCGGCGACATCTCCTCGCTCAGTCCCGAGACCGCGCGGCGCGCGTCCTTCGGCAGCGACCACAGCGGCGAGCTCGGGCGCGGGAACAGCACGAAGGCGATCAGCATCAGCGGCGCGGCCTGCAGCATGAGCGTCCCCGCGACCCGCAGGTTCGCGCCCACCGATCGCGCGCGCGCCGGCAGCGCCATGGCCACCAGGCTGCCGAGCAGCGCCGCCACGCAGGCGAGCGCGTACAGCGCCACCGGCATGCTCTGCGAGTAGAAGAAGGCCGTGACCAGCAGAAAGAAGCCCAGCAGCGCGATCAGCACGAACTCGCGCTGGCTCTTCATCTCGAGGAGCTTCAGGCCGATGAGCAGGATGAGCAGGCTGATGCCGGCGTCGCGCCCGATGACGCCGCCGAAGCGGCGGTACACCACCCAGAAGATGCCGATGGCGAGCGCGTGCTTGAGCAGCCACAGTATGCGATGGTCGCGCGTTGGCAGCGGCACGCCGTGCCAGGCGTGCAATATCCGCCACAGCACCAGCGCCAGGAAGCCGCCGCAGACCCACAGCGGCTGCTGGCGGGCGTGCAGCAGCACGACCATCAGCAGCGACACCGCCAGCCAGGCGACCACCGGACGCGTCAATTCGATCCTGCGCGTTGCCGTCACGACAGCGCTCCGTAATGCGCGAGCGCCTGCAGGCAGCGGTCGCGGTGCGCCTCGCCGAGCCCGGCTGGCAGGCGTGTCTGATCGAGGTCCAGGGAATAGGAGATCCCGCCGCGCTCGGCGTCCATGATCCAGCGCGCCAGCTGCGAGAGCTGCGTCTCCAGGTCGCCGATGAAATTCAGGTCACGCATCCGCAGCTCGGTCTGCTCGGCGGTCCCGCCCGCGAAGCGCTTGACGTGCAGGCCGCGCTCGCGCGCCAGCGCCTTCCACGCGATCTGACGCAGCGAATCGCCGGTGCGGTAGGCCCGCAGCCCGGCGAAATCCGCGTCGCCCGACAGCGTGTTGCCGGTCAAGGAGGCGCGCGGGTCGTTGCTCTCGGGCAGCGGCAGGGCGCCGGCGGGGTGGGGATAGATCGTTGCGCTCGCATCGCCGCGCCAGCCGATGCGCGCGGTGCAGATCGCCAGTGGAAAACCCGAGGCGATGATGAGCGGCGGCAGCGGCAGCACGCCGCGGCGCTGCGCGGGGAACGACAGTCGCGCGGTGTGCGAGTCCCCGGCCGCAACCTCGAAGGCGTCCGTGGGGGCCATGCCCGCCGCCGCGATGGTGAGGCCGTGGCCGGCGAGCGAGCCGCCGTTGCGCAGGAAGACCTCGAACACCGCCTCATCGCCCACGAACACCGGCGCGGCGCGCGCGCCGAGGACCTCGATGCCGCGCAGGTTGCGATAGCCGTGCACGTGGGCCATCACCCACACGCCCATCAGCAGGAAGGTCAGGGCGTAGCCGAGATTGTTGTTGTAGTTGATCGAGCCGAGCAGCATCACGCCGAGGACCAGCAGCATCAGCCAGCCGTAGCGGTTCGGCAGCACGCGCACGTTGCCACGAGCCGGCGGCGCTGCCGCCGCCCGGCCCGGGATGCTGGCCGCGGTGGCCGCCGCCATGACCTAAGGTATGGCGACCTCGCGCAGCAGGCGCGCCGCGATGTCCTCGGGCGCGGCCTCGTGGGCGCGATCTCGCACTCGCAGCCGGTGCCCGACCACGGCCGGCAGCACCGCCTGCACGTCCTCGGGCATGACGTGCGAGCGGCCGGCGAGCATGGCCCACGCCTGGGCGGCGCTGCGCAGGCTCAGACCCGCGCGCGGGGAGAGTCCGGTGAGGAACCCCGGCGCGCGCCGGCTGTAATTGAGCAGTTCCTGAAGATAATCGATCAGCGCGTCGCTGACGTGGATCTCGCTCACGCGCTGCTGCATCTCGAACAGCGCCTTGGGCTGCAGTATCGGTTCGATCTCCGCCACCATCTCGCGCCGATCGCGGCCCTTCAGCAGGGTGCGCTCGGCGGAGACGTCCGGGTAGCCGAGCTCGATGCGCATCAGAAACCGGTCCAGCTGCGACTCCGGCAGCGGAAAGGTGCCGATCTGGTGCGAGGGGTTCTGGGTCGCGACCACGAAGAACGGCACGGGCAGCGTGTGGGTGCGGCCCTCGACGGTGACCTGGTGCTCCTCCATCGCCTCCAGCAGCGCGCTCTGAGTCCGCGGGGTGGCGCGATTGACCTCGTCGGCCAGCACCAGCTGCGCGAAGATCGGTCCGGGGTGGAAGCTGAACCTGCCGGTCTCCTTCTCGTAGACCGACACTCCGAGGATATCCGCCGGCAGCAGATCGCTGGTGAACTGCACGCGCTGGAAGCTCAGCCCCAGCACCCGCGCCAGCACGTGCGCCAGCGTCGTCTTGCCCACGCCCGGCAGGTCCTCAATGAGCAGGTGGCCGCGCGCGAGCAGGCAGGCGAATGCGAGCTTGATCTCGTGCTGCTTGCCGACCACCACCTCGCCCGCCGTGGCGATCACGGTATCCAGGATGGTCTTGTCGTTCAGTAAGTTGGGAGAGGAGAGGGTGGTCATGAGTGAAGGCATTCCGCGAAGCTCACTTAACGAGAATAGCCGCTTTGCCCGACGCTGACGAGGCGATCGGTCACGCATTCCCGCCGACCGCGGGCCGGCGTCAGGTGCCGGCGATGGTCATCCGCTCGATCAGCACCGAGCCGGTCCTGATCGCCGCGTTCGTCTCCAGATCGGCGCCGATCGCGACGATGCCTTGGAACATGTCCTTCAGGTTGGAGGCGATCGTGACCTCCTCGACCGGAAACCGGATCTCGCCCTCCTCCACCCAGTAGCCGCTCGCGCCGCGCGAATAGTCCCCGGTGACGCTGTTGACGCCGAAGCCCATCAGCTCGGTGACCAGCAGCCCGCGACGCATGCGCCTGAGCAGGCCGCCCAGGTTCTCCTCGCCGTGACTCAGGCGCCAGTTGGTGATGCCGCTGGCATTGCCGGTGGACTGCATGCCGAGCTTGCGCGCCGAGTAACCGCCGAGCAGATAGCTCTTCAGGACGCCGTTCTCGACGATGTGGCGCGGCTGCGGCGCCACGCCGTCGTCGTCGAACGGCCGGCTGCCCAGCTCGCGGGGCAGGAACGGCTCCTCGCGGATCTGCAGCCACGCGGGAAACACCTCGCGACCCAGGTGATCGACCAGGAAGGAGCTGCGCCGATACAGGCTGCCGCCGGAGATCGCGCCGGCGAAGTGGCCGAACAGCGAGGTGGCGATCCGCGATTCGAAGATGACCGGCACCGTGGTGGTCGGGATCTTGCGCGCCCCGAGCCGGTGCACGGCGCGCTCCGCAGCGCGCCGGCCGATCTCCTCCGGGGCACGCAGCTCCTGCCAGCGGCGCGCGACGCTGTGGTCGTAGTCCTGCTGCATGCCGCCCGCGTCGCTGGCGATGACGGCGCAGCTCAGCCGCTCCGCGCTGGCGCGCCAGGCTCCGCAGAACCCGTTGCTGTTGCCATAGGCATGCACGCCGCTGCTGGCGCGCACGCTCGCGCCCTCGGAGTTGGTGATGCGCGGATCGAAGGCGCGTGCCGCCTCCTCGCAGCGGCGCGCGATCTCGACCGCCTGTTCCGGACCCAGGTCCCAGGGGTGGAAGAGATCGAGCTGCCTCACCTCGTGCGCCTGCAGCTCCGGTTCGACCAGCCCCGCACACGGGTCCTCGCCGCCGTGACGGGCGATGGCGTGTGCCGCCTCCACGGTCTTGCGCAGCGCCTCGGTGCCGAGATCGGTGCTGCTGGCCGAGCCCTTGCGTCGGCCCAGGTAGATCGTGACCTGCAGCGATTTGTCGCGCTGATGCTGCAGGGTCTCCAGCTCGCCCATGCGCACGGTCACCGAAAGGCCCGCGCTCTGGCCGTAGGCGGCCTCGGCGGCGCTGGCGCCCGCCGCGCGTGCCAGGGTCAGGGTTTGCTGAATGACGTCGAGGGCGCGCTGCTCGTTGAATGCCGGGTCATCGTTGCTCATCGCCGGCGATTGTATCAGCCGCAGGCGAGCCCCGGCCCGCCGGGAAGTGCGCGGGAAAGTGTGTGCCGGGGCGGGGCTGCGGGGATGGCGGCCCACGCGCGTGGCGCCCGGCACGCCCGGAAGTGCGCATCGCATTCGGGTAGAATCCGCGCATGGATGTCTCCCCGATACTGGACCCTCTGAACGACGCGCAACGCGAGGCCGTCAGCGCCGAGCCGACCAATCTGCTGGTGCTGGCGGGCGCCGGCAGCGGCAAGACGCGCGTGCTCGTGCACCGGGTCGCGTGGTACGTCGCCACCGCGCAGGCGAGCCCGCAGGGCATACTCGCAGTCACCTTTACCAACAAGGCCGCCGCCGAGATGCGCGGGCGCATCGAGCAGCTGCTGGCGACGCCGGCCTCCGGCATGTGGGTGGGCACGTTCCACGGCATCGCGCACCGGCTGCTGCGCGCGCACGCCCGCACGGCGGGGCTGCCGGAGAACTTCCAGATCCTCGACAGCGACGATCAGCTGCGCACCGTCCGGCGCGTGATCAGGGGCATGGGGCTGGACGACAGCCGCTGGCCGGCGCGGGAGGCGCAGTGGTTCATCAACGCGCGCAAGGAGGAGGGGCTGCGCGCCGAGAAGGTCGCGGATCACGGCGATGAGACGCTGGCGCAGCTGGTACGCATCTACCGCGTCTACGAGGAGACCTGCGCGCGCACCGGCGTGGTCGACTTCACCGAGCTGCTGCTGCGGTCGCTGGAGCTCTGGCGCAACGACGAGGACCTGCTGCAGCACTACCGGCAGCGATTCCGTCACGTGCTGGTCGACGAATTCCAGGACACCAATTCGATCCAGTACGCCTGGCTGCGCTACCTGGGCGGCTCACTCGGCCGCGCGGCCGACCCCGGCCGCAGCCTGTTCGTGGTCGGCGACGACGATCAGTCCATCTACAGCTGGCGCGGCGCGCAGGTCGAGCACATGGAGCGCTTCTCGCGGGACTTCCCGAACGTGCGCCTCGTCCGCCTGGAGCAGAACTACCGCTCCACCGGCACCATCCTGAAGGCCGCCAACGCGCTCATCCACCACAACACCGGCCGGCTGGGCAAGGAGTTGTGGACCGAGCAGGCGGGCGGGGAACCCATACAGGTCTACGGCGCCTTCAACGATCGCGAGGAGGCGCGTTACTGCGTCGATCAGATCGAGCAGTGGCACGCGCGCGGCCGCCAGCTGCGCGAGGTCGCCATCCTGTACCGCACCAGCGCGCAGTCACGCCTGTTCGAGGACGCCCTGCGCGATCAGCGCTTCCCCTATCGCGTCTACGGCGGCTTCCGCTTCTACGAGCGCGCCGAGGTCAAGGACGCGCTCGCCTACCTGCGGCTGGTGGCCAATCGCGACGACGATGCCGCCTTCGAGCGTGTGATCAACACGCCGATGCGCGGCATCGGCGATCGCACCATGGACGCCGTCCGCGCCGCCGCGCGCGGCGAGGGGATCCCGCTGTGGCGCGCCGCGCAGCGCCTGATGGCGACCAAGGAGCTGCCGTCGCGCGCGCTCGGCGCCCTGGCCGAGTTCATGCGGCTCATCGACTCGGCGGCGAACGAGACCGCGTCGCTGCCGCTCGGCGAGGCGATGGACGTGGTCATACGCCGCAGCCGGTTGCCGGAGCACTATCGCAAGGAGAAGGACGGGCGCGGCGAGGAGCGCGTCGAGAACCTCGATGAGCTGATCACCGCAGCGCGTGAGTTCGAGACCGGCGATCCGGAGTTCGAGGGCATGACGCCGGTGCAGGCCTTCCTCGCGCGCGCCGCGCTGGAGTCCGGCGAGGGCCAGGCCGAGGCGCACGAGGACTGCGTGCAGCTCATGACTCTGCACTCGGCCAAGGGGCTGGAGTTCCCGCTCGTCTTCATGGTCGGCATGGAGGAAGGCCTGTTCCCGCACCAGCGCTCCAGCGAGGACCCGGCGCAGCTCGAGGAGGAACGCCGCCTTTGCTACGTGGGCATCACCCGCGCGCGCGAGCGCCTGGTCATGACGCACGCGGAAAGCCGCCGCCTGCACGGCGCCGATCTCTACCCTCGGCCGTCGCGGTTCATCGCCGAGCTGCCCACCGAGCTGCTGCGCGAAGTGCGCCTGGGCGGCGGCATCAGCGTACCGCGCTACGACGGCCTTCGAGGTGCCGAGGAGGATCGCGGCGCCCTGCTCAGGCTCGGCCAGCGGGTGCGGCACGCGAGCTTCGGCGACGGCGTGGTGCTAAACGTCGAGGGGCAGGGCGCGCACATGGTCGTGCAGGTCAATTTCGAGGCGAGCGGCACCAAGCGCCTGCTCGCCGCGCAGGCCAATCTCGTCTCCGTCTGATCCACCGGCCGGCGCGCCGTCCCTGGCACGGCAAGGGGCGAATTCGCGCTCCGCGGCACTATCCCACGGCCGTTCCCGCCGCCGCGTCGCGCGGCCGGCCGCGCCGGAACACGCCCGACCAGTCCAGCCGCGCGGTGGCGTACATCAATGCCGCCAGGGTCAGGATTGAGCCGATGGTGACCGTGAGGCCGGTCATCCCCTTCAGGAAGAACGAGTAGGAGAACAGCACGAGGTAGACGCATTGACCGGCCGCCGCGAGCCGCCAGGGAAAGCGCGGCCCGAGCGCGGCGCGCAGATAGCTCGTCACCAGGCCGACTGAGGTGACGGTTGCCGCCAGGAACGCCGCATGCACGTTGATCAGGTCCACCAGGTAAGCGAACAGCAGGTGGAAGGCGAAGAAGCCCGCGGTGACGAACAGGTAGTGCATCGGGTGTATGTCCACGCGGCGCAGCAGCGCGATCGCGGCGACGACGACGAAGAAGAACAGCAGGCACACCGGCGCGAAGTAGCTCATGCGCGCGGCCAGCGGGCCTGGGTTGAGCCGCTGCGGCGTGAGGACGCCGATGTCCTGGCGGGTGATGAGCTGCTCGGCCTGCCAGTCGGCGCGCCAGCCGCCGTCCTGCAGTTCCTTGCGGGTGGGCGAGAGGCTGCCCTCGGCGAAATCGATGTCGTCGAAATTGGTCTGCACCGACACCCGCAGGCCCCTGACCTCGCCGCCCTCGCTGCTCAGCCGGTAGCGCCACTCGTCCAGTCCGCGCGTGGCGTAGTGCACGCCGAAACGGCGGCTCTCCCCGGGCGCCAGCGTGACGAGCTCGCGCAGGTCGAGGGCGTTGCCGGAGTCCGCGGCGCCCGCGAGCGGCGTGCCGTCGAGCGTGGCCTGCAGGCGCTCGTAGGTCGCGGTCTTCGAGGGCAGCGGGAAGTGCACGCGCACGGTCTGCGCGATCGGCTCGCTGTTGGCGAGCGTGTACTGCGCATCGAAGTCCACCGCATAGGTCGAGTACCACAGCAGGCCCTTGCGCCGGTGCTCCAGATCGATGGTCGCGGCGATGCGGTTCTCTACCGGGGCGATCGCGCGCTGCCGTTGCGTGCCGGGCACGGTCACGGTGAAGGTCGGCGCGGGCTGCACGATGGGCGCGCCCCAGAGCTCCTGCACCGCCCCGGTCAGTGTCGACTCCTGCGAGTTGGAACGCATGCTGCTCGCGCTGCCCAGTATGTTCCAGCCGATGGCGCCGAGCAGATAGATGCCGATGAGTGCGAAGACGCGTGGTGTGCTCATGTCGGCCTCCTCACTGCTCGACGGCAACGGCGGCGGCGGCGGGTTCGCGGTACGCGAGCGCGAGCGGGATCGCCTCGCCGCGGTAGAAGGAGCGCGTGAACAGATACGTGGAGCCAGTGAAGTATTCCGGGTGCGGCAGCCGCGCCGGATCCTCGGGCGCCAGATCGCCGTCCATGGACGCGAGCTCCAGTCGCTTGGGCAAGGCCAGTCCGAAGTACAGGGCGCGTGCGCTCAGACCGGTCTCCGGGAGGATGAGCTGCAGCTTGCCGCGCAATGCCGGCCGCTCGTGCCGCGAGAGCAGGGCGACCTCGACGGCGGCGGCGTTGCCGTCGAGCGGCACGATCCAGGCGCGATCGTCCTCGGTGAGCAGGTCGCGACGCGCGCCGTTGACCGTCACCGACCACACCTCCGCGCCGGGCACCGGCTTCAGCCGCAGGCGCGTGCCGGCGCTGGCGGGCACCGCCATGCGCAGCGTGGTGAGCACCCGCCCATCCTCGCCGTAGGCGGCGTAAAAGCTCACCGCGTCCAGCACGAGCTCCGGAGTGGCGATGGACCGCAGCGGCTCCAAGGCGATCGCGACGGGCTCATCGCCGGCGTGATCGAACTCCGCCAGCGCGGGCCAGTGCTCGCGGATCGCTCCGGGCAGCTGCTCGGCGGGCAGGTTCCCGGCCAGCCCCGCACCCTGCACCGAGACCCGCGTGTGCACCGGTTCGCGCACCGTGAAGTTGCCCTCCGCGCCGATGTTCCCGCGTATCCGCGGCAGCATGACCTGCAGCGGCTGCGACCCGGGCGCATCGAGATCGGCGACGATCTCCAGCGCCCGATCGAAATCACCGGGCAGGTCTATGCGATAGAGCCCGTCGTTTTGCAGGCGCCACCACTCGTCGTGCAGGGCCGAGCTGACGATGCGCGCCCCGGCCGGCAGCTCCAGGTCGAAGGGACGCGTGAGCGGCTGCTCGGGGACGAGCAGGGTGGTGAGGCGCAGGCGATGCTGGTGCACGGTGATCTCGGTGAAGATGTCGATGGCGGGCGGCATGGCGGCGGCCTCCTGTTCGTTGACGTAGCGGATGGTCCGGGTCTGGCCTGCGGCGAGGTAGCGGCGGCCGTCCGGTCCGGGGACTCCCGGCGCGGCGGTCAGCCGCGAACCGGGCGGCAGATCGATGCGCAGCGCGTTCGTGATCGCGGCCGGCCCCGGCACTTCGAAGCTGCGCGCCTCGCGTTCCCGCGCCACCGGCAGCACCACGTCGAGCGTCACCTGGAACGGGCCGGCGGTGTCGCTGCGAAAGGCCACGGCCTGCGCCGTGCGCAGCACGTGCCCGCCGCTCTCGCCGCGCACAGCCGCGACCACCGTTGCCTCGCCGATCAACGGGACGATCACCGGCGGCGGTGACAGCGTTTCGCCGGCGAACGCGATCTCGCCGGTGACCGTATCGCCGCCGGCGCGAAGCGCCATGTCGGCACGGCGCAGCGTGTAGCCGGGCGGCGCGCCCGCCTTGCGGTCCTCGTCCTTGCGCCGCGTGCTCTCGAGGTGCTCGGTATACAGTGCCTTGAACTCGCTCCACGGCACGGTCGCGCTGTCGGCGGCCGCCTGCGTGCAGGCGAGGGCGAGGCCCAGCAGGGAATAACGTCGCTTGTACATCGTGCGCTCCTTCGTCCGTCAGGGGATGACGGGCGAACGATAGTGCGCGGGCAGGGAGGCAGTACGAAGGGGCGATGAAGAGACTGTGAAACGCGCGGCGCGGTTCACGACTTCGGGCGCCAATAAAGACGAAGGGCGGCACGCGGCCGCCCTTCTCCGGCATGACGATCCCCGAACTACTGGGCGGCGCTCACCATGTAGTCGACAGCCGCCTTGACGTCGTCATCGGGAAGATCGGCGCGACCACCCTTCGGCGGCATCATGCCCGCCGTGCCCATGAAGCCCTTTATGGAATGCTCGTACAGCAGGTCCATGCCCTGGGCGATGCGCGGCTCCCAGGCGGCCTTGTCGCCGAGCTTCGGGGCGCCAGCCACGCCGGCAGCATGGCAGGCCATGCAGACGGTGTCGTAGATCTGCTTGCCCTTCTCGTTCGCGGCGGTCGCGGCCGGTGCGGCTTCTGCAGCCGGGGCAGCGGCCTCCTCGGCGGCGGGTGCCTCGGCCGCTGGCGCAGCCTCGGCAGCAGGGGCCTCGGCCGGCGCGGCCTCGGCAGGGGCCGCCTCGGCAGGAGCAGCCGGAGCCTCGGCGGCCGGCGCGGCCGTCGATTCGGCGGGCGCCTGCGCCGCCTCTTCCTTCTTTCCACAACCGCCCATTGCCAACGCGGCGGCGGCAATGGCGGCGATCCACAGTACACGTATGTCGTTTTGCATGGCTGTTTACTCCAGACAGTTGGGAAAAATCACTTGGCGGCACCTACCATGTAATCGACGGCCGCCTTGACGTCGTCATCGGGAAGATCGGCGCGGCCGCCCTTAGGCGGCATCATGCCTGCTGCTCCCATGAAACCCTTGATGGAATGCTCGTACAGCAGGTCCATGCCCTGGGCGATGCGCGGCTCCCAGGCGGCCTTGTCGCCGAGCTTCGGGGCGCCGGCGATGCCGGCGGCATGACAGGCCATGCAGACGGTGTCGTAGACCTGCTTGCCCTTCTCGCTGGCGCCGGCGGCGGCGGTCGCCGCCGCAGCCTCGGGCGCCGCCGCAGCCTCGGGCGCCGCCGCGGCCTCGGTGGCGGGCGCAGCCTCCGCGGGGGCGGCAGTCTCGGCGGCGGGCGCGGCTTCCGCCGGGGCCGCGGCCTCGGCCGGCGGCGCGGCCTCCGCTGGCGCAGGGGTCGCGGCGGCCGGTGCGGCGCGCGCCGGACCGCCGCTCTCCGCGAGCATGTAATCCACGGCCGCCTTGACGGCGTCGTCGGAGAGGTCCGTCCTGCCGCCCCTGGGCGGCATCACGCCGGCGCTACCCTGAAAGCCGTCTATCGCATTCTTGTGCAGCACGTCCACACCCTGCGCCAGGCGCGGCTCCCAGGCCGCCTTGTCGCCGAGCTTGGGCGCGCCGGCCACGCCCGCGCCGTGGCAGGCCATGCAGACCGTATCGTAGGTCTGCTTGCCCACGTCGCCTGCCGCCGCGCCGGCGGCGGCCGCCGCCGGAGGCGCCTCGTTGACTACCTTCGGCGGCGGGTTGTCTTCCGTGTAGACGCCGCCGACGGGCTGCACGCGCCCGGCCACCACCTCGGCGCCACTGTCCTGCGGCACCAGCGTGGCGAACTGGCGCCCCATGAAGGAGGCGAAGATGCCGAAGATCGTCAGGGCGACGAGGGTAAGGGAGAAATTGCGGAAGAACTGGCGGTCTTGCTGTTCACTCATGTGTTGATTCCGTCGCCGCGGGCGGTTGCTCTGCCACCGACGCGTCGGTTTGTGCCAGGTTCGCGAAATGCCGTCCCATGATCGCGGCGAAGATGCCAAAGACCGTGAGCGCAACGAGAACGAGGGTGAAGTTTCTGAAGAAAATCGCGTCTTGTTCCTGGCTCATTCTTCCCCCAGCGGATTATTGACCTTGCAGACTCCTGCCTCGAGCTTTAGAACCGCGCGCGGGCGGCTTCCCTGTCCAGTGGCAATTATATATGTAAATCAGGGCCGTTCGGCGGTCTGTCGCATTTCGAAAAGACTGACCGGGCGGGCTTGACAGGCGAATGGACGTGAGGGCAGACAGGCGTTAACCTGACGGCGCCCTGCGGCGTTCGGATGGCCGCGCTGCGAAGGCGGCGCAAGCGCGGGGAGTCGCATGGCTGCCGGCAGCGCGGCCGTGGGTGGCCCGATAGGATCGAAACTTCCGGCCGTGGACGCCGGTTATGCACGAGCCGGGCCCCTCGGCTAGAATTCGTTTTCGCAGCAACGCGCTCGTAGCTCAGATGGGCGAGGCGGACAGCGGCGAACATCCGGTGAATGTTCGCCCCGCCGAGCGCCCGGTCAGGGAAGACCGGGCCGGATCGTCGCTCCAGGGATGGATGCAACAAGAAGAGTTGTACGCAGTTGCCGCAAACGCGCTCGTAGCTCAGATGGATAGAGTACAGCCCTCCGAAGGCTGGGGTCGTGGGTTCGAATCCCGCCGAGCGCGCCATCTTCCACGGGATCCCTTTCACGGCACGCCCGGTCTCTGAAGAGCCGGGCCGAAGGCCTCCCTCAACGCATCGCGTCCTCCCGCCACAGGGTGCGCTTCATCTCCAGGAACTCGGCCGAGTCCGCCCGTGCATACGTGTCGCGCGGGCGGCCGGCGAGCAGTCCCTGCAGCGCCTCGATGCGGTGGGCGTACTGGAAATGCGCCGAGCTGCCGCTGCGCGCCACGCGCATGGCGAGCTCGAGCGCATGGTGCGGATCGTAACCGGCGCGATCGAGCACGATGGTGGCGATGCGATCGGCCTCCCGCTCCTTCTCCGGATCCACGACCGCGGTCAGGGTGCCGACGCGGCTGCGCGTGGCATTCTCCTCTTCGCCGCCGCCGAACAGTCCGCCCAGGAACCCGCGCTTGCGGGACGACGCGCAGAAGTGTCCGGCGAGATGGTGCCCGAACTCATGCGCGATCACAGCCGCCAGCTCGCCCTCGTTGGCGACGAAGCGGAGCATGCCCTCGGTGAGAAATATGTGACCGTCGCCGATCGAGAAGGCGTTGAGCTTGGTGTCGCGCACGACGTGAACGCGCCACTGCCTGCCGGAGGCGGTCTCGTTGCGCCCCAGGCGCGCGGCGACGTACTGCGCGCCCTGCTCGACGCGATCGCCGGTCGGCCGCAGCGGCCATTGGCGGTAGATCTGGCCGAGCGTGGCGGCGGCGCGCTGCACCTCGGCCTCGCAGCGCGTCGCCTGCGTCCACGCCGGCGAGGCGAGGCAGAGCCAGAGCAGCACCGCGGCGAGCAGGCGATTCATCGCAGGTTAGTCCCGATCAACCGTCCCCGGCGGCGATGGCTTCCGGGCGCCGGCTGCCCGCAAACGAAACGGGCGGCGGGGACATCGCTGTCCGCGCCGCCCTGGTTGCCGGCCCCGGGATGCCCGTCGGGATCAGGACTTGACGATGAAGGTCGATTGCGCGGTGTCGTAGGTGCTGCCGGACGAGACGCTGTGCTCGATCACGTACGTGCCGGGCGCGGCCTCCGCCGGGATGTTGATCGGCAGCTTGATGGTGTAGCCGCCGGAGGACTTCGGCACCGGTTGGCCCTTGAACTCCATGACCTTCTCACCGTCCTTCATCAGCACGCTGGTGGCCAGCACGTTCGCCTGCGACATGCTCTGCGGCAGCGCCAGCGAGTAGTCGGTGACCACGTCCACCACGCCGCCCGGCGCGACTACCTGCGGCGAGGAGGTGGCCGAGTTGATGTTCACGAACACGCTGTCGGAAGGCGCGGAGTAGCCGTACAGCTGCTGGTCCTGCACCGTGCTGCGTGACGAGATCTCCTGCGCCTCGATCGCCTTGCCGGTGACCCAGCCCAGCGCCGCGCCGCTGGCCGCGCCGATGGCGGCCCATTGCCAGCCGCCCAGCAGGCCGCCGACCAGCGCGCCGACGGCGGCGCCGCCGACCGTGGAGGTCTCGGTGGTCGAGTAGCTGCCACCGGTGCAGCCCGTCAGTACGGCACAGGAAAGGGTGACGCCGACTACTGCTGCCTTGGAACGAGTCTTCATGATGGTCTCCTTATGTGAGCTTCAATCGTTTGGCACTGAAGTTTCGCGGTTCTGTTTCATTGCACCACTGCCGGCGGTTCGGGCAGCGGTGGTTGGGTGGCCGGAGCGGGCGCGACGGCGCCGCCGCCCGCGGCGCTGAAGTGCGGATTGCCGTCGGGGAGCAGGGGCAGCGTCGCGTTCAGGGCGCCCATCCGTTCTCTGACGCCCGTCACCGGCGGCGGTTCGATGGCCTCGAAGCTGCCGGAGTCATAAGTGAACTTGCCGCTGCCGGTCGGGTATTCGACGCCCAGCTTCATGGCGTGCGATTCCCCGTCCACCGGCAGGTAGGAGCGGAAGGTGACGACATAGTCGCTCTGCACGATGTTCTGGATCTCTTCCACGATGGCCTGCATGCGGTCCACCGTCTCCCCGACATTGTAGTAATTGCCGAAGGAATTTTTCGACAGCGCCTCCAGATTCTTGAAGTGCTCGGTGGAACGCTTCGAATAGGCGAGCGAATAGATCGGCACCGGGACCGGCATGTTGGTGATGCGCCCCATGAGCTCCTCGCGCGCCAGCGCGCTGCCCTCGTCGAGGCCGTCGGAGAACACCACGATAGAGCAGGAGACGATGTAGTTCTCGATGCCCGGATCGAGCGAGCCCTGGCCGCTCAGGCCGCACATCTGCATGGCGGCGCCGACGCTGTCGTAGATGCGGCTCTGCATGCCGTCGACCTGCACGTCGGCCAGGCGGCGCGCGATGGCCAGCGGGTCCCTCTCGAACTGCGAGACCACCTGGTAGCCCTCCTTCTCGTCGCGAATGGCGAGCACCGCGACCTCATCCTGCGGCCTCTTGGTGTCGACGTAGCGCGCCGCGGCGCGCAAGGCGGCCTCGAACGGCGCGCCGGCCATCGACTTGCTGGCATCCAGCACCAGCACGGTACGCGTGCCGACCTGCTTTTGCCGGACGGACTCGATGCGGTACTGCCGCTTCATCGGGTCGTAGGCGCGCCCTTTCACCATCAGGCCTATGTTGAGCTCGTTCAGATTCACCAGCGGCTGCTTGTTCTCATCGAAGGTCCGGAAGAACACCTGCACGAACGGATAAAGGCTGTAGTCCACCCGATAGATCTTGTGACCGTAGGTCCCGGGCAGCGCGCCGCCCGCGTGCGCCGCGCCCGCCGCCACGACCGACAACGCCGCGACGACCAGGCCGCGAAACGCAGCCTGCCATGCATTGGATAAACCGGAATTGAACGCGCGCGCAGTCGTGTGTGGCCTCATGCCGTGCTCCTCGGGGTCAGTTGCCTTCGATGAACTGGGTGTTCTGGTTGGCCTTCTGCCAGGCATTCGCCGCGCCGCCGGCCACGGGGGCCGGGTCGGGGGCCGGCGCGGGCGCGGGCTCCACCGGCTGGGGCTTCTGCTGTTTGCGCTTCACCGGCTTCGGCGCCGGTTCGGCGGTCGCGGTGGTGGTGGTTGCGGGCGGGTCGGGCTCGGCGGCGGTCTCGCTCGCCTGCCGGCGCTTCAGCAACTCCTCCATGGCCGAGGATCCGGAGGGTGCCGGCGGCGGCGCGGCCGGCGCGGTCATCGCCGGTTCCACGCTCGCTGGCGCCGGCGGCGGGGCGTAGGTCGGTGGCGCGGTCGCCACGTTTGCCGGCGGCGGCACCGGGGCGGCCGGCGGCTCGGCCGGCGTGACGGGCGGCGGGGCCGAGGGCGCGGCGCTGGCCGTTTCCGCAGGCGTGGCGGCGACCGGGGCGGGGACGACCGGCGCCGGGGCAGGCGGCGGCGTGACCGCAACCGGTGCCGGCGCGGGATCGGGCTGCGCGGGCGCCTCCGTGGTGACGGTCTCGGAGGCGCTCTTGCCGAACTGCGAGATCACGTATGCCACCGCGCCGGCGGCGACCAGCAGGCCCACCACGCTGGCGACGACCGCCACGCGCCCGATGCCGCGGTTGACGGCCTTCGGCGGCGGCGTGACGACCTGCGGGCCGTCGGGGGTGAGCTTCAGCGACATCTGCGGGCCGGTGTTCACCGACGGCGTCGAGGCGCCGCCGATGACGACCGTACGCTCGCTCAAGTCGTAGGTCTTGACGGTAGGCACGTCGTAGTCGAAGGCCTTGCCGAACTCATGCACGTTCTGCTGGCGTTCGTTCGGGTTCAGCGACAAGGCCTGCAGCAGGGCCCGATCCACTGCCGGCGGCAGGCCGCCGACGAACCGCGAGGCCGGCGTGACCTCCGCGCCCTGGATGCGCTCGGCAGCCCCGGGCGGGCGCTGGCCGGTGAGCATGTAATAAATGGTCGCGCCGAGGGCGTAGACGTCCGAGCGCGCGTCGGTGCCGGTTCCCATCGCCTGCTCGGGGGGGCTGTAGCCGTGCGTGACCGCCCGGCCGAGCGCGCGGGTCTGCTCGCTCGCCACTGCCTCCTTGGCGATGCCGAAGTCGATGAGCATGACCCGGTCCTGATCGTCGAGCAGGATGTTCCCGGGCTTCAGGTCGCGATGCACGATGGGCGGCTGCTGGGCGTGCATGTAGGCGAGCACGTCGCAGAGCTGCCGCACCCACGGCGCCAGCTGCGCCAGCGGCACGCGTTTCTCCGGATAACTGCGGCGCACGGTCTCCAGCGTGCGGCTGCCGCCGAATTCGAGCACCAGGTAGACCATGCCGTCGCCGACGGCGCGATCGGTGATGTCGGGCACGGAGGGATGATTGAGCTTGGCGAGGATGCGGGTCTCGTGCTCGTCGTACATCGGCTCGGGGACCTCCTTCAGCGCGCGGCGCTTGTTGCCGAGCTTCATGT
This sequence comes from Gammaproteobacteria bacterium, assembly GCA_041395385.1. GTDB lineage: Bacteria > Pseudomonadota > Gammaproteobacteria > JAJPIJ01 > JAJPIJ01 > JAJVHZ01. The sequence goes on from JAWLAN010000018.1 coordinate 76,157, forward strand.
CCTCCACCAGGTAGGTCGAGCCGAAGCCGCCGCGTCCCAAAAGCTGCACGATGCGGTAGCGGTCGTGGACGATGACCCCCGGGGAGTGCAGCCATCCGAGCACGCCCTTGACCTCGCCGTTGGCCCCCATTTCCGGATAGGCGAGCTCCAGGCCGCAGACGCACTTGTACTCGGGCGGGGTCAGCTTGACGCGGTCGTAGGCGGTCTTGCAGCGCGGGCAGACGCTGTCGCCGGTGTTTGCCAACGCGGTGGCGAGCGCCTCCTCGTGCAGGCTCTTGATGGTGTCGGTACGCAGGGTCTTGTCCATCGGAAACGAACCTTGTTGCGGGGATCAGCCCCGGCGGTCTTTCAGTCGCAGGCCCACCCACGCCAGGATGAGGAAGACCACGGTCATCAGGGCGATGGCAAGCAGCCCGCGATCATAGGTTTCGAGCACGGGCACGACGCTCCTGCCCAATGCATCTTTCAGACCGAGTATATCGCCACTCAGCGTCGACTTCATGGCGTCGTAGCCCCAGAACGAGATCATGCTCAATTTCGCCGCCCACAGCGTGGCGCCGTCCAGGCGCACGATCGCGTTGGACAGAACGACCTGCGGGATCAGCAGGATGGGCACCATCGCGATGGCCTTGTCGTTGCTGTCGACGAAGGCGCTCACCGCCAATCCCATGGCGGTGGCGCCGAAGGCGGCGACCGTGAGCAGCAGCAGCCGCGATCCGAACGGCCCGGGCAGGTCCAGCAGGGCGCTGACCACGGCGAGCAGCAGCGCGCACTGCGCCAGGCAGATGAGCGCCAGCGGCCCGAGCTTGCTCAGCATATACGGCGCCAGTCCCAGGTTGACCGATCGCTCGCGCAGGTAGACCGGCAGCTCCTTGACGAACTCGCGCGCCGAGTTCAGGCAGCCGAACCAGATCGCCGAGAGCACCAGCATGAAGCTCACCTGGCTCTCAGTGGCGGCCCGCGTCGGCAGATCGCCGCCGGTGTCGAAGACGGTGCCGATCACCGCGCCGATGAGCGGCGCCTGCAGCAGCAGGATGGCGAGGTTGCGCCGATCGCCCAGGACGAGATCGACGTACCGGCGTGTGAGGATCCTCGTCTGCGTCCAGAAGCCGCCGCCGTGGCCCTTGCCCGCGGGCGCCGGCCGCGACTGACGGGCGGCCACCGCCGCGGGCGCCTGCGCGGCGGGCGAGAGCCGCGCGGTGACGTACTGCTGGTAGTGGCGCGAGGCCTTGAACTCCGCGGCCCACTGCTCGGCCGGACGCGTCTCGAGCAGCTCGTAGACGTCCGCGAGGCGCTTGATCCGGAAATGGCCGCACACCTCGCCGGGAGGCCCGAAATACGCGAGCCGGCCGCGATGCAGGAGCACCACGAGATCGGCGGTGTCGGCGATGTTCTCCAGGGAGTGCGTGACGCAGGCGACCGTGCGGCCGCCGTCGGCGAGCTCCGCGAAGGTCTGCATCATCTGCCGATCGGTGCCTGCATCCAGACCGCTGGTGACCTCGTCGAGGAAGAGGATGCCGGGCTTGGCCACCAGCTCGGAGGCGAGGCTCACGCGCTTGAGCTGTCCGCCGCTCAGCGGCGAGGGCGTGTCGATGAGGAGCTCGGCCTTGTCCTGCAGCCGCACGTTCTGCAGCACCTCCTCGACGTACGACGCGATCTCCTGCTCGCTGGTGTCGGGCGGCAGGCGCAGGCGGGCGGTGTACGCGAGCGCGCGGCGCACCTTCAGCCGCCGGTGCACGATGTCCTGCTGCGGCACGTAACCGATGGTGGAGCGGAAGATGTCGAAGGACTCATACAGGTCCACGCCGTTGTAGAGCACCCGGCCGGCGCTCGCCGGACGGCGGCCGTTCAACGCATCCAGCAGTGTCGACTTGCCGCTGCCGCTGCCGCCGAAGATCACCACGAACTCGCCCGGCTCGATCACCAGCGAGATGTCCTCCAGCAACTTGCGGGGCTGGCCGCCGGCGCGATCGCGCACCTCCTTGGCGATGCCGACGGCCTCCACGCGGATCCGGCCCTCCTCGCCGTCGGCCATCAGGCCGTCGCCGGTGAAGCGGTAGAGGAACGTCGCGATGGCGATGTGGTCGCCGGGCGTGATGGGCGTGCGCGCGGCGATGCGATGGCCGTTGACGAAGGTGCCGTTGGTGCTGCCGAGGTCCTCGAGCCACCACTGTCCGGCCTCCTGCATGAGCCGTGCATGCTCGCGCGAGACCAGCGGCGAGTCGATCGTGAGCGCGCAGCCCTTCTGCCGGCCGATGATGAGCGTGCCGGCGCGCGCCGGCGCGGCGCCGGCGTCGGTGCGGGGCTGGGTGCGCGGCCCAGTTCGTGGAATGCTCGGCGCGACGTCGGCATCGGCCGTGATGTCGAAGACCTCGCCGGCCGCCGCCGGGGACGTGTGCACCGGCGCGGCCGCGCCGCTCAACCTGACCTGGTAGACGGTGCCGCCGATCGTCACCCAGTCGCCGTCGTTGACGTGCGTGCGATCGGCGATCGTGCGGCCGTTGACCATGACCGGCACGGCGCCGCCGGGCGCCACGTAGAGCTGCTTGCCCTCGGTGATGAGGCGCAGCTGGCCGGAGCCTGCCGCTCCGGCATCGGGGACGACGACGCCGTCGCCACCCAGGACATAGGTGCTGGCATCGGACAGTCTGCTGCGGATGGTGTTCGCGCTCGCACTGCGCAGTTCGATGTCGAGTGGATCCATGGAATTCGCGCGCGATGAGGCCCGCGACGTGCGGCCGGCATCACCTAACCCCGGAGTGGTCTCGCCGGCATTGTGGCGTAGCCCCGGACGCGGCGCAAAGGGAATTCCGCCCGAAATTCCCGGGCCTCCCTGCCGTGCGCCACGCAGGTGCCTATGCGGTCCAGGAGACCGGATCGCCCACGCGGATCGCCGCGCCGCTCAGCACCTCGCCGAAGGCGCCGCCGCGCCAGTCCGGCCACATCGCGTCCTTCAGCCCCGCAAGGGCCTCGTCCATGCGCTCGCACGGCTTGGTCTCGCCGAGTATGCGTATGCGCGCGGCGCCCACCTGCAGGATGCGGCCACGGCTGGCGGCCAGCGGCACGCCGCGCACCATCAGGTTGGCGCGCCGCGTGGAGGGCGGCAGATCGCCTTGCATCCGCCGCATCAGTTCCCACCACACTTCCTCCTCGATGATCGTCACCTGGCGCTTGCCGCCCAGGTTGGCGTTGCCGTCGATGCCGCGCGCCGCGGCCAACGTCGCGGCCGCGACCGCATCCATCGGCCCGCGGCGCGCGCGCTTCAACCATATCGCCGTCAACGTGCCGCCGCTCATCGTCGATGATCCTGCGCCAACGTCCCGCGCGCTGCGTCCTCCCGGGCATCCGCTTCACGGCCCATCATGCGCCCGGATTCAGTCGCCACAGCGCCAGGTTGAGCGCCGAGGCGTAGGTCACCCAGAGCGCATAGGGGACGAACAGCCAGGCCGCCCAGCGATTGGCCTTCATGCTGATCACGATGAAGGCGAGTATGCAGGCCAGCAGTGCCGCGATGTCCAGGAGAGCGAGCAGCATCTGGTGCTGGCCGAAGAAAAGCCACGTCCACGCCGCGTTGAGCACCAGCTGCACACCCCAGATCGCGACGGCGCGGTCCGCGCGGGCGCCGGCGCGCCGCCAGGCGAGCCAGCCGGCCACGGCGATCGCGACGTAGAGCACCGTCCAGGTCGGCGCGAACAGCCAGTCGGGCGGCGTCCACACCGGTTTGGCCAGCGCCTCGTACCAGGCGCCCGGGCGGAACAGGCCGCCGGTCAGCGCCGCCGCCGCCACCAGCGCGATGAACACAACGAGACTTGCCATGATCGGTCCTCCAGGTTCTGCCGGTTCAGCCCGCGCCGGCCGCGGGCAGGGGTTCCAGACACTGCTCGTCGTCGTTGCGCGGCGAGTTCACGCGCGTGCTGACGCGATAGGCGGTCATCCTCGCGGCCTGGTAGGGTCGCAACAGCGCGGCGGCGGCATCGGCGTCGCCCTGCATCCAGCGGCGATAGTCCTCCGGCGCGAGGATGACGGGCATGCGAGTGTGGATGCTCGCCATCAGCGGGTTGGCCTCGGTGGTGAGGATCGAGCACGACTCCAGCGCCATGCCCTCGCGCTCCCAGCGCTCCCAAAGTCCCGCGAACGCGAACGGCGCGTCATCGGCCATGCGGATGAAGTACGGCTGCTTGAGCTTCTGCCCCGGCACGGCGTGCCATTCGTAGAACCCGTCGGCGGGCACGAGGCAGCGGCGGTGGCGATAGGCGCTGCGGAACGCCGGACTCTTCGCGACGTTCTCCGCGCGCGCGTTGATCGTGCTGTAGCCCACCTTCGGCTCCTTCGACCACGCGGGCACCAGCCCCCAGGTGGCGAGCGCCGCCTCGAATGCCGCGCCGGCGGCCGGCCGCACGATGATGACGGGCTGGCTGGGCGCTATGTTGTAACGCACCGGCAACGGATCGATGTGCAGGTGTTGATCGAGCGCCTCCTCGATGGGGCGCAGGCGATCCCGCTTGTAAGAGGCGTAGCGTCCGCACATGCGGGGCATCATAACGCCGTGCCTCCCGCGCCGCGCGGGCCGGCGCGCGCGGCGTCGTTCAGCGCACCGGCGTCGGGGTTGGAACGCGCCGCCCGGTTCTTGCTAGACTGCCGCCACCGGCGCTGTCCAATGACGCCGTGCCAGGGAGCGCAGAATGAGTCCACTCGAGGCCGCCAACAACGTCATCCGGAATGCCATCGAGGCCGCGAACGGTCCGCTGCCGCCGTCCTTCGTCGTGGAATTCCTGCTGACCCACTGGCGCCAGTATCTCGCCGCGATCCATCGCGTGCACGGCGAGGCGAGCCAGGAGTGGAAGGACGCGATCGCCGTCAGCGACCAGCTCGTGTGGAGCGTGGCGCCCAAGGCGACGGAGCAGGAGCGGATGGAGCTGGGGCGCTGCCTGGAGAAGCTGGTGGCCGCCATCAAGGAGGGAATGATCGTCGCCGGCTGCGATCGCGATGCGCGCGTGCACTTCCTCAGGCAACTGAGCGAGTGCCACCTGCAGCTGGTGTCGCCCCCGAAGTCCGAGGGCGACGGCACGACCGCCACGGCCGAGATCGATCTGAACCAGACCGTGCAGTTGCGCCCGGAGGACCTGCGCCGGCGTGAGCTGCTCGACATGCTCGATAACGCCTACGTGCAGCACATCGAGGTCGAGGCGCGCTGAGGACGGGCGCGCCGCGCGGGCACGATGCGGCAGGCGGTGCGGCCGCGCCTCAGGCGCGGTGGAAACTGCGCCTGGAATTGCGTATGAACTCGAGCAGGTGCAGTGCCGTCGGCGTTCCCAGCTTCTCGAGCCCGGCGAGCTGCTGCTCCAGTGATCCACGGGCGCCGAACAGGATCTGATAGGCCGCCTTCAGGTCGCTCAGCTCCGCGGCGCCGAATCCGGCGCGCCGCAGGCCCACCAGGTTCAGTCCGCACACCCGCCCCGGTATGCCGTCGGTGATCATGTAGGGCAGGCAGTCCTGGGTGATCTTGCTGTTGCCGCCGATCATGGCGCACGCGCCGATCTGGGCGAACTGGTGGATCTTCACGCCGCCCGAGATGAAGACCCGATCCTCGATGTGCACGTGGCCCGCCAGCACCGCGTCGTTGGCCATGACGATGTGATTGCCCAGCCGGCAGTCGTGGGCGACGTGGGTGCAGGCCATGAAGTAGTTGTCGTCGCCGATGGTGGTGCGCCCCGCTTCCTTGCTCGTCGCGCGACTGACGGTGACGAACTCCCGCAGCACGTTGCCGTTGCCGAGCTCCGCGGTGGTCGGCGTGTCCTGAAAGCCGATGTCCTGCGGCGGGCCGGCGAACACGACGTGCTCGTGGATGCAGTTGGAATTTCCTATGCGCGCGCCGTTCTTCAACACGCTGTGCGCGCCGATGCGATTGTCGTCGCCGACGACGACGTCGTCCTCGATGACCACGTACGGACCGATGACGTTGCGGCGCCCGAGCATGGCCTTGGCGGACAGGATTGCCGTCGGATGGATCAGATTGGGCACGTTGGCCTCCTTGGAGCCGCGAGGCCCGCATGATTGGTGGACAACGGGCGCAAGCCGTTGACACGGGGGCGAAGGATTCTTGAACTCGCGGAAGAGTACCGACTCCGCGTGCTGCGTGCAAAGCATGGTCGGCGGACTATACTTTTAGTTGAAGTGCCTTCTCGAACTGGAGGTGTCCCGAAGCGAAAACTGGAGATGTCCTGAAGGTCCTCTTGAACCAGCACGGAGGACTACACGATGCGAGCAATAATCCTGATGTCGGGTCTTTGTGTCGCTTCGAGTCTCGCTGTAGCCGATCATGCCCCTCTGGGCGACTCAACCGCGGTTTCACGCTGGGAAACGACCGCCTTTCATGCCATTGCGCCCGCATCCGGCGATCAGACCGCTGGAGGGGCGGCGTGCCCGGGCGGCATCTGGGATCACGCCGCGCGGCTGCACGTGGCCGGTGGAGTGATCGCCGTCGCGCGCGGTTGCCTGTGCGGGGAAGAGCGCAGCGCCGACGAGTAGTGACGTCTCACCGACGGCGTGCGGGCGCGCTTTCGGTGCATCGGACCTCGCGTTGCGGGTTCCGCCGAACCCGCACCGCGAGGTCGTGCCCCGGCGCGCTGATTCGGAGGGACAACCGACCCGCGGCGGCCGGTGCTCGGTGGCCACCGGCACCGCTCAGCGGCGTTTGCGCGTCGCCGATCGCGGCTTGCGCACCGCCGTGCTCGCGACGTTCTTCCTCACCGTGACAATCTCCGAGTGCAGCTCGGCGATGTGCTTCTCGAGCGATTCGGTCAGCTGCAGGAGTCCCTCGATGAGCGCCAGCGACACCACATCCTGGCTCGCCTTGATGGATCGCTGTGCGTCCTTGAAACACTGCTTTGCGCGGACGTAAGACATGACGGTGCCCTCCTTTCCCTCTGTTTCCGCAACGGCGTGGCGTTGACTGCTAAAGCGTAGCACCGTTGCCGACCGGACGTATGCGGACCGACGCGGTCGGCGCGCGTGTCGTCATACGCGCCGCGCTTCCGCCCACGGATCGCGACCGGCCCACCGCCACGGATCCGTCCGCAGGCGAACCCGGCGCGGCGCGCGAGTCCGTGAAGCGCAATGCAAAAAGGAGATTGGCGCGCCCGGAGAGATTCGAACTCCCGACCACTCGGTTCGAAGCCGAGTACTCTATCCAACTGAGCTACGGGCGCGTGTGGTGCTATTCGTTACCGCGATGGTTGCATCCTTCCCTGGAGCGACGATCCGGCCCGGTCTTCCCTGACCGGGCGCTCGGCGGGGCGAACATTCACCGGATGTTCGCCGGTTTCCGCCTCGCCCAACTGAGCTACGGGCGCGTGTGGTGCTACTCGTTACCGCGGTGGCCACACCCTTGCCTGGAGCGACGATCCGGCCCGGTCCTCCCTGACCGGGCGCTCGGCGGGGCGAACATTCGCCGGATGTTCGCCTGATCCCGCCTCGCCCAACTGAGCTGCGGGCGCGTTGTGTCGCTGCAGGCCTGAGTATATCGAATATGGGTTCCCGCTTGCGCGGAAACGACGCAATTGCGTGGCCCAGCTACTGGAACCACTCGCGCGCCTTGCGCGCCGCGCGTTCCATCGCGTCGGGCGTGACGTATGCCATCACCGCCGCCAGCGCCGCAACCAGCACGCCGAGGTCATCGGTATAGCCGACGATCGGCGTGAGGTCCGGGATGGCGTCGAGCGGCGCGATGAAATAGCCCAGCGCCCCGTAGATCACTGCGCGCGCCCACTGAGGCAGATCCTTCGACTCGGCGGTGAAATAAAGCTGCAGCGCCTTCTCCACGACCTCGCGGCCGGCGAGCTTCGCGTAGTGCAGCAGGGAGTCCCAGAACCCCTTCTCCGTGTACTCCTTCTCGAAACCGTGCGGTTTCTCCGCCATGGCTCGACTTCGGGCGCTGTTTCGTGGGCCGGAACATCATTCTTGGGCGGCTGGCGCGGCGCCCTCGGCGGGCATCTCTTCGGGCACAGGCTCCGGCGCCGGTTCGGCGATCTGGTAGGCGACCACCTTTCCATCGGACATCATCGGCACGATGGCGATGCTGCCGTTCATGAGGTAGTCCAGATCCGCGGAGCCCTGGTTTAGGTCCAGAAGCTGGCGCACCGTGCCGTCCGGGGCGATGGTCATCAGCGCGCCTGCCATCCAGTCGGTCGCGAGTATGGTTCCGTCGGCCATGAGCGCGATGCCGTCCATGTTGCCGATCGGCTTGTCGCTGCCGAAATCGGTGACGGCCTTGGTGGCGATGTCGATGACCTTGATATGTCCGGGCACCTCGGTGGCGAATCCGCCCTTCATCGCGCCCCACGTGCCCAGCAGCAGCTTGTTGTCCATGGCGTAGAGGCCGTTCGGGTTCTCGAGCTGACTGCCTTCGATCCAGTTCTCGAAGACGCCGTTGTAAAGGCGATGGATGCGGTTGGTCATCATGTCGGAGACGTAGACGGTCCCGGCGCCGTCCGCGGCCGCGTCATTGAAGAACTGCGCGTCCGAAACCGTGTAACGGTGCGAGACGGTGCCGGTGTCGATGTCGATCTCGACCAGCGTGTCGATGTCGGCCACATAGAGCCTGTTGCCCACGATCGCCATGCCCTTCGGCCCGTTCAGGCCGGTGACCCATTCCAGGTCCGTCACGTGCCCATCGGGGGACATGCGCGAGATGAATCCGTGGCCGTCCTTGCCCATGGGGTCGCCGTCGACGTTGGACACATAGATCACGTTGCGCTCCATGTCGTAGAGCGCCGACTCCGGGTTCTTGAACACGGCCTCGGTCTCCCAGACGGGAGTGGCCACCAGATCGGCGGCGCCGGCGACGGCCGGTGCGCCGGCCGCCAGCAGGGCGAGTGGGTAGATGCCTCGATTCATGGATACGCCTCCTGGGTTGGATTTCTTTCCACTCGTTGGACGGCTCACAGCGAGAACAATTCCTTCAGCTTCTCGCCCGGGTCGGGGGCGCTCATGAAGGCCTCGCCGACCAGGAACGCGTGCACGCCGCGCTTGCGCAGCATGGCCACCTGCTCGGGCGTGTGTATGCCGCTCTCGGTGACCACGGTGCGATCCTGCATCACGTCGTAGAGCAGATCGAGCGTGGTCTGCAGATCGGTGCGAAACGTGTGCAGGTCGCGGTTGTTGATGCCGATGAGCGGCGTGCGCAGCATCAGGCCGCGCTCGAGCTCCTCGCGATTGTGCACCTCGACGAGCACGTCCATGCCGAGGTCGCGCGCCAGCCAGGCGAGATCCTGCATGAGACGATCCTTCAGGCCGGCGACGATGAGCAGGATGCAGTCCGCGCCCAGCGCGCGCGCCTCGTAGACCTGGTAGGGGTCGACGATGAAGTCCTTGCGCAGCACCGGCAGCGAGCAGGCCGCGCGCGCCGCCTGCATGTGCGCGTCGGTGCCCTGGAAGAACTCGGTGTCGGTCAGCACCGACAGGCACGCCGCGCCAGCCGCCTCGTAGGACTTGGCGATCTCGGCCGGGTAGTACTCCTTGCGGATGACGCCCTTGCTCGGCGAGGCCTTCTTGCACTCGGCGATCACCGCTGGCTTGCCCTCGGCGATCTTGTGCTCGATGGCGGTGACGAATTCGCGCGGCGGCGGGGCGTCCTCGGCGCGGCGTTCCATCTGCTCGAGCGAGACGACGGCGCGCCGGGCCGCCACCTCCTTCTCCTTGTGCTGCAGGATCTTCTTCAGTATGTCGGGTGTGTTGTCCATGTCGCTCAACAACGTTGACTGAAATCGATGAAGGCGGCGAAGACCCTTGCCGCGCTGCCGTCGGCGAGCGCCGCGCGCGCACGCCGCACGCCGCCGGCGATGTCCTCGCTCAGACCACAAGCATAGATCGCCGCGCCGGCGTTTGCGCAGACGATTTCCAGCGCCGGTCCGGGCGTGTTGGCGAGCACGCTGCGCGTGATCGCCAGACTCCGCTGCCGGTCCTTCACGGTAATGCCGTCCAGGGGCGCGACCGCGACGCCGATCTCAGCCGGCGTCAGGCGGTATCGCCGGATCTCCCCGTCCTTCAGCTCGGCCACCTCGGTCGGGGCGGCGATGCTGATCTCATCGAGGCCGTCGTGGGCGTGCACGAGCAGCACGTGCGTGCTGCCGAGCCGCTGCAGCACTTCCGCCAGCGGCTCCAGCCAGTGGGCGCTGAACAGACCGATGACTTGGCGCCGCGCGCCGGCCGGGTTGGTGAGCGGGCCGAGTACGTTGAACATGGTGCGCACCCCCAACTCGCGGCGCGGGCCGACCGCGTGCCGCGTCGCAGCGTGATGCGCCGGCGCGAACATGAAGCCCACGCCGACCTCCTCGACGCAGCGCGCCACCTGCTGCGGCGACAGATCCAGCCGCGCGCCGGCGGCCTCCAGCAGATCGGCGCTGCCGCTGGCGCTCGACACCGAGCGGTTGCCGTGTTTCGCCACCTTGCCGCCGGCGGCGGCCACCACGAAGGCGCTGGTGGTGGAGATGTTGAAGGTGTTGGCGCCGTCGCCGCCGGTGCCGCAGGTGTCGATGAGCGGCTCGGCGTGCACGTGCACGGGCGTGGCCAGCTCGCGCATCACGCGTGCGGCGGCCGCGACCTCGTCGACCGTCTCGCCCTTCATGCGCAGGCCGACGAGGAAACCGCCGATCTGCGCCGGGGTGGCCTCGCCGGCCATGATCGTGCGCATCGCCGCCTCCATCTCGTGGCCGGCCAGGTCGCGTCTCTCGACGATGGCCTGCAGCGCGTGCGTAACGCTCATGGTCGCGCTCAGCGCCTGTCTTCCAGGAAGTTGCGCAGCAGGGCGTGGCCGTGCTCCGTGAGGATCGACTCGGGGTGGAACTGCACCCCGGAGATGCGGTACTGCTTGTGGCGCACTCCCATGATCTCATCCATCGAGCCGTCGGGATTGCGCGTCCACGCGGTGACCTCGAGGCACTCCGGCACTGTCTCCTTTTTGATCACCAGCGAGTGATAGCGGGTGGCGGTGAACGGGTTGGGCAGCGTGGCGAACACGTCCTTGTCGAGGTGGAAGATCGGCGAGGTCTTGCCGTGCATCACCTCGCGGGCGTGCACGACGTCGCCGCCGAAGACCTGGCCGATGGCCTGGTGTCCGAGGCACACCCCGAGTATGGGGAACTCGCCCTTGTAGCGCTCGATGGCCGCCATCGACACGCCGGCCTCGTTGGGCGTGCACGGACCGGGCGAGATGATGATGTGATCGGGCTTCAGCCGGCCGATCTCCTCCACCGTGATCTCGTCGTTGCGGTACACGCGCACGTCGGCGCCGAGCTCGCCGCAGTACTGCACGAGGTTGTAGGTGAAGGAATCGTAGTTGTCGATCATCAACAGCATGGGACCGGTATCCTGGGGTGACTCGGGTGTGGCGGTCGTCAGTCTTCTGGAGGCGGGGTGTCTCGCCCCTGGCGGGGGCCGGGGCGGGTATTTTGGCGGTATTTCAGGGATTTCGAAACCCCGGCGGGGGCGGCGCGCGCCGCCGCTGGGCGGCTGAGAGGGGCGCGGGCCACCCGGCCGGCAGCGATGAAACCTCGCGCCGTACCAGCAGTCACTTCATAGTCGGCCTCGTGGCCCGTTTCCCGGTTCCGCCGGCGGGTCATGTTATATACATGTGTGCGGCGCGCCGTCGGCAGGAGCGGGCGCGGCCGTCGCCGCGTTCGCCGCCGGTGCGTACGTCTCCGCCATCCGTCATGCAGAGGAGAGTTCTTGACATGCCGCCATTCGGCGCCGACTGGGCGTTTTTTCTCGATGTCGACGGCACGCTGCTGGAGATCGCCGAGCACCCCCGGGCGGTGCGCATGCCTGCGGGGCTGGTCGAGACGCTGCGCGCCGTGGTGGAGGACGCGGGCGCGCCGCTCGCCCTGGTGAGCGGGCGCGCGATCCTCGACCTCGATCGCCTGTTCGCGCCGCTGCGACTGCCGGCCGCCGGCCAGCACGGCGCCGAGCGACGCGATGCCGCCGGCGCCTTGCACTGCACGCTGCCGCAAGGGGACGGGCTGGCCGCGGTCCATGAGGACATGGAGGCCTTCGTCTCCCGCCACCCGGGGCTCATACTCGAGAACAAGGGCGCGGCCCTGTGCGTGCACTACCGCCGCGCCCCGGCGCTGGCGGCGCTGGTGGAGGGGTGCATGCGGCAGGCCGCCGCCGCCCTCGGCGATGCCTATGCCGTTCAGCCCGGCAAGATGGTGTTCGAATTGCGGCCCGCGGCCGCCGACAAGGGCCGGGCCATCGCGGCCTTTCTGGAGGAGCCGCCATTTCGTGGCCGGCGCCCGGTGTTCGTCGGCGATGATGCCACCGACGAGCACGGCTTCGAGCTGGTGAACGCGCGCGGCGGCCATGCCGTGAAGGTCGGCGCGGGAGAGACCTGCGCGCGCTGGCGTCTTGCCGACGCGGCGAGCGTCGTGCGCTGGCTGGAGGAATACGTTGCGTACGCGGGAGGCGGAAATGGGCAATCTTGATCTCGGCGTCATCGGCAATTGCACCGTCAGCGCCCTCATCGACGGCAGCGGCCGCATGGTCTGGGCCTGCCTGCCGCGCATGGACGGCGACCCTTTTTTCTGCGGGCTGCTCGACGCGGGCGGCGACCCGGACGCCGGCACCTTCACCATAGCGCTGCAGAACTTCGTGCGCGCCGAGCAGGAGTACCTGCGCAACACCGCCGTCCTGCTCACGCGCCTGTACGACCGCGACGGCGCCGCGGTGGAGATCGTGGATTTCGCGCCGCGCTGCCACCGCTTCGGGCGAACCTTCAAACCGATGATGTTCGTGCGCCAGGTCCGGCCGGTGGCCGGCAGCCCGGTCATACGCCTGCATCTGCAGCCGCGTTGCGACTGGGGCAGCGCGAGCCCGTCGATCACCTTCGGCAGCAACCACGTCCGCTACGTCGGCGGCGATCTGACGGTGCGCCTGACCACGGACGCGAGCCTCACCGCGCTGCTCGAGGGACTGCCGACGGTGCTGGAACAGGAGCTGACGTTCCTGCTGGGGCCCGACGAGACCGTGGAGGGCGCGGCCGGCGACGTCGGCCGCGCGTTCCTGCTGGAGACCACGACGTACTGGCATCGCTGGGTGCGCTATCTCGGCATCCCGTTCGAGTGGCAGGATGCGGTCATCCGCGCGGCCATCACGCTGAAGCTCAGCGCCTTCGACGATACCGGCGCCATCGTCGCGGCGATGACGACCTCCATACCGGAGGCGCCGCAAAGCACGCGCAACTGGGACTACCGCTACTGCTGGCTGCGCGACAGCTACTTCGTGGTCGCGGCCCTCAACCGCCTGGGCGCGACCGGCACGATGGAGCGCTACCTGCACTACATCGTGAATCTCGCCGCCACGCGCGGGCGCAGGCTGCAGCCGGTCTACCGCATCAGCGGCCGTGCGGACATGCCGGAGTCTGTCGCCCCCGCCCTGCGCGGCTTCCGCGGCATGGGCCCGGTGCGCGTCGGCAACGCGGCCTATCGGCAGGAGCAGAACGACATCTACGGTTCCGCCGTGCTGGCGGCGATGCACATGTTCTTCGATCGGCGGCTGGAGCGGCCGGGCGACGAGGCCCTGTTCCGGCGGCTGGAACCGCTCGGGGAGATCGCCGTGCAGGTCTACGATCAGCCCGATGCCGGCATCTGGGAGTTCCGGGGTTCCACCGCCGTGCACACGTTCTCGAGCGTGATGTGCTGGGTGGCCTGCGATCGGCTGGCGCGCATCGCCGCGCACCTCGGCCTCGCCCCGCGCGCCGGGTACTGGCGGGAGCACGCCGATCGCATCCACGCGGCGATCTGCGCGCGCGCCTACGACAAGGAGCGGAACACCTTCGTGGACGCCTTCGAGGGCGCGCATCTCGATGCCAGCCTGCTGCTGCTGCACGAGCTCGGCTTCCTGGCGGCCGGGGATCCGCGCTTCGCCAGCACGGTGGCGGCGATCGAGAAAGAGCTGAAGCGGGGCGACTTCGTCTATCGCTACGTGAAGGCCGATGATTTCGGGGAGCCCGAGGTGGCGTTCGTGATCTGCACGTTCTGGTATATCGACGCGTTGACCGCGCTCGGCCGCCGCGAGGAGGCGCGCGTGCTGTTCGAGAAGCTGCTGGAGATCCGGAATCCGCTCGGACTGCTGTCCGAGGACATCGACCCCAGGAGCCGGGAGCTCTGGGGCAATTTCCCGCAGACCTACAGCATGGTCGGGCTCATCCAATGCGCCTTGAGGCTGAGCCGGCCGTGGGAGCGGGCATACTGAATTATTCGCGAGCGAGCCCTCTGCCGACTCGCGCGCGGGATCGAAGTGCCGCGTTCACGCGGCGAGCGCAACCATGCCCACCGGCCGGCGCGGGCCGTCAGCATGGGCGTAGCTGGCGGCCGGGCGATCCGCGGGGTTTCGCGGTCGCCCGGCCGTCTCCATGGCGCGCCTTCCTCGTCGCTCCCCGCATCCGCCTCCGGCGTGCTCGAATCGACCGAGTAGCCGTTCTCGCCCGCGGGCAGCTCGATCTCAGCCGGCGCGTCGGTGGAGCTCTCGGGGCTGGGCATCGACGGGGTACGCACCGCCGACCAGCGCACCATGCTCGTCGGACTCGTCTGTCTGTAGCTCATGAGGCACCTCCTTTGACACGGCGTTGAAAAACGAAGTCACCCACCAGAAAAGATCGCGGCGCATGATCTCCCGCCGCATGCGCCGCATGCGGCGGCGTCGCTCCTCCTCGGGCATGCAGAAGGCGCGGTAGATCGCGTCGGCGACCCCTTCGATGTCGAACGGATTGACCATCAGTGCGCCGCTGCGCAGCTGCGCGGCGGCGCCGGCGAACTCGCTCAGGACGAGCACGCAGTTCTCCTCGATGCTGCACGTGCAGTATTCCTTGGCGACGAGGTTCATGCCGTCTTTCAGCGGGGTCACCAGCGCGACCTCGGCGGCGCGGTAGTAGGCGAGCAGGTCGACGGGGTCGAGGCTGCGGAAGACGTAATGGATCGGCACCCAGCCGCCGGGCTCGGTAAACTCGCCGTTGATGCGGCTCACCAGCTGCTCGATCTGGGTGCGCAGGTCGAAATACTTGGAGATGTGCTCGCGGCTGGGCACGACCACCTGTATCAGCGTCACCCGCTGGCGCAGCTCGGGATGACGGATGAGCGCCTCGCGGAACGCGCGCAGGCGCAGCAGTATGCCCTTGGTGTAATCGAGGCGATCCACGCCGAAGAACAGTTGCCGATCCGGCAGCAGGCTGCGCAATGCCTGCGCGCGCTCGCGCACCTCCGCCGTCGCGGCGCGGTGCGCGAAGTCCGCGAAGTCGATGCCGATCGGAAAGTGCCCCACCGCCAGGGCGCGATCGCCGACGCGCACCCGCAGCACCTGGCCCTTGCCGCTGACGCTGACGTCGCGGAAAAGCCGTCGCAGGCACTGCACGAAGTTGCGCCGATCGCGCAGGGTCTGGAATCCGACGAGGCCGTACTCCAGCATCGAGCGCAACAGCGACTGCCGCCACGGCAGCTTCATGAAGATGTCGATCGAGGGGAACGGTATGTGCAGAAAGAAGGCGGTGCGCAGCCTGCTTCCGAGCCGGCGCAGCTCCGTGCCGACGTTGAGGAGATGGTAGTCGTGCACCCAGACCAGCGAATCGGGGGCCGCGTTCTCGGCGATCGCCCTGGCGAACTTGCGGTTGACCTGCAGGTAGTAGTTCCAGTGCGACGGCGCGAACTCGCAGAACGACGGCATATCGTGGAACAGCGGCCAGATGATCTCGTTGGAAAAGCCCTCGTAGAAGCCCACGACCTCCTCGTCGCTGAGAGCGACCGGGACAACGCTGAATCCCGGATCGTCGACGGATTCGGCCAGCGCCGCCGGTGAGGCGTCGTCCTTCTCCGGCAGGCCGGTCCAGCCGATCCAGGTGCCGCCATTCTGCCGCAGGATCGGCAGCATGGCCGTGACCAGCCCGCCCGATGCCGGCCTGACCTCGAGCGCGCCGGCCGGATCCCGTCCAACGACGAACGGCAGCCGGTTCGACGCGATGATCAACCGCTTCTCCGGGTGCAATGGGTTCATGCCGGTCAGGCGGCTGCCCGCCTCAGGTAGAGTGTTTGCGTCGGATAGGCGAACTCGATGCCCTCGCGCTCGAAGCGCCGCACCAGCTCGATGGAGATCGCCTGCTGCACGTCCATGTAGGTGTTGAACTCGGCGCTGAGCACGTAATACACGGTCTCGAAGACCAGCGCCGAGTCCCCGAACTCCTTGAAGTGAGCGCGATCGAAGCGCGTCTGCGGCTGCGACTCGATGATCTGGCGGATGATCCTCGGGATCCGTTCGAGCAGCTCCGACGGCGTCTGGTAGGTGACGCCGATGCGGAACTCCACCCGGCGCTCCTGCATGCGCTTGAAGTTGCGGATGCGGCTCTGCAGCAGATCGTTGTTGGAGAAGATCAGCTGCTCGCCGCTCAGGCTGCGCAGCCGCGTGGTCTTGATGCCGATGTTCTCGACGGTGCCCATCTTGTCGTCGACGACGATGAAATCCCCGCGCAGGAACGGCTTGTCGAAGACGATGGACAGCGAGGCCAGCAGGTCGCCGAGCACCGCCTGCGCCGCCAGCGCCACGGCCACGCCGCCGATGCCGAGGCCGGCGACCAGCGCGGTGATGTCGAAGCCGAGCGTGTCGAGCGCGGTGAACACGAGGATGGACCACACCGCCACGCGCAGGCACCAGCCGAGCATGGACATCGTCGTGGCCTTGGCCGCGTCCCAGCGCGACAGCATGCGCTGCAGCCAGGCGAGGATGAGGCGATTCAGCCAAAGCCCGCTCTGCAGCAGGATGCCGATGAACGTCGCGAGTTCGATCGCGGACAGCGCGCGCGCCGGAAGCGCGAGCGCGGGGCTGACGAGGGTTACGATGAGCGGCAGCCAGAGCAGCGGCCTGGTTTCGGAGATGGCTTCAACGAGGCAGTCATCGATCACCGAGGCGCTGGCACGCGCGTGCCGCTCGAGGCGCGCGAGGACCAGCCGCCGCGCATAGACCAGCGCGCCCCATGCGGCGGCCACTACGAGCAGCGCCAGCGACCACTGCATGGCATGCGTAATCGAATTCTCGAGGTTCATCGGGCCTGCTGTCTCCAGATTGATGCCTGATCGAGCCAGTGTGGATCCAGGCCGCGCCGCTGCAGTGGGCGCGGCAGGCTGCGCATGGCGCAGGGCGGCGTCGGCGTGTGTCGGAGCCAAGCGCCGCCGTGCGCGGAAATCGGGCCGCGATGCGATGGCGTGTGCGCCACGGGGTGCGCGCGCACGCGCGCCTTGCCGCTCCAATGCGGAGCGACGTTCGTTCGGGGCGGTGCCGCGCTCGCGGCACCTCGTGATCACTAGTACGAACTACTACTCGTCAGGACTGCTTGATGGGCGCACTTGAAATTGTCGTGCGCGCCGGCGATTCGTTCAGCTACTGCATGTACCGTATCGAAATCCGCGCCGCAATTCAACCCTGCTCGCCCCGGCCTCTCCAGCGTATCGGTGAACCGTGGCGTCAGTGCCGCAATGCGCGAGAGCTATCGATGCGTGTCCGCAACTCACGAGATCTCGCGCCGGACGCGTCTCGCGGCCGACGATCGCATCGGATGCGGATGATCGGACGTGTTGCATGTTGTATGGTTCTTGTTTGCGCCGCGCGCATGCGCGCTCCCGCGGACCGCGAAACGCCCGTCCGCCTTGTCGGACCAGAGGAGGGATGCCAGATGTGGACCATGAGTCGAAGAGATCCGGTTCGCCGCCGCGCGGTGATCATGAGCCTCGTCGCCCTCACGGCGCTGTTCACGCTCGACGTGTTCACGCCCAAGGGGCTCGCGCACGGCGCGGTCTACGTGATCGTGCTGCTGGAGATCCAGCGCGCCGGCGATCTGCGTCTCATCCGCCTGTTCGCGTGGCTGAGTTGTCTCGCCGTGCTGGCCGGATACTTCGTCTCACGGCCCAGCGACGTCTCCGACGCGATGGCGCTCGTGAACCGGCTGATGTCGCTGTTCGCGGTGGTGGTGGTTTCGATCCTGGTCGGAAGACTCGCGGAGCTGAGGCTGCCGCCGGCGGCGCGCTGAGCCGCGAATGCGGCCGGCCTGCCGCGGTCCGGATGACTAGCCGGCCCGATCCAGGCCGGCGGCGGCGAGCGTCACCGCGCGGAACATCGCGCGGCGCTTGTTGATGGTCTCCTCCCACTCGGTCTCGGGCACGGAGTCGGCGACGATGCCGCCGCCGGCCTGGATGTGCAGCGTGCCGTCCTTGATCACGGCAGTGCGGATGGCGATGGCGGTGTCCATGTTGCCGTTCCACGAGAGGTAGCCCACCGCGCCGGCATAGATGCCGCGCCGCACCGGCTCCAGCTCGTCGATGATCTCCATGGCGCGGATCTTCGGCGCCCCGCTCACCGTGCCGGCGGGGAAGGTGGCGCGCAGCACGTCGATCGCGCTCATGCCCTTCTTCAGCCTGCCGACCACGTTGGAAACGATGTGCATGACGTGCGAATAGCGCTCGATGACGAAGCGCTCGGTGACCGTCACGCTGCCCACCTCCGCTACGCGGCCGACGTCGTTGCGGCCGAGATCGATGAGCATGAGGTGCTCGGCGATCTCCTTCGGGTCCGAGAGCAGGTCCTTCTCCAGCGCCAGGTCCTCCTCCTCGGTCCTGCCGCGCGGGCGCGTGCCGGCGATCGGCCGCACCGTCACCATCCCGTCCTCCAGCCGCACGAGGATCTCGGGCGAGGAGCCGACGACGTGGAAGTCGCCGAAGTTGAAGAAGAACATGTACGGCGAGGGGTTCAGGCTGCGCAGCGCGCGATACAGATCGATGGGCGGTGTGGCGAACGGTATCGACATGCGCTGCGAGGGCACCACCTGCATCACGTCGCCGTCGACGATGTAGCGCTTGATGCGCACCACCGCGTTCATGTAGCCCTCGCGCGTGAATGAGCCGCCGGTGAAGTCGGCCTCGGAGACCTGCACCGAGGTCGGGTTGGCGGCGTAGCGCGGACGGCCCTCGCGCAGCGCGACGGTGAGCTCGTCCAGACGGCGCTCGGCCTTCTCGATCGCGCCGTTGTCGTGCGCGTCGGCGTGCACCACCAGCTGAAGCTTGCCCTTGAGGTTGTCGACGACGACGACCTCCTCGGACACCATCAGCAGGATGTCGGGCACGCCCAGCGGGTCGGGGCGGTCATCGTTGGACAAGCGCCTTTCGATATAACGCACGGTGTCGTAGGCGAAATAGCCGACCAGGCCGCCGGTGAAGCGCGGCATGCCCTCGATCTCCGGCACCCGGTAGCGGCGATGGAACTCCTCCACCCAGGCCAGCGGATCGGCCGCCTCGTGGCGCTCGATCTCCCGACCGTGCTCAAGCACCACGACCTCGTGTCCACGCACGCGCATGACGGTCTTCGCCGGCAGGCCGATGAAGGAATACCGGCCCCACTTCTCGCCGCCCTGCACGGACTCGAACAGGTAGGAGTAGGGGCCCTCGGCGAGCTTAAGGTACGCGCTGAGCGGCGTGTCCAGGTCGGCGAGCACCTCGCGCACCACCGGCACGCGGTTGTAGCCCTGCGCGCGCAGTCGGTCGAGTTGAGCGGCGTTCATGCGTGGTTGCATCTACAGGTGGGCGGGCAGTTCCGCCAGCGAGTGGAGTATGGCGTCCGGGCCGTGCGTGCCGATGTCGTTGCCGTGATTGTAACCGTAGCTCACGCACAGGATGCGCATGCCGGCAGCGCGCGCGGCCTGCAGATCGTTGATCGAGTCCCCGATCATCACGCTGCGCGCGGGCGCGGCGCGGTACTGCTCGGCGCAGTGGAGCAGGGGACCGGGGTGCGGCTTCTGCGTGGGCAGCGTGTCGCCGCCGACGACGATGTCGAAGCGATCGAAGATGCCGAGCGAGCGCATCAGCGGCACGGTGAAGCGCTCGGCCTTGTTGGTCACCACTCCGAGCGGGCAGCCGAGCGAGCGGGCGTAGTCCAGGCCCTCGATCACGCCGGGGTAGAGCTGGCTGTACTGATCGGTGTTCTCGGCGTAGATCTCCATCAGCCGCGCCAATGCGCGGCGGAGCAGGGCCCCATCCTCCGGCTCCCCGTCCATGCGGCGCGTGATGGCGCGCTTGACCAGCCGCTCGGCGCCGTTGCCCACCCACATCCGCACATCGTCCTCGCTTGCCGCCGGCAGCGCGAGCTCCGTCAGCATCGCGTTCAGGCAGAAGGCCAGATCCGGCACGCTGTCGACCAGCGTGCCGTCCAGATCGAACAGCAGCAGCTCCGGCGCGCCCTCGCTCACGCCCGCGCCCTCGCGAGCTCCGCGCGCATGGCGGCGACGGTGGCCTTGTAGTCGGAGGTGCCGAAGATCGCGGAGCCCGCCACGAAGGTGTCGGCGCCGGCCTCGGCGATGGCGCGGATGTTGTCGATCTTCACGCCGCCGTCGATCTCCAGGCGGATGGGGCGGCCGCTGGCGTCGATGAGCTGGCGCGCCTGCTTGAGCTTGGTGTACGCCGTGGGTATGAACGACTGGCCGCCGAAGCCCGGGTTTACCGACATGAGCAGCACCATGTCGACCTTGTCCATCACGTAGTTCAGCACCTCGAGTGGCGTGGCGGGGTTGAAGACCAGGCCGGCCTTGCAGCCGCTGTCGCGGATGAGCTGCAGGGAGCGATCGACGTGGTGGCTCGCCTCGGGGTGGAACGTGATGTAGGTGGCGCCGGCCCTGGCGAAGTCGCCGATCAGCCGATCGACCGGCCGCACCATCAGGTGCGCGTCGATCGGGGCGCTGATGCCGTACCGGCGCAACGCCTCGCACACCACCGGCCCGAAGGTCAGGTTCGGAACGTAGTGGTTGTCCATGACATCGAAATGGATGATGTCGGCGCCGGCCTCGAGCACGCGCGTGCACTCCTCGCCGAGGCGCGCGAAGTCGGCGGAGAGTATGGAGGGCGCGATGAGGAAGTCCTGGGCCACGGCGGTCGGCTTGGCTGCGAAAAAGGATGGCCACTGTACCCGATCGGGCGGGGGTTTTCAGCCACTTGGCCGGCTCGCCTATACTGCCCGCATGCGACGTATAGATGCACTGAGGGCCGGGGGGTGGATGCTGTCGGGCGTGCTGCTCGCATTCGGCGTGAACGCCCAGACCACGCCGCCCGACGGCAAGGACAAACCCGCGGCAACCACGGCCAAGGAAGCCGGCGGCAAGAGCGAGAAGGGCGGCAAGCCGCCGCTTCAGATCCCACCGGATGCCGCGCGCGAGCAGGCGATCGTGGATGCCGTGACCGCGCGGGTGCCTGCCGCCGAGGTGCTGCAGCTGGAGGTCGAGAAGGCGCAGGTGCTCGCCCTGTACAGGGAGCAGACCGGCAGGGAGCCGCGCGGCGCGGTGCTGCTGCTGCACGCCATGGACGACACCGCCGATGAGCCCGGCCTGATCCATGCCCTGCGCACCGAGTTGCCGGCTGCCGGCTGGTCGACGCTCTCGCTGCAGCTGCCGGTGCTGCCGGCCGGCTCGCCGCGCGAGGCGTATGGCGGCACCCAGGAGCTGGCCCGCAAGCGTATTACCGCCGCGCTCGCCAAACTCTCCGAGTCCAGGCCCGAGGCGATCGCGATCATCGGCCAGGAGCTGGGCGCGGCCCTGGCGCTTGCCACGGCCGCCGGCGCCAGGGACATCAAGGGCGTGGTGGTGCTCAGCCTGTCCTCGGCCGAGGGCCTCAACCCGCCGGCGGTCACCGTCCCGGCGATGGATAAGCTTGAGCTGCCGGTGCTCGACATCACCGGGGAATTCGCCGGACCGGCGCAGCGCAGCCTCGCCGATCAGCGCGCCAGCGCCGCGCGCGCGGCGCAGCACACGGGCTACAGCCAGACCACCGTGCCCGGCGTGGATGACATGCTCGGCGGCGCCACCGCGATCGTCGCGGCGCGCGTACGTGCCTGGTTGAGCCGCCACGCCACGGCGGCCGGGCCTGCCGCCGCGCCGAAGCCGCCGGATGCGGCGGCACCGGCGCCACCCCCGCCGTGATCGCCGCGCTCGCGCTGCACCTGCTTGCGGCCGTGGTCTGGGTCGGCGGGATGTTCTTCGCCTACGTCTGCCTGCGTCCGGTTGCCGCCGCACAGCTGCAGCCGGGCGCCCGGTTCGCGCTGTGGTCGGGCGTCTTCGAGCGGTTCTTCCCGTGGGTGTGGGCGGCCGTCGTGGTCCTGCCGGCGAGCGGCTACTACCTGGCGGCGTCGATGTACGGGGACTTCAGGGATGCGCTGCCGTACGTGTGGGTGATGACCGGCATGGGCGTGGCGATGATCCTCATCTTTCTCTACGTCTGGTTCGTGCCCTACCGCGGGTTGCGCCATGCGGTCGCCGCGCACGACATGCCGGCGGCCGGCGCGGCCCTGGCGCGGATCCGCCGCCTCGTCGGTATCAACACCGTGCTCGGCGTCGCCGTGGTCCTCATCGCGGGCAGCGGCCGCCTCATGGGTTGGTAACTCCGGAAGAAGAAGGTGACGGGCACATCTTGCCGCGCGGTTGCCCGGAAGCAGCGGCGCAAAAGGTGTCTGTCACCCTGTTCGCGGGCGTCAGTCGGTGGGGCGACGTGAGTAGTTGGTCACTCCCATCCAGTCGCCCGGTGGCGGCTTGTTGCGAAGCTGATCGATGCGCCGAAGGAAGAGCTCGCAGTACTGGCGATTGAAGTCCTTCAGCCGCAGCGCCGAGAACAGCCCCTCGGACTCCTCCCACTGCCGGAAGTAGTAGGCGTCGAGCGCGCGCTGGTGCATCGCCAGGTTCTCCATCAGCGCCGTGCTCACGTTCTCGGTGCGGCACAGCGGCTCGAAGATGCGCGTGGAGTTGCCCTTGCCGCGCACGCGCACGTGATCGACCTCCTTGAAGATCACGTCCGGCACCGCGACCATCGTGGATTCCGTCACCAGCGTGCGGGCGTTGTAGACGCGGGTGAGACGCTCGATGCGCGAGCTCACGTTGACTGCGTCGCCGACCACGGTGTAGGCGACGCGGTAGCTCGATCCCATGTTGCCGACGTTCATCATGCCGGTGTTGATGCCGATGCCGATGTCGAACTGCGGCCAGCCCTGATCGCGGAACTGCACCTGCAGGCGCTGCAGGTTCTGGTGCATGGCGAGCGCCGCCAGCACACTGCGGCGGGCGTGGTCGGCCTGCACCACCGGGGCGCCCCAGAAGGCCATGATCGCATCGCCGATGTACTTGTCGATCGTGGCGCCATGCTGATGCAGGATGTCGGTCATTGCCGTGAAGTAATGATTGAGCATGCGCGCGAGCTGCCGCGGCGGCATCTGCTCGGAGATGGTGGAGAAGCCCTTGATGTCGCAGAAGAACACAGTCATCTCCCGCTGCTCGCCCTCCATCGAGAAGCTCTCCGGGCTGCGGGAGATGATCTGCGCCAGCTGTGGCGGCACGTACTGGCCGAAGATGCCGACCAGCTGCTGGCGGGCGTGGGTCTCGGAGAAATAGCTGGTGAGCACGTTGACCACGTACAGCACCAGCATGGTGAGCAGCGTGTACTCCATCGGTATCGCATCCGAGCGCGCGGGATTCGCGTACGCGAACCAGATGGGCGGCACCATGCAGATGACGGTCAATACCGAGGCCCGGATCGGGCTGAGCACCGGCAGCAGCAGCGACAGCGTGGCGCCGCAGGCCAGCAGCACGAGGAAATCGGAGGACTGGACGAAGGCGGGCAGGGAGCCGGTCTGCACGAGATGCTGCACCAGTCCGGGGTGGAAGCGCAGCGCGGTCTTCAGGTCGAAGGTCAGCCCGATGACCCCGGCCGCGTTGAGCAGGAAGGCGAGGAAGACGAGGAAGACCAGCAGGATGCGCAGCCCGTAGCGGCGCAGTCCGGCGCGGAATCGGCCGCTCAGCGTGGTTTCGAAAACCGACCTGCTCACAGCCAATGCCGGTGCTCCCAGAATAGTCTGCGACCCGTGGCCGGTCGCCTGTCCATTATTACCCAACTATTACCGAACCCGGGCCTGTCCCGCCGGACCCTTGCGGCGGCTGGCTCCCGGCCCGCCCAGGCCCCCACCTTCGGCCATCCGCATGCTGCAGTGCGCCTGCCGGGGGCGACTGACGAAATTTCGACAATTGTGCCGAGAACCTTAACAGTCGCCTCGGACGAAATCCGATGGGCGAGGATTGATACGCTTAAAAATCAAATGGTTGTTGTCTTGGCACCGAGCCTGCAATACACGAGTCAGTCAATAGTGGATCTCCATCCAAGACAAGGCAGGTTATGGTCGCGAACATCAGGAAACAACAGGGCGGCTTCACGCTGGTGGAAATCGCCATCGTGCTGGTCATCATCGGTCTGCTGCTCGGCGGCATACTGAAAGGTCAGGAACTCATCACCAGTGCGCGCGTGCGCAACGTCGCCGACCAGAATTCGGGCGTGCAGGCTGCCTATTACGGATTCATCGATCGTTACCGCATGATCCCGGGCGACATGCAGCCGGGCAACGGTGCCACCCAGGCCTGCAGCGTCCTGGGCGCTTCGAACCTGCCGAACTGCGCAAATGTGGGCGGCGATGGCAACGGTCGTCTCTCCGATGGCACGGATGGCGGAAGCGCCTGGGGTGAAGCCGGTGCAGTCTGGTCGCATCTTGCCGCGGCAGGATTTATCCAGGGGCCGTATGCAACTGCCCTCCTGATCGGCAATGCGGCCGCCTATCAGAACACCGCGGTGGCCCCGACCAATCCCTGGGGCGGCTATCTGCTGCTCGGGCGCAGCAATCAGTATCTCGCCCCCGCCGGTCAGCCGATTCGTCTGCACCTGGTGCTCGGCCGCGGCATGCCGGTGGCCGTGGCGCGTGAGCTGGACGTGAAGGTCGACGACGGCCTGGCGGAGTCCGGCGTCCTGCGCGGCGCGCCCAGCGGCGGCGGCACGTACGCCCCGGTCGACAATGAGTCCGCGACGTGCGTCAGTGGCAACTCGCCGAACCGGATCTGGGCCATCAACGCCAACGACAACGACTGCAACGCGTTTTATCTGTACTGATGTTGTTTTGGGTTTTTTGACACTCCTCCCTCGGCTTCAGCCCGCCTTCTGGCGGGCTTTTTGTTTCCGCGTTCCCCGGACATAAAGGTCTCCAAAAAGGTCTCCGTCACCTTTTTCCAATAACATGTAGCCCATGCCCGAGGCCATACGATTCGAGGGGGTGGAGCGCAGCTACGGCAGGCAGCGCGTGCTGACCGGCGTGACCTTCAACGTGCGCGCCGGCGAATACATCGGCCTGGTCGGCGTCAACGGCGCCGGCAAGACCACCCTCATCAAGGGCATGCTGGACCTGGGCGAGGTCGATCGCGGGCACATCGAGATCTTCGGCGTCGCGCACCGCGACTGGCGGGCCCGACGCCAGCTCGCCTACCTGCCCGAGCAGTTCTCGCCGCCCTATTACGCCCGTGGCGAGGATTTCCTGCTCTTCATGGCCGCCATGCACGAGCGGCCCTACGCCGAGAGCGAGCGCGACGCCGTGCTCGCCGCGCTCGATCTGGAACCCGGGGCGCTGGCCAAGCCCGTGCGCACCCTCTCCAAGGGCATGTCGCAGAAGCTCGGCCTGGCGGCGACGCTGCTCTCCGGCCGGCCGCTGTTCGTGCTCGACGAGCCGATGAGCGGGCTGGATCCGAAGGCCCGCGCGCTGTTCAAGCAACACCTGCTGGCGCTGCGGCGCGACCAGGGTCAGGCGATCTTTTTCAGCACCCACCTGCTCTCCGACGTCGAATCGCTGTGCGATCGCATCGTCATCCTGCACGGCGGGGTGCCGCGCTTCGTCGGCACGCCGCACGAGTGCTGTGCGAGCTTCGGCGCAGCCGATCTGGAGCAGGCCTATCTGCGCTGCGTGGCGTCGTAGCGCCATCGCTTCCAACGCCTTTCCCGCGGCCGGAGCGGGACTGTGGCGGAATCTAAAGTTTCCGCGGCCTGACCCGCTAACACCCTCAGACGCGACCCAAGCTCGTGCCCTGAGGAGTGTATGAAAGAAGAAGACAACGCCCTGCCGTCGCTGGAAGCGGTGGCCGTGCTCTCCGCCCTGCCCGTGGGCGTGTTCATCGCCGACGCCGACGGCAAGGTCCGCTGGGTGAACGACACCCTCTGCGATCAGCTGGGCGTGCCCCGCGAACGCCTGCTCGGCATCGAGCGCGCCGCACTGCCGGCGCGCAAGACCCTCAGCCTGTCCAAGACCATCCACTGGCTGCACGCACCCGGCGCCGGCACCGGCGAGCGGCGCTTCGAGTGCGTGACGCAGAAGCTCGAGGGGCTGGGCGACTTCGACGGCAGCGTGGGCTGCGTGATCGATGTCTCCCGCTACGAGACCGCCCGCCGCCCGCGCCAGCTCTACCCGGAGCTGAAGGACCCGGGCCGCCTGGACCCGGCCACCGGCCTGCTCAACGCGCTGACGATGCAGCAGGAGCTGGTGCAGCAGGTGGCGCGCAGCCGCCGCTACCTCAATCCGCTTTCGGTAGTGATCATCCGCCTGCAGGACCTGGGGCCGACCGGCGAATCGGTGACGGCGATCCAGAAGCAGCGCCTGGTGCGCGGCATCGCCAAGATGCTCAAGGAGAAGCTGCGCTGGGTGGACGTGGTCGGCTGCTGGGAGAGGGACGCCTTCATGCTCATCCTGCCGGAGACGGCGCTCGAGCCGGCGAGCAAGCTGGTGCGCAAAATCGAAACCTACATCAACCGCCTGCGGCTGGAGGAGGAGCGCGCCGGCGAGAGCATGGTCGCCGTCGGCATCGGACTGGCCGAATGGGGCAAGGGCGACGATCTGCCCGCCCTGCTGGCGCGGGCGGAGCGCAATCTCCGCGGCGAGGACGAAGACCTCGCCGAGCACGGGCAACCGTAGCCCTCAACGAGTCCGGTAGCCACCATGCGCGTCCAGGGATTCAGGACCACGACTGCGGGCGGCACCGGCGCCCCCCCGCGGCGCGCGGCACGCGCGCCGTCTGCACCGGAAACCCCCGGGTCAGACCGCCTCCTCGACCACGAAGTCGTGGGTGATGGCGGCGGTCTTGCCGAGCATGATCGAGGCAGAGCAGTACTTCTCGGCGGAGAGCTGCACCGCGCGCTCGGCCTGCGCCGGCGTGATCCCCTTGCCGGTGATAATGAAGTGCACGTGGATCTTCGTGAACACCTGCGGCGGGGTCTCGGCGCGCTCGGCGTCGAGCTCCACGCGGCAGCCGCGCACGTCCTGCCGGGCCTTGCGCAGGATGTGGACGACGTCGTAGGCGGTGCAGGCGCCCATGCCGAGGAGCACCAGCTCCATGGGTCGCACGCCGAGGTTGCGTCCGCCGCCGTCCGGCGGCCCGTCCACGACCACCGAGTGACCGCTGCCGGACTCGGCCACGAACATCGCGTCACCGACCCACTTCACCGCGCCTTTCATCGCACTCTCCAACCCGTATCAAGCGGTTGGAGAGCGTACCACATGCCCAACGTCATTCGACACAGGAGGTTACCTTGCTTACACTAAGAGCACTGCAGCCGGGGTTTACAGGGGGAAATTCCATCATGCCGGAGTTGCGTACCGCGCCCGCGGGAACCGACGTCATCAAACGCTTCCTCGAGCATTGCCACCGCCGTCACTGCTCGCCCAAGACCACGATCATCCGGCAAGGTGAGCCGTCCAAGGAGCTGTTCTACATCATCAGCGGCTCGGTCACCGTGGCGCTGGAGGACAAGAAGGGGCACGAGATCGTGCTCGCCTATCTCAACCCCGGCGAGTTCTTCGGCGAGATCGGGCTGTTCAACGAGAACGTCTCGCGCACCGCGCTGGTCCGCGCCCGCGGCCACTGCGAGA